>CAYMYJ010000031.1:0-78704 GCA_964394615.1 uncultured Bradymonadales bacterium | reverse complement strand
CATAGGGCCTGCGTACCAATCGCAATGCGGGCAAGATGCCCGCGGACCAATCGCAATGCGGGCAAGATGCCCGCGGACCAAGCGCATGCGGGCAAGATGCCCGCGGACCAAACGCAGAATCGCAATGCCAGGCTGGACCCCTCGGAACAAACCGCTCACCGCTCACTGCTCACTGCTCACTGCTCGCCGTCAACGGACACGCAGAAAAAACTCGCCGACTTTGTAGATTTCGCCCGTTGATATTGGGCAGGTTCCGTCGTCGACTTTCTTGGTTTTTTCGGGGTCGAATTTGTTCACCGACAAAAGCTCAACGCCCGATTCTGCGCGGATTTCCATTCGGTTGGGGCCGACTGCTTCGATCGTGACCAGTGGGGAACCATCGGCCGGGGCGAACGACGTTGGCCCGCCGAACACCAGCTTGGCGTTTCGATAAAAACCGCTGCCCGTGCCGCGAATCTCACGAATCACCAACGCGTTCTTGTTCAACCTATCCATCGATTCGCCCCAATTGATGCGGGCTTCAGGTGAAAAGCTGTGTGGGCCAAGGAAGCCTTTGGCCAAAAATAACATTAATAATAAAAGACCAAGTGCCGACAAAATCGCGATGACTAATTTGCCGTGTTTTTCCCAAAACGTGAGCGGCAATACCGTCGCACTGACAGGGATCTCGATAGAGACACCGCCCTTGCCGACCTTTAGGAGTCCTTTCACGGGACCGCCGGGATGGTCGATATTGACCAGAAAAACAGCTTCGAAGTTCAGCTTTTCAGGGCTCAAGTCCAGTGTGCTTGGCGTGACAACAAACCCAGCTAAATCCGTTGTGACATCGACCTGATAAGGGCCACCCATTTTCGACGCGGACAAATCGAGTGGATGACCTGACGAGGTCTCCCCTGCCTTGATTTCACCCAAATCGATGGGCTTTTGAGCCGCGCCAAAGGCGAGCTTCAGGTCGAGGACTTCGGCCTTTGCCTCGGGAGTCGATTTTTTGAGGCCTCCGGTCTTTAACGCGACGTTGCCTACAAATTTCCAGGTTCCATCTAATGTTGGTGTGATTTCGCCAACCAAGGCGCCATCGGTTTTCGCCGTTAGCGCGAGCCTTTCGGAGCTGCCATCTGGCTTGGTGATTTGAATGCTGGCCACGACCTTCGCTAGGAATTTGGGGTCGGCGACGGGTTTTCCGTCGGGCCCCTTTAACCTCATCGTCAGGTTTGCTGGTTCGCCTTTTCTTAAAGACGAAGCGACTTCGAGTTCAGGAATCAACGCGTAATTCTGAATCACCAACGCGTTGGCGTCTGCCGGAGCATCGACCACAAAGGACCAGGCGCCGGATTTAGGTGCGATGAGCCGCAAGACCACATAATGCGCGCCTTTGGAGTTCGTGCCCGCTGATTCATAGAACGCTGAATCGCTCGCCTCAAATGGAGGGGTTTTCAGTGGAACGGACAGAACTGTTCCGTCCGGGGCCAAGGCTCTGGTGACGCGAACCGCGCGTTTGGTGGACGTCACAATGACCGAGGCATCGGCGACATAACCGTCGAGCTCGACCGTTGTTGCTTTGCCGGGCTCGAGCGCAAAGGGTTGGGCTTCAGATCCGACAATTCGTCCCAGAATCTCGGCGAACCTCAGCGGTAGGTCGGATGCCTTTTCGGCCCGAAAATACTCGCCGTTTGTGGCTGTCGCCAATGTTTTAAGGTCACGTTCAGGGTCTTTGCCTTCGGTGGCGGCCTCGTCAAAAAGGCCGATCGAAAATACCCGAACACCCTGCAATCTGAGGGCTTCTGCGGCCGAAAGCAGGGCTTGTTCTTGATCTGGCCGTTCGCGTGGGCAAACTCCGTCACTCAAAAAAACCACGAATTGCCGCGAAGTCCCTGTTTTGGCCTTATTGAGTTCGTCCGCCGCAATCTTCAAAGGGCCGGCACAATCGGTGACCCCGTGAAAAGGTAGTTTTCCGATTTCCTGACGCGCTTTGGCGCGGACTTCCGACACCGGCGCTAGATGCTGCAAGGTATAGCCCTGTTTTTTCATCGACTGGACGCCGACCAAGTCGTCGGGGGCCGCCAAATCGGCGAAAATCATTCCAGCAAGCGAAGATAGGCGGCTCGGGTCGTTGTCCAACATGCTGCCGCTCGAATCGAGAACGATCTCAATATGGACGGGCGGGCGAGCCTCCTGGGCCGAAAGTGGAAGCGCCCAGAGGATGGAGAGGAGAACTAGCAGGTATTTCATGGTCGCATTGTAAGGTTGGGGTCTGGGCTTGCAACCTTCTGAATCGCGAATCATCTTGTGTGGGTTGATGACCCAAAGACAAGACCGAGAAAAGTATGAATCAGTTCGAAGGCACCGAGTCCTATATTGCAAGCAATGAACTCAAGGACGCGGTGAATGTCGCCGTTGTTCTGCAACGCCCTTTGCTCATCCGCGGGGAGCCCGGAACCGGCAAAACCTTGCTGGCGACCGCCGTCGCAAACGCCCTTGGGATGCCGCTTTTGCGCTGGCATATCAAGTCGACCACCAAGGCTCAGGAAGGCCTCTACGTTTACGACACGGTGCAGCGCCTGAATGACAGCCGCTTTGGCGATGGCGACGTGAAAGACATCAAACGCTACATCAAGCTCGGGCCGCTGGGTCAGTCGTTTGTCAGCGAGAACCGCGTGGTGTTGCTGATCGACGAGGTCGACAAGGCCGACCTTGAGTTCCCGAACGACCTGCTTCGTGAAATCGACGAAATGAGCTTCTACATCCGCGAGACCGACGAGACGATCGTGGCCAAAGAACGCCCCGTCGTCATCATCACGTCGAATGCCGAAAAAGAACTGCCGGACGCGTTCCTGCGACGTTGTGTTTTTCATTACATCGACTTCCCGGACGCCGCGCAGATGCAGGAGATCGTGCAGGTTCATTTCCCGAAACTCGACGACGAATTGCTGGCTCAGGTTTTGTTAAAATTCTTCTGGCTTCGTGACCAACCCGAGGTTCGCAAAAAACCATCAACCAGCGAACTTATCGACTGGCTTGGAGCGTTAAAACGAGCAGGAATGGACGCTGAAAAATTGCGGTCGTCGTTTCCGTTCCTTGGGGTTTTGCTCAAGAAAGAAGCCGATATCAAAGCCATTCAGAAGCGCGTCTGATGTTCGTCGAATTTTTCTATCATCTGCGCAATCGGGGATTGCCGATCAGCTCGACCGAGTTGTTGACCTTGTTGGAGGCGCTCGAGAAGGGCCTGCACCAGGACAGCATCGATCATTTCTACACGCTGGCGCGGGCGCTTTTGGTAAAACGCCCCGAACAATACGACATCTACGATCTGGCCTTTGCCGAGTATTTTCATGATGCGACGGTGGATTGGAGTCAGTTTTCTAAAGACCTTCCAGACGAGCTGATGAATTGGCTTCGCGACCCGCAGGCCATGCGCCAACTGACGCCGACCGAGCTTGAGGCTTTGGAAAAGCTAGACCTTGAGGAGCTTCGTAAACGGTTCGAAGAACGACTTGCCGAGCAAAATGAGCGGCATGACGGCGGCAATAAGTGGATCGGCACGGGCGGCACCAGCCCATTTGGGCACGGCGGAAAGAACCCCGCTGGCATTCGTGTCGGTGGCCCAGGCGGCGGGCGAAGCGCGGTTCAGGTCGCGATGAATCGACGGTTTAAAAACCTGCGCACCGACGCGATTTTGGACGTCCGGCAGTTTTCGACAGCGCTGAAACGTCTGCGAATTCTGGCCAAAGATGGCCGTGAAGAAGAGCTCGATCTGGACGAAACCATCGACGAGACCGCGCGGAATTTCGGCGAGATTGAGTTGGTGTTTAAACAACCTCGGAAAAACGAGGTGAAGCTGTTGTTGTTGATGGATGTTGGCGGGTCGATGACGCCCTACTCGCAGCTGACTTCGCTCTTGTTTTCTGCGGCCCATCAGGCGTCGCACTTCAAACAATTTGAGTCGTATTATTTCCATAATTGCCCTTACGACACCTTGTACACGGACATGTCGCGACGCAAAGGAATCAAGACGGCGGAGCTGTTGAAGAAAGTCGATTCGACCTGGCGTTGCATCATCGTGGGTGATGCAGCGATGGCGCCTTACGAGCTGATGGAGTCCGGCGGGGCATCTGACATGTTCTACATCAATAAAGACCCGGGCATTGTGTGGCTGAAACGCCTGATCGAAAAGATGCCGCAATCGGTCTGGTTGAACCCTGACTCGCCGAAATACTGGCGCTCATTTTATACCGTGAACGTGATTTCTTCGATCTTCCCGATGTTCCCGCTCTCGTTGGAAGGTCTGGACGACGCGATTCGCGAGCTCCGAAAAAAACAAGGATAGGCTTTGGAATACCAATTCACGGGCTTTCAGCCCTTTCGCGAACACACCTACAACCCATCATGGGATGCGGCCGCAGCTGCTGCAGAGGTGCTCGCAAGCCGGGCCTACGAGCTTGAGGTCACCTTCGAGGCCGCCGAACGCGACGCTGCATGGTTGGTTCAATCGGGTCGGTGTGTGGTGATGTTTGGCCTTTCTGCCAAATCCTGGAACGTTCAATTCGAGCGGTTTGCCCATAATCTGCGGGGAATCGCGCCGCTTGAAGAAGGCCCGTTGGACGACTCCGAAGATGTGCTTCGCGAAACTTCGTTGGATATCAGCGCGTTGGCCAAGGCCTGGGATGAAGAAGCGCTAAAACACGGCTTGCCGCGCGCCGCACTTTCACGTGATGCCGGCAATTATGTGTGCAACGCCATCTACTGGCATGCCCTTGGAGCCTGCAAGGACGATGCTCAGGCGCTTTTTGTCCACATTCCGCCCGTCACACCCGAGATCGCCAAAGAAATCGGTCAGCGGCTCGCCAGGCTGTTGGCGGTGAGCGGTGAGCGGTGAGCCGTCAGCGGTGTGATTCGGTCCGCCAGGCTCCAGCCTGGCTGCGATTGATACGCAGGCCCCTATGGCCTGCTACGACTCGGACCGACAAGCCACCACGCTCGCAAAACCTCATAAATCCGTCGACATTTTCACGAGCTTTGCGACCGTATTAATGTTGCGGGCGGTTCCTTGAGACATGGCCGCCAACCTCAGTTTCGTTCGGCCCATCCCAGACGGATAATGAATGAAAATCTCGCGCTCGCCGAGTTCGATTTCTTCGTCGACCAGTCCCTTCGCGTCCTCGATTGCAGTCAGAGATGGTGGGTCATCCAGAAAAAGGACGCCGACCTTGTTTGGCTCGGCATTGGGGAATGGATTTGCATCGAGCACTGCCTGCATCTCTTGAGAGGTGCGGATGATGACACCCACAGGCTTACCCAGACTGATCTCAAGGCGTTTTTCCAACGCCGCTTTCACGGGCATTGGATCATCAGCGGTCGAGAACAGAAGATTGCCCGACTGAATGTAGGTACGCACATCAAGCAAGCCTTCCGCTTCAGCCAGAGCGCGCAATTCAACCATCGGCAATTTGCCAGTCCCACCAACATTGACGGCGCGCAGAAGCGCTACAAGCGTTTTCATCCGCCGCTCTATTTCCATTTTTCGACGTTCGAGAACGTTTCAAAAGAGAGCTTCGTATCGATGCACTCTCCTTCCGTTTTCAGTTTTTTGTTCAACGCTTCGGGCGCCAAATAGAGCAGCGCCTCAAAATCGAGGTCTTCTGGCATCTTGGTTGGTTGCTTCAAAACCTTTTGAAAAAAGGCTTTCCCATTCGCAACCACACAACACCTTACGTACAAAAAGTAGTCGACTGAAAAGTAGCCGCCTTCCTTGCCGTACGAATAGGTCCCAATATTTGAGGCGTAGGTTAGACCGTCCAGCTCATAGAGCTTCGCTGCCAAGATTTCTGCGAACTCTTTGATGTCGTCTTCGGTCATCGAAACAAGGCGTTTGAGAGCTGGCTTCATCACAGCGTCGTCGTCGCCGGTCTTTTTCCAATTGAAACTGGAAATGATGTCCCAGAACACGTCGTCGTCCATGGGTTTGTATTGGGCGATCTGTTTTTCGGGAATCTCTGTCAGGTCTTGGGCTTCTGAATATCCCTTGCTGATTTTCTCTTTGATCAGTTTTTGTACGGCTTTGGAGCATTCTTCCTTTGTAGAAAAATCCTTTTCGCCGCTTCGGCCTTTGGTGCCAAGCCTGCCCCATTGAACAGAATACGTTTTGCCAGACTGCTCAATCGTCCAAAATTTGTTGGAGTCGCCCGTCTGGTTAATGAGAATTTTTTTCATTTTGGTAGGGCCTGCGGACCGTCACAAATCGCAGTGCTCGCTGCTCGCTGCTAAGGCGCAGCTACACACTGCGAGCGGACGCACGACTCAGGGAATACGCAGTCGCCGTTGTTCACACACTGAACGCCACCCTGGCAGAAGCCACCGATGCAAAGCTGACCGCCCGAACAATTGGCGTTGATCATACAACTCTGCGGAGGGGTCGTGCTCTGGCAGATGCCAAAGTTGCACTCGTTTCCAGCAGGGCAATCCGAATCCAGATTGCATTGCGAAGGCGGAATTGCGTAACACGCGCCTGCATAACAAGACTGATTGGCAGGACATTGAGCATCCGAAGTACAACCACCGGCGTTATTGCACTCGAAGTTAGTGCAGACCGACGGCGCGGGGCATTCAGAGTCGTTACTGCAATAGGGCCCAAGCAGACAGCGACCGGCAATACACGAGAACGTGTTCGCGCAGTCGGTGTCCGACATGCAAGCGAAGGGTTGGCAATAACCAAAATCACATCGCTCACCCGTATTGCAGTCGGTGTCTGCTGCACAATCTGGCGCAATCAGACAGACGTCGTTGTGACAGGTGGTGCCAGAAGGGCAGTCCGAGTCAACCTGACAACCGGTGACGATGGCGCAGGAATCACCGACGCAGAGTTGGCCCGCAGGGCAGTCAGTGCTGTCGGCGCAAGTCACAGGGCTGATGCACTGACCCGAGAACAAATCGCACTCAAGCCCCACACCGCAATCGGAGTCGTTACGACAACCTGGAGCGATGGTGCAGGTTCCGGCCACACATTCACGTCCAGCAGGACATTGCGCGTCGGTCATGCACTGAGAGCCAGTCGGTTGGCACAGGCCCTGTTGGCAGTTTTCGCCAGGTGGGCAGTCGAGGTCGGTCATGCAGACCGGCGAGCTCGGAATACACTGTCCGTTCTGGCAGGTATTGCCCGGCGAGCAATCCGAATCGATCATGCATGCGCCCACAGGCACACACAGGTTGCGACCGTCGGCCGAAGGCTGACAGGTGTTGTCGGGCGGGCAGTCATTGTCTGAAACGCACTCGAAGTTCGGCTCGCAGATCTGCCCCACACACGCCTCAGTCGGGCCACAATCAACATCGGTCGTACACTCGCCAATGAACTGGCATTGGTAGTTCAAACAACGCTCACCGGGGCCACAATCGGCGTTAAACTGACATGGTGGTTGTGGCACACAGAATCCGAATTCACAGATCTGGTTATTCGAGCACTGCGCGTCAGTCTGGCAATTCCCTGGAGGAATCGGCAGGCACGCACCTGCGATGCACTGTGTGAATCCGCCGGGGCAATCCGCGTTTGAGGTGCAGCCGTTGGGCACATTGCAGACGTTGTTGGTGCAAACCATATTGGGCAAAGGACACCCTGCGTCGTTCTGACAAACGAGCGGAGGGGTACATCGACCTGCATAACATTCCCAAGCAGCAGGGCATTGAGCGGCGGTTGTGCACGTAAGAGGCACACAGTTTCCAAGGTCGCAGCGTTCGGCCGTTCCGCAATCGGAATCGCGCGAACAATTAGGATTTGGCTGACAGAAATTGCCGTTGCACACGGCACCAGCAGGACATTCTGCATCGGTGGTGCACTGACGGAAGTCGATGCAGCGATTGCCAAGGCATTGGAACCCATTCGAGCAATCGGCCGAAGTCGTGCATTCCAAGGCGGCCTGACATTGGCGAGTGATCGGCTCACACTCTTGTCCTGAAGGACAATCGGCGTCGCGAACGCATCCGCCCGTCACAACACAGAAATTATTCGTGCAGGTTTCACCCATGGCGCACTCAGCGTCCGTTCTGCATTGGCCCGTGAAGGCGCAACGGCCTTGCACGCAGGATTCTCCCATCGGGCATTGCGCGTCTGTCATGCATTGGTCTGGACGGGCTTCACATGTGTTGTTGACGCATCGGAATCCCGATGGGCAATCACGGTCGATATTGCATTGAGCGATCGGCTGACAGGCGCCATTGACGCACGTCGAATCTGGAGGGCACGGGACATTGAGGCATGAGTCCACAACTTCACATCGGAAGTTCTGACACAACTCATTCGGGGCACATTCAGAGTCGTTGCGACAATCGCCGACAAAATAGCAGGCACCGTTGAGGCAGATTTCGGCTGCGCCGCAATCCATATCCGACTGACAACCGCCGGCAGGCTGACACTGGCCACCTGCGCAGATTTCGCCTGGCAGACAATCCACATCATCAACACATTGCGCGTCGGTGACACATTGTCCGTCGAGGCAAAGGTCGCCCGGCGGACAATCAAAATCGCTGAAACATGCGGGCATGCGTGGGATACACTGGCCGTTTAGACACTCTTCATTGGGCCGACAATCAAGATCCGTGCGGCATTGAGCCTCGAATGGAATGCAGACGCCGTCCTGGCAGATTTCGGTTTCGGGGCATTGAGCCGCGGTCTGGCAGAATGTGTACTCACAACGGCCGCCCACGCAGTCTCCGCCCAAACCACAATCACGATCGACGCGGCATTCTGCAGGGACACAGGTGAACTGATCGCAGACCGACCCAGGCCCACAGTCGATGTCGACGACACATTCGCCCACAAACGCACACATGTTGTCGATACACTGGAAATCTGGAGGACACTCATCGTCCCCGGTACATTCGACCGGGATGGGTGCGCAGGTTCCCTCGACGCAGAGGAAGCCTTGAGGGCAATCCTGGTCGAATACGCATTGCTCGGTCGGGACACATTGGTTGTTGTTGCATCGGAATCCCTCGTCACAATCGGTGTCGACGGCGCAGGCGACTGTGTCGACGCATGCATATTCAAGGCAGACCGTATTCGGAGGACATTCGAGGTCAGTCGTGCACTCAACAAAAACACATTGGCCGTCAAGGCATGCCGTTTGAACGCCTTGATCCGAACAGTCTTCGTCGACGACACAAGCCTCAGGTGGCTGACAGATGCATCCATCGCATGTGTTTCCGTCAGGGCAATCCGTGTCGTCAGCACATTGGCAAACGTCGATGCATACGGAGTCGCTGCAGACCTGACCGGCCTCACAGTCCCCATCACTGCTGCATCCGGGCTCACAAACTCCATTGGAGCAGGTTTCGCCGGTCTGACAATCCGACGCCGAGGCGCAGACCGCTACACAGGTCGCATCGCGACACAGGAGGCCCTCTGGGCAGTCGGTGCTGTCGAAACAGATGTTGGGGGCGGTGCAAAAAGAGCCGACACATTGCGAGCCTGATTCACAATCGGAATCAGCGGAGCAACGCTCGGTGATTGCCGTCTTGCCACACGCTTGAAGAAGCAGGGCCGAGGCAAAGAGCACGAAGAAATAAGAAAAAATTCGGTTTGTGCGAGCAGACACGTGGCGTCTCCCAAAGCAAGAGCGTGACAGCGCGAGAGAGTACCACACGTGTCAAGCGCTACCAATGAAAGCAGCAAAAGCCCGTAAAATCAGGCCGCTTCCCACTTCTTGATGCCGACTGCCTTCGCGATGAAGAACGCGATAAAGCCCGAGAAGAAGCTGAGCAAAGCGCCAAGTTTGAGATCGCCTGCGACTTCGATCGGCACCACGCCTTTTTGGATTGCGACGGTCGTCACAAAAAGCGCCACCGTAAATCCAATGCCGGCCACGGCTCCCATCGCAACGGTTTGTTTGATGTTCATGCCCTCAGGAAGGCTCAGCCCAAAAGCTTTGCCCAAGACACAGAAGAGGAAAATTCCGATCGTCTTGCCCAAGAACAATGAAAGGAAAATGATCCAAGTCGGTGTCGCCGTGATCGCTTCGACACTCAAGAGCACGCCAGCATTCGCAAGACCAAACGTGAAGAGTCCAACATCGACGATCGGCTTAAAGAAATGCTCGAACATGTTCATCGTGTCTGTGTGGTCGTCGTCGGCAAAAATACCAGCATCGCGCTCGGCGTGAGGCATGAATGGAATGACGGGTACGAGGGCCAGAGCGGCATGCACACCTGTGTAATGCAGACCAACCCATGAGAGCGGCATCGCAATGAGCATGTAGGGCCAGAAATTCTTGACGCCCATACGGCGCATCACTTCACAGATGACGATCGCAAGCACCACGAGCCCCAACCACATGGGATGAATCTCGCTGGTGTAAAAAACCGCGATGATCAACATGCCGATGAGGTCGTCGAGCACTGCCAATACGAGGAGGAAGGTGACTGCTGGATGCCCCGCTCCAAAGATGAAACGCGCAAACAGCCAGCAATAGGCGATATCCGTTGCAGTGGGGATCGCCCAACCGCCCACGATATCGGGCTGCGGATTGAGGACCATTCGCAAGATGAAGAATACCGCGATGGGCCCTAACACACCGCCTGCGGTGGCGAGCGCCGGCATGGCTGCTTTACGCACGCTCGAAAGCGCTCCGCCGGGAAGAAAGCTCTCCGAGACTTCTTTCATGGCGATGCCGAAGAAAAGCACCATGAAAATATCGTTGACCAAGAAGTGAAAACTCACGCCATGGTCGGGCTGATGACTCAAGAACGCGCTTTGAAACCACGAGTGTTCAATAAAGGTCTCGTAGCCCGCATGGTCAACGTTTGCCCAAATGAGCGCGAGGAAGGTACCGGCTAACAAGAAAGCGGCGAGTTCACTAAGAGTACCGAAAGCTTTTTTGATCGCTGAGGGGGATTCTGCATGCATCGTTGGAGTTCCTTCCAAGTGAGAATCAGGACTGTGTGGGGGCCTCGGGCACAGTCATATAGAGTGCCCTTAAGGGGTCGGCTTCATCGCCGTAAACATAAGCGGGTCCAAGCCCGACTGGAGCATCCAAGGAGCCGCCAAGCGACGACATTTCGAATCCTCGCCAGCTCGACATTTCAGAAGCCTGCGCTTGTTCCCATTGGGTCTGAAGCATCAGCAACTGATCGAGATCTTCTGGCAGGCGGTCTTCAAACGCAAAAAGCACCTTTCCGGCAACTTCGGCGTCATGGACAGCACGATGGGCTTCCTCAAGGGGAATGCCAAGTAATTTTGAAATTGCGCCCAAATTTTTTCGCGGAGCGTTGCGAAAGAACTGGCGAGCAAAGATCAGCGGGTCAAGCGTGGGAGCATCTGCGGGCCACGACATGTCCAGCCGTTCGAGTTCAGCCTTAATGAAGCCGCGATCGAAGGGAAGATTATAAGCAACCAACCCCACGTCGACCAAACGACGCTGCACTTCATCGGCGATTTCTTCGAACCGAGGCTGATCCTTGACGTCCTCGTCCTTGATGCCGGTGATCCGGGTGGAATCTGCGGGAATCGGAATGCCAGGATTCACAAGTTGGCCGTAGCGCTCAACAACTTGCCCAGCTTCGAAACGGATGATGGCGATTTCCAGCACGCGGTCGACCGACGCATCAAGACCCGTGGTCTCTACGTCAATCACAGCGAGAGGCAAATCCTTCCAGTTTTTTGGCCATTTGGACACTTCGTGTCTCCATCACGCGGGCGCGGGGCTGAGGCTTCGCGGGATTGTGGCACGAGTGGTGTGGGATGCCAAGTCATTGCGGCGTTCGAGGCCCGGTTGACACCAATTCGAAGGTGGGAATAGTGTGGCCGCGGAGCCGACGCAATATTTTGACCGCCGGCGCCAATCACCAGACCAGACCATGTAGGAGGGCCAAATGAGTATCCTAGTTTTGACAGCGAATGGCGGAAAGGCAACGCTCTACCGAGCCACGTCTCCGACCTCCGCGTTGGACGAGGTTGAAACCTTCGACAATCCAGGTGGGCGCGCCAAAGATCACGACTTCAACAGTGACAGCCCGGGCCGAAGCCGCGAGGGGTTGGGAACGGCGAAACACGCCATGACCTCCGAGATCGAGCCTCAAGAGGAAGAACAGATTCGGTTTGCGAAGCGGCTGGCGGAACACCTCGAGAACCAGCGGCAGCACCACTCGTTTGATCGCCTTGTTGTGGTGGCTGGCCCCAAATTTCTGGGAATGCTTCGGGACCATTTCGGCGCCCCACTCCGCGACTTGATCACGGTCGAAATGGATAAGGACTACACGGCGATGCGTGCCGACGAGCTGCGGACCCATCTGCCCGAGTTTCTTTGAAAAGCTTCTGCGCCTAACCGACGTGCTCGATTCGCAGGATTTGCTCGCGATTCAACACAATTCGGGCACGGCGCAAGAAGCTCTCTTTCGTGCCTTCTTGCCGAACGCGATACACCAGATTCACATGATAAACTTTGGGCAGTTCGGAGCGCAAAAAGCTTCCGGACTTTTCGTCCCAATGCGACACCAAGTCGATGTGATCGTCGAGCCGTGCCATCACGTCGTTGAGTGAAATCCGGACCAGTTCTTGGATGCCAAATTGGCTGTCGAAGGACTCGGTTTCAACGCCGTTGAGTTCGATTCTGCGGCGGTAATGCAGCACATTTTCAAGCTCGGTCGACGAACCACGAACCGTTCGCGCCGCACGACGAAGGCGAACGATATCTTTGGGCACGTCTTTGATTCCTGCCCATACGGCCTTCTCCATAGCGCGACCAGTCACCTGACCAAGCCCCATCAAATGAAAGAGGTGGTCGCCCAAGCTCACGTTGTGGTCCCACTTGAGCCAACGCTTCAAAAGGCGTTGTTTGACGTGATCTTTGATGCGGTCCTTGAGCACGTACGCGCCCACCGCAAGGGCCACAAAAAGTGCGCCACGCGTCGAATTGATCGTGCCAGTCAGCAGCGGAACCTGTGCGATCGTGGCCCAGGTCGCAGCCAAGCCGGCCGCCACCATCGCCGCAGAGTTGGCGACAAAAGGATCCTTGGCCGAGGCCCGCATGTCCAAATACAGGGACTTCTGCAGCTCCTTTTTCAAGAGACTCAAGCGGTAGCCATATTGTTCGCCCGCATGTCTTCCGGGAGTCACAAAACCGAAGCTTCGTCGTTTTTCGTGCAGCCGGCGCAGGGTCTCGGCGAGTCGAAGCTGAAGTTGCAGCGCATGACCACGTCCATCAAAGAGCAGCGGCTCGTCGGCGATCTTAAGGGCGAGTTCCGAGAATCGCTCATCCACGAGCGCCATCAGAAATTCTTCGGCAAATACCAAGGTCGGCATCAAATCGGGATGCGACACGGCGCGATAGGGCTCGACGGCTCGTCGCAGGCTCGTCACTGCGTTGAGGGCTTCTTCGGTCCCCACGCAGAGTCTCTCGATTCGTGCCCGCATACCGGGCGTGTCCTTGAGGCGCCGGTTCAAGACGCTAATTTCCTCTTGGAGACCGTCTGCAATTTCGGCCCCAAAAAGCTGCGCCATCGCGGTCATGGCTTGGCCCTGCACGGGTTCTGCGCTGAGCAGACTTGGCACCTGACTCAAGAGCTTATGACCGGGATTTTGAACGTTGGTAAGGTCGGCGAGTTGGTGAAGCGAAAGGCCGTGGCTCTGCAGACGCATCAAAACTTGGGTGGCACGGTAGAAGTCGGTGATCTCCCAGTTTGCCGGAGTGATGCCGAGGCTTTGGGTAAAAAACAGGTAATAATCGACCGACCAAGCAGCTTTGTTGCCCGCTGCAGGTAAATCAAAGAAATGCCGAATCTCGAACGAGCGACGATCGCGTACAAAAACCTGGGGTTCGAGTCTGACTCCGTCCATTACGCCCTCGGCACGGTGAACGTCAGAGAATGCCCATCATCCGCAACCACACCACCAATAGGGCTGACCATCGAGCTCGCGAGCTTTCCGATCCACACGGGCAGCGCCAGACAAAGCATAATGATGACGGTTGTGTCGGTCTGTCGAATTTCGATCAAGAACCCTTCCAAATCCTCTTCAGCCGCCGCGTCGATGGCAAAATCCAGCGCCGTATCCAAGCGACGGTCCACATCAGCCGCTTTGAAAGGCCCCTGGCCCGACTCCACCGTAATCACGATCTCCGGAAAGATGGCTTCACAACGTCGAATCGATTCGGCAATCGAGCCCGAAACCTCCAAAACCGCCACGGAATCTGCGTTGGGGTGCCAATGGGTCAAAAACCCTTCTGGGATATGGCATTGCAGAACCGACAATGATTCCTGGCCGGCCTGTTTCAGGGCAAAAATGCGCATGGCGACACCAAAGCGCTCCTGGGCAAACTCAAACCAAATCCCTTCGGTATGCGATTCGGAAAGAGAGCGAGCCTTCAAAAATGCAGGGGCTCTCAAAATCGCGGCCAAGACTTCTTCGGCGTCTCGCGTGTCGTGTTCAACGGCGCGACGAAACGCGGCATTCACCGCGATGGCGTCGCTTGCAGACAAGACGGCGACGGGTGCGTAGATGTCTTCGACGAGTTGTTCGAGCAGATTCATCCCAGAATCGGAGGTCGCCAATCGGGTTCGAATATCCAGAGCAAGGCGGTTCAAGGCCCGGCCGACATCGCCAACTTCGTCTTCGGAGGTCCACGTCTCAGAAGGGGTCAGGTCTCCACCCGCCAACGAATTTGCGGACCGAACCAGCCCCTGCAGCGGACGACCAAACACATAAGCCGCTAATAACGAAAGCAAAATGGCCACTGTCAGAGCGGCGGCTTGCGAGTTTCGAATCGCATCCCGCATTCCACCCGTGATCTCCTCGATCCGGTCCATCGGATAGGCGAAACGCAGAACCTCAGATCGCGACCCCTCATCCACGCGAATCGCCACATAGACGTTTTCTTCGCCGGTCGTTTTGGACTGTCGACGAGCGACCCCAACTCCGGGCATATCGGACTCCTTGACGGAGCCTTCCAGTTGTCCAAGCGCCTGCATCACTTCGGGACGGTGCGCATGGTTTTCGAGGGCAGTGGTGTTTCCGAGCGAATCAAAAAGCACGACCCCGGTTTTTCCCAGAAAGGTCATGCGAGTGGGCTCCAGGCGGGCCTGAGCACGCACAAAGGTGACCCGTTCATCGCTTGGTAAGGCGCGGAGTTGTTCGGTCATCAACGACCCACGACGCGAGAGTTCTTCGGCGCGATCTTGGATAATTTGGTCGTAAAACGACAACTGCAGATAGAGCAGCGCGGGAATCGCCCCCGCAAGCACCACCGCAAAGTAGGAGAGAAATACTTTTACAGCGAAAGGGATACGGATATTTGGAATCATGGGCAGATCTCAGCCGAGAACGTACCCGATACAAAGCTGGTCGGTCCCGAGGCGTCGATTGTACCTGAAATCGCGCCGGAGATATCGTCGATTTCATCAATATTGATCGTACCAGAGGTCGCAGCCTCGACGTCGTTGACGCCGTCTTCGTAGCTGTTGAACGAAACCGAGGACGCTGCCGAAACCGAGGTTGGCGCAGACACGTCCGCAAGCACGACCGTCAGGTAAGCCGTGGGGGGCGAATCAAAACTATTGCACGCGAACGCGCCAGTATCCGCCAACGTGATGGTGTACGTTCCGCCGAACGATTCGGCCGAGCCGGCGATGGACGAAAAGTCCGACCCCAGAATGGATCCCGAGACGCTGGTTCCCGTCGAATCGCCCAAACCGAGGTCGCCACAACCGGCTCCGAATAAGCCCACGAAGATACTTAGATAATAGATCGATTTAAACACCGGGCTCTCCGCCTGAACTGCGCAGGAGCATAGCTTAACGCGCTCTCTTCTCCAACATATCGGCGACCTTCGACATGCCCTGAAAATTGAGCTTATCCGCCGTGTCAGTCGAGCGGTGGTAATCCACTCCTTTTCCCGTGGATAACGAACTCACAGGGTATCCGAGCCGCAAGAAAGGAAGATGGTCACTATGGCTCTCGGTCGCCTCTTTGCACGACGAAGGAATCGCCGTCAGCGCGCTCAGTGCCTCACAGTCTTGGGGAGCCGCGAAGATCTTCAGCCCCGCCTCGCCCAGACGCCCCACCATGTCCAAATTGATCACCGGGCCCACCACCCCACTGGCTTTCAAGAAGTTCGATGTGCGCGTAGACCCATGCAATCCGAGTTCTTCGGCATCATGAAAAATCACGTACACCGTGTGATTTTGTGTCGGCCGTGCCGCCAGTCGCGACGCGACTTCCAGCAAAACGGATACGCCCGAGGCGTTGTCATCCGCCCCCGTATATCCGGGTGGCCCTTCGAAGGCACCGACATTCAATCCATCGTAGTGCGCCATCAACAAGAGCGGTGGCCCAGAAGTGTTGGGGACTTTTGCAATCAGCGACGTCGCGTCGGTGAACTCACGTTCGATGTCGACATTAACGGTGAACTTCACGGGCAGAATCCCGGAAACGGGAGAGCGCGTGGTCGACAAGGTCGCCTGAGCTGCGGCGAAGTCGACCGATGGAATTGCTCGGGTCAAAACTCGGTGCGGAACCCGTAATACGATGATGCCATCCAAGCTTCGCTCTGGCTGAAACGGGAAAATCTCGTCGGGCCGCTGCCCCGTTCCCGCGCCGTGTCCAAGTGGATCGTTGACCAAGACGAGCGCTCGTGCGCCCTTGGCCAGCGCCACCGCGGCTTTGGACTGCATCGAGCTCAGTTGGAGATCGTTGGGTTGCAGAGGAGTCAGAAAGTCTGGAACCCCCGTCAGGGCAACAACGATGCGGCCGCGAACATCGATGTCCGCGTATTCATCAAGACCAAGGCGCGGCGAGGAAATCCCATATCCCACAAAAACAGGGGTCCCTTCTACCTTTCCCGAGTCACTAAAATTTGCCGCCTGAAACTCAATGCCCGGAGCCAGAGTCGTTTCGCCAACGACCAGCCCCGAATCGACCTCAGCTCGCCAGGGAACCGAGACGCGCACCTGGTAACCGTCTTCGCCGGCGGGTTCCAACTTGAGTTTTTTGAGGGTTGCTTCAAGCCACTTTGCGGCCAAAGGAGCGCCGACACCGGTGGCTCGACCGGCAGACTCGACATCCGTGAGCTCGTTGACCCATCGAACCAATCGCGTGGCAGGGGCCGCCGTAGCACTTGCGGATAACAGCAGAATCAGGACAACAAGACGATGCCTCATCGGCGCCTTGGTCCAAGTCCGGTCGCGTATCGAACGCGATCCATGACTTCTTCGACGATCGGTCGTACGCGGATCGCACCAGCCTCGAGGACCCCTTCTAAGTAATCCTCGTCGGCATAAATGGCGTCGTATTTTTCGCGGTAAGGCCCAAAATAGTCGTTCATTTTTTCGTAGAGCGCCTGTTTTGCATGCCCATAACCGTAATTTCCGCCGCGGTAATTCGCCTCCATTTCAGCCAGTTCATCGGGGGTGGCAAAAAGCTTGTAGAGCGCGAACGTATTATCGTTGGTGGGGTCTTTGGGGTCTTCCAGGCTCGTGGAATCGCTGACCACACTCATGATTTGTTTGCGCAATATTTTGGGTTTGGCCAAAGGTTCGATGATGTTGTTGTAGGATTTCGACATCTTTCGTCCGTCGGTTCCTGGGACAACAGCGACCTCCTCACGGACCAGCGCCTCGGGCAATTTCACAAGGTTTTCGCCAAAAGCCAGATTCAATTTCACGGCAATATCGCGGGTCATCTCAAGGTGCTGAATCTGGTCTCGCCCGATTGGAACGACGTCCGAATCGTAGATCAGAATGTCGGCGGCCATGAGCACGGGGTACGAAAACACGCCATGATTGATCTCTTTTTCTTTGCCTTGATCTTTGGCGGCTTTGTAACCATGGGCGCGCTCAAGCAGGCCCATATGGGTGACACAGCTCAAGAGCCACGCCAGCTCGGTCACTTCGGGCACATCCGACTGGCGGAAAAACGCTGCACGGGCTGGATCGAGTCCAAAGGCCAGAAAGTTCGCCGCGATCATATGCGTCGAAGCGCGCATGGCCGCTGGGTCTCGTTCTGACGTAAGTGCGTGGTATTCAGCGACAAAATAAAATGAGTCGAAATCATCCTGCAAATCGATCGCAGGACGAATCATACCCAGATAATTGCCCAGATGTGGTGTGCCGGTAGATTTGATACCTGAGAGACTGCGCTTTTTCATGACCGCTCCATCGTCGAATTCCCCCATCAAATACCATCATGCGAAGTTTTGGGCACGTCACTTTGCTGTGTGAGCGGCACGACCAATCACAGTGCGGACTCAATCACTGCTTTCTGCGTCGAAAACCAGCGACGGCAAAGAGGCCCATCAAACCAAGACCTCCCAAACCTGTTGAACAACCGTTCGAGGTCGAAACCGAGGTCGAGCTGGAGGCAGTGATCTCGTTGCCGGGGTTGGTGCCTGGGGTCGGAATCACCGTGTTGGTTCCATTTTGAATCACGCCTGGGCCATTATTCGTCGTGCCCGGATCATTATTGGTTCCCGGGCTATTATTTGTGCCCGGATTATTATTCGTCGGGGTCGTGGCGGTCGAAATCAAGCGCAGGGCGTCAGCTGTGATGTGCAGGTCACTTGCGGTCTCACCGGTATTATCGTTGACCGAAACCCAATTATCGCCGTCGGTCTCGAAGGTGAATTTCCCCAGCGAATGCCAGTCGGTCACACCGCTTTGATCGACGATGAAGGTGTCTTCTCCGCCGGCATGTTTGACGACGTATCGGACCTTTTTAGACACGTTATAACCAGCGACCACATTGAACGAGACCTCGTACTCACCGGCCTCTTCGACATTGATGCTCCAGCGTCCCCAGTTGCCCGGATCTGCACCGTCCCAGGCGTTGGTCCACTGAAAGTTATTTTCAACGCCTTGGCCGTCTACCGAACGCCAATAGGTCGGATTTCCAAATGCCGTAAAGCACGGTCCTGAATTATCGAGCGTTCCTCCGCCGGCTGGAACGATGGCACAGGCAACCGCCGGTTGGCCGATCAGTTCTTCGTAGGAGCGAACCAGTGACATGTAGGGAGGCACAAAAACCTGCCCCAAGCCCGATACGTCGTCCATGATGTCGTAATGCGTATGAATCGTGGTCGGCGTGCCGTTGAACGCGTTCGAAACAAGGCCCATGCGTTGACCGCGCGTGACCTTTTGGCCGCGGGTCACGGCCAAGGTCGGCGGGTCCATATGAAGGTAACGATGAACGCGGCCGCTGGCTGTCGTCAGATAAACTGAATAGGTACCGATGCTCGTGATCGTCCCGTCTTCGGCAGCGACGGTCCAATGCGTTTTATTTGCGCATGTGGACGGCCGGATATCCTGGCCTTGATGGCCGGTTCCCGAGGGACAGAGCGGCATATCCCATGATCGAGACTCGCAATAATTATCCCACCACGGATACGAATAATTCTTTGCGTCGCATTGTCCGCCACCACCGCCCTGCGAGCCACCAGCTCCCCAGACCTGTGAGTTCGGATACGAGGGCGCGACCTCGATCGGATAGCGCATGCCTGGAGCGTAGACTTTGTCGTCGACTCGGCCCGTTCCGCTGCCGCCGGTCAAAGAACCCGGCGGGTTGTACGTAAAATCAGCGGCAAATGCCGGCGCGGCGATGAACACAAGGGCGAGGGTCAGGCGTTTCATTGCTGACCTCCCGCGAACACAAGGTTCTCGGCCAGATCCGTGACGTATGCGTCTTGCTTGCATCGCGCATCCGGCGCGGCGCACTCGACATCAACGCGATACGCGGCGCCGTACATTTTGAACGTCAGCGTCACGATTTCATGGGTTCGGTAGATCGTAAAATTCCTGATTTGCGCAAGCTGGGCTTCGGTGAGCTTAAAATCATTTGGATACTCACCGCGAGTGCCGTGGATATAAACGTGGACACCCTCACCGTTCATATCCGCCCCGTACCAGAGGTCCCCCTTGGTCATGAAAACCGAGCTCGCCAACGTCGCATCGAGCGGCAGCAGGACCGGCAGACTTACGCCTGAAATGATGTCTTTTTGAGCAGCCGGCACCAGGCCATCTTTGATAGGCATGTGTTTGGCTGCTTCGGTCCAATCGATGACTTGTGGAGCGACTTCGCCGGTCCACTCCGCCTTGGCCTTTTTCTCGGCAGCGTTCTCGAGCGCGGTCGAAATCACAGCTGGCTGGACCACGTCTTGGGCAAGCGGTTGCTGGAGCTCGACCGAATCCGGTGCGGTGTCGGAACAAGCCGCTGCGAGCAGTATGACGGGCAAAAAACGTTTCATCGAATCACCATCTGATTGAACCGACCCACCTTGCCATAACTTTTCAGAAATATCGAGAATCGGCGAGCGGTGAGCGGGGAGCAGTGAGCAGCTGGCAGTAGCTGGGTGGTGATACGGGGCGCCGGCATCTTGCCCGCGTTGGGATTCGTCGCACGCCAGGCCGACTCATGGTCCGCAGCTCATCGATCGTGAAAACCGTCTAGAACTTTTAGAAACCCGTCATGGTCGTCACCGAATAGGAAGATTTGACGATCTCGCCAATCATCCCAATTTTCTCCAGCAGGCAATGACGCATAAAAGAATTCCTCAACCCAATCAATCTCGGACGAGGACTCAGAAAAGTATGTCATCAGTGTTTTGGTCGGTTCTGGCGTCGCCAATACACGAATCACAGCGGGCAGGATGCCCGCGTACCGAATCACAACTGCTCACTGCTCACCGCTCACTGCTCACTGCTCACCGCTCACTGCTCACTGCTCACTGCTCACCGCTCACCGCTCACCGCTCACCGCTCACTGCTCACTGCTCACTGCAAGTCCGCGGCAAACTCGATGACTTGTCCCGCGACCAGACGGTCCGACTCGATCGTGAGTGTTGGAGCCTGCCCACCCACGGCGGTTCCAGCCAAAGTCTGAATCGTCCATGTCTGACCGGGCAGAAGGCCTTTGAGCGAGGCATCAGAGCGCACGCCATCTATCGCGACAAAAGCGTCGTAATAAATCGGCGCGACGCCTTCATTCGTAACCATGACGGTCGAGCCGCCATCGCATGATTCGAAAGACGAAATCCGGAATCGATACCCCGATTGCATGCCCGCTTCTTTGATTCGAGCCACTGTTTGGTAGTCGGGTTGGTCGTTTCCAATCATGTAGGAAATATGAAATTTGGCGGCCTGGTCCTGAAATGTACGACCATAAATGCCCGCCACGTCCAAAACATGTTCCTGGTCAAAGTCGGTGTAATAAGAGAATTCGCCGCCGTGTGGCGAGTTCTTGTAACGGTTGGTGTAACCAAAAAGGTTCCACATATCGGTGTTATAGGCGCCATGGTCCTCGTGCATAAACGAGTCATCAAAGAGGCCAAACTTGAGGTTCATCAACGCCGCATTGGCCTCGATCGGTGAATAGTCCGATTCGCCGGCGTCGATCGAAATACTCCACGGCAAGGTCGGCAACACTTGACTCAAATGGGTCAAAAAAGCCGTCTGATATTCTTTGTCTGGGAACTCATGCCCCAAACGATTGGGGCCGTCATAGATATGGTATTCGGCCCACAAACCAAAGCCGGTCTGCAAGAATGCAAGCCGCGGGTCTTGGTCGTAGCGCGCCGCAAACGCGGTGTAAAAATCTGTGTGAAAATCCTTCAGGTTTTGATTCGACCAATCCGGGAACCAGGTCTGCTTTCCTTCCGATGTTCCGGTGGTTTCCTGATAAGAATTCAGCGCCTTGATCCAGGCTGGAACACCCGTTTGCTTTCCAGGATAGGTGTAATAAAACCGGATTATCGCCTGATGTTTATGCGCCTTAATTCGGTCAAGCATCTGATCGAGCTTGGACCAGTCGTAGGTTCCAGGCCCCGTGGAGAGGTCCCCCGGAGCCACATAAGCGTACTCAAGCTGAACGTTGCCAACCTGAGTCTTCACGAGGTCGTCATCCCAGGAATCCTCCCAAATCACGATGCCTGTCATGGGCTGCACGTTGGTGACGGAAGATTGCAGCGGTACTTGCCAGCAGGTGGCGACATCGAGATCTAATTCACCAAGGTCGGGCTGGCCGGCGTCAGGCTGATTATTGGTATCCACGTCGCTCTGGGCAGCATCCACAACGTCGATCTGAGCAACATCTGGAAGGTCGTATTTCGTATCATTGGCCACGGTCTCGGAGTCATCCGAACACGCGCTGACCAGCGCAAGGGCGACGACTCCAGCCAGAAGACCATTCGATTTAATTTGGGTTCTCAATGACGCCTCCAATAACGCGAAGACCAGAGACTAACGTAGAGGCTCGTTCCTGCCAAAGCGAAGAGGCGATTCGTGTTTTCAGACGTCGGCGCGTCGATTGCTCAGCAACTGATCTTTGCGGTCTGCCAAAGAATTGACCAAGAAAACCGCAAACGCAGCGCAACTCACACCCGCTGCGATATCCCAAAAATAATGCTGTTTGGTCGTCAAAACCGACACGGCCAAAATCGCATAGGAAATCCAAATTGCCTTCGCATAACGAGGGTTTTCGCGGGCGACGGCCCAAGCCATGACCGCCGGCGAAGTGATATGCCCAGAAGGAAGACAATTTAGGGGCGTATCAAGCTGCATCATCAGCAGATAATACGCCTCGGTCAGGCTCCCCCCACCGGGTGCCGGTGGACGAGGATAGATCGTAGGATAAAGAGCCCAAATCGTCGCGTTGATCGCCAGCGAAACCACATACGCGCTCATGGTTCGATAGATGAGTTCCCGTGAGCGGATGAACATCGGCAGCAAGATTCCAGACGCCAACAACACCGAATATGGAAAAACCGTCCAGACTAAGAACGGAATATCTTGATCAATCCGAAGCATCGGCAACAGGTGAGGAGCCTCAACCGGAAAATGATTTAGAAAAAGATAAACACTTGCGTAGAGGAACATGAAGGGCGTGATGATGACCGCTTTTTCGCGGTAGGTCGGATCACCAGACGACTGCGGCCCGCGGACGAATGCAAATCCGTCGGAAATCGCTGTTATGAGTGGAGATGCCTTCATTTAATTCGCACCGAAAACAGAAGGGTCAGTGGTCGAAAAACTGCACACCACGACTCCGAAATCAAAAACAAATGAAACACGTTGGGTCCGTTTTCTATTCGGCGGCGGTCGCAAATTCCGCGCAACCGCCGTCATGAACTTTGCCGTCAGGGCAGATCGTCTGGTTCCAGTAGATACCATCCAACGAGGCCCCTTGAAGCTTCGTCCCCGTCAAATCCGTATGCGAGAAGTTCACCTCCTGCAAATTCGCTTCACTAAAATCCGCGTCCCGAATCGAAGCGCCTGCAAAAGAAGCTCGAAGAAAATTCTGGCCCTTCATTTGCCAGCCATCGAGCCGCCGGGCATTCGCACCCAAGCCCGGGAAAAGCCAGGCGGGAGGCGGTTCAGCGGGTTCCTCGTTGAGCAGGAGCGAGTAGGGATCCTGCGAGACAAGGCCATTTCGGGCGAGCAGGTTCAGAAGCAAAAGGGGATTCTCTTTCGAAGCCGCCTCATCCCCCGGCCCCACCGCCCCACTTTGCCTGTCTACAACCTCGCCGTTCTTCAGAATCATGAAGGTGGGGGTCGCAAATTCAGATCCAGGCAGGGTCTCAATTCTGATAAAACGAATGGCAGGTTGCTGCGCCGCCAATTCGTCGAGATGTGGCGCGATACCTTTTGAGTTAACGCAGGTTTCGCTGCCAATCATCAGAAAAGCATCGGTATGTTCAGCTTTGAGTTGCTCAAGGCTTTTTGTGCTGTGTTCAACGCCCGCCACCTTCATGGCGGGAGCATTTTCCTGGGATATTTTCGGCGTCTCGACCGCTGGTTTATCGCAACTCACCAAAAAGCACGCCACGAACAGAATTTCTAGTTTCACGAAAACATCCTTGGATTCGTTACTTTAAGACGCAGGAATCATGAAGATTGCCCGACAAAATCACCCACCGCAGCCCAAAGGCTCTCGAAGTCGTGGCGATTGAA
Source organism: uncultured Bradymonadales bacterium (assembly GCA_964394615.1). GTDB lineage: Bacteria > Myxococcota_A > Bradymonadia > Bradymonadales > Bradymonadaceae > JBFFMO01. The sequence continues at coordinate 54,794 of CAYMYJ010000031.1, read as the reverse complement.
CGCTGAAGCCGACTTCAACCAATCCACATGAGGTGGTTTGCGTGAAGAGTCGTCAAAATGTCCACATACATCAAGGTGGTCGCCCCAACCTGTCCACAGAATCTCCCCCCAGGGGTGCGACAGCGTAGGCACGATGCCATCGCTGTCCAAGGTGCTGGGGCGGAAGCCGTAGGCGAGCGTCAAGGCGTCGTCGTGCTCTTCAGCGAGTCGAGGATCCTCAAAATGCAGGACCGATAGGAACTGAACGGCGCGATAGAGCATGTGGGTGGCCTGATCGTAGGGCCGAAGGCCGATCGACCGTGTGGTCTCCCAACCTGGAGTCGCCGCACGCAGCACGACACTTCCATAACGCACGCCAGGACGATTAGGTGTTCGTGCGTTGAGCTCGTCCATGAGTTCAGGACGGAGCTGTCGAATCAGGGTTCGGTCTTCTAAAATTAATTTCAAGAATGACCGGATTTTTTCCTGACGTTCTTTGTCAAAATCATCGAGCAACAAATCGTAGATTTGGTCAAAAATGGTGTTATCCAGACCCACGACGTCGTCGAGGCGCACCAATACTCCGCCAAGCGCAATCACGGCGCCAATTGGAAGCTTTCCAAATTGAAGGGTGTAAATCGTTGTGAGTGTCAGCAGATAGAGCAGATGCCCGCCAGAAACACTGTCAAAAAAGTTCGCCATTGGCGTACCACGATGTGGCGAACAGACCGTGGTCACAGACACCACGCGCGAGGCGTACTCCGCGTGTCGGGTCGCATCGACGTTGGGCAAACTAATTTCTGGCGTCGTAAACACGCGAGCATCAAGACCGCCGGTAGAATGCCCGACAAGATGAATTTCCCCCTGCGGGTCATCCTCGGCGATCACGTCAAAAAGGCGAGCTGCGCGTTTCTCGATGCTTGAAGTCGGCAAAGTCGCCACGCCGCGAACGATGGCGTGGATGCCTCGTCGCTCAAGCCGGGCGCGCAGAAATTCTGTAACGTGGTGGAAATACGTGATGCCACCAATATCCGAGAACCCAAAAAAACCGGGAATTAAATAGATATGGGCGGTTCTCATTTGGCCGAAAACACTTCGTCATGAAGAGGCTTATCGAATTCGACCAAAGTCTTTTTCAACGTTTCTTCAATGAGCGGCAACGTCCCGTCGGCCATTCTACGCATCCAGAAGCCCGTCGCCACGGCATGGCGATTCGACTTCTGAAGGCCAGATTGCCCAACGACATCATTCATGTTCACAAATCGACGATAGAACGTCGACATCGCGTCCTTGTCGTCACCCGCGTCGGCCAAGGCCGCATTAAACTCGCCTTTGACGACGTCGGGGCCGATTTTATTGAGCGTTCTAAATACCAATGCGTATTCACGCAACGTCGGTTTGAAGCTCGCGTACACTGCGGTTGCGGGGATCCCCAGTACGGAGTCGCCGGCACCAAATTGCATTTTTTCGATCAGGGTTTTTAGCATCGCCGCATCAACGGAGCCGTCCGCTTTATACAGAAGTCCGCCCGTAAGGGGCTCAGCGACTTGATTCAGATGGGTGTTCTGACACTCCACGTCGCAATCGCTTGGCGCCCCGCCTAACTTGGCAACCAGCATGCGAGATTGACGAAGACCGATCATCAAAGGCTGTTCGACCTTCTTATTTCCGACCTGAAGCGGTCCCACCGTGCCTTCGCCTGCGGCGTTTCCAAACTCATAGAGCTTGTACGCCACAAGATCGCGGACCTTGGCTGGATCACCCGATTTAATAAGCGTCGCCTGAGCTTCGTCGCTCATGTCCATGAATTCGGCACCGTAGACCGAAGGCTTTTCTTCGACAGCCTGAACAGCCGTTTGGGTGGCCGTCGCTGGAGCCTCCGCCGGTGGATCCTGTTTACAGGACGAAGCGAGCACGAGAATTGATGCAATAATTATTTTTAATTTCACTGGATTTCTCAAAGGAAAAAGTCGGGAGCGAGCTGCATGCCTGGTTCAACGGCGTACTGTTCAAAATCAGTGACGCCTTCCGCCATCAGCACTTCGTCATCCACAAAGAAATTACCGGTGCAATCTCTGCCTCGGACCAAAATTGCGTGAGCTGCGTCAGACATGATTTCGACTTTTCGGCTCATGCGCACAATTTCGTCCCCACCAAGTAGGTTTTGAACTGCCGCGGTTGCGATGGCGGTGCGCGGCCAAAGAGCATTCACGGCCACTTTTCCAGCGAATTCCTCGGCCATGCCCAGAACACACATGCTCATGCCGTATTTGGCCATGGTGTACGCGACGTGCGAACCAAACCAATGCGGGGCCATATTCAAGGGTGGAGACAGGTTCAAAATATGGGGATTTTCGGCTTTTAACAGGTGTGGCAGGCAGAGTTTCGAGGTCAGGAAAGTCCCACGAGTATTGATGGTGTGCATCAAGTCGTAGCGTTTCATGTCCATGCTCAACGTGTCGCGCAGGTCGATGGCACTCGCATTATTGATGCAGATATCAATGCCACCAAAGGTTTTGACGGCCTCGTCGATCGCGGCCTGAATCTGGTCTTCATGACGGATATCGACTTTGACAGGCAAAGCCTGACCACCGGCTTCTTCGACTTCTTTGGCCGCGGTGAAAATCGTACCGGGCAACTTCGGGTGAGCCTCCGTGGTCTTAGCCGCGATGACGATATTCGCGCCGTCTTGAGCGGCACGAAGCGCAATCGCGAGGCCAATGCCCCGGCTTGCGCCCGTAATGAAGATTGTTTTTCCCTTAAGATCTGCCATCGGTAAGCCTTGAAAACTGGTGGCACATAAGAGAACGCGGGGCCCTGAGTGTCAAGTGTTGATGGATTTGGGGGCCGGGCACGGACTTGTAAGTGCTCCTGAGATGCGGCTAGAGTGCCAAGCGCCTTATCCATAAGGCAGGAGCCATGAATGAAGCGTTTGTTAGTGTTCATAATCTTGATCTCGGCATGTGGATCTGACGACGCCGCAACCACGACGTGTGAGGCCGGCGAAACCTTTAATCCCATTGCAGGCACCTGCGAGGTGGCGCGAGTGTCCAACCCGTTGCCTGATTTTGGGAGCAACGACACCGGCGGCTCTACCGATCTGGGCCAAGATTCCGAAAACGATGTGCAGACCGACCCGCCTGATATGGGAGCTGACAGCGAGCCCGATGCTCCGGTGATGTCGTGCACACGCGACGCTGACCAGGACGGACATATCGCGATGGAATGTGGCGGAGACGACTGCGATGACCTGAATGCCTCGCGCTCTCCGAGTCTGGGCGAAATTTGCGACGAGTTCGACAACGACTGCGATACGCTGGTCAACGACGGCATCACCTGTTCGTTTTACGCCCACTCGGACACGACGCTCTATCGGCTCGACCCATTCCTGTTGACGCTCGACACCGTGGGCGCCTTGCCGGGCCTCTTCGACATCGACACCCACCCAGACGGCACGCTCTACGGCCTTTCGCCGGAATTTCTGTATCGATTTGATGCCACAACCAACCAGTGGAACAAATTGCCGCAAGCGCTCGGCGCGAACGTGGGCAACGCCAATGGAATGGCGATCGACAGCGATGGCAAGGTGTTCATCACCTCGGGAAATCAGCTCTATACCGCTGACCTGACAACCGGCGTCGCCCAATTCAAAGGCAATATGGGGGGGCTTTACCAATCGAGTGGCGATTGTGTGGTCACCAAACAGGACGTTTTGTACATGACCTCGTCGCACACTTTCACGGACTCGTTGGTGGTTGTGGATGGAATTAACGCCATGACAACGTCGGTTGGTGTGACAGGTTTCAACGGAATTTGGGGACTGACGTCGGCCTGGGGTCGTTTATGGGGAGTGACGTCGTCTGGAGATTTGGTAGAGATAAATCGGAATAACGGGACTGCTACCCGCGTCCATACTTTCGCGGCGAGCTTCTACGGCGCCGCAAGCACCCCCGACCGCTGAGTTTTCATTGATGCGAATTCTATTGCTGCTGCTCGCCACCTTTGTGTTGAGCGCTTGTCCGCACACCACCCCTCCCCCAAAAGACGAGATCAAAGACCCTGCGTTGATACGCGGCGGCATCGAGGCCCACACAGCTCAATTCACGTCAGCGCGCTTCAAAGAAGTGGTCTTGGACTATTTTGGAGACGGCGAGCGCGTCAAAGTCCGCCAATTGATCCTGGTGAAATCCCCCGGCTTTTTGCGGGTTCAGACACGCATGCCTGGGTCGGATGAGGTCATGAGCCTTTTGGTGTCCGATGGGACGACGTTTGCCATGCATCGTCGCGATACCAACGACTATTATTCGGGACCGGCCACCAAAGAAAATATCGCACGCCTCTTGCCTGTGGACCTGTCGGCACGCGACGTATCGCGGGTGATGGTCGGTGGCGCGCCCTGGGATCGTTTCGACGAACAAGACGCCGAGCCAACCCTGTCATGGGACAGCGCCAAAGGAGCCTACGCCTACGCTGTTCGACGACGTGAGGGCGGAAAGCTCGTCATGTGGGTTCGCCATCAGGATTTTTCTGTCGTGGGGGTCACCGAGACCAATGGCAAAGGTGACACGGTCTACCAGTACACCACAGAAGACTGGAAAGGTAAGACAGGACGTGCACTTCCGGACTTTCGACGTTTTGTGTGGCCCGCCCGAGACCTTGACTTCTCGATGGACGTCGGTGAGACTCAACTGGATATAGACCTCCCTGATTCCCTGTTTGAACTCGAACCGCCACCCGGTAGCCATTTGCATGCGCTCTAGGATCGGACTCTTTCGATGATCGACGACGCACAATTGGTCCAACGCCTGCTGCAAGCAGGTCTTATGGACGAGCCGACTGTTAAGGAAGGCTTCCGACGCCGGGGAGATTCCAAAAAGTCCCTCTATCACGTGTTCATCCATGAACGCCTGATCGACGAAGCGACGTTGGTTCGGTTGGCGGCATCCCTCCTAAATGTACCGTCGGTTTCATTGGATAACGTGATTCTGGCGAGCGATCTCATCGATTTGGTTCCCCTGTCGATCGCCAATCGAAATCACGTGATTCCCTTGCGAGTGGTCGAAGAAAACGGCCAGCTAGAGCTCATTTTGGGCATGGCCGATCCCCTTGATGTGCTCGCGATGGACGAGATTTCGACCCATACGGGCATCGATATCCATCCGGTTCTCGTCGGGCCCCTCGCGCTTGCTGCAGCCATCAAACGTAATTATTCGATCGCCGAAATCGACGATCTGGTCGACCTTGGCGATGTCGCCATCGACGCTCTAGAGGACGCAAGCTGGGCTGAGTTTTTCGATTCAGCCGAGGCGATGGGCCAGATCGAAGACAGCTCGGTGATCTCACAAAGCATGCGGGATCGCCCCACGACTGATGTGTTTGAGATCGCGGATAACGGCGGAGATCTGCCGTCGCTCGATCTTCTCGAGAGCGACCTCATGCAGGCGCCGATCAACGCCGAACCGACTTCGTTGGAGTCGTGGGACCTCGATGACGCGATTACAGGTTCCAAGGCTGATCGCGATCCGATAACGCAAAAACGGACAAGGAAATCTTCCGAGATTGTCAGTGCCGCGAACGCGAACAGTCTCTTCGATGAAGACGCTGCGACTTCTCGCCGAGCTCAGATCGAAGCGCGCTCTAGAGCGCTCCTCGAGGAAGACGAATTCGATGTGGGCGAGCCCACAATGAAAAAGAATCTCGACGAGCTCTCAAACGGCGACGATGGCGAATCGGGCAGAACGAGTCGCGGTGTTGGCTCGGACGGTCAGGGCAAAGGCGGGTTGGCCTCGGTTCGCCCCAAGAAAGCCACCGCACGCCTGAATGCCGAAGACACCGACAGCTTGGACAGCGGGCAACTCGATACGGGATCGAACAAAACGAGTGTCGGGGTGGGCGTTCAAGAGATGTCCAAGCGCAAAAAAGCGCGGGATTCAGAAACCGATTATGGTTTCCTTGGACGACAGATACTCAAGACCAAAACCGACGATCAGGACGACGACGAGGATGCGGCAGAAGCAGCCGAACCCAACCCCAAGATCGAAGTCGAGCCCGCGACCAGAAAGGTCGAAGTCGACCTTGATTTCGAAAACGAACTCGCCAATGGCGACACACTCAAAGGGCTTGGTGCGGTTATTCCCCGTCCCGCTGCCAGAGTCGAACCCAATACACGTGAGCTCACTGAGTCGGACCTTGCAGGTTTGCACGAAACCGAGGACGAGTTATCGCGCAAGCCAACGAACCAGTTTCGTGCGCTAGGTCGCGAAAAACCTGGGGTTCAAAGCAGACCACTGAATGCATTGGAGATTCCCGAAAGCGTTGACGCACGGGCGGCCTTACAAGCGTTGATCGAGCTGTTGGTGGATCGAGGGGTGGTGAGCGAACTTGAGATTCAAGCGCTCCTCGATGGACTGCGGACTTAGGCGACCAACACGGCTCGGAAGGATACCGTTTTTTGAGCTAGGTGTTTTGCAGACGCTTGGACCTGGACAAACCCTTGGGCCTGCGCTCAATCTGAATGAGCCAGGCTCAGGCAAAATCCGGTTTTAAATCCGGCAACTCCGCCAATTTGGGGATCAGAGCGACGCAGGCTTCTGCGAGCTTTTCCATCGGTATTGGACGGCGCTCGAAGCTGGTTTCATCCATATAAAGATCGCGATTTAACTCGATCTGGATCGCATGGACGCCATCGCGTGGGCGGCCGAAAGAGCGGGTGATCCATCCCCCTTGATAGGGTTTATTCACGGCGACAGAATACCCTTTTGACTTAAAATGACGCTCGACAGCCCAGGTGATTGCAGGGTCGCAGGCCGTACCACCGACATCACCGGGAACAACGTCGGCTCGACGCGCGCCTGGATCGGAATGGCCTGAACGCCCCATCGAAGGCATCGAGTGTCCATCGACCATAATGCAATAACCGAACTGAGCCTTAATTCTCTCAATTTCCGCTTTGATTGCAGCATGATACGGCGTGTGAAACATCGCAATTCGCCGTTCAAAAGCCTCGCGACTCATCGGCGATGACATGACGGGAACACCGTCCGTCGTCGTGCGCCAAACCACGCCGCGATCGTGATAATAGCCCGGAGCCATGACCCGTTTTGCTCCACGAACCGTGGTCGCCGCAACGTCGTCGCCAGCGCGGTTCAAGTCGACCACATACCGCGAAACACACGATCGGATCAGGGTCGCGCCAAACGTCGCGGTCTTGGCCCAAATTTCGTCGACGTAAAGATCCAAATCCCGACGCAAGGTCTGGTCCCCCACCGCCATCTCCGACAGAACCTCGTCTGGTATCCACTCTCCGGCGTGTGGGACATCGACAAGAATCGGGATCGTTTGTTTTTCGGGGCGTTCAACAACAAAGTACTTATCCACAGGCCGACTCCAAGGCGTGGCGAATTTCTTCCATCACAAACGGCTCGGTCTCAACCGACAAAGCCGCGACAAGTTCGTCATGTACGTCCGCGTGACCACACCGACCGAGCGCCCAAGCGACGTGGCCACGGACCAACGCATCGGGCTCAAGTTTGAGACGTTTTTTGAAAAGCTCAAAAAGTATCGGATCACGACGATTGCCTAACACGACCGCGGCATTCCTCAAAAGCCCTGAACGTTTAGCGCGCTTGATAGGCGAGCGAGAAAACACCGTAGAAAACGTGGTTTGGTCGAATTCTAGAAGGTCTTCCGGACTCAACGTTTCCAGGATTGGACGAGTCATGAACGCCTCGTCGACCGTCTCTTCAGCTTTGCGATTCCAAGGACAAATATCCTGGCAGATGTCGCAGCCAAAAATCAGGTTTCCAATCAAGGGGCGCAAATCACGCGGAATCGGACCGCGTAATTCGATCGTCAGGTATGAAATACAGCGTCGTGCGTCGATCACGTATGGCGACACGATGGCCCCGGTTGGGCAGGCATCGATGCAGCGTGAACACGTGCCACATCGGTCCGGCTTGGGCTCGACTTCTTCGACGAGCTCCAATTTGACCAGAAGCTCCGACAAAAAGGTGTACGACCCAACCTGAGGATGAATCAACATCGCGTTCTTGCCGATCCAGCCGATTCCTGCTGCCGCAGCCAAGTCGCGTTCCAATAATGGAGCAGAATCCACAGCTGGCCGAGCGCCGACTTCGACCCCAGCTTCTGCATGAATAAAGGCCGCAAGCTCTAGCATTCTGGCCCGAAGGACTTCGTGATAGTCGTCCCCCTGAGCGTATCGAGCGATGCGTAATCCCCCACCCAAGAGGTCGCTTCCCGGGTTGTAAATGGACGAGAGCACGACCACAGTTTCGGTGCCTGGCTCTAAGACCGCAGGGTCACAGCGAAGCTCGCCATAGCGCTCAATCCAGCCCATAAGTCCGTGCCGCCCCTCGCTGATCCACTCAAAATGCGAATCTGCGTGGACTGCGCGTGCCGCGGGTACGAACGCAACCTGCACAAAACCAAGCCGCTGGGCCCTCTCCCGGATTTTTGTTGTTAGTGAGTTCACGCGATGATGCGGACCGGTCGCCCAAGCATTTGCCAGGCTTCTTCGGCCAACGCGTCCGTTTCGATGGCGAGCTCAGGTTTGCGCACGTTCAGATCGTACGAAAGCATATCGAGCGCTGCGGCGAAGTTCTCGTAAGCCACCGGAACGCCACGCACGGTAAGGAAGATCTCGCGCAGGTTGGCCTCGACTTCGTCGTGTCGCCCAAGTTTTTCCAGAGCGGCCGTTGCGAACGCGAGGGCCTGGATTCGCCCTGCGACATCGCCTATTTCGCCCATTTCAAGCACACAGGCATTAAAGACCGCAAACGCCGGCTCCAGGTTTCCCGCCGCCAGTTCGACTCGGCCATGCAGCACCTTGCAGTAGACCAGACCGACACGGTCTCCCATGGCGCGGTAGCCTTCGGATGCGTCGCGAATCAGCGTTTGAGCTTCCTTGAATTTCCGAATCGAAAACGCCAACTCGGACAGGCGCAACTTGCAGTGCGTCATGCCGCGGCGGTCTTCGAACGCTTCGAAGAGTCGATGGGCTTCACGGTAATGGGAGGCCGACTCTTTGAATTCCCCACGGCACCACGCGATATGCCCAAGCACAAGTAGGCTCATCGCGATGGAGTGGCGCTTGCCGACAGCCTCAAAAATCCCCATCGCACCGCGAGCTTGCTCTTCGGCGCGCGCGGGTTGCCCGACCTGGCGCAAGAACGTTGCGGCATGCAACATCGAGTGCGCCATCGCGTCTTGGTCCCCGTCGGTTTCAGCCAACATCATCGAACGACGTCGATAAATCTCAGATTTCTCGGTGTCCCCAAGGCTCCACATCACGTCGGAGAGCGTCCGAAGGATGTCGCCCTCCAAGAGGCGTTGCTGTTGCTTCTGAGCGTTCTCAAGAGCTTTGGGCAAGGTCTTGCTGGCAACCTTGAGGTCGCCTTTTAGGAACGCGACCGTTCCAAGTCCAAAAAGACTGTGGGCTTCGACCCGCTGGGCGGTTTCAACGAGTCCCCGTGCCTGCAAAGACTGAGTTTCACGAAGGGCGGCGTCGAACCAACCGACAGCCTCGTCAAGCTCGCCCTGACGCAAGGCCAATTGGCCAAGCCCCCAGCGAGCCCAGACGGCGATCTCACGATTGGCTGAACGTAAGAGAGCCCGGTAATGCTCACGGGCCGTGACGTACTCGCCGATTTTGAGTTCGATGTTGGCGACTTCAAGCGATACCTCTTCGGAACGCATCACCGAGGACACTTCCTGGAGCCCTTCCTCAAGGTCGGCGTCGATGGACTCGTCCTTTTCGGCCAGACTCATCGCGTCTCGATAAAGCCGAATTGCGGTGTCGAGGTCCGAGCCCACCATGGCGGCGCGCGCAGCCTTGACGGTGAAAACGTAGACGCCACGGGCGTCACGGGCGCGCCGATAGTGCTCGGCGATCTCGAGGGCGTGTTCATTGACTCTGGAGGCGTAGAATTTAATTTTCGCCTCGGCGGCCATCTTATGGATTTGTCGCTGAGTTCGACGCCCTTCCATGTCGTTCACGAGCACGTCGCGCATCACCGCGTGATTGAACTCGAGGACGTCTTCCCCGCTATGCCCGGCTTCGCGAAAAATCCCTTCGCGAACTAGGTATTCCAGCGCGGAATCGACATGCGCGTCCAAATGACTGTCTCCGAGATTCTTGAGGAATCCACGCAGAAGTCGGTAGTCGAACCGTTGGCCCAGAAGCGCGCAACGCTCCAAAATCTGAGTGAGCGCCTGCGGGTCCGGGTAACGCGACGCGACGCGTTCGGCGCGATAGCGCATGAGTTCGACGAGCTCTTCGGGCACCTCGTTGTCGATATCGACACCGGGCTGAAGCTGCCACGATCCGTTTTGAAAGAGGATCTTTTCGCTTTCTTGCAGGTAGCGAACAATCTGCGTCAGGTGCAGAGCGTTTCCGCCGCTCCTTTCTGCGATTTTGCGCGCCATCGCATCGTCGATGGGCAGAAGTTTTTGCACCAATTGGGTGGCATCATCCAGATCGAGTCGGCCCAGTTTCAGCCGGGCCATTTCGACGCCAAATCGCCCCAACCGAACCAACGAGTCCCGCATCTCCGGGACAGTATCGATAAGTTCGGAATTCACGGTCATGACGATCAAGACCGGATCTGGATTCAGGTGAAGGCCCACCGCCAGATGTTCGAGGAACGCGATGGTGGTCTCGCCTGCGACGTGCAGGTTTTCCAAGAGAATCAGCAATGGGCGTTCGCGTGCAACCTTACGCAGAATCCGTTCGATCACGGCAAAAACGCGTTCTTGGCGCGACACGCGGTCCGTGACAGGACCTGAACCATCAAAGAGTTGCGATTCGCCACCAGGGCGCATCAGTTGAATCGACGTGTCGATTTCATCCTGCGAGAAATCCCATCGACGAAGCCGAGCTTCGATGATGCGCGGCATGTCGTCGTACGGGGAGTCGCTGGTCCCAAGCAAGGTGTCCAAAACCCCGCGCATGCCGTCGAATCCACCGCCATTACGGGTATGATGACCCACCGCACAGCGCATGATTCCTGATTCATCAACCCGAACCTGAATCCACTGCACCAGGCGACTCTTGCCGATGCCGCTCTCGCCCTCGATCGTAATCAAAGCCGCCACGTTCTCCTGAGAAGACCGGCGGACGTGATGCTCGATCGTTCGACGTTCCGTCACCCTTCCCACAAGCGGAGCCACCGAGTTGTTCATGCCCGGACGCGACCCACCCAGCATCGCTGCAGGAGGGATCGTCTGGCCGCCAAAACGACTCAGGAAACCAGCGTGTGAGAGGTTCCCAAATTGAGGCGCGGACATGTCGCCCAGAGTTGGCCCCTGCATCCAGGGAACCACAGAGTAATTGCCGAGGATCGTGTGCAGCGCTTCGCGGACCTCGATCGCAGTCTGGTAGCGCTCGTCGGGCTCTTTCGCCAAAAGCTTGTAAATCACGCGCTCAAGTTCGGTGGGAACTTCCACGCCCTCACGCGCAACCAATCGGGGGATCGGTTCTTTCAGATGGCCACGCATCACCAAACGAGGGTCGTCGCCTGGATAAGGTGGCCGACCGGCGAGGATCTCGAACAGGATCACGCCCAAGGCGTAGAGATCGACTCGGGGATCGACGGGTTTTCTGCGAAAGATCTCGGGCGCCATATACCTGGGCGTGCCCATGATCACGCGCGCGCTCTGGTCGTTTTGATCTTCTTCGTCGAGCCCGCCAGGGGCGTTCTCGAGGCTGAGTTCGCCATCTTGAGTCGCAGCGAGCCCGAAATCGACAAGCTTGATGACTTCGCGGCCTTCGTCGTCATGGGTTAAAAGCACGTTCGAGGGCTTCATATCGCGATGGATAATTCCACGGACATGGGCTGCCGAGAGCGCGCTCAAAACCTGGTCTGTGAGCGACATCAGCCGGAGGGTGTCGAGTTCAGCGCGCTTGAGACCGGTCATGGCGGTGCCAACGACCAGCTCCATCGCAAGCCAGAGCGCCTGGTCGCCCTGATCGGCGCCAAAGTCGTAAACTGCTGCAATATGAGGGTGATTCAGGCGAGCTACAGCTCTCGCTTCCCGGCCAAATCGCCGGCGCGCCCTTGGCGTAAACGCCACCTGAGAATGCAGGACCTTAATCGCGACCTCGCGATCGAGAGAAGTCTGAAGGGCGCGGAATACCGTGCCCATTCCTCCTTCTCCGAGCTTGTCGAGAATCACGAAACGCCCCGCGATCTCCGCTCCTTCGCGGTACTCCGACATCGACGTGAATCCTAATGGAAAGAAATCTCTACCGACACGTTAACCGATGATGGCCTGCGTCGCTACTTTTGAAGGGGGCATCAAGAGCTTTACTTGATGTTTTCCGGATGGAGCTCGATTTTTGTGCTGGCGCGCAGCTCTGCGAGCAGGGATTCGAGCGCTGCTTTTGTGGTGTCATTTTTCAGCTGAGCAACGATGCGCTCCTGAACTTCCTCGAACGAAAGCGTTCCAGCGTCACGCTTTTTCAGAGATTGAATCACGTGCCAACCAAACGGAGTGCGCACGGGTTTTGACACCTCACCTGGCTTGAGCGCGAACATCGCGTCCTCGAATTCAGGGACGGTCTGGCCGCGAGGCACAAATCCGAGATCTCCGCCTTTTTCGTTGGAGGGGCCTTCCGAAAACTCGAGGGCGATCTTCTTGAAATCGGCCTTTTTGGCCGACGCTTTCCCGTACACCTCCATCGCGCGTTTATGGGCTTCTTCGACCGTCTTGTCGTCGGCTCCATCTGCGACCTTGATCAGAATATGGCGAGCTTCGACAGATTCCGGAGTCGCAAAGAGCTCAAGGTTTTCGTCGTAGAATTTTCGAGCATCTGCAGGCGTGGGTGCCTTGAGACCGCGTGCCGTAAGCACGCGTTCAATGGCGATCGACTGCTTGATCGATTTTCTGAGTTCGTCTTGCGTGATGTGCAGCTGAGCCAACAAGGTGTCGATGTTCACCTCTTGCCCCGTCTCTTTGGAGACCCGTTCAAACTCGGTCGACATCTCGGCGAGCTTCGTGTCCACCTCGGTTTCAGCGATTTCGATCTTCTGGTCCGCGACGGCGCGCTCGACAAGCACGCGATCGACGATTTTTTCGACCAACATGTCCTTGTACCGCGTCACCAAACCAGGTGGCATGCCAGACGCCATGACGCGACCGATCTCGACATTGAACTCTTCTGCGGGAATATCGACGCCGTCGATGGTGGCAATCGGCCCCACCGCTTTCACAGTCCCATCAGTCGCAACCGTGGGTTCGAGCGCTGTGGCGGGTTCTTCTTCCTTTGCTCCTGCCGTGGATCGGTAGTCGATTTGCGCTTGTTCGTCTGGAATATCAGACGACGAAGAACAACCGACAGCAAGAAGGGCAATGACGAGATATCGTTTCATTCGGGCTCCGTGACTTTGGCGTCGTCAGGACACAAAAAAACCCCGCCGAGGCGGGGTTTATTCAAGTTTTCTTATTTGAGGAGGTCGGCCACAAACGAGCGCTCTTCAGAGAGTTCCGCGTCGGTTGCCTTGATCTTCTCTTTCGAGAAATCATTGAGGTCGAGACCTTCGACGATCTTGTATCCGCCTTTGCCGTCACAGCGAACGGGATAACCAAAGATCAGACCTTCAGACACGCCGTACTCGCCGTTCGAAGGCACAGCCATCGAAACGAAGTTCTCACCGGTGCCTTTGACCCAGTCGTGAATGTGGTCGATCGCCGCGTTACCAGCGCTTGCTGCTGACGAGGCGCCACGTGCAGCGATGATCGCGCCGCCACGTGTCGAGACGGTTTTGAGGAAGTCGCCCTTAAGCCAAGCTTCGTCTGCAATCGCCTTATCGGCCGATTTTCCAGCGATCTGAATGTCGTAGAAATTCGGATACATGGTGGCCGAGTGATTGCCCCAGATGCCGACGTTGCTGATCTTGTCGACGCCCACGCCTGCTTTACGAGCAAGCTGTGTCATGGCGCGATTTTGGTCGAGACGGGTCATCGCAGTGAAGCGCTGACGAGGCACGTCGGGTGCGTTATGCATCGCGATCAAGGCGTTGGTGTTGCAAGGATTTCCAACCACAACCACTTTGATGTCGTCGGCTGCGTTATCGTTGATCGCTTTGCCCTGACCTTCGAAGATGGGTCCGTTGATCTTGATCAAGTCAGCGCGCTGCATTCCTGCACCACGTGGACGACCGCCGACCAACATCGCGATGTTGGCGCCTGCGAAACCCTTGTTGGGGTCGTCGCTGATCTCGATGCCCTGAAGCAACGGGAACGCACAATCGTCAAGTTCCATGACCACGCCTTCAAGGGCCTTCATGCCCGGCGGGATTTCGATGAGCTGAAGGATGATGGGGGTATTTTTCCCAAGCATCTCGCCAGCAGCGATTCGAAAAAGCATGGAATAACAAATGGCGCCTGCGGCACCGGTGACTGCAACTCGTACGGGCGTCGTCATCATAAACTCCTGGGATCAAATTCGGTGCGATGCGCTCCGAATGATTCGCCGGGAACATAGATCAATCCCCGGCCGATGAGAAGGGAACCTATTCAACCGATAAGAACTTGTGCATCTGAAGGCCCAGACGGACGTTCAGATGATCTTCCATGATCCAGTTGGCCAGCTCGTGGGCGTCCATTTTTTCGTGGACCGGCGAAAACACGACCTCGGCCACGCGGTCCGAAAGCTTGAATTCTTCGACCTTTTGACGCGACCATTCGTAGTCGTTTCGGTCTTGAATCACGAATTTCACCTCGTCACTGGCTTTCAGGTGCTCGACGTTTTCGTAACGATTCTTGGCTTCTTCACCGCTGGCAGGCGGCTTGAGATCCATGATGATATGAACGCGAGGATCGATGACGCTGATATCCAGCGAGCCCGAGGTCTCGATCATCACCGTGAAGCCTTCGTCACAAAAACGGGACATCAGCGGATGAACCGACGCCTGAAGCAGGGGTTCGCCTCCCGTGATCTCGATCAATTTGCAGTCGTAGCCACGAACCTGTTCGATCACTTCGTCCAACGGGCGCTTGTCGCCGCCTGTGAAGGAGTAGGTCGTGTCACACCACGTACAACGCAAGTTGCATCGGGACAGGCGCACGAAGACGC
This sequence comes from uncultured Bradymonadales bacterium, assembly GCA_964394615.1. Classification (GTDB taxonomy): domain Bacteria; phylum Myxococcota_A; class Bradymonadia; order Bradymonadales; family Bradymonadaceae; genus JBFFMO01. Next base: position 39,721 of record CAYMYJ010000031.1, on the reverse strand, counting down.
AGGGGCGACCTGTGGCTCGCCCTTCGCCCTGGATGCTGTAGAAAATCTCGGTCAGTCGAAGGACTTCCGAGGATGAGGCTTCTGTAGTCATGGCGAAATTCCAAAACAAAAGCCCCGCGAGGCAGAAACCTAGCGGGGTCATTAGAATAACCGGCGTGGATGATCAGGCGTCGATGCGTTCGCGCAGTTCTTTTCCTGCTTTGAAATGCACCGACTTCTTTTCGTCGACGTCAACGGAAGCTCCGGTTCTCGGATTCCGTCCAGTTTTTGCGCGATATTCGCGAATGGAGAAGCTCCCAAAACCTCGAATCTCGATGCGCTCGTCTTCAAGCAAAGCTTGTTTCATAGAGTCAAACACCGCGTTGACAAGGTCTTCGGCGCGTTTCTTGGGGACATCGATTTTCTCTGAGAGAGCTTCGATAAGTTCTGACTTCGTCATGGGAATCCTCGTGCTGCTTTGACGCCAGTGACGATGAACGCCGGAGCGTCCAAAAAGGACGCGTTTTTTCGCATGCCCTGAGGCACTTGTCAAACGCAGGTTCTTGCACGAAGCGTCATTCGACTGAAAAACAAAGGCTTTCTTGTGCAAGAAACAAAAAAAACCCGGCCAAAGCCGGGCTTTTTGGAATCAAGCGATTCCTTTAGTTGACCGTTACGTTGAGTGTGAAGTCGCCCGCAGCCCCCACGTAGAATGAATCTACGAAGACGAAATAGGTCCCATCGGCCGCAGCCGTGTAGGTCAGAAGCTCCGGCGTTGAAGTCCCAACTTCGTTATCGGCGCCGCCAAGACACTGATTACGAACGTTTGAGCAACTCTGCGTCACGTAGAGTGCCAGGTCTTCAGGAGCCATCTCGTCGGAAACCAACGTCGCGGTAAGCGTCTGTCCGGCCGTCAATGTGACAGCATAGACAGAATCCGGGCCGGCGGTACGAGACAGCGTACAGACGTTGCCGGTGCCTAGGTCGTAGTCGTTGGTGAAATCACTCAGGGTTCCGGTGAGCGTCAGCGGCATCCCGAGCATCGATGGCGTAGCTTCGAAAGGATCGAGGCATGCATCACCGACGGGTTCGTCGCAACGATTGGTGGCCGGATTGCAGGTCCCAACGTTGGCACAAGCGTGGTCGCGCGTGAAGCCGGTCGAGTTGCAGTACGTGAAGCCAGTTCCGTCCAAGGTACAAGCCTGAACAAAGGTCGCCGGGTCACAATCAGGCGTGAGCACTTCGACCGTAAGGAAGAAAGGCTCGTCCGCAGAGAATTCGTTGTCGACACCGATCACGACAGTTTCACCCAGGAGTGATTGGTACTCGAGGAAAACATTATTATCGGACTGATCTACACCGTCTTCGTGGGTTCCCATAATGCAAGACGCAGGGTCAGCGTCGCAGCTGTTGAGGAAGTAGAGAAGAGGTGGTTCGTCACCCAGTGACAGCAAACGAGCTCGGACAATCTGATTGGCAGCAAGAGTCACGCTGTAAAACGCGTCCGGACCATCTTCAGTTTCGCCAGCACAAAGGCCAGTGAAATCCAGATCGTCTGTGAAGTCGTCATAATTTCCCATAAGAGCAACCCCTGTTCCTACATCAACGGCACTCGCGCACTGATCGGCTTGAACGCCAGTCGTGCACGCGACGCCTGCACAACCACTTGCGCATGTATAGGGAGTCGGGACACCAGTCGGACCACACAACTCAACGGTGTTAGCGTCGAGGCATCGAGTCGTATTCGGAGCACAGGCTTCGGTACTGGTGATGTCGTAATTCAACGTGTAATCACCCGTTGTCGAGGTGTCGTCACGGTCAACAATCACAAAGACAGTCTCGCCAACCGTCGAACGGTAATGAATCGTCGATGTGGACTGCGAAAGCGGATCAGACACGAGACACGTGTTCATCGGGTCATCACAATCACCCACGATATACATGTGAGCAGCCGTGGTTGATGCCACAAGTTCGGCTTTCAGGGTTTCCCCGGCAGCAAGCGTCACGGCGTAAATATCATCGGCGCCGTCGGGATAGTCGCTTGAATCAAACGAACACCCGCCGACCTGAGTGGCAGTGATATTCACTGCGTTCGTGTTCGACGCCCAATCGCCGGCGATGCTGCCCGTGGTTCCGGTCAAAACGAGGTTGTCGAAGCAGGTGTCGCCATGAGGCACCGCGCAGGCACCAGCGGCACACCCACCACCGCAAACAAACTCAACGACTTCGCCATTGACGCAGGTATTCAACCCAGTTCCACCCACATTGCAGACGAGGGGATCGCTTGAGAGGCAGTCAGGGACACGAACGGAGACGTCGTAATAGCGTACTGCACTTCCGCCGGCCGTTCTGTTGTCTAGTGCGACAATGACCGTTTCAGCCGCCGCGCCAGCTTGATAACTGAAGCCCGTGTCACCGCTGCTTACCGGGGCACTACCACCAAGGCATGAACCCTCAGCATCGGCACAATCGGTAAATGCCCAGACCACCTGATAATAGGGGTAGGACCCCGTGCCTTGGGCAAATACGTCCAAAATCTCGTTTGGCTGCAGTGTGACCTGATAGAAGGCATCTTCGCCCGCCGCGCCATAGGTCGCGCTGAAGCAGGAGTTACCACTCTGGATATCCACTTCGCTGGTGAACAGCGTTGGGTCAACACTGAACGATCCACCCCTTCCGATATCTACTGCACCGAAACAAGCGTCAGCAGTGGTTGGTGTGGAATCACAGCGTCCATCGGCACACGTGCCACCGCCTGGGCAAGTGCTCAGGAGTTGAGCCAAGCCATCAGCGGCGCATCGGCTGGCCGTATTTGCGTCAAGACAACTGACCTGTCCTGGCAGACAGACGTAATTGGTTACGCTGACGTCCCAGTTGAAGTTCCAGTTCGTGGTCGATGATGTGTAGCGGTAATCCACTACGAAATAGACCCGCTCGGGTGAGGTGGCGAGATACTCGAACGTATTGCCAGCTGTGACGCCTGCCTGGAAATCTTCGCAGGCCGACGGAAGGCCACATTCGCCCGAGAACATGTAAAGCGCGGCACTTGAGGTTCCTGGCAAGACATCAATCGTCAAAAATTCGCCGGGTTGCAGGTCAAAACCGTAAACGTGCTCATAGCCCGTGGTGGGTATTGTCACGTCACATGCGCCCTGCTGGCCCAACGCCAACTCCACAAAATTGCCACCGGTATAGTTGGCGGATTTCGTCCCTGTGTCCGTGTTTCCTGCGGTGAGAATCTCGGCGTCGAAACACGAATCAGCGTCCTCATCGACACACGAGGGATTCGAACCGGGAACACAACCGCCACCACATGAGTAGGTCGCGATTTCACCCAGCGAACTGCAATATTCGACGTCGAAACCGTCGGCGCTGCATCCAAGAACTGCATTGGGGGTACAAACAGGCGGTGCCATCAGAGCCGTGATGTCGAAGTTACCTGTGGAATTTCCCGAGTCACCATCTTCAACCACCACAAAGTAAGTCCCTGGAGTGGGGAAAAGGCGCCTCAAGATCTCAGTAGCGCCATCGCTTTCGGATGTATCAACGGCGACCAGACATTCACTGAGCGTGTCGTCCATATTGCAAGTTTCAGCGATCCAAATGATGGGGTCGAACCCGACCACGTTGTCGACGGTGATCGTCACAATTTCGTTGGGAGTCGTCGTCGTAAAACTAAATACTGCATCGCTGTTGCCAGCATAGTCGTCATAAAGGACCGGCGAGCATTCTCCGAGACCCGCTGGGATGTAGTCGTCCACGTAGTTTACGATCGTTCCAGAAAAAGTTGTGCCCGATGTCAAAGCGATTGCGCCGCTGCATGTATCGTTGGTCACAAGACAAGCACCGCTTGGGTCGCAACCGCTGTCACAGATTTGAAAGTCATCATATCCGGTACCCGCGGTGTTACATGTCTGTGATTCGCGATCGAGGACACAGCGCATAGAACCTGGCGCACAGACGAAGGGCTTGACTGAAATTTGAACTGGTGAGGTCCCATAAGAAGACCAAATCTCGCTATCTGCAACGAGGAACACCGTCTTAACTGCACCGGTATCGTTATGCCAGAAGATGGTTTCATCACCAGATCCTGATTCATTGGAACCGAAAAGACAGGTGTTTCCGATGTCGGCACAATCTTCGACCAGATAGGCAGAGATATAATTGCTGCCGACTTGCTCGATCACTGCAGAGAGCACCGAGCCATCGGGCACATCGATCGAATACACAACGTCCGGCCCGTCAGTGACATTGGGGCTGTTACTCACCAAGCACGCCAAAGTGACCGGATCATAATCCGCAAGGAAAGCGCCCCAAGCGATGCTGCCGATATAGCCGGTGGTCGGGTTGACCACGATTGGATATTCGCAGGTGTCTCCGGTTTTCTGGGCACAGATGCCCAAAGCAAGGTCGCAGCCGTCAGGGCATGCAGAAATATCGAATCCGGTCCCCTGCGCATTACATATATTTCCTTCGGTTGCGCTGAGACAGGTGTTGTCCGCCGCGCTGCAAACGATGTCTTCGGTCGAAACCGAGAGCGCAAAACGCCCGCCTGTCGTATCCGAGAATGCCTCGATAACGACAATGTAGGTGCCGGCGTCGAGCTGCCTCTCAAGGGACTCATTACGATCGACACCCAGGGCATCTTCACAACCAAGCTCGCTGTCACTCTGTTCGCATACCGAACGTACTGAGATCACAAAATCAGCTGTGGTTGTGAGTGGCGAGACCACAAACGTGGCGTAAACCGCATGGTCGATGGTGAAGGAAAAAATGGCTTCCGCATTTGTGCCGTCAGCATCACCACAAGAGGAGGTCAGCGCCACGGTTCCACCCGCGGTGGTTCCAGTCACTGGTGCCGTGACCGTCAATTCCGCGGGGGACGCACACGCGGTGACAACGTCTGCATCCACGACGTCCATACGAGCGACGTAACGAACACCAGCGGTCGAAACATTTCCGCCGTCGCTGACGACGAGCGTGTACGTTCCACCGTTTGTTGCCGTGATTGCGAATTCGACACGAGCCGAAGCCGTCGGCGTTCCGTTAAGTTCGGTAAGTGCGGTTCCCACCGAGGCGCCACTTTCATTCAGAAGGTCAAGCGCTAGAATACCCAGTCCCACATCAGCTGCTAAGATATTGACTTCCGCAACGAGCGTTCCAGTCAGGTCGGGGTCGTCGGTCGTGATGAATGAGATTCGGTCGGTATCGGTGCCACATAGTGCCAGTTCAACCGGCAGGCCTGAGTTGGCATTTGCGTAGTTGGTTTCGTCACCCGCAGTGTCGTTGGGCTCGAAAGCGTCGTTGACACAAGCTGCAGGCGCGGCGCAGACACCACCGTCACAGATGCGGTCGGTTGAACAGTCGAGCGCACTTGAACAACCGACGAGGTTTTCGCCACAGGTCGCTGTCGAAGCAGCGTCGTCGTAGGTACAAATCTGATTGCCGGCACAGCCTCCCGCTCCACATGCATCTTCGGTTGCCACGCAAACAGCGCCGACACAGACAAAAGCGTCGGTGCAGTTGTCAGCATTGGTGCAGGTATCAGGGTTCACACATTGACCCGATGCCGGATCACATTCACCACGAGCACAGGTCTGGTTAAGCGCGTCACAGACGTTGGCTTTGCAAGTGTTGTCGTCAGCACAGTAGTTGCCTGTGAGGCACTTCGTGTCATCCCCACCACAATTATCCGAGTTGGTGCAGACGAGGCCTTCAAACGAGCAAACACCACGTTGGCAATCAAGGGCCGAACAGAAAACTGCCTCGGTGACACATTGGCCACCGTCACATTTGCTACCGCTGACACAATCCGTGGCTTCCGTCGCCCGTGTACAGATATCAGCGTTCACACACTCGCCTGTACCAATCTGACAAACACCAGCGGCACAGGTCGTATCAGCGCAGGGATCGGCGGCACAGGTATCGTCGGCGCCGCAGTAGAAGTCACCAAGGCAGTTTGCGTTGGTGGTACAACCCGCTGGGTTGATGCAGGCGCCGTTTGCACAAACACCGCGTTCGCATGCACTGTTATCACACGCAATCTCAGCTTCGCAGGTCGACACGTTGCAGGTGAAGCCTTCCAAACAAAGGCTATCATCTCCTGCGCAATCGATGGGATTGATGCATTGGCCTGTGGCTTTTTCGCATATTCCACCTTCGCAAGTGACGTCATCGCAGAGACTCGTCTCTGAGTTATCATCACTGCAGGCGGTGAGGGCGGTGAACGCCAAACTCATACAGAGTAAGGCTGTCCGCACGGTGGAGAATAGGGGTCTTCGGGTCATGATTTCTGTCTCGCTGGGCATGGAATAAAACTTCCGATCTCCCCCCACGAAGTGACAACCTACCCCAAATACACTCGCCTTTCAAAACCGCAAAAAAACGTAAGCCATTCATATTAAATGGAATATGCCGAACCAGTGCCATTAATGACGCTAGATTTACGGGCGAATTCCAAGGTCTTTTATGGGAGGTCGATCATCTGAAGTCGGGGTTGAGTTACCCAAGAAACAAAAAAAACCCGGCCGGAGCCGGGCTTTTTGGAATCAAGCGATTCCTTTAGTTGATGGTGACGTTGAGCGTGAAGTCGCCCGACGATGTGCTGTAGAACGAATCAACCATCAGATAGACAGGACCGTCAGCAGTTGCCGTGTAGGTCAGTTGCTCAGGAACAGCGGTTCCACCTTCGTTATCAGCACCACCAAGGCACTGAGTACGCACGTTGATGCACGCGTCGGTGATGTAAAGTGCGAGGTCCTCTGGTGTGGTTTCGTCCGAGACAACTGAAGCCGTGAGGACCTGACCTGCAAGCAGGTTAATGAGATACACCGGCTCAGCACCAATCGTACGAGACGAGGTACACGCATTGCCCGTACCGAGGTCGTAATCATTGGTGAAGTTCCCCAAATTGTCTGTGAAAACGAGTGGGGTGCCGATTACAGGTGGGGTTGCCTCAAAGGCGTCGATACAGACATCACCAGTTGGAGTGTCGCAACTATTGCTGGTGGTGTTGCATGTCGAGCTACACAAGTAGGTCATGAGGAAACCGTCATTACAATAGGTGAACCCTGTTTCATCCAGGTTACATGCTTGTGTGTATGTTGCGGGGTCACAATCTGGAACGAAGTATTCAACTTCGAAACGCTGGATCAAAGGGCCAGAAACCGGGTCATCCAAGTCGATCGCGACATAGACTTGCTCACCTACTGCCCCTGTCTGATATGTGACCGAAGCATAACCACTTGAGGCATAATCACCAGCAAGACATGACGTCGCTGCATCACCACAATCGGTGAAGAGATAAAGAGTCGACCAACCATAAGTCGAACTGATTTCAGTCAGCCGAGCCTCAACACGTGTATAGGCGGGAATATCCAACAAATATACGAGGTCTTGGCCGTCAGAACCGCTGGAATTCGTACCGCACGTCCCTGAAGGAATTTCAACACTATTGGTTGCGGCGGTAAAATCATCTTGAATGATCGTACTTCCCGAGATGACAGGTGTATTGCCATCACATGCATTGTCTAGCGTTGTGTCGACAGTACAAGCACCGGAATCACATGAGTACAAGCACTGGTAGTTCGCGACCGCGGAGCCATCAGCTGCACATGATGCAATCGTGGTTGCGTCTGCGCATACGGTTGAGCCGGGAACACAGGCAACATTACTTAAGATCTCCCAATCGACCGTGAAGTCGATATCGTATGAAGTTGAAGTCTTATCGACCACCAAGACCACCTTTTGGTCGACCGTTGCTTGATAGTAGAGCACACCATCAGAATAGGTGTAGGCCAAGCAGCTGTCCGCTTCGAGGCAGTTCCCGACCACATAGAGCACCTCGTCGGCATAAAACGATGGGCTTGGATCAATGGTAATGGATGCTTTGAACACCTGACCGGCGAGAAGATCGAAGCTATAGAAACGATCATCACCTGTTGGCGAAGATGACACCGAACATGCCCCAACCGTACCATAAGGCATGCTTCGGGTCGGATTGGCGTTAAGCCAGCTTCCCGCGATCTGACCGGAGGCGCCGGAAATCGGTGCCGCTGTCAGACAATAGTCGTTATTGACGTTTGTACATGCTCCGTTGGAACAGGTCCCATTAGTTCCACATGATGCAATCGAGTTGAATCCATTTTCACAATACGTGATGGAATTTCCAGCCATATTACAGCCTGCTGGACCAGGAGTGCACTCCACCGGTTTGACGTCGACCAAAAGGTAGAAGTCCTCGTTAGAATCTGCCGCAGTTGCATCCAAGCCGATGTAGTAGGTCTTGGTTAGTGGGGAAAGATTACGGATGGACGCCGAGTAATTGTTCGCAGAAGTTCCCTCGACATAAGCCGCGCATGTATTGGCGACGTCAGCACAGTCTTCCGTGATGTACAAAGCCGGTGTTTCATTGCCGTACGAAGACGCAATGGCTTTGAGATTTGAGCCTGCGGGCACGGTCACTTTAACAAACGCGTCTTTACCAGCCGTGGTGTCTGAGCATGCGTCAGTAACTGTGTTGGTGAAAGTGCTGGATGAATCAAAGAAGAAGTATCCACCGGCACCAATATCAGGCGCTCCTGCACAGGTATCAGCCGTAGTTGGCTCAAGGACACAAGCTCCGTTAGAGCAAGCTCCAGGACATGCGTAGGTTTCGGACGAAGTGCCATCCGCACCACAAACTTCAACTGAATTACCACCATTGCAACGAGTCGTATTCGGAGCACAGATGGCCCCTGTCGTGACTTTGTAGGACAACGTGAATTGATCCGAAGCGCTTGTGGTTGAGCTGGTCGAATCAATGATCACGAAGATCTTCTCTGGCGCGGTCGCGTAGTATTCTATCGTCGCAGTCGCTCCTTCATTGTTGAAGTAGCCGTAACAAGTGTTGGCATCATAACAATCTTTCATGATGTACATTTGTGAGGTCGAACGTGTCGACAAGAGGTCAAGCTTCAACAACTGACCGGCATTGAGTGTGAACTCATAGACCGTGTCGATGCCATCGGGCGCATCAGCGTCATCAAAGTGACAATAGCCAAGCTGACCAGAGCCAATGTTGACATCTGAGGTTCCACTGAACACGCCATCAACGCTCCCAGTCGTCCCCGAAGCCAATGCAGACACATCGATAGGGAGGGCGTCAAAACAAGCCTCGCCCTGTTTCGTGACGCACTCCGCTCCATTGACCCCAATCTGGCACCCACCACCACATACAGAAGTGTTGATCTGACCGGCTAACGAACATGTTTCAACACTGAGTTGATCGGCACTGCATCCAATGAGTGTCCCTGGAACACACGCTGGAGGAGTCACAGTTGCCCGAACCGTGAAGGTTCCCGTTGTGTCACTGGAATAATAGGGTTGAACCAAAATATAGTAATCACCTGCAGTGGTGACATTAAACCCAAGAGTCTCGGTGTTCTGACCGCCACCGGCACCATCAACCGATCCCAAGCAGGAATCAAAAGTATCTACCGAACAGCCTATGTGCGTTGAAATGATTGAGTCAAAATCCGCGGCGACAGCCACTGATACGACGTCGCCAACCTGCAGGTTCGGCAAAACATATACGGCGTCCAATCGCGAGGTCGTGCTTGAGCCACAATTGGCAGTTGCGTCGGTGTAATTACCGATCTCTGTCAAGCTGGTCGTTACGCCAGGCAATCCATCACGATCAAACTCAAGGACAGTTGCAAATTCACAGGTGTCGTTGCTTGTCGTGCACTGGCCCGTAGCCACATCGCAACCCTCATCGCAAGGGGTTGTCGAGTCGTATCCGGTGCCCGTAGCGTTGCATCGTTGTGATTCTCGGTTGAGAACGCAACGCGAGGTGCTCGGCTCACAAACAAAAGGCTGAACCGAAATCGTAACCGACGGGCTTCCGTAGCTGGATTCGTCTTCGACGTCCGCAATCAAAAAGACCGTCTTTTCGGCGCCCGAGTCGTTGTGCCAAAAGATCTTCTCAGCCGCGCCGTAGGAATCCGCCGCGTTGACACCCGCCAAACAGCTGTTCGAAACATCTGCACAATCTTCAACGATGTAAATCGTCGTGTCGTCGTAGTCGACGGCCGAAACAGTCGCCGCGACAACTGAGCCATTAGGCACGGTAACGGCCCAAACCGTATCGGGACCGTCCGTATCTTGTGAGTTCGAGTTATTAGGGACGCATGAAGCATCGCCTGGATCGTAATCGTTTAAGAAGGCCGATCGGTTGATTACACCACTAAATGGCGTTGTATTGGTGACAGGGAAGGCGTTTGAGCACAGATCCCCGGCAGGCCGCGCGCAAACGCCAGCTGCAGCTTCGCAACCATCATCGCATGCTTCCGAATCAAAACCGGTACCATTTTCATTGCAGACGTTCGCGGTATCAGGATCTAGGCAAGTGTTGTCCGCAGCACTGCAGATAACATCCTCGACCGCGACCGAGAGGGCAAACTGACCACCCGAAGTTGGAGAGTACCCCTCGACAACAACCGCATAAGTGCCTGCAGAAAGTTTGAGAGCAAGAGTCTCACTGTTATTCGAGCCCGTGCCATCGCTGCAACCAAGTTCGCTGCTCGTTTGTTCACAAACCGAACGGACATTCACAACCAAGTCAGCGGTTGCCGTCAGTGGCGACGCCACGAATGTCGCGACCACTGGCCTATCGATTGTGAACGAGTAGACATCCTCGCCATTCAAACCGTCAGTATCGCCACAAGAAGACAAGAGTGCTGTACTTCCACCAACCGTTGTACCTGTCACAGGTGCGCCAATGGTGAGAGCTGTCGGTGCTGCACAAGCAGTCACAACTGCCGCATCAACCACGTCCATACGTGCTGAATAACGAACACCAGCGGTCGAAACATCCCCACCGTCGCTTACGACCAGGGTGTATTTGCCGCCGTTGATTGCCGTGATGGCAAATTCAACACGAGCCGTTCCGGTAGGTGCACCGTTGAGTTCGGTGCGAGCTGTACCGACCGAAGTTCCACTTTCATTGAGGAGGTCAAGCGCGAGAACGCCCAGACCGACGTCAGCAGCATGGATGTTTACTTCTGCGACGAGCGTTCCCGTCAGGTCAGCATCGTCGGTTGTGACGTAGGAAATCCGGTCAACGTCCGTACCACAAAGGGCAAGTTCGATCGGCAATCCGCTGTTGGCGGCTGCGTAGTTGATTTCTTCGCCAACCGCGTCGTTGGGTTCAAATGAATCGTTGATGCACGCGCTTGGAGCGGCACAAACACCACCATCACAAATACGGTCGGTCGAGCAGTCGAGTGCGCTTGAGCAACCGGTTGGGTTTTCACCGCAGGTCGCCGTCGAAGCGGCATCGTCGTAGGTACAAACCTGATTGCCTGCGCAGCCCCCTGCCCCACATGCATCATCGGTTGCCACACAAACAGCGCCGACACAGACAAAAGCGTCGGTGCAGTTGTCAGCGTTGGTGCAGGAGTCAGGATTCACACATTGACCCGTTGCCGGGTCGCATTCGCCGCGAGCACATGTTTGATTAAGCGCGTCACAGACGTTGGCTTTACATGTGTTGTCGTCCGCGCAGTAGTTGCCAGCGAGGCACTTGGTGTCGTCACCACCGCAATTATCGGAATTGGCGCAGGCGAGGTCTGCAAACGAGCAAACACCGCGCTGACAATCAAGGTCGGCACAGAAGGCGGCTTCGGTGACGCATCGGCCACTGTCGCATTTGCTGCCAGCGACACAGTCGGTGGCCTCGGTGGCTTCAGTACAGATGTCGGCGTTCACGCATTCGCCCGTTCCAATCTGGCAAATACCTGCGTCACAGGTTTTGTCGGCGCATGGGTCCGCAGCACAAGTGTTGTCGGCACCGCAATAGAAGTCGCCAAGGCAGTTTGCGTTGGTCGTACAACCCACTGGGTTAATACAGGCACCATTTGCACACACACCGCGCTCACACGCGTTATCACACGGAATCACGGCTTCGCAGGTGGACACGTTGCAAGTGAAACCTTCCAGACAAAGATCGTCGTTCCCCGCACAATCCGTGGGGTTGATGCACTGGCCTGTGGCCTTTTCGCATACTCCACCTTCGCAGGTTACGTCTTTGCAGAGGTTTGTCTCTGTGTTGTCATCACCGCAGGCGGTGAGGGCGGTGAAGGCCAAGCTCATACAGAGCAAGGCCGTCCGCAGGCTATAAAATGGTATTCCGACTCTTCCGATCATGGATCTATCTCGCTGGGGGGTTGGCGTTCTTTTATTCCCAAAAACACTCTATTGACGCGAGATACTAGGCCATTAATGGCCGCAATTCAAGGCAACCCATTGGAGGAATTGGGACAAATACGCGCCCTGAGACCGTGAGGGCGCGTAATCTGGTCTCTTTTTATCTTCGTGGAATTTTTTGACGAACTACTGAGGAACCCAAGAGCCGAAGGGTTTACCCCAATTCGACTTATATCGTGGGTTAGCCAGCGGGCTCCCTGGAGGGGGAGTGTAGGCTTCGCCGTACACAGCTCCCGGCGCGAGTTCTTGCCCATCGGGCATTTTGAAATGCACGGGGTCGCCGGGCTTGAGCTCGACGAGTTCTTCGGGAGGGACAGGCTTTGGAGACAGGCGAAAATTCAAGGTTGTCGGCGAATTATAGCTTAACTGCTCCGCGAAGATTTCGGGGGCGTATTCGCGCAACGGAACAAAGGTGGTGTTTCGCCGGCCTTTGATCAATTCGTACTCAGGAAGTTTCCCTTCGTAAAACTTCATGACCTCCGACAACTTCAATTTTGTTGTGACAAGAATCAGCCTGTCACCGCGGCTCACAGAGGTGATTTCCGGAGGCAGCGGAATGCCAAAGGCCTCGCGTTGTTCTTTGAGCGTCGGCTCGTCCGGACTTTGAGCCGCCGTCGTAGGTTCCACGTCTGCCTTGGATACCTTCGCTGGTGGCGGGGCATCTTGGCACCCCCACACCAGCAACACAGCCACGAGAATCTGGTACTTCACTGAATCACGCTCCAGCTCAGTGGAATGGTCATGCTGCGAGGCCGTTTAATATTCTTGGTCAAACGCCCAATGGCATCTGCCGACGAATCGCCTTTCAGTCGACCACTCATCTTGCCCGCCGGCGCGCCGGTCTGTGCGATGAGTTGAGGTTGGGTGTCCATACCTTCGGTGCCGGATGAATTCGATCCGTCACCGTTCAAGTCTCGGACCGAACAGACCGGTCCCAGAGTGAGAGTCAACCCTCGGATGATGGCCGAAGCGTCCGGGCTGAACCAAAGCGCAGGATTGGTTGCACTCGCTGAAGGTGACAGGGTGACTTCGTCGTCAAAGTCTGGGTCTCCGAACTCGAAGGTGCCCAGCGGAGCATCTGTGCCAACCCTGTTGAAGTAGTCAACGCCCCAAACCCGTGCGCGTCCTGGCTGACACGCATCGGCGTCAGGAACCCAGTAGGTCGGAAAATATGCAACGCTGTTGAAGACGAGCGGCTCGCCCATGAGTTTTTCACCCTTAGCCAACACCGTGAACCAACGAACGTCGGTAGGCGTCGTTCCGTCGGTCTCAGCCACGGTGATCACGGCCTGTGCCAGGGTCGGCGTAGGGTTATCGCCGGTTTCTCCCAAACCGTAAGTTACGACCAACTGACGATTTGGCCCACGCGAGATCGCAGGTTTGAACGCGGCAGGGCCAAAATTGGAGTCGTCGACGCCCACGACCGCGTCGGCCTTCAACTGCAGATCCGGCGAGGCATAAGGGTCAAAAAAGAGGTCCACTTTCCATTTCGCTGGATCGGCTTCCTGGAAGTTCATGCGATAAAGCCGACCGATGCTATCGCCCACAAATCCCCGACTTGCCAACGATCCCGTGGATGCGTCGTAGAGGGCTGGTGAGCCCGTCAGTTCAATGCGACCGAACCGTGCTTCAAAAGCAGCATCCTTGTTTTTGGCAAAGGTTTGTTCCTCGGTACCGTCAAAATAGGTGACAAAACGACGTAATAACGTCCCGGTTTGAAGGTCGATCACGTAAATCGCGGAGCCCTGAATACCAGCTCCGCAGCCGTCAACACTATCGTCGGCGGCACCTGCAGCAAACACTGCCACGGGACGTTGCTGGATTCCTGTGGCACCCATATCGACGGCCAAGGTCGCGATCTCAGGCGCACTGATGCTGAGTCCCATGGCGGGACTGCGCCAGAATTCCACCTCATCCGAACAGTCTTTGGTCCCGTCACTATCAGGGTCATCTTCATACTGGTCGATGAGCGACGCTGGCGGCGCCACCAATTCACGAGCCCTCTCATAGAGAACCTTGACTTGAGTGCCCTCCCAGATTCGATCGAATTCCCAAAGGATCGCGGGGTCGGGCGGTTGGACGGTGCGTGTTGCGGCACCTGGACGCAAACCGCCAGTCCGTGTCACATCCATGGCAAAATACCCGGCACCAGCCCGTCCCATGGCCTGCACCAAGACCGTGCGCCATTGCTGCTCTGCAGTCAGATTATCTGTGGTCGCGACCGCCCGACATGCCTGATTATTTTGATTGTACGCTGGACCAGCATCGGCCTGACACAATCGCACATCCCGTACGACAGTAGCCCCATCCATCAAATAGCCTTGAGACTGACTGTAGTAGCCAAGTTGGCGCAGCAGAATGTTTGGAACGTAAGCCCAAGCCTCCCGCTGTCCTACGCCGGCCACCACATCCGCACCGACCGTGTTTGTCGTCGTCTCGGACCATACATTATCCGCAGTTTGACCACGCACCTTGATGCTGCCCTTCAAATTCCCCATGTGAATGGCATGCAGCTGACCGTCAACAGTCGCCGAATAGAGCATGGTCGGCCTGTCACCATAAAACGCTCGGAAGGCCCGATAAGACTCGATCGGAAGATCCAGAATCGGCGGGGGTACCACGATAGGATCGGAATTCAGGATCCCCGAAAAGACGCGGGACGTGCTTCGGTCATTTGTGGCCTTCGCAGGAATCTGACCGCGCTGATTTCTGACAACGCCCTCAAGAGAAGTGAAGTCGGCGGTGTTCAAGAAATCTGCAGTATCCTGTTGAGTCCAGGCGGCACTCGTCGCGTTTTGAATCGCCTTGTGGATTTGCTCGGCACGAAGCGGAATTCGTGTTCCCACCAGAAGGGCGGCCGGTGACGGAACTCCTGGGAAGGAACTGGCCCGAAATTCCTCCTCGAGTTGTGGAATGCTGATCGGGTCCCAAAGGAAGAACATTCGGCCCCCAAGATCCAAACTCGTTCCGTTTCGGCCTGAATAATTGTAGATCGGATCTTTAGGCAACGATGTGAAGATACGTCGGTTATCGGTAGGAGGGACGGCGCATTGTCCGCTGGTTCCAACACCACAACGAACTTGGTCACCAATATCCGCGTGAAGGGCGCGAACGCCGATGTCGGCCGTTTTAATGCCGGCTGTGGCGGCGTCGGCAGCGTCACTTCCTTGCGTAAATGTGGGTGTAGCTGTTGTATCGCAAGGAATGATCTCGCGGTTCAGGATGCCACGCCAGTAGGAGCCCAACATTTGGACACCCGAAAAAGTCCGGTACTGACCCCCCGAAGAAAAAAGATCGTCATCCAGGAAGTTCGACACAGCCGCACGAGTTCGTGACCGCGTTTCACCGCCACCAATAATGCCCGAAGCGACTGCGAAGACTGCTTTCTCGATCGCAGCACGGTCATTGCTGGCCAGAACAAGGGCAGGATAATCGCAGTCAAAAGTGTGCGCAGTCGGATCGGTTGGAATGTACGTGTAGGGCACTTGAGGTCCCACAAGGCAGAGGCTAGTTCCAGGAACACAATTATTACTGCTATCGACCTCCGAACAGCCGGCGGCGCAATTCCCACTGGCCCCAGAAGGGTCGGCCGCGGTCGGCACATGGTCGGGCAAGAAGTATTGAGCGCAGGTTTTTCCGGCCTTTGCCATCCCAGAAAGTTTGGTCAAAATTTCTGTCTTGGTTGCAGAATCTGTGTCTACCGATAAGGCAACGACGTGAACACGAGGTCCATATTTTACACCTGCATTCGCGGCGCTGCTGTAGAGCGAGGTGTCGGAGGTCAACTCCGAAATCTCGTCCTCGGTGGCCAAATAGGGATACTTGGCAGGGTCATAACCAAACGCTGGCGTCAGCGCTTCGCTACCAATATTAGATCCAGAGGCACCACCAGATCTTTCTGGTTCCGGATACCCATCGCTGATCAAGACGACCTGTTTTGGCCGGCATTCTGCGTAAGGATCGTTGGGAGATTTGTCGCCTTTTACGAATCGAGTGTCGTTGGCAAAGAATTGGTGCACATCCATGACCGCTGCGGCCAACGGGGTGGCGCGGGCGATGGGGTGTTTGGCCATCTTGTATTTGTCTTCGATATATTTTTCGGCCTTATCGTGATAGGTCAACCCAAGCGATGAGATTCCGTTTTTGACGTCGATTTCGCCAGCTTTTCCGTCTTCACGAAGAAAGCCCGCCTCGATAATCGTCTGCTGAACGTGAACCGAAAGTTGGTCCAAGAATTGGTTGGGAATATCAATCTGCTTAGGTCCGACAATCCGGTACACGCCCAAATTATAGGCAGCGCCCGAGTCTTCGCCGTCCCCAGAAACATCGACTGATAGTGTCGGATTAGAGCCTTCTATTCCGTCTTTACCATCCACGGAATCGTTGAGTTTGAACGGCCAACCACTCACGTCTTCTCGATAGCCATCAAGCATCGCCACGCTGAAAATGGCCTCCGACGAAAGTCTGTCGAGCACACCGTTATTGACCTGCGCATCAAAGACTTCCTGGAAATGCGGTCGTGGCTCATCATGGTCGGGCAGGTCTTCGAATCTTTTTTCACCGGCGCAATAGAAGCGATCCTCTGGCCTTTGAACGGAAGCATCACGCTGTCGAGGTACGAACCAACAACCAGGGCCATCGATCAACGGGTTGAGCGCTGAGTACTCGCGCAAATCCCCATTGGCCTTCAGGAGCATATCACCTGTGAGAACTTCCTTGAGAATCACGTGGCGCGGTTGAGACGCGTCCGACATACGGATGCCATCATGAACTCCCGCAATAGACTGACCCAACATCAGATTTTTACGAATGTTCATCAGCGTTTGTGAACTGAAAACGTCCTGCCAATCATTGTATTGATAGGTGTAGGGCGGCCTGTGATAGCTACTGCAACTCTTAGGCTCCCACACGAAACACGGACCAAATCGGGCAGGACCGGCATAGGTGTCAGCTTCGTTGACCGAACCCATGGTATTTGACCCCAATTCCATCGGCGTGCCTGGCACCCACTCGGCTTTATCATCGGGCAAGGTTGGGGCGAGATTCGGATACCGCTCATCCCCCGCCGGAGTCCATTCGGTCGAGCCTGAGGTGTCCATCACAAACAGGATATACGGCTTCTGTTCGACTTGCGCGGACGCAGTTTCTGCCGAAAAAACGGCGAGAGTCAGAACAGATGCTGCGAGAGCTGAGATTCTGGTTTTTTTATTCATGATTTGCCTCAATTGGCGCATTCGATGGGACCGATCAGGCCTTCTAAGCCGCCTCGAACCTGTGCGATATTATTCGGGCCTGTCCAGTCTTCGTCTGGCGTGCCTGCGGAGACTAAGGATTCAGCGTACATCGAGACTTTCTTGAAACAGAAAGCCTGACCCATGCCAAAACCTGACGCCGCGGTGGATTCGATGGGGTCGCGGATCACGAATCTGATCGTGGATTCCTTTTGAGCTTCAAACGAGACGGTCGTTCCGTCGGAATACAAGCCCGTTTCGGTCCCCCCCGCCCCCACGTAGCCCTTGAACATCGATTGAAAGTCCGCCGTGGTCAGTTCATCATAGGGTCCAAGCAGAACCGCGGCCTGGCGGTCGGCCAGGTTTCCTGCAGTCCCGCCCCCAGACGCGCCGAGCCGACCCATGTCGTTGTCGGCGTCTTCACCTGTCAACTTGGAGGTCATGCGGCGCCAGTATTTCGGGGCCTGGTCGCCGATACGCTTCGACGCGACACGCGCGACCGAAGCCGTTGATTCACCCGCTTGAATTCGAGTCTGGAAGGTGGCCGTCTGTTGAACGCCGCGCGCGGTGTTTCGAAGCGCGACGATCGCAATGGCCGCCAGAATGAGCGTCAGAAGCGTGACAAGCACCAAAGCACTGCCTCTTTCATTTTGGAGCGGATTTTTCATGGGTTGACCGGGTTTCGATAAACATAATTTATCAGTTCCACTGAGCTCTGCATCGTCACGACGGGCGCGGCCCCTGTGAGTGTGGGTACCGAATCATAGGTCCGAAGTTTCACGTTCGGCGTGGCCGTAAGGGCAGCGCCCGCAATGGCACCCGTTGAATCTTCAAACTGGAAGTTCAGCAGATCTTTGCGCTCGATCGGGGCGTAAATCGAAAGTCGCATATGCATCACACGCGCGTTTCCGGGAACGTAGGCAGCCGCCCCAAGACATGACGCCGTCGGATCCCCAGGCTTGAGCCAATCATCGTTCCACAGTGCCCCAACGACCGCACCGCTTGTCGTTGCCGTTGATGTGCAGTCAAACCAAACCTGAAAATCTGCCACGTGGTCTGTGATGACCGTAACTTCTTCGTCGCCACCACACGCCGCAGGTAGAGCGTCCGTGGGGTCAAAACTCGCGACATCCACCAATTTTTTTCGGACGATGGGTGCACACAGGCGTTCACGAACAAGTTGAAGATTTGACGGATCGGTTGGATGAGCCTCTACGTGATACCAATAGGCGTCGATCAGGGCAGAGTCGTAGGCAAAATCGCCCTCAGGGTTGAGATCCATTCCGAACTCGCTTCCAGCGTCTTTGTAGGCTGGCTCGGTGACAAGTCCGAAGCTCATGGTTTTTGAGGCGAGGGCCATTGTACTTGCAGCCCCCAACTCCACGAACTGGAAATAACCCTGACGATCCATGAGCCTCAAGAGGCGAGTCGACCATTGGTTCTTGAGATAGCTTGTGCCGCCTGGATAATGAGGTGGCGCGGCGGCGCTGAAAACAAAGGGATCGATCTGATAAAGTTTGTACAGGCCACGAACGTGTTCCCCAATCTCGCCGATCTTATCGCCTGGCCCCTTCAAGCCCCGCACTTCGAAAGATACGGGATAGTCAAACGCGCCCATGACGATAAAACCATCGAATGACGTGTTTGGATTCGCCGTAGCCAATGCTGTGACCGGTGCGGGTTGATCCTGCCATTTTTTGTAACCGGACACGCCTAATACCCGCCCAGGAACGACAGGAGGAGGTTGCTGCCAAATATCCACAAGTGAATCGGGCGTGGCTTGAGAACCAGCACCTTTGACGTCGGTCCTCAGTCGCTCCATCGCAAATCGAATCCGTTCTTGCGCGTCCGACAGGTTGGAGACCTCTCCTAATGACTCGGAAGTGGTGTTGAAGAGCGAATAAAGAATCACTGCCAACATGCCCGACAGAAGCATCGCAATGAGCAACTCGACCAGCGTAAATCCGCGATTTTGTTTTGATCTGATCATCGGCTGAAATCCCGTCGTACAATCATGGTTCCGAAATAAGCGACTCGAAACCCTTCAAGCTCCATCAAATCAGGGTGGTCCGGTTGCAGATCGGCGACCTTGATCCCAGTACAGCTGCCAGCGGGCATGATGGCGCGAGGGCCTGCGTAGAGGGTGGCGATTTGAACCCGAAAAAGCGGTGAACCTGTGAGTTTCGTTGGGTCCGTTGCGTCAAAAGTATTGAGGTCCGTGGTGTCGGCTTCGACATAGGCACCACGGGCAAAAATACAAAACTTGGCACCAGTCATCGTCGCCCCACGCGCCAATCGCACGTCTACGGGTGTGTCCACCAAGGGTTTCCACGTCGCCAAATCTCCGGCCACAAGACCTAAAAGAACGGGTTGGGCATCAAAGGGTTTATTGGTCGATGCGTAAGAATTTGTGGGCGATGAGATCGAGCCCGAGGTCCATTGTTCGGCCTCGATATTCAAGTACTCGATCACGGCACGCGAAAGCTCACTGGATTCGGTCGAATCCCGACCGGCGTTATAGGCACCAATCGCGGAACCCTGCACGGCCAGCACCGCAAAAAACGCGATCGTCATGACCACAATGGAGATCAAAATCTCAACAAGTGTGAATCCTTTTTTCATCATTGCTCCACCCGAATCGAGCCATTAAATGGGATTGACACCTGATGCATACGAACGATGGCACGGCTGTCTCGCAATGCTTTGAGCGCCGTTTCACTGCCAGGACACTTCAAAAGCGTACCCAGAGCCACGTCGTAATCTGCGGTGTAGACCGCAGCATAATCGCCACGGCAGCGATCACCCAAGACCTGCATGAATTGTCCTGTCTGCGACAGAACACGACCGTCTGGAGCGAAACAAATCGTAGCTTCAGGTTCAACGCTAACAATGGCTCCCTTGCCCGAGATGTCCTGAGGGCTAAACGTGCCCACCTTAGTCATGCTGCCAATTCCGTTGAATTCTCGACAATTACGAGCGGCGTCGCCCCCTGCCATCGTTCCTTGGGTGTAGAGGTCAATGGAACCACGATTTGCCGCCGTGTTTCCAAAATTGATTTGTGCCCAGACAGGCGTCCCACGGCTCATCGCCTGATTTCGTGCGGTTCTAAGCGCGCTCGCCACACCAGAGGCGACCGCTCGCGCGTTTTCCCGTTCCATCGCACGGAAGATGCCTGGAGAGGCGATGCCGGCCAGGACACCAATGAGCACGACGACGACCATCAGCTCGATCAGAGTCACACCGCGTTGAATTTTGGTTTTTTTAAACATGAATCAGCCGACCTTGGTTTACTCGTATAAGGAGCAAGTACTGTTCCAACCGGATTCGCGCTCCGATCTCGCGGATTGCACCCAATCGTCACACGATCCGATTCTTCAGTGTTTGGGCAGCTATGCAAATTTTTCATAGCTGTCGCACCTCTTTGCGTGTGCGACGGGCACCTACAGGCACTGCTCACGCAATCCAGCGGGGTCTTCATGGCATTTGGCGCAGGGGCGCGGATTGGCATCCAACCATCGCTTACAATCCACGCGAAAGTCCGCTGGATGAGGATTAATCCCGGTATGGCAGGTAACGCAGTCGTTCTCGGTGTGGCAGCTGGCGCAATCGACGATATTTCGCCGAGCCATGACCCCGTGGTTATCCGGCGTACGCGGATCTACAAAGCCGGGAGGATGAAACGCCACGCGCGAAGGCGGCCGAGCATCTGGACGCGTGGTGACCTCAGCGCGGACATGACAGGCCGTGCAAAAGTTTTGGGTCGAATGGCAGGTCGTGCAATTGGACTCCTCCATACGGGCGTCGACGGCATGAATCGTCACAAAATTGGGCGGATGCACCGCGTAGACCGCGCCTACCTGCGCGGTATGACAGCTCGCGCATTGCGGCTCTTGATGACATGACATGCAGTCCTCACCGTTGGTGAGCGCGACGACACCGTGTCTTTTTACCCAGTCTATCTGGTGAGAATCCGGCTTAGATGTTGGGCGAGCTCCCATTTTAACTGGATAGTCCGCGGCCTTGATTTGGGGCGTGACGTCGGTGGTATGACAGGTCGAACACGTCTGTGGTGCCGTGGTGTGGGCGTGGCAATCAACACATACCTGCATTTTGGGCAGACCAGGCGTTCCCTCCGCATGACAGGTCGCGCAGGGGATGGACGCGTCAGAGTGCTGGCGATGAGAAAACTTAATATCAGGCGAGGTTCGCGGAGCCACAAAAGGCGCCGGGCGCACGGCTTCCCATTCGGCCTTGGTCGTTACAGGCTTCTTGGAATCAGAAGAACCTTCATGGCACGCACTGCACTGAGCCAGATTCGGCTTCAAAACCGCATGGCAGGCGGCACAATCACTCATCGACGGGCCTAAATCATCGGCAGACGAGGTGCTGGTTGTGGCCGCCCCATGGCACGACGCGCAAGGTTGCGGATGTTTTGCATGGTCGAATTTCACGCTGGGTGCAGACGTGTAGCGAATCGGCTTAACGCCTGAGTCTCCAAAAGCTGCCTGCAGCGAAAACCCGAGCAAACCACAGAGCAGGATAAAACCTCCCCAGCGCCGCAGGCGACGATGCAGCCGTAGTTGAGCGACGCTCATGGCCAAACCTCCACATCGAATGAAAGGAAGGCCTGCAGGTTCCCTCCTTGGAAGGTCGTTTGACTTGATTCCACCGCAGCCGAAAGACGCCCAAGCTCGGTTCGCCATTCGAGCCCGAGTGTTCCCGTGACCCCCGTTCCCGCTGTGTAGCGTTCGTTCGAAGGATTCGCCCAGAGCCAGAGGCCACGCGTCTGAATAAACACGTCGCGGACGGCCTCGACGCTGAGCATCGTTTGAATCAAAGCCCGCGCCCCGCCATAGGCGTCGTCGATGCTGTCCGAGTAGGTGCCAACGGACCGCCAGGTAAAGGGATGCTCAAAGAGCGAAAATCGTGTGTCATGCCCCATTCCCAATCCCCAAGTCGTCGCATCGGCGCTTCCTTGCCCAAAATCCACCAAGTCCTGATCGCCCTCGTAGATGCGGCCAAAGGTCCGCACATCGATCTCAGAATTCAGAGCCGCGATGGGCTGCGAGACTTTGAACCAGCCGCCTTCATAGGGCTGCGCGCCAAATAGATTGAAAATACTGCCCGTGTCGAACCAGGGAACAATTCGCTCAAACCCGAGGCTTAGCGTGGGCGTGACCGGCCCACTACGCCACGCTGCAAGCAACGACGCCCGGTCCACATCCGCCAAGATCGTGTGGTAACTCGCCCGCGAAACAATGTTCAGGTCGTCGGTGATCTGGCCGTGCATCGCGGCGCCGACGCGTTCTTCGCCCAGATAATCTCCCTCGGCGTCTGAGTAGACTCGACGTAGCCAGGCGACTTCGACCCCGGCACTTCGATGATGAAGGCCCGCGCGGATCCCGCCGGAAAGGGTCCAATCCGCGCTCCCCGCCTGGCTGTCTTCGGGCACGCCCTGAATATCCCAAGCCTCGCCAGATAAGGGCGACGTCTCAAAAAACACGTCGCGCCCGGCCCAGACTTCCAGGCGACCACTTACGCCCCTTCCGAGGCTTGGATCCAATTGAAGCGAGATTCCGTCGATATCACGCGGCCCAAGGGCGTCGAGGCGAAGAAAT
The DNA here is from genome assembly GCA_964394615.1 of uncultured Bradymonadales bacterium. Taxonomy (GTDB): domain Bacteria; phylum Myxococcota_A; class Bradymonadia; order Bradymonadales; family Bradymonadaceae; genus JBFFMO01. The sequence continues at coordinate 16,647 of CAYMYJ010000031.1, read as the reverse complement.
CGACCAGCACGGACGTTCACGGTATCCAGAGGTCGCCACTGCAGGTAAGCCTCGTCGATCACCGCCTGATTCCAGTACATGTCCGCGGCGCCATCATCTTTGAGGCGGTCCACCAACCCAAAATCATTCGAGTAGCGAAACGAAAGATGAACGTTCAGTCGCCCATCGTTGGAGCCCGTCGCGTCGTACACAGACAGGCGAACCCGCTGCGTGAATACCCGCGAAGCATCAACGGTTCCGTTGCTACGCAACATCTGTGACATGCGAGCAAGGCTCGTGCTTTGGACTTTGATCGATTGGGCCGTCGCCGTTTGAGAAACGAGACCGAGCAAAATCAACGTGATCGCTGTGATGTCCCCGCGAATTCGCATGCCCTGTGGCGCCTCAGGAAGCAGGATTGGACTCGTCAGTTGAAAGATCTGCCACTTCGCGGCGTGTGATGATCCGCCAAAGACGAACGAGCACACTGCGTCGTGTGCCCAGCACTGACTCAATGAGAAGGCCGATTGTGACCATAAACAAGAAGAATGGCCACAGGTTGACTCGTTTTTCCGACGTCGCGGCAGAAGATGCGCCATCGGAGGCAGTTCCCAGCCAGGGCGACAACGCATCGACAGGAAGCGCGGTCAGGTCGGATTCGGCGACATTCACATTCACGGCAAAGTCGAGGGTATCCAGTCGAGTGCCCGTCGCGTCTGTCGCATCGGCCCAGACCTGCCAAACACCAGGTTTTGAAGGTGTAAACGTTACTTTTCCGTTCTCGGGTTCCAGCACCGTACGGATATCCCCCGAAACCACGATCGCGCGTTCGGCGATCAGCCCCTCGACATCAAGCGAAACGGGTTTACCCACCACGTAATCAGGATCTTCCTCACTTGTCGCGCGGCGGGCGAGGTACTGAACCACGCGGCGAACAAGAGGCAGGTAGGCTGTGCGGGTGGCCAAGTCTGACCAATCGATGTCCAGCGTTGTGGTGTAGAGCAAAACACGACCACGTCCGACCTTCCGCTCCAGCAATGCCGGGGCGGAATCCTTGAACGACAACAGGGTCTGAGACTGCTCAGGGGGTGAAGGCTCCAGCAGCATGTACGAATACACTTGGCCAGACTGCAGGGTCGAGCCACCGGGTGCCTCAAAAACCTCGAAAATCGGGTGCTCACGCCGAGTCGTTCCATAGCGCGTGATTTTGACCGGAGCATCGGGATCACCGACCTCTGCCAACTGCTTCATGCCGCGCAGTGGCTTGGGCAAAAGGTCCGCGAACTGCGTATTCCAGGCCGGAATATCGACCTGATCGCCCATCGCCAAAAGCAGACCACCGCCGCCCTCCACAAAGGTCTTCAGCGCGGCAGCCGCATTGGGTGTGACCGAGGTCACGTTCGCAAGGATCACGACGTCAAACTCTTTGAGGTCACGTCCCTCCAACCCTTCGCGGGTGATGGTCGTGGTTGCGACTCCCTCTGCGGCCTTCTTGGGATTCAGCGCACGTTCCAAAAAGAACAACTCGTCGCGATACACCACCGACGACGGCTCGCCGTTGACGAGCAACGCACGGATGCGGTCTCCCCCTTTGAAGGTGAACCATCGGATATCATCGGCTGCCAAAGAATCAGCGCCAACCAGCTCGACCGATCCGGCTCGAGCCTGCACGCCTTCGACGCGGTGTCTGAAAGTCTGAGACGTCGATTTGCCCGCGGGCACGTCGATCTTCGAGGCTGCGACGACGCTGCCGTCCACGAGCAATCGAACTTCGACCGCCTTCTTGTCCACCGCACCGTAATTGGTGATCGTGGCATCGACCCGAAAAACGGGCTCCCGACGCGTCCCTTCTTGTTCGTAAGCGATATTCGAAATCGCCAGAGAATCGCGGGTCTCATCGCCCACGTTGATCTGTGTGACGGGAACGTTCAGCGCCGTCGCCCCCGCTGCGGATTTTGGAAAACCTCCACGCGAAAAATCCGAAATCAACACAATGCGCTTGTTGGGCAAGAGAGACGGCGAAAGGATGTCCTCGGCCATCCTCAAGGCTTTCGGCAATTCGGAAAGCCCATAACCCGGTTGCAGGTCATCGAGCACATCGGCCACTTTCGCATGGTCAGTCGTCAGACGATTCACAGGCGCGATCAGTGCTTCGTCGGCCAACACAATCGCGACTTCATCCCAGGGGCGTAAATGGTCGACCTCGGTTTCGGCGGCCTTCATCGCGGCCTTCCACCAATCGGCATTGCCCATCGAAAAGCTGGTATCGACCACCAACACAGTGGCGGTCGGCAGGCGTTCCTCGGCAGAAAAACCTGACTCGCTGGACACGAAGGGCTTTGAAAGCGCAAAGGCCAACAAACCGACCACCAACATACGCAACGCCAATAATAAGAGCTGGCGGATTTTTGCGCCGCGGGCCACGCGCTTATTCGACTGCAACAAAAACTTCAGTGCAGGGAAGTCCTGGCGAACTGCCTTCTTGCGATTGATCAGGTGAACGATCAAAGGCCCGAGAGCGGCCAGCATTCCAATCAAAAACGCGGGTTCGAGGAAACTCATCGAGGCCCCCGCAGAAAGCGCATCAGCACCGATTCAATGGGCTCGGTGGTCACGTATCGAAAATACTGGATATCGGATTCTTCGCAGGTGCGTTGCACGCTCGCAAAATGAGCGTGAAGGGCGTCCTGATAGGATTGGCGCAGGTCGTCAGGGTCTGCGAGCAAATCGCCTTCGCCCTCAAGCCCCACAAATTGCGTGAGGCCTTCGTAAGGTAATGAAAGCTCAGCTGGGTCGACGGGATGAAAGAGCACGACGTCATAACGACGACGACGAAGGACTTTCAAATAGGTGAGGATTGCGTTGTCGGCGTCCAGCATATCGCTCAAAATGATGATACGAGACCGCGAACGAGCACGCTCTGCAATGGTTTGCAGGGCTTTGAGCAAATGCGCATCACCGTGCCCATTCAGTCGCTCAAGCACCGTAAAAAAGTCGTCCAGATGCGAAGATTTCGAGGCAGCAGGAAGGTATCGAGGCGTGGTCGGACCCGCGTCAATTGCGCCGATGGCATCACCCTGCTTCATGATCAGATGACCCAGCGTCGCCGCCACGTATCGGGCATGATCTAATTTTGTGAACGGAGCGTCTTCGCCTCGGAAATCCATCGAGCCCGAACCGTCCAAGACAAAGAAATACTGGGCGTTGGTCTCGTCCTGAAACTGCTTGACGTAGTACTTGTCGGACTTGCCATAAACTTTCCAGTCGATGTGCCGAATCTCGTGGCCAGGGCTGTATTCGATGTACTCGGCGAACTCGACGGAACCGCCGCGATGCGGCGAGCGGTGCATGCCCGCGATGATGCCGTCAGCCAGCGCATGCACTTTGACCTTCATGCTGCCAAGCGCCGATAGCACCGCCGGGTCTAGGTATTTGGCGCGCAACTCGGTCATTTTAACGCAACAATCGGTCGACAAGCTCGTCGCTGGTGATGTTCTGGGCTTCTGCTTGGAAATTTGTCAAAATTCGGTGGCGCAGAATGGGGTGGGCGAGCGCGTGGATGTCTTCGGCAGACACCGTCAGCCGGCCGTTGAGCAGAGCGCGGGCCTTGCCTGCCAAAATCAAGTATTGGCTGGCCCGAGGACCTGCACCAAAACCCACAAATTCTTTTACAAAATCTGGAGCCGTCTCGTCTTCAGGTCGGGTCTTGCGAACAAGGTTTACCGCCGTCTGAATCACTTCGCGGCTGACCGGCACCTGCGTCACAAGATGCTGCAACTTGATGATAGCCGCCGCGTCGAGCACGGAGTTCAACGGCTCAATATGCCCGGTCGTGGTGTTCTCGACGATCATGACTTCCTCGGCTGCCGTTGGGTAATCGACTTTGAGGTGGAACATGAAGCGGTCAAGCTGTGCTTCGGGAAGCGGATAGGTGCCTTCTTGTTCGATCGGATTTTGGGTCGCAAAAACAAGGAAAGGTGGCTCAAGCTCGTAGGTGTTTCCGCCCGCTGAGACCTTGTATTCCTGCATCGACTGAAGCAACGCAGCCTGGGTCTTGGGCGGAGTTCTGTTGATCTCGTCGGCCAGCAGCAAGTTGGTGAAAACCGGGCCGCGGATGAACTTGAAATAGCGTTTACCCGTGGCGTGGTCTTCTTCCAAAATATCTGTGCCCGTGATGTCGGCGGGCATCAGGTCGGGCGTAAATTGGATTCGATTGAACTCCAATGACAACACCTGCGCCAACGTCGAAATCAGCGACGTTTTTGCCAATCCTGGAACGCCCATCAAGAGGCAATGCCCGCGGGCAAAAAGCGCCACAAGCAGATGTTCGATGAGCTCTTCCTGACCGTAGATACGTTTACGAATCTCGGCGACGATGGCGTCACGCGCCTCAGTGATTTGCTCAACGCCTTGAAGATCGACGGCGTTCATTTTTGGTGTTTGAAGATCGGTAGCCAAATTCATTTCCTCCGGCGGCGCCAAATGGCGGCGCCAAGCTCATAACATTAGGACCCGCCCTTGACGAGCGACTCGAAGCGCGTGGCTTCTTCAGCCTTCTGACCTAGACCAAGTTGACGATAGACCCGCGCCAACTCCGAATGCACTTCAGGGTCAAAAGGATTGATGCGCGCGGCCTCGATCAAAAAGCCCTTTGCCTCGTCCCAATGCCCGAGCGCCGCCGCGGCTTTGCCCAGCTGAATCCAAGTCGAAACGTATCCAGGGAAGTTTTCGACCGTCGGACGCAACGCGTCGTATGCCTCTTGCGGTTTGCCCTCGGCAATCAGGCTCTGTGAGAGGCGCGTTTGCAAGACAGGGTTGAGCTTGCCCGCAATCTGCTCGGCCTTGCGATACTCAACCACAGCTGCCGCAAATCGATCGCGGGCCTGAAGCATCTCGCCCAGATGCATGTGGTCGCGCGCTTTGGGCTGAGAAATCGCGTCCAGCTCGGTCGTGGGCGCTGAATCCTTGAACACCAACCGGTCCTCAAATCCCGTATTCTCTGGGTACGACGAGGCGACCCGTGTCTTCAAGGACGTCTTCCAGTCCCGTTCGAACCCAGAAAACGACATGTCCAAGACTTTCGCGAACGCGCGCTGAGCGTCCATCCCTTCTGAAATGTAGTCGAGCATCTCAACAAAGGCCTTTGGGCCCCTCTTCTGCTGCAAGTACTCCATCGCGGTATAGACTTCCGCAAAGGCCATGGCCGCGTCTTCTTGGCTCGGGAGCTTCGCCATCGATGGGTGCATTTGCTCAAACGAGATAAATTCTCGTTTGGCCACACGGTCCTGCAAGAGCTTCTCGCTCGAGGGCTCAAGCCGATGCGCATCTGGGCCGCGCCAACGACGCTCCAAATACTTCGCCAGACCTTCGTGCATCCAAATCGGAACCCGACCGCCTGTCTTCTGATTCACCACGTAATGCACGTATTCGTGCACCAAAGTGTCGACCCAGCCGTAACCGCGCGCCAACGCCTTGGGGCTCGTGATCATGAGCCGATTATACTTACACAACGCGATCGTTCCCGAGGTTCGGATCTCGGATTCGGTCAGGATCGAAACTTCGGCCAGAGTCGATGTGCGGGGGTAAACCTCGATCCGTACCGGGACAGGAGGCAGATACCCAAGCTCTTTTCCAAGTTCCTCGTACGCGATATCGAGCGCCTCAAACGCGAAGGGCAAAAGCACTTCATCCTTGCCTGGCTCAACAGATATCTCGAAATAACCCTTCGGGCTTTTGAATTTTTTGTAGTTCTTGGTGACGTTCTGGGTCGCCGAGACCAAGTCTCGAAGCTGTACAAAATCCGCGCGTGGAGTCTGGGCAATCGCCTGATCCAACCGCTGAACAGCCCCTTCGTAATTCCCCTCAAAAAACTCGAGACGAGCGCGCAAATACACGACCTCAGCCAGATCCGGGGTTCTGGATTCGAGGGACGCAATCGCCTTGGTCGCACCTGGAATGTCCCAGGCGTCGATCAGGTTATCGGCTTCGATGGGGGTCTGAGCCCACGCCATCGCCGGCACCAGTAGGACCAAAATCAGTATGATAAGTGCTCGCATGGCTACTCCATTAGACTTTCGTAGTAACGGCGAATGTCTTCGTCGTAATTTTCGAGACGTCCCTCTCGCATATTCTTCATGACGTCTTCTCGATAAGTCTCTTTGGCAGAGTCATCGTGCTCGGGAATTTGGACCTTTTCGTTTTTGCCAGACTTGCCATTGGCACCCTGTTTTTGCTTCTGCAGGGTTTCTCGCATCGAGTCCTTGAGTTTCCTCAATTCATCCAGGGCCTGGTGCTGTTCGTCGAGCGCGGGTTGAAATTGGCCTTCTCCAATCTGCTTGCCGGCCTCACCCATTCGTTTCCGAGCGGATTCAGCAGCGGGGCGCATCTCTTCGGCAAGCACCGGGAATTCATCGCCGGCCTTGCCGATCGCCTCGGCCAACTTATCGGCCTGTTCGTTGACTTGTTTTTGACCCTCGCCCAGCTTCTCAACCCCCTGTTGATTGGGTGATGCCATTTCTTGCCGCGCTTTGTCCTTGAGCGCCGCCAGGTCCCTTTGAATCTTCTTTCCACGGCCCACGACACCTGGCATCTCACCGATGGACTTCTGCAGATCGCGCCCGGCTTTGGAGGCTGCTTTGGTGTAGCGACCGGCAAGCTCAAGGCCAAACTGCAAGGACCGAAGGTCTTCCATCACTTGTCCTGCCTGCTCAGATGCTTCCTCAACATCCCCGTCCCGAAGACTCTTCTCCAACGCGTCGAGCCGACGCATCGCCTGAGACACCTCATCGGATTCGTGCTCCGCCAAATCGCGTGCCCCCATGTCTTGCATGGCTTTTTTCTGCTCACGAATATCATCTAAGATAGGCGCCGTTGCCGACTTGACCATCTCGTTCAATTTCTCTTCGACCTGCTTCAGATTATCCTGATGGGCTTGTTCGGTCTGCTTTTCGACCTCCTGCTGCAAGGTCTCAAGGTCATTGACCTGGTCCATCAACTCGGAAACTTTCTTGTCCAACTCGTTCATCGAGTCGGGCTGACTTTCTCCGAACTGCTGGTCCATTTCTTTGGTCAGCTCGTCCAGGCTTGTGTCCATGTTTTCCAGCGCAGCAAGTGCTCCATCGATATCGCCCTTGTCGAGCATTTCCTCGATGCTCGTCATGGAATCGGCCATTTTCTTAGCGTCGCTCTCGAGCTGCTGATTCTTGATCGCGTCCATGTTCACATGTTCTTGCGGCAGGCGATGAAGCTGGTCCTGCATACGCTGCATCAGCTCGGACATTCGTTGACGCAATCGGCCGATTTCGCGCTTGATGGTCTCTTTCAACTCAGGATCTTGAGTGTCCCGATATTTTTCCAACAGCTCTTTGAGCCTGTCCTTGAGCGCTTTGATTTCTTCGGTCGTGGCTTTCACCATCTCCATTTTCTGCGAGGCCAAGAGGTCTTCCAGTCGAAGAATACTCTTCTCTAAGGAATCCTCGAACAGGACCTGCTGGTCGGCCAGCTGTTGAATCTGCCCCACCATCAGGCGGTCCGTCTTCAAAAGGGGCTCCAGTCGGGCCACGGAGTCCGCATGGTCGAGGTGCAGTGCAGAAAGCTGTGTTTCGACCGATGAAAAAATCATGACATCGCGTTTGATCATCAGCGGATCGCTCTCGAGCTCCTTCGCCAGAGCTGCCATCGCCGTGAGTAACTCGCCGGTTTTCGTCGAAAGACCGGCCGAAGCTGTGAGCAAGGTTTTTCGGGTCGGAAGATCGATTTCTTTGTCGATCACCTGCGACCAAGTCGTGCCACGCACCATGCGCTCACCGAGGTTCGTCTCCAGGTAATCGGCGAGCAAGACCACGAGGCCTTCGACCAGCGCCTGTTGCTGTTCAACCAACTTCTGATGTTTGTCGTCGGGGCTTGAGACCTTCAGCACCAACTCTTCCGAAAGCGTTCGCCCTGGGCCGGTCAACGAGTTGTTGTCGATGATTTCCAGTTGGAAAACGACCGTGTCCTTGGGCTGCAAATTCAAAGGCCCCAGGTCGAAAGTCATCTTCCCCTCGAACTCACCGGGCTGGTCGCTCAGGGCCGGAATCACGGGCGCAACACGAGTCGGTTCTTCTCCGGAAAACCCGAAAATTCGAGCCACAGACTGAATTCCGAAATCGTCTGAAGCAACAAAACCAATCTCAAGGACTTCGCCAGGAGAGACTTCCACTTCACCTTTATGGGTAGTGATATTCACGCGGGGCGGCATGTCAGGTTTGATGCTCACAGTCCGGGAAATCCCGTCGTCGATCACGTGACCATCCGGCAGCGTCGCCCGGAACTGATATGTCCCTGACTTTGTTGCGACGAATTTCGCCTCAAGAATCCCGAGGTTCTTGAGCGTGCGAACCGGAATCGTGCGCTCATCTTCGTCGGTCTTAAGCACAATTTCGAATCGTTGAGCGTCCACAAGCGGATAGGTGCGCAGCGTGACTTCCGTGCCCGTGATCGCCTCGACATTGCCCGTCGAAAACGCTTCCGACTCCTGAGATTTTTTTGTGTAGGCCGGGAAGGTCAGAAGGATATCGATGTCGCCCACCAAGGGGCGTTGTTCTTGAGCGACAAGTGCGGTCACATTTCCAAGAACCCGTTCAGTAAAATGGGGGACGAACTGAATCATGGCCAACGCGATGGCAAGGCCGCCCAAAAACGCAAACCAAGCCGGTTTGGAGGACCGGGTCGTCAATACGTGGGCCAGCGTGCCCGTGCTGTCCAAGCGCGCATACATCGCCCTGAGCGTTCGCTGAACGTGCTCAAGCGAAAGTGCCTCAGAATACCGTGCCGTGTTGGCCTCGATCTCCTCGGCGAATTGCAGCGCCGCAACGATATCACTTCGGAAATCTGGAGATGCCGACTGAATCAGCATCGCCATCTGTGGAAGACTCGGCCGTTGCCGATACGCAACGCCCGCAGCAATCATACCCACAATCAGTGTGGCGAGGCTGCCTAGACCAAGGACCCAGATGAAAACATCAGGACCGTAAGGGCGAGGCGCAAGAATTCCGAGGATGCCTGCAGACAAGAAAACTGCGACAAATGTCGCACCCAGCCAGAGGAACCCCTCAAAGACCAAGGGCCACAAATACGCGGCTCGAGTCTTCCTGAGCAAAACCTCGATGGCTTGGCGCGCTTTAGATGCGACCTTAGCCGGAGCTTCGACATCATCTGGTTGTACTTCGTTGGCTTCCATTCAAACGCACTATCGGTTCGGTCCGTTAAGGTAACCTGAAACCGTTTGAGGCACGACAATTATTCTCTTAACGTCGCCCGGAATGACGATTCGCAGAAAAGGAGACTCTCATGGCACAAAAACTGGCCATCATCGGCGCCGGTCCGATCGGAATCGAGGCCGCAACACTCGCGAAACGTCAGGGTTGGCAAGTTAGCGTCTACGAAGCCGCACTTCCTGGTTCGAGCATTCAGCGTTGGCAACATGTTCGACTCTTCTCTTCGTGGGCCCTCAATCAGAGCCCCTGGGGACGCGAAATTCTGGCTATTTCGCTCGACGAAGACGCCTGCCCAACCGGGCGCGAATACCTCGACCACTACCTGCTGCCCCTTGCTGCGACTCTGGGCGACGTCGTGAAAACCCGCACACGCGTTCTTGGAATCACCAGGCGTGACGCCCTCAAGGGCGACTTTGTCGGAAATCGAGCCCCAAAGAGCGGCCCCTTTCTTCTACATGTCGACGGCCCCGATGGCGAAACCTACGTCGAAGCCGACGTGGTTTTCGACACCTCTGGAGTCTACGAACACCCTGCAAATATTGGCAGGGGTGGCCTCCGCGCCATTGGGGAAACCACAGCAGCCGATCGCATCGAACACTATATTCCAGATGCCATGGGGGCCGATGAAGCGACCTACAGCGGAAAGTCCGTGCTGCTGTTGGGCGCCGGGCATTCGGCGGTCACCAGCCTGAGATTGCTCTCCGATCTGCACGACAAGAACCCCAAAACCCGCATCTTTTGGGCGTTTCTGGGGAAGCGAGCCCCTTATCAGGTCATCGAAAACGACTCCTTGCCTCAACGGAAATCACTCGGCCTCTTCGGGAACAAGGCCGCCTCAGGCGAGGTCGCCGGTGTCACGCCCTTTCCTGAGAGCACGATCGAGCAGATTCAAAGTGATGGGGACGGCCTCAAAGTCACTTTGAGGCGCGGTGAGGCACAAGAAGCACTTCACGTAGACCGCATCGTCGCCAATGTCGGCTATCGGCCTGACCTCTCGCTCAACCGAGAGATCCAAGTGCATCAATGTTATGCATCCGAAGGGCCCATGAAGCTTGCCGCGTCGTTGCTTGCATCTGCGGGCGGCGACTGTCTGGCACAAGCGGCGGTCGGGGTAGATCTCTTGAAGAACCCCGAGCCCAACTACTTTGTTCTGGGGGCCAAATCCTATGGCCGAAACTCAAGCTTCCTCTTGCGACTTGGCATCGAACAAATTCAGGAAATTCTCGGGTTTTTGAAGCCGTGAGGCTGCTGGGTGGTCCGTCCGTTAAGTTGTGACGGACTGTGACTGGTCCGCCAGGGTCCAGCCTGGCATTATAATCGGCTCGCCGAGCCACTATTCGAGGCAGGATTTTTGTTCCGCGCCGCACTGGTCAAGCACACACTCCGTCAACTCCGTAACACCCGTTGCGTCAGCGCACAACGTATCCACACAGCCCAAATAGGCGTCGATCTTCGTGTGCGCCGCCGGTGAACCTGTGTCTTTGCAGTCCTGCATGCAGACATCGTCCTCGGTGTTGCAGACCAGAAGGCATTGGAGAACCTCCATGCAGGTCACACCGGAAGTGATGTTGTTGACTGAGTTATTGGTCGTCGTCGTATTATTCGTCGCGTTATTTGTCGCATTATTAGCTGTGTTGTTCGCCGAGCCCTGATCAGCGTCCGAGGTTGCAACGTCACCTCCAGCATCCAATTCAGTATTATTGGTCACAGCGTTGTTCGTGGTGTTATTCGACATTCCACTGGTGGTGTTATTCGACGACATATTCGTTCCAGACGCGACATCATCATCGCCTCCACATGCCGCTAACCCCAACACCACACCTATCCACAACAAACGCTTGTCCATACAACCTCCGCGGACCAGACACCGAGAACTCTAGCGCGGGTTGCAGCTCAGGTCGAAGAATACCGTGCGCGCCTTTAAAATTGCGCTAAAACAGGGGGCTACTGGCAAAAAGTAACACCACTTGAGGCGGCCGACCCGGTGCAGGTCAGGGTTTGAGGACACGCGCGAAGGGGGCCGTCTTCGGGACGACGACAAACAGGCTGACAGGTGGAGCTCGATTGATTCGCAAGCTGCACGCAAACGTTGCCAACTTCACAATCTCCCGCAGCTCCCCCACAGGTTTCGCCACTTCGTCGAGTCCCCGCTTGGCCGCAGTATGTGCCGATCGAACCCGAAATCGGGTCACGTCTCACAACGCAATCCCCGGTCGAACAATCGTTTACATAAATGTCACACGACGCGGGGGGACCAACACAAAGCCCCACGCTCGAGTCACTCGATAACGTCGCGATGCATGCAAAATCGGTGGGGCACGAGTCTGGCTCGGCCAGCGGTTCGCACATCTGGCGACATAGGCTCATGCCGTCATCAGGCAGCGTGGCGCAATGGGTGCCTTTTGCGCACTCGGTGATCGTTTCGCAGGCCGAACCGGCCGGCAATTGTGTTCCAAGCTGCAGGCAAGTCGATTGGCCGGTCGAGGCATTAGGTACACATTTCCCCTGCTCACAATCCTGAGCAAGCGCATCGCACACCCGCCCGAACTCGAATCCCGTGTCAAATCCAAGATCTTGAGTCGTAGCCACGTCAGGCTCAGACGTGTCAGGCCATTGAACGACTCCAGCATCGGTTTCTGGGAGGTCACCCTCGGCGAGGCACCCCGCCAAAACCACCATATGCGCAAAAATAAAGGCCCACTTCATGCGGCTATCCTCTCAGCGATGAGCTCGCCCATGCGCAACGCCGCAGAGGTCATGATATCCAGGTTCCCAGCGTATTTGGGCAGCCAATCCCCGGCGCCTTCGACCTCCAAAAGCGTCGTGACCTTCCAGCCCTTGAACTCACCAAATCCCGGAATCCTGACTGGGATTTCGCGGAAATCGTCAAAAACGGGAGGTTTCACCAGTCGGTAGCCCGGAACATACGCCGCGACTCGAGCCACGGCGGCTTCGATCGATGCTGTGATGGCCGCGGGTTCCGCACCTTCGACAAACGTGTAGACCGTGTCTCGCATGATCAAGGGTGGATCGGCGGGATTCAAGACGATGATGGCCTTGCCGCGCTCAGCTCCACCAACCACTTCCAATCCGCGCGAGGTGGTCTGCGTGAACTCGTCGATATTGGCACGCGTGCCAGGCCCTGCAGAACGACTCGAGATCGAAGCCACAATCTCGGCGTAACGCACGTTTCCGACCTGTCCACATGCCCAGACAATCGGGATCGTCGCCTGTCCGCCACACGTCACCATGTTCACGTTTGGCGCGTCGATATGGTCCTCAAGGTTTGCAACGGGAACGACGTAAGGGCCGATGGCCGCTGGCGTTAAATCGATCACACGCTTGCCGTATTCAGCGAGCACTTTGGCATGATGTTCATGAGCCGTGGCACTCGTGGCGTCAAAGACGACCTGGATCTGCGAAAAACGTGGATGCGCGACGAGCCCTTCAATGCCCGCCCAAGTTGTATCAACACCTAGAGCCCTGGCTCGCGCCAGACCTTCTGAGGCCTCGTCGATGCCAACCAACACCACCGCCTCAAGGGACGGTGAGCGCTCAATAATCTTGATCAGCAAATCGGTTCCAATATTGCCCGAGCCGATGATGGCGATAGGTGTCTTCATTTATTAGCCTCAATACACACTGCGTTGACTCGTTCAGGTGGCCATTTCAAAGTTCAGAATGAGCATCGATAAAGGCATGAAGCGCTCGGGATACGGTCTCGGGCGCTTCGATGGTTGGACTGTGGCCCGATCCCTGAATCAACAAAAATTCACCCTGGGTTAACTCCGCCAAATTCTCGGCCTGTCGACGTGAAATCGCCCGATCGTTGGCCCCGTGAATCACCAGTGTCGGAATCTTCGACTGGCGAGTTTCCGCGACGATGCTGGGTCGATAAATCACTCCGTTGACTGCCTTGTAAATCGAGCGGCGATTTTGCCGAAGCATATGTTCCCAGAAAGCGCGCTGCGATTCACGAGCCGGATCGTTCAAGAATTCATCGCCAAAAAGAATCGGCATGACTTTCCCTGCCAACACCGACGGCGAAAACGTCCGCGCGACCGCAATCATACGGCGGTATCCGGCAAGATTTTTGGAAGGTTCCGCCTCGGCACTCGTGTCGATCAACGTCAGCGTTTTGATCAGGTCTGGACGGCGGGACGCGAGCCGCAAGCCCACAAAACCGCCCATCGACAGGCCCACAAAATGAACCGGTCCACCTCCAATGGTCTCGATCAAGGTTGCCGCGACGTCGTAGCAGGTTTCCATGTCGATCATCGGACCGTCGGGCACATCACTAAGTCCTTGGCCCGGGTGGTCGTACGCGATGCAACGGTAGGTTTGGCTCAGGTCTTTCATTTGCGCATCGTACATGCGCAAATTCATCAGCAGACCATGGGAAAACACGATGGTCTCACGGGCGGTTCCTCGTTCTTCGTAATAAAGATCGAGTCCTCGGATAGTCAGGTACGGCATGATTACTCCGGCAAATTGCCCATGATGCGTCGCAAATCTTGGATATTCGCCTCGGCTTGATTCAAGAGCATGCTCAAAAACGTGGCGAAGGTTTCCGCCAATTCGATCAAAGCTTCAAGTCTAGGCTTCAAGTAAGCCAAACGTTCCGGCGACACCGCTTCGTCTGTTTCGATCTCTCCAAGGGCATCGTCTAGACCGCGCATACTCATTTGAATCAGCTGATACTCACGTTCGCGCATGACCTTTGTGATCATGTGCCAGACGTCGGCGTTCGCGCGATAATAGTCCTTTCGGTCGCCCGGAATCGAAACCTTCAGCAAGACATCCCAATGCAGTAATTCTTTGATCGACATGCTCACCAGCCCCGAACTCATTTCGAGATGCGACTGGATATCCTTGGAATTGAGCGGCACTTCACTGATGTACAAAAGCGCCCAAATTCGGCCATGATGTTTAGAGAAACCCCAAAATTTGATGAAATCGCCGATGGTTTCGACAATCTGGCGCTCAGATTCGCTCAGTGGTTTCATGGTTTCCTGTTGCCGCATTCAAGAGAACATATAACACGATGACGAACTCGCCGATATCGTTTGATACTATTCTGATCGTGGGTTGCGGGTACACCGGGGCTCGGCTCGCCGCCATAGCTCAGGCCGAAGGGATACGCGTGGTCGCGACTCGGCGCGAATGGAATGAATCGCCCGCGTTCGAGACGTTGGATCTGGATGTGGTCGACGCACAAGTTCGCTGGGAGCAGATATTGGGACCCAGCACTTTGGTCGTCTGGAGCGTCCCCACTCTGCCTAATTTGACCGACCATCTCGAACCTCTTCGCAACGCCTTGAACGCCGCCCACGATGCAAATGTAGCGGGGTTTATCTACATCTCCTCTACTTCAGTTTTTGGTGACCATGGTGGGGAGCGGGTTTCCGATGAGAGCCCTTGCCATCCAGATGCCCCAGCTGGTCGCATGCGCCTCGAATCAGAAAGGCTCGTCCGCGAGGATGGCGGCATGGTTATTAGACCTGCGGGCATCTATGGCCCCGGTCGAGACGTCGCAACCTCCATTCAGAGCGGTCGCTACGAAGTCGTCGATCCAGCCAAAATCACCAACCGCATCCATGTGGAAGATCTGGCGCGAGCCATCCTCTTTGTGGCCCAGCATGGTAGAGCCGGCGAGGCCTTCAACGCCGCAGACGGCAAGGCCACGACGGTTGGAGAGGTCGTCGATTTCTTGGTCGATGAATATGGGATTTCACCGCCCGCAACAACCACGCTCGAGGACTACGCAAAACGCCGCGGGGTGGATGCCGCTGCTCGCTGGAAAAACCAACACTGGGTAGCCCCGGATCTCTTGGTCAAGCGGGGTTTTACGTTCGACTACCCCGACATCTTCACGGCCTACCGCACAGGCGGTATACGCTGATTGGGCCGGCGCGCTTGTCATCATCCCAACTTGAGTCTACTTAGATGCCAAAGCACTACTGATGGAGTCATCGTTGAAACAGACTGTCTTTCGAATTTTCCTTGTTCTCTTGCTTCTGATTCCTGTGTCCGCCTTTGCAGCCAGCGGATGGAAGGGCGGGAAACAAATCCGTTCTGCCGGAAACGTCGGCGTTGGACTGGGAACCGGCACGTTTGCATCCGGACTCTCGCTTAAATACTTCCCCGATTCCGCAATCGCGTTTCAGGGAAATATCGGCTGGTGGCGAGACCGCTGGTGGGGCAAGAATAACGATTACCGTTATTACGGTGGAAACGACTCACTGGCTCTGAGCGCCGACGTGTTGTTCGAACAAGCCACATTTGCTGGCAACGGAGACATCGACCTTGCCTGGAACTTTGGTCTGGGCGGAGGCCTTGGTCTTTCGGACTACAACGATACGATTGGTTTCGCGGCCGCTGGCGTCTTGGGCCTTGAGGTGTTGATCAACGTCATCCCCATCGACCTTGTCCTCGAATTCCGCCCAACCGTGCTGATCGTGCCGGATGTGCATTTCGACCTCGTCGATTTCACCGCACATATCCGCTTCTATTTCTGAAGCGTCCACCTTGGCGGAAACGCCGAGTCGCTAAACACCTCATCAATCGTCCGATCTCGGCGTTCAATATCTTCTTGAGCGTGGTGGATCGGTGTGTCGGCATCGGGATCCTCAAGATAGCGGGCACCCGAGACATTCGTAAAGAGCATGCCGACCAGCAGATCGCGGGCAAGAGCGCAGGTCTCGTCTTCGATGGGCGCGTCTGGCGTTGTGATTCCTGACGCAAAGTACGTCTGACACGTCTCTTGCGCTTCATAGCGAACAGATGTGGCAGACGGTGCAGACACCCCGGTCGAAACCCAGAGACTCACCCGATCCGCCGCCCCACCGACTTGGCGCTCCACGAACATGTTCAAGATCAGCTCGCCGGGAATTTCCGAGCGGGACATTCGCCACAAAACGCCTTCGCGCTGAGCCGCTTGGTTCACCAAAAAATAGATATCCCAGTCGACATCCTCGGTAGGCTCCAGCTCGGCTTGAACCATGCGCATCGCTGGATCGGGAAATCCGGTGAGCATCGCGTTGATCGCCTGCCAGGTGAGCTCACGGGTCATGGGATCTTTGACGCCACGCGCATCAAAAATCACCCATTCGTTCAGTGGCGGTCGCTCTGCCATCGCGACCACGTCCGCCGAGCGCCAAGGGGCCAGGTCTGGTTCGGCCTGCAAACCTAGCATTCCGCCCGAGGGCTGCACCTCCGCTTGTGTGCTGGTACCGCCGCACCCCACAAGGGTCATCAGCCAGAACAAATACTTCATCAAACCAGAGCTCCGAATTCAGACCAGGACGGGGATCTTGACTGCCCAAGCCGGAAATGTCGACGTCGTTTGCCAGACTGCCGAAAACCGAAAACCGAAAACCGAAAACCGAAAACCGAAAACCGAAAACCGAAA
>CAYMYJ010000030.1:0-78813 GCA_964394615.1 uncultured Bradymonadales bacterium | reverse complement strand
AGCAGCAGCAACCTCAGCAGCAGCAACCTCAGCAGCAGCAACCTCAGCAGCAGCAACCTCAGCAGCAGCAACCTCAGCAGCAGCAACCTCAGCAGCAGCAACCTCAGCAGCAGCAACCTCAGCAGCAGCAGCTTCAGCCTTAGCTTCCTCAGCAGCAACCTCAGCGGCAGCTTTCTCTGAACTCGCCTCTGATATCGCGGCAAGCACCGAGGTCATCGAAACAGCCGCAAAATCGCCCGTCGCGACAAGTGCTGATGGGTCCTCCGCAAGCTGTCGGTCAGGAGGTACAGACGAAAACGCCAGCGTCCCCGGGTTAACCTGTGAACCAAAACCCGTCGCACGTAAGTCCCGAAAACTCGACGAGTCAAAAACTTCCTCGGCCGCTGAGCTGCCTGCTGAGCTACTTGGCGCGTCCGTAATCCACTCCGAAAACTCCACCGGCGAGCCGAGCTCGAACCCCGCTCCCAGGCTCACGCCGATCACATGCTCGCACTCCAGATCGGCCGACCAAAATCGTGTAGTTCCATCGCTCGATATCGTCAGAACGCCATCGCGCCAAAGACCGACGGCCTGCACCCAGTCCGAATGCGCCCGAATCAAGCGCTCCAGCGTAGCCTGGCGCCATGCCCACACCCCGACAGTCTTGTCGTAAGAGACGCTAATGAGTCGTTCACCCAGGAAAACCAGGTCCGAGACGTAATCACGATGCCCTTGGAAAGCGACTTGAGGGTCAAGCGTCGTTCCATCAAAGACTCCGACGGTATTATCCCAGGATGCCGAAACCAAAACGCTGTCATCCGCGCTGAACTCAAGGTCCACAACCCAGCCAAAGTGCGCAAATTGTGACGCGATTTTCTGTCCGGACTCCAAGTCCCAAAGATAGACCGCGTTATCCATTCCGCCCGTGGCGAGTCGACGACCGTCATGCGAGAACTCGGCGACGATCGGCCAACCTTCGACGCCCGAAAACGTCTTCTGAATCGCGAGCACCTTTGGTGCCACAGTCTTCGCTTCGTTAGGAACAACTTTCGCGATCGGCTCGGCGACCTCTTCCACCGACTCATCCACGGCCACCGAAAAGAAGTCCATGACGTCGCCGATCGTGACCTCGCTTGCCTCATCTCCCTGATCGTTGTTTGGGACAGGCACGTCGTCGAAAAACGCGAGGACATCACTTGCACTTACAATCGATGGCTCTTCCAAACCCACGAGTTCTTTGGCAACCCCAGACCAAATCTGAATAAGACGATCTCGGCCGGTTGACACAAAATGGTTCAACTTGGGCTCATAATTCACCGAAAGCACGGCATCACGATGGCCATGTCCGATCGCCCAAGCTGGCTTTTTGCCCGACACATTCACGCAGATCACAAATCCACGTTTATCGCCCAGCAGAGCGTAGCGTGTCCCGTCCCTCTCAAACGCCTCGGCCGCAGAAATTTCGGCTCGAAAGTCGTGTTCCCACACCAAAGCGGTAGAGGGCTCATTTTCTTCGACGCTCAGGTCATAACACCCAAGCCAACCGTCTTTGGTGACGATCACAAGGCGGCGCTCAGACACGAAAGTCAAACAGGCGGTGCCAAGGCCGACAACACCGATGGACCAAGTCGCATTCGGTACTTTCGCCTCATTGAGCTCGTAAATTTGAACGGAGCTGTGCCCTTGTTCACGGGCGAACAGAGTAGCTGAAGGACTTAATGCATACTTCGGACGATTGAGCATCGAATTGTGCCGACGAATTCAGGCTGGTGTTAGAGAAACCTTACGCCAAAGGCGCAAAATCGAAAAGTTCCGAGACTAATCGCTGCTGAAAAACCGCAGCAACTGTTTGTGTTTCTTCTGGGCGTCACGCCACCCAAGATCGAGCAATTCCCCGGTGTATTTGCCGTCAAAAAGCAGGTAGCTCAAGAAGTCGCTCTCTCGGTAACCCTGCATGTCTGCAGCGCGACGGCCTATTTGACGCATCGTGGCCGAGCCCCACTCGTTGTCCTTCATCTGCCCCGCCAAATCGATGGCAAGTTCGCCAAGATCAGTCGTCGGGCGAATCAGCAGAGTGTCCACCATGCGGTAGCCCTGGCCTCGATAGACCTCCATCACTTCATTCAGCGTCGAAATAAAGTGATCTTTGCCAAAAGCCTGCTCGCCATGACGCAACAGGCCGTTGATGCGCTCCAAGAGCGCCAAGTCGTGGTCCAGAGGATCGAGCAAGAGCGCGTTGAGCATTTTACCGAGCACAAACGACACAGAAGGCGGCGCTTCGAGCGTCTCTAAAGGTGGTTCGACGCGGCTGGGGGCGGACTGAAGGCCCACCACCAATACGCGATCTGCACCGAGTCGCAGCGCTGGGGCGATCGGCGTGTTTTGCCGTAATCCACCATCGAAATACCAATGACCATCGATTTTCACCGATGGAAACAAAACCGGAATGGACGCGCTCGCCAGAACCTTCTCGGGGGTTAGCGGACCGCTCACTGCCCGACGACGGGGGTCCCTGCTCCAATGCAGTTCGGTTTGATCGCATTCGGCAAAAACGGTCGCTCGCCCGGTGTGAACATCGGTGCACGTGACCGTGACCGCATCGAGCAAACCTGCGTCCATGTTTTTGCGAATTTGCGGAAATGAAATCTCACGCGCCACGAGATTCGAAAAATAGGCCGTATTCATGACGGCAAGAGTGCGCCCTGGAAAAGGCTCCATGCTCTCTTCGCCCATGTCCCGAAACAACTGCCCCGCCATCGTGAAAATGTTGCGCTTCGATACCTGGACCGTGTCGGCCAACCGCATTGTGCGCCATAAATACCAGAGGCGCTGTCCCGACCGAGCTGGGTCCTCCATATTGGCCGCCACCCAAGCGGCGAGCAACGCTCCAACGCTGGTTCCGCAAATGATGTCCATGCGAGGGGCGTGGCCAAGATCCTCGGTGAGCTCGTCCATGATGTAGCGCAACACCCCGGCTGCATACGCGCCGCGAGCACCGCCTCCAGACAAAACCACCGCTCGGCGTGCAGGTGGTTTCATCGCACACCCACAAGATTTTGAAGGCTCACAACGCCTTTCACCTGAAGGACCGCCCGTTCCATGTCATCTGCTTGTGCCCCTGAGCGAACGGTACCTGTGAGTGTGACTTCTTGGTCTTTGACATGAACCACGACGTCCGACGCCGCGATCGATCGGTCAAGGATTCGGGCTTCGACGTCGTAGGCAATTTTGCTGTCGGGCATGCGAGCGACGCCCATGAAATGAACGACTTCGGACTCAGGCTGATTCAGAGCCACCAGGCCACCCACCGGGGCAAAAAAACGGCCTGAGGTGGCGATCGATTCGTCCGCTTTCGCGCAAGCCGACCACAACACCATTCCCACCACGACACACAACAAACGATTCACGGCGACTTCCACGCAATACAACGCCTCAAAGGGTATGCCGCTCACCGAGTCTGTGCAAAATTTCTGCCTCTCCAACCAATAATACTGAGCCGGACGCTCCAAGCGGGTCCGCCCATTCCGGAAGTCGACGCACAGAACCGGCGCTCTCAAAAGGCAGCGCCTCAAGCTCGGACCTCAGGCGGTTGGCAACATGCCACCAGGCCAATGGCCCCTCGACCAAGCGGCCCAACTCCACGGCAAGGCGACCAAAGGTCATGCGTGCATTCAGCTCAGAGAGAGGTCGAACCACAACTTCATGATTCAGGTTGCCCTCGAAAGCATCGACGCCAAGGGGACCGAAATACCCGGCAGATTGGACTCGCCGCGCTGCCAATTTGGCGATCTCGATGATCTCCGCAGATGGCGCCCCCATGCCTAGAATATGCCCACGGTGTTGTCCGCGGTCATCGGCGAGCAACATGGCAGAACCCAAGTATTCCACTGTGGATGAGATCTCGAATTGCAGCGACCATTCACGCAGGATCTGAATTTTGGGCTCAACGATTGCTGGCCCCTCACTCAACACTCCCTGAATGAAACTCACTTCTTTTTCATTAGGGCGATCGCGCAATTCAATTCGCTCACGACCGCTGAAACCCAAGGGGTGTTTTAACAAGGCCACGCCCCGACCAAGCCCCGCTTCAACTTCCGCGACGCTATTTGCCAAAAACGCACCCGGCAATTCGACTCCCAATTCCTTTGAGAGCAGGTGGGAAAACACCTTGGAATTTACCTCACGAAGTATCGCCTCACTTGGCCATTGCCCGCCCGCCATCAGGGCCAAACGCTCGGTGGGCCCCCAAAGCAACCACTCCCCGTCCTGTGGCACGCTTGCCGGCTCGGCCGCCTGCCAGCCCTCGACAAGGCGCAAGATGCTCCCCCACCGCTCCATGTGCTGACGCACAGCCTTTGGAGGGGTCCAAGCAGAACCGAATCGCAGTTCATACTCAAAATCCAGATTCGAGTGGATCCAGCGCCGAGTCATCGTGTTTCCATTGACCGCATCCAAGCAGCCTGAAATGTTGAACGCATGCAGGTTTATATACGCAGTATCGGCTCCTTCTTACCACCTCGTGTCGTTTCGAACGAAGATATCGTCGCGCTGACGGGCGGGACGCCCGAATGGATCGAAGAGCGTACGGGAATCCGAAATAGACATTTTGTGGATCCCGGCATGACGAACTCCATGCTCGGCGAACACGCCGCACGAAAAGCTCTCGAGGCCGCCGGCCTTAGTCCCAAAGATCTCGATGTGCTCTTGTACGCGACGCTCTCTCCTGATGCGGGATTCCCAGGGTCAGGAGTTTTTCTGCAACGTCACCTTGATCGCCCGGGAATCCCGGCTTTGGACATTCGAAATCAGTGCTCTGGTTTCTTGTATGGGCTTTCCATCGCCCGCGCCTGGCTTCTTACAGGCAGCTATAAGCGAGCCCTCTTGGTGGGGAGCGAGATCCACTCGACCGGGCTGAGTTTCACCGAGGCCGGCCGCACGGTTGCATCGATTTTCGGTGACGGCGCGGGCGCAGTGATTCTGGAGGCCGTCGAAGATTCTCAAAGCCATACAGGTGGCCGAATTCTCGATGTTCGCCTTGGCGCCGATGGCAATGGAGCCGAAGCACTCTGGTGCGAATTGCCCGCTTCAGGACTGCATCCCAATATCGACGTTTCGTATCTGTCAGAAGGTCGCCAATTCCCCCAAATGAAGAGCCGGAGCGTCTTTCGTCACGCGGTCGAAACGCTCGAACGTGAAATCGGCTCTCTGTTGGCGGATCACGGACTGCAACCCGACGAAATCCTTCTGGTCCCCCATCAATCCAACAAATATATGAATCTCATGGTGGCCGACCGCCTCGGCATCCCACCTGAAAACATCGTTTCAACGATCGAAAACCTAGCCAACACGACTGCAGCGAGTCTGCCTATTGGGCTGGACCACGCGATGGCTCAAGGCCGGCTTCACGAGGGCAAACCCGTGGTTCTGGCTGCATTTGGCAGCGGATATACGTGGGGATGTGCGCTGATTCAGTGGCCAGCGGCCTGACGCGCCTTTTCGAGCAATCCAGAAATCAGTGGCGTCGGCATAACCTCGTCGGCCTTGAGGTCTTCAACCGCGTAGAGGCTGGCTTCCTTGGCGGCCAATCGGGTCTCGATGACGAATCGAGCATCCTCGTTTTGGGCGACCAGAAACGCGCGCCATGGTTGGTCGGCCGAGCGTTGATCCGCCAACACCTCTGCGGGCACCGGTGCCGACGACACGATCGAAAATGCCGGAGCTGGGATCGCCGTTCGAACCGCCTCGCCTTCGTAAGCAGTGAACGTTTCACCGTCAAAAACAAGGGCCCGAACGACCTCGAGCTCCATCACCGACAGCGACAAGAAGAACGACTGCATTCCCCGAAACAGAACCACCCACGCGGCCATCACGGACAACCCCAACAGGGCTGCCTCAGCAGGTGCGGATTCGAGTACCCCCGGGGATTTTGCGAATGCAATCAGGTTGACGCCAAGGCCACCCAGAAATCCCATTAATACGGGTTTCGTTGCGCACGCGCGCAGCAAGGACCCAAGGATTCCGTCCCGAGGAACGATTTTCTGCGTTCGGTACGGGATGAGGATGGCCTCGTCGGACGTCATGACTTCTGAATTGAACGTGCGATGCTTTCGATTTCTTCTTTACGTGCTTCGTACATTTCGGCTTCCGAGAAAACCATCATGGCCACTGCCTGCTCGGCATCAAGTCGAAGCGCGTATCCAAGAAATTGAATTCCTTGATCGCCATTGGCGGTCGCCAAAATGGCCGAGCCAGAGCCGTAAAAACCACCCAGGCCGTTCACCACGGTCATCTGCGATTTCTCGGTCTTGATGTCCTTGATTTGAATCTGAGCCGAAATCGAACTCATGGCGGCCTCAAACACGCCCTCGCTCTCGGTTCCCACCAAGATAATCGTCATCGTGTCGTCAGGCGATGTGGCTGAAATGGCCTCATCCGTCGACTTGATTTTCCAATCTTCGGGAACGTGAAACTTAACGCCGTACTTAGCTGAAGTCGCCCACTGGCCTTCTTCTTCCGGCTCTTGCGCAGCCGTCTGAGGAAGTTGTGCAGCGGTGTCAGTCTTTGGCGCTTCTTGGGATGCCGTAACGGCCGGAGCATCGTCGGTTTTCTTTTCGCACGCTGAAAACAACAGCGAAGCGGCGGCGAGACTTAAGAACAAATTTCGAGCTTGCATAGTGCCCTCGGTCAAGGTGATAGGCCTTGTATAACTGCTCAATTCGTGGTCTGAATAACATCGCACGCGAGCAGTGGCGCGCCCTAGCGGCGTGCGGTTTTGAATGGCTGGGCACACTAGTGCACGGACACCCGATACGCAAGCAAGCCGTGAGTGAATCCCTTAAGCTAAATTGTCCTGAATGCAACACGCCAAACGACGTGGATGCACCGTTTTGCGAGAATTGCGGCTTTCGTTTGAAACGGGCGCCAACCGCGCTCGAAGGGCACGCCGCAGTTTCCCGCGCTCATCAAAAGCGCGGGAAAATACAGGCCAACACAGATCTCGAGCGCGCCGCCATCGAGATAGAGAGCATGCGATCGACCATCCCTGAAGGCGTTCCTTCGGTTCGTGCTCGACGCCCTGCAGACGCCGATTCCGCCACATTTCTTGAGGGGCTCAGCCCCGTTAAGATACCCGACGATCCCGAGACAATCCGTGGTCACGAACCCATTCGAGAAAGCGCAGCGCATGCCAGCGGATTGAACGCCGTGCCTGCCGAAGAGCGGCGATCGTCGTATGCGTTAATTTTCACGGGTTGGGTGGTCACGACGGGTGCACTCGTGCTGCTGACCTACTTTCTGGCAAATGCCGAACCGGAACCCATCCTTCTAAGGGCGGATCCTGGCCCAGTCGCAATCGAAGCTGGTCCCTTCGTCAAAGGTCTAAGTGAACAGGTCCGAGCCTTCATTTTGATGACCTGCACTCGCGTTTCAGAAGATCGCGCAACTTGTGACGAGAACAAGTTACTCGGAGGAGAGTTTCCGCAAGAAACAGTAACGCTTCCCGGCTACTCGATCGATTCTCAGGAAGTCACAAACACCAAGTGGCAGGCTTGCGTCAAAGCAGGCAAATGTGTGGCCCCAGATTACAAAAACTGCAAAGTCTACACGAACCAAGGCTTCCAGGTTTCCATGCGCGTGCCCAAACACCTGCATGAAGATTCAATGCCGGTGTCTTGTGTCACCCGAGAGGAAGCCCAGTCCTACTGCGACTTTGCCGGCGGGGCTCTTCCCACCGAAGATCAATGGGAAAAGGCTGCTCGGGGCACCAAGGGCAACCTCTTTCCCTGGGGCGATAATTGGGACCCTATTGCGGCAAATTGGGGCGAATCTGACGTCGTTCGAACCAGCGTTGTAGGCAGGATCGACGGCCATGCGTGGGCCTCCCCGCCGTCGTCCTACGAATCCGGTCGGAGCCCAGGCGGCGCCTACGACATGGCTGGAAATGTCGCAGAATGGGTCCTAAGCGCGGGGCCCGAGGCCATCGCCCGCGGAGGTTCCTGGGCTTCATCGCCATTTGACCTGCGCACCACAGGGCGAAGCCGCCTGACCGAGAACGTCCGAAGAGCCGATTTAGGCTTTCGCTGTGTGTACTCAGACTGACGTCCTTTCTGGCAGAGATCGTCGGCGATCCCTCGCGATCCCCCCGTGATCCCGTCGTGATCCTCCCGCCAAACGCCCCCAAAAACTCCGCCAACTACGCAATAAACCAAGATCAAATCGGGGCGCGACTCGATCACATCGAAGCAGCGCTCTTCAGATCGCGACGGGGCGTTGATTTTCAATAAAAGCATCGGATCAGCCTGCTTTCACGAGCCTCTTCGGGATGTTAGGCAACATGTGTCCACGGCTTTCCGAAGAAATTTTTTGATCCCCTTAGGCAGCGTTCTAAGGTCTTTGCATCGGGGCTTTCCCCACAACGAATTCACACGTGTAAAGATCATGTCGCAATGGTTCCTCATTGACCGTGACGGGCAACGGCCCGTTCATAATACTCACCCCGATTTCTTTTCACGATTCAGTGACGACGTCTCTCAAGACTGGCCTGCGTTTTCGCAGCTTGTTGTGGATTCAAGTCTCAGTCATTTGTTGAAAGCGATTGAAACAGTAGCTCACGTCAACGGCCTACGGCTTGAAGACGTCACGTCGCAACCTGAGTCGTGGGGCTCCGCATTGATTGTCGTTCGAAACGGCGCATCGGTTGTCGTAAGCGAAACCGATTTGGATGCCGACTTCCAACTCCTTCATGATGAGTCGGCGTCGCAAATCGCGGGCCTGCTCGCAACGAACGCAGCTTTCTTTGGGCACGACACCTCGTGTGGAAACTTGTTCGTCAGCACGTGGGACACGGGCGCGATCGACTTTGCATGGTCCGACTCGGTCGAACCTGGGCCAAGCTACGCTCGTGTTTTTCATCGCAACGGCATGTGCACCGAGGAAGACCCTCGCGAATACGCCTTGCGACTCCTCGACATGCCCGCCACCAGTCCTCTTCTGGACCGGTACGCGTTTGTTGATTTCCTGCTCAAGCCTTTTGGGCTTGAAGACGTCAAACCAAGCATTGACGACCTTCCTGTCATGGCCGCCTTCACGGTCCACGGCTAGTCTGCATTCGCAGTCCTGCCGCGACAAATTCCACCCGAAACTCTCCCCTTTCATGGGTAGAAACTGCCTCCGAGGCGTTCTGCCATCGTCGCACGATGCTTGCGACCGGGTGGTGGAAATGATTGTTCCGGCCGGCCGAGATCGCAGCGACGAGAGGTTGGGTCGCCGCAACGAATTCGGGGGTGCTCGAGGTTCGGGAGCCGTGATGTGGAACTTTAACCACATCAAATCGCTTGCTCCCTGGCTGAGCCAGCCACCATTTTTCCGCGGCCTCCTCGATGTCGCCGGTCAAAAGAACACTGCCGAGTGGATCTCGAACCTCCACAATCAGGCTTCGGTCATTTCGTTCAGCCAATGGGGGCGCAAGCACACGAATCAGCGGGGTGAGATGAACCTCCGAGCCGATCGGCATCCATTGAATACCCGGCAAATTCAATCGCCCCAACTCCTTGGCATCGAGCACGTTGATCACGGTTGCGGCCACGTCTGTATGACGCAGAACAAATGGCACACCGCCTGAGTGATCGATGTCTGGATGCGTCACAATCAAATAGTCGACATGATCAATTCCGGCGCGACGAAGCTGAGGAATGACACGCGTTCTGCCGATGTCTGGCCCACGTGCCCGGCCGCCGGCATCCACCAGCACCACCGTTTTGTTGACCTCCAACAAAGTCGAGTCCCCCTGCCCCACATCCAGAAAGGTCACCCGAGTCGGTCGTTCTTGCCCCTGCCAAACCATGAGCGGAATCAGAAAGGGCAGACCCGCGAGCCACCGATTTGAAGACATTCCGGTGACGACCAAACCAGCGGCAGCGGTCACAGACCAGATAATCCAACCCGGAGGAGATCCTGGTATCCACAAATTCCAATCCGCATGGGCAAAACTGGCCATCATCGGCCCAATTTCCACCAGCAAATTCAGGCTCGCACCTGCCAGCCACATTCCAGGAGCACGCCAAAACTGGCTAAGGACCAAGCCCATCACGAACACAGGAAACACGGCCAACGAGACCAGAGGCACCACGACCAAATTCAGAAGCAACGACGAAACCGGTAAAGCCCCTGTATGCCAGAGCAGCACGGGCGCGGTTGCGATATTTGCAGACCAAGACACCCCCACAAACGCGCCAGAATGACGCAAGAACCGACGTGGCCGAGTCTCTTCACCAAAGATTGGTGCGCGCAGAAAAAACGGCTGATTCCTCATAAAAAGCAAAATGCCCAAAGTCGCCGAGAACGAGAGCTGAAAGCCCATATCGCAGACCTGCATCGGGTCCATGACCAGAGCGATTGCAACCCCAATCATCAGCGCGTGTAGACTGCACCCTCGACGAAACGTGCAATGGCCCAGCCCTGCGGCCGCCACGACGACCCAGGCTCGGCAGGCAGAAGCCGGTGCTCCGACAAAAAGCAGATACACCGTTGAAACGGCAATCATGGCGATGGCTCGGGCTGGATTTTCTCCCCATCTCAACAAAACCCAGGTGAATCGCCCGATAACCAAGCCTGACAACCACCACGCCATCATGGCCACGATGCCAAAATGAAGACCTGAGATCGCAAGAACATGACTGGTTCCTGTGTCCACAAACTCCTGCCCCAGATCCTCGTCCAACCACGCCTTATTTCCTGTCGCAAGCGCGAGCGCGAGGCCCCTCCAGGGATCGTTTAGGCCGGCCAACAATTCGGACTCGATGGCGCCTCTGCGTGACCACACCAAAACCTGAGGCCACCTCCACCACGGCGGTTCCTCGACACGAACCTCATCATCAAGACGGATCACAAGCCCCGCGCCTCGTAAATCGGCGAGCCGGCGAGGGTCGGTGCTGGCCAGGTTACGGGCGGCAGACGTCCTTTCGAGGACGCCTTTTCCGTGCCAAATCGCTCCTGGCGGATAGAGTCGTTTTGACACGATTCGGGCGCCCCTGCTTTCGACGGCCTGTCCGTTCAGGCGCAAGAGCCGACCGTCGCCGATGCCTCCACTTTGTGTCGCACGCATTGAGACGACCTCGACGACCACCGGATAAGAATGACGCGACTCCCCGAGATCGGTCACAAATTCTGGGGCTTCACTGGCCCCCAGCCAGATCAAGGCACCAAGGCAAGCCCCTAACCACCCCGCATGACGAAGGCCGCGCGAGCGCAATCCCCAACCACATGTCATGCAGCCAAAGAGCACGACATAGGTGGTCTCGGCGCTGAATGAATTGTTTACACAAGCCACCAACACAAACACGGCGGCTACAACCGTGCGGACGGTGGGTTCTCTGAGGGCGTTCATCTCGACTCCCTGAATGGCTTCGTCAGGGTTATCGGTCAATGCACCTCAAAAGTTGCGAAATGCATACAACTCCCAAATTTCGCGGGGTTGCGGCAGTTGTCCACAGGATTCCACAAGTTTTCCACAGGCTGACTTGATTCTCCCCAACCCCCTGTGTTTACAGCAGATTTACAGCCAGTAAAGCAATTATCCGTTATTTATCAGCCACCTAACGAAACAATGCGGTTGTCAAACGTGTGACAATCGTATGTCACCATTCCGGGTCACCCGTCCAAGAACAGGGCTGTGGAAAACACTGTGGAAAAATTTCCTGGCCGTTTTTTCATGGCTCAAGCGCCTCGCCCGTTGCATCGGTTGACGATTAGCGTTAGGTGCCTAAGATGGGTTCGTCCGGCGAAAATCGCCCCGAAAAAGCACGTTCAGCGCCCGTCGCGCGAGAGAAAACAAGCCATGTTGAAAATTGTTCAGAAGATCTTCGGCTCCTCTAATGACCGCTATCTCTCTCGGATTCGGCCAGACATCGACCACATCAACTCCCTCGAGCCGCTCTTCGAAAAGATGAGCGAAGAGGAGTTGAAGGCGCAGACCGTCAAATTCAAGACCAAACTTGATAACGGCGCAAAGCTCGACGACATCTTGCATGAAGCGTTCGCGACCGTTCGTGAAGCAAGCCGGCGTACGCTGGGAATGCGTCATTACGACGTGCAGATGATCGGCGGCATGGTCCTCCATCAGGGCAAAATCGCGGAAATGAAGACGGGTGAAGGTAAGACGCTGGTCGCCACCAGCCCTCTCTATCTGAATGCACTCTCCGGAAAAGGCGCGTGCCTGGTCACCGTCAATGATTACCTGGCCAAACGAGACGCCGAATGGATGGGAAACATCTATCGCTATCTCGGCCTGACGGTCGGCACCATTGTTGGCGACATGAGTGAATACGAGCGACGCGACGCGTACGGCTCAGACATCACTTACGGAACGAATAACGAGTTCGGATTCGATTATCTGCGCGATAATATGAAGTTCACGCTCGATGAAATGGTTCAGCGTACGCTGAACTACGCGATTGTCGACGAAGTTGACTCCATCCTTATCGACGAAGCTCGAACCCCACTTATCATCAGTGGCGCTGCAGGCCTCTCGACCGATCGTCCGTTTGAAGTGAACAAATTTGTCCCCTTCCTCAAACGCGACGAGGACTACCTTGTCGACGAGGAACATCGTTCTGTTTCGTTGACCGATATCGGTGTCGAAAAGATCGAAAAAACGATGGACGTGGGCAACCTTTACGAACCCGCAAATATCGAAATCGTCCACGCCGTGGTCAAAGCACTGCAGGCACACGCACTCTATAAACGCGATGATCGCTACATCGTTCGCGATAACGAAGTCATCATCGTCGATGAATTCACCGGACGACCTATGCCAGGTCGGCGTTGGTCGGACGGACTTCATCAGGCGATCGAAGCCAAAGAAGGCGTTCGAATCCAGGACGAAAACCAGACGCTCGCGACCGTGACGTTCCAGAACTTCTTCCGAATGTTCAACAAACTCGCGGGCATGACGGGTACGGCCGAAACCGAAGCCGAAGAATTCCACAGCATCTACAAGCTCGAAACGATGGTGATTCCTACGAATCGCCCGATCCAACGACTTGATGAAGAAGACGTTGTCTACCGCAGCTACCGCGAGAAGTTTCAGGCGATCGTCGATACGATCATTGACGCCAACAAACACGGGCAACCGGTTCTGGTCGGTACGACTTCGGTCGAGAAATCGGAAGCGATTTCTCAGGTGCTGCTCAAGAAAGGTGTTGAACACCATATCTTGAACGCCAAACATCACGGAGCTGAAGCTGGCATCGTTGCTCAGGCTGGGCGATTCGCATCGGTGACCATCGCCACGAATATGGCGGGTCGCGGCACCGATATTCTGCTCGGAGGAAACCCCGAAGGACTCGCCGAATCCGAAGCAGGCGCCCAGGAAATCCCAATCACAGCGATTGGTGAAGAACAACGCGCTGAGTACTACACACCCGAATACAAAGAAGCTCTGGCGCGACATCGCATTCAATGCGCGAAAGAACGCAAGCAGGTGCTCGAGGCCGGCGGTCTCTACATCATCGGTACCGAGCGTCACGAGTCACGACGTATCGATAATCAGCTTCGTGGACGTGCAGGTCGTCAAGGCGATGCCGGACGTTCACGCTTCTATCTTTCACTCGAAGACGACCTCCTTCGCCTCTTTGGCGGTGAGCGAATCGCACGCGTGATGGACACGCTGAAGATGGAAGACGGAGTACCGATCGAACACCCGATGGTGTCGAGGAGCCTCGAAAACGCGCAGAAAAAGGTCGAAGGCCGAAACTTCGATATCCGTAAAAACGTCCTCGAATACGACGACGTCATGGATATGCAGCGAAAAACCGTCTACGGCCTGCGCATCAACGTCCTGAAAGGCAAAGACGTCGACGGACGCACCTTGCACGGCATGGCGCTCGACCTCTTCGAAGAAATCGCACTCTCGACGATTAACATCTACGCCGCGAAGAGCCTTCGCGCTGAAGATTGGGATCTCCCCGGACTGCTCTTTGGACTCAAAGAGATTTTCGGCATCGACTTCGAGATCAAACCAGGCCTTGGCCGCGACGAGATCGAACGCACTGTCTGGATCCGAATTGAAGAGCTCTTCAAGTCGAAGATCGAAATGCTCGATGCGGTCGCAACGCGTATCAACGCTGAACGTGAGGCAAGAAAAGCAGCTTCAGGCGATGATGGCGGTGATTGGGGTGGTGACGACGAGGAAGCGGTCACAGGATTGAGCCTCTTCGAAGAGCAAATCCAAACGCAGTACCTCAAAGCCATCGACCGCTATTGGCGTCAGCACCTGCAGGCCATGGAACAGCTTCGAGACGGCATCGGCATGCGTGGATACGCGCAGAAAGATCCGAAGCAGGAGTACAAGAAAGAAGGCTACAACTTCTTCCTCGACCTGCTCATGAACATCAAGACCAACGTCGTGAAGTTCGTGTCTCAATTCCAGGTTCAGTCGGCCGCGGCATTGGCTCCGCCACCCCAGCCGCAGGTCCCTAAACAGATCTTCCTCAATGCGAATAAACCCGCACCCGAGCCAGAGCCGGAACCCGAATCGGTCAAGCGTGAGCTTCCCAAGATCGGCCGCAACGACCCGTGCCCTTGTGGAAGCGGCAAGAAGTACAAGAGCTGCCACATGAAGAACGACGACGGTGAAGCTGAGGCTTCATAACGGAGCTCTTTTGAAGGTTTTTATTGAAGGGCTATCATTTACCGGCCGCCACGGAGTCTATGAAGAAGAACGCCGTGACGGCCGTCTTTTTTGTGTCGACCTGAGCGTTGAAATCGATTTCGGCGGCCACGATTCGATCACGAACACCCTCGATTATCGTGGCCTTGCCGAGTGCATCCTCTTGGTTGGAAACGGCCCCGGAGTCGACCTAATCGAGACCATGGGCGAGCGTATCGTGGACACCGTCTTTGAGACCTACCCAGAAGTGACGCACGCTGAGATTACAGTTCGCAAGAAAGCCACGGGTGTTCCCGGTGATCCCGAATGGGTTGGTATGCAGTTGAGCCGGAGCCGTAAATGAACTTTTTTGAAACGTCCGGTTGGAAGATCGGCAGCCTCTTCGGCGTCGACATCTCATTATCGGCCGGCTTCCTCTTTATCGTTGGACTCAACGTAGTGTTGGCCGGCGTCTATGTGGGATTGATCTTCGCGATGACTCTGCTGGTCTCGCTCATCATCCACGAAATGGGCCACGCGCTCGTGGCGAAACACTATAAGCTCAGCCCGTCGATTCTCTTGCATGGCTTCGGTGGTCTGTGTTTCCACCAACCTGCGGCCACGGATGGTCAAGACGCGCTCATCGTGTTTTCAGGTCCGCTGGCGCAAATCGTCGCTGGGCTTGGGTCTCTGGCGTTGATGACCTTTGTGCCTCTGCCCAGCGTTGCTTTTGATTTCGCAAGGTACTTCACCTGGATCAGCCTCGTATGGGGCGGAATCAATCTGCTGCTCCCGATTTACCCCCTCGATGGCGGGAAGCTCTTTCATCTGCTCTTGCGCAGGTTCAAAGACTCCGACACCGCTCTTCAATGGGCGCTAAAGGTCTCGATCGGCGTCAGCGTCCCCCTGGGAATTCTGGCCCTGACGCGCGGTTGGTACATGGGTGCGTTCATGGTGATGTTCATCGTGATGGACAATCTAAACGGCCTCAAAGCGGGCTCCAGCGCGGATTCACGCCCCCGGGTCAAACGCGAGTCCGATTTTGTGAAAGAATTGGTGGCCGAGGCAGCCCAAGCCTTCGAAGCCGGCGAATTTCGCGAAGCGTACCGACTTTGCCATCAAGCACGTGGCGACGGTGACACGATGTCGAAAAAAACCCAGACCAAAATGTGGGAAATCCTGACGCTCTCAGCGATTGAAATCGGGGAACTCGATGAGGCCCGAGGCTGGATCAAACGAGCGCCCGATACCGAGAAGATTCGCATCGCCAAAGGCGTCCTCGAAGTCCTTTAAATCCTGCGCATTCGCCACATAAAATCCCCATCCCGAACACCCGAGCGCATACCCGACATCAGTGCGTTCGCAACGCCTTGCAACCATAAGGTTTGTGAGCAATAGTGCCGCCGAACGTTCTACAGGTTGCATTTTGCCCACCAACTCGGGGCATCTGCTTTTTCGACACGGACCGACCATGAAGTCACGTATCGCTCGCGCCGCGCTCTGCGCCGCTGTTTTCGGCCTCCCAAGTCTTGCTTTGGGCCAGGACACCTCCACGTCCACTGAGCCCACCACGGCCGCGGAACCCAGCCCCTTTGGGCTTGGTTTCGAGTACCGGGTGTGGGGACATAATGCCGACGAAACCAATTATGACGGGGATCCAACCACTCAGGCCGCGCTCTACCAACGCCTGCGATTGGACGCCGATGTCACGTACGGAAACTTTCGTTTCGATGTGGAACTTCAAGGCGTGACCGGTCGATTGGCCGGTGATGAAAGTCCAGTCATTCCCGAACAAGCCATCACCGGGACAATACCGGAAAACGACATCACCGATGGTTTGATCGATCCTTACGAGCTTTTCATCACGTGGAATACGTCGATTGCTCAGCTTCGATTGGGTCTGCAAAAGAGCAGCTTTGGGCTCGGCATCGTCGCCAACGACGGCGTCGAAGACGAGAACATGCTCTTCAACCAGAAGTTTGGGGCCGACCGCGGCCTGCGCCTGCTTGTGGCCACCAAACCTTTCGCAGCCTTTGCGTCCTCACGGGTCCTCAAGAACGTCTACCTCGCCCTTGGCGGCGACTTTGTGTACCACGACGACAACGCCAATTTCTTGGAAGGCGATCGCGCCATCCAATTTGTGGGTTCGTTATTCTACCGCGACGCTGACCCTACAAACGCTGACAACGCCACTTTCCTAGGTGTTTATACGGCCGTACGAAGCCAGGAAGATCGCGAGATCACCGGCATCGAACCTGACAACACCCTTGATGTCGTGGCGATCGACATCTCGGGACGAAAGTCCTTCGTCACCGAATCGGATTTCCTGGTGAGCATGGGCGCCGAAGCTGTTTTGCTCACGGGCGAAAGCACACGTGCGTACACGCAAGACGGGCAGGACAAAACCAAGCTTCTCGGCCTTGGTGCGGCGGGCGACATGATGATTCGTTGGAACCCGGCCCATGCCGCTTTCCGCGTCTTGGCAGGCTACGCTTCGGGCGACAGCAACTCGGACGACGACACGCTCTACCGTTTCCGCTTCGACCCAAATTACAAAGTCGGTCTGGTCATGTTTGACCAGTACATTCCCGCCGCAACTCGCGAATCATACCGTCGAGTAACGGATCCCGAGCGTTCGGGCGAAGCGCCTCGTGGCGTGTACGGCCTTGTGAATGAGGGCGCGATCGAAAATGCGATCTACCTCAATCCCCAACTTCAACTTGGCGACCCCGAAGGCCTGCTGACGGGTGTTGGCGCTTTGTGGGCATGGTCGGCCGTCCCTATGGCGGACCCTTACTCCTCGTTCGCAAATGGCGGCGTTCTCTCGGGCATCAATGGCCGAGAAAACGCCTCGAGGCAGCTTGGATTCGAAGTCGACGTTTCAGCCCGATACCGCAAAAAGATCATCTCGGATCTGACGCTCGAACTGAAGGCCGAGTACGGCATCCTGTTCCCGGGCGCCGCTTTCGATGACGCTGCAGGCGTCAGCGATGGAGCACAAAACCTTGTTCGCGGCCGCGTCGCTCTATCGTGGTGAGGAACTTTTCCATGAGATATTTTTTTCCGATTACCATTTCAGCTGCGCTCATATTGGCGGGTTGTCTCGAAGATAATGGCGAACCGAAAGGGCTGGCTCTGACCGTTCATAACGGTGGCGCCGAGCTCATCTTTGATCTCGACGCCAAGCCTCTGGCTGAAATCCCTTTCCCCAACGATGTCGCCACGATCGTCGATCCGACGAGCCCAACGGGCAAACGACTCAACGTGTCCCTACTTGGTGCGACCAAGCTTGAGCAAACCATTCGCGCAAAAGCCAACCGCCTTGACGGATTTGGCACCTATGCGCCGATAACCGTTCAGTTCAACAAGCTTCTCGACCTGCAAAATATTCTCGATCGGCATGTTGGGCCGGCGCCTGACTATTCGGACGATGCCGTGTATCTGGTCAATATTGACCCAAAGAGCGACGAGTACGGAAAGTTCACGTTCTTGGACATGGGCTCGGGAAATTTCCCCGCCACGATGAAGGATCCAACCAAATACTTCGATTTCGACACCCGTCGTAACGGCTCGAATTTCCTCTTCGAATCTGTTCAAGAGGTAGATTCCAACGGAAACGGTGTGCTCGATCCCGAAGAAGACACCGACGATGATGACGTTTGGGACAGCCCAAACACGTTGACGCCTGGCGCTGATCCCCTTGAATGGCGTCAGCTTCTTGATTTCTACGAGCGCGAGACCAACACCCTCATCATCCACCCTGTCGACGCCCTTCGGCCTGCCACCCGCTATGCGGTGGTTCTGACCTCAGCGCTGGTGGATGACGACGGAAAACCCGTCAATTCGCCATTTAAGTACATTAATCACACGCGCCAAACCGATGATTTGAGCGCCCTCAAAGTGATTCTGCCCAAGAACCTTCCTGCACGATTTGACGAGAACCTGAAAGACGTTCGCTTTGCATGGTCATTCACGACTCAAAGCTCGACGCTCGAACTCGAAGCGATCCGCGCCGGCATGTACGGCCACGGGCCTCTGGCTTCGCTCGACAAAGACTTCCCGCCTGACATGACCATGATTCACAAGATCAAAGGTCGCTCGACGCCAGGGGAATCCGATCTGGTGACCGTTCTTCCAACGATTGTCCTTCAGTTCATCTTCGATATCCTTGCCGACGGCCTCTCCGAGCAGGGAAAAACCGAGTTCCTCGACTCCTACAAATACGTCGACTATTTGGTCTCAGGCTCCATGCGCACGCCGTATTTCCTGCTCGATCAAGACGGTCATCGTGGAACACCCGAAGAAATCGCCAATAATGTTAATCAATTCGACGACGACGAGTCATTTGACATCGACCTGAATAATGGCCGAGCCACGGTAGGCGAGGACGAGTTGACCTTTTGGTGTGCGATCCCCAAAACGACCGAAGGACGCAAGCCGCCGTTCCCAGTGGTGCTCTATGGACACGGTTACGGTTCCTCACGCGCCGAATTCCTGGGTTTTGCCAGCGCAAACGCACGTTTGGGACTTGCTTCATGCGGTCTCGACGCAGCCGGTCACGGCCTGATTCTTCCGTCCGACTTCATCATCGACGACACGATCAGCAACCTTCTAGATCGTGCGAATTTGACCAATCTTTTTACGTCGATCGCCCATAACCGCGCACGCGACCTCAACAACGACGGACGCCCTGACAGCGGCGGCGACTTCTGGACCGCCGACATCTTCCATACACGCGATATCGTGCGACAAAGTGTGGTCGATCACATGCAACTGATTCGCATGATGCGGTCGTGGGATGGCGTTAAACGCTTCCCCGATAAGGTCGACGAAAACGACCCCTTTGTGAAAGCACGCCGCGACCTTGTCGCCGGCTTTGACGCCAATCAAGACGGCAAGGGCGAGATCGCAGGAGACTTCAATGGCGACGGCATCGTCGATCTTGGCGGCGAGCAACCCTATTACGCGTGGGGAGCTTCGCTTGGCGGAATCCTTTCACCCATCCTAGCTGGAATCGAACCAGCAGTTCGAGCCGGTGCGCCAAATTCAGGCGGGGCAGGCTTGCTCGATATCGGCCATCGCTCGACCCAAGGTGGTGTCCCCGAAGCCGTGATTCTACCGTTGTTGGGACCGGCCCTGATCGGCCGTCCGGAACGGAAATGGGATTCATCGACGAATGAATGGATTTTTGACGGAACCGTTCATCTTGAGTGGCTGGCCACTTCGGTGAACTCGGCCGTGTACACGCATTTCGCCACGATCGAAGGAGTCGCCGAAGGAGATCGGATCACGCTGCGAAACCTTGAGCGTGAAAAACACCCCGAGATCGTGGACGCAAAGACCCTGAAATCACACACCATCGTTCGTGATGGCTCCTTCCGCACCGCCATTGGCTCAAGCGCAGAGAGCGCCACCGATCGGCAACGAATGTTGGGCTTCGATCCGCTCTTCAACTCAAGTGCCGCGTTGAGCCGTCTGGATGCACCGGTGGCCGGTTTGAACTCGAGTTATTTCCGCCAGACCGGTGGACGAATCCATCCCGCCTTCACCAAGGTCACTGCGTCACTCGATGCGACTTTTGACGACGCCCCTGGTGACGGATTTAACGCGGATTCGTTTCTGGTTCGAAGCGCAGGTGTCATCACGGCACCGACGTCGGCAAACTACACCTTCAAGGTGATCGTGGACGGCTACGCCGAGTTGCGAATCGATAATATCCGCATCGCCAATGGCCGAGACGGTGAGTTCACAGGAACCTCACGATTTGAAGCCGGCGTCCCTAAACAGATCAATCTGAACTTCACTCAAGAAACAGCACCCGGTTCAGTCTCGGTCCTTTGGTCCGCAGCAGACGTGGACGAAGCCGTCATTCCGGCCTCCGCACTCGCCACACACGTCGCGATGAGCGACGCAGAGGTGGCGGAGTTCGCGAAACACAACGTGACCTCACGCGGTGGAGACGCGCTCAAGTATGGCGACGAGATCGTGATTGAGATTCGTGGCATCGATGGACAGCTCAAACAAACGATCGACACCTTCGGCATCGACACGGTGTTCGAGAACGTCATCTATCCCAAAGGCACTCGTCTGGCCGCGATTCGTGATGGCTACGGCCTGAAGCGACAGACCCCTGAAATGCGCAGATTCCTTGGACTCGCTCAACATCTTGTGGATGCAGGAGATCCCGCGGTCTACGGTCAGACCTATCATAAACACCCACTCCAATTTCCGTACGAAAAGAACCCGAACTTCCGTGTTGGAAATACCAACATGCTCTTCATCCCCACCGCAGGCGACTCCGCTGTTCCTGTGGCCACAGGATATGCGATGGCCCGAATCGGCGGGGTGTTGGATTACGAGAAAATCGACCCTCGATACGGCATGTCGCAGAATCAGTATTTGATCGAGAACTTTGTTTTTGAGGGCATCTACTGGCTCGACCGTTTCCCTGATTACCCACACGCGATCTTCGATCATGACGACATCGACGGCGGTCTTTACGAAGACGACAAGTTTCCCGAGCGTGGAAATGACCCGAATGCCGACGCCGCCAAGCCACTCCTGGCCACCATTCAAACCGAGCGTGGCGTCAGCGCGATGCGTGTGCCCTACCAAAACGTCGAGGGGAACCACGGCATCTTCTTGCCGGAACCCACGATTCCGTTCGATATCGAAGCGTTCATGGCCAATCAGCTCTCGTATTTCTTCGCCCATGGTGGAGAGGAAATCACCGACGACCCCTGCCTGAGCGACTACTCGCTCGAAAGCTGCGACTGGTACGACAAAGAAGCCTGGCAGCGTCCGGTCATCGAGTAAGTGTTGGGTTTGCGCAATGCCGGGCTGGAGCCCGGCGCACCAATCACCTCTCACCAGCATTGCTTAGCCAAAACTCGTGCGCATCTTCCGAAGGTAGAACCTAGGAGGTGCCATGATTTTCGCGTGCTCCAAATGTGGTCAAAAGAACCGCGTCCCCGCAAACAAATTATCCGATCTGCCAAAATGTGGTGCGTGTCACACCCAACTCAAAGGAAGCCAAGCGCCCGTTGAGGTGACCGGTGATGAGTTCGATGACGTGGTCGCAAACTCATCCATCCCGGTCATCGTCGACTTCTGGGCCCCTTGGTGCGGCCCATGCCGTATGGCAGCGCCCGAACTCGTAAAATTGGCTAAGGCGCAAAGCGACAAAGTGTTGGTCGTTAAAATCAACACAGACCAATATCCCGAAGTGTCAGCGCGACAAAACGTCCGCGGCATCCCACTCTTCAAGAAATTTAGCGGAGGGAAAGAGGTCAAAAGCCAGGCCGGCTACATGACTCAATCCCAGCTGGAACAGGTGTTTGGACTCTAGGTGCTGACGTCGAAGTTCACGCAGCGCCTCACTCAGGAAGCGAGGCCGGCGAGTTCGAGCAATTCAAGGCGGGCACGGTGAATTCGTGACTTTGCGGCCGGAATCGAGAGGTCGAGCCTCTCGGCGATGACGCCAACAGATTCGTCTTGGCCAACCCTCAAGTCCAACACCTCACGGTGTTTGGCCGAAAGTGCGCCCCACGCATCTTGGAGGGCTCTCAAGGTCTCCCGGTCCTCAGCATCACGATGCACCGAGGCGTCCGACGAAACGAACGAAAGCGCGTCGTCACTCAAGTGACCTCGATGACGCTTATTCTTGCGAATGAACATCAACGCCGCGTTGGCGGTCACACGATGCAACCACGAACCCAGCTCCGAATCTCCACGGAAAGAATCGAGCTTACGGTGAAGCGTCAGCAAGACATCCTGAGCAACATCCATTGCGTCGTCGTCGGTTCTCACGATTCGGCGAGCCACTCGAAAAATTCGCCCATAATGCATCTCAGAGATCACGCGAAATGCTTGGGCATCGCCGCTTTGTGCTGCGGCAATCAGATCGGCCTCATAGGCGTAGCGGTCTTCGCGCGACGCGGTGGCAAGAACAGATTGGTAGGATTTTAGCTGTGTTTCAAAACTCATCGAAGACCTCTTCGTAGGCGCCCAACAACAAAAATTTAATATGATTATCGATCGACTCAGCGCTGAGGTAGGCCTCAAGCATCGGTTTAAAATCGTCGAATTTGGGATCGTTTAGATGTCGAACACTCATCACCAAGTTGTGATGCACGTGGTCGATCATTGTGGCGACAAAAATCGGTGAGAAACCCTCACGCACTCGTCCGAGCTTGGGTACGAGTTGGACGAGCCACTCCAAGCTCTCTTTATGTTTCTTCTTTTCGAGCAAAATCAGGGGCGGACCGCCTTCTTCGGGGCCAAAAAATGCCGCCATCAACGTGCGGATGATCAATGGATTCTCCACCGCGATTTTCACGTGGTTTACAATGAACACTCGCAACGCTTCTCGCGGAGACTCAGCGTTTTTCGCGGGGTCCAGCGCATACTCGTCCAGATAGCTCACTGCCGAATTCATTAAGGCCGCAAAAACCGCTTCTTTTCCCTCGAAATAATAATACATCATGGGAATCGACATCTTGGCCGACTCGGCCAGCTGCCTCACGCTTGCGGCAGCATAGCCTTTCTTGGCGAAGACCTGAGCCGCACCCATCAAGATACGCTGTGCGCCATCCGGAAGACCGGAACTCGCGATGATGGGTGAAATATGTAGGGTTTCTTCAGTCATTTGTTTTAACGTTCGTTAAAAGTCAGTCTCTATTTATTAAACGCTCGTTAAAGTACCTACAAGCTTCTTTTTGCCACGTTTGTGTGAAGATTTTTGCACAAAGCACGCAAAGAGGTCGTTCGATGAGGTAGGCTCCCCCGATGTCGAAGTTCACGAACAGATTATCCAGACTGCACCAGTCCCGAATCCGGGCGTTGGACCATGCAGAAGATCGACCAAACGGGATCTACGAAGCCGATATCGAAGGACTCCCATCCGATATCGCTCGAGTCCAACCGACCGCATCTCGGCCATCCACGCCGCCCGCGAGCTGTCCGTGGATCAAAGCTGGAGCCCTGGGCCCTGACCTCCACTTTGTGAATCACCACCGGAAAGCGATCGGAAATATCGGCCTGGCCGAAGCTCGATGCGGACTTCCCGTAAGCTGGTCCGAACAA
Organism: uncultured Bradymonadales bacterium; assembly: GCA_964394615.1. Classification (GTDB taxonomy): domain Bacteria; phylum Myxococcota_A; class Bradymonadia; order Bradymonadales; family Bradymonadaceae; genus JBFFMO01. The sequence goes on along the minus strand of CAYMYJ010000030.1, from coordinate 55,106 downwards.
ACCTCACTCCTTGACGATATCCCTCACGAGCGAGTGGGCTTTTTTGACATCGAGACCAACGGGCTGGGCACCGATTGCATCTCGTTTTGCCTGGGCTTGGCGTATTGGAAGGACGACGGCCTGGAAATCACCCAGTGGATTTTAGACGATCCGATTCACGAACGCAGGACTCTGGAGTCATTGGCGAGCGCGCTTCAGAATTTTGAGGCGGTGGTCACTTTCAATGGCGCCTCATTCGACTTGCCACGGGTCATCGCTCGCATGGCCCACCATGACTTGCTCTCGCCCTTCGAACGCCTCGTTCATGTAGATTTGCTCCGGGTGGCACGAAGGCTTTTGCCCCGTCAATCGATGTCCCTTCCCGATTTAGAAAAAAAGGTCCTCGGCATCCATAGGCAAGGCGATATTCCGGGTTCAGAGGCCCCGATTCGCTGGAACACCTATGCACGTACGGGCGTGATTTCTGGGCTGCTGCCCTTGTTCACACATAACACCCAAGACGTGATTTCGCTGGTGGCGTTAAATGCGTCGTTCGTGCGGATATTGCGCCCAGAAGCGGCGATTCCCTCACGCACCGAGCCGATCGCCGCACCTCAAAATTCTGCACTGCCACAACGCCAACCTGACGACTCCAGCATGCAAGAGCGGCTGAACAAAGTCTACCGGTTGCGAAGCCGCCCCACACGACGCGGCGCGCCGCAGGCTGAGCCAACACCTGCGCCAGGTGTCAATTATTTGGGCGCACGCATCAAGACGCTGCGGGTAGAAGCCATGGCGCTGATCAAGGCAGGGAATTCTGACGCAGCCCTGCCCCTTCTGCACGAAATGGTGGCGCTCTCTCCGGCCAATCCGTTCCCGCTGGCCGAGCTCGCCCGCTACTACGCGGAAAACAACGAGCTTGAGCTTGCTCGCATTTTTGAGGCTCGCCTCAAAGGTCTCGGCATGAACCTGTGAACGGGCACGCACGGTGCCAAGTTCTCTAGGTAATTATTGCTTTTAGCGAAGTTTTCGCCGAAACCAAGGGAGGTCAAATGCATCTTCCCGCGTACGCGCGTAGTTGCACTTGTCAGTGACCTCAGAACTCCCAACGGAGCGGGAAGACACCCGTCAGATCTATGACCTCAAAGACATTCCTAGTGTTGTTGGCGACCCTTGCGGGTCTTTCGGCGTGTGAAAAAGCCGACGAGGCCGTCGCGACTGCGCCGGCGGTGATTGCCATTCCGGTCGAAACCGTGACAGCGCTCTCGGTGCCCTTCGTCGATATGGTGGAAGTCGCGGGTGTCGTGGAACCGATCCACGAGGTTCAGGTTTCAGCCGAAGCCCCAGGGCGAGTGCTTGCGGCTCCCTTCATCGAGGGAGAGAAAATCGTCAAAGGTCAGCTCCTGCTCCGAGTCGATGGAGAGTCGAACACGGCCCAGATTTCTTTGCTGCAAAGCCAGCTGAGCACCGCGCAGCGTGAGTTTGATCGAACCAAACAGCTTGCAAAACAGGGCCTCTCGACCCCTCAGCAACTCGACCAAGCAGCCGCGGCAGTTGATGGTGCTTCGTTGAGCATCAAGCAAGCCAAAGTCGGCCTTGGGAAGACCAATGTCCGAAGCCCGATTGCAGGATACATTGCCCAAAAATTCGCCGAAGTTGGCGAGTATGTTGGTCCCGGCGCGCCTTTAGCCCATATCGTGGACTACGACACGGTAAAGGTCATGGCATCGGTTCCCGAAGGCGACGTGCGCTTCATCACGCCTGACAAAGAAGTCGAGATCTGGATCCCTGCGCTGGAAAAATCGTTCACGGGAAAAGTCTTTCGCCGAGCGATCGTGGCAACGGCCGCAACTCGCACATTCCCGGTCGAGATTCATGTTCCCAACGAATCACTCGAAATCTTGCCCGGTATGCGGGCGTCGGTGGTCGTACCGCGCAAAGACTACGGCACCATTGTCGTCGTCCCACGAGACGCCATCCTGGAAGGGTTCAACCGGCAGGAAGCCATGGTTTTGGGTGAAGCCTCCGGAACCGACTTCAAAGCCGAGCTGCGAGCCGTCGAACTTGGGCCAGCCAAGGGCGCTAATGTGGCCGTGTTAAGCGGCCTAAAGGCTGGTGACAAATTGATCGTCAAAGGGCATCGCAGCCTGGCAGACGGCACCAAAGTACGTGTCGTGAACGCAGCCGCGACAGCCGAACCTGTCGCTGAAGCCAAGTAAGGATTCCCGATGCAAGTCACTAATTTTTCGATTCGGCATGCGACCTCGGTTTGGGTGCTCATCGTCATCCTCTTTGTTGCGGGATTGATCTCGTACAAACAACTTCCTCGAGAAGCCGCGCCAGATATCGCGATTCCCGTGGTGATTGTGAGCACAGCCTATTTTGGCGTGTCTCCAGCCGACATCGAGACACTGGTCACGAATCCCTTGGAAAAAGAATTTAAGGGGATCCGAGACCTCAAGAAAATGACCAGCACCTCGGCTGAGTCTGTTTCACTGATCACACTTGAGTTCGATCCAGAAGTCGTGATCGAAGACGCCCTGCAGAAAATTCGCGACAAAGTCGATAAGGCGAAATCTGACCTTCCGCCGGATGCCGAAGACCCGGATATCATCGAAATCAACGCCAGCGACTGGCCGGTGTTGGTGGCCAATGTCTCGGGCAAAATGGACCCGGTTCGGCTCAAGGAATTGGCCGAAGACGTCAAAGACGACATCGAAAAAGTCCCGGGCGTGCTTCGCGTCGATTTGGCCGGGGGTGTGGAGCGCGAGATTCAAGTGCTCGTCGATCCGACCGCGCTGCAGTATCACAAGGTTTCACTCAACGACATCATCGCCAAATTGCAGGCCGAGAACATCAATCTTCCGGGTGGAACGATCGACGTCGGACCGATGAAATACACCGTGCGTGTGCCCGGTGAATTCGAAAACGTTCAAATGATTGAAGACCTCGTGGTGAAGGTGCCCAAAGGCGGCGGCGCCCCGGTTTATCTGCGCGACGTGGCTCAGGTTCGTGATGGCTTCAAAGAACCCAAGACGTTTTCACGTCTGACGACCTGGAAAGGCGAAGGCGCCAACCGTGTCGAATACACCGAAACAAACGTTTCTTTGGCCGTCGTGAAACGGTCCGGCGAAAACATCATCGACATCGCCGCGGCCACTAAGGACGTGCTCAAGAGCTACGAAGCTAGGATTCCAGAAGGCGTGAACATCGTCGTTTTGAACGACATGTCCGTGAACGTTTTGGATCAGGTTCATGACCTTGAAAACAACATCATCTCGGGCCTTATTCTTGTGCTGGGCGTGCTCTTTTTCTTTATGGGCGGAGCACGAAACGCGCTTTTTGTGGCCATCAGCGTGCCCCTTTCGATGTTGATCACCTTCATCGTGCTGCAGATGCTCTCGATCACGTTGAACATGGTCGTTCTATTCAGTCTGGTGTTGGCGTTGGGGATGCTCGTGGATAACGCGATCGTCATCGTCGAGAATATTTACCGGCATGCCAGCGAAGGCAAAGACCGCGTACAAGCTGCGATCGACGGGACGGCCGAGGTGGGCTGGGCCGTGATCGCATCGACGGCAACCACGGTCGCCGCGTTCGCTCCGATGGTCATGTGGCCGGGCGTGACTGGCGAGTTCATGAGCTACCTGCCCAAGACCGTGATTATTACGCTTTTGGCGAGCCTCTTTGTGGCCCTCGTCATCAACCCAACCGTTTGTGCCACCTTGCTCAAAGTGGACCCCAAAGACATGGGCCACAACGAATTGGCAGTGCCCGACAACCGACTTTATCGCACCTACAAAACGATCTTGGTCTGGGCAGTCGACCGTCCTTGGACGGTACTCTTCATGTCTGGCGTGGCGCTCGTGGCTTCCGCCATGCTCTTTGGCTCGCAGGAATTGGGTGTTGAGTTCTTCCCGCAGACCACTCCGGAACGCTTTAACGTGAACGTCGAGCTTCCTGATGGAACGCGAATTGAAGAGACCGACAAGCTGCTGGCCGAGCTCGAGAAACCTCTCCACAGTGCGCCAGATCTCGTTGAGGCGTGGATTGTCGACGCCGGCGTAAAAGGCGGAAACGGCGGCATGTCTGCTGGCGGCAGCGCTCCACACTACGGCAAGATTTCGGTCGACCTGGTCTCGTCCCAGCATCAAACCTCGAGCCCTTTTGAATTCATGGAACGACTCCGAAAGATCTATTCCAATATTCCAGGCGCTTCCATCATTCTAGCGAAGGAAAGCAGCGGCCCTCCCGCGGGCGCCCCTGTGAACATCGAGATCATCGGTGATGACCTGCTCGTCATGGCGACCGTGGCCCGAGAGGTAAAGGACCGTCTGCGAGTGATTCCAGGCATCATCGACCTGCAAGATAATATTGAGTTGTCGCGGCCCGAAGTTCACCTCGTTGTGGACCGGACACGCGCCGCCATTGCAGAAGTAGACACACGCGGCATCGCTCAAACCATCCGAACGGCCATCAATGGCACGATCGCGACGGTCTACCGCGAGGGCGATGAAGAGTTCGACATCACGGTGCGACTGCATGAAGACGAAAGAAGAACGATCGAGGACTTGGCTCGCCTGACGGTGGTCAACAAAGACGGCATCCATATTCCGATCACCGAGGTCGCGAGCATTCAACCCAAAGGGGGCGCAGGCTCGATTCGACACAAGGACCAAGACCGAATCGTGACGGTGAGCGCCAACGCCGCGCAGGGATTCCTTGCCGCGAAATTGCTGGCACAGGTGCAAGAGGACCTCAAAACCCTGAAGATGCCAGCGGGCTACGAGATCCGGTACACGGGAGAAAGCGAAGACCAGAAAGAAGCCGGCGATTTCCTCGCCATGGCCCTGCTCGCTGCACTCTTTTTTATCGTGTTGATCTTGGTCACCGAGTTCAACTCGATCATTCAGCCGCTCATCATCATGGGCAGCGTCGTCTTGAGCCTGATTGGCGTGTTCTTGGCGCTCGTGATGTTCCAGCTGCCTTTCGGCGTGATCATGACAGGCATCGGCGTCATCTCTTTGGCCGGAGTTGTCGTGAATAACGCGATCGTTCTCATCGATTACGCCAACCAGTTGCGCGATCGCGGCATGGAGCTGCGCGAAGCGGCCATCACCGCTGGTGTGGTTCGATTCCGCCCTGTGCTTCTGACGGCCTCCACGACCGTGCTGGGACTGCTTCCGCTGGTGGCCGGCGTCAGCATCGACTTCGTGAATCTAAATATCGTGTTTGGTGGTCGGTCGGTCGAGATGTGGGGGCCCATGGCGAACGTCGTCTCGGCGGGACTGGGAGTGTCGACACTTCTGATTCTGATCGTGGTGCCTGCAGCGTACGTCATGGCGGAGAGCCTATCGATGCGGACCCAGAACTTTCTAAAAGGTAGCGCCGCGGCCAGCGCGGCGGCGACGATCTTGGTGATGCTGCTTCCTTTTGCACTCCAGGCGCAGGAAGTCCCTGCCCCAACTGACACAACGCCCACCTTCAGCACACCCGATTCGATCGAAAAGACCGACCTTTTTGCCGGAAGCCAACTGGATATTTCGGAGTTCAAAATCGAGGCAGCCAGAACGCTCACCTTGGCGAAATCCCGTGAAATGGTACGCCAAAACAGCCTTGATATTGCCGGTCTTCAAACCCAAATTACGATCGCGGATGCGATGGTGAAACAAGCCTGGTCGACCGTATTTCCAACTCTTTCCGCCAACGCGAATTATATCGTAAATCAGGACGAGATTGTCGCGGATTTCGGGGCGCCTGAAGGCAGCCCGGCCATCGTTATTCAGCCAAAGACCACCTGGAATTGGGCGCTCACGGCGAGCCTGCGTGCGAATTTTCGTGCTCTCTCGCTCTTGCCGCAGGCTCATCTTCAACAGGAACTCGCAAAAAATAATATCGAAGTGGTGGCGCAACAGCTCGATCTGGCAGTGCTGCAGACCTACTACACACTGCTGACAACGCGGCGGGTGATGGAAGTGGGCAAAGAGCGCCTTGTATCCGCGGAGACCTTGCTCAAGGCTACTCTTGCTCGCCAGGAAGCCGGAACGGTCACCGAATTTGAGGTCACGCGTGCACGACTCCAAGTAGTGCAGGCCCGCAAAGACATTGAGGCAGCTCGGCTTTCGTTTCTAAATATCCGTGGGACGCTGGCGCATATGCTCCAAACGCCGCCGGACTTTGACGTGACCGATACGGGCGTGGTGACCGATAATGTTGAGCTGGCCACCATCCAAGAATCTGCTTCACTCAACCGCCCTGACGTCGCACAGGCCAAACTTCAACAGAAGCTCGCCGATGAACAAGTACGAGAAATCTATTTTCAGTACCTGCCCATCTTGTCCGCAAACTTTCAGCTCGCAGACCAAAAAGGCACCGCACTGAGCCCGAGCGAGGTCCGATGGACAATTTCGTTTGGTGCTTCTTGGACGATTTGGGACGGTGGACTTCGAGAGGCCAATATGGACATCCAGGAAGCCGCGCTGCTGGCGTCGCAGATTCAATCGCGCAAGACCTCCACGCAGATTACGGCCGACATCGACACCGCCTGGAATCAGTACCTGTCGAGCCTGACACAGTTGGAATCCGGTAAAACTCAGGTTGAACTGGCGGAGACTGCGACAAGACAAGCCAATGCTGCCTACCGCTACGGTGCTACGACTCAACTCGACGTCATCAACGCCGAAAACCAACTCGCGATTGCACGAATTGCTGTGCTACAGGATCGCCTCGCGGTTGAACTCGCTGCCGAGCGCCTTAGAAGCCTCGCGAAGGTTGCAGACTGATGGCCCACAAATGTCCCAAATGCCAAACCGAGACGATTCCCGTAGGATCGCATTTCCGCAAGGCATTTGGCGCGCTTCTGGTCTTCGCCTCGTTTCTTCTGTTTTTCCCAACGATCGGCGTCAGCTTCATCCTTGGCGTTTACGGCGTCTTTATGACGATCCCACGCAAAGAATGCCCATCCTGCAAATGGCACGAATAGGGCCTATTTAAGTCGCCGAATCACGCGACAGCCCACGCGCTCTCCGACCACCACAAGCTCAGCCTGAGCGATTACGCTTCCTCCTACGACCAGTTCGACTGGGTCTCCTGGATGCGTATCCATCACAAATACACTGCCCGGGGCGAGACTTCCGAGTTCCTGCAATGAGACACGAACCGAGCCCATCCTGATTTCGATGTCGACCTCTGTTTGGGTCAACTTCATGGTGGCGGCTTCGGGCGACGTGTTCTCCATCTGGTACTCCATAATTTCAACAATACCGACGCGAAACGCGTCATCATCGGGCGTGATTTCCACAGCGATCGTGTGGTGTGAGGTTTGAATTCGGGCTGTCTTCATGAGGGCGGCGACGGAATCCGCAACAAAGACCACATCACCGGGGGCAAGCAAACGTAGGTCCTCAAAAGGCAGCTGCCCCGCAGGCAAATTCACAGAAAGCGTGATTTGAGCGCGACCGACCGCGTCACCAAAAAACATCTGGGGTTCAAGGTACTTTGCCAATTCGTCGGCGGTCGCGAGCGGGAGCAGAATGCGACCGAAGTTTCGGCCGATGCCCCTGCCCCGAAACACAACGGTGCTCTCAAATACCAACCCTTGCCCCACGTCATGAGACACGAGCGAAGGCGGTGGAGGATTTGCCTCAAGACGCGCAGGCGGCATCCCAGCATCGACAGCCCCCTTGAGCACTTCCAATGCGACGTAGGCGAGCGCCCCCCACTCAGCCCCATCCAACACTCCGTTTCGTGGTTTGGTGTCGTCAAAAAGACGGTTGAGCGGCCCCAGGCAAGACGACGCCGGCAGCCAGAAATAAAAAGGAAGATTCCCCGGCACAGTCGTGAAACGAGCGACAAACCCATCATCCATCGAAATCTGAACTCCTTTCGGATGAAGACTCGCGCGCGCATGCTCGTAGCGGCACTGGGCCTCAAAGGCCTTGCTCAATGCCGTCGAAAGCGGCTCAGCTCGGCCCAAAACCGACAACCGTGACACCAGATGCTGGCCGCGTCCATCGATGCGTTTGAGCTGGTCCCAAGAAAACGAACGCCAGGTCAACTCACCACCTCAAGGTTCGCCAACGCGAGCCCCTTTTTGGACATGGCATCACGCAATTGGTCTTGATGGGTCTCAAGGAGTCCCGAAAGCTCGTCGTTATCGGCGCGGACCCTCACCGACACGCCTGTTTCCTCTTTACGCAGGCGAATTCTGACCGAACCACGGCCTGGGCATTCCACATTTAGCATCACAACCTTTTTTCCATGGATATCTGCGCCCACCCAACCTTCGGCAGCCATCGCGCTCACCAGCTGTTGCATCACCTGCGCCGGAGGCGCCGGCGTCGCTGGGGTTGACGTGATGATGGCACCAGGCTGCGCAAGCCCTTGGGCCGGCGCGCCCCATGAACCATCAGGAGAAATCATGAGTTCTTCGTCTGAGAACACATCATCGCGAGACACGTCATCGAGCTCACGTTGGCCGGCTTCGAGACCGGAATCTTCCGTCGCACCAGACTCGACGCCGTTCTCGGTCGATGACACGTCGTTATCGCCGGATCGGGTTTTCGACTCACCCGCAAGATCTTCACCTTTCAGGCGCTCTCCATCTAGCTTTTCGCCCTTCAGTCGATCGCCAATCTCGGGTTCACCCAGTCGGTTCTTGTTCGCCGCTTGGGCATTCGCCTTCGTTTCCGAGGCGGCTTTCTTGGATGCGGACTTCAACGCCTTCTTAAACGCGCTGCCGTCCTTCGATGGAAGTGCTTCCTGCGCCTTGGTCGACGCGGACCTATTGGTTTTTGAGACGCTCATTTCACCCTCAAGTTGAACCGTTATCGGTCAAACCCGAAAAATGTTGCCGAAATTGTCATTTTATCGCAGCCGACGACCCGTTTTTGCCTCAACAGCATGTCATCAGGCGCACGCCACCTGCCACGAACTAGGGATGGCCCTTATTTCATAGGCTATTCGACCGGCACCACGTCTTGAATTCAGGCCAAAACCGGCATCTTGTTTCCTTGCTAATTTATGGGCACAGTAGCGTCCAAGAGCGACCAAACGAATTACACATAAAGAGGCATCCCATGGATATTGCAGCAATTTTGGAACAAAGCGGCGGAATCGCATCGATGGCAAAAGAACTTGGCGTCGATTCAGGCACCGCATCAAAAGGCGCAGCAGCTTTGCTCCCGGCAATCATGGGTGGGTTCAAAAAGAACGCCCAGAGTCAGGGCAGCGGTTTGGAAGGCATGATGGGAATGCTAGGCGGAATGGGCGGCGGAGCCCTGCTTGAGCAGGTCCTTGGATCGAGCCCAACACCTGTCGAAAACGGCAATAATATCCTCGGACAGATCTTTGGGTCGAAAGAAGTGAGCCGCTCGGTGGCATCCCACGCATCAAGCGCCAGCGGCGTCGACAGCGGCCTGCTCAAGAAAATGCTTCCGATTCTGACGATGATGGTCGCCGGCTACATGGCCAAACAAGGCGGTCAACAAAGTGCACCCGCCAGCGGTGGCATGGGCGGAATGCTTGGAAACGTTCTGGGATCAGTGCTCGGTGGCGGCCAGCAACAGGCAGCACCGGCTTCAGGCGGTCTCGGCGGCCTCGCGAATATGCTCGACTTCAACGGCGACGGTAACCCGTTGGACGACATCATGAGCATGGCCAGCAAATTCGGCAGCTGATTCCGCCAGGCCTACGGCCGTTATCAGTTGTCAGCTTTCTGTTTTCGGCTCTGAGCTCGGTCCGCAGGCCCTATTGCGCCCATCGATGAAGATTCTGAGCCTCGGCGTCCGAAACAACGGACGCCTTTTTTATGTCCACGTGCCACGTCGAAAACCTCTTAAAAGTCGAAATAAGCATTTGATAAGATGTAGTTTTTTTCTACATATAGCTTCTTCGTGTGTTTTTGGTCAGATTGTGGCTACCAACTAAATACTGGGTGGCAACTGCTCTGAATTCATACGACCGGTAAGTTATGATGCGATATATGCTCCTCTTCCTGTTTTGTTCAAGTATTGCCTGTACAGCGGCAGATCCCACCACTGTTGTCGATGGCGGCTTGGACACCGACCTAGGCGATGCTGGCGTGGATGTCGTTACCTTTGTTTGGCCAGCACCCAAGTTCACCGAGGCCGACTATTTGGCGGTCGCCCAGGAGATCTGTTCAAACCCGAATCCTGACCTCCAAAAATTGGTTTTTTCGGCAGTTTTCGTGGGCTTTCATAACTCCGGTTCCGTTCTTTTTTTCCGAAACGGACACACCTATCTGCATATCAACGAATCCTGCGACATGTGGATTCTTGAGTTCAACGCTGGGGATAATATGCTGGAGCAGCCTCTCCATAAGCGCGTCACACCAGAACTCCTTGCGCATATTTTAATGGGTTATCGTGTGCTTGAACTTCACACTTTCGATGACGCGGGGCAGACGGATTTTTCTTATGTCTTGTCGCCAAGTTGGCACCTGTTTTATTTTCAAGGTGCGACCTACGCATTCGACTTCGAATATGGTCCTCAAGCTCTGGGTGGGAAGCCCGAAGACTTGAACGCGCTTGAGGTCTTGGTTGCATCCATTTTGAAATATAATCCATTGGTGGACCCCCTTGTTTTGGAGGGCCTAACTCCCTATATGGGCGACCATATCTGGATTAATGTACGCATTCAGGTTGTGCCTCCACCAGACCGACTTCTTCAGCCATGGCCGCTGTCACAAAACCTTGAAGATTTGGGCCCTAATTATGGGTGCAGCGATCATTTCATGGCGTTTACGGACGAAGACGCGAACGCACTCCGGGCGGCAAGGGCCACGGCGCTGAATCAGGCCCCTGCTGATTCGGTCGGACATTTCGCAGTGAACATGCAGAGTAACGACAAACAATATTCGGTAACCATGTCCGAGGGTCTGCCCATGGAGGACGAGTTTGGCTTTGTCACGTTTCGCGATGTTCGAATTATTTACACGCCTTGTGACTAACTCATTTAACCTCCGACTCCACAAGTTGTTTCGCGGTGATGTAGGGTTTGAATCCGGCAGTTTGGTTTGGTTATGCGCTATTTGCTCCTCTTCCTATTTTGTTTGAGCGTTGCCTGCACAGGTGTGGATACGACGACCTCTGTATGGCCGGCACCCAAGTTCACTGAGGCCGATTATCTGGCGGTTGCTCAGGAAATCTGTTCGAACCCGAATCCTGACCCCAAGAAGTTGGTCTTTTCGGCCGTGCTTGACGGCTTTCATAACTCTGGTTCCGTGCTTTTCTTCCGAAACGGACACACCTATCTTCATGTTAATGAGTCCTGTGACATGTGGATTCTTCAGTATGAGGCTGGAGATAACATGTTAGCGAAACCGCTCCATAAGCGCATTGGACCAGAACTCCTCGCTCATATCTTAATGGGTTATCGTACGCTTGAGCTTCACACGTTCGATGAGGCGGGACAGACCAACTTTTCCTATGTCTTGTCGCCAAGTTGGAGGTTATTTTACTTCAAAGGCGCAACTTACGCATTCGACCTCGTCTACGGTCCGTCAGATCTCGGTGCGACCCCAGAAGACTTGAATCCGCTTGAGGTCTTGGTCGCATCCATTCTGCAATATGATCCTTTAATGGACCCACTCGTTTTGGAAGGATTGACTCCCTATATCGGCGACCGCCTCTGGATTAATGTGCTCAATCAGATTGTGGCCACACCGGACCGACTGCTTCAGCCGTGGCCGCTTTCGCAAAGCCTCGAAGATTTGGGACCGAATTATGGGTGCAGCGATCATTTTGCCACGTTTACAGGCGAAGACGCAGAAGCACTCCGGGCGGCAAGGGCCACGGCGTTGAGTCAGGCTCCTGCTGATACGATCGGACATTTCGCAGTAAGCATGCAGAGCAACGACCACCAATATTGGGTAACGATGTCCGAGGGCCTGCCAATGGAGGACGAATTCGGCTTTGTCACATTTCGTGATGCTCGCATCATCTACACGCCTTGCGATTGATTCATTTAACTTCCGACTCTATTTGCCATTTCTGGGAATTAAAGGGTCCGAATCCGGCCGCTAGGTTTTGTTATGCGCTATCTGCTCCTCTTCCTGTTTTGTTCAAGTATTGCCTGCACAGCCTCAGATCCCACCGCCGTTGTCGATGACGGCTTGGACACCGACCTAAGCGACGTGGGTGTGGATGCTACGACCTTTGTTTGGCCGGCCCCCAAGTTTACCGAGGCGGACTATCTAGCGGTCGCTCAAGAGATTTGTTCGAATCCGAATCCTGACCCCAAGAAATTGGTTTTTTCGACAGTAGGCAATTTTTACCACCTATCGGGTGAAGCTCTTTTCATTCGAAACGGAGACTATTACCTACATATCAACGAATCTTGTGAAATGTGGGTTCTTCAGTTCAGAGAAGGGGACAATATGCTGGAGGCGCCGCTTCACAAACAAATTGGACCGGAGGTCCTTGCTCATATCTTAAAAGGGTTTAGGGCTCTTGAATTTGCTGAGTTCGATGAGGCTGGCCAAACGGACTTTTCTTACGTCTTGTCTCCGAGTTGGAATCTGTTTTACTTTCAGGGAGGGACTTACGCGTTCGACATCGAATATGGCCCTCAGGCGCTCGGAAGCCATCCAGAGAGTCTAAATGACCTCGAACTATTAGTTGCGGCCATCTTGAAATACGATGTCCTAAAAGACCCTTTGGTTTTAGATGGCCTGACTCCTTATGTGGGTGATCGAATTTGGATTAATGTTCTTATTCAGGGTTCTCCAATCCCGGAACGGCTTCTTCAGCCTTGGCCGCTCTTGCAAAGTCCAGAAGAGCTTGGTCCAAACTATGGATGTAGCGATAACTTTGTCGCTTTTATCGGGGAAGAGGCAGACCAGCTTCGGGCTACCAAAGACCTGGTATTGAGCCAACCGCCTCCCACTTCTGCCGGACATTGGGCCGTGCCAATGGAGAGTGGTCCTACTAAGTATTGGGTCACCATGTCAGAGGGATTGCCGATGGAGGACGAGTTTGGATATATCAAATTCCGAGATTACCGCCTTCGTTCCATTCCATGTGATTGACCCTCCAATTACATCGTTTTTGAGGATTCTCAGTCTGTTCAAACAGCCATCTCCCATTCAGGGCTCTTACACCTGTCAAGACAAACACCCGGTGACACCATGAAGCGTTCACAACGCGACTGACAAAGCGCTGCGTTCCTGATATCTCAGCGAGGGTCGACATCTTGTCGATCAGCTAACGTATTACGGAGCGCGTCGTGACCGATTTTAAGGCAACCCTCAATCTTCCTAACACCGACTTTTCCATGCGGGCCGACCTCGCCAATCGCGAGCCCGAGATGCTTGCGCGCTGGGAGAACATGGATGTGTACGGAAAGATTATTGCGGCCCGCAAGGCGCAAGGGGCTCCAAAATTTGTGCTTCATGACGGCCCCCCTTACGCCAACGGCAATATCCATCACGGCCATATCCTCAACAAAGTCCTCAAAGATTTTGTGGTAAAATACCGGAACATGGCTGGTTTTCAGGCCGAGCTCGTTCCCGGCTGGGATTGCCACGGTCTGCCGATCGAACATCAGGTCGACAAATTGCTCGGCGCCAAAAAAGCCGAGATGAGCAAAGTCGAAGTCCGCAAGGAATGCCGCGTTTATGCCGACAAATACGTCGGGATCCAACGTGATGAATTCAAGCGGATGATGGTTTTTGCCGACTGGGAAAACCCTTACAAGACGATGAATTACCGTTACGAAGCCGCGACCATTCGCGAGCTTGGACGGTTTTTCGAAAAAGGCATCGCTTATCGCGGCCTGAAACCTGTTCATTGGGATTGGGCTTCACAAACCGCGTTGGCCGAAGCCGAAGTCGAGTACGACTCGTTCACCACCGAACACGTCTTTGTGAAATTCCCCTTTGAGCCACCAGCTGAGCTGAAGGCCAAAACCGGCGGACTTCCAACCTTCATCGTGATCTGGACGACGACCCCGTGGACGCTTCCGGCCAACCTTGCGATCGCGCTTAATCCCGACCTTCCCTACCAGTTGATTCAGGTCGGAAACGAAGTGTTCATCGGCGCTGAAGGCCTTCGTGACTCGTTCATGGCAGCCTGTAAAATCGAAGATTTTAAGGTTTTGCATACGTTTGAAGGCCGCGAATTGGTCGGCGAATTGGGCGAAGGCAAAGGCCTTCACGCTCGCCATCCGTTCATCGAGCGCGATTCCGTCCTTTTGCCAGCCGACTACGTCACGCTGGAACAAGGAACGGGCTGCGTGCACACCGCACCAGGACACGGTCAAGAGGACTTTGTGCTGGGCCAACAATTTGGTCTGGAAGTCCTGAATCCGGTCGATTTCCGCGGTCGTTTCATGGAAGCGCTGGTCCCACTTTGGGGCGGCGAGCATGTGTTTAAGGCCAACCCATTGATCCAGCAGCATTTGGCTGACCTTGGCATGTTGGTCAATGCAGTGGGCGATAAGCTCAAAATTGACCGCTACCCACATGGTTGGCGAAGCAAAAAACCGGTTATTTTCCGCGCGACCACCCAGTGGTTTATCGCGATGGAACCTGAGTCTGCTGGCCTTGAAGACGGATTTGAGCTTCGTAAAAATGTGCTCGAAGAAATCGATCGCATTAACTGGGTTCCAAGCTGGGGACGCGAGCGCATCGTGGGCATGGTCGAAGGCCGTCCCGATTGGTGCATCAGCCGTCAGCGTAGCTGGGGCGTGCCGATCACCGTCATGCACTGCAACGCTTGCGGTGAATCCATGGCCACCAAAGAAATCGCTTTTTTTGTGGCCGACCTTGTCGCCGAACAGGGTGCAGACGTCTGGTTTGAACGCGACGCCAAAGACCTTGTGCCCGCGGGAACCGTCTGTTCAAGCTGTGGCGCGGGCGCCGAACAATTCCACAAAGAAGACGACATCCTAGACGTCTGGTTTGACTCCGGAACCTCGTGGGCGGCTGTTTTGGAAGACCAACTCGGCCTTGAACCCATTGCCGACCTTTACCTGGAAGGTTCCGACCAACACCGTGGATGGTTCCAATCAAGCCTGATGTGCGCGGTCGGTACCCGTGGTCATTCGCCTTATAAAACCTGCCTCACGCACGGTTTTGTGAAAGACGAACAGGGCCATAAATACTCGAAATCCTCGAAAAACTTCGAGCCCCCGCAGAAGATGATCGACACCCACGGCGCAGAAATCCTGCGTCTCTGGGTCGCATCTGTGGATTACCGTGGTGATATCGGCCTTTCGACCGAAGTCATCAAGCGAATGGCCGACGCCTACCGCAAGATCCGCAACACCTTCCGATTTCTTTTAGGCAATCTGGAGGGCTTCAATCCCAACACCGATATCGTTCCCCTCGACCAGATGGACGAGAGCGACCAGTGGTTGATGCATCGCACGGCCGAAGTCGTGGAGCGCTGCGGCGCTGGCTTTGCGGAATATCAATTCCACCAAGTCTTCCATTCAGTGATGCAACTTTGCACCGGCGATCTTTCGGGCGTTCACTTGGACATCTCGAAAGACCGACTCTATTGCGAAGCGCCTAACTCAAAAGAACGAAAGAGCGGGCAGACGGCTTATTACCTGACTTTGCACGCCCTGATGCGAGCGATGGCGCCCGTGCTCACGTTCACGTGTGAAGAAGTTCGGGACAACTTGCCCAAGACGACCGAAGAGTACGATTCCGTGCACTTGATGGACTTCCCCGAAGTTTCGGCATGGAAAAATCCGAAATTGGACGAGAAATGGAGCACCTTGCTCACGATCCGCGCCGAAGTTCAAAAAGGGTTGGAAGCGATTCGAGCTCCCAAGAACGACAAGAAGCCGGGACAGATCGGGTCAAGTCAGGAAGCCGACGTGACCATCCTGGCCACTGGAGCCATCCTAGAACTGCTTCAGAGCTACGATGCTTCGTTCCTTGCGATGTTCTTCATCGTCAGCCACGTCAGCGTCACGGAGGGCGCTGTGCCGGCAGGACAGACCGTGGGAGTCAACGTCGCGGTGGCCACGGACGAAAAATGCCCACGTTGCTGGAATTACTGGATCCCCGCTGGCAGCGGCAACGAATGCTGCCCACGATGCACCGCGGTGCTCAAAACCCTCTGATTTAGTGCGGGACATCGTCGAATCACATGCAGGCCATAGGGCCTGCGGACCAGTCGCAATGCCGGGCTGGAGCCAGGCGGACCCATCACAATCGCACCCTATTTTACTTCGACAGAACCGCGAGTGATTTCGACTTTCATGCGTTTTCCGGCCCGTTCCACTTCGACACTCACCGGGGCGCCTTCTTCGCCGCGCAACTTCTCGACGACTCGGTCGAGCCGAGTGTCTGCGGTGTCTTCACCGTCGATGCCACGGATCAGGTCGCCTGGCTGCAGTCCGTAAAGTGCAGCTGGTTTTCCGTCCATCGTCTTCTGAACAACAATTCCGTCCGCGGTCTGCGATAAAACGGCCCCAATTCCGCCGAAGCTGAATTTCTTTCCGGACTCTTCTGGGGCGAGCGACACATCCCGCGTGTTGGTGCCGGCTTTGACTTCGATCCCGGAGGCCAGACGAGTCATGAAACCACGTGCGGAAACCCGCAGCGAACGACGTCCAGGAGGAACACCGTCAATCTGATAATGCCCATCGGGCCCGGTCAAAGTCGAAGGTCTGGCGAACCGCGAAAATGCCTCGAACAACTCCACCCTTGCACGCGGGACGGGATTACCAGCGGAATCTTTTACGACTCCTTCGACGATCGCCCCGGCGGGCAGCACGATTCGAATGCCCGTCACTGTTCGTGAATCTCTAATTTCGAAGGTCTTCGATTCGCCGGTCGCATTAGCCCCCGAGCGCGCCGAGAGCGTGTATTTCCCAGGGCGAAGTGGCCCAATTTCAAAGCTTCCATCGCTGCCATTCACACTTTGCACGGGGTAGATCGAAGGCCCGTAGGGCGTTGGACCGTCAGCCTGAAACCAGTTCACGCTTACCTGAGCTTGCGGAATCGGGTTCCCACTCTCGTCGACGACACTCCCACGCGCAGAACCGCCTTGAGTCAATTCGACTTCGGAGGATACCCCAGGCACGATCGTGACGGTTTTGGGGATATGACGAGGCGAAATCACGGTCAGTTCCGACACGCCTGGAACCAAGACCTTGAACGAACCGTCGCTCACGACGAGCTCCGGCCGGCGTTCCCCGGGCAAAATAATGAAGGCCGGTGTGACCGGACCATCCTTGTCATAAACACGCCCGAACACCCCAGTGGTGCGCTCCAACACGATGTCGGTATTCGAGGTTTCATTGGCGACGATCACCAGGCCATCGACGCTCGCGTCCAAAAAACCATTCAGACGGGCGCGAATACTGACTTCGCCGACTGGTACCGCGGAAAAATTGAAGCTTCCGTCGCCCTGTGAAACGATTCTCCTGGCACGGCCTGCCCCCTGCAACACAAGCTCTGCGCCACTCAGCGGTGTGCCTGTAGGATCGCTGACGACTCCCATCACCACTCCGCCAGGGCTCAGGTCGATGACGATTTCGTTGAGCGTCTCTCCGTCTGAAAGCAAAAATTCTTCGCTTTCAGCGAACGCGTAGCCGTCGGCTTCGACCAAAAGTCGAATTTGGCCCGGAGCCAACCCAGAAATTGAAAACCCACCGGTTTTTGAATCAGAGCTTCCGGCCTCGATCGAATATTCTCCATCTCCGTCGTCGCGATAAAGCACAGTCAAATGCGCACTCACAGCGGTGCGGCCCGCAACCACGTTGCCCGATGCGACGCTCGCCTGATGCAAAACCAATTTCAGCCCAGCCAGCGGATGCTTGGCCTTTAACTCACCGGTCCAAAGTGGACGGCCCGGCGGCCCCTTGACCACGTAACCCTCAGCCTGCGCGCTGATCGAAAGCTCGCCCGGCTCAAGGTCCAAGAATCGAAATGCCCCTTCGTCGTCGGTCCTAACCTCGATTTCGCCAGACTGCACCACGGCGCCCGAAACGCCCTTTCCAGTGCCATCGATCACCACACCGGAGACGTAGAGCCCCAAAGGCGCTGCGACGGGTGCCATATCAGCTGAGCTTTGCGCCTTTTCGGGTGCGCTCATGAAAAAGAACACCAATGCGGCCACGGCAATAAGACCCGCCAAAATGATCGCTAACCAACGTTTCAAGATCTGCCCACTTTTTCGGTAATCTGCGCCAAGTGGCTAAATGCTTTGGCGTTTTTTAATTGCGACGCGCTTACACGCCAGCCCCAATTCCCTGACGATGTCCCCGGAATATTCATGCGAGAGTCAGCGTCGAGTTCCAAAATATCCTGAAGCGGAAAGACCACCAATTCGGCTTTGGAAGCCGCGACGGACTCGATCATCGCCCAAACGATCCCGTCATCACCGTGACTTAGGTATGTCCGGACGAGGTGTTTTTCTTCCTCACGAAGACTTTCGTACCACCCCAAGGAGGTGTCGTTGTCATGCGTCCCGGTATAGGCCACGCACCGAGTCGGATAGGTATGAGGCAAGAATGGATGGTCCGGTGACCCATCGAACGCAAATTGCAGGATCTTCATGCCGGGCAATTGCTGCCGATCACGCAATTCCGAAACCTCTGGTGTGATGATCCCAAGGTCTTCAGCAATGAAAGGAACCTCGCCCAGCGCATCCTTGATTGCGGCAAAAAATGAGTCGGACGGCCCTTTTCTCCACTCGCCTTGAATGGCATTTGGCGCCGACTCTGGGACCGCCCAGAACGACTCAAAACCGCGAAAATGATCGATCCTCACCAGGTCGCATTGCGACATGGCACGCCGAATTCGACGAATCCACCAGTCGAAACCATCGTTTTTCAGGGCAGCCCAGTCGTAGAGCGGATTGCCCCATTTCTGGCCGGTCTCGCTGAAGTAGTCAGGGGGTACTCCAGCGACCTCGGCGGCTTCGCCCAGAGACCCCACCTGAAACCAGGAGCGTTCTGACCAGACGTCGGCGCTGTCCATCGCCACAAAAATGGGCAAATCCCCGATGATCCGCACACCACGTTCATTGGCGTAAGCGCGCAGTTCGGACCATTGCGTGTCAAAGAGCCACTGGCAAAAGACGACAAAGTCCATGGCTTCCGCATGTTTTTGCTTCGCGGCTGCGATCGCCTTGGGGTCACGGGCGACAAGCGCGGCGTCCCAATCCTTCCAAGAGCGGTCACCAAAATGGGCTTTCAGCGCGCTAAAAAGCGCCACGTCCTCGATCCACCCTTTATGTTCTTTGCGGTACGCGGCGACCTGCGCGTCGGCGTTATGATTAGCGTGTGCGAGCCCTAAGACCTTCATTTTCAGGGGAGTGAGCGCGGCGATATTCGCCCGGTCGTCGGCCTCGGAGTCCGCAAAATCCTTGAGGGCGACCAGGTCGCCTTCTTGAAGCCAACCCTTTTCAACGAGTGGCCTCAGGTCGATCAACATCGGGTTTCCAGCAAACGCTGAATACGAGGCGTAAGGAGACCCCGAGCCATCTGTCGGATTCAAAGGCAGAATTTGCCACCAATGTTGCTTCGCTGCGACAAGGCAGTCGACAAATTCTCGAGCTTGGGCCCCAAGATCACCCACGCCAAAAGCGCCTGGCAACGAGGTGGGGTGCAATAAAACGCCTGATGTTCTGCCTAGTTCCATGAGCCGGTTCTCCGTGGTAGCTTCGCGCCGTTCTTTTACACCAATCAACAGGAGATCACATGCAAGACGCGATGGTTCCGTTTGAATCCGAGCGCTTTCTGGCTCGCAAGAAGATCCTTGCTCTTATGGGCGCCGAGTTCGAAATCTTTAGACCTGACGGCACGCTGGCTTTTTTTGTGAAGCAAAAGGCGTTCAAGCTCAAGGAAGCCATCACTGTTTGCACGGACGCTGGCCAAACCAATCCCGTGCTGACGATTCAAGCTCGTAGCATCATGGACTTCAGCGCTGCATACGATGTCGCGACCCCGGAAGGCGAAAAAATTGGCGCGTTGAAACGAGACGGCATGAAGAGCCTTCTTCGCGACAAGTGGCTGATTCTTGACGTCAACGACCAGACGATTGGTCAAATCGAAGAAGACAGCATGCTTTTTGCGATGCTGCGCCGGTTTTTGTCGAATCTAATTCCTCAGAAATTCGACGTCACGATGGACGGAAATTTGGTTGCTGAATTTAATCAGAACTTTAATCCATTTGTCGCTAAATTCGATATCGATTTTTCGAAAGATGCGAACAAACAACTCGATCGACGCCTCGGCATCGCGGCCGTGGTTCTGCTTCTGGCCATCGAAGGCAAACAGAAATAGGCCTATTTATCTGAGCTTTTTTCGCACAGATAATCTGCCATTTCGCAAGCCTTTCGGCGGAAGTCGAGGCCCTTCGAGGTCTCGACTTCCCCACCCACTCCATCCAAAAATAATGTGCCCTGCCGGTAACAGGCGGCGGCTTCGCCTTGCCCGCATGCTTTGGCGCTGACCTCACGCTCCACCACTTCGACTTCTTCGAGCGATTCTTCATCCAAGAGGTCCGGAAACCGAAGCGCCTTTTCGCAAGCCTGCCATTTAGTGGGACATAATTTTGCCAGGTTTTCAGCACCTTGAACTTGAGCCGGCCCTTCTTGGAATTTGATTTGTGATTCGAAAAGGATGTCGCAGGACAAAAAATCCTTATCGCATGCGGCCTGCATAGTCTTGAGACCCTCTTTGACATCCCCTGCATGGGCGAGGTTTCGCCCAATGATGGCGCAGGCCTGAGCGTAACCAAGAACGCAGCCTTTTTCCAACATCGCATTGCGTGAAGGCTGGACCAATTTAGATGAGAGACTTGCACCAAAACATCCGGCGCCAGAACCCAATTCACACCCCTTTTCCAAGTCGACGAGGGCCGCCGTTTCGACCGCCTTTCCACCGATCCCCTGTCGTTTATAGAGTCCCAACAGTGCACATGACTCGCTGTCATTCTGGGAACAACCGGCTTCGACCAGGCGCCTTGCCATCGCTCGCTCGCCCAGTTCAAGCGCCGCGACGGCTTGCACAGAACACTCGACAGGATCACCCTCTTCACAGATTTTTGCGGTGGCTTTGGTGGCTAGATATTCGTTAAAAACCTCTTGTTTGGAATTCGCTTCCTCAAGTTCAACGGCCGTCACCTCATAGCTACCTTCTTTTATCCATGTGTCCCCGGCCGGAATGACGCCGTATTGCTCTTCAACCAGGGTGAAAGGGGGTAGCGCTGACGAATGATTTTTTGTTCGTAAAACCAATCCGTCTTTGGTCACTTCTTTTCGAATCGAAGTAGGCTGTCCGTCGACGTCAGCGACACTCTCGCCGACCGGCGCGCGGCGAACAATAGGTGAAGGCACGGCCAGCCTCATGATTCTGACATCACTGAACTTAGCCACACCCAGCATAATCTCCGTCGACGCCCAATCTCCGGTTTGGCCCAATGCATGAGCCATTGCGGCGTAATCGTATCGAATCACGGTACCATGAGTATCGACGACAACCCGGCTCGGCGCGCAATCCGCCCCATCTCCGATTTGGGAAAACACCCAAAACTTTTCTGTCGCGGTTGGAAGCAACGAAATCGAACAGGTCACTTCGAGTTCCATCACACCCGTAAACTTCGACGTACGTTTTCCTTCGAAAGCCGACAGCGTCACAAGACTCTGTGACGCGTCTGTCAGCGACTTAGGTTGAATCGGCGTAGACGCTCCGCAGCCGTGCATGATCACTGCAGTGAAAATGGCCCATTTATTTAACATCAAAATCCTAAGGCGTACGAAACACGGCCACGAGCGCGGCCTGCAGCGGTTTCAGCTTTTCCATCGTCGAAGACGAATCATGTTCGGCCTCTCGAAATTCATCGTCGAGCCCCTGCCTGACCTCAAACGCGGTATCGTGAATTTTCAGCATCCCGCAGGCCACCAGAATTTCTAAGAGATCCTCGTCGTCGCCAGACTCCAAAAGCGCATCTGGAGCATGTCGCAGAGCTTTGGGAATTCCTTGCACGATCACCAGGCCCAGCTCAGCGGCAAAACGCTCGATCACCGAACTCAACGTGCCGATCTCGCGGTCATGAGCCCAAATCTTGATGCCATACATATCTCGAGTCAGCCGCACGATCGGACGTTTTGCCGCATCTCTGTGGGTCAGTAGCGCGGCCACCAGAGTCACAAAGGGCACACAACTCACGAGCAGACGACGCAAATCTCGGCCGCGCCGTTCCGCCACGTCCACGGTGGATTCGTTAATGGGCACAGAGCCAAACCAGGTGGCCTTTCCATCTGAGCTTTCGTACGAGGCACGCTGCCACGTCGTGGCGCTCAGCTTATGCCCGTGATCACGCACAAAGATCACGACTTGCCGTGGAAATCCGATCCGCATTTCTTTTGATGAAACGAATTGGCGCGCGGCCATCGCAGTCAAGAATGTCCGACCGGGAAAATCCAAAACTAGATTTCGGTATTCCGTTGACGGGGCACCTGTGAGCCAGTCAATCCGAGACGATTGATACGCGGCATCCAACATATGAGCCACACCTGACGCCCGGCGTTCAACCGTCGACTCCGCCAGATCAGACATCGCATCGATCGCCTTTTCGGCCGCCGCACGCGTGCTCAGGCGTTCGACACCATCGTTATCGACGCTTTCGCGTTTCAGGGCGTTGATCGCCTGCACCAATTTCTGCCGAAACATCGCCTGTGAAAAAAGCCTGCCTCGCGCCGGTACGCTGTGCGCAAAGGCAGAGCCGGTCTCGGTGAAACCATGCACCCCAGAACGTGTGTGCAAGAAACCAAGCCACCTTCCGAATTCCAGATAATAGTGAACGGTTCGTTCATCGACCTGCAGTTTCTCTGCGAGCGCGTCGCCTTCAAAAACCCCATGAACAAGCTGGTCAATCAATTTGATGAATAGCGGAAGGCTGTTCGCCTGAGGAACATCAGTGATCGTTGCCGTAAGATCTAACTGAAACGTTTCGTCTTCCATGGCCTCACTTTAACAGGTTGGTTTGCCTAAAACACCGATCAACCGCCGAGCGCCATGCGCCAAGCTAAAACCGGCAGAATCGCCACCAAACCTGCGGCGACATCATCAAGCATCACCCCAAATCCGCCATGAACATGATCATCGATCTTACGGATTCCAAAGGGTTTGACGATATCGAGAACTCGAAACGCAATAAACCCGACGACACATTCCATGAACGTCAGGTTCGCAAAAGGGGCGAGCGCAATCCACACACCCACCCATTCATCGACGACGATTTTTCGACTGTCGTCTTCTTCCAGCGCTTTGCCCGCCCTGTCACACCAAAACACGGAGGCAACCGTCACGACGCTCAACAAGGCAAGATGTTGAAGTAATGGCAACCGGTGTGAGAGCCAATAGATTGAAGGCAGCGCAACGGCTGCTGCGTAGGTCCCGGGCCCGCCGGGGATATGCCCGATACCTCCGCACGTAGACATGAACATCGAGAACGGTGCCCGACGCCAAGCCAATTTCGCCTTACTCATCAAAACCCCAGTTGAATATTCGAGTCTGGAGCGCTTCGATTTGGTCGCTGTATTTTTTGACCATCAGGGCAACAAAACCGGCGAGCAGTGCACCCGCTACAATATCCAGAACAAAATGGTGCCCAAAATATACCGCAAAAAAGGCCATCCCAAGAGCGTGCAAGATCGCAAGGATACGCACCGGCCCCTTGACCCAAATTGCGACCCAAACCGGTACGCCCACATGAAGCGAAGGCATGGCACCGAACACGTAAGCGCTTTTGGCGTACACGCCGGCGAAATGGTGATTCCCCATCATCGTGTCAACACGCAACAATCCGGCAGCGTTTCCAATGACTTCATGGGCGCCCATATGAGTTTCCGCAAACCACGGCGGAGCCACGGGCCATATCACTTGGATGAAAAACGCCAAGACGTTTAACGTCATAAAACCCCACAAGAAACCGTAGGTGCGGGCCGCCTTCGTCGGATCCTTGCTGGACGCCCAGGAAAATACGATCGCCAGCACGATACCAAACACAAGATGCGACGAGTAAAAAACCGCCCCTATCCAGTCCAGCCATGGCGTGGTGTGCGCAGACAGCCATTCCACGGGTCCAACCACGCCTTGGGGGGTGGAAATCCCGAAAAGACGCAATTCCAGGGCATCCACGACACCAATCGACACTCGGTCTCGCGCCGATGCGTCAAAAACTCGCAAGAAGTCGTACACGAGCGCGAAGATCAGAATCGGACTCCAAGTCAGGGCAATTCTACGTGTGGGCCGCAGAACCACCAGGCCGACGAACAGCGATAATACGACGACATGTTCCACGCGCAGAGGATTGAAATATCCATAGGCTGCCAGCGCTGGAATGATCCCCGCCATACGCAACGCGCCGTTCACGGAACAGGCCGCAGCTCTTCGCGCGCCCCCATGATCGCTGCAATGGCTACCGAACATCCCAAGATCACAGACAACCCAACCGCGGCCACCCAGCCGAGCGAAAAGAGCCCGAGATGATGCGACATCGTCAGCGTGGAAAAACCAATGATAGAGGTCAGAAACGCGGCCGATACCGACACAACCGTAGAGACCAGTTCGCCAAAATCACGTGGATGGGCCCGCAGGTGGATGAGCAGATGGAAAGATGCATCCACCCCCAATCCAAGCCAGATCGGCAACACCAGCACGTTAATAAAATTGAAAGTATGACCCGTCATGGCAACGACCCCAGCGGCTGCAATAATGGAAAAACTAAGGAACCCAAATAAGCGCAACGTGTCCATTCGAAAACCGAATGCCAGAAGTGCGACCCCCAGAAGGCCGGCCAGCGTCAGGCCAACCATCCACTCCGTATCCCGTTCAACGTAGTGCAAAATATCCGCCAACAATAACGAATCGGCGACGGCGTCGGCGGTCTGCCCCGGTTCGGCCGCCGGCAATCCACGAATCAACTTCGAAAACTGCTGCGATCCCTCGGCGCCATTCAGGTCAACCCCAGGCATGATCAAGACCACTCCCGCGTCGGGACTGTCCCGGCGGCTAAACGGCACGTAGATATTGCGTGGCAGGTTTTCTCTGGTCATGGGTCCATGCTCCAAGACTCGCGAAATCTCGGTATAAAAGTCGACCACCACCTCGGTTCGCGCCGCCTTTGGGACCTTGTCGATCTGGTCTCGGAGTCCTTCAAGAATTTCGAGTTTCTTGTCCTGCTCGATTGGAATCACATCTCCCAACGACAAGATGCTAGCGATCGCCGCGCCATCAGGCCCCGCCTGCCGCGCCTTCAGTTCGTTGACGACCGCCACTCGATGCTCAGGCGATTCCACCATCACCACGGCGGGCGTCTGCGATCCACCGACCACTTTGTTCACCATCTCGTCGAGCTCCCAGGCGCGCCCTTCGGACATGGCAAGACTCGCAAACGAACGATCGAAGCTGATATCCGGAAGACCCAATCCACCCATCACGGCGGCTCCCACCAAAGAAATCGAGCACGCTGCGATCAAAGCCCGCATGTGTTTGGGACGCTCTTGGGCCGAAAAACCCTTGAGCCGACGTTCCAAGAACTCTCCCAAAACGCTGGCCAATGACGGCCTGAGAAAACCCGAAGGCAATAAAAAGAGCAAAACGGGCAGCAACGTTGCGTAAGTCAACAGAATCAGGAAGATCCCGCCCATCGCGATCACGCCAAATTCAAAAAACGCCCGAAACGTAGAAACGGCAAGGCTGCCTAAAGCGATCATGGTGGTCAGCCCTGCATAAATGCTGGCCTTTCCCGCGGTCTCGAAGGCCCCTAGCCAGGCTTCCGCCGGGTCGTCTACATGTCGCCGAACCTCGAGGTAGCGCGAAATCAGATGGATTCCGTAATCCACGCCCAGACCCATCAAAATCGCGCCCAGAAATCCGGTCAGGATATTGAGGTCACCAAAGATCAATACAGCAAAGGTCATCCCAGCTGCGGTGCCCACTGCAAGCGGCAAAACGACGAGGACCGCCGAAAAAAATGAGCGGAAATAAGCGATCAGAAAAAGCGTCAATAACAAGAGGGCAACCGGGGTCGCGCGCGTGATGTCAGAGGTCAAAATCTCCTGTTGCTCAATGCGCTTTACGTAGCGTCCCGTGAGTTCGTAACTCACGCCTGGGAACCGTTTCAGCGTCTCGGTCACATTTTGATTCACCGATTTGATGAGTTTTTTGGACTCATCCAAGCTCGACGCTGGAAACGACGGGTGAACAAACGCGAGTATTTCGCCGTTTGGGCCCTCGTAATAGGTCCGAGTGCCGGTTTTGCTGTCGTATTTGGCCTCGATGTCGCTGGTATCGACCTCCGGACGGGGACGATTTCCCATGTCTACGAAGAGAGGATTGGCGCGTTGTTTCTCCCAACGAATGCGTTTGGATAAACGTTCATCCAGTTTTTCAAGGTCAGCCGAATCGATGTAGAGCAATCGATAGGGCCGGATCTCAGCACGAGGATCCAGGGTCTCCATTCGAGAAACCCCAGCCGTGTCCTTCAGAGAAACCGCGATCGCATCGGCGGCATCGCGGTTCGCCTGCACGTCTGGCCCTTGAAGCACAATCGTCAGTCGGCCGATTTCATCGCCATACGATTTTTCTAGACGCCGCAAACCTTGCACCGTCGGCGACGACTCTGGCAGCAGGCGTGTCAGATCACCGTCGAGACGTACATGAGAGGCCCCAAAAAAGAGCCCGACGGACAGCACAAAAAACAACGACGCAAATACTGCAGGCCGCACCGCAAACTGGCGAATCAAACGAGCATAAAGAGTCAGCACTCAGGCTCCTTTCGACGTTTTTACGTCAAAAACAAAGTACCGGCTCAATGGGTAGGTCCACAGAGCGTAAACAAGGATTTTCGAAACCAGCCATACCAAACCAAGGGCAAAAAATCGGGACATGAGGCCGACCATTGCTCCATGGATCAGAGCAGCTGAACCACTCATGCCCACGTAGCGCGGCGCAGATTGCGAAAAAGATGCGTCAAAACGCTGGAAGACGAAAAATCGGCACGTCGTATAGTGGAAGACCCCACCAAAAACCGCCGCGAGCGCAGCCGCAACACCGGGATATTCCGCGCTGGGCTCCCAAGACATGAGCCCGGCAAACACCAAGCCATCCAATCCGGTGGCCAAAATGCTCGCCACCGCGACCCCGGAGAAGTCGGCTAGATGGGTTTTTAGAGACATTATCAGGCAGCCGATTTTGTAGGGAGGTCAGGCTGCAACTCGAGCTTCCGCTCTGGCTGGTCGAGCTGCCGCATGATGTAAGAAACGCGCTGGTATACCGTGTATGCCGAAAGAACGGTCAACAGACCAAGACCGCCGCTGAGCATATGAAGTGGCATTGCCGGGTCATTGGTCAGAAGCGTGGCTCCACCGGCGAAGGCCAACGAAAACAAGATCAAAACCAAACGGCCAGGGCGCTGCATCAAGCCCACTTTCGCCTCCACCCCAAGGGACTCGCCCCTTGCACGTGCGTAAGAGATCGCGAAAGAAACGATCATCGCCAGAAACGCGATGAGTGATAATAAACCGCCACCGCCGGCCCAAGAGGCCCCGGTCAGAATGGCGCCTTCCGCGAGCCGGTCGATAAATGAATCGAGAAACGCCCCCGAGCGTGATTCAGTGTGGGAGCGCCTTGCCACCTGACCGTCCAACACGTCGCAGCTCGAGCCGAACATGAGGATGAACAGCGTCGTAAAGTACAGATGATTCGCCAGCGCCAATCCGCCCGCGACGGTGAACACCAGTGAAGTGGCCGTGATCGCATTTGGAGAGACGCCAAGACGAATCAAGAGACTGACGACAGGGTCAGTGAACCAGTAGAAGAATTCCACAAAAAAAGCCCGCTGACGCGGGCGATTTTTAGAACGGAATATCGTCCAGAAAATGAGGGCCACCGCGATGATACCGACACCCGCAATTGCAGGATAAACGCCAAGTATGAGATCATTTGCGATGTTCATCGGGTCTCCGGATTTATGAAGCGGAGGCTACCTTTCCTGCCGTCTTCTTCCACCCTGTTTGATGCGCAATTGTGCGTAAGGTTTCCTGAAAATTATCTCGCTGCTTGAACAAGTCATGCGGTGGCATGACGTCGCCGTTGCGTTGCGGGCTCTTGAAGTAGAACGAGAGCCAGTCCTGCACTCCGCCCAATCCGGCGCGCGCCGAGAGGTCCATAAACAACGCAAGATCGAGCACGAGAGGCGCTGCAAGAATCGAGTCGCGGCAAAGGAAATTGATCTTGATTTGCATGGGGTATCCCATCCAACCAAAGATATCGATATTATCCCAGCCTTCCTTGTTGTCGCCGCGTGGCGGGTAATAATCGATGCGCACTCGGTGCGTCATATTACCGTAAAGGTCGGGGTAGAGATCTTTTTCGAGGATCGTTTCAATCACCGACAACTTGCTGACTTCTTTGGTCTTGAATGAACCTGGATCGTCAAGGACCGCGCCATCGCTATTGCCAAGGATATTCGTCGAGTACCAGCCACGAACGCCGATAAGTCGAGTCGCAAGGCCGGGGGAAATGATGGTCTTCAGCAGGGTCTGGCCCGTTTTGAAGTCCTTGCCGGCGATCGGAACATTCTGCTTCTTGGCGTAATCGATGATCGCGGGGATATCGAGTGCAAGATTAGGAGCGCCATTGGCCAGCGGCACGCCGGCTTTGACGAACGCGTAGGCGTACATCATCGACGGTGCGATGTCTGGGTGGCTTTCTTTGAGGCCTGCCTCAAAAGCTTCGATGGTGCGATGAACGGGGCCAACTTCGATATAACGCTCAGTCGAAGCACACCAGACGCCCACAGCACGGTCACAACCGTTTGTTGCCATGAAGTTCTTGATGTCATCCACGAGGGCATGCGCGAGGTCCCACTTTGAAGCAGCGGTCTTGACGTTCGGTCCGTCGATATTGCGAATGTATTCGCGATCGAAGACGGCCGGCATCGGACGGATCTTCTCGAGCGACTCTTTAGCGCGCTCCATGTCTTGGTAATCTAGGACTCCCGCCTGACGTGCCGCGTCAAACGCGGTGCCCTCGTAGATGTCCCAACCGCCGAACACCAAATTGTCGAGATGCGCTAACGGCACGGCCTCACCCACAGGGACCAATTGGTCTCCATCGGGAAGATGTCCCATCAATGCATAACTACCAATCGGCGCAGTGCGCTTGTTGATGATTGCATCCACACCGGCGATCACTGTTGTAGCCACAGCACCTAAGCCAGGCATCAAAACAGCGAGTTTGCCAGAGGCAGAAGAAACCGTTTTTTCACTCGTTCGCAGCATCCAAGGCTCCTCGGGTGACTTTGGTCACCGACCGGGGACTCGTTTCGAGTCCGCTAATCTAGTTGAACGGGGCTATGCAATTCGCGTTCCGTTCAGCAAATGTTTTTTGACAATTCCCCGAAAATCCAAAATTCTCAATGATTGTGGGCCTCGCCAATAGCTCGGCTCATTTACCTGACGAATTTTTGTTTTCCAAGAGATAAATGCCACTTTACCGCTTTGGAGTAGCTGTACTCCATGTTCTATCAACAACGGACCAGATGCACTCCGGCAAATCAGATGCTCTCGATTTCTTCTGGATTCCAAAAAATCCGTTTTTAGAATGCACAAGTTTCAGATCGGTTCTTGAGGCTCATTGTGTTTCAGTGCAAATTGATGTGAGCCTGAGCACTCTCCCGGAAAATTTGTTATGCATGAGTCTCTAGTAGACGAACTTGTCGTGCGGTTGGTGGACCGATTACTTTCGCAGGAATGGCCCCCCGGAAAGCGGATTCCTACTGAGCGCCGCCTGAGTGATGAATTCCAGCTGAGCCGCGCCACGGTGCGGTCAGCCATCGATCGACTCGCCGGCTGGAATATGCTTGTCTCCAGGCAAGGGTCGGGAACTCTGGCTCTGCCTCGTAGGCAGTGGCGTGTCGGCGTCTTCCCTTATCTAATGGCTTCATTTCATCGCGCAGAAAACTGGGGTGAATTGGTGCCCCTAATTTTTGACGCTTTGGGCCTGCGCCGAGGTCTGGTTCTCGACTTCCTTGAGCGAGCCGGTGCGCACACCAAAGGCAAGGACATGACCGTCTCTAGGGAAGCGTGCCACGAGGCGTGGGAGGGACGAGACAGCCGAGTGTTCCTGGAGGCCGACGATCGCTACCACCTGAGCATTCTAGACATCGCAGGCCTCACAGCCACCAAGATGCTCATCAACGAGATCGAACAAACTTATGAAAATGCAGTGACGATTTTTGCCGGCAATTTCAAACTGCCCGAAACATACCGGGACACGCACCTCGGTATCATTGATGCGCTGGAAGCTGGCGACGGCAAGACCGCTCGAAATTTAAAGTCCCTCTATTACGAAAAAATGGACGAAGCGCTTCTGGAAGGACTCCCTGCCGGTATGGTCACGGAAATCATGCGCTTGGTTGATGAAAAATGAAGGCACGACTCGGCGCATATCACCTGATTCGACCCTTGGGTCACGGAGGTATGGCCGAAGTATGGCTGGCGGAACATCGGCAGAACGGGCGCAGAGCAGCGATCAAGATCATTCAACTTGGTCGAGCCGACGACGCGCGCTTTCTTGAATCCTTCTACGACGAAGCTCGCGAACACGCCCGTTTGGTCCACCCGAACATCGCGACCCTGATCGACTACGGCACCATCGGGTCCACCGATTCCCCTCCAGAAAATGCACGCGCAGGGCTGCCCTACCTTGTGATGGAACTTGCCGACGGCTCGCTGCGCGAAAACATGCCGACCTCTTGGTCGCAATCCAAACGCGTTATTAGGGAGATCCTAGCCGCGTTGGCCTTTGCACACGCGCATGGCGTCATCCACCGAGACCTGAAACCCGAAAATATCTTGGTCTGTGGCGACGACTTGAAACTTGCCGACTTTGGGATCGCACATGGGTTCGCCGAAATCCGTCCTGGGGAATCCGCCGACCGAGTCACCTCGACAGCCGGAGCGGGCACGCCCTACTACATGTCGCCCGAACAATTACGCGCTTGCTGGCGAGATTTTGGACCGTGGACCGACATCTATGCATTCGGCTGTATGGTTTTTGAGATCCTCTGCGGCGAACGACCTTATGGGGGAAATTCCCTATTCGAAATCGCGCATAAACATATCAGCGGACCTTTTCCGGCCCTGACGCCCCGTTTTCCAGTCCCCGATGAAGTCAACGCGTGGCTGTTGAATCTGGTGGCACGTCCAGCAGAAGCCCGGTTCGCCTTCGCCGCAGACGCGCTGGCCGGGCTCGATGGGATCGTGGATTCGATCGACGAGCCCAGCGAAGTCTCGATGGAATCCAACGAATCTGCAGCGACACTCGTCGATGCGTTCAGTGAAACGTTTTTGTCCTCCCCCGAACTCAACACACCGATCACAGGCTCCACCAATCGGGCACCCGCCGCGCCTCGGGCCCTAGACTGGCGACCGGACTTGCTCGGCTCAGCTTGGACGGGTCTGGGAATCTTCGGAATGCGCGACCCAGGCATGATCGGATTGGAGGACACGCGTGACCGCCTTTGGGAAGAGTTGCTCAGAACTTCGGCCGGGCTGCGCGTCGTGGTTCTTCGTGGATCCGACGCCACCCCCATGAAACCAGTATGCAAATGGTTGATTCAACGCTCTCACGAGGTCGGTGCGGCCACTCACGTATCATGTCTGCATTCACACTCCATGTTGCCCAACGAAGGCCTCTGCGGGACGCTGGAAGACCTCTTTGAACTTTGGGGGCTTGAAACCAAAGACCGCATCACGCGGGTCAGCGGCAAAATGGCCGCATTCACCGACGCGGCCTCACTCGAACCGTTGGTTCGCACGTTGGTCGCGGAATCGCAGGCCGACCGCAAGATCGGCTACACCCGAAACGAGCGTTTTCGCGCCATCGGGCAGGCCTTGCGCGTCGCGAGCCACGGCCGAGCTCTCATATTCTGGGTCGAAGACGCACAATGGGCGGACGAAGCCGTGCAATTTGTCTCGTATCTGCGCGAACACTTCGCCGAGTTGCCGGTCCTGGTTCTGGTCTCGGTTTCAATCGACCAGATCGATGAGTTTGAAGAGGTCACGTTGATGTTGGACGAGCTCGCAAAAACAAGCTCACTGCTGGAACTCCGCCCTTTTCACGCCGGCGAGGAAGAACGTTGGATCGAACGACTGCTGCCCTTGGACGAAGCGGCCCGTGATGGCTTGATGGCCCGAACCAAGGGCGACATCGTTTTATCGCAAGCCATTTTAGACGAAGCAATCAGACGCGGCGCCATCCGCGACCTTGGGGATCGTTTCACCATTGCTGCGGATTTTCCCGCGGATGCTCAAGAGATCTTCCTGCAACGGATCGACGCCTGTGTGGCGGCGTTGCCCGAGACCGAGCGAATTGCCGGCCAAGCCTATTTTGAAGTCCTTGCCGCGCTTGGCCACGCAACGGCTGAAGAGGCGAGCGCGGTCATGCAGGAGGCCGGGTTTGTTGTGCCCGCGGGTCTGGAACGTGTGTCGCTGGATAACGCGCTCCTTGAAAGGCAGGGCACGCGGCTGGGTTACGCACACTCGGTCATCGAAAAAGCCGTTTCGGAACGCATGAAGGCCCGGCAAACCTGGCAAGATTGGCATCTGGCGTGTCTGGAGGTTTTGGATCGCACAAAAGCGCCGGTTACTCGACTCGTTCGGCACGCCGACCATATCTCAGGTTTTGACCAACGCTTACAAATTTACGTTCGCGGAATTCGGGACCTTATCGAGACTAATTTGCCAGCAGCGTTCCGGTTTGAAGAAATGGCGGCTCAAGTGGTGCTGTCAGTAAACGACGAAGCGTCACGAATCGATTTTGACATGGTTCGCGGATTTGCCCTTCATGCTCGTGGTGAACTTCAGACGGCACGAACTATTGTGCAAAAAGCCAATCAAAGTGCGCGAGAACGTGGTCTGATGATGACCGCAGCGCATTGTGAATACTTCATCGCCACACGCAATGCCGAGACCGGCGACTTTGACACTGCATTGGGTCAGATCGACAATTGCATAAGTATTTATCAACTTAAGGGTGAAACGCGGCCACTCGCCCGCGCTAAATTGCTTTCGGGCGTTCTTGCGATACGTCTTAAAAACACTCCAAAAGCCGAACAGAATCTAAGAGACGCCAGCCAGTTGTTCCTAGACCTAGGAATGACTGCCCAATATTGCGTCACTCAAGCGTATTTGGCAGACCTTTTTGTCAGCGATGGTGAAATCGACAAAGCTGCTGAAATCGCTCACGTGGCTTTGCATCAGGCGGAATCCTTAGGCCTTAGCGCCGCACAGACTGACCTACATACAGCGCTTGGCGAAATCGAAAGACATCGAGGGAATTTCAACAAATCTCGCATTCATCACCAATTCGCACTGAAATGGCAACGACTTTCAAACACGCCGAATGCATCGATTTCTGAATACAATCTAATTCTGTTGGACATCGCAAATCTGGAACTAGAACTTGCACGCACGAAAATGCAATCTGTTCGTCTTGAATTTGAAAGCCATGGATTTCATCATATGTGCTCGCTGGTCGACCAATTGGGTGTTTTGGTCGACAGCTTCGAGGCCAATCAGACGCCCCCTGGCGATCTGGACATCGATGACAATGATATCAAGTGGATTTCCGAACGACTGTTTAAGACAGCACATTGACTCGCGCTAGGGAATGCCGATGGGTAGGCCATGTGCCTCGACGCCATCATCCTTGATCTTCCTTTTTTCCCCACTCGTCCCGCAATCAAAGGTTGCTGGAGCCGTGCCCGAAAAACAGCCGGCTGCATAAGCCTGAGCGCAGACGTTTTTATCTGCCGCATTCGCGCACGCCTTTTTGCAGGCAGAGTCGCAAATTGCAGCCGTGTCGCTGGCCCCTTTGCTGGCTTTCGGCTGCGTTGAAGCGGCCTTCGCCCTCTTCGCCGGCCGGGCCAGATCCGCCTCGTCCTGCATATTGTCTTCAACGGCCTTTTCCGCAGGCGCTTCCGCACCGCCGGCGCGGGATTCTTCGTCCTTCAGGGACCCGCGGCCTTCCGTCTGGGGCTCGGCCTCCATCGGAGCGTCGCTGGGTGCCGCTTCCTCTTCAGCTGCACTCGGGGCCGGCGCTGCGGGAGGCGGACCGGGGGCAAATCCCAACGGTTGGCCGGGCTGTTGTTGTTGTGAACACCCAAAAGCCCCGCATAACGCCATTGCAAAGATCCACTTCTTCATCGCTCGCTCCGTGTCAGATTTCGATGATGATAACGAAATGACTCGGTTCTGGATCTCAAAAAACGTCGATTAGGGGGAATTCTCTTCGAACGGGTCGGAATAGGCTGGATTATCGAC
This sequence comes from uncultured Bradymonadales bacterium, assembly GCA_964394615.1. Classification (GTDB taxonomy): domain Bacteria; phylum Myxococcota_A; class Bradymonadia; order Bradymonadales; family Bradymonadaceae; genus JBFFMO01. The sequence continues at coordinate 20,805 of CAYMYJ010000030.1, read as the reverse complement.
CATCGTCTGGTCGGTCAACGCGTTTAAAAACGCAATCAAATCAGCGCGTTCCTCGTCGGAAATCACAAAGCCTGTCACCAACTCGCTCTTGAAGGGGCTGAACTTTCCGTCGCCAGCATTCGGCCCGTCCAAAATCTCTCGGCCGCCACGCGCGTAATGATCGATGACTTCTTCCAAAGTCTTGATGCTTCCGTCGTGCATGTAGGGCGCAGTCAGGCCGATATTTCGAAGGCTCGGCGCCTTAAAACGCCCGCTGTCTTCCAACACCCCGCTGATTTCAAAAACCCCCTGATTTCCAGTGGGATAGGCACCTGTTCCGCCAATATTATAAAGGCCATTATTATGAAATTTAACCTCATCAAAAACCGAGCCGTCATGCTGAACGGAATCCGAAAAATTAAATCCACCATGGCAATGAAAACACTCCAGTCGCTCAGAAAAAAACAGGTCCTTTCCGCGCTGTTCGGCGGCACTCAACGCGCTATGATCCTTGCCATAAACAAAGCGATCGTAAGGCGTATCGGCCGAGATGATCGAACGCTGAAACGCCGAAATCGCCTTGGTCATCGTCTCAAGTGTGATCGCAGGCTCTTCGGTTTCGAAAGCCGCCCGAAACAGGTCTGGATAAACCGGATCAGCATTCAGGCGTTCGAGCGCCTGCTCCTGGCTGGTCAGCCCCAACTCCACGGGTAACTCAGCAAAAAGGGGCGTCAGTTGTTGCTTTTCGAGAGTTCGGATCAACGGGTTTGCCCACGTTAATCTCGACGCGTAGACCACGTTTCCGATGGCCATTGCACCTCGTGGCGTCATTTCTCCTGTTGCGCCTTCACTGACTGCTTTCCCGTCGGTAAATGCCAACGACTGCAGATGGCACGACCCACACGATTGAGTTTGGTTTCCCGAAAGCTGTTTGTCGTAAAATAGACGACGGCCCAATTCGACTTTTGCGGTCGACATCGGATTATCTTCGGGGACTCTAGGGGTTGGAAAACCTTCTGGAAGATCCCACGTCCAATCAGTGTTGACGGGGGTTTCGTCGTCCGCACCGCACGCCGAAACTAAGATAATAAATAAGAAAATATAACGCATACTAATTTCTCGGTTCTTAGTTCGTGCGAGATCGGCGACGCCGAAAACCCATCAAACCCATGAACGCGGCCCAGATCATCTGGCCGCCTGCCGCTGAACACCCTTCATCGCTGTCAGGAGTAGCGGCCACTATACCGGTATCGGCCTGTGTTCCAGTGTCCATGCCGGCATCTGGAGTCTCCGCATTCGTTCCGCAAAGGTCTTTGATGTACAGACACTCGCTGTCGCAACTCAGCACGCCAGGATCCAACCCCAAATTGATGCAACTCAGGCCGCGCGTGTTGTCCAGGTCACACTCCTCGGGCGGGGTCACGCGGCCATCCCCGCATGATCCGACCGGATGTTTGGAGTCGTCTCCCGGATGAAAAAATAACCCGGGAGGATTGGGGTCGCCCGTGCGCCACGTTCCATCTGGGTCACCAAGTTCTTCGCCATTGGTGAAGCCGTCACGGTCAGAATCCACGTCGTAAATTTGGGCCCATTCGATGTCTTGACCCGAGGTCGGACCGTCGCCCACGAGGGCGCCAACGGTGGATGAGCCAAAACCCGTGAAGGTCCCGCCGCCCGAGGCCGTCCCATGGCAGCTGGTGCATCCAAACGAGGCCCCGTGGGGAATCTGTGCAACGCGATGGCTCCGAGCAAATGCCGGAGTCGAAATCGCGAGGCCCAACAACATGATTCCACAAGTCCAACGCGTGTTCATCGAATCTCCATCATAAATTCACCGGTTCCCATTCCATCGGCGTACCCGCGGAGCTGACCTCGAGGCGTTCTTTTGCCGCGCCCGCGGTGTCCCCCATCGAGTCCAAGACCTGCGCAAGCATCAAACGAGTGCGCAGAGCATCGGCGTATTGGGGCCCAAAGCTCTCGACCTGCTTTGAAATCACAAATTTCAAAATATCGACCGCGCGTTGCGGTTCGCCCAACTGGGCATGCACACCGGCCATGTTCACACTTTCAGTCCACACAGGCGGTCCTTCGCCAAATTGACGGGCCACAGCGTCTAAGAATGCAGCCTGAAAATCAATCGCGCTGCGGTCACCCCGCCCAATGGCGTCACCGACCAACACGCCCACCAAATACTCGCCGTCCTGCGACACCAAGTGACCGCTTGCCTTCAGGCCGTTCATCCCGGCAATCAGCCGCTCGCGCGCTGCGGCATCACCGGTAAACAACAACGCACAGTCTTTGACCAATGCCACGCCTGACTCGATTTCGGGCTCCACGACAACATGTTTAAGAGCCCTCAACGCGCGCTCCGCCTGGCCGTTATCCAATAACATCCGTGCGTGCGACAGGTAGGCTCGCGATCCATCTTTGACCGAGAGGTCCAAAAGCTTGTCGGCAAATTCGTCTTGTTTATCAAAGGCAGTCTCAACGCCGCTCTGAGCCGATAGCGCCGCGTGATTGAACTTCGCCCAGAGACCCTCGACGGTTGTCTGGTCCGCAAAATCAGCCAAACGGCCGGAAACTTCGACCGCCGAACCAATCGCGCCCCGCTCCATCAGTTGGCGAAGAATCACTCCAAGCTCCGCTTCCACGTCCTTGTCGTCTTCAAGGGCTTCCAATGCCTCAATGAACCAAGCATGGACCTCGGAAGCGTCTTGACCTGCGTCTTGAAGTGAAGACGCCAAGCCACCCAATCCACGAATCCATTCCGGTGTGGTGGCATGACACCAATCCAAGATCGACTTCAATTCATCGCATGAAGACTCGACCTTCGAGGGTGCCGACATCACGACGTCTCCACCAGCGAAGATGGCGCCGGGTCGACTCAGCACCGACGCCGCCATCTCGTGCGCTTCGCGGTACCGCCCAAGATAAAGCAAGCTCGCCAGGACCCGTCGCTCGACGGCATTCTTGAGTTTGCCCTCTGCCGACTTTGCGGCCACGCGGTAGGCTTCATGAGCCGCCGGATAGGAGCGCTCCATCAGATGCGCATGGCCCAGCACCAGGGCCACCTGGCCCTTCAATGCCGGTGCATTGGTCTCGACACGTTTGAAGAGAGCCGATGCCGCCGCGACTGGATTTTCGTAGGTGGTCCAAGAGGTCTCAAAAACGAAGGCGCGAACGGTCAACGTTCGTTCATCATCAGCCCCGTAGAGCCGCATGGATGCCTGAGACAAGCCTTCGTAGGTTTCTAAACGATGCTGGCGCGCTTCCATTCCCGACTTGCCGAGCTGCGCGATGGCGTTTCGCAAAAGTTCCAGAAACGCTTTGGGTCCGAATTGTTCGAAAACTCGTCGGACAAATTTATCGGCCTTACCCGACCGAATGGCCTCGATGACCTCAGCCCATGACTCGTTATGAACGTCCTCGATCAAGGGCATCACTGCTGCCGGAACACCTTCGAGAATTTGATCAATCAACACATCACCTCGCGCTCTTGCCGGCTCGCTTCATCTCAAGCCTCTCTTTGTATTACGCCCAAACGACAAAAGAGTCGATTCGCGCCTGCGGTCTCCGGTTGTCAGCTCGAAGTGCAGGGCTCAGAATTGGTGACTCGCAGACGAATGCGAACGTTGCAACAAAGGCCGGTAAGATGAACAAGAAGACCATCCTGATTCCGCTTCCAAGCTATGGCTGCGACCCTACCGAGGTCGCGATTCCTTGGAAACTACTCGCGGAGCATGGCATCGACGTTGTTTTTGCAACACCAGATGGAAACCCGGCTGTTCCCGACCAAAAAATGCTGAACGGGCAAAATCTGGGAGTCTTTAAGGCGTTGCTGCAGACCCGCAAGGACGCGGTGGAGGCGTTCGGTCAGATGAAATCCAACCCGGCCTTCGAGGCTCCAAAAAAATATTCGGAATTAAATTGCGGGGATTATGACGGACTCTTGCTTCCGGGCGGGCACGATAAAGGCGTCAAAGAATACCTTGAGTCGAAAGCGCTTCAGAATTTAGTGGTTGAATTTTTTGGTGCCGAAAAACCCGTGGCGGCGATTTGCCACGGAGTCGTGTTGGCCGCGCGTTCCATCGATCCCGCCACCGGGAAGTCGGCCATTCATGGCTACAAGACGACATCGCTCCTAAAATCCCAAGAGATGGCCGCATACCAGCTCACACGCTTATGGCTCAAAGATTATTACCTGACTTACCCTGGCCTGACCGTTCAGGACGAAGTCACGGCAGCGCTTGCCGATAAAGCGAATTTCATTGAAGGACCTACGCCTGTGTTACGCGATGACCTCAAACATTTGTACCGCGGGTTTACGGTAAAAGACCAAAATTATGTCTCGGCCCGATGGCCAGGAGACGCATATTCTTTCGGCCTTGAATTTATCAAAATGCTGAACGCGTGACGCATGCAAAATGAACGACTAGGCCCGCCGACTACTTCTTGAGGTACATTGCGCCCATCCCGCAGGACATGGCTCCGTCGTTCTTCTGGGTAATCGACATCTCGAGCATCTGAATGGTTTGTTGGCAATGCTTGGCCTGGGTTCCGGTCGTAATCTTAGTCAGGCAATCCTTTCGAATGGTCGCGATATAGTCCTTGCAGGAGTCGGCCCAGGCCATTGAATCAGAGCCCTCCTTTTCGGCCTTTTCGACGTCTTTTCGAAGCTTTTTGATCCCCTTATTACATAATGCTGCCGCGACTTTCCCGTTGTCGGCGCCAACATCGAAGATTTTGCCGCCGGCCTGTTCCTGGGCGATTTCGAACTTCATAAGATTAATTTTGCAAGGAACCTTTAGACGCTTGTCGACCATGCTCGTGCAGGCGCCCTGCAATTCTTTAGCGTAGGTGGCGCAGTCTTCCGGCTTGGCATCATCAAGAAGCTCCTTAGCCTCTTTTTTAAGCGCTTTCGTGGTTTTCTCAAGCTTTGCCTCGGAATCAGTGGATTCCTTGTCGCATGCTGAGACCAAGAACAAGGCAGAGAGGCCGACTAAGCAGCATAGGCGATAAACAGTGATGTTAAGGTGCATATTGGGGGTCTCGTTGTTCTGCGTGAATGGCAAATTAGTGGTTCGTATTTCCGCTGAAATTCTCACACAGCGGCAATGAATTGTACATGACACCCGTGTCCATTACGTCCACCTCACGTGACTCAGCACAAATCATTCAGCTGGCGCACTCTTTAGAAACTGCCGGCAGAACCTTTCATTGAGTTCAGGTTGAAGATCATCGTTCAAGCTACATAATCATGGAATGCCCATTTTGTTTGAAGTTAGAACTCGGGAGGTATTTCGATAACTCGAAGCAATTGTTCCCGAACCTCAAAAGCTGAGGCCGTGAGATCAACAGTTGCAAAACGAATTGTGTGATTTTGGATTGTTACCCACTCATCAACCGCAGCACCGATCGCCGGGTGCAATAAAAGGCCGCTCGCATTGTCCCATTTGGCTTTACCCTGGCCCGCTTGCGAGTTCAAATAACCATACATCTGATAGACATAGCCACTACGCAGCCTGTCGTGGCCGAACCTCCCTGTGCAAAAGATATGGTTAAACTTCGTGTCGATCACCAGCCGCTGCCCACTCGTGTGATGGTCGAGCAGGATATCGACTTGCATATTCGGCAGGACTTTCAGAATGCCGGGACTTGGATTCTCTACCTGCCAATTAAGCTTCCTGCCCGGTTTGACGCTCCACTCCTCCGGTCGTAACACAACGTCGTAGAAGCCTCCCACAGCTCGCTCAAACAACTTTCTAACCCACGTACCTTCTCGATCAGGCAACACCATCTGATGGCCTCCTGTGGACTCTGTAGGCATCGCTAGATCCACCGCCAATTTGGCCGCCGCAACCATAAGTCTATCGGATGCGTCATGCCTCCCAAAGCGCTCCCCATCGATTAGCTTCCGAGACGGCACGATGCCGGAAACCCCCATTAGCTTCAGCTCGTTGGCAAGTGAGCGACATCGATGCGCGACCTCAGACTTCTTCACGAGGATCCCAATCTCTTGCAGCGCGTGACGCACAAAACGATTTCGAGGCGTATCGATGGTCATTTCCTCAAACTCACACGCCACAAGGCCCCGCTGCAGAAGAGAGTGTCGCTCGGTCTTAAGTATATCGATCCGCCCACGAACACGGGTCAGATTGGCTTGACGTGTGTGGTAGCCTCGACTGAGTTGTCTGCGAAGACGGCGCTCAACAACATCAGCCAGAATCCGGGCTACCAAATCCGGCAACTCGTCTAAATCCTCCTCAAAACTCACCTGACCGAGGTTTTGTTGAAGTCGAAACAAGTCGGACGCGTAGAGCATGAGCAACCAAAGGTTGCGCACAGGAATCCGCCCCACATAAGCCATATCATGTGCAAGATCTGTCATCCGAATGGCTGCTTCAAATCATCCACAGCCCTTTTGAAATCTTTCGGACTGTCGAACCAATATTCCTTCAAGAGCGGAGAGATTTCGTGATCGATCACGTCTTGAAACCATAACCAACCCTCTTCATTCAAATCCAATACAGGCGTCACATAGCTATGCCCCACCCGAAATTGTTTGCCGAGTCTCGGGTCGTTGGAAATCATTTGATTCAGCGTCGCCATTCGTCTCGCGATTTCAGAAGTAATGTTCTCGGTTACTCCTTTTGCTTGCACCCACTTTTCCCAAGCCTCACCAAGCTCAGGCACAAGGTCTGCGAATGCAAAGCGGCGGCGGAGAGCAAGGTCAACAAGGGCAAGTGAGCGGTCTGCGATGTTCATCGTTCCGATCACGTGGAGATTGGCCGGTATGTGGACACGCCGATTGCCGTTCTCGTCTGGATAGGTGAGCTCAATCGCCTCTGATTCGTCTCTCTTGGAATCTTCCAACAAGGTCAATAGCTCGCCGAAAATCTGTGCAGGGTTTCCTCGATTAATTTCCTCGATAACCAAAACGTATGCGCTGCCTGGATCACCGAGGGCCGTGTTTACGATACTCATAAAAATCCCATCGGCAGTGACAAGTTTGCCTTCGCCGCTCGGCCTGTAGCCGCGTACAAAATCTTCGTACGAGAGATTCGGATGAAATTGCACGGCCTTGACTTTCGAGTCGTCTCTTTCGCCGACCAATGCGTAGCCTAAACGACGAGCAAGCCAAGTTTTCCCTGTTCCTGGTGGTCCTTGAAGAATCAAATTCTTTTTACTTTTCACACGCTGCAACAACTTCTCAAGTTGTCCTTCGGTGAGGAAACAACCTTCGTTTAAAACATCTTGAACAGTGTAGGGCAAGATGAGTGGCGGATCATCACCCTCCTCTCCATCATCAGTTAAAAGCGGAAATGGTTTGAAATTCCCGCCACGAGAAAGAGCGGGAAATGAATCAACAGGGCATCCTGTCATTCCAAAGTAACCCCTTAGTTTTTCCATGAGCGCCACATAATCTTTTCCGGAGGGCACTTTCTTAAGGGAAACTCCAAATACCTTGGCTACGAATTCACGGCTCGGAAAATCGAGTCCCAAGAAGAACCAAGGTCTTGCCCAATAAAGGCCGAAAGTCAGGTTCCATGACACGAATTTGAGTTTCTTGGCTTCATCGAACGCCTTGATGAACTCGTCTTTCCCTTCTAAGCCACCCGAATCCGCGAAAGCCAGACCATGCTCAAATACCCGCCATAACTTTTCGATATGATCGACTTCGCGATCTTTGGAAAACGGGAAGAAGTAGGTATTTTGATTGTTGAGACAAGGTACTCCGACGAAGTCTTTGGGCGGGTCCCCTGGCACTTCAAGTGCGTCGCCTAGTGCCTTGCCAATCTTAAAGCGATTTTCCCAAGTCATCGATCGGTTAAAAATACCGATCGTTGTGAACGGACAAATATCTTGCAGAACTCCGTCCGTGCCATCCGCAAATCGGTCAACAAGACCAAATTTTGGTGTTCCCGGGCTGACCGTCGTCAACTTACGAAGGAGCGCGGGCCGATCGTCCCGGTAATTCAGCAACGATGTCGAAAAGTCCTCAAAAAACTGCGTCCAGCCAAACTTATCCAGATACCTGTCACGCCAAAATGGATGATTCAGATAATGACTAAAGTCTTGTGCTTCGCCTTTAAAAACAAAACGAATCAGCTCCTGCGTGTGATTATCTGCTCGGTTGCCCAATAAGCAAATCAGATGAAGATATGTGAAAAAATACCAATCACGATTCGGCTGTTGAGTCCATTCGACCTTCACTTGCTCGCCGTCGCCCGGATTCTCTGTGATCGTCCCTACTGCCTTTATCCGCATCACCGAAACAAGATTACCCTTGTTATCAAACGGAAGGTCAGACTTGGTGACAAACGTAACTTTTGCGGCGATCCGGTCGCCCACCCGCATAGACATCACTTTCTGGCGATCTTTTGCATTTGGTTCAGGAATTCTCCAAATCCCTTTTTCCAAAAACTCCTCCAAATACTCCTTTTTCTTGAAGACCGAGCCCACCAGCCAATGTTTTGATTCAAGTTCATTGTCGCTCATGTCGCCCTACACTCAAATGATTCTGAAAAATTTCGTATCTCGTCAATACGTGTGGTTGGCCGCGACCTCAAGATTGAAGACCTATATACCGCCAATTTCGGAGTCGAATCTCACTTAACCGACCAAAATCTCGAGAGGGCGAAAGCGCAAATCATAGGCCGCGCGGGAACCTACTCGCGCTCGATCTCAACATGGGAACCGGCCACGGATTTATGAACCCGAATCCGCACCGGCAACCGATTGGTGAGCTCGGCGATATGCGTGATGATGCCGACAACCCGCCCAGTATCACGCAGGGCCTCAACAGCTTCAGCAACCGTTTCCAAGGTCTCTGCGTCAAGGGTGCCAAATCCCTCGTCAATAAATAGAGAGTCCAACGAAAGTGCGCCAGCGGCGTCCTGCACCTGTTGGCTCAGTTGCAACGCCAGCGCCAGCGACGCCAAGAAAGTCTCACCGCCACTCAAGGTCTCAATGGCGCGTTTTTCGTTGGCATTATCCTGATCGACCACCCAAAATTTGGTGTCCTCGTCGACCTCCAATGCGTACCGCTGCGAAAGCTGCAGCAGCCGGGTCGAGGCCCCGACAACCAATTCTTTAAAAAGATCCTGAAACACAAAATTCTGGAATTGATTGGTCTGAAGGTCGTTGGCCAAGGCCGACATAATCGTCTGCTGTTTGGCCGCCGCCTCAAGGTTCTCTCGATGTTTTGCCAACCCTTGTAACGCCTTGTCCATCGCGGTCCGTTCGGCCGAAAGCTGACCCTGACGACGATTCGCTTCGTCGTACTCTTTTTGCGCACGAAGCAATTCTGCTTTGGCCGATTCCGCGATCTCCTTCGAAGTGCTTCGACCTGCCAATTGGCGCTCAAGTTCCGCCAACAGGTCGACGACGCGGTTCAAAGTCCGGTCATGTTCCTGGACCGACTCCTCAAACTCGGCGACAGCACCCGCATCCATTTTCCCCAAACGTGCCGCATCCGGAGAGCTGAAGCCGTGAAGCACGGCCGCTTCCTCTAGTTTCAGGCGAGCCTCAGTGCTCGCCTCGTTTGCTCGTTCAAGATCTTTGACACTTTGTTCGAGCGAGCGTTCCAAGCCCTCCACGCTTGCCTGCAACGCCGCCTCTTCACGTCCAAGAGACTCGCTTTGTTTGCGGATCCGCTCGATGCGAGACTCCAATCCAGCGATCTCTTGAGCCGGTGATTCAGGCATTTCGGCGGGAAGCCGTTTTTGAATCCCACGCCTTGTATCCTCGGCGAGTGTGCGACGTTCCTCGAGTTCCGATGCTTGTTCCCCACTGCGTTTTAGGGTCGATTCTGCCTCGGAGATCCACTCATCAAGGCTTCGGAGCTTCTCCTGAATCGTCGCAAGGCCCGCGACCAATCTGTCGTGTTCTTTTTCAAGTTCAGCCCCTTTTGCCAAAGCAGCTTCATAGTCCGAAAATGGAGATTCGGAGGCGCCAAAACGAGCCAAAAAACCTCCGCAGGCCGCCTTCATTTCGGCTTCCTTTGATTTGAGCAAAGCCGCACTGGCACTCAGGTCCTCGGCAATCCTAGCGAATTGTTTTTCCGCATTATCCACACGGATTTTTGCAGCCGCACTGTCTTGAGTCGCTGCATCGAACTCCGAACGTTTTTTGCTCAACGTGAACTGCGGGCCGGATAAATCGATGGCCGACGCAGCAGGCAGGACGCGGACAACCTGGTCACAGACCGGACAGGCGTCCCCCACATGCACGTGTTCTCGCACCGCCGACGCCAAATCCTTGGTCTTTGCCGCCTCGAGCTCCAATTCGGCATTTCGAAGCGCCACCCGAGCGTTCTCTAGCTTTTTGTCCAGCGCTTCAAAACCCGCATGTTGCGCGTCGATCTCGGTATTTAGCGCGACCTTCTCGGCATTCCACGCCGCGTTGCGAGTGCGAATCTGCTCCAATTCGATGTTCAGTTCACGCCAGGTTCTGGCTCCCGCGTCGAGTGCGCGCAATTTCGCCAGCTCGTCGATTGGGGCTTTCATCTCGACCACTTGGGTCTTCTGCTTTTCTGCACCCTCGGACAAAGTCTTCCTTTCGGTTCGACGTTTTTCCAGGGTCGAGGCTTTTTCGCTGCGATCTTTTAAAATCTGAGCAATATCAGCATCCAAAACCTTTACGTTTTTTGACGCCGCTTCGAAGCTCTTAAGCAGTTCGTCCAGACTTCGTAGATGGACAAGGCTCGCCTCGAGGTCGGGAATTCGTTCTGCTTCCACCCGCGCTTCAGCCAGCGCTTTTGCGACTTCGGCGGCTTTGCCCCGCGCTCGATCACGATCAGTTAACGCGCGCTCATAGCGCTCCTTGATCGCGATAAGTTGGCTTTGATTGACCTCGAGTTCTCGGAAAAACGGCTGAACCTTTTCTGAACGTTTTGAGATTTCGAGGGCATTGCGTTTCGCGTCAATCGCCGCGGCCTTGGCCGCCAAGGCATCGCGTTCGGCTGTCTTCTTCTGAAATTGTTCCTGAAGTCCGAAAACCACTGCCAACTCGGCGTCCTTTGTGGCTGCCGATTCCCTAGCAGTGGTGCGGTCCTCGTGACCACTGACGAGCTCCGCCAACTCGGCATCAAGTGCGTCCAGGTCAGCCTGTGAAACCGAACTCTCACCCAGAACTTTCTGCAAATGGGCGACATTACGCCCCAATTCACTCGCTTCTTCACTGGCCTTTTTTCGCATCCTTTCGAAGAAATCGAGGCCGTAGATTTCGCGCATTAGATCGCGGCGTTCCGCGGGTTTAGCCTCGAAATAACGTGCGAATTTCCCTTGCGGCAAAACCACCGACATCGCGAACGTTTTGGCCTGCAGCCCAATCAGCCGAATCACCGCGTCGTTCACCGCACGCACGCCTGAAGCGATATTCTTGTTTTCCGGAGAAAGTGAATCGAGTTGAGCCTCGGTCCCCTTGGTTCGGTACATCTTTCGAGCAACCTGAAAAACCTCACCACGGAGCGCAAACTCAAAAACCACCGCGGCTTTATCGGCCCCCAATGAAATCAGCTCGCTTAAGTTCTGGGACAGACGAGGCACTTCACCAAAAAGCGCCCACTGCATGGCGTCCAAAATACTGGTTTTCCCCGCACCCGTAGCACCCGCAATCGCGAATAATTCGATATCAGAAAAATCAATAATTTGTTGTTCTTTGAAGGCGGTAAATCCTTCGATGACCAGTTTTGTCGGCCTCATTTCCCCACCACGTCGGCGTAAAGTCTATCGAACTCTTCGATCATTTCTTGGGGATATTTGTGATTCTTCGACGTCACCCAAGACCTGTACATTTCTGAATGTGTCAGCCCTTTAGTGCGTGATTCAATCTCGGCGACCTGGGGCAATTTCGCATGCACCACGACGGCATTTGGCAAGACGTTTCGAACTCTTCGAGCCACGTCTGGGTCCGTGGCTTCGAGCTCCACGGTCACACGAACCCACGCGTCTTGATAATCCGGCGCGGCATCGATGATCTCCTGAAGCGTGCCCTGCATCTCCCTAAGTTCTTTGGTGCCTTCGTAGGGAATCAGCTTGGGTTTTGGCCCCGCCCCACCAGGTCTAGCGTCAAAAACATTAAACGTCTTTTTCTCTCCGATCTCACCAAAATCGAGCTGCAACGGCGAGCCGGCGTAGAATGCGGGACACGGCGCATCGAGTGATTGAGGCTTATGGATATGCCCCAATGCCACATAATGCGCATCGTGAGGCAACGCGTGCATGCTGCCCGCCCACTGTTCGCCCACATGAACCGTTCGTTCGGATTGAGCCAACACGGCCCCCTCAAGATGAGTGTGTGCCATCAAGATATTCACGGCATCGGGGCGAAATGACGTCCGCAATGCTTTGACCATATTTTCAAAGGCTGACGCATAACCGACGTAGCTTTTGGTTTCGTCGGCCACAAACTGGGAAGCCCGCATGAAATTGGCCGGAGACGCAAAAGGAATACACGCGATCACCGCGGTTTCGCTGCCATCGCGGGAAGTGACCTCGACCACTCCGCCTTCATGCGGAGCACGTGGAGAGGGCACAATCGTAACGTTGGCCAGCTCGACCAAGACCCGCCAGGCCTCCATTCGCGCGACCGAATCATGGTTCCCTGCGATAACCACCGTCTTTGCGCCTGCGCGGTCGATCTCCCGAAAAATATCGGCGACCAAATGTTCCGCGCGCCCCGATGGTGAGCGGGAATCAAAGACGTCGCCCGACATCAAAACGACGTCGACTTCGTTGTCTGCGACGTAACGCACAACCGTATCAAGGGCAGCGCGCAATTCACTAGAACGGTCGATCCGTTTCCAGATTCGGCCGGCGTGCCAGTCACTTGTGTGAAGAAATCTCATACTCAATCACCCTCGGCCCTTCATCGCCCAAAAATACCAAATTCCCCGCTTTCCGGCGGGCCTGAATCATCGACCTCGGCCTTTCGTGTCGCCCAACATGGGAACGGAAAGAGCACCAAGAGTGGAGTCGGAATCTCGGGCTGGGAAACAATCATCGTTCCCGGTCGGATCATCGTCGCTCGAACACGCGCTGAGCCCGTCAAAAAGCCGTACTCTTGCCGGCTTGCTTCAGCCGGGTCCAATCGACCGACCACACGCAGAGCGGCATTTGCAACGACGCGTCGTTCTACCTCGCTTGCCGTCTGTTGAGCACCCAATAATGAGACGCCCATCGAACGGCCACGTTCGGCGATGTCCAAAATCGTTTCACTGATGGGACTTGAGCCGGTTCTTGGCGCGTATTTATTAAGCTCGTCGAGGACCACAAAAACCAGGTTCTGAGACCCCGCACTTTCTTTGTGTTCCATCATGCGTTTCAAAACAACGCCGACCACAAACATTTGAGCCGTTGCGTGCAATGAGTGGATGTCCACCACAGTGACCTGCGCTCCTCGCCAATCGACAGCTTTGCCCTTCGCGGCATCGTCGCCGCGGACCAATTTACCCATGCGGGTGCTCGCCGCGCGCAGACGCCTTAAAAATGCGTCCACCGTTCCCGAGGCAATCCTTCCGCCTCGTTCCGCCAGAAGCTTGTCGATGCTCGACTCAAGCTCGTCGACCAGTTCGTCAAATGACGTAATCTTTTTATTCTCAAGGAAAATATGGGCGGCGGTTTTATCGCCCTCTGCGGCGCATTCAGCCAAATGTCGTTCGACGATCTGGACCACAAAGGACAGCTGCGCCCGTTCATCCTCTTGAGTGAAACAAAAACGCAAAAGGTGGTCGCGCGCAAACTCACGAATCGTCCAAGCAAACGCATCGACGCCTTCCTTTCGGCTGCCTGTATCGGGCACAAAGGTGTTGGGGCTGTTCGGTGGCGCCAAGAACTGCACGCTTTTAAATGGACCGACAGGCAACCCCAGCGTCGCATATTGAGCACGAGCCTTCTCATTCATCTTGCGATTGGGTTTATCAAGCCAAAGCAAGTCCTCGCCTTTCACATTAAAAATAATCGCGTGTGAATTTGTGGCTCTTGTCCCCAAAACTTCGGAGTGAAAAAGCGAATATAAAAGAAAAGTCGCAAAAGATGTTTTGGTGGCCACACCCGAAACCCCGCTGATCGACGCATGCGCACCCCGCGAACCGTCGACGAATTCCAGGTTTGCAAAAACAGGTTCATTATTTCGGGTCAAACCAATCGGAAGTTTTTCCTCCATCTGGTCGAAAAAGAGCGCGGCTTGATAATCCAATCCGCGCACCAGATGAACCTTGTCGCCAGGTGTCGGCGGAATGAAGTACTCCGGCTCGATTCGGGTCACCTGCACATGAGCTGCGTAAGAAATCTCGACGGGAAGGGTGCCCTCGGCATGGCGAAAAGCATCGGTATCGAAAGTTGCGCCTTCGTAGCGTTTACGCACCTCATCCACAGTTCCGTAGAAAGCCAGTACTTCGCCATCTGCCGTATGGGAATCAACCCGAATCACGTCATCGAGTTCGATTTGATGGCCATCAGCCACGCCAATCCAAAACTCCAATGGCGTAGCATCCTTTGCGCCAATGACTACGCCAACGGCTTCTTTTGCATCACTCATGGATCCCCTCCGAAATTTTGGACTCAATCGCTCTTCGTATCAGCGTCGGGTCTCCCAATAAATGTCTCAAATGAGTCTCCAATGCGCCCACCGGTATCAGGTTCTGCGGCGCACGTGGGTCAAAGGTCCTGCTTGAAGCGAGCTTGGGCAGAAAGAGAGTCGTCAAATTGGCCAGCCGAACGGCCTCGGTAATCCCGATGCTTCCATCCACTTCAAGGCGCACAACGCCCGCATAGGGTGAATGCCCCTTGGCCGGGTCCGACAAGCGTAAAAACCAGGCGAACCGTGAGTGGTTTCCACCATGAATCGCAAACACCGGAGTGCGATGTTTCGCGGGAAGGCTTGCCAAAAACGGAGCGTGCGCCCGCGGCAGATAGGGATCAAAAATTCGTTTTACGTACCCGACGACACCAGCCCCAAGATCTTTATGAGCCAGTGGCCCATCCGACACGACCAAGGCGTCGGATTCAAGGGAGGCCTGGGCTAATCGGGCCTCGGCGAGCCGCATTTCGGTCTGAAGACGAATCAGAGGACCGTCTGGATCGGTGCTTGGGGTCGAAACGGGTCGATACACGACATTTTTCATAACCTGAATCACGTCCGCGCCAAGTTCTCCGCACCCCGTCACGATCACTCTGTCGACTTCTTCGACGTCGATTGTGGCTCTACCGTGAGCGATTCCGACTGCGCCAACGCCATAGGTGCCAAAGAGACCGTAAAGAAGCTCTCCGTCAGGCCTCAAGGCGACGACACGGGCGTCGATGCGACGGATACCATCGATGAATACCCATCTTTCTGGAGCGACTTCATCCTGTGCGCCGATGGCGCACCAATCTTGCATTTCGAGGTCGAGCTCCAGACGCGTGTCGTCTTCGGCAAAACCTTCAAAACCTGTCGACGCTCCATAATCCGCGTCCCACGGATCAATGCGTATATCGAGCTGTCCCCAGATACTCATGGCTTACCTTATAGGCCCAAATTTGGCACGCATCGTGCCAAAAACACCGATACACAAACTCAAACGGCCTCAGAGATAACACTCGAGATCACCTCGATCGGTGAAGCCATCACAATCATTATCGATTCCGTCCGAACAGATCTCCTGCGAAGGATTATCGCAGGTCTGAACCGTGCACTCCGAATACACCGTCATCGTCCCACGTTGCAGCCCCTCGACGACACCGCAAAGTACTGGGCATAATTCGATGGAATTTGGGGTCACAAAAAAAGTATCCGTTCCGCATTCTGCGGACGACTCAACTCGACGAATCAAACGGCGCACGCCTGAATCGTCGGTCAACTGCAGTGCCGACTTATCGAGCAAGACTTTTTGGCCCGAAGGTGCCAGCGGAAGCCGGAGCGAACAATCGATATCCGAGTCCTCGACCGTCTTGATCGCCGCAGCACGAAACACCGCATCGTAATTTTCGAAATTGCAGACGGGATAACGTAGACCACCCGTCACGATGCTCAATTTCTGGTATTCGACGCCTGGTTTTTCGGCCGTTGAACACTGCAAGGGCTGAAGCGGCTCGTTCGCCTGATAAGCAGCCGTGGCGTCGTCTTTAGGATAAATCCCAACGACACTATGCCAGATATAGTTTCGATTGCCGGGCGTTCCAAATTTGGAGGGTTGAAGCCCCAAAAGCTGCTGATCAAAAGACTCGGCGCCGGGCGACGAGGGTTCATCGTCCGAAAATTCGATAAATACTTTGAACGCATCATCGCGCAGCCAAGCTGACCAACCCGTTACGCTAAAACCGTGTCGATCCGCCCGGTTATAAGTCGAAAGAACTTCGCCAAAAGAATCGTCCGAAGATATCTCGGTATCGTAATGGAAAAATTGCGAAGTGTTGGCGGGCTGGGCCGGAACTGGGTCACAGGTGGTTGCCGAGAGCGGCGCAGCGACACAAATATCGGAATCAAATGGCGTGCCTTCGCCATGTTTTGACACCATGATGACGCGATAATCCAAGCCAGCGTCGTCCATAATTTGGGCAAAATTAGTATTAATATTTTTCTCGACGCTCTCGATTTCTTCGCGCATCGAACCCGAATTATCCAAAACAAAAATCACGTCTACCGGACGTGTCCGCAAATCCGCCGAATACTTATCCTCGACACAGCTGGAATCCGCCATCGTGGGCTTGGTGCCGAGCTCCACCTCGACCCCATCGATTCGCCCGTCTCCGTCTGTGTCTGGATTATCGGGGTCGGTGCCAAGGCCAGCCTCTGCTGCGTCTTTGACCCCGTCCCCATCCCTATCGTCGGGTAACCCCTGGGTTACTGGTTCCTCGGTCAACGGCGCGTCTGTGCAGCCAGAAAAAGCACAAACGATGAGGCTCAACCACAATTGATGACGCAAAATCAGCCCCTCGCCAGGCGGCTAATTCGCTCGAAATAATGCAGGTCTCGACTTCTATTTGGATGAATTCTGGAGTCCACATAATGGGTATAGGAGTCGTCAAAATGGGGTGCCATCAGGTCTTTGGGCTCGGCCAATCGGATGGCGGCGTTCATCAGGCACCCCAATTGGGTCATCAGCGGTTTCAAAAATACAGGGCAGATTTCCGAGGGCATCTCAAGAACCTCGGAGAGACGTTCCGAAAAATCATCGATACGTGCGATGAATTCGGCGCTCTGCGTCTGCGAGCCTCCTAAGGCGAGTCGTTTCAATTCGGCGAGGAAGGCGTCTTGGACTTTGTATTTGGCCATATCGCGATACATCTGCATCAACAAAGTATTATGCGTTCCCTCCCAGTTTTCATAAACGATGGCGTCCCGTAGCAGCCGAGGAAGCACCGAGAACGACTCAATCGCACCGTTGCCTCCCAACACCTCGATCGCGTCGACGACCATCTGCCTCGACACCTTGGCCGTGGCCATTTTGTTCAGATTTACGGCCAAGCGCTGAAAACCCTTTTCGTCGTCCGTGGCCTCACCTGCTTCGATCCGATCCTGCAATGCGACCAGATAAAACGTAGACGAAATCATCGACTCAAGGTCGGCGCGCATATCTGCCAGATGCTCTTGAACCAACGGATACTCGATGATCGCGGAGCCAAAGGCTGTTCTATGTTTGGCATAAGTTTGAGCGGTCACGAACGCGCGACGCGCCACGCCGGCACAACCTACGGCGTTGTAGATGCGCGAGGTGTTGATGACCAAGGCCATCATATTCTTAAATCCTTCTCCGACGTCGCCCATATGATAGGCCAGCGCGCCCTCAAAGTCGGCTTCGCCGCTTGCCATAGAACGCGTGCCCAATTTGTCTTTGAGGCGGCGCACCGTGAACTCATTCACGCGGCCGTCGTCCTGGTCCCGTGGCACCAAGAATAGACCAAGGCCCGCAGTCCCAGGCCACGACTTTCCGTCATTTTCGATGCGAGCAGTCATCAGGAAAAGGTCGGCGTCGATATTTGAGCAGAACCATTTTTCGCCAAAGATCCGCCATTTTCCGTCCGAGGACTTCACCGCGCGTGTCGCGTTTGCGCCCACGTCGCTGCCGCCTTGGACCTCGGTCAAAAATTGGGCGCCTTCATAATGGCGATCGTAATTTCGGTCCAAAAGGCGCTGCAGATAGCGCTGCCGAAGCTCGTCCGAGCCCAATTCCTGGATCACGCGAATCACGCCAGCCGTGCACGCCAAGGGGCAATTATGACCGGCTTCCCCGTTATACGAAGACACGTAGAACCGAGCCAGCGCCCCAAGGTGATTCGGATGTTCGGCATAAGCTTCCATCACGCCTGATCCGTAAATGAAGCGTCCTGCCTCATGGTAAGTCGGGTGATGAACGATCTCTTCGGTGCGCACACCAAGGCCCGAATAACGCTCCAGGCGAGGAAGGTTCGTGTGGAGGTTATTCTCTCGGACAGCGGCGTCCACTGGCCCTGCGACTTCTTCCCCGAATCGAATCAAGTCGGCTTCGATACGGTCAATCCGAGGTCCCGCATGGTGCGTCAGGACTCGCCGGAAATACGGATCGGCGGTGTAGGCGTTGGACGGGTGGGCTTGTTGCCACGCTAAGAGTGCGTCGCGACCTTGTGTGTTTGCGTTGTGTTCATGCATTTCGGCCTCTCGATTGAACCCGGGAGTCTAACAAGGTTGTCCAAGCGCGGGAAGACGAAGGGCAAGAGCCTTCCGTTGAATCCCTTCGAGGCGTACAAACATCGTCAGGGTATCTTTTGTCGTGGACTCAGTGATGGATGACCAATCGCGCTCCTTAGAAACCGTACTCGACCGCCTGGTCGAGAGTTACGATGGCAACGAAGAGATCAACAGCCTCGAGACATGGGCCCTGCCCAATCGACGCGCGGTGATCGACGCCTTCACTCACCTGCAGCACCTGTTCTTTCTGGGCTTTTTCAGCACCCGACGCCTCGAAAAACAGAACCTTCGAATGGCGCTGGCCGAGCACCTGATGCCCGCCCAAGAGATTCTTTGCGAACAGATCCATCGCGCCGCCATGTGGCAGGACCGCGATAAAGCGCCGGACGACCAACGTGCACAAAGCTGGTGCCGAGACACCGTCTATGAGCTCTTGGAGGCCCTTCCCGAAATCCGACGTCAGCTTCATGGCGATGTGGTGGCCGCGTTCACCAACGACCCCGCGGCACAAAGCGTCGAGGAAGTTGTTTTCTCGTACCCTGGTATTTTGGCGCTCACAGCCCATCGAGTCGCCAACCATTTATTTAGACAGGGTGTGCCCATGATCCCGCGCATTCTGTCCGAGTTTGCGCACACGAGGACCGGAATCGATATCCACCCGGGTGCAACGATCGGTGAGCGCTGTTTCATCGACCACGGCACCGGAGTCGTGATCGGCGCCACCACGCATATTGGCAGCGACGCCAAGATCTATCAGGGCGTGACGCTGGGAGCACTCTCCGTGAAACCCGAGGCGAATCGTATTCTTCCGGCTAAACGCCATCCCACTCTTGAAGACCGGGTGACCGTCTACGCAGGGACCACTATTTTGGGTGGAGACACCGTCGTTGGCTCAGATTCGATCATCGGTGGCAACGTATGGCTCATGACAAGTGTGCCGCCCGGCTCCAAAATCTATCGCAGGCAAACCGAAGACCAATAAGGACCTTTTATGGAAATCCGCAAAGATATCGTCGACGCCATCGGCAACACACCGCTGATTCGACTGCGCGCCGCCTCAGCTGCCACCGGCTGCGAAATTCTTGGAAAAGCCGAATGGCTAAACCCGGGCATGTCGGTCAAAGACCGCGCCGCTAAATTCATGATTCTTGGTGCTGAAAAAGCCGGATTATTAAAGCCGGGCGGCACGATCGTCGAAGGCACGGCCGGCAACACAGGCATCGGCTTAGCGATGGTCGGTAAAGCACGCGGTTATCGCGTGGTGATTGTGATTCCCATCACCCAGACTCAAGAAAAGAAGGACATGTTGCGGCTTTTTGGCGCTGAATTGGTCGAGGTCCCAGCCGTCCCATTTGCCAATCCCAATAATTACGTCCACGTCGCTCAACGTCTGGCCGAGGAGTTGGATAAAACGGAGCCTAATGGGGCGTTTTATGCCAACCAATGGGATAATCTATCCAATCGACAAGCCCATATCGAGGGCACGGGTCCCGAGATTTGGCGCCAAACCGATGGCAATATCGATGGATTTGTGGCGTCGATTGGCACAGGCGGAACCCTGTCTGGAACCGCAATTTATTTAAAATCTAAAAACCCGAAAATCACCGTCGCGCTCGCTGATCCTTTTGGCGCAAAAATGTTCGCCTATTTTACCCGCGGCGAACTTGAATTGGACGTCGAGGGCGGCTCGATCACGCAGGGCATCGGCCAAGGCCGGGTCACTGATAACGTCGCGGGCACCCCAGTCGATAAAGCCTACAGAATTCCCGACGCTGAGGCCGTGGCTCTTCTGGATGAGCTCGCCGCCGATGAAGGCATCGTCCTGGGTGGATCCGCCGGCATCAACATCGCGGGCGCCATGCGCTTGGCCAAGGACATGGGCCCCGGCCACACGATCGTGACGATTCTCTGTGACCACGGAAGCCGCTACCAAAGCCAGCTCTGGGACCCGGCTTTCCGCGCCAAACAGGGTTTCCCGGTCCCCGAATACCTGTCGAGCGTTTCCGAAATCAAACCACCTTTTCAGTGAGCGGTGAGCGGTTGGCGGTGAGCGGTGAGCGGTTGGCGGTGAGCGGTGAGCTGTGAGCTGTGAGCTGTGAGCTGTGAGTTGTGAGCGGTTGGCGGTGAGCTGTGAGCTGTGAGCTGTGAGCTGTGAGCTGTGAGCTGTGAGCTGTGAGC
>CAYMYJ010000029.1:0-80589 GCA_964394615.1 uncultured Bradymonadales bacterium | reverse complement strand
TCAAAGCCGACAAACGCGTACTGGTTCACGCTGTCGACATAATGCAACGGGTCGGTGGTCACAAACTGGCCAAGGCGCGCGGAGTACCAGCGATTTCGCATGTATGTGAGGCCAGTTTTGTCTGACCGCCATTGACCGTTGAAGGCGAACGGCATCCCACCCGGAAGCGCACAAATGGCTCCTGTGCCTTCCTCCACACAAGGTTGTGCCCCGTTCACATTTGACGTGATTCGCCCTTCTGGCGAGTACTCAGCGTGGCCAAGGGCGGTCTGGGTCGCGACATCAAAGGCCGAGACCACATTATTGCGCCAGTCCCGGATGGGAATCAGGTCTTTGCCCGCCACATAATCGTGGAATCCGATGATCTGGTCTTGCCCAGCCGAATACGTCGCCTCCCATTTGGGCAAGCCGACCTGGTCGTAGGCCCCGATCATGTGCTGCCCATCGTACGCAAACTGCTCGAAGCCACCTTGGTCATCGCCCCGTGCCACCATCGCGCCTGTGCCATCGTACAAGTAGTACTCGCCGATCGTACCGGTGTCAGCTACGGCGAGCCGGTTGTAGTTGTCGTAGGTCAGGTCAAGGTTGAGCGCGGTTGTCATCCGACCACGGACATCGTGCGCCACAGTCCAGGTAGCACCATCGACCATCACGCCTTTAAGGCGGTGGCCTGTGTCACGTCCTGGTGAGCCGTTTTTGGTCGCCTGCCAGACCGAGACGCCATTCTGGATGATCTCGAGCGGGCCACCGACGTTGGTCTCGCGAATTCGTTCGTTCAACGTCGCATTCAAGGAGTTTGCGACTGACGCCACACTTGAATTTGTCGCGCCATAAGAGGTGCCTACTGACGCAGCGTTCTCGAGACCCACTGCCGTTGCGCGGTGTTCTTTCGTGAAATGATGGCGAGTATCGTACTCGATGCCTTGCCATAGGGTGGGTAATGTTACGTCACCGTAACGAGTTTTAGCTGAGCGAACACGCCCGAGCACATCACGTTCAAGTTCGCTATGTGCGATGGGGGCGCTGCCGCTGAAATGATCCCAACCAACACGTGCACCAAAGGTGTCGTAGGTGGCTGTCTCATCCAACACCATTGCACCATTAAAATGATGCGTGCGCGCAGCAAGCCGGCTTCCACTCCAAACATTGTTGGTTGTTTCCGGCGATGACACGGCTCCCCAAGCGACGTCGTGTGATATAGGGCGCATCATGCCGTCGAACTCTTGGATATGAATCAAATGGTTCGATGTACCCGGATATTCGACGATCGACTCCCACCGATTATTGCTTGTCGTGGCCCAGGTTGAACTCACTTCAAACGCAGGCGAAGTCCCGACGGTAATCGCGTCAGTGCTCACACGTCCTAAGTTGTCGTAGAACCACTCGCGCAAAACAGAAGCTTGAGTCGCGGTTGCTAATCCAGCGTCGACCACCGCCTTGTTTGAAGAAGTCATTGAGCTAACACGACCAAAAGCATCAAAAGTCTTTGACGTGGCCAGAATCTCGCCGGTATTTCCGGGACGATTGCCCCAAAATTCTTGTGTGAGGTCTCCGACGGAGTCGTAAACATAGCGGGTGTAATCTTGACCAGGGGTCCATTTTACAACACGACCGAACTCGTCAAATTCCCACGTCTCGGTATTGGTACCGGGCACAGCACGCGCAACTAGATCGCCAAATTTGTTATAGGTATAGGTGGTGGTTTGACCGGATGGATCCACGAGACTTGTTGGCTGCCCCACTACATTGTTAACAAACTGAGTGATGTCGTTTCCGCCATCCCCAGGCTCAATCGTCAGAGTGATATTGCCAAACAGATCGAATTGTCGGGTTATGGTTCTTCCAGTTGGATCAGTGGTCGAGACCTCGTTATTGCCGACCCATGATCGATCGGTAGACCGGTTCATAGTTCCATCATCACCGTATTCACGTGACTCAAGTTGACGCCCTATTAAGTCGAAGATCTGGAGACTAGTAGAGGTTTGATCGCCCGAAATCGTGACACTACTCGCCCGTCTCATCAAATTATCCCAAACCGAGAAACTTTGGGTATCGCCTTTCTGACGCCAAACAGGGTTTCCCACGGCGTCATAAGCAAAATACTCCGGCTCTTCGTTTGTCCGTTCGACTTTGACTACTGAACCGTCAGTACGCCGAGTAGCAAATGTAGTGATCTCGTTATTCACAACACTAGAAATGACTTCGTCAAACGCGTTGTAGGCATAGGTTATATATTGTTCGCTAAGACTACTGGCTGGATTACAGCCAAAATCGTCATAACACTGAGCCACAGGATTTCCACGGGTGTCCCAAGCGGCATACCAATTTTCGCCGCGTCGATCGGTCACACGATAGGTTTTTCCGAACGAATCAAAATAGTTAACCGTAGTTAACAAGGCATTCGCAGGACCTGTGTTTTCGAGGATTACGCGGCCAAACACATCATACGACCGAGTTGACCGCCGAGTTTGGAGACCGTCCGTAGTGGTTTGAATAATAGGTCGTTGGAGCGCATCATAAACCGTTGTACTGATTGCTCCGGTAGGACTATTCACAACTATGATGTTGTCTTCGGGATCATACCCATAGGTGGTTAGCGCATACTTGGCGCCAGCGGGGGCTGAAGTTCCATTGGCGAGCCAACCACAAGACCCATGTTGTTGCGCATGACACTCTTGGACCACCTTGCCAGACGCGTTGTAACTTCGTGTTGTTTCCCCAACCCAGTCAGCACTATCCGACACCGATTCGGCGATCAGACGACCTTGGGGGTTCCAACTGTTATAAGTGATCAGTCCGAGCGGCGCCGTTGTCTGGGTCACTCGGCCATCAATATCCCTTGAATAAAGTGTTGTTTCTTGGGCGGAGTTCCCCCACGACTGTTTGACGCCACCAAATGCGTTGTAAGCAAAAGACTGCTCGCTATACTTAGTCCCGGCATCCGCAATTTGAGCAATGACGGCCTGCGGCACTCCCAAGGTCGATAAGGATGAATTTACAGACGCTCCACAATCGTCAAGAACAAATCCATAGGGTCCTGGTAAAGCGGCATTTTCACAATGTGGCTTGACGAAACCTGCGTCATAATCAGCATCGATGATTTGGTTAACTTGGATTCGCGCCAACATTCCAATATTTCCCATCGAAACATCATTATCCGTTGGCCTATATCCTGTTCCACTCCATTGCGCTTTTTTGTAGTATTCAAGTTTAGTTACAGCGCCGCCGGGGTCTGTAATTTGTGTCACCTGACCACTTGGACTCCAAATTAGCTTTGTGACTCTTCGCGGCTGGTTTGGTAACTCCATATTGACATTGACGATTTGCACTGGAACACCCTTTCCGCGTTCTGACTCCGAAGCATTTGGACCGACTGGAAAGCCAATAATTTGATCCCCGTTTAGGTCGTTAGTGTAAAACTCAATCCCTTCCAGATAGAAGTCATTAATCAAATTCCCAGTCGTGGTCTGCCCATCAAGATCAAGATCCACAAGTGGATTTCGCAGAAACAGCCCATTCACGTCGACGTCCTCGTGCCAGTTAAAGCCAAGTAATAAACTACGACGAAGGACAGGCAGGATTGTGCCGAGTGCGCTTGGAAAGAAATCGTTATTGAGGTCGACCACCGGTAAAGTCGTGGAGGTGGGTAACGGTGCAAATTCCTGATAGTCGAAAATACGAATTTCGGCGTGATGAATGACCTCGGAGTCACCAAATTCGGAACCTTGAGCCACAAAACGAAGTTGGTTAAATATCGGCTCCCAACCGTATTTCGTGAAAGTCGAAGTAACGGTCACCTCCGTTCCAGCGCTATCATAACGTGTCGCCGGATTGATTGGCGTATATCGAACTTCAAGAAGATTATTACGTTTCGCCCATGCTGCTGGAAGAGCGCTGCCCCAACCTGCATAGTCAGATGGGTGAAAATTATCGTACTCGTAGGTGGTTTCGCCCGGTGGATTTAGTCCATTTCCGGTCAATAACGCCGGATCAGTTTCACGAATCAGCTTTCCGTCTGCGTTGTAGCGTTTCTCGACAATTTGCCATGTGTTCGCACCTGTGTTGATTGCCTCAACCAGTTGCTGTCCACGGTAGTTCAAACCATGCCATGTCTCGACATCACGCCGGTCCGTGCTACGTGTCCATTGACAGATCCGACCTGCATTGCCTTCCAACCGATGCCGACCGCCCTCGGGCCATTCTTCACCAAAATTTCCGCTGGGAAGTACATCACCCCATCGGCCTATATTCTCGCCAGCGAAAGGGTCCGACGTCTCGGCTACAGCCAGTTGGCCACACGTCAAGTACGTTCTAACGAGCGGCTCAGCACTGTAGGTTGTTTGGGGATTAGCGCGATCGAAATATTCAAATGAAGGCTTATAAAAGGGCAGATTTTTTGAAACGCTCTCCAAGCTGTCGGGTGCGCATGCCAGTTTCTGCTGTGAATCGGTGGTAAAAGCTAAATCATCACTACAATAGCCCCGTGGTTTGTCCACAACAGGCTCTCGTTCCAGTTCCTCTGGAAACTTCCACCACGGCTCGAACACTATTCGGCAGGGTTCTAAACCAAATAGACCTGGAGGATCCCCTTCCTTCAAACAATTAGTTTGTGAAGTTGGCTGCCATTCTGATCGTTCTAGGGGATAAGTGTTTTTAAGAAATGATGGTAAAGCGGCTTCAGACTTTTCATTACTTGGCATGGCACCAATGTCGTCTTTGATTCGACCAGACGAGATGTAAAGAAAATCTTCCGATTCTGAAGATTCGCCATAGGTCTGGGAAAGAACTCTATCAAACTGATCGACCTCCCAGCTGCGATCATAGACATTTGTTAATTCCACGACGCCGGATCGTTTCATCTGGACGATATTGTCGACCATCGCGCTTCGGATGTAATCGACTGCCTTTTGGGCACTAAAACAAGGATTGCCCTCCGCTAAGAGGCTCGCGCCCCTATTATGGCAAGGAATATCAGTAAAAACACCGCAGCCTTGAATCAACTCAAAATAAGTCAAATAACGATCATATGCTGCCGCCAGTGACGCAGATTCATCACTAAGCGCTTGAAAATCATATTTGTATTCATATTCTAAATAATTGCCATTATTTGCGTGTACAACCCATTGTGATTGATCAATATTGGATTGACCAGAGTTCCCTGGGACACGGCGTACTCGAGTAAGAAACCCCTCATCACCATCGGGGGAGTTACCGTAGGTAAACTCAAGACGTTGTCCCATCGGCATTTCGATACGTTTCAAGAGACCATCGTGCACTGACTCGCCAGCAGCGTTGGTGCCACTGTCCTCATAAACAAAATCAAGAGAACGATTGAAATCATCAACCACTTTAGCTGGACGGTAACGAATTGCGCCTGTCTTCGGCCCTGCCCCATATTCTTGAAGCGCCAGTTCAAGTAAGTGACGCTCGCCATTATAAATCTCTTGCGCATAGGTGCTTGGATGGAATTGAATGCCTTGGTTTTGCTCGACTTCCCAAGATGTGATTTCGGCACCAATTTCCGGCGCCACGTCGTAAGGAAGCGTTCCATTGGCTGTATTCCATCCGAGTGTCGTCATCGGATCCATAATCTGATCGTCAAAAATATGACTTAAATGCTGGCAGAGTTTTGCATCTGGTTTGGGCATCAGATCTGCGGAGCTGGGCACGTGAACGTTCCCTAAGCCGTTTGGTGCCAACCGTGTACACAGGCGTTGGTAGACTGCAAAAAGCGGCGTTCTTTCCAACTCGATGCTGAAGCCATTTCCAAACCGATCACGATCATCGGTCATGTACCCTTGTGTATTAAAAATACGCGTGGCGCCGTCTGCGAACGTTAAGACGTATTCGCCGTTGCGAGCGCGCACGACATGGCTGTCTGCACCAGCTTGCGGCGCGTAACGTTCGGTGATTGGGTCCCAGACATAAAGTGATTTATTCCCGAAACCATCCCGGTAAATGAGGCAGGTTGAGTGTGGGTAGAAGTCAGAGCAATAGCTTGCCGCCCAGGCAGGTGCGGTCGATGGTCGAATTGGCTGAAGGTAACTTTCCCAGTTATGAGTCCAATTTGAGCCCAATATACCGCGTTCGTCTGAGTCGGATAGATAAGTCCTTTCGAATGATAGGTCGAAAATATTCCCCGCAATACTTATATCCGTATTGTTAATGATAAGAGCACCCGAGCTAAGTATGACAGGGTCATTACTCTTCTTCGCCGTTTTGTCTTTGTCTTGCTTACGACCTTTACGCCCGTCTCCAGGTGTTGTGTTACCTTTCTTCAATGTTGTTTTTTTAACTATATCGCCCGCCCCCTTTCCTCCCCCCTTTTTTTCCCCATCTCGTTTATCTGGGTTGGAACCAATTGTTGTTGATATTTCCTTAACAGGCTTTTCAACCACAGGTTCTGTATTTTGACCGCAATAATCTGAATCTGCAGTTAATCTTACGCATATCACAGTCGCTTCATAAACCATGGTACTTGTATTGTTTTGTTCCTCCTGTTCTTCTGCCTCATCAGTTGTCGCCTCATCGGCGCTCTGCAACACCCGTGGATCACCAATAGCCTGTTCAGTGCGTTGCACGCAGCTATCTCCTGAGCATTCCCAACAAATCTTGTCTGTTGAGGTTCCAAGACAGGCACAATTCGACACTCCGTTACAACAAGTCCATGGTCCGGCAGCCTGACTTCCATCCCCAGTACAGCGCATCATCGCAACCAAGCCTGCCATACGATCGGCCTTGCCTTCTACAGAACACATAGCGTCGTGATAATCGTCGCCTTGGATGGCATGACGACAAATGTCGGATGTTTCCACCTTGCATGACGGCGGAATGTTCGTGCTGAAGGGAACCATTCCCCTGCCAGAAGATACAATTGAGCCGCCTGCGCCAGCGCCAAAACAAATGCCCATTCCAGCCAAGTCACCGGCGCCCGGATTGCCCCCAGCAAAACATGCATCACTGCTCTGACATAAGACCGGAACATCCCGTGGCGGCCCCGAACAAATGTCCCTAGGGCCAGGATCAATCGTATAGTCTGGAGGATTATAGGTCATGCCAGGCATGCAATCGATGGTTCCACAGGTCACACAATGACGACTTCCGGGAAAGCCCGGCGGTGGGCCTTGTGGTTCACCCCAATAACGGGCATTCGCTTCATCCGCTCCTATTAGCCCGATAGACGGACGTCCATTCGCACGAAACACCTGTGGCATTCCCTCGCACCCATCTTCGCCTACAAAAAAGCCACCTGGCAAATCGGCCAAATCAGAAAAATAGGCCGCCGCCCCACCTAAACCACAGCCCTGCTGAATACAACTTGGACCCACGCGGCTTTTTCCGCCCGTAATTCCACACTCCGTGCTATTGGTGTTGGCACACGAACAACCGTTCACTGGGACATTGCCGCCCACACTTGTCGACGCGAAATAGAGGTTCATTGAGCCCCATGCCACCTCCGCATTATTGGCCTGAGTGACTTCGCCGACGACGAAAAAGTAGTCATCAGATTGAAATGCCTTTCCACCGTCTCCTATACCCATCTCGGTTTTGCGTAGGACGGCAATTAGTATTTCGCCATCTTTCAACATCTGGCGGTCGAGATCCATAAGGATAAGCCCTTGTGTTCCCGGTCGATTTGCATCCGAGGCAGTCGAAACCGCTACCCGATCGACAAAACTGGGTGATGCCGGGCGTAGTTCGATTCGACCTTCGTTGATCAATCGATTCAGTTCAGGCTCTGGCATTGCAACTGTGTTAGCAGGCAAAGGCTCGAAGGTGTCCGTCATGTCAAGCAGGCTTGGCTTTGCCTGATTGCTGGGATCCATGGGATCACATCCGGGAGCGGCAAAAACGGTTTGCGGGAGAGAAAACAACCCCAGAATTAGTAGTGTCGCAAAATAAAAAATTCGCATTCGTTCCGCCCCTGAAGGTTCTTAATATGACCAGACCCTACCGGAACAAGACCCCTCATCAAAGCTAGAAATGCGTTTGTCACGCAAATGTCAAAATTTTTGTTGATAAGGTCATTAAGGGCTACCTAGTCTAGTTAAATCCTATACTGCAAGACTAAGGTGGAATCCTTACGCACGGCGTCCTGCAAGAGAAATCCTTCGAAATCCGCGTGATGGAACCCGAATAATTTGATTTCGGTCAGTGGTGAAGAATCGCCCAAATCCGATTTGAACGTTGTTCCCACGGTTTCAGTAACACTGCATTGAGCATCTGAATGTAAAGAGCGTCGCTAAAGCGCCGCAAATTATAAAACCCTTGTCATTGATTCAGAATGAGGAAGCCGCCAAAATGTGGGACGAGGTTCCAATGATTAACATCTCCGATATTGAAAAAAGCATGCTCGCCCTAAGTGTCGAAGAGAGAGCCCGTCTTGCATTGGCTTTATTACTCAGCCTTGAAAATGATGAGCCGGACACCTCTGAAGATTGGGAGTCCGTGATTTCAGCGCGGGCCGCCGTGTATCGAAATGATGAATCGAAAACCCAATCGGCTGAGTGCGTTCTAGCCAAGCTGCGAGAACGCGTTTCTGGATGAACGTGATGTTTTGGGCGGCTGGTCTATGTGATTAACAAACGTACTCACTTTCGCAACATTTGAAGGCCTTTGACCGATAACCCCTCCACAGGAGGGGCGGATGCCAACAACAACACATGACGTCATGGCCGAAATCGCGGCGGCGGAAATCAGGTATATTCTTGAGCTTCTCGGATTTGATGTCGACGAAACCATTAGACGAATCAGCAAGTCTGATTTCAAGAACTTCAAACCAGTCGAAAGATTTGCCGATGGTTTAGTGATGGTCGGCGAGCCCGCGAGGCTCTATGTGATCGTCGAGGTTCAGCTTCGAATTGATAAACGAAAACCGGCCGCGTGGCTGGCGTATCTGGCCTACGCTTTTGGCAGGTACCAGGTTCCAGGACTGCTGGTTGTCCTGACCAACAGGCGCTCGGTCGAGGATTGGGCGCGGACGCCAATTGAGGCAGTGATGGGGCAATTGATCACTCCATTTGTTCTGGGGCCGTCGAATTTCCCAACATCGTTCGGCCCAGATTTAGTGCGACAAACACCTGCATTGGGTGTTCTTTGTGCCTTGATTCACGAAACGACGCACGAAGCCGAGGAGCACTATTTTGACACCTTGGCGGCGATTGATATCGCTCTGCATAACCAAGAGCTTGAAGAAGAAACGGCGAGCCTCTACATTGATTTGGTCTTAGCGAAGGCCTCGGAAACGTGGAGGAAAATCATGGAGGAAAAAGTGACCACCGGCCCCTATTTGAGCGATTTCATGAATCGACTCCACCAACAGTCGCGCGACGACATGGCAAAAAGCTTGGAACAAGGCCTAGAACAAGGCCTAGAACAAGGCCTAGAACAAGGCCGCGAGGAAGGCCGCGAAGCGCTCAGAACGGTGATTCGACAGGTCTTCACTGCGCGTGGGTTCGCATTGGATTCCGCGAATGAAGCCCGACTGAATGCGTGCCACGACACAGATCTTCTCAGCCAATGGCATGTCCGTGCCTTGACGGCTGCATCTGTCGACGATGTATTCGCCATTGAATGAACAATAGACGCCAAAGGGTGCAGGTCATAGGGTCAGCGGACCAATCACAGTGCAGGCGATAGGGCCCGCGGACCAATCGCAGGCGGGCAGGATGCCCGCGGACCAAGTCACAACCTGCGCCCCCTGAAACCCGACTACCTGAAACCCGACACCTAAGATGCCCGCGTACCAACCACAGGCGGGCAGGATGCCCGCGGACCAAGTCACAACGCCTGCGACCAATCCTAGCCAATGACCACCCAATCCAGCTGAGCCTCGTGCCGCAAGGCCAACCTCGATTCTTCGCGGACCGTGATCGCCAGGCAACATTCGTCGAAATCCGCGTAATGAAACCGGGATGATTCGATGTCGGTGGGTGGTGAAAACTCGCCGGAATCCAAATCGAACTCAAAAGACCGGGTTGGGGTTCGAAGCCCCGTCCCCATCAGCTTCAGGAAAGCCTCCTTAAGCGTCCAGATGCGAAAGAATGCCCGCTTAGGGTCCGACTGTCGTCCAACCCACTCGGTCTCGGCAGCGGTGAAATGGCGAGGCATCAGCAGGTTGATATTGGTGTTTCGGTCGGTGGTCTCGACGTCCAGGCCGAGCTCGTTTTCGCCGAGGGCAACGGCCACCAAAGTCAGGACATGCGAGATATTAAAATGGATCGCGGGATGAGTTGGTTTTTCGGAGCTGAAATCGACGTCGTTGTAACTCAGGCCGCGCGCCTCCAATGCCTGACGAAGCAGGGTTCGGCCCGTGTAGAATTGAGCGGCAGCACCCTGATGTTTAAGGCGACTCAGCCGCTCACGATCGGACGGCTGCAACCAGTCGACATCGCCCGGCTCGCCGTTTGGCCCACGGACCTCGCGGGTCATCCAGAGTTCGATTTCGGAATTCAGGCTTCCATCTCCGGCACGCCACTGCGAACGAGTCCGCCATCCACGCCGAATTCGGGGAGGATGATGTCCATCGACTTCAGGCATTGCCACAAAACGCGCGAGGTGTTGCCACCGACCTGACGAATATGACGGTCACCCACGATGCTGCCGCCGCCTTTGCCGGCCACCAGAATCGGATATTCGTTGATCGAATGGCGCTGCCCAGACGAAAGGTCCGAACTCGCCAAAATCACCGAATTATCCAGAAGATTTCCGTCGCCTTCGGCCGTGTTTTTCAGGGCATTAAGCAGGTACGCAAATTCTTCCATAATAAAGGTCACAATTTGGTGAACCTTAGGTTGGTCGCCGGCTTCGTCATGCGTCAATTGATGGAAACTATTTGTGGAATCAATTCCCCAGAACAGAGTTCCAGAAACACTTCCATTAAATAGATTCGACCAAACACGGGTCACATCGCAGGCCATCCCGAGGGCCAACAAATCCGATAATGCACGTGAACGCTGGCGCTGTTTGTCCGCGGTATCGTCCCCGATTTCGCCCGGATCACCCGGAACCATGCAGGCTGACGGGGGGGGCGGAGCCGTCTCGATTTGCAGCAAACGACTTTGCAATCCGCGAACGCCCTCGAGGTGTTGTTCCAAACGAATTCGGTCTGTTGCACCAAGCTTTTTGTTCAGCCGATTCATGTCGTCTTTGACGGCATCCAGAATATTTCGACGAAGCTTCAAGCGCGGATCGACGACTGGGTTTCCGGGCTCCATAAAACCGGCGCCAAATAGTTTTTCGAAAACAGCGTGTGGGCTGTAATCGGGCGGGTTTCCGCTGTCTGGACCGTTATGCGAAAGATAGCGCAAGGTCGTGCCTTCGCTCGTCGACACACGACGGTCCACGCCGAATTCCAGCGACTTGTATCGCGTGTTGGCCGCAAGCTCGTTGGCAACAACCTGGTCGATCGATGGCTGGCTGAACGTCGAGGCGTAGCCAGCATTGCCGGGGTCTTGCGGAATCAGAGGAGCGCCTGACAAGATGCCTACGGCGCCAGCATGGTGACCTCGTGGATTTCCGGTTTTAATTTCAAAGCCAGAAAGCACGGTCAGGTATTCTTTGAGACCCGCTGCCACCAAGGGCTGCAGCTCGTCGCTTGGAGCCCAGTTTGCGCCTTCGCCTGTGGGAACCCAACGCGTCGGCACAACACCGTTGCCCCAGAAAAACACACCAAATCGTTTTGGAAGTGCGGTGCCATCGGCATGGGCCGTGCCCGACTGATTAAACATGGCTTCGAGGGGTGGCAGGCCAATGGTGGCCACAGCCCCGCCCACAGCGCCTCGCAGGAAATTACGACGATTTAAATTAAGTTTTTTCATTGTGCCTCCTCGTCGCTCACCCAGAGGAACGCTTCGCTTCCCACGATATCGAGCAGCATCTCTTTAAACACGTATCCAGAGGCCAGATATTTGGCTTCGATCTCCTGCACCAGCGGCTCGTCTGCTTCGCCCTCCACTCGGCCAACGACGTGTCGGTAAGAGCGGCGAACCATGCAATTCATCGCGTCCGGGTCCTTGGCGAGCAAATCGGTGAAGCCCACCATATTGGTGAAGGTTTCGCCTTTGTAATTCCCGGTGGAGTCGATGGGCAGGCCATTATCCTTGGTCCGGAAACGCCCGATGCCATTGAAGTTTTCGAGCGAAAACCCAATCACATCCGTAAGCTGATGGCAGGCCCCACACGAAGGCTCTGCAAAATAATCTTCAAGCCGTTGGCGCAAAGTCTGTTCGCCGACATTCGGATCGGCCTCAGGCAAAATCGCAACAACGCTTGGCGGCGGTGGCGGAGGCGGGTCACAGAGCAACGCCGTCTTGATGAATTTCCCGCGGTAAGTCGGCGAGGTTGCTACGACGTGGGATTGCACGGTGAGAACGCTGGCTTGGCCAAGGACGCCCTGTCGTTCCATATCCAGCGGCATTTCAATTTGCTCAAAGTCCCGAGCCGGCGTGAGCTCCGCGGGCAGGCGATAGAGCTCAGCCAGTGCCGGGTTCACGAAAGTGACGCGAGACGTGAACATGTCGCGCATGTCGGCGCGCGCATCAAAAACCAAGTACTCCATGAAGCGCAGCGTCTCTTCACGCATGTCGCTGGCGAGCCCGGGACCAAATTCCGGGTAAACAAATTGATCTTTGACGACGTCGTTGATTCCGCCAATTTCCAGATATTCGCCCCAAAACTCGTTCAAGGTTTCGCGGGCACGCTGAGAAGCCAACATACGTTCGGCCTCGGAACGAATCTGGGCTGGAGTCGACAATTTTCCAGACTCCGCAAGTCCAATCGTGTAGTCGCTTGGGGCTGTTCCCCAGATCAGGTAGCTGAGTTTGGAAGCGACCTCGTAGCCGGTCAATTTCCGAAGGCCCGGACGGTCTGGGTCAGGTTCGCCGTATTCGGTTCGGTAAACAAAGTTAGGAGACTGCAGCAGTCCTGCGAGGGCAAACTTGAGACCTTCGTCAAAGGAATCGAGCGTGGTCGCGGCTGTTAACGCCGGTTGCGCGTAGGCGTTTACTTCCTGCTCGGTCATCGGCCGACGCCATAATTTTGCGCCCACCGAAGCGACAAATTCGCGCATGCACGTGAGTTCGAGCGGATTATCGCTGCCACAATTCACCAAAGCTGCACGTTTGGTGGGGCTTCCAATCACATGTTCGGCGATCTCGAACGCGGCGACTTCGTATTTATCAACACCGCTCTGGGAGACAGAGATGCTCGACATCGCGATCGACATCCATCCGTTGGTGGACGCGTCCTGCGGCAACGAGGCGGGGACCATGTACCCGGCACCCAACACGTCCTGGACTGTGTTTCGGTATTCCGACGAGGTCAGTCGACGCAATGTTGGTTTGGCGTGCTGAAAGACCGCAGGGGTCCCAGGGTCGGGCCTTGTCGGAATCGTGATTCCGGGCTTTGGAGTGGTGATGTCATCGGTGAAGACATCCATTTCACCCTGACAACCGGCCGTGGCCAGCAGCAGAGGTAAGATCCACTTTGTTGTCGCCGTTACGCGCATTGGTATCCCATTATTTGGCTACTTATCTGAACGCACGATTCTAGCGGCCCAAACGGCTTCCTACAAGGTTTCCGAGGGTTTCATCGTCGTCACCACGAACTTCGAAGTCGGTGTATGGCTCCTGTCGGCGTACGAGTCCACGGGGACAAGGACGTTGGCTTCAGGGAAATAGGTCGCGATGCAGCGGCGTGGAATCTCGTAAGGCACGATCGAAAAACGAGGTGCCTCACGGGTGACGCCGTTAAAAACGCTCTTCAAATCCACCAAAGCACCAGCCTTCAGACCCATTTCAGCCATGTCCACGGCATTCATCAGCACGACCCGCCTGCCCTGATACACACCGCGATAACGATCATCGAGCCCGTAAATCGTGGTGTTGTACTGATCGTGTGAACGAATCGTCATCATGATGAATTCGTCGGCCTCAAGCTCGTGTTTTGGAGCCGCATGAACGGTGAAATGCGCCTTGCCGTCTGGGGTTGGGAATTCGCCGATGCGTGGCCCGTTGGGCAGCGCAAAACCTAGGGGCTGACGGACACGTTTGTTGAAGTCGTCGAAGCCTGGGATGCAGGCTTCGATGGCATCACGCACGAGGTCGTATTTGGCGCCGAAGGACTCCCACGGAATCTTGGAATCAGGGAAGGTCGCCTGTGCGACCTGACATACGATTGCGGGCTCACTCATCAGCTTTTTGGACGCGGGCTTATTGCCTCCGCGCGAAGCGTGCACCATGCCCATCAAGTCTTCGACCGTCACAAATTGGGGTCCGTCTTGAATGTCGATTTCGGTTCGGCCCAGGCAGGGCAGGATCAACGCGTCCTTGCCGGTGACCAGATGCGAACGATTCAATTTGGTAGAAACCTGAACCGTAAGCGCACATTTCTGCAGAGCCCTGGCCGTAAAATCGGTGTCTGGCGTGGCGGACAAGAAGTTCCCGCCCATGGCAAAAAACACATCAACTTCGCCGCGCATCATCGCCTGCATGGCCGCGACCGTGTCGTGACCGTGTTCGCGTGGCATGGGGACGCCAAAACGTGCCTCCATCGCGTCCAGGAAGGCCGGGTTAGGCTTTTCGTGGATGCCCATCGTTCGGTCGCCCTGCACGTTGGAATGACCACGCACCGGGCAAGCGCCAGCGCCAGGTTTGCCAATCGCCCCACGCATCAAGAGCAAGTTCGCGACTTCTTGAATATTCGCGACGCCGTTCTTGTGTTGGGTCAGGCCCATCGCCCAGCACACGATGATGTTGTCGTTGGCGGCGAGCAGGTCCGCGACTTCGTTCACAATCGGCATCTCGACGCCGCTGAGATCGATAAGCGTGTCCCAAGACTCGGCGCGCAGGTCAGCTTCGAACTCGGCCCAGCCGGCTGTCTTTTTGTCGATGAATTCCCGGTCGACGATCCCGGGTTTCTGGTCGTCGAGCTCCAAGAGGCGCTTCATCAACGCCTTCAACAAGGCCACGTCTCCATTGACGCGAACCGGGACAAAGACGTCCGAAAGATGGGTGCCTTGCCCCAAAAGGGTCGTGACCTCTTGCGGATGAACAAATGAAACCAGGCCGGCTTCGCGCAGAGGGTTGATGCTGACGATCTTGGCGCCCAAGCGTTTTGCGCTCTGCAAGGCTGTGAGCATCCGCGGATGATTGGTACCCGGATTCTGGCCCATCACGACGATGACCTCCGCCTTGTCGAAGTCCTCCAACAACACCGTTCCCTTACCAATCCCAATCACCTCGCCGAGCCCCACTCCGCTGGATTCGTGACACATATTCGAACAATCGGGCAGGTTATTGGTGCCCAATTCACGGACGAATAACTGGTACAAAAACGCCGCTTCGTTGCTGGTTCGGCCCGAGGTGTAAAATACAGCGCGGTCTGGGTTTTCAAGCGCGTTTAGGTTGCTGGCAATCAATGCAAAAGCATCGTCCCAAGAGATCGGCTGGTAATGGCTGGCACCGTCCAGACGCACCACCGGTCTTGCGATTCGCCCTTGAGAATTAAGCCAAAAATCGGTTTGGGCTTTCAAGTCGTCGATGCTGAACTTGGCAAAAAACCGGTCGTCGACGTCGGCCTCCATGACCTCGTCGGCGACGGCCTTTGCCCCGTTTTCGCAGAACTCTGCGGCCGAGCGATGGGCAGGATCAGGCCACGCACAACCGGGACAATCAAAGCCAGCGATTTGGTTGACTCGCAAAAGGGCTGCTGTCCCTTTCATCACGCCAGACTTGGTCCAAACGTGTTTCATCGTCGAGACAACCGCCGGCAGCCCGCCCGCTTTCTCCGGAGGTTTTCCAATCTTGAGGTCGCTGAAATCTTCTTCGGGTGTTCGTGACAAATCTGAGTCCTACGCCGCGCACTTCGCCATTGATATTCTTATACGGACCGGCGACAAACTTGGCTAGGTCGCCCATTGGCGACCTACTTCTGAACGGGCAAGGCTGTGAATATCGAACGACACGAACAAAAGACATTTGAACGCGAGAATTTTAGCGAAAAACGCCCTTTTGAAGGCGAGTTGATTGCTTGCACGTTCAACGCCTGCGACTTCACAAAGAGTAATCTTGCGGGCATTTCGTTTGTGGAGTGCGTATTTAATTCATGCAATTTCAGCGCGACTAATCTGAAAGATACTCGCCTTCAACATGCCAAGTTTAAAGACTCGAAGTTGATGGGCGTGGACTTTACGCATTGCAGTAATTTTCTGTTCGCCGTGACTTTTGAGGGCTGCAATCTGAATTACGCTTCGTTCATGCGAAAGAAGATGAAAAAGACGGTTTTTAGTGATTGCACGATCCAAGAGGCCAACTTCAGCGAGACCGACCTCGGTGGCGCCACATTTGACGATTGTGACCTGAACAACGCGACGTTTTTCCGAACCAATCTGGAGGCTGCCGACTTCAGACATGCTCGGCATTTCCAAATCGATCCGACCCAAAACACCATGAAAAAAGCGAAGTTTTCGCGCTCAGGCCTTGCGGGCCTCTTGGCGAAATTCAATCTGGATATTGGGTAAATCAGGTCGAAATGCGGGCAGGATGCCCGCAGATTAATCACATGCGGGCCATAGGGTCCGCGGACCCAATCTCAGTACCTCGGTCGAGCAACAAACAGTGCACAGCCGACCTAGTACGGCCAGCCGCTCACTGCTCACTGCTCACCGCCTATTTGGCGTTGCGGATCAAGTCGGCGAGGTCGCTGAGCTTGTTGATCTGCGCCAGATCTTCGTCGGGGAAGGTGGTGCCGAGATCGTCCTCGATGTAGCCGATCATTTCCATGGTCACCACGGAATCGATCGCGAGGTCGCGCATCTTCATGTTCATGTTGCCTTCGTTGATTTCGGCCGATTTACCGGGCGCAACTTGGTCGAGGGCAGCTTTGATAAGTTCTAAAATCTGAGTTTCGCTCACGGGTGCTCCTAAAAATCAATCGATTCGACGCAGCGCGTACTGCGCAAGCGACTGGTAGTGGTTCTGGAATCCGGTCACACAAGTGCTCAGATACCGATCGTAGTCATCAAAAACCTGGTCGCCCCAACGGTCGCGGATCAGCGCTTCGTGAACGCGCATACGCCGCAGCCACTCGGCACAGGTCTTTTCATAATGCTCGCGACGTGTCTGGACTTCCATGATTTCCCAATAGGGATTCACGGCCAGTACGATGTCTTCCAGACGCAGCGAAAGCCCACCTGGGAAGATCTCCTGGGTCACCCAACCGATATCACGCAAATGCTCTCGGTTACGAGGTACTCGATTGCGAAGAATGGTCTGAAGGCCAAACCAGGCGCCTGGGTTCGTCCACTCATGTGCGCGTCGGAAGTAGTCGCGGTACATTTTGATGTGGTTGCCATCGCGAACGTCTTCAGGAGTCGCGATGTGTTCCATCATGCAAATCGAGATCACGGCGTCGAATTTCTCGGGCGGTGTGAAGTCGCGATAATCTGTGACGGTCGCAAATACGTTGGGGATCTTGCGTTCCATGATTTCGGCGTGCTGAGCGCGGCTCAGCGTGATGCCGGTGGCCTTCTGAACGCCTCGAACCTGCGAAAGAAACTCGATATTCGCGCCCCAGCCGCAACCGATATCAAGCACCGAGGATTTCTCGGTCACGTGAGCCGCGTTCGCGAGCCAGTGCAGCTTGATATTCTGCGCTTCTTCAAGGTTATCGGTGCCTTCATAGAGAGCACACGTGTAGTTCATCTTCTCGTCGAGCCAGAGTCGAAAGAACTCATTGGAGACATCGTATGAAACTTCGACTTCATCTTGGGTTGACATGGTGTGGTCCTCGTCCTGCGCCGTCAGTAATCAGCGTGTTTTGACTCGATACTTGGCGCGTGTCCACATAGAACGCGCCACGTGTTTTGCCATTGAGAGTTTTTCGGCAGAGGAACCCGCTTGTCGGGACCCCTGCGTGCCTAATTCGCCCCGCATGTAGAGCTGGCGAGTTTTATTGCGTTGGAGCTTGCCTGAAGAGGTCTTCGGCAGCAAACCTGGCGCCAAAATCACGATGTCGGCGACACTCACCGAGAAGTCTCGGCGAATCGCTTCCTGCACAGCCTCGATGATCTCTTCGTCGTTCCCATCAGCTTTACGCTCAAGGGCGATGACCAACTCTTCGGTGCTGTCTCCCGGCCGCGAAAACGCAACAACGTTGCCTTTGCGCACGCCAGGAAGGTTTTGAATCGGCCACTCGATCGACTGCGGATGGATATTTCGTCCGTTCAAAATGATCAGATCCTTGAGCCGACCCGTGACGTAGATCTCGCCATCGAGCAGGTAACCAAGATCGCCACTTCGAAGCCAGCCGTCACGGAATGCCGCCGCCGTGGCTTCTTCGTTCAGATAATAGCCTGGCATCACCGAGGGACCGCGCAGGCAAATTTCACCCTCGTTGCCGTCCGCCACTGGCTCACCGGTCTCAGGTGATTTGATCGACACTTCATGGTTCGGGAAAACCGGCCCACACGAGACGTGCTCAAGCGCGTGTTCGCCCATCGCATCGACCGAAACACCATCGTTTTCGAAGGCATCGGGATCGACCTGACGAACTCTCATCGTTTCGCCCTGCAGCTTCAATGAGATGGCGAGCGTGAACTCAGCCATTCCGTAGGCCGGCAAAATCGCATTGGTGGGCAAGCTGCAGTGCTCAGACAGCAGTTCGACAAAATATTGTGCGGCCTGCGGATTGATGGGCTCTGCGCCCACACCCACGATTCGCAGCTTCGACAAATTCCAATTTTCCAAATGCTTTGGTGTGGCTCGACGAGCCACCAAACCCAGCGCAAATGGCGGAGCAAACGTGGCTGTCGCGCCGCATCGTGAGGCAGTCTCAAGCCAGCAATTGGGATGTTTCAAGAATCGAAGCGTGGGGATAAACGTGCTGCTGATCCCCCAGAAAGCCGGGGCAATCACAAAACCAATCAAACCCATGTCATGGTAGAGCGGCAACCATGACAAACCATGGTCGTTTCGATCGGGGTCCATCTGCAATGTGTTCATGATGCCCGTCACATTCGCATGCAACGACGCATGAGTGACGATCACACCTTTGGGATCGGACGTAGACCCTGATGT
Source organism: uncultured Bradymonadales bacterium (assembly GCA_964394615.1). Lineage (GTDB taxonomy): Bacteria > Myxococcota_A > Bradymonadia > Bradymonadales > Bradymonadaceae > JBFFMO01. The sequence continues at coordinate 61,513 of CAYMYJ010000029.1, read as the reverse complement.
GTACTGCAGAAATGCGATGTCAGAAGGCAGGATTTCAGGAAAAACCGGCGCGGTATCACAATGTCTAAGCGACTCGATCGCGACGAGGTTCCGAAGCGTTGGGACACGGTCGACGACGGCCCACAACACGTTCTGAAGCTTCTCGGAAGCCAGCAGGATGTCTGCCTTGGCCGTATCCAAAATGCGGGTAAGTCGATCCAGGTAGGCATCAAACTCGCCCATCGAAACGGGCGGATAGAGCGGCACCGGAATCACACCGATTTGCACGGCGGCAAAGAAGCTCAGCACAAAGTCTTCGGGCTCGATGACGATGATGCCAACGCGATCGCCTTTTTTCAGGCCAAGCTTCTGCATGGCAGCGGCTCTCACGCCGGTCGCCTTCACCATGTCGGGAAAGGCGTAGAACGTGTCTTTTCCGGCCATATCCTGAAAGGTGAATCCGTGCGTCGGATACAAAGCAGCGCTGGCGCTGACCGCTGTGGCGAGTGTGTTTGAAACAGGTTCTGTACGATTCATAGTGCCCTATCCTGCTTCTGCGTAGGTGACCATTCGGTCCTGTTCAGGGTCCCAAACACCAAGCCGGAACACGCGCGCGATATCGCTAGGGCGCCACGAAACACGGCCTGGTGACTGCAGCTCCGGCATCGCGGCCATGGCCTCGGGGAGGCGATAAAACGGGATCCGATGATTAAGGTGGTGGACATGGTGATAACCGATATTTCCGGTAAGCCAGTGCATCAACGGTGGCATGTCGAACATGCTCGACGAATTAAGCGCCGCGAACGTGTAATCCCAGTGGGCACGGTCACGCAACTTACAATCCGGGAAGTTATGCTGTGCAAAGAACAGAAATGAACCCAGGCCCAGAGCCACAATATGCGGGATCACAATCACGCACAGCGCGGTCCAAAGGTCGGTCAGGGCCCAAAGGCCGCCAAAGAGTCCAAAGTGAATCAGCAGCGCCACAGGGCCGCCCCAGTGATTCTTTGGGTCGCGGCGGAACGGCGAAATCGCCATGCCAATCAGGAAAACCGTAAAATAGCCGCCAAAGACCATCAAAGGATGGCGAACGGCCCGATAAAGGTAGCGTTGTTTGGGCGTCATGCGACGCCACAGCGTCTTGGTCACCAGCGGGAAAGACCCGATCGATGATCCAAAAAGCTTGGCGTTATTTCGATGATGGTAGTCATGGGTCTCACTCCAAACGGAGCGCACCGAAAGCTGGTAAAACCCGATCCCCGACATGATCACGCTGGCGACCTTCGACTTCCTGAAAATCGCCCCATGCAGGTAGTCATGGTAAAAAATGAACACCCGGATCTGAACCAATCCAAACCCGATACCGCAGAGCAGTTGCACCGATTTCCACGGCGAAAACAAAGCCCCGGCGGCAAATACACCGAGGATAATCAAGGTCTGAATCAGCAGTCGCCACGACTTTGCACGGTCTTCTTGCGCAAATGCTTTGGTGGCGCGCACCAAATCAGTGCTTTTTTTCCGAGAATCCGGCGCCACTTCGCGCTCGTCCTCTTCCAAGACAATGTCTTCAGGGGGCGCGGCGGCCTGAGCAAGAGTTAGTGAAAATAACATGCCGTAACACTCTGTCGTTTCGCGCGTTCGGGCGCGCAGTGGTCATGCCCGTGGCTGCGTTTTGAGGCTCAGTCTAAACGCGCAAAATGCCTAGCACGCCCTCTATACCCCGGGCAAGCGCGAGCAAAGCGCGCCAAGCCGCGCCCAGTTTAAGCGTCTTTCTGAGTGGACTGGCCGCCCTCGCTTTAGGGGCAAGTGGTGTGGTTCATCTTCTCGCAGGAGCCGGATCGACACGAACAGCCGGCACCTGGGCAGAACGCGCCATCCACTCGATTGCTCCAAGCGATCTGCGAAATAATCGGATTGCAGACCTGGCAGGGATTGGCCGGATTTTCGGTGGTGGCGGCGACACAAGCCCCGTCGATGACACACTGAAGAGCAGAAATCGTCGTCGCGCAGGAACCGTCAGCCGCGCAGGTCTGTGAAGTGCAGGCGAGTCCATCGTCGGTTGGGCAGTCAGCCCCTGCGGCCAACGCTGTGTAGGTCGTTGAATTTGAGGATGAATCGCATACAAAACAGCTGGTTGAGTCGCGTGTTGCACCTTCGGCGACACACGAGCTGCTGATGAAACAACCGTCCAGAGTTCCGGCACAGGCGCGATTGGAGCAAGTATCTGACACGGTACATGAGACTCCATCGTTACAAGCCGCGCCGTTATTCGGTGACCACGTGGTGGTGGACACGGCCGGTACACAGGCCTCACAGACATTGGTGGAACGCGTCGCTGCGGCAGCGACGCAGGCTCCATCGATCAGACATGTATTCGCGACCTGGTTATGTTCACAGGCGCCCGACAGACACACGTCCGCGGTGCAGGTCAGGCTATCATCCGTGCATGCCGTCTGGTCTGGGGTATTGACCGCGACACAGTTTCCATTTGCCGCGTCGCATTGACCAATCTTGCATACGTCGCTTGAACCGCTGCAATCTTTAGCTGTGCCAGCGCAGGCTCCAGCGGCATCGCATACGTCCGTGACCGTGCACATATCCTGATCGTTACAGGTGGCTCCAACAGCCAGTGTCCATGCGGTGGAGCTCGCGGCCGAATCGCAAACTTCACACTGATTTAGAGGGTTACGAATATCCTCAGCGACACAGGCACCATCGATCAAACACGGGCAACCACAAATATTGGGGGCGTCTTCGCCGCAGGCAATCCCGTCCTCGCACATTCCACAATTCACGGTTCGCGTGGCTCCACAATTATCGGGCGCCGTCACATCATCACAGTCTTTGCCAAGGCGTTCACAGAACTCGGCCTCACCTTCGGGGGCGCATGTGCACGTATTATCAGCCTGACAGGTGTCTGGAACAATGCAGGTACCGCACTCTTCAGTTCGTTCGTCTCCGCACGCGTCCGTGCCCATGACAGACCCACAATTCTTGCCAAGAGCCGCGCAAAACTGAAGGGCAGTGGGCGACGTGCAGGTTTCGCCGTCGGTGGCCATGTCCGGCAGAGTGGTCGTGATGTCCGCACCGCTATCCTTCATGGACATGTCTTGTGCGCCGGTGGAGACCCAGTAACCGCCGACACAGGTGTAACCATCGCGCATCTCACCAGAAGAACACGTGATTTCTGAAGGTGCTTCGTAATTGCAACCCGACGCCACCAATAATAATCCCAAAACAATACGACGCATCCCGAACTCCGACTCTTAGATTGCCTCAGTTTATCCCGCCAAACGACTTCGAAGCAAATTCAAGTGCCCGGCACAATACGATGCGGGTGAGCATAGATATTCATCGTCCCACCACGCACAAATCCAGCCAAAGTGATTCCATACTCCTTGGCGAGTTCGACGGCCAGACTCGATGGGGCGCCGACGGCGGCCACAATCGGACAGCGCGCAGCGATAGCCTTTTGAATCAATTCAAAACTGGCGCGCCCACTTAGCACCAAAATGTCGCCTTGAAACGAATCACGGCCATTTTGCACGTGATGCCCCAATAATTTATCCAGAGCATTATGGCGCCCAACATCCTCGCGATGGTTCAGGAGCCCTCCAGCAGCCGAAAACTCGCCGACTGCATGCAAACCTCCGGTTTTTTCAAAAACCGCCTGAGACGCACGCAGAACATCAGGTAACTCGACCAAAACCGCAGCTGATACCCTTGCCTCCGAGGTCACCACGGCCCAGCCCTGCAGCTCCAACGCCTCGAGCGAGGTCTTTCCGCAGACGCCACAGCTTGACGTGGTGTAAACATGTCGTTGCAACCGTTTGAGGTCCGGTTTGACGTGATCGGCAAGCTCCACACGGACCACGTTTTGATTGGCTCCGTCGCCACACCAGACAATTTCTTTGATGTCTTCGGGATGGCGCAAAATGCCTTCGGAAAACAAGAATCCCGCGGCCAGCGAAAAGTCGTCCCCTGGTGTGCGCATCGTGATCGAAACACTTTGCTGTTTGCGACCACGAACCGACACATAACCGAGACGAATCTCGAGCGGTTCTTCGACGGCGACAATATCCTGCAACGACTCAAATGCCCCGTTCCACCGGGCGATTGCGACCTTCTTGGAGGCGTCCATCACTTAATCTCAATCAACGTTTTTGCACGCTGAACATCTTCTGGAGTGTTCAGAGAAAACGAAGCCTGCCACCCAGAAGGCGTCTGGATTTTTGTGGCGTCAACCCGTTCAAGCGCCCGCCAAATGCCTATATTTTCGCGAGGAAGGCGTTTAAGAACCTCGATTTGCCACCGTGAGACCATCGGTTGCCATCGTTCATCAAAAAAGGCCGAATTCTGGCCCACTGGAAGCAACGAGACCCAGGCAGGGTCGAACCCAAAAAGGTCGCACGAGGTCAGGAACACCTCGTCAAAACCCAGGTCATCAGCCGCCTTTAATCCCGCCAATAAACCACCCATTGGCCCCAATTCCGGCCAAATATCGACGATTTCGTTAAGTCCCAAATCTTGAAACTGAAACGTATCCACACTGATGACGACCTCGTCACAGACAGGGTCAAGCGCAGACGCCATGCGTTTAACCAGCGGTATGCCGTCGAGTTCGATGCGGGATTTATCGCTCCCCATTCGACTCGACTTGCCGCCAGCCAGCACTACACCGAGCAGGCTCATAGGCCTTTCACCACAACTTCGATCCGTAGTTCCGGTTTGATTCGAAGTTGTCCCAAAAAGGCCTTAAAGGGTTTAATTTTGTAATCATTTTGATTGATGACAAATGAGCCACGGCCATCAACGAGAGCGACTCGAATGCCACGCGTGACGCCATGAAGAGTCAGCTCGCCAGAGACAACGTCCCCCTCACGTGTTCCCGAAAAAGTCGCGCTGGAAAACTTTTTAGTTTCAAGAACATCGGCGAGCATGTTCTGTTCGATTTTCTTCCGGTCCTTTTCTCCAGGTTGGCCGCGATCTAGTTGACCGTTAGAGATATTCCCGATCACCCGCAGCTGGTCGAAAGGCACCGTAATTTCAAGCGCCGTCCCGTCCAATTTTCCCGACAATTTCTGAGCTTCGATTGCAAGATCGTGCCCTATCGGCGAGAGCACGCCGTCGCGCTCAGGATAAATCATGATTTCGAGATTTTGATTATTAATTTCCATTACCAACTACTCCCGCCGGAACTTGAACTGCCAAAACTAGAGCCACCGGAGCTCGAAGACCCAAAACTGGAGCCTCCAGAACTCGAAAAACTAGAACCAAAACTCGAACTTGAACTTGAAGAGCCAAAAGAGCTCGACGAGGACCGACGACGACGCGCTGCCGCCTCTGCGGCCGCTGCCGCGGCTGCCGCTCGTCGTGCCGCTTTTTCTTCTTCAACCAGCCTCTCACAAGCCTTTTTCTGACGAATGATTTCACGATTCGCCCGTTGAGCCTCCTCGAACACAGTTTCCCAGAGCAGTGTGTTCGCCGCTTCCTTGGCCTGCGTCAAGTGCGCGCTTGCCGCATTGAGGTTCGGGCTGACACCGTATCCAAAATTCATCCTCGCGACGTTTGAGTACTGTCCGTCTGCGAGTGAGAGTTCCATCGTGGCATCACGAATGACTTTTCTTTCAGATGCCCAAATTTCCTGGGCCTGCGCCACCAATTCCTGCAGGCTCTCAAACTCATCAAATATCAGCTCGCCAGGCGCATCTGCGTCTTTCAACAGGCCTGCAAACTGGGTCATCTCTGATTCAATTTCTTTAACGAACCTCTCGACGTGCGGACGGTCGCGACGTTCCGTCTGAACCTCTTGAGCCAAGGTCGTGACTCTCGACTTCATCTGGACAAACTCATCGGAAGACAGGGCTGCGCTTGAGCGGCCGCGCGAACACTCGGCGTCCAATGCCTCAACCAAAGCCTTCAAATCCCCAGTCGCCGCATGGATCTCATGCCAGTCAGGCAAGGCCACATCCATGGATTCAACCACGACAGCCGCGGCCGATTCGAGCTCCAAAAGGCGTGTTCGACGCGCCGCGCCCACGCCAGGTTTGTCCGCATTTGAGCGAAGGTCACGAAGCGTCGATTCAATGTATTTTTTCCACTCAAACGCTTCATTTCGCTGCGCGATCAACAGATTTTCGACCTCATGAATCGCCCGAATCAACGAGTCGCCAGCGTCCAACATCGCCTGACAGGTCTCGATGTCGGCGGTCGCGGCCAAATATTCTTCTCGCGCAAATTGGCTTTCAATTCTGGAAATCCACTCGCCGATCGACGTCAAAACCCCGACGAGCTCATCCAGATTATCGGACTCGACGCGATAGGCCGAAATCGCATGGTCCGCCTCAAGCCGACTCAATGCCGCGCGCGCATCCGGGATGTCGCCCTCCAGCCGTCTTTTGCTCGACTGCAAAACAACCACTCGACGCGGTACGGCGTCTCGAGCCTTCACGGTCGTGGAGACCCGTTCCGTGGCAACCTGAATCTGTCGCAAGAGCTCCTCTTGTATGGCAACGGCCTCCATATCTTCATATCTGGCGATCATGTTGCGAATATTTCGAGCAACCAGACTTCCGTGGTCGAGGACCGCGTCTGGGTCAAAGCCAGGCTCGCGAACCAACCATCCTGCCTCGCGGAGAACACCGACCTTGGCCCTTAGCGACTGGGCCATTGGCGTAATCTCTTCGATCAGGACTTTCAGCACGTGATCGCCGGTCTCGACGCGTTTGGCCAACGCGATGATCCGGGCAAGAAGTGCCTCCGCATCGGCATTCGCCGCGACTGGGTCGTAGGTCGCGTTGGTCAGGAACACGTCCAATTCCGGTTCGATGGCGCGAAGGTCCGCCAGATAAACTTCGACCGGAAAACCGAGCTCAACCCTTGTTGCCATCGCGTCTTCGAGTGCAGAGCGGCCGTCTTGCATCGTAGAGGACCACTGCATGGCCTGGTCCACTTCCCCTTGAAGTTTGGCCAGGTTCTTTGCCGCTTCCTCGTACCGAAGATCCAGCTCGTTCAAGACACTCGACGCGGTACCCGAATAGGATTTGGTGAGCGGTAAAAAGACTCGTAGTTCTTTTTCCGGGATTCCGAGCTCAAAAGAAATCGGAGTCGTGGTCAGCAGATGAACGCAATGTTCAAAATTTTTGGCACTGTAAATAGGCGCTGAGTCAAAGGTCTTTTGCGCCTTTTTTCGAATATTGGTGGCCTGGTCGTACATCAAGAAAACCAAATTCACCGCATCCGCGGATTCGACATCCAATGCGGCGGTCTGACCAAGATAGCGCTCATTTGTTTGCGACAAATAAGACGCAAATCTTGACTCGAGTTCGAGCAAACGCTCTCCGGCCTGCCCTAATTTTGTGGACCAAATATCCAGTTGAACTTGGGCCATTTTTTTGGCGGCATTTCGGCGCCAGAAAAACGCGAGAAGGGCTGCTAATAGGCCGAGTAACAAGCCCAGCAGCACGAATCCGGGCACGATCCTTGTTCGGTAAAAATGCTGAGCTTTTTCGTCTTTGAAACGCTGCTTCAGGCGCTGTAGACACGCATCAGCGCGGTCGCGATAAAGCACACCCTTGAACAAATCAGACGCGCTCGGCTCCTGACTCAAGCACGCCGCGGAGGCTTTCTTGAGCGACGATTTGCCCGGGACCGTCAAAAACGACGCCTCAACCTCTTTGTCAAATGCACTAAGAGCGGACCTGAATTGCGCGGACTCGGTTTTACTGGCCTTGATTTGAGTCAGGAACGACTCGACCTGAGTGATGGAGTGGTTGACCACCACACGCTTGACCTGAATCTCAGGCACGTTTTTTTGACTGACAGCGAAAGCGGCCGCGTCGATGTCCTCAGTGGCTTTCTGCAGCGCTACAAGCGCCAGCTTTTGCGCTTTGGGGTCGCTAACCTCGGCGCGCACACGAGCTTCAAGGGCCGGGACTTTTGAGCGCCAGAGATCCACCGATGCGCGCACGGATTCCAACGCGGCAGCCTGCCGCCCCTGCAGCGTCGTGATCCGATTTTCTACGGCCTTCGCCAGCGCGCAAACAGCGCCAGTGTAGTCCTGTGAACGCGCGAAATTCTTGAAACTGGAGCCATCGATGGTGGCTTTAATCTCGGCACTCTCAAATCCGGTTGCGACCCACGTTGAACCCGGATGAATCGCCACCGCACGATTATCGACCCCCAGGACAATCAAAATATCGAGATCAGGACGCAACCGCCCGGCCCATGCGCCATTCAGCGCATCGACATAGGGGACAGCATCGTTATCGGAACGATCGCCGCTAGGACTCGTGTTGTTCACGAGCGCTGCGTAATAATTAGCTTTGCTGGACGCGCTCAGCTCCGCCAGACAGGTGTTGATGCCCGACTGTGTCGACCATTCCACGCTGGACCCATAATGCGCCCCGGGGGCCAAAGCGGGGAAGGGATTCCAGGCCAAAACAACACCTGGCGCGAAGCACGCCAACACTACGATTCCCACCAACAGTCGTTTCATTTTGACCCTTTAGATTCTAGGTCGACACGGTTCTTAGAGCAGTCGCACGCCATCGTAGTCTTCTGCAGCAAACGGTAAGTCCAATAAAGGCTGTCGCTTCCATACCTTGGCATAGGGCGAGACGTCGGCAGAAAAACGCGTAGGAAAGTAATTTTTCATGAAAATCGTGTCCCCGGCGCGGCGGTCTAAATCACGCGTGGCCCGCAGCGCCACCTTCAACACCGGATCGATGCACGAATCGATGATGGCCTCTAACGCGTCCACATCCCACTCCGTTTCGATGTACTCGGGCGGCTCCAATGAGCTCAACATCGGTGGTTTGGGATCGTTGGATTCGAGCCAAAGCGAAGTCTCATCAGGCAGAGCAAATGGGTCGACCGGCACACCGTTCAGCCACGTGTTGAAATGCACATGTGGCACGCTCCACGGAAACGCAACAACCGCGTCCAGCCCGGAGTAACCTGAAAGCGCGATTTGGTCCCCACGCTGAACGAAATCTCCGGCACGGACCAACGAGCGCGCCAGATGACCCGAGGTTGTGATGAGGCCATGCCCGTGATCGATAACGATCTTGAGCCCACCTCGATGAAACTCGCTGCTAACTCGGAGGACCAGCCCAGCGGCGGGTGTCACGACGGGCGTTCCAACAGGGATCGCAAAGTCGGTGCCGTTATGGCTGTTATAGGTGTTTTTCCCACCCCTGAAATCGCGAACCTGCGTCTTTTTGACCGACCAGCCTTCCGAAATCGGAGTCTGTGTGCGGTTAAAATAATTGGTGACAGGAATCAGACGGTCGGCTGGTTTCCAGCCCGCCCAGGTCTTTACGCTGAGTTGCGGGCGAAAAATGAGCAACGAAGTCGGCCCCCATTGGCTCGGCGGCGTGAATTCATCGCCTTTGAGCGCAAGCTTGACTTGCCCGATTCGGGTTAGCGGCTCTGTGAGCCCAAAAGTCTCAGCGATACTAGGACGCGATTTTGACATGAATTCCTCCAACCCAATCCAACGAATATTTACAGCCTTCAAATCCGTCCGACATGATCGCACGAAGAATCACGACCTCTACCGGCAGCGCCGACAATCTCAGGTTCCCTTTGGGCATACCCAAATCTAAGGCGGAGATCCAATGAATCAAGATTCACTTCGGCTAAACGCCACTGAAATCGCACGTGGTGCAGAACCGCTTGCCGCGGCTTTAACCGACCCAACCGTCAGATTTAAGACCGACCGGTAGGTCTGTTTCTATCCTTGAAATGCTGATTCCATGCGGCTAAACCCAGCGCGTGCGGTGTTTTTAATTGGATTGCGGAAAAGTTCCGTTTTTTGGTGAGTCATCATGCCCTCAAATTCAACGAATCGTGATGTCGCAATTATCGGATACTCCTGCAAATTCGCGGGCTCCGACGATATCGAGGAATTTTGGCAAAACCTCCGCGACGGCCGTTCGAGCTTCGGCCCTGTTCCGCTCGACCGTTGGAATAACGAAACGTTTTTCGCCGAACACCCCAGAGAGCCCGATAAAACCTATGTGACGCGAGGCGGGTTCATGAACGGCATCGACCTCTTTGCGGCGATGCATTTTGGTATCGCACCGCGACGTGTTGAAGCCATGGACCCTCAGCACCGTTTGGTCCTTGATGCTGTGCGCGTTGCCATGCAGGACGCTGGACTTGAAAAAGGCGGATTTGACGCCTCAAGGGTCGGAACATTTCTGGGCGTATCGACTTCCGAATACCGAAATTTATCTTCCGCCCGAACCAACGCGATGTTGATGGCCGACGGCGCATTTGGCGGCACAGACGAAACGACCGCTCATGCCCTTGGGCACGGGGTTGAAAACGTGACTCCAGTCACAGCTTTTTCGATACCTGGCTTGTTGATGAATATGGCGGCGGCAAACGTGGCGCATCAATGGAAGCTCGGCGGACCGGCCTTCACCGTCGATGCTGCGTGTGCCTCGTCGTTGGTCGCTGTCAGCGACGCCATGCAATATATCCGCTCAGGCGTGTGCGATATGGCCATCGCCGGCGGAGTTTATTTAAACCTTACCCCAGAAAATATCGTCGGTTTTTCGCGGATTGGAGCCGTGTCCAGAAAGGGCGCCTGTCGCCCCTTCGATGCCGAAGGCGACGGGTTCCTTCAGGGGGACGGCGTGGGCATGGTCGTGCTCAAGCGGCTCGACCAGGCATTGGCCGACGGAGACCGAATTCATGCGGTCCTCAAGGGCATCGGCGTCAATAACGACGGCGACTCTTCGGGCCCGATGGCGCCCAGCGTGTCCGGACAAGTGGACGTGATGCGGCGAGCCTATGCGGACGCCAATGTCGATCCAAGAACGGTAGGTTTTGTGGAGTGCCATGGCACGGCCACCGCAGTGGGTGATCCCGTCGAGGTTGAGGCGCTTCACGAAGTCTTCGCGGGGACAACGTCGCAAGTTCAAATCTCGAGCGTGAAAGCCAATATTGGCCACACGATGAGCACCGCCGGTGTTGCAGGATTGATTCACGCAATTCTTTGCGTTGAGCGCCAAGAGTTCAATCCGCTTCCCGGCTTTGAAACCCCAAATCCCGCATTGAAGCTCGACGAGCGCGGTTTTGTTATCGCGACGGAATCGTCGAAATGGGAATCAAAAACCCCACGACGCGCGGGGATCTCTTCGTTTGGATTTGGCGGCACCAATTGCCATGCGGTGATCGAAGAAGCACCGAAAGTAAAATCAGCGTCCTCGGATCAGAGCCAATACCTTGTGATTTCTGCACCAAATCGCACGCTACTCGCCTCGCACGCTCTGGCGCTGGCCGACACGATTATGGCACAGAACCTGAGCCTCGATGATGTCGCGACCACGCTTAACACCACCCGTAATCTAGAAGCCGTACGTCTGGCCGTGGTCGCATCATCGGCCGATGATTTTGTCCAGAAATTGCGTGAAGCGGCGCCCCGAATCGAAGCCGCCTCGACTTTGGTCTTGGGTCCCGACATCTTTTTTGCGGAAGGTCCCGCCCCCGGCATTGCGTTTATGTTCCCAGGCCAGGGCGCCCAACGCGTTGGCCTCCTTAAAGACCTCTACGAACGTTATCCGGCATTCAAGCACCATCTGGACGCGATCTCATCGCAAGTCGACGACCAACTCGAAAAGCCGCTCCTAGAATACCTGTACACGGAAGCCACAGAAGAGGCCGAAGCAGCCCTGCGGGCGACGGAAATTTGTCAGCCGGCGATGGCGGCCCTTGGTTTGGCTTTGGATCGTTTTTTTGGAGACCTCGGGATTCGGCCCGACGTCACGCTCGGACATAGTCTGGGCGAGTTTGTTGCGGCGGCGGCTGGCGGGCTGATTTCGCATGAAGATGCGCTGAAATTTGTCACCCAACGTGGGCGATTGATGGCAACGCTTCCGATCACTGATTTTGGCGCGATGGCCGCGGTGATGGCGTCCGAAACCGACACCCGGTTCCAGCTCACTGGGAGCCTCTGTGTGGCGAATATCAATCACCCCACACAGACCGTGGTCGCCGGCCCCACCGATGAAATCATCTCTTTTGTGGATGCGTGCACGGCGCAAGGAATCAAAGCGACGCGATTGAATGTCTCGCATGCGTTTCATTCGCCGGTGGTCGCATCGATCGCCAAAGAGCTTCAGTACCATATCAACGCGCTCTCGTTTTCTGAGCCGACGGCAAAAATCGCTTCGGCCATCACGGGCACCAATTATGATGTGGTCACTGCGCCCGGGACTTTTGCTGACCACGCGACCACAACCGTCAATTTTGTGCAGGCCTTAAAGACGGCCTCAGAAGACGCGTCCTACTTTGTGGAATTGGGCGCCGGCACAACGTTGACCTCGTTCGCAAACGGCACGTTGAGTGGCCATATTGGGGCTAGAAATGCAGCCGCCAAAGACCCGGATGGCGGCCGAGAATTTCAACGAACGCTCGCGGCCCTTGCCGCGCTCGGCGTGCCTCTGAAAACGCGTAGCATCCAAAATGGACGCTTGGTGAGTCTGCCCGCAACTCCGCTAGAAACCCAACGCTATTGGGTGATTCGCGATAAAAAGACTCCGCTCGCCATCACGCCTAAATCTCCTCCAACGTTCACGCCCGTACCCGACGAAAATACCATGGCTCAACCTTCCGAATCCTTGATCGAGCTATTCCGCCAGCAGAACGATATTCTGCAGCAGCACGCAACTCTGTTAGCCAGACAGATGGAAGCCCTTGGATTTCCAGTGGAGGCCACAGGCGCGACGCATGTAAATATGCCCGCGCCGGCTCCCTTAACCGTGAGCCCACCGGCCCAAGCCGCAGCCGTCGTCCAAGAACCGACCGTTCAAAAAGCCGTGGACTCGAGCGCAAAAGAAAACACGAACTATTCGGAGATTGTTTTTGCGGCCATCGCAGCCGTGAGCGCGTTCCCACGTGAGGCGTTAAAACCTGCTCAGGTTCTTTCGGCAGACCTCGGATTTGATTCCCTTCTCTTTGTCGACCTCGGCTCCCAGCTCACGGCCGCATTGCCCGGCCTGGTCATCCCTGTCGACGCATTTAACCAGAACACCTGCATCGCCGACGTGGTGGCGTTCCTGGAGTCGGCGCAAGAGGCTGCACCAGCGGCTTCGCCTGTCGACGCAGCGCCGGCGCCGTTCGTGCCGCTATCTCGTTACGAAGTGGCGCTGACCGATGCGCCCCTGCCCTCACAACACTTGATGAGCGGTTGGAATCAGGGCGTCGTGGCCATCAGCACCGACAACGCTGGGGTTGCACTTCGACTGGCACAACGACTCGACGCGCAGGGCGTGCCCGTCGCGCTTTTTGGCACGATGCGTGCCGCAACCAAGCTGCTTTCGTTTGCCGGTGAAACTCGCGCAGGGGCGCTAAAAGAGTTGCTCAAACACCATCGGGCCCCAAAAGCCATCGTCTATCTGGCCGAAGGTTCCGATGAGGTTGAAATCACCGCGGAACTGCACCAGATCGCACAGACTTTGGCAGCTCATCCGCCTCAGATCTTCATCACGAGCGTCGACACCACACCCGCTCAAGCAGCGGCAATTGGATTTACCAAAGCGCTCTCGCACGAATGGAACGACACACGCTTCACCGCCCTGACACTCGACACAGAAAGCGACGTGGAGGCGATCGAAGCTGAACTCTTCACGACCGTTCATGATCTTGAGGTTCGGGTCGGCAAATCACGCCAAATTCCAGTCTTGGTCCATACGGGAATCGAACAGCCGGTCGCCGACTGGCGAAATCAGATTGTTCTGGTCACTGGCGGGTCACGTGGCGTCGGCAAGATGGTGGCAGAAAAGCTGGTCGAATTGGGCGCGCGCGTCGTGACCACAGGCCGAACGGGCAAAGCCAGCGCAAGCGATTCGATGGCTTTTGTGCCCTGGGACTGCACAACAAGCGCCGACGAAAAAACTCGAAAGAAATTGGCCATTTTTGGCCAATTTACGGCCCTGATTCATTCCGCAGGGATCATTCGTGATGGTCTGGCGGCAACAAAATCTGCCGCAGACATCCAAAACGTGGTCGCCGTGAAAACTCACGGACTTCAAAATGCGCTGGACGTCGCCTCAGAGGCCAAACGCGTTGCTTCGTTTTCGTCGTGGGCTGGCAGGTTTGGAAATCGCGGTCAGGCTGATTATGCCGCGGCCAACGAGGCCATGCGCGCGATGACCGGGCGCCTAAGGACTCAGGGCATTGAAGCCATCACCTTCGATTGGCCGGCTTGGGATGGCACCGACATGGTGGCCAGCATTCCCGCGCCGGTGCGCGCAGCGATGGAAGCTGGCGGCGTCACTTTCATGAGCCCAGAAGAAGGTTTGGACGCGTTTTTTGCCGAGTGGGGCATGGGTGCCGAAGAAGTGCTTTTTGGAAGAAACCTTCCCGAAATTCGCCGCTCGTATTCGGCTGAATTTGAAGCCTCGCTTTCGACGCTGCCCTGGGCTGCAGACCACAAATTAAAAAATCGTGCGGTTTTGCCCTTTGCCTTTGCGCTCGACTTGGCGCTTCAGGCCGCAGCCACGCTTGGTGAGGCGACGACGACGTCGATCGATGAATTCGAGTTATGTCGAGGGGTCGAGGTTGACGAAAATACCCGACTTGAAGTTGTGGCCCACAGAACAAATAACGAGATTAACATCGAGATATTCTCGAAGTTAAACGACCAGAAATTCCTGGCGTATAAAGGCCGCACGAATCTGTTGAGCGACGACGTGTCGACCTTCGAAGCCGAGAATTCAGACGCTCTTGAAACCAGACTTGGTCTCGAAGAGTTTTATAAGAATGAGAGCTTCCACGGCCCGCGAATGCGGGCGATTAAGACGATCGAACATATCGGCGGAAAATACTCTTCTGGCGTACTCAAGAACCAAAAACTTGAGAACCCACTGGGCGAATCTCTGGCAAACCCGTACGTGGTTGACGGAGCAATGCAGCTGGTCCTCTACTGGCTCAAGAGCCAGCACGGCGCGGCAGGTTATCCTTCGTCGATGAAGCGCTACGTCCAACTCGCGCCATTTACCGATGAAGTGCGCTGCACGTTGATGCTGCAAGAACTGGAAGGCGACGACGTTCTAGGTTCTATTCGATTTGATTCCATGGACGGCCAGCTTCTTGCGGTCATGCACGACGTGACGGCGAGAATCTTCGAGCGGAACTCCGACACGGTGGTCCCCGAGGCGGGGCAAAACACCAACGTCGACGAGAGCCTTTGGAAGATCGATAAATTCCCCGAGGTCGAGGCCCTGAAACAACGCCTTGAAATGGCGTCTTTGGTCGGT
Organism: uncultured Bradymonadales bacterium; assembly: GCA_964394615.1. Taxonomy (GTDB): domain Bacteria; phylum Myxococcota_A; class Bradymonadia; order Bradymonadales; family Bradymonadaceae; genus JBFFMO01. The sequence goes on along the minus strand of CAYMYJ010000029.1, from coordinate 46,262 downwards.
GTTCGAAACCCCTATTTCCACTGGCACGACGGTATCGCCAAAAATAATGCGAATATCGAAGGCCACGACATGATGAATTTCTCGAGCTATAATTACTTGGGTTATTCTGGACACCCAGAAGTCACCAAAGCTGCTCAGGACGCCATCACGCACTATGGAACCAGCGTTTCCGCGAGCCGGGTTGCCAGCGGCGAAATTCCGTTGCACCGCGAATTAGAAAAGGAAATTTCCGAATTTATCCGCGTGGATGCGGCCCTGGTTTTTTCGGCAGGCCATCATGCCAATGAATCGGTGATTGGGCATCTGTTTGGAGAAGGCGATCTCATCCTTCACGACGCTTTGGCGCATAACTCGATCATGACCGGGGCCGAGATGTCGGGCGCAAAACGTATGCCTTTCCCGCATAACGACTGGCAGGCACTCGACCGCATTTTGACGCAGCTTCGCGGCTCGTACAAAAAGGTCGGCATCATGATCGAGGGTGTTTATTCGATGGATGGCGACATCCCGGATCTGGCTAAATTCCTAGACGTGAAGGATAAACATCGCGCGTTGCTCTACGTCGATGAAGCCCATTCGATCGGTTGCATCGGGCCACGTGGCGCGGGAGTTTCAGATTATTTTGGAATTGATGCGCGGCGTGTGGATATCTGGATGGGCACGCTGAGCAAGTCATTTGCTTCATGCGGCGGCTACATCGCTGGCAGCGCGTCGTTGATTGAGTACCTAAAATACACGGTTCCAGGTTTTGTATTTTCGGCCGGCATCAGCCCCGCGAATTCGGCGGCTGCGCTGAAATCCTGCCAGTTGATGAAATCCGAGCCGGAAGTCATCCACCGCCTGCAATCCAGAGCGAAGTTTTTCCTGGAAAAATGCAAGGCCCTTGGCCTAGACACCGGCCCGAGCAAAGACTCCGCCGTCGTTCCCGTCATCGTGGGCAACAGCTATCATTGCCTTGAACTTTCGGGCCGATTGGCCGATCGCGGAGTCAACGTGCAGCCGATTGTTTATCCGGCGGTAGAGGACGATGCGTCGCGCCTGCGGTTCTTCTTGAGCTCAACTCATTCCGAAGAAGAACTCGATCTGACCGCGAGTATCGTAGCCGAAGAACTCGCCCTGGTCCGAGCCGGCGCCGCAGCCGAGTGATGGGTGGCAGGCCCTATGGCCTGCATTGCGATTGGGCGACCGCTTAGTAGGGCACGGCCAAGAGAGGGCGCTTAATCTGGTGCAGAACACGTTCAGTGGTGCTGCCCCAGATGGCATCCCCCAAGCTGTCGTGATTATGAGTCGGCATCACCAAGATCGTTTCTGGCGAGGCGACGAATTCAGCGATGGCGTCCTCAATCTTGACTGTTGGCTCTATTTTTTCGAAGCGCCAGCTCCAGCCGGGAATCTCGGGAACGATCGCGTCGTCCAGCCCCTCAAGGACGCCAGCATGCAGCATCACAACTTCGCCGGTCTCACTTGCGTGAGAGGCGAGCCATGAGGCCCATGGTGCCGCCGCGTTGACGGCTGGAGTGTCCTGAGCCGCGATCACGATACGAGTCGTGTTGAGTCGCCCACGCAGCTCGTCGAGCGCACCGCAAGAGCCGATAGGAATGAACAAAGTCGGCAACAAGGTCTCGTCGGCGACCGCCTCCGCTACGCTTGAGCGCAACACGCGCTGCCAAAGTGACCGAGTATGAGTCGCAGCGACCACCAGATTGGGCTGCTTTTCTTTGACGGCTACAAGAATGCCCTCGATCACGTCATCGCAACACGAGCGAACAATTCGTTCATGGTCGACCGTGGCGTCCGCATTCCAGCGCTTCACAATTTGATTGGCGTCGGGGATTTTCGACGAGAGCGACGCGTCGTCACCCGCGTGAACAGACACCAGCTTTGCACCCGCTCGCCAGGCCAACAAAGTTGCGTGCATGAGCGCCTGTGTATCGTCGGACGAGAGGTCACAGGTATGTAGAATCGTGTTTGGTGAAACAGTCATGGGAGCACCTTTCAAGCTAGTCTCTTCTCGAGAACGTGTTTGTAGAGTGCCATGCCACCAAGCATCGCCACTACGAAAGACAAGACCGAGGCGGACCCTGTCACGAGTGAAGCTAATCCCGGCCCGGGACAAAGCCCACCCATTCCCCACCCAATTCCAAAAAGTGCCGAACCCACAACGAGTTGAGGGGTCAGATCTTTTCGAGTGGGCAAAGAAAACTTAGACCCAAAGAGTGGAGCTTTTCGTTTGGTAATGACTCGATACAACACCCCATAGGAGAGGATTCCTCCCACCATCACGAATGCCAGCGTGGGATTCCAGCTCCCAAAAAAGTCTAGAAAGCCGATTACTTTCAAGGGATCGGTCATTCCCGCGAGGCCGAGTCCGATCGCAAATAAAAGGCCCGATAAAAACGCACTTGCCATGATTTTCATGCCAACCCCATGGCTCTCATCACCACAACCGCGATTGCTCCGGCCGAGATGAAGGTGATTGTTGCGACGATTGAACGTCCCGATAGCCTTGAGATTCCGCACACGCCGTGCCCGCTGGTGCAGCCGCTTCCCAACTGCGTTCCCACGCCAACGAGCAATCCCGCGATCGCGGTCAGAAGTGGGCCTCGCGAAACCAATTCTGGGAAGGCTTGTGGGTAAAAGGCCAAGAGCCCAACCCCACCCATGACGAGGCCTCCAACAAACGCAGCCCTCCAAGGCACTTCACCTTTCACAGGTTTCACCAGCCCCGAGGTGATGCCGCTGATGCCGGCAATCCGCCCCACCAATAGAAGGAGCATTGCTGCTGCGACTCCAATGACGACACCTCCAAGGAGAGCCATTAAAAATGCGTTGATATCGATGACCATTCTCTCTCCACGTTCAGTAACTTCCGCGGCTTCCCGCATGAACCTATAGAGCACGGGTCGTGCCAAGCTCTAAAAATGGCGGCATACTGAAATCATGAGGGTTTTTTCACTACATGCCTTGAAACGTTGCAACACTCGTCTTAACGGCACCGTGGTTTTTTGAGTATCTGAAACGGTTTTCGAGTATCTAAGTTCGTATGCGCATCACGATTCCCCCAATCTTAGTCTTCCTGTCCCTCTTCACCGCTTGCGGGGCGAGCTATCATGGGCTGCCCCAAAACGGCTTCGATGGGACTCGGTTCCGTAACGCGATCGAGGTCCCAGAGCGCGGGCCCACGAGCCTTTTTAAATGGATCGCCAATCGGGATCAGGAGCCTTGGCCCGAGTGGGCAGAAATCCCCACAGCCGCTGTTCCGCCAAAGCGATCGACGAAATTACGGGTGCAATTCATCAACCACGCCACGGTCCTCGTGCAATTGGACGGGGTGAATATCCTGACCGATCCAATCTGGGCCGAACGTGCGAGCCCGATGTCATGGGCCGGGCCCTCCAGACACAAGGCGCCAGGCCTGCCGTTGAGCCAGGTGCCGCCCATCGATCTGGTGGTAATTTCGCATAATCACTACGACCATCTGAGCGTCGAGACCCTCGCTGCGCTGCAAGCACGCGACCAACCTCTGGTACTTGTCGGGTTGGGAAATCAGGCCTATCTGGCCGACCAAGATATCAAGAGCCGCGAGGTCGACTGGTGGGAGACCCGCACGATCTCAAAGCTTGAGGTCACATTCGTCCCCGTGCAGCACTGGTCTTCGCGATCGATCTTTGATCGCGGCGAATCACTTTGGGGCGGTTACATGATCAAAGGCCCAAGCGGCAGTGTGTATTTTGCGGGCGATACTGGTTACGGCCCCCACTTTGCCGAGACACGTAAACGCCTTGGCTCACCCGATGTCGCCCTTTTACCGGTGGGTGCCTACGAACCGCGGTGGTTTATGGCGGCTCACCACATGAATCCAGACGATGCCGCTGCGGCCCATCTAGATTTGGGCGCAAAACAATCCCTGGGAATTCATTGGGGAACCTTTCAATTGACTGACGAGGGGATGAATCGCCCCGTCGAGGATCTTTCTTTAGCCCTTCGAAAATACAATATCGCGCCCGAAAACTTTCAGACCGTCGAAAACGGTGGCGTCCTGAAATAGCTTTTTGACGCAGACATGGGCGTCCCGGAATGCTGCGATTCAAAGAGGAAAGTGTTAGGGTTTCGCATCGACAGAAAACCGGGAGTCCTAACCATGATTCGTTTCTCTCACACGCTCGTTCTACTCACGTTCGTTCTTGGCGCCTGCGCGACCGACGACACACCGGAGAAACCCAATAACGGCGTCGATTCGGGCGTCGATGCTGGCACGGACGCTGCCGAAGAAGTGCTCGACCTGCGCAGCCTTTTGCCCACGCAAGGAAACGTTGCGGGTGGCACGACCGTGACACTTTCTGGACGCGGATTTCAAAGTGGAATGACGGTCACTTTCGCCGACACACCTGGCACATCGGTTGTGGTCTTGACCTCGCGTCAGGCCACCGTTGTAACACCCACGGCGACCATGCCTGGTGCGGTCGACGTCGTCGCCACGAATCCTGATAACACCACCAGCAAACTCCCCGGGGCCTTCGCGTTTGTCGAAGCCCTCGACCCACAGATTGGATTTTGCCAATTGCAGGCCCAAAGCCCCGCGAGCGCGTTGATCGGCCAGGATTTTCCGGCGCTTTTTGCGATCGCGTTCATGGAAGGTGTCACTCAAGGCGAAGGACAGGGTCCGGGCATCGAAGCTGAACTTGGGTGGGGCAACGGAGATATTTCTCAGTTTGCGTTCACGCCGATGACTTACAACGTCGACAAAGACGGCCTGGCACCAGGCGACCTGTCCAACGACGAGTACGGCGCCACGTTGGATATTCCAACGACGGGCGAATTTTCGTACATCGCTCGCATGCGTGTTCAAGGGCGCCCAGACTGGGTCTACTGCGACCTCGACGGCAGTGAAAACGGGGCCGATTCCCCCGGCATCATTCAGGTTTCAGAAGCCCAGATGCCGGCCATTTCGTTTTGTCAGCTGCAGGCGCAAAGCCCCGCAAATGCCGTAACCGGCGAAGACTCAGAACGACTTTACGCCTTTGTGTACGCCGAAGGACTCACCCCTGGAGACGGCCAAGGATCAGGCATCACGGGCGAACTTGGGTGGGGCGTTCAAGGCGCCGCACCTCAGGACTTCAATTGGACCGCAGCGACCTACAACGTGGACATCGACGGCGCGACACCAGGCGATAAAGCCAATGACGAATACGACACTAAGCTTAAGGCCTCCGCAGCTGGCTCATACGATTATCTGGCGCGCTTCAAGACCTCAACCGGTGACTGGCTCTATTGCGACCTTGATGGAAGCAGCAACGGCAGCGACGACCGTGGAAAACTCGAGGTCGTAGACCCCGTTCTTCCGACCATCGGGTTTTGTTCAACGCAAACCGCACAGGTCTCAAACCTGAGCGGACAAACCTCGACCGCCATTCGTGGTGCCGTCTTTGTCGCCGGAATCACCAACGGTGGCGGGGCAGGCGCCGGGATCACCTCAGAATTGCGATACGGTCCCTCAGGAAGCGCGCCCAACACGTGGTCAGGAACGGCAACAGGAACCTACGCCGAGGATGCCGATGGGCTGAACCAAGGCGACCTTGCCAACGACGTCTACACCAGCGTAATCCCCGCGCAGACACAGGGCGATTACGACTACGCCTATCGGTTCAGCGTCGATGGCGGGACGAACTGGACCTGGTGCGACACGTCAGGATCTCCGCCCTTTGATGCCAACGAATTGGGTCTTTTAGAAACCCGAGACGTCGTCGTGAACCTTCCCGACACCTGCCGTCTGCAATTTCCCGCCATCGTCACTTCGGCATTGGTCGGCCAAAGCGTGACGGTGTTTGGCCGCGTCACCGAAGGCACGATCACCGGAACTGGCACTCAAGCTGCCAATTTGAAGGCCGAACTCCTGGTAGGGCCTGCCACTGATGACCCCGCCGCCACGCCAGCCGCATTCATGGCCATCCCGGCCACCCTACGCACCTCAGGCGTGATCAATCCGGGGCCAAACGAAGACGAATACGAAGCGAATTTTGTGGCAACGAGCGCCGGAGAGTACGCATTTACATACCGTTTCAGTGTGGATAATGGCCAAAACTGGAGCTACTGCGACCTCGACTCCACCACGACCGCAGGCACCTACAGTCGCAAGAAAATCGGATACGCACGTGTGTTTGAGGCTGCCTCTGCGCCCAACTTGGTCGATTACTGCAATATTTGGCAACCCACCTTAAGCGCCGCGCTCACTGACGATTCGCCCCTGGTCACAATTGAGACTTTCGAAGCAGGCCTGACCGACATGACCTTCGCAGGAACCGAAATCGAAGCCGAGATCGGATACGGCGCGGTGTCGAGCAATCCCGCCCTGCCCGGGGCTTATGTCTGGAATCCGACGATGCTGCCCTATAAAGGGCCACGCGCTACCGCACCCAATAACCAAGAGTATGAAGGTCGCATTTATGCCACGACAGCCAAACCGGCCGTAGGCTCATACAGTGTGGCTGTGCGAGTTCGACGATCGAGCACAAACGCGTGGGCATATTGTGATACGAATAACACCACGATGAATTTCTTTGTCGATCAAGCGACGTCGCTGACATTGACCCCCTAATCGTTTCGTAGATTCGCTGGACGAATCGCACGCTAGAGGCCAGAATCCGCGCATGTCCCGCAACTTCTCAGTCATTGTAGAGCCCCACCGCTGGCAGCGCAGCTCCGACGAATTGGCTCGCCTTCTTGAGCCCGTCACAGGCGTTTCATCGCCTGTTTTGGTATCGCTGCTGCTGCGTGGCCCGATCACGGTCGAAGCCGACCTATCCCATTTGGGCGCGCAGAATCTAGTTAAGCGCCTGATCCAGATGGGAATCCCTGCGGCGATCGCCGACGTCGATGAGCCGACGATCGATGAACCCAAAACGATCATCACCGCGCCGAAACGACTCAAGACAAGCGATCCGGACCTCGACCATGCCCTGAACGCGCTGGGGATCATCGATATCGAAATCTCTGATGATATCGACGTTGCCGGACATTTCGGGGGCCCCTCGACAGGAGCCAAGCTACCTGCCCCGAGGATTCCCAAAGCCGTTTCGGCTCCCACAACCGCAACCGCGCCGGTAAAAACAAATCTGAACCGTCTGCCGGCGCCGAGTCAGAATGCACCGTTGGACATAGGTCCAACGACCATCCCAAGTGGTGGCTGGGGCGCGCTATTTCCGGACCTCGACGATGGACCACAAACCGTAGAGATGCCGATAGACAGCACGGTGATTCTACCGGCAAAACGCCCCGTTCCCACGAAGTCCCTCTTTGAAGACGACGACGAGGATCCCCCGATGCGCATGCCCGGGGAGCCCGTCGTGCCGGTCGGTGCTGCTTTCCTCGACTCAATCCCGGAAGCCGTCACTCATCCCATCAAACCCGCGCTGAAACCAACCGTCGACGCGCAGCCCGTGCCAGCACCATTTGAGCCGAGCAAAGCCGAGCCCATCGTCGAAGCGTTCAAAGCCCGCGAAGACCGCGCGCCTTATGCTCCCGCGGGCTTCGACGACCGCACACCGCATATACCAAATCTGGCCAGAGCGTTGAGCATCATCGCCCCTGGCGCCGGCCAGATCTATAACGGCGACGACGACCAAGCACTGGAATTTGGATTTGGTTTTTGGAAAATCAAACCCTGGTTTGATTCCGCCAAAGAAGCCCATCGTCGCGCAGAAAAAGTGCGTGATTTTTGGTTGCCATGGCCTAAACCCGGCGCTCTTTTTCGAGCCCTACGTTACGCGTTTGGCTTCTGGTTTGTGGTTTTAGCCATCGTGGGCATCGTCGGATTCGTCGTGTCGACCGCGCTCGACCGACGTGTGCCCAAAGAAACCGGGCCAACCGAAAACGACTGGAAGATCGTCGTCCAAGACGCCAACTCAAGGGTCGTCAGCGCACGCATTGCGGCGTTGGACGCCATGGCCGAAGCCGCCGATAACCGCGATTCAGAATTCATCATGGACGACACGGAACGCGCCGCTCGGATCTTCACTGTCGGCTTTGGGTATTGCCAGAAAAACGATTTTGCGCGCTGCGAAGAACTCATGAAACGCGCCTACTCGCTAAACCGATCCGAGCGGCGAGCCTTGCGCTTACAGGCGTGGGCAAGCGTTCAAGCCAGGACGCCAGACGGTTCAAAAATGCCGGATGTGGGCGAGGTCGAGACACTGGGCGAATTTGAGATGGAGCTCTTTCGAAAGGAGCAGGAAAAAGGAACCAATCCATGACGTTAAAACTCCAGGTTCAATCCGCCACCATGCGCGAGCACGAGATCGACCGAGCGCTCATCAGCGTTGGGCGCGGCCCGCTTCATGACTTGGTGCTTAACGTCGAGGGCATTCCCAAAACACTTGGAACTTTTGTTCGACAGGACACCCACTACGAATGGGTTTCTGACCCGGGTCCGACCGTGGTTCAGCTTTTTCGTGACGGCCGACTTCAATACAAGAGTCAGAACGCAAAAACCCGTTGGACACTGCAAAACGGGGACGAAATCAAAGTTCTGGGGGCCGAAGTCACGATACGGGTCCTCGCATGTGACCCGACCGCAGGCGAGCCCAAGGTACATAGACTAAACTTGGCACGTGACGAACATCCCGCCATCCACGCCGAAGTCGCCCAAACGCTGGCCGAGCATCCCCATCCCGGCACTCTTCTGCGCATTATTGCTGGTCTGGCGGTCGAAAGAACCAAAGCCCGCCCACTCCGGGTGTTCATCACGTCCTTTGATGGCGACGACCTGCCTCATCGCGAAACCTGGGCGATATGCCCGACGCAATTCGAAGGCGTGATGGCTGTTGGAATCGTCGAACAGGCCGTGGACCCTGCTACGCGGCTCGCCCGACACGCTGGCCCAATTCTAGAGGCGCTACGCAGCAGCAGCGACGCTTTGCTGGTGGACCACGATAATTTGCGCAGTGTCTTTGTGCCGATGGGATCACCTGCGAGGGCCTATGCGACCTTCGATTTTGGACCTGATGTGCACGATTCCGCGCTCCTGCATCAGGTCGCACTGGCCGCTCATGAAGTCGCTCCGCTCGCGAAGCTCTGTTTCGACCTCCTGGACACTCGCAAAACACTCGCGGGAAGTATCGAGGAAAACCGATATTACCGTGAACGTGAACGGCGCCATTATTCGTTCAAAGAACTCGTCGCGGAAAGCCCCGCCATGCGCCACGTTTTTGAACTTCTGAATGCGCAGGTGGACAGCGTCACTCCCGTTTTGATCGTCGGAGAAGCGGGCACGGGCAAAGAATTGCTCGCTCGGGCTCTGCACCATTTTGGCAACACGACAGACGAACCGACGCGACGCGGCATGCTCTTCAGCTTGAATTGTTCGCCGTCCGACGACACCGACATCGATGTGGAATTATTCGGCTGTGTCGCTTCGGAATTCCAGGGCCGATTGGCCCCAAGAAAAGGCATTTTTGAATTGGCCGCCGACGGCACGGTTTTCTTGGAAGAAATCGAGTTATTATCCCCAATGATTCAGGGAAAATTGGTCCGGATGCTCAAAGAATCCGAGGTTCGCCGAGCCGGAGATACCATTGGAAGACCCGTTCGAGCACGTCTTGTCGCCAGCACTCATCGCGATTTAGAGGAATTGGTTGACACCAATAAACTGCGCAGAGACCTCTACTTAATTTTAAAAGAGACTATTTTCCGTGTTCCATCACTGCGTGAACGTCACGACGATATCCTGCCTTTGGCCCGCACGTTTTTGAAAAACTACTCAAAGCGTTATGGCAAAACGATCCATCGTTTTGACGACGAGGTTCAACAACAATTATTGGCCCATACATGGCCGGGAAATGTGCGCGAACTTCAGATGAGGGTCGAAGCCGCAGTGCTCAAATGCGAAAGCGAAGCCGTCGCGATCAAGGATTTCGGCTTCGAGTAATCTGCTGGCCAAAGTGCGGCAGATATCCGCGCGACCTAAGATTGTCTGTGAACCTGTTGACCTCTGTTTTGGTTCACAGGTTATCGGTCAATCGTCTCGGAAGTTGCGAATTGTCGAATCGTCACAAACACGGGCGGACCAGAACACGAGCGGACCAGAACACGGGCGGACCAGAACACGGGCGGACCAGAACACGGGCGGACCAACGTTCTTGAAACCCCCAAGTGCCCGGACGCATCAAAGGCGTCGGACAAACCTAACACCGCGGAATCGCTCAATGAAATCATACTTGCTTATCCTCATCGTCTCTATGCTCGCTGCCTGCTCCAAACCCGCTGAAATGCCGGTTGAGCAGACCGAGCAGACCGAGGACTCGGCGCCACCCATCACTGCTGCAGAGTCAGGCACAGAGCCCGCCGTTGAAGCCACCTCACAGACCAGCCACGACGTTGACGCGCGGGTCGCCACCACAAAGGCGAAACTCATGGCGAGCCCAGGCGGAAAAATCATCTGGGAGAGCATGGAAGCCCATGGCGGTTTGGCGAATTGGTATAAGGGTAAAAACCTAAAATTCCGTTTCAACTACGCGCCCATCGGCAAGGCTCCCAACGACACCATCGAAACCGTCGACCTGTGGAGTGCGCGCTCTCGCCACACGCTCGTTAGCGACCCAACCATCTCGTTTGGCTGGGATGGAACTCAGGCTTGGGTTTCCCCAGCAGGCGCCGAAGTCGGGACCAACCCTCGATTCTGGTCACTGACTCCCTACTACTTTGTCGGCGTTCCATTTGTCTTGGGCGATGGCGGTACACAGCTCACCGTCGAAGCTCCTGTGACATTCGAAGGAAAAACCTACGACACAGTGCGCGTCGCGTATGAAGCTGGCACAGGCGACGCCTCGGACTTCTACGTCGTGTATTTTGACCAGAAGACACGCAAAGTTGCTGGTTTGCGCTACGTCGTGACCTACAAAGGATTTTTCCCCGACGGCGGACACAGCCCTGAAAAATTCATGACCTATGAAGGAGAGCAAGATATCGATGGCATCAAGCTTCCCAAGACATTCCGCACGTTCAAATGGGACGGAACCAAGACTGGCGAACACGTGACTAACGTGACCCTATCTGACGTCAGCTTTCAGCCAGAATTTTCAGATTTTGACGTGCCGGCCGGCGCAGCCGTGGTCGAAGGCTACTGAGTCGCTTAAGCACTCAATCTGATTGAAGAAAAAGATCCAGCTGACCTCGCATCCCAAACGGGAGGCGGAGGGTCACTTGGATCTTTTTTGCATGAATTACCGCACCCAAATTGTTGGAATCGCTCCATGAGCCATTTTGTTATCCTCTTGGTCACTTTGCTCGCAGCTTCGTGTTCCAAACCCGCAGAAATGCCGGTGGAACAACCCAAAGACACGGCACCGGCCATCACCGCTGCCGAATCAGACAAAGAACCACTGACCCAAGTCACGTCACAAAACAGCAATGACGTTGACGCACGGGTCGCAGCAACAAAGGCGAAACTCCTTGCAAGCCCAGGGGGAACGATCATCTGGGAGAGCATGGAAGCCCATGGCGGTTTGGAAAATTGGTACAAAGGTAAAAACCTAAAATTCCGATACACTTCCGAGCCGATAGGCAAAGAAGCCAAAGACACCACTCAAGTGGTAGACCTGTGGAACGCGCGCGCTGTCCACACGCTCGTCAGCGATCCAAGCATTTCGTTTGGCTGGGACGGAGCGCAAGCCTGGGTCTCCCCGGCAGGCGCCGAAGTCGGGACCAACCCTCGATTCTGGTCATTGACTCCTTATTACTTTGTCGGTGTTCCTTTTGTGTTGGGCGATGGCGGAACCCAGGTCTCCGTCGACACTCCGGTCGAGTTCGAAGGAAAAACCTACGACACGGTGCGTGTCACGTTCGCAGACGGCACGGGAGACGCGTCAGACTTCTACGTGGTGTATTTTGACCAAGAGACACGCAGAGTTGCTGGATTGCGCTATATCGTGAGCTACAAAGGTTTTTTTCCAGACGGCGGACACAGCCCTGAAAAGTTCAAAGCTTATGAGGGCGAGCAAGATATCGATGGCATCAAGCTTCCCAAAACGTTTCGTTCGTTTAAATGGGATGGCACCAAAACTGGTGAGTTGGTCAGCAACACAAGCATGTCCGACGTGTCCTTTGAGCCGGAATTTTCGAATTTCGACGTCCCAAAAGACGCCCGCGTGGTAGAAGGTTACTGAGAAGTGCCCTCTTAGCGACCTGTTCTGTGAGCTGCTGATGCTGACGTTAGACGTCATGAAAAGAATCCAACTGACCACTCGCCCCAAAGGCCAGATGCTTGCCGGCTGGATTTTACGCGCGAATTACACCCTTCCGCAGACCAGAACACGCATCAGAATCGAGAACTTCGACCGCATGCCGTCGCCCGATCATCGGGTCTATATCGCGATGAACCACACGGATAAATTTAACTACTGGCCGCTTCAGGTTCAGCTATGGCGTGAACGCAACGAGTTTACGGCCACCTGGGCCAAGGGAAAATACTACAACCACGGGTTTTCCCGTGGGTTCCTGACTTCGACCAATAATATCCCCACACCCTCGCGCGGATACCTGATCACCACTGACGCAGTGTCGGTGCTCAACAGGCCGCCGTGCGACGAGCTTTACCGACTTCTTCGCCACGCAACACAAGAGGGTTGGGAAGACTCACGCCTTCTTGAAGACGCAAAGGCCGCCGGGCTGGAGCGAGACATGTTGCACCTCTTGAAGACTCCACGAAATATTCTGGGCCTAGACTTCGACCCGTTCAAACACAGCCTTGTGGAGCGACATCGTGAGCTTTTTCGGCAGATGATGGACCTCTTTGTCGACCTGAATATGCAAGCTTTCGAATTGGGGCTGCGCGTCGTGGTTTTCCCGGAAGGAACACGCTCGATCACCCTGGGCACCGGCAAACCAGGGCTTGCGCAGATGGCGCTTCGAACCCAAGCCACCATTCTACCGATCGGCAGCAATGGTTGCGAAGGCGCCTACCCTGGCAATAATCCGTTTTCACGAGGCGGCAGCGTCTTGTATCGAATCGGCGAACCCTTGACCCCAAACAAGGAACTCGCGCCCTTCCAAGTCGATGCCCCTTACCGTCCCTTCACGGACGAAGCGCATCAGTATTCGGATAAATTCGATGCCGTCACCGATCTTGTGATGAAACGCATCGCCGATTTGGTGGATCCACATTATTTGGCCGGAACGTCGAGTGCAGTTGAAGGAACCGAACGTTTTGTTTAGGTTCCCGCCCACCTTCTAAGTGGGATGTTTCGATGCGTATATTTGTGACAGGTGGGAACGGTTTTATTGGCTCAAACGTGGTTCGGCAGCTCGTCGCTGAAGGCCATCAAGTGCGATGCCTCGTTCGCGAAACCTCGAAGACTGATCGCATCGACGGTGTGGACTGGGAGCGATTTGTCGGCGATGTCCGCAACGCCGAAACCATGGTCAAGGGCATCGAGGGTTGCGACGCCGTGATTCACCTCGCAAGCCCGTCATCCTGGAACGACATCGACTCCCCTGACATGGCGGATATCGTTGAGGGGGGAACGCGGAATATTCTTGATGCAGCCCGAAAAGCCGGAAACCCTCGCGTGGTCTACTGTTCCAGTGTGATCGCCATCAACGGCACAACCACCAACACTGTCCAAGACGAGACCGCCACGTTCACGCTGAACGACCCCAAGATGGTCTATGCGATGAGCAAGAATAACGCTGAAATCATCTGTGACGACTACATCCGCGATTACCAGATGGATATCGTCACTGTGAACCCTGCCGAAGTGTACGGGCCGGAGGACACAGGCATGGTGACCTCGGGCACACTGATCGATTTTGTGAAAAGCACGCCCGTGATGGTGTCAAAAGGTGGCACGGCCGTGACACACGTCGAAGACGTCGCCAACGGCATTGTACGTGCGCTCGAGAAGGGGAAGTCGGGCGAACGCTACATTCTTGGCGGCGATAATCTGACTATTCATGAACTCGCTGCCTTGACTCTGGACATCGTTGGGAGGAAGTCATCCATCGTGACCGTTCCGAACGGAGTGCTTCGGGCGCTCACTGCAACTGCTGTAACGCTGCACATCCCGCTGCCTTACAACCCGTTGGTGGTTCCCTATGCCACGCTCTACTGGCTATTCGATAACTCCAAAGCTCGAAACGAACTTGGAGTGACATTTCGCCCGGCCCGCGAAACCCTTGAGTCCGTGCTGACATGGCTTAAGGAAGCAAAGCATATCTAGTATGAAGTTCTTGATCGCCCTCAAGCGGCTGCTCCACAAATGGGGCGGCCTAGCGTTCGAACGCAGCCTCGCCGGCCTTAGCCATTTTGACCCCCATGAAAGACGGCTTGTTTTTCAGGCAGTGGTTGTGGGGGTGGTCGTCTGGTCGATGGTATATCCTTTGAAACTCGCGGTTCGTGGCGGGTTCTCGGGCCTGGTCACCGCTTTTGAAGGAATGCCTTCGATTGTGCTGATTTTGCTGCCCCTGACGCTCGGAGCAGCCCTTGCGTATGTGATCTCAAACTACAATCCAACGTATGTCACTTATAAGGATCACGACGGTCTGCATCAACTGAACGCGGTCGAAGGCGATGGCCTTGAACGCGCAATCACTCTGTATTTTTCGTCGGAGCCACAACTCGAAGAAATGCATGAAGGTGTGGCCGCACGCTGGAAGCTCCCGACGTTTTCGCTCGCCCTTCGCAAAATGGGGGCAACGATGGCGACCTTGTGTTCAGGCGGAAGCGGGGGTCTTGAAGCCAGTGTAACCCTGATCGGTGAGAGTATTGCTGCGGGCATTTTTAAGCCGCGAAGAAGGCCACATGGCTATCGTAGCAACGTCGTGGATCGACTCAACAACTGGTGGCAGGCCACAGAACACGAAGATCTTCAGACAGCACAGCTTTGTGGCATCGCAGCGGCCGTTTCCACGTTGATGGGCACCCCATTTGGGGCGGCATTCCTTGCCATCGAAGTGATGTATCGCCGCCAGCCCATCATCAATCGTTTGATTTACGCGCTCTTGTCTTCCTTGATCGCTTTTTTCCTGACTCATATTGCGGGCAACGACCACACGCTCTTCGCGGCGGCGCCAAGAACGATGCCCACGGTTTATTCGACCAAATATTATTTCGCGCTCTTTGTCGTCTGCGCCAGCATCGCCGTGGTGGGCATCTATTTCCGGCTGGCTCGGACCGCGCTCGATCAGTTTTTTAACGAACAATTCAAGACCCCGCTCATGCGCCATGTCACAGGTGCGCTGGGCGTGGGTGCGGTTGTGATCATCACTTATTATGTGCTTCAACTTCTGAACATGTCGACGGACCAACTTGCCCAAGGCCCGGGCGGCGTCATTGAACTTGTCCTGGGGCCGGGCGTGAAAGTCTTGGACCTTGCGGTCGTTGGGGAGCTGACCATCGGGTTGGCGGTCGTGGCACTCTTTGCAAAAGTCATCGCCACGCTCCTCACGATTACTTCCGGCGGATCGGGTGGATTTCTTTTTCCTACCATCTTCTTTGGCACCACCATCGCCGTCGCCTGGGCGGGTATTTTTGATCTCGATCCCTTGATGCTCATCGCGCCGGCTGTGACCGCGAGCCTTGTGTCGATCGTGAATGTCCCCCTAGCCGCAATTCTGATGGTGATCGAACTCTTTGGGTCACAATTTGTTGTGCCCGCCCTCTTTGCTCTGGTGGCGACTTCGATCTTAACCCACCACAATAATATCTACCGGACTCAGCAGGAGTCATTCGACGTTCGGCGCGTCTTTCCAGGCGTTTCGATTCACCGCCTCATCATCCCTGATGAATGGCATGGACGTTCGCTGGTGGAATTGAATGTGCGCAAACGCTTTGGCTTAACGGTCCTTGGCCTTGTCGATCGTCAACGCGACGACAAAGAGCACGAGGGCGGCGTGGTGGTGAATCCAGATCCCGAATCCGCGATGCAACGCGGGGATGTGATCGTGGTTCTGGGTAAGGACTCCGATTTGAAACGGTTCACCGAGGAACTCACGCTTCAACACCAAGAAACGGTGCCCATACCTCCTCAGGCAGAGTCCAATGCATCATGACAAGACCCTTCAATCGATCGTCAGCACGGGCTTGGGCCTCAACGTCGAAGACACCGAAGATTTCCGTCAAAAATTGATTGAACGAGTGCGATGGGTGATCGACCACCAGATGGCCCGCCTACCACAATACCTCTACCAACTCGATGTTCCCGAGCATCGCGTGAACGAGGCTTTTGCAAAGGCCGAATCTGCCGACCAGGTCCCCGAACTGCTGGCTGATGTGATTTTGGAACGTGTGGCGCAAGTGGTCGCCCAGAGGACCAAAACATGCGACGATTGATGCACGCCAGACCCCTCAATAAGCGAGCTCGAGAAGTCTGAAGCATCGATTCCCCGCAGAACGATAACGACGTCTGTGGTAGAACTCGTTCACGCAAACGAGGTTGTGATTTGGTAACCGTCCATCCTGTTCTGACCCCCGCGGATTCGCGCGCCTTCTTGCGAACCTGCTCGTTTATCTACGCCGCGCCGATGGTATGGAGACCGCGAGATATCCGTCCGTTCATCGCCGCATCCGACTACAAGGCCGCTGGCGAGGTTGCACATTATTTGGCGGTCTCCGAAGGCAAGACGGTCGGACGGATCAGCGTTCATGTTCATCCTGAACGGCCCCAAGGGCTTTTTGGACTCTTTGAATGTCAGGCCAATGCCGAGGTTGCCCGCCATCTGCTCGCGACCGCCGAGGACTGGCTTCGCTCCAAAGGATGCACCCATGCCATCGGTCCGATCGACCCGTCTGCCGTGGTCAGTGGTGGTGTCTTGGTCAAAGGCGCCGGTCCAAATACCGAACAAATGCCGTACACGGCGGCATGGCATGCGGACTTTCTGAAAGACCAGGGCTGGAGCCACTTGCAAGCGTTTCAAACCTGGAGTTTTGAGCCCAAGATCCCCAAACAGGTGCGACAGATGTCGAATGCAGTCGCCCAGAAACCCGGGCTCAAAGTACTGCCTCTCACCAGCCTCAAACGTCCCGAGGCACTCGAGGTCCTGACCAAAATCTACAATGAATCCTATAAAGGGACCTTCGGTTTTGTGCCTGTTTCGGTGCGTGATCTTGGCGCTTGGTTGGGATTTCCAGACCGCGTAGACCCATCGACCTCGCTCGTTGCATTCGTAAACGAAGTCCCCGCAGCCTTTGCAATCACGATGATTGAGCGGACCGCCTTATCGAATACCGGCTCGTCGCTAAGTCAGACCGTTCAACGCATCCTGCTGGAGCGCCGCTTCACGCCAGATCGACTTCGTGTCGCTCTATTTGGGGTGGTGCCGGAATTTCGGGGTTCGGCGCTGGGTGGTTTATCGCTTCACATGTACGTGAAACTCACGCAGGCCATGATAGAGCACCGAATCGCGTCCGGTATTTTGACTTGGACGGCCGCTCATGACGAAGTCACGGCAGCCGGGCTGTCGTTGATCGGCGCCGTGCCAGAACACACCTACGAGATATTCGCTAAAGAACTGTGAACGCTTAACCGCACGCTGCGTCCGCGGAGAGTATTTGCGCTTTGACGACTACGAACGCGATACCAGCGCGCAAAAACGACAGGTCCTCGAAGAGCCATTAATCAATGTACACAACGTTTTCATGCACCGACTTTGCCTCGCCGAGCTTCGTGTCCTTGGTGAGGTCGTAGATCGCCTCACCAAGCTTCTTCAGGGCCAGCTGGGTGTCGGACTTCTTGCCCGGATTGCACCCCGTGTAATGTGTGATCGTATTTGATTGGCCTCCGAAACTAAGCGTGATCGTCTGAGTCGAGGCGTGCGTCACCGACCCCTTGCACGTTTCTCGGAGAGACTCACTGGTGATGTCCATGAACCCAATTTCACCCAATTGATGGAGCAATTTCAGCAACTGTTTTTTGGAAATCTTTTTTGAGCCCGTTTGCGCATCATTCAATCCGCTCTTTTTGACCTTGGCCTTTCGTTTACCATCAAACTCCACGTCATATTCGCCCATATCGCGCCCACCGCTCTCGCTAAGGTAGTGAATCTTGAGGTCCTCAGGGATTTTTTTGAGCGTGGTCAACGCCTTGTTTTCGGCAGGCAATTTCAAGTCAACAAATTCCTCACCTTCGACGCGATCCTGAAAAAACGCGCGGAATTCTTTGGGCAGCGGCACACACTCTTTTTTCTCACAAACCTTCCCTTTGTTTTGTGCCGTCGCAGGCCGCTCGAAAGAGGTCGTGGACAAGAAACACATCAGAGAAAGGGAACACAAAAGTTGGATTCTAGACATGGTGAGCCCCGTTGACCGAGTATCAGTTTAGCTGAACGAATAGCATACCATAGCGTCGCTGAATTGTGCGCTGCCCGATTATCGGGTCACCTTTCCAACCGATACAACTCACCAAAAACAAACCGGGCCCGGGCTCCCTGCGACCGGTCCGCCGGGCCTTGGATTTGGAGGCTGGTTATCGGTCAGGAGCCTCAGAAGTTGCGAAATGACAAATCACTGGCCTGGCGGACCAAACACTCCAAGAACCACCGCCATGCGGGGCGGACCAGCACAGCCTGAGACAGTCTGAAACATCCTGAAACCTCACCTGAAACACTGGAGACCTCCCGAATCGCCGAGTACTAATGATTCATACGAACTCGGAGACCTCCATGAAACGACTCGCCACATTGATTCTCATCGCCTCGACAATCGCCACCGCAGCATGTGGTGATGATCTTTCGAAGACCTCCAAGAAAAGCTCGGCACACATCGATTCACCGGCGGATTCTCCAACGCTGAATAATCAGGTCAACAATACGCATATCGTCAGCACGAATAACTCAACGAATAACGGAAATTGTGGCGACAACATCGTCGATGAAGGCGAAGCCTGCGACGGCGTCGCCGAACAAACATGCGCTGATCTTGGGTTTGACGACGGCGAAGTGACTTGCTCGGTAAGCTGCAGCATCAACTCGAATGGATGCATCCGCTTCTCTTGCGGTGATGGCATCCTCCAGGGCGAAGAATCATGTGACGACGGCGAGTTGAACGGTCAGGCAGGCAAGTGCAATTCAAATTGTTCGGGCGCGACGGAGTTTTGTGGCGACGCCATCATCAACGCCAACGAGGCATGTGACGGCGCCAACCTGGGTGGCCAAACCTGTCAATCGCTGGGTTTTGAGCACGGTGAACTGAGCTGCGGTGAATGCGGATTGGATACCAGCGGATGTTCAACATGCGGTGATGGCATCGTGGGTGAGGACGAACTCTGCGATGACGGCGCCTCAAACGGCACTTATGGACATTGCAATGCCACCTGCGACGCGCAGGGCGCTTTCTGCGGCGACGGCATCAAACAAGCTCAGGAACAGTGTGACGGCACGGTCACTGCGGGCACCTCCTGCACGTCACTCGGCCGCGGTCGTGGCACCGTATCCTGCAACTCAAACTGCACGATGGCCGCCATGTGCACGATGATGCCAACCACTGGCGAAATGGCATTCACCGAAATCATGGCCGACCCAACACTCAGCACAGATAACGACGGCGAGTGGTTCGAGATGCGCAACCTGACCGCGCGCGTCATCGACCTGAGCGGTTGCATGATTGAAAGCAGCACCTCAACCGGAATGGAGTCGTTCACGATTTCGACTCTGAGCGTCGCCCCCGGGGCCTACGTGACCTTTGCACGCAACACAAACGCTCCCTTTGTCGCCGATTACACGTACAACGCGGGCATCAACCTGAATAACACCAGCGATTCACTGGCCTTGTATTGCGACGATGGAATGGCCACAAATCTGGTTGATTACGTCGGCTACGATAATGGCGCGACCTTCCCTGACCCAATCGGAGCAAGCATCTCGTTGAATCCAGCTCGAGTCAGCGCAACGCAGAATGACCTCGGCAGCAACTGGTGTGTAGCATCGAGCAGCTTTGGGGTGGGTGACCTGGGAACTCCAGGCACAGCCAACGACCCATGCTTCTAGTTGACGGCTTTCTGCCGAATCAGCGTCACATAAAAATCCACAATGCCGGGCAGAAGCCCGGCGGACCGCTCTCAGCAGGAGCCCAGCGGACCGCTCACAGCAGGAGCCCGGCGAACCGCTCACGGCTGTTTCACTGACTTGACTCCCTGCCCCGGCGAAGTAGGGTCAAAGTCATGGAAATCAAAAATAAAACAGTCGTTCTTACCGGGGCCCTTTCGGGCATGACACGCGCCGAGGCCACCTTGCGGCTGGAGGCCATCGGAGCGTTAGTTCAACCCTCGGTCACCAAGAAAACGGAAATCGTTTTTTACGGCGATAATGCCGGCTCCAAACTCTCGAAAGCCGAGAAGCTTGGCATCGCCGTATACGATGAAGCGACACTTCTGAAATTGCTCGAATCTGCGCCCTTGGTCGCCGACAGCAATGATTCTGACCGCGAATTCAATGCCGAAGTTCTTCAGGAAATTGAGGACGGCGAAACGGTCGAAGTTCAGGGTTCGGGCTCAAAACCCTACGAGCTAAAAAACGTCGGGGGCGTGTATTCTTGCACCTGCCCCGCATGGAGAAATCAATCCGTTGCGATCGATAAACGGACCTGCAAACACCTGATATCCATTCGAGGCGAAGCCGCAGAGGCCGAGCGTGTCGGAGGCGAACATAACGTCCGAAAAACCTCCAAAACGGAGAGCGATAAACCCCAATTACTGCTCGCCCAAAGCTGGGAAGACCACGTCGATCCTACGGGATGGTGGATGAGCGAAAAACTCGATGGCGTCCGGGCCTACTGGGACGGGTCCACGTTTTGGTCACGACTCGGAAACGAGTTTTTGGCGCCCGATTGGTTCACCAAAGGACTGCCCGCAACGCCCCTGGACGGCGAGTTATGGATGGCTCGCGGGATGTTCCAAAAAACAGTTGGGATCGTAAAACGACAAGATCGCGGCCAGTTATGGGCCGATATTAAATACGTTGTATTTGACGCGCCTGACCACGGCGGCACCTTCGAGGAACGCCTCAAATACCTTCATGACGAAGTCGAACTCGGGGCCCACGAATTCGCGGAAGCCCTTGAACACATTATTTGTGACGGCTTCGACCACCTTGCTCAAGAACTCAAGCGGGTCGAAGAATTAGGCGGCGAAGGCCTGATGTTGCGGCAAAAAGCCTCGGCCTATATTGGCAGCCGTTCCACGACTTTGTTGAAAGTAAAAACGTTCTACGATGCCGAGGCCAAAGTCATCGGCTACACCGACGGCGCAGGTCGACACCGCGGACGAATTGGCGCGCTTATGCTGGCGCGGCCCGATGGCATCACGTTCAAATGTGGAACCGGACTCTCGGATGACGACCGTAGAAATCCACCCGATTTAGGCACGATCGTCACGTACCGCTACCAAGAACTCACCGATGGTGGGGTTCCGCGTTTCCCCTCATATATCGGCGTGCGCGCAGATGCCGAGTGGCCAAGTGACGCCATTCACGTCGCCGAAGCCACCAAAGCGTGGCCCGATTCCAAGCCCAGCGATAAGACCAAGACGGCTGTGACGAAACCTGTATCAACGCCTGTCATCCAAACAACGTCGGAAGCCGACGAAGCCGACGAAACCTCGGACGACAAGACCTCTTGGCGCTGCGAATTCAGCGAAGGCTCCTCGAATAAGTTCTGGGAGGTCGCTGTTTCTGGAAACACCCACACGGTTTCATACGGTCGAATCGGGACCTCGGGTCAGTCCAAAGAAAAGAACTTTTCGACCGACGCCGCCGCACTGGCGGATGCTAAGAAGCTATTTGGCTCGAAATTGGCCAAGGGTTACACACAGGTTTAGTTCCAATGAGCACAGAAGAGACAACGTTATCCGTGGGCGGCATGACCTGCGCCGCTTGCTCATCGCGGGTTGAAAAGGCCCTCGCTGGCACGGCGGGTGTAACTCACGCCAACGTGAATCTGGCGACCGAACGCGCCGTTATCGAGTTTGACGCGAGCCTGATCGACGTCGAGTCGCTGGCCGAAGCTATTCGCGATGCGGGCTACGATGTTCTTGATATCAAGGGCGAAGAAGACGAGCGATACGTGGCCGAGCGTGAAGCTCGGGAGGTCGAACGCCTTCTCCAACGCCGCCGCCTCATCATTGCCGCATGTTTTACGATCCCGATCTTCATGATCGAAATGGTTCCGATGATGTTCCCACCGCTTCATCATTGGTTGATGGGGCTCGTGAGCCAACAGACTCTATGGCTGATTTCTTTTGCCCTGGCGACCGGCGCTCAATTTGGCCCAGGTCGAAAATTCTATTCACAAGGCATCGCGGCCGTCCGTCACGCCTCTCCGGACATGAATACTCTGGTGATGTTAGGGACCAGCGCGGCCTACGGTTATTCGGTGATCGCGACGTTCCTGCCTCGGATTTTGCCGGCCGGCGCGACCCACGTTTATTACGAAGCATCGGCGACGATCATCACTCTGGTCCTGCTCGGAAAATACTTCGAGATACGCGCAAAAGGCCGTACCAGCACAGCGATCGACCAATTGATGAAATTGCGCCCGTCGACAGCGACCGTGATCGAAAATGGCGAGTCGCAGGTTGTCGCAGTGGAATTGCTGAAGGTTGGTTATGTCGTTCGGGTGAAACCTGGCGAAGCCATTCCAGTCGATGGAGTGGTGACCGAGGGTGACTCCTACGTCGACGAATCGATGATCACGGGCGAGCCGATGCCCGTGCAAAAAACACTCGGAGCCAAGGTGGTGGGCGGGACCATCAACCAGAGTGGGTCGTTGGATATCCGCGTCGACACGGTGGGCGCCGACACGGTTCTTTCGCAAATTGTTCGACTCGTTGAGGACGCTCAAGCGTCGAAACCAGAAATTCAGGCCATCGCCGACAAAGTCGTCGCCGTCTTTGTTCCGGTCGTCCTGATGCTCGCCACGTTGACCTTCATCGTGTGGATGGCCCTGGGGCCCCCGCCGGCGTTGACGATGGCCCTGGTTGCCGCTGTGTCGGTTCTGATCATCGCGTGTCCATGCGCCATGGGCCTTGCGACACCAACCAGCATCATGGTCGCAACCGGCAAAGCCGCAGAAATGGGCGTTTTGTTCCGCAAAGGCGACGCACTTCAGACCCTTTCGGAAATTGACGTGGTGGCTTTCGACAAGACGGGAACGTTGACCGAAGGCAAACCCAAGGTCACCGACACGCACGTGCTTGGTGACCAGGATGCAGCCACGATCCTGCGCTGGGTGGCGGGCGTCGAGGCCCGCTCCGAACACCCGATGGGCAAGGCGTTTGTTCAGGCCTTCGATGGCCAACTCCCCGAGATCGAGGGCTTCAAATCCATCGCCGGACACGGGGTGGGAGCCAACGTTGAAGGACATTCGGTCCAAATTGGATCTGCGCGTCATCTGAATGCACTCGGAATCGACCCAGCCGAGCTCGAACCCATAGCAGCCGAACTCGCCAAACAAGGGAAAACCCCGGTTTTAGTGGCTGTGGACGGTGACGCCGTGGCGGTTTTCGGAATCTCCGACCCACCCAAAAAATCCACGGCCGCCATCATCAAGAAGCTCCATGATCTGAATATCAAGGTCGCAATGATCACAGGCGATCGCCAGCAAAGTGCCGACGCAGTGGCCAAGGCCCTTGGCATCGACACCGTCTATGCCGAGGTACTTCCCGAAGGAAAATCCGATGCCGTCCGTGCCCTGCAAGAAAGCGGGCATCGTGTCGCGTTTGTAGGTGATGGCATCAACGACGCTCCGGCATTGGCCCAGGCCGATGTTGGCATTGCCATTGGAACAGGAACCGACGTCGCGATCGCATCCGCCGACGTCGTCTTGATGTCGGGCGACCCACGCGGGGTGCCCAACGCATTGCATGTGTCGAAGGCCGCGATGCGTAATATCAAACAGAATCTGTTCTGGGCCTTCGCCTACAACGCAGCCTTGATCCCATTGGCGGCCGGAGTCTTGTACCCGTTCACCCAGACCCTGCTTTCGCCCATGCTGGCCGCAGCTGCGATGGGAGTCTCCAGCGTTTTTGTCGTCACGAACGCACTTCGTCTTCGACGTCTGACGCCCGTCGCCTGAGTCGCGTTGCTACACTCGTGGCAACGTTTCAACCAAACATCCGCTTAAAAAATCCGTCTCCGCGGGCCTTCGAGAGCAGCCATTCGGCCTTCTTTTTCAAAGTGTGCGCATCTTTGGCTCCAATCACGACGTCTTGAATCTTGCCGTCATGAATGAGCAAAATCGTTGGCAGCGAACGGACATTAAATGCCTGCGCGATCTCGGCGTACTTCTCGGTATCGAGCTTCAACAGCTGTACTGGCTCGTCGACCATGGCTTCCGCCACGGCCTCAAAATGCGGTGCCATCATTCGACATGGCCCGCACCACGACGCCCAGAAGTCGATCATCACAGCGGGACCTCCTTCCTTCATGATTTCGTCGATTTCTGATTTCGAAGTTATCTCGTGTGCAAACGCCATCATATTCTCCGCAAAATGGTCTCTTCTATGCTAGTCTATCAAGATTCGGGCCACAAAAGTCAGGAATGACTTTCGCGTCTAATGAGTTCTTTGTTAGCATCGCGCGCGTTTCGGATGTGGTTCGATTAAGGAGACTAGATGAAGCATATGTTCAGATCTTTCGTTTTTATCGGTGCCGCCCTTCTGCTTTCTAGCTGTGCTCCGGATCCCAGCGATACGTGCGAGCACCTCGAAGAGCTCTATAAGAATTCTGCAGAGCCGCCCGCGTATTTGAAGTCGCGGGATGCCTGTATGGAGCTTTTCAACAGCCGAAAGAAACGTCACGGCGTGAACTCGTATCGACGGGAATCGGAATGCATTCTGAAGACCAAAAAGATGTTCAACGTTCGTGAATGCATGACCAAAGAAGATAACCGCAAGGATTAATTCATCTTTCTCCCATCCTTGAAGACCTTTTTCATCATCCTTGGGTGGCTTATTTCTGCATCGGCTTTCGGTGCAGAAATTCCGCGTGTCGACATCGCTGGCGCAGCATTTGCGGTGGGTTCGGTCGATAATGACGACCCGCGCGTTGAAGTCCGATTAGTCACCGACAAGGCCAGCGCCGAACCGGGCGACACGGTTTCGGTCGGCGTCTTATTTCATATCGACCCAGAATGGCATGTCTACTGGCGTAATTCCGGCGAGTCCGGAATGGCGACCGATGTCGCTCTGAACGTGCCCGCCTGGAAGACCTCAGCCCTGAGATGGCCGGCCCCAAATGTATTTGTCGACAAGTCCGGGCAGGTCGCAACCTTTGGTTACAGCGACGCTGAAATCATCTGGTTTGACGTCGTCATCCCGCCTGAGATGCGCGAAACCTCGTTATTTGAAGTCGAAGTAAACTGGCTTTCCTGCAAAGTTGAATGCATTCCCGGCGCCGCGACTCTGACGACGCGAATTCGACGAGGCCCGTCGTCCGACTCAGAATCCACGGCGATTTTCGAAGCGGCACGCACACGAATTCCAAAAACGCCCGAAAAAGCGGGCGTTGAAGTGGAATTCTTGATTTCGATCACCAAAATTCACCGTGCTGAATCCTTTGATGCCACCCTGAAGATTGCGGCCCCGGTTCTTCCAGCGGCCGCCGAACGGTTTACGTTCATCCCTGACGACACGCCAGGCATCGCGTGGAAGGTCACAGAATCCAAGATCGGCACAGAGTCGCTGATTCATTTGCAGGGCACCGCCCAGGCAGACGCGTTCAAAGGTCGATGTGGCCTTTCGGGCGTGATTTGGACGGATCAAGGTGCGCTCGCGCTCGACTTTCCACTGGAATGCACAAACGACACCCCCATCGCGGTCGAGGCGAAAGCCGCAAATTCCACCGACGATCTGGTTTCTAAGGACAATTCAGAAAATACCCCGATGGCGTATTTCTTTTTGTTGGCATTCCTTGGCGGGATCCTTCTGAACCTTATGCCGTGCGTGTTTCCGATACTTGCCCTCAAATCGTTTTCACTGATTCAAAATGCGAACGCTGGACGACGGCACGCGATGCTTCACGCAGGGGCCTACTCCGCTGGCGTGGTCGGAACGATGTTGGTTTTAGCCGCATTGGTCGTTTTGCTTCGCGGCGCAGGAACCCAGGTCGGATGGGGGTTTCAGTTTCAGGAACCCTGGTTTTTAGTGGGGCTGGTTTCGCTCCTCACCCTCTTTGCCGCCAACCTATTCGGGGTCTTTGAGATCACATTTTCGGCGTCTTTTAACCCAGATCAAGCTCCGGGCTTAAAGCGTAGTTTTTCGGAAGGCGCCATCGCTGTCGTCCTTGCAACGCCTTGCAGCGCCCCAATGTTGGGCACGGCGGTAGGATTTGCTTTGACCTCGTCGGCTGCCGTTATTTTTGGGGTGTTCGCGCTTCTGGGGGTCGGTCTCTCGTTGCCTTTCGTGTTGCTCTCGGCATTTCCCTCATGGGCCAAAATGCTGCCAAGGCCCGGCGTCTGGATGGAGACTTTTAAGAAGTTCCTCGGATTCACCCTTTTGGGCGCAGCCATTTGGATTCTGTGGCTGATCGGCCAGGTCCTGGGTGCCGATGCATCGTCGCGAGTGCTGGCGTTTGTGACCGTCTTAGTGCTTGGCTCTTGGGTGTTTGGGTTGAATCAATTCGCCTCTGCCAAAAAGAAGTGGATCGGCTTTGTGCTTTGGATTTTCATCGCCTTTGCGGGATCGATGCTTCTCCCAGACATGGTGCCTCAAAAAGCTGAGATTCAAGACGAGCTCTGGCAGCCGTGGAGCAAAGAACGCGTTCAAACCGAACTCGCCAAAGGAAATTCAGTTTTTGTCGATTTTACAGCCGACTGGTGCATCACCTGCAAAGTCAATGAAAACGGCGTTCTGGTGTCCGACACTATTTTGAAACGCCTGCACGAGCCTGACATCGTAGCCCTTAAAGCAGATTGGACGCTGCGTGACGAAGACATCCGCATGGAACTTCAGAAGTACGGCAAAGCGGGCGTCCCGATGTACCTGGTCTTCCATCCAGGCGAGCCTCGTGGACGACTTTTGCCCGAACTGCTAACACCTTCGATGATTTTAGAAGCTTTAGAAAAATAGAAGACTACTTAAACCGGAAGACAAAAATGAAAAACTTGGCACTTATTGCATTGCTTGGCGTGGGCTTGACCGCGTGTGACAAAAACACCGAAGCCCCCTCAGCTGAAGCCCCCTCAGAAACAGCGGCGCAAGCTGCCGTGGAGCCTGCTGCAGCCGTGGAAGAAAAGAAGGAAATCGCGCCAGTCGCCACGATCGGACAAGCAGCGCCTGATTTCGAACTCAAAGACGAAGCAGGAAAAACCCATAAACTGAGCGATTACAAAGGCAAAGTCGTGGTTCTGGAATGGACCAGCCCTGAATGCCCCTACGTGATGCGCCATTACGAAAAAAACACGATGGCTACGACGTTCAAGGCCCTTGGCGAAGACAAGATCGTCTGGCTTGCCATCGACTCGTCGAACTTCGTGAAACCCGAAGATTCGGCCAAATGGAAGGCTGAAAAAGGCTTCACGTATCCGGTCCTGCAAGACGCAGCGGGCTTCATCGGAAAGATCTATCAGGCCAAAACGACGCCTCATATGTTTGTCGTCGATGCGGCGGGCGTCTTGCGCTACTCGGGCGCGATCGACAACGACCCTAAGGGCAAAGAAGAAAATCCAGAGAACTACGTCGAAAAGGCCGTCACCTCACTTCTCGCTGGTGGCGAAGTCGAAACGTCGCAGACCAAGCCATACGGCTGCAGCGTCAAGTACGGCTCTTAATTAGCCTTTCCCGCCTCTGACACCATCGACACCCGGACACTCAGTCCGGGGTCGAGTCGGTAAAGCCCTTCTTCATTTAAAATCGCATCTTCCAGGCCGGCCTTTCGAAGCAATCGAATGGTCGCATAGACCCGGTTTGCGCCCGAACGCGCTTCCATGATCTCGCCGGGCCAGCCGGCTGCCATGACCTGGTCGACGGTCATGCCCTCACCGCCTGAACGCCAATCTTGCAGAAGGCTTTCCAATATTCGGCGCAGCGGCTTGCGATTCAGCAATTCGACCACTTCGCCGTTCAAGGCAAACCAATGGGCTTCGTTGTGAATCAGCAATTCACGGTCATTCGAGGGCTGAGTCTGCGACGGCCGAGTATAGCGAACGAGCGTGCGGAACATCGGAGCGAGGCTGGCCAACGGCGGGGCATCACCGCGAAGAATATTGATCGACGCATCACAAATGTCGCGAACCGCGATGTCTTCGAGCCCCAGAAGCCGTTGAACAGCCTCGATCGCCATCTGGGCTTTTTCGGCATCAACCAAAGTGCCAAAAACCACCGAAAAGGCTGCAACCGCCTCGGGATCACGGCTTACCATCACGTTTTCTTCGACGGATCTAAACGCACGTTCATCGAATTCATCCACACAAATCGACGCACACGCGCGAGCAATCGTCAGCAAATGGACGTCTCCTGCGGCTTTGGCAGCCTCTACCGCACTGCCAAAATTAATCCTGGCCAGCGAGTGGTCGTCGGATTCCATCTCAAGCAGGCCACGGCGAATATGGTAGGCGGCCAGGCGAACTTCATCGCCCAGACAACTCCAGATCTTCCACGCTCTCAGAAGGCTTCTGCGCGCGTCGTCGAGCTGCCCCAGATGGTGGAGCACAACGCCGTAGTCGTGCGCTGTCTGGGCGGCCAGGGGCCCTTCGGGCAGCTGTGACATCGCAATATCGAATTGCGCCCTCGCCCGTTCGGTATAACCAAGGCGCCACGACACTTGAGCCAATCCCAACCTAGCCCGCACGCTCAGGCGAGGATCGAGGCCTTGAGTCAAGTCCATCGCGGCCTGGAAGGCATCGTTGGCATCGGCAACGCGAAACGCCGCAAGCCGCGCAGCACCAAGGTCAAGCAGATGTTCCAGACGCTCCATCACGGGGTGGGTTTGCGCCAACACTTCAAAACGTTCCACCGCGGCGACCGCGTCAACATGCATCGCAAGCCGCGCGCCCGCCGTTTGCAGCGCGCGTCCGACCCAAGGTGATGAGGATTCGCGGGACCGGTTCAACTTGAGCAGACAATCCACGTGCGAGCCGCGTGCACGTCCGATGAAACCAAGTTCGACGTCCAACAACATGCAGGCGACCGAAAGTTCAACACTGTCGGAGCGAACCAGGGCTCGACGAAGCCCCGAGAGATCGTCCAGGCCCACATCCGACCATTTGCACATGCGCACGTAAGCCACGGCGAGCGGCGAAACCGAGGTGGGATCTATTCGACCGGTCATCAGGCAGGTGCGCCGAATCAAGTCAAACCACGCCATTGCGTTGCCAAATCCAATCAAGGACTCGACGTCCAGCCAGGTTTCCTCGAAACACTGCGAAAGCCGGCCAGACAACGTCATGCACGCGTCAGGCGCTTCAGGCCTAGCCAGAAGGACGGTGCGCAAGGGGTCCGGCATCATGACGGACGAACCAAGCATATCGAGCCATCCCATCATGCCATTCGTGGATTCCCGCACGTCCCGGCCCACGATGGCGCGCAAATGAGTTGCGTCCACCTCGCCCATCAGCGCCAACCACAAAAGCGTCGACGGCTCAGTATGCGCCAAAAATGCTTCGATTATTTTTGCCTCAAAAGCCTGTTCGACTCGCGCTAGCGCCAAATTTCCGGACGGCCCCCTTTGCAAACGATCGAGTTCCACCACAGGAAAGATCCCACCTGCAGCGACTTGTTTTGTACCGGCGATTCGCAATTCAGGCGCTTCGTCGAGCCAACGCGCCATCCAAAACGGAACAAAATCCAAGCCGTCTACATGGTCAAGGATCAGCACTACCGGCCCCAGCGCTGCCAAAACCCGACCAATTCGCTCGATCGCTTCACTGGCCTGCGCTGGCAACTCCGCCATGCCCAATTTTCTGGCCACACGAAAAAGCGCCTCTTGCTCCGTGAAGGCACCAAAAAGCGAGATAAAAACATCGACGTCTTTGGCGCAAAAGCGCACCAGAGCTGTCTTTCCGACGCCTGATGGCCCGACAACCAAAACACACCGATCGCCGTCCAAGGCCTCAGAAACGGCCAAGACTTCCGCCTCGCGGTCGATAAAGATGTCGCGTGTCTCTTGGCTTTTGTGCATGCGCAGGTACCCTACCATTCACATGTCAAACTTGTCCTCCCACACCGCACCCCGACCACGACTTCCCGTCGAAGGCGACCTCTTTGCAGGCAACTACCGCGTGCTCTCGCTCTTGGGCGCCGGAACGTCGTCCAAAGTGTATCTGGGTTTGCACACCGGGAACCAACGACGAGTCGCCCTAAAAGTCTTTGATATGGCCGGCGTCGAAGAGCGCAGCGTCTGGAGAGAACGCTTTGTCCAAGAAGCCGAACTCATCGCCGAGCTAAGGTCGACCTACACCGTGACGCTCTACGATTCGGGCGAGGACCCCGAAGGCCGCCTCTACCAAGTGATGGAATACGTCCCTGGCATCACGATCGAGGAACGCGTCCGCCAAGAAGGTGCGTTTTCTGAAATCAGAACCGTCCGGATTCTTCGCCAAGTCCTAGAAAGCCT
This sequence comes from uncultured Bradymonadales bacterium, assembly GCA_964394615.1. Classification (GTDB taxonomy): domain Bacteria; phylum Myxococcota_A; class Bradymonadia; order Bradymonadales; family Bradymonadaceae; genus JBFFMO01. The sequence continues at coordinate 15,734 of CAYMYJ010000029.1, read as the reverse complement.
CAAAGAGGCCCATCTACGCGGAATCCTGCACCGCGACATCAAACCATCAAATATCCTTTTATTTGATGAAATGGGCGAAGTGGATTGTGTGAAAGTCTTGGATTTTGGCGTCGCTACTAGACTTGACGACACCCAGACAGATTCGCGACGCGGAGAATTAGTCGTCGGAACACCGCGCTACATGTCACCCGAACAGCTTCAAGGTGGCCAATTGGGCGCTGCCTCAGACCTCTATTCTGTGGGCTTGCTAGCCGTTTTCATGATGACGGGCGAACATCCATTTCATAATCCAGACTTGGCCATCGAAGCCAAAGTGATGGGGCAGATCGGGGACCTAACGGCCGACGTCGAAATCTCGCCGCGCCTAAAAAACACGATAAATCGCCTTCTAAAAGCGAGTGCGTCCGAGCGTTACCCCGACGCCGCGGCGGTGATTGCTGCCATCGAAACTTTGGCCAAACTGCCTGACACACATGCCCCGACCGTCGAGATTCCCTCGGGATTCCCGATGACCGCCGAAGTACGTGGTGCGCCGACGGCGCATTACATGCAAACCGGTGAAGCCACGTTGAGCATGTTGGTCAAGAATGGCGCCTCGGCCATCATACCTGCCAAAAACAGCGAGACCTGGTGGCCCTGGGTTCTGGCTGTGGTGATTGGCATCGCCCTCATCGCCGTACTGCTTGCGCTGTAGGCGATTGGCAGACATAAAAAACGGGTGCACGAACTTCAGCTCGTGCACCCGTTTTGGATCACAGCGGACAAGATGCCCGCGTACTCATCACTGCTCACTGCTCACCGCTTACCCGACGGCTTGGAAAGCCTCGCGTTCGAAGACCAATTCGTCGTCGACGGCATCGACCAAAATCGTGTCGCCCGGCAGGAATTTGCCGCCCAAGAGAAGCTTGGCGAGCTTGTTTTGGACCTCTTTTTGGATCACTCGTTTTAGCGGGCGAGCGCCGTAGACCGGGTCGTAACCGTGGTCCCCAAGCAGTACCTTGGCAGCGTCCGTGAGTTTAATCGTAAGATCCTGTTCCTTCAAAAGATCCATCAGTCGCTCCAGCTGAATCTCGACAATATGCGTCATATGTTCGCGTGTCAGCGAGTGGAACAAAATCACATCATCGACTCGGTTCAGGAATTCTGGCCTGAAGGTTTGCTGCATTTCGTTCATGACCAAATCTTCGGTCTTTTTCCAATCTGTTTGACCAAACTCTTGGATGAAATGAGAGCCGACATTCGACGTCATAATAATTACGACGTTTTTAAAATCGACCGTTCGGCCCTTTCCGTCGGTCAAACGACCGTCGTCCAGAATCTGCAGGAAGACATTAAACACGTCGGGATGTCCCTTTTCGATCTCATCGAAAAGAACCACCGAATAGGGCCGACGACGCACGTGTTCGGTCAGATAACCGCCCTCGTCGTAACCGACATAACCAGGAGGTGCGCCAATCAAACGCGAGACCGAATGCTTTTCCATGTATTCTGACATATCGACCCGAATCATATTCGTTTCGTCGTCAAAAAGCTGAAGCGCAAGGGCTCGAGCAAGCTCGGTTTTACCCACGCCTGTAGGTCCCAAGAAGATGAACGAACCGACGGGGCGATTGGGGTCTTGAAGACCACTGCGAGCCCTTCGTACGGCGTCGGCAACGGCTTCTACGGCTTCTTCCTGACCGATCACGCGTTCATGCAGACGATCTTCGAGTTGCAACAATTTCTGTTGTTCACTTTCGAGCATCTTCGTAACGGGTACACCCGTCCAGCGCGCCACAATTCGGGCGATATCGTCGTCGGTGACTTCTTCACGAAGGAAGCTACCGTTGGCCTGAATGGCCTTCAGTTTTTCGTCGTGTTCAGCCAATGATTTTTCGGCAGCTGGCAGCAGGCCGAAACGAATCTCGGCGGCGCGATCCAACTGTCCGGAACGCTCGACACGGTCGTATTCAAGGCGAAGCTCTTCGAGCTTTTCTTTGAGCTGGCGCTGATCCTTGATGAGGTCGCGTTCGCTCATCCATTGGGCCTTCATGCCGCCCACGGATTCGCGCACTTCAGCGATTTCGCGCTCGACCTCTTCCATGCGTTTTTTGCTGGCATCATCACGTTCTTTTTTGAGCGCCTGACGTTCGATTTCAAGGCTCGTGATTCGGCGTTCCGCACGATCGATATCCTGCGGCATGCTTTCGAGTTCCATCTTCACGCCGGCTGCAGCTTCATCGACCAAATCGATGGCTTTATCGGGCAAAAAACGGTCATTGATGTAGCGGTCCGAAAGGTGAGCCGCGGCGACCAAGGCCGCATCGGCAATCCGGATGCCGTGATGGACTTCGTAGCGTTCCTTGAGGCCGCGAAGAATTGTCACGGTATCGTCCACGGTCGGTTCTTCGACCAAAACCGGCTGAAAACGGCGCTCAAGCGCGGCGTCTTTTTCGATGTATTTGCGATATTCACGCAACGTCGTGGCACCGATGCTTCGTAGCTCTCCGCGAGCCAAGGCCGGCTTAAGCATGTTGGAGGCATCCATCGAACCTTCGGCGGCACCGGCACCCACAAGCGTATGAAGCTCGTCGATGAACAAAATCACCTGGCCTTCTGATGCTGTGATTTCCTGCAGCACAGCCTTCAGACGTTCTTCAAATTCACCACGAAATTTCGCACCAGCCACCATCGACCCAAGGTCGAGGGAAAGCACCTTCTTATCCTTGAGGCTTTCTGGAACGTCGCCTGCGGCAATTCGTAGAGCGATGCCCTCGGCGATGGCAGTCTTGCCCACGCCGGGCTCACCGATGAGCACGGGGTTGTTTTTGGTTCGGCGACTCAAGACCTGAAGCGAGCGACGAATTTCTTCGTCACGGCCGATCACGGGGTCCAATTTTCCGCGTTTCGCCAGCGCCGTAAGGTCTTTGGTGTACTTCTCAAGAGCTTGATACTTGCCCTCGGGATCCTGGTCGGTCACACGCTGTGAGCCACGAACTTCTTTCATGGCCGACAACACATTATCCGAAGTCACCAGATTCTTTTTGAGCAATTCACCTGCGCTGGTTTTGGAGTCGAGCAACGCCAGAAGTACGTGTTCCGTGGACACATATTCGTCGGTCAAATTATCGGCTTCCTTCTGCGCTTTTGTAAGCACTTCGCGGAAATCGTTGCTCATGTAAACGTTGGCGCCCTGAACCTTCGGCAATTTTCCGATGATTTCAGCAATGCCACGTTTCAAGGTCTCGGCGTTGATATCGAGCTTATGAATGATCGGCAAAACAATGCCGTCTTCTTGTTCAATCAGCGCGCTCAATAGATGGATTGGCGTGACCTCGGGATTGCTCGCTTTTTCGGCGATCTCCTGAGCATCTGCCAGAGCTTCTCTCGATTTAATCGTGAATTTTTCAAAACGCATTACGCATCCTCCAAGATTTTTGCTCCATCGCGTTCCCGTTGCGTATTCGCCAATTTGCGAGCGACACGCCCCCAACGGATGAAGCTTCTGATATGTAATCGGCCACCATCCCTTTGGGACGAGCAGCCACATTCTTTCTTGGTGCAGAAACTATGCACCTACATGGGAAGGGCAAGCAGTCAGCAGTGAGCGGTGAGCAGACGTTGTGACCGGCATCCTGCCGGCATTGCGATTTGCAATGGGTGCCCAGGCTCCCGCCTGGCTAGCGACCTGCGACCACCACGCCGGACTGCCAAACTATTCACAGACCATCGTGACTAGGCTTGGGCAATCCTCATTGTATTCCCAGCCCTTAGGAATGCATGTGGACGAAAACAAATAACATGCTCCGTCGTGCTCACCGGCAGTGAACAGGTTGCCGCATACCGTGTTTGCCGGCTGGCAACCCAAGGGTTCGGAAGGCTCGAAACACCCAGCGTTGTTGGTGCCTCCGCCGGCCGTGCCCAAAAACCGTTGCCCTTCGATCACGTAACAACGCGGAGACGTACAATCCGCCGGAGCAAGGTCCTCGCACTTCGGCGTGCCTTCACATGATGGCGCTTGAACCACAAAATCAGGGCAATCGCCTTGTTCAGGTCTATTCCAACCCTTCGGCAGACTCGTATCTGGAAATAGCGCGCATTCATTATCTTTAAAACCCACACCGGTCGTATTATTCGATGTGATCCCAACACAACCTATCGGCTTCGCCTCCTCAAGGCACAACTCATGGAAATTGTACTGACTCCCGTTTTGGACGTTACAGCCTTCGGACTCGCAGTCTTCAAGCGAGACCGAGGTGCAATCCACGGGTTCACTCGAACACGCTCCGGAAAACGCGACTAGAATAGCTAAAGGAAATAGTCGGAAAATTTTCATATATATCACTCACACATAGCGTTAAGACCCGGAAAAGTTGAACTCTCTCAGTAGTGTCCCACCACGGGTTGTACGAGCAGGCTGATTCCCCAACACAAAAATCGGAGATGTCACCGGGCTTCTGTGAAGTTTGAGTTGCGAAACAAAAAACAAATCAGGAGAGGTCCGATGACAACCAAGAAGGTAGGCCCGCGCGATCAATTGTTCAACACGATGTTTCCGGGCTTCCGAGACCGCCCTCCGACTCGCAATCAACGACAGAAATTTCTGAGCAATCGATAGGTCAATCATGGGCCCGGTCGCAGAGTCTGCTCACCGCTGGTTGCTCACTACTCACTGCTGACCAATCTCCGGCACTTGTGCTAAGGTCCCGGTCCTATTGGACTAAGGACAAAAATGAAAAACATTATGATGTGGTCGACTACGGCCCTTCTGGGTCTCGCAATCATAACCGGATGCAGCGACGACGAAAGCGCTTGTGTCGGCCCAACTTGCTCCGACCCACAGCCGTGCACCGGTGCCGCATGCGATGATATGGCGTCAGACATGAAGACCAATGACCTGGGCGCTGATGTGTCTATTGCTGATATGGTTCAAGACGCCGAGGCAGACACGTCAGTCGTACGCGACATGAGCGCAGACGCTATGGTCGACGCCCAGATGGATATGGACCCGGTGTTTCCGACCCCAGCCGACTCGACTCTGTTCAAGGCCAACGTCCCCTTCCTATTCCGGGACGCAGACAGCCTAGGTGGCGGCGTGATCGCAGTGGGAACCACGCCGGACCAGTTTGTGGCCAACGAAGGCCGCGAGGCCGTCGCGGTGCACTATGACGGCACAGGTGTCGTGTGGTCTTCCAGATTTGGCGACCCAGGCAACGACCAGTTTTCCGCAGTGGCACGGCGCGGAAACGAAGTGCTCTTGGGTGGACTCACTCGTGGATACTCCGTTGGCGCAGCAAATAATAACGACGCCCTGCTGGTACGCGCGACCACCACTGGGTTTGGTGCAGCATTCCACTATGGAACGACCGGCGAGGAAATGCTCTACGGTCTCTTTGACGGCGGACAGGTCGCCCATTGGATTGGCGTCGGCGAGTCGGGCAATGGCGATAATCGCGACGGGCTCGTGGTGGCTTTTGACCAAGACCTGAACGTGCTCTGGGCCACCAGCTTCGAGACCGGCGATGATGAAATCTTTTTTGATGGAGCAGTGATTGGCAACCAGATCATCGCGGTCGGCTCAACCGGCGTTCGAGACGGCATCCGACGGTCACTTGTGGCTGCGGTCGGCAACAACACTGTGGCATGGGCGCGACGAAGCACGACAGACTACACGGAAGCCATTGGCGCAGTTCGCGATGGCAACAAGGTCGTGGTCGCCGGCAGGGTTGCTTCAGGAGCCGGCACTCAGCCCGCAATCATGCGATTCACCGCCAACGGAGCCGTGACCGGCCTACGTTTTAACACCACAGGGGCGGCCACCAATATTCGACTGGGCGACCAACGCGACGTCGTCGTTGGTTACGGCGCCGATCGCACGGGAATGCTGCTGACTTGGGACGGCACGACCGCAAAACGACTGCCCTTTCAGAGCCAAATTAGGGCAGGGTTCCTCTCCAATCCGCTCTTCGAGGCCGGCGGCCAGTTTCGAACCGTCTTCCAGTCGGCAAACGACACGATTGTGGACCTGCCTTTCTCGCTCACGCCAGAATCCAGCTGCTCCGAGGCCGTCGAGGAAGTGGAAACCAACGCCATTGGCGCAGCTGATTTTGCACAGGTGACCCTCACGCCGACCGCCCTGACGCTGACCGGTGGCGCGATCACAAACCCACGAACCTCAGCGATCACGACGACCGCGCAAGGCATGACCTGCGAGTGAAGCCAGTCAGCGGTGAGCAGACTAAGCCGAAGTTGTGACGGGTCCGCCAGGCTCCTGCCTAGCATTGCGATTTGGGATTGGTCGAGCGTGGGCTTGCCTTAACTTGCTTGTTATCTAAAACTATTACTCATCATTGGCGGGGCACCGATTCACATGAAATTTCTTTTCGCAGTAACTCTTCTTCTCTTTGCCTGTAACCCCCAGCCGAAGACCTCACTACTCCCTGGACCAGCGGCGGTTACTCCACAAGTGGAGGAAGCCCCAGTTGCGAGTGCACGGGCGCAGATCACGCCGCCTCAAGATGAGCAAGCCGAGCCCCCTGTGATTAAGTTCAAACGCTCGATGTTGACGCCGGAGGGACTGTGGAACTCACAGGTCGAGGAGCTTGAGGTTGTCAAGAACGCCATCGAACTCGAAGGATCTTGGATAGAACGCCCCCTGGTAGAAGGTTGTGAATGGGGGCCGCTACAAAGCGGTGGGTTGTATGAGTGGACCTGGATAAACTGCCACGCAAATGCCCTTGCACTTTTTCGCAAAAGGGACGGCACATGGACGCTCCTAAAGATCCCCAAAGACTTCGATTTTCGAAATCAAGAGGGATGCGGCGAGCGCTATATCGGAGCGCGTGAACATGTGGTGCACGGCCAAACGTGGCTGATCTGGAGTTGGGAGGTCCAGAATTACTTGGAGTCTGAGGAGTTTGTCGATGAGTGTGATGACGACGGCAATTGTAGCGGGGGGCGGACTGGCGAAACCTCCTCACATGAAACTCTTCACGGGTATGACGTGGTCATTAAGCCAGAGGATGCAGGACCCTATCTTGTCATGCGTTCTCGACTCGAACTAAACTCAATAACACTCGATGGTGGCTCTCCTGTCTCCGTAAAAGGCACGCAACTGCAGATAGAGGCAACCTATCTGGGTGATGAGGTTCAAGCCACTCATCGACTCGCCAAGATCAACGGCAAACACCTTGATGCCGAAACCAGTGGTGGCAACGTGATGTATGAGTTCAACAAGAACGGCCGCGGAATGATTGGCAAAGCCAAGCTCGTCAAGAAGGTCAGTGAGCCGCTTAAACCTGTGGAATGGGACAAGATAGAGTGCTGTAATTGAAAGGTTGTGACGGGTCCGTCAGGCTAATGCCTGGCAATGCGATTGGAGAAGGACAACGTATAGGCGTGGCGAGGCGACCTCGACGGTAGCCCCAACCGGGCTTTATCGGTCGCCAAATCTTTGTCACGCTGCATCCACGCCTCCACGGCCTCGATCGTCTGATACTTCAAAATAGTTTCAGCAAGATAGAGGTCAAAAACGCGCAGCCATTCCTGAACTGAATAAGCCAAAACTTGAGCGTTTTGACTGTCGAGCATCAGGTTCGAATGATACGGAAAATGAGGTTCCAAGCTGCCAAGTGTGTCCTCGTCATCCAAAGTCGCGTTCGGATTCCCCATCCAAATCACCGACACCTGATACGACCCAGATCCAAAACTTATATGGGAAAAATCGATAAACACGGCGAGCTCATCAGTGCGCCTGACCGCCCGCGTGGAGCGCCCATCCGCCGCAAATCCATGTTCAGAAAGTCTTGGAAATATTTCGGATTTAAAGAGCCGTGAAAACTCGGCCTTCCTGGCTTTGCTCGAAAACACCTCATCCGCTTGCTTCATCGTGGCCACGAGTGGTTCGAAATGGGAGCGATAGACCCGCTCGACTCGATATTGGAAGCTTGGGATAAAGCCGTAAGACATTTCCAAAATCCGCAGGCGTAATCCATCAAGGGACAGCATAGTCCCAGCTTGAACTTCGCAGTACCGAAGGCTCTCAAGGTGTGTCGCTTCACGCTCGTCGGACTCACTTCGAGCTCGAAATGATGCGGTCTCGACATCAAAATAAATGCCGTTTTCTTCAACGGCTGCAGGCAGGTTCTTCGGCGTAAACTCTTCAACTCCCCCCAGTACCGAAAGATCCGGCAGGTACATCAAGATGAGCGCAGTGGCAGCGCAGTCGAGCACCTTCGACGCATCGGTCGCATTTGAAATAAACCGGTCAAAAAATGTGACCCATGGCCCCTCCGCCATCGCCAGCACGCGGCGGTCCTCAAAATAGGGATAGGTAAAATAAAGGCGGTTCATGGCTGAATCTCTATTCGCAGGCCGTGCCATTCAAATTCGGGCAGTCTGAACTAACGACCCACCCTTTTGGCAAATTCTCCCCCATGAATAGATAACAAGAACCGTCGTGACTCGAGCCTGTAGGGGAGTCGTTGGAGTTGGAGGTTATCGGTTCACAACCAAGCGGTTCGCGGGCCTCGAAACAACCCGCGTTATTGGTACCACCCACCGTAGGGACAAACAGTTGTCCATCGATTGTCTTACAGCGAGGCGCCAAGCACTCAGCGATCGATAAGTCCTCACATTTGGGTGTCTCGTCGCAAAGCGGCGCGTCGACTTCCTGAAGATTGCAGTCGCCGCGATCGGGGTCCGACTCACTCCAACCTTCCGGTAAACAGGCGTTGTCGAATCGGGCACATTCGCCGTCCTTAATCCCGATCGTCAGAACGTCATCGCATTGGGTATGCGACGTGCACTGATAGGGTATTGCAGCTTGCCGACACAGTTCATCAGTGTCGTAGGGAGTCCCCGTCAACAGCGCGCAGCCTTTCGACTCGCAGTCTTGAATCGAGATTTCTGAACAATCAATCGGAGAATCACTGGAACACGCCCCAATCAAAAATATGAGAATAAAAAAGATAAGTCCTCGAATAGCCAATCTAAACCTCAGGCGCATTTGGAATCGGTTGCACTATGAGCCATTTACCAAACACGAATCAAGGCATCGCATTCAACTTCATTACATCACGTGTGAGGTCCGCGCGCCTGATTCCCAGGGACCTCGCACCAGACCCCGCATAAGTGTGTACTCACGCCCGCAGGAGCCAAATCCGTGGTCCAATTCTGCGACCAATTGTAGCCCTGCGGTCAGCTCGTTCGCTGCAAAAAGCGCATAGACCATCGCCTCGTTGGCCATCGACCGATTGCTTTTTGAGATCTTCATACGTGCAATATTGGCCCGATTGAAGTCCCCTGCTTTGCACATCGCCTCGCCAAGGTAGCCTAGGTTGTAGCGGTCACGTCCGGCAGACCCGAGACCGTGGACAAAAAGCGTTTCGAAACGTTCCGGCGAGTCCAAAAGGGCGCGAAATGCCGCGGCCGAACCCATGTAATCGTAGGATGCCAATGTCCTTTCTCGTGCCTCGGGCTCCATGGCATGTCCCTCAGGCAAAGCGGCCCAGATTGCGGCCCAGTGATCCCCGTTGAGTGCCCGTGCAACGCCGACCAACGCGTCGATCTCCAATCCGGCTTCCTGCATTGCTTTGACCAGACCGCTGACCATCCCTGGCAGACTCCACTGATTCAAATTTTGAGGATTCAGTTCCGAAAGAAAATCCAAAATTCGTTTTTCGCTGTCTTCCGGAGACACCCGGTTATGCGACGCAACCAGCTCCGCCATCACTGACGGATAGCCGTCGTAATTTTCGCGCACAGACTCTGCAAAACGCTCGAATCGCTCCACTTGGCCGGACTTAGACAACTCATCCACGATTTTGATGACCTGTTCAGAAACCGAGAGAGTCGAGAACGCACTCAGGGAGTCAAGCGCCTGTTCATACGCGTCTAATTCCAATAAACGAGCAACCAGCCGCTCCATGACCTCAAAATGCTGAATATGTTCGCTGTCTTGAAATTCAAGAGTAAAACGAGAGAGTAAGGCGAGGTCGTCAGTCTGAAATAATAGGCAAATAAATTCGGATACATGATGCCACCACATGCCACTTTGGGAGCTCTGAATCTGCTCAAACGCCTTGCCGACGTCGCCGACCAAAAGGTGGGCAACTGCGGTGTCGGCCATCCTTTCCTGGCTCTCCCACTCCCCTTCCGCGAATTCGAGCGCAATCTTGTGCTTGGACTGTTTGCCCATCAGACGCAGGGCCACGGCGATGAAATTCTGGCGGCATTTGGTATTCGTCGGATTGTCTTTGCCATCACATTTTGATGCCTGATCGATGAGTTCTGTGGCGTATTCCGCATGGCCCGAGCGCGCAGCATAGGCCGCCACATGTGCCAGATTCAGCCCGGCCTCGGAGTCATTGCCGCATCCGCGTAGGGCCTGCCGAGCACCGTCGACGTCCAACGCCAGGAGTCTGGTGATGGCGATCTCGGCTTTGTAGGCGGTGGTGTAATGTTGATCTTGGGACTCCAATTGAAGCAGCAAATAGTCTTCAACATTGCGCACAGAACTCGTGTTCGCAGGCGGGAACTTCGACGGTTTGAATTTAGACTTGGTTTTTGATTTTTTGACCAGATCCCTGACGGGCTTCGAAAATGCCTTGGGATTCGCCGCCACAGCTTCATCCAGCGAGCTGTAAACGGCGGCACCGACCAGGCTTGGCGGAAATGCCTTTCGACGACCCGCGACGGCCTGAACTGCCTTTTCTGGGTCAGCTTCAGCCACGACGATGCCTCCTGTCGCGTATCCCCAACCATCACCGTCCACAAAAGCGCAGAGCTTTGACCCGTGCAGAGCCTCTGTGATGGGTTCCTCGTCTGGCACTTCTTTGATTCGATGAGAAATCAAAACCTCACCAGTGGGTTGGACAAAAGTCAGACGTTCGGTGCTTGCCAACACAATGAGGTTTCCCGCGCCAAAAAACAGGTCCGTGGCTCCTTGAGCCGGTAACGAAAACACTTCCTTCTCGTCTGCGATCGTGAAAACACGAAGTACGCCGTCGGCGCAGATAACAGCGACCATTACCCCGTCCAAAGATATCTTGGCTTGGACGTTTTCACGGCGCCAGCCATCGCTTATGCCCGGTTCGCAATCCAAGACGGCCAAAAGCTCGAAACCTTTGTAGACTCGAACGCAGGGCGAGACCTTGTCGTTGTTTTCGGCATGGCAAATATCCAACAAATACGCGCCGTCTGCCGAAAATATCAGGTCGCCACCGCCCACAAATTTTGGGTCTGCTAACACTTCGCCTGTCTTTCCATCCAGCCATTTCAGACCACGATCATGGCATGCGACTGATTCCGCATTCGGGCTGATGGCAACGGTTCCGGATACCTCGGCCTGCCAGAGCAAGGTCCTTGTATGTGTGTCGATGGCATAGGCCGTACCATTCCGGTTGTAGCCAACGACACGACCGTCCTCTGCCCAGACCATCTCGATAAAGGGCTGCAACTGTTCAGAGTCCGAATCTTCGTCGCTGATTTTCGCCATGTACACCGGCTTTGAATTATACGCCGACGGCGCACCAACACACCCAGCCAGAGTCGACTCTTGATACCCCCAACACGAGATAAATACGCGGGCTGAATCCGGTGCCCAGCACCAACCTGGAGGGCGACTCCAGCCGTCGGTCGCATAAACATAGTTGTCGACCTCCGCCGCGTTTCCAAAGGGGTCGATATATCCAACACCATTGGTATCAAAAGCCAGTCCCACCCGGAGGTCATCATTCGACCACTGAATGCAACCGGGATAATCAGGCCAGCCGGCACCACCTTGAACACGTGGAACCAGGTTCACACACCGACCGGTGGCGACCTCCCAGATGGCTAGGGACCCACCTGCATCGTAGTCGTCACCACAGAACGCGCCGGTGGCGAAAAACTCGCCGCTCCTGGACATGCCAAAGCTCACAACATCCGTTTTATGGGGCGTATTATTTACCCATTCGGCCTTTCCATCGGCCAATAGTTGAAGAATATCGGCATCGTCTCCGACGCTATCAGCCTCACCACCAAGCCCAAGAATAACCATCAAATCAGACTCCCCCATTACGGGCACACCGAGCGTTGTTGCCGCAGAGAGCTTCGATCCGGCTTTTTCGCCAGCAAATAGAATATCGGTTTTGGCCGAGACAGATCCCGAACACGTCGCGCCCATTTCTTTGAGCAACCGTTCTGCTTCTTTGCGGTCAATTTCCGAAAACTTTCCGGTCAACACGATCCTCTTGCCGGTGATTTCCATGGTCGTTCCTTTGAGCTGTTTTCAGCATGATTGGCCGCAGGTTATGGCTGAGTCGACTGAAACTTACTGAAAATCATCCGCCTGCGTGTTCGACTTCCGCACCCACCTTCACTATCCTCATGGCGATTTCTTTCTAACCTATCGGATTTTTTAGGAGTCCGCGGTGCAAATATTCAGATTTTTGATCCCCATTTTTCTCATCGCGACCCTTGCGCATTGTTCATCAGACTCCACGCCTACCACTACCGATCCGGATGTTGGGTTGGATATGGCGGGAACTGATGTCACGGCCGATGCCGAATTGGACCAAGGTGTCGATGCCGAAGTTCCCAACCCATGGGATAATCCCGACCCGCCACCCCACGTCCGCGAAGAGCTCGCCCCCACATCCGGGAGTCTTAAGGCCGGTGTGGCCACGCTCGCCCTAGACCCCCCCGTTGGCATTGCTCAGGGTGGTTATGGGGGCCGTTCAGGCTTGCTGCTCTCACCCTGGGCGGATTTTTTCGGGGCGTCCCAAGGCAGCCACGGCGCGTTATTCCTTAAGGCCATTGCGCTTGAGGTCGGCGGTGAACATCTGGTCCTGTTGAAAATTCCCATGGTTTTTTCGGAGGACTCGCTCACCATCGCCATGCTTGCCGACCTCAAAGATCGTTATGGCCTCGACCTGACCGGGCGTGTCATCACCGGCGCGACCCATACACACCACGGCCCTGGGCGCTTCTGGCGCATTCCGGACGCGCTGGGGCTGGCGGGCATTGATTCGGCGGACGACGAGGTCATCCATATGATGGCCGGCAAGATGGCCGACACTGTAAAACTCGCGATGGACGACCTAGGGGACGCCGAGTGGGGGTATTCGATCATCAACGACTGGGACCCTCAAGACCAGGTTTACCGCGACCGTCGGAGTGTCAACGATTCGCGCTGGGGCAAAGATCCACGCCTCACGCTTTTTTCTGTGCGCCGACCCGGCGGGAACCCAATGGCCATCATCGCCAATTTCGGAATGCATGGAACGATTCTGGGAACCTCCAATACTTTGCTTTCCGAAGACGCCGCAGGCGGATTTGAACAGGAGTTCGAATCGGCGTTATTTGCACATTTTGGCACACCGGTGACGGGCATGTTCATGCAAGCTGGTGGCGGCGATGCGGCGCCTTCAGGCGGACATCTCGGGCACCAGGATGAGCAACGGGCGCGTGTCCTTGGGAAGGTCGGTGGAGAAATCATCACGGCCGCAATCGACAACATCACGTATTCGTCCCAGACCGACCTAGCCGTTCGCTCACGCACGATCGCGGTAAAACATGCGTGGATCTACGGCGACTCGGGTGAGTTCGACCAAAAGCCCGGAAAACCTTACGAATACGGAACCCTGCAATGTGCCATCGACCCGGCCGAGAACAAGAGTCAGGAGGGCGAAAACAAGTCATGTGTCGCGCTCGGACCTCTCTTTCAAAACCTAAAAGTGCCGGTGCCAAACCCTGAACTCAACCAGCTCTACTTAACCATGGCTCGTCTTGGGCCGCTCTTTTTCATGACTTTGCCGGGAGAGCCCACACATTCGCTCACCGAATACGCGCGCCTCCAAATGGCGGAACTCACGGCAGACCACGACGTGATGGTTGTGGGTTACAGCCAGGATCATTTGCTCTACCTGACCCATCCTGACGATTGGTATATGGGCGGCTACGAGGCCGAATTCAGTATTTGGGGCCCCTGGGCCGGGCGTTACCTTGTCGAGCGTCAGATGGAGATCGCACGCGACATGCTCGCGGGCTTCAACGGTCCCGTTTATTATCGGGAATTGCCTGATTTGCAGCCGGTGCTTGGCACCGAAGTGCGCGCCACCGAAAAGAGCCTGCATGCAGGGATGATTCAGAACGACGCACCAGCGAGCATCGAACGACTCGAAGTGTTGGACATCACCATAGGTGGCGGAGATCCGAAGTTTGGAACGCCTAAATTCACCCTCGAAAAACAAGACGACCAGGGCGCGTTCATTCCGGTATTAGACCCGGCAAACCCTGCCCGATTGATCGACAGCACGAATCTGGACACCGTCGTGGTCTTTCACCCGGACCCTCCCACGACCAAAGAAATCTTGGCCGAGCGAGACCATAATTGGGAATTCCTGTGGCAGGTCCCCCCAACATTGGCGACCGGAACGTATAGGATTCATGCCACGGGCATGGCGCTCACCGGCACGACCGGCGAGTGGGAAGCAGATACGCAAGCGTTCAAGGTTCGGCCCAGCAGCGGTGTGATCGCCGAAGCCACACTCGTTGGCGACCAGCTCCGCGTGCGCCTCGAACACCCCGCGGAACCCCTCGTGAAGACGCCGCAAAACTCCTACCCACTGCGTGGATGGTCTGTCTTTGACATGGTCGATGCGGCCCAGAATATTCGCACCAAAACCCAGCTTCGAATTAAGTTTGAACTCAACGGCACCGCGCAACCTGATGTGCTCACGCCCGCATGGAACGAGGCCGAAGGGCGATACGAGGCGGACATGACGGGCGTCTCCTTCAATCCTCAAGGCGGCACGCTGCATGCCAATATTTCGCTGATCGACGACGACGACACCGGCGCCGTTCGTGTTCTGGTCCAATAAAAACTGGTATTTTTGCAGAGGTTCCAATGGCAAAGATTGATTACGATACCGCGATCACCACGATCGACGGCCAAGCCCGCACGATGCGCGATTACGAGGGCAAAGTACTGCTCATCGTAAACGTGGCCTCCCAGTGTGGCTTTACCTCTCAGTACAAAGGGCTTGAAGCCATTTACAAAGAGTATAAAAACCGCGGTTTGGTGGTCTTGGGCTTTCCCTGCAATCAATTTGGTGCGCAGGAGCCTGATTCCGAGTCCGAAATCGCCGAGTTTTGCAAATTGAATTTTGGTGTCACCTTTCCCATGCACGCCAAGATCGAGGTGAATGGAAAAGACACCCACCCGTTATTCGAGCAATTAAAATCCGACGCCACGGGTCTTCTGGGTACCGAAGCGATCAAATGGAATTTCACGAAATTCCTCGTTGCTCGTGACGGAACCATCGTGGACCGATACGCGCCCAACACCACGCCTGAAGCCCTGGTGAAGGAAATCAACCCCCTTTTGGGCTGAGCTGGTCGCCTCAAACGCTGAAGGCAGAAAGTTCTCTAAAGTCGAATCCCACGAACCGGTTTTCGGTGATTCTAGTCGCAAGTGACTTCACTTTTTTTGTTTGTTTCACTTGCCGACCAACACTTTGGTGCTAAGTTCGTCCAGTCATCAAGAGTAGGCCTAAAGCCTCTCCAACCTGCCAATCCGGGCAAGGTGGAAAAACGATGTGGCCCTTTAAGGGCAACCAAGCGGAATCATGACCCCTCTTGGCAGGGGTTTTTACTTTTAAAGTCCCAAAAAAATTAGTCCTCGGATTGGTCCACCTACGGACCCGGCGATTTACCCAACTTGTTGCGCCCGACCCTTTGGTCAAAGCAACTAAACAGGAGACAGGCTTGAA
>CAYMYJ010000028.1:72742-80703 GCA_964394615.1 uncultured Bradymonadales bacterium | reverse complement strand
TTTGCTCAGCGCTGTGTCCAGATCCACGGAGGCGTCGGTTACACCAAAGAATATGGTGCTGAAAAGCTGTTGCGTGATGCGATGGTGATGCCGATCTACGAGGGAACAAGCCAGATTCAGGCGCTCATGGTCATGAAAGACACGCTCGCCATCATCATGAAAGCCCCGCAGGATTTTGTGAAAAGTCTGGCTCAAGCCCGGTGGAAAGCGGCTTCCGTTCGTGACCCGCTGGAACGCCGCGTCGCGCGCATCGAAGTCATGGCGCTTCAAGCCCAACAGCACCTGATTCAGAAAACCGTCGTCGATAAATTCAAGACCGTAAAAGGACTGCCGGTTTCAGATTGGGTGAAACTGGTGAAGACGGACTGGGACCCTAAACGCGACTTCGCCTTTGCGATGTTGCACGCCGAGCGCTTGACCAAGATTCTGGCCGACCAAGCGATTTCGGAGATTGTCTTGGCGGAATCGGAAAAACATCCCGAACGACGCGAGCTTCTGGATCGTTTCACCGAACGCGCTGAGGTCCGCTGTACTTCACTTCTGAACGAGATCCTCACCACTGGCGACCGGATGCTCAAGAAGCTCCAAGACGCGGCTGTCTGATTGGTACACTAGGCTCCCGCCTGGCCCTGCGATTATGTGCTTGGTCCGCCAGGCTCCTGCCTGGCCCTGCGATTATGTGCTTGGTCCGCCAGGCTCCCGCCTGGCTTTGCTACGGAGGAATTCCCATGGAACTAAACGCAGACTTCACCAAACGTGTGGTCGTTCACTCCGACCAGGTCGAGTGGACGGCGTCGCCGATGCCGGGCGTCCATCGACGCATGCTCGACCGAATCGGTGACGAGGTCGCTCGCGCCACTTCCATCGTGCGGTATGCGCCGAACTCCAAATTCTCGGCTCATACCCACACAGGCGGCGAAGAGTTCATCGTGCTTGAGGTCCTCGGACGCGAAGCGGTACAAAAACTCAAGCTTCATGGGGCCGTCAGGGTTTCCTGGCAGAACTCGGTGAACGACCGACTCAGCTTGTCCACGTCGACATCAGGGGATAAGGCCACGCGAACGATGTAGTCCTTGTCGCTCTCCTTGGTGGTGCCCTGCGTCGATGTCGCTGGAATGGTCCAATAGGAGCCTTTTAACTGCCCATAACTCACGCAGTGCTTACACGCTTCGGGGTTGCGGGAGACCATGTGCTCGATCAGTTGAATGTTCTGCAAGCGTTTGCGGGCTTCAAGTCTTTCAGCATAGTCCTCGACAGGCTGAGCTTCCACCTGGGCGGGCAAATCCAATGAAAACACCGAAGGCGTGAAGCCTTGCTGGGCTAGCGCGTCTGAGACAAAGTTGATCTTGGCCTTGGGTAACACGCGACGAATATGTGCCACGAAGTCTCGGGCGTTCTGGTAGGCCTGAGTCACACGTACGGGTATCGACGGCATACAGATGGCCAGAGTTTCGATCTGATGGGCGACAGCAACATTATCGGACAACGTCAAGTGGGCCGAAATGAAGGGGAGCAGGTCTTTGGCGGCGTCATTGAACGCGCAATACCCGGCAACACACAAGCCGCCACTGGGAAACTTAGAACCACTTGAGAACGACACGGTTTTGACGGGGGCAAGCTCGTTGCCTTGGCCAAGCAGCTTCACGTTCGGGCAAAACGTCTGGTCCACCATGAACACGGCTTGCGCCGCCGTCGCGCCCTCTGGCGTCTGCCGGTTTTTGGTCAGCACCACTGCCAACTCAGTCATGTCGGGCACTTCGACGCGGGGATTGGTCGGAATCTCCGCGAGCACCAGCGGCACACCATCGCGTTCGGCGACCGTTTCTAGGGCTGCTTCCATGCTCGCGGTCATATCCTGCCCGCCATCCACCAACATATCGACGATCGTGACGCTTGGTACCAAAGCGGCGACACGTCGGGCCTGATCGTTGGTGCCACCATAGCAGTTTGGCGGGATCAGCAAGCAGATGGGTTTGCCCGCGTGTTGGATCATCGCGTACTCGACCAGTCCCATCAAAATCGCGTATTGGATCGAGAGCCCGCTGGACGCGATGAGCGGTTGATTTGTGCTGCCTGTATTGTCCTGAATGCAACGAACGACCGTCTCTAACCCTGCCTCGCCGGACGTTTCGGAGCTTGGTTTTTCGCGACCCATGATCTCGTGCAGTAAAAGCAAGGCGTTCGGGGGCGTCATCGCGATGGACTCGCGGCGCCGGACATGTTGGACCTGCCCCGCAATCTCTAAGGCCGCGCGGTTAGAAGAGTGAATCAGTAACGCGCTCCCGTACTCTGCGTGTACGTTGACCGTGATGTCGATGTTAGGGCCGGTGTCCAGCGGGCGATCGAATGGCGAAGCTGTTACGAAAACCACTGCGCCATCATCATGGCTTGCAACCTCGGAAGCATCAACCACCCGCCGCAGCTCGACCCGGTATCCGTAAACACCTTCTAGTCGCGGAAGGTCAATGAGAGGCGCGGAATCGCCCACGAAATATAGATGGGTCGTCCTGCCGGCCAACGACTCGCTTCGAAGCATAGCCAGTATGGGCATGGTTCTGGACGTGAAGGTGATAACCTGACTCGCCGGGACGTGATTGAGCGTCCCTAATACCCACTCAAGAACACACGACAAGGGGTGACCCAAACGGATGTAATCGTAGGCTGTGGGAAGGGCTCCCAACGTGTCGGTTGTTAACTCTCCCGACGCTTCTAAGTCGACAAGCCGCTCCAAGAACTGAGTCTTCGCTTGAGATTCATCATAGACGTCTAGTCGATGAGTCGTCAGTTTCAACCAATCCTCTGGCACGTGGTCGAGAATCTTGCCGACCGTTTCTAGGCGTTGTTTATTCGATTTCATTTTGGTCCTTCCGCCGAGCTTCCGATATCGCAGTAAATGGGCGTGGAACACCCTTCTTACGGGGTGAATATGAACTGGTTCAGGCTCGTTCCACAAGGCTGTTTCAGAACCAATCATTGACGGCGTCGACAACAGAATTTTTGGGTTTCTTGTAGCCGCGCGACTTGATTGCCAATATTAGCCTTTGTCTGTTTTCTGACGCGTTTTGCGTCGTGTGTAGGAAGGATAAGATATGCTGAGCAACGACGTTTTTCGACGACTCCGATACGCCTTGGATCTGCGTAATCAAGAGACTGCCAAGCTTTGTGCGCTTGGCGGGCTCCAGGTTTTAGAAGCCGAGATCCAGTCATATCTGCTTCGAGATGACGAAGAGGGGTTTGATGTCTGTTCGCCAGAGGTGCTCACGGCGTTTCTGGACGGGTTGATCATTCATTTGCGAGGCGAACGAGAGCGCAAGCCTGGGCAGCCAGCCCCCGCTCGAGTCGTCGCGAACAACAACAACCAGATCTTGCGAAAGCTGCGCATCGCTTTCAACCTCCAGGACGACGGCATGTTGGCGCTCTTAGAGTTGGGCGGGTTCAACATCTCGAAACCTGAACTCAGCGCATTATTTCGAAAAGAGAACCACCGTCACTACCGAGAGTGTGGCGACCAAGTGTTACGCTATTTCATTGTTGGCCTCACAAAACAGCGGCGCCCCGAGGTTTCTTCCGAGGAAGACGAGCGCGGCTAAGTCTCTGGCGTGCTTCTTCACCTGCGCTAAGAACTCTTCCACCCGGTTGGGTGCACTCGCTGCGGTCGCGATCTCTAGGACCCATACGTAGTTCACACCTTTGACATGAGTGCTGCCGGCGCGCCCGAATCACAAGTCGCAAAATCGCAATGCCAGGTGGGAGCCTGGCGGACCCATCTCAATGCGAGGGCGGGAGCCTGGCGGACCCTTCTCAGAAGTCGGTGATTCGTTTTACGAGTTCGGGGTGGTCTACAAACGGATTCCGGGACTTCTGCGACTTCGCGATCGCGTCGTTGCGTGATTTTTCACGCCCATCAACACGGTCACGATCGTTCCATTTACGCAGCGTCGCTTCTTGAGCCGGGTCGATATCGATGTCGTAAAACACGCTGGTGTAAAACATGGCGCGGGCAGCGTCGCCTTTTTGGTCATCGCGGGGCTCAAAACACGGATGGGCGCGGCGGTCGACACCGGCACGCGAGCCGCCTTTTTCCCATGCCGGCACAAACACATCACAAAACGGCAGGACGTTTCGTGCTAGGCGAGCCTCGGAATCCACGATGAAAAGCTGATGCATGTCCGATTGCGAGACGACGTCCGTGAGCTTGGTGCGGGCAAAGGCGTGGTCGATCTGCGTGATATGCGGCAAAGGCACCCGGCTGGTTTTGATCTTTTGACCGGTGTAGCGGTCGATCACGTAGCCGCCGTGATTGTCGATTTTGGAGTAGAGCAGCATCTTGGCCTGCCCAAACGGCACGATCTCGTGCTTACGCTCCTTTTTGAGCGCTTGTTTTAATGCGTCGTCCTTGAGGCCTGGATGTGGCGACGACACGTTGGCCGCACCCCATAAAAGCGACCCTGCGAGGATGCCCGCAGCGACAGGTTTCAGGTTCAATATCCCGGCCAAAGCAGGTCGCTTCGTCCAGATTCCACGTGTGTTACGGCCCATAAGCCCTCCACTCGGTCTATCGTCAAAATCGCGGCTTGTCGTAAATCATCTTGTGGTCCGTCAGCGACAACAGCGCGATACACACCACCATCACGGAACACTCGAAGTACCTGAGGATGTTCCCAGCTTGTGACGATCGTTTCCAGTTCTTGGTCGTCGGTCACCGATTTGGTCGTCGTCCAAAGCAGAGCGGCAGCCATCGGATCGCCGTCAGTTTGGGCGGGAATTTGTGGGGTTTCCTGAGCCTTCGGTGCCTCGGTACCAGATGTTGCGCATCCTGCCAGAGTCAGAAAAGAACCAATAATCAGGGCGCCACAACGCTCAACACGGGCACGTCGTCCGGCCATGATGTGATCTCCACAAGGGTTTGAAATGGAACACCGAATTCGGGGGCAATTACGGTTCGAGCGCCTTTGGCAGCCGGAACATCCCCCAAGCCAGCCTGAAATTCTTCGCGGGTTGAAGCGCAGAACGTAATAGTCGGGGCACAACTTTTGGGGCCAGGAGCTTCAAGCACGCCCGCAATGGCGACCCGAAAACCCAGCCCATCGTTTTCGGCAGAAACACCCAGAGTCACCAAGGTCGAGCTTTCGCTCAATGGCCCGTAAACCACGGGAGATAGACCCGAAAGCGACTCAAGGCCAGTCTTACCCGGCCCAATAAACGCGAGCTCAAAAAGGCCCGCCATGCTCACCGAATACACCACGCGAATCATGTCCACCCAGGCTAGGTTTCCCTGGCCAAGGATATCAAAAGCCGCGGGTGCCGGGTCGTTGACCAGAACTTCGTCGATCCAGCGCGCCGTATGTTTCATCAGCTGGTAGATGGGTTCGACTTTAGGCGAGGATTCAAAAGGAATTTCGCCAAAAACGGTGATGATTCGTTTGCCCGTCACGATGACTGGAAATGCCGGAAGACGAGCCTTTTGGCTCCATGCAGTGCCGTCCACCTTGGGTAGGGCGCCGCTTTTGACGATCGCCAACAACGCGTCGCCGTAGAGCCGAACCGGGGTCCATTTGGTCTCGAACTTCGAGTCAAATTTGATGGGCAGACGAATGCTTTGACCCGCGACGTCGTAGGTGGCTTCGACCAACCATCCACCGTCCGGCAGATGTTCGGCCACGGCATAACCCGACGGTTTTCCTCCGGCATCTTTGATGGCCCCCAACGCACCGGTGCCGGCCTGAAACGCAGTGTTTATGCCTTCATCAGGACCTTCGGCCGCCCATGCTTGGTTGCTGATTAATAGGATCAGCCCAACCCAAAAGCTCAATCGCATGATTGCACCGACGTCACCCAATCACGAAGCAGTTGAACGCCCTGAGCGTCCACGATATCCGAGCCCAGCAACGGCATGCCATTGGCGTCTCGAAGTGCCATACGAATCGTCATGAGCGAATCGTCGGGTTGGCCTGGCACCAACAGGCGCGCGTTGGGATTTCCCAGACGGCCACCGACGGCATCCGCGTTACAGATTTCACGTTCGGGCATCGACAACCCTGAGCGGAAGTCGAATTTCACGCGGAGGGCCGCATCGGAGCGATGGCAGCCGGCACAATTGGTGTGCATGTAGGCGTCGGCGCGTTCATCAAGTGACGCCGTTCCAAAGGGATCGACCAGGCGTGGTGCCGCCGCCAAGTCAGCAGGAGTCCCGTCGAGCATGCCGATATGGTCGAGTGTGGCCATCTGATTCGAGATCCGGTTGGTTGTCAGGTAAGTCATGTCGGAATTCAGCTGCAGCAACTCAGGCCCAAGTGTTCGGCCTGCCGCACCCGTATGGCAGGTCATGCAATCGCCGCGACTTGGATAGATCCATTTTTGTGCGCCCAGGTCTTTGACCTTTCCGGCCGGCAACAAATCCGCGTCGCTCTGGTCGTCGCGCCATTCGTAAGAATAGCCGTTCCAATCGCCGTCAGAGTGTCGAACAAAGAGCCGAGTCTCGACTAATTTCCCGCCGATCTTGAACGCCTTGACGAGTACAGTTCCCACCGGGAAATCAAAGTCGCCGTCTTCTTTGACGGTGATCTTTTCGCCGTCAGGCAGCGCGAACCAACGCAGTTTTTCAGCGCCGTCGGACCAGAAAGGAGCGATGGGTTGGTATGGTATCAACGCAGCGCCAGGTTTGGTCACGTCCGTCGCGTCCATGCATCCTGTGGCCGACAGCGTCTTGGGAAAAGTGTCGACGCCGTTGGGGTCGGCTCCGTTGACCTTAAAGAGACTTCCACCGTAATCGACCACCAAGAGCTCGCCGTTATTGGCCTCGGCAAAGGAAGCCACATTCCGACCGGTTTCGAGCAAGAGCCGATTGGAGCCTTTATTATCCTGGTCGTATTCGAGCGCCCAGATTCGTCCTGAGACGTAATCGGCGAACAGGTACGTGCCAATCAACTCTGGGATTTCGGTTCCGCGATAGACATAACCGCCCGTGATCGACTTGTTGTTGTCGGAGTGGCTGTACTCGGTTTCGGGCTCAATCCAACCGACGTCGTCGTTGCAGGTCGCCTGGTCGTAGCAGTGGAAACCTTCGCGAGCGTTCCAGCCGTAATTGCCACCCCGTTTGATGATGTCGACTTCCTCCCAATTGCCTTGACCGACATCGCCAGCCCACAATGCGCCCGTGCCGCGATCAAAGCTGAAGCGCCACGGATTTCGAATACCCCATGCATAGATTTCAGGCTTGCCACCGCCCGCGGCAAAAGGGTTGTCGGCAGGGATGCCGTACGGGTCGCCGCTGTTGACGTCGATTCGAAGGAACGCGCCGAGCAACGTGTTCACGTTCTGCCCGTTGCCCTGTGGGTCTCCGCCCGATCCGCCGTCGCCATATCCGGCGTACAAATATCCGTCAGGCCCAAACGCGATCTGGCCACCGTTGTGGTTGGTATAAGGTTGATCGATCTGAAGCAGTTTTCGTTCGGAAGCGACGTCCAGCGTGGTCAAATCGGGGCTGGCTTGGAATTCCGACACAAAGGATTTTAGCCCGCCGTCGGTGCCGGTATACGAGATAAAGACTTTGCGAGTATTCGGCCAATCCGGATGGAAGGCCATGCCCAGCAAACCACGCTCGCCGCCCGACGTGACACGGTCTGTGAGGTCAGCAAAGGTCTGGAACGCTGCCACATCATTATCGTTATCAAAGACGCGGATTCGCCCGCCCTGTTCGATCACAAACCAACGTGAATCATCGCCGGGCGCCTGTTGGGCCCAAACTGGGGCAGAAAAACTCAGGTTTGGGAACACTCGGTCGATCGTGATTCCGGTGGTCGCTGTTGGCCGGTCGGGTGCGGCACAGGTTGGGTTGGCCGGCCGTGTATCGAGTCCAAACGGAGCGGGCATCGGCAGATTTATGGTGCCGTTATTGGTGCCCGTCGTGCCGTTATTGGTGCCCGTCGTGCCGTTATTGGTGCCCGTCGTGCCGTTATTGG
>CAYMYJ010000028.1:60190-72642 GCA_964394615.1 uncultured Bradymonadales bacterium | reverse complement strand
GCCGTTATTGGTGCCCGTCGTGCCGTTATTGGTGCCCGTCGTGCCGTTATTGGTGGTCGTGCCGTTATTGGTCCCGGTCGTATTATTGGTCTTGGTCGCATTATTGGTTCCGGCCGTGTTGTTGGTGGTCGACGCTTTGTCGTCACCACACGCGGCGATCGCAAGAACCGCCGTAAGTGTCAGTATTTTTGTGCGCATCGAAGCTCCAAATCATAATTTCGGCCATATTGGCAACCGTTGCACACAGAAGCAAGCAATCCACGCCACTGAAGGCAATATCCGCCTCTCGATCTTTTATCGGATGTCGTTTTATAGGAAGGTGACGGCCATGAAAGTGAAATATCCCAGTTCCCCGCATGTTCCCTGGTCTCCCGGGGTATCAGGCGACGACGTCATCTTGGCAAATACCGAACCCTTCAGTGGAAAAGAAGTGGTGGTCACCGAAAAGATGGATGGCGAAAACACGACGATGTATGGCGACCATATTCATGCGCGCTCTCTCGACAGTCGTCATCACCCATCACGGGACTGGGTAAAACATTTACACGGACAGATTCGTCATAACATCCCAGAAGGATACCGGATTTGCGGCGAAAATGTTTATGCCCGTCATTCCATCCAATACGAAAACCTAGACTCGTATTTTTATCTTTTTTCGGTTTGGGACGAACGCAATCACGCCCTTGATTGGGACGCGACGCTGGAGTGGGCCGCGCTCCTCGGCTTGCAGACCCCGCAAGAGTTTTATCGGGGACCGTGGGACGTGGAGGCGATTCAGAAACTCGACCTCGATACGGATCTTGTCGAAGGTTTTGTGGTGCGGACGGTGGAAGGTTTTGCGTTCGATGATTTCCGTCACCACTTGGCAAAATGGGTTCGTAAAAATCACGTGCAAACGGATCAACACTGGATGCACGCGCAAGTGATTCCCAATGGTTTGAAAGGTGAATCATGAGCGTCGATAGCCTGCTGGACGGGAAAACCAACCTCGATGGCTTTGTATCGACGCTCGGCCCCAAGTTGGGACTTCTGCATCAGCTCAAGGGAACTCCTCAGGACGCGCAATGGCACGCCGAGGGCGACGTGCATGTGCATACAAGCATGGTGCTGGAAGCGTTGTACCCCTTGCTTGAGCAACACAATGTGCAAGGGGATAGGCGGAAAGCCCTGATCTTGGCGGCCGTCCTGCACGATATCGCTAAACCCATAACAACTCGTCATGTCGACATGGACGGCGTGACCCGGATTACGTCGCCCCGGCATGCAGATAAGGGACGGTCTTATCTGGCCTACAAGCTGAAGAGCCTCGATGTCTCTTGGAACGTGGTGGATAAGGTTCTGGCATTGGTCGGCCATCATCATGACCCAAAACAACTGGTCGTCCGAAACGCCCCCAGCAGAGCCTATCGGCGTCTTGCTCGTCTTTGTGATTTGGAACTGCTTTATTTGTTGGAGTTGGCCGATATCACCGGGCGGATTTGCGACGATAAAGCCCAGCAGTTGGAACATGTGGAGATGTTCCGGGAGTTCGCAACGGAGTACCAGTGGTACGGGAATCAAAACCCTTACGCCGACGTGGACGACATGGTGACGGCAGTTGGCACAGCGGCCCAAGCGTTTGTTCGTGGAGAGGCCATACGGGGGTTGGAGTCCGGCATGATCACGATGCCTGCCGAAGAGCTGGCTCGCTCTTACGGTTACCGCGAGGCGTTCTCGCACTTGGTCGTGTTGTGCGGGCCGAGCGGGTCCGGAAAGACGGCATGGGTCGAATCAAATGCCCCGGACTACGACGTCGTCAACCTTGATGCAATTCGGGGCGAACTTACCGGTGATCCAGCCGATCAGTCGAAAAACGGAACGGTCAGGCAAGTGTCGAAGGAGCGGCTCAAGGAGAGCCTGAGAGCCCACAGAAACGTGGTATGGGATGCAAGTAATCTGCGACGCGACTTTCGGTCGTTCCCAATTCAACTGGGATATGATTACAAAGCTTTTGTCACCTTGGTCGTGTTTCAAACAACCTTGGACGAGGTCCTTTACCGCAATAAATCGCGCGCACGCCAGGTGCCTGAAAAGGCAATTCAACATCAATTGGAAAGCGCAGAGTTTCCGTACCTTGATGAGGCCTGCGAGGTCATCATCGCACGCTAATCTGGGCTGATTAGAGCCAAGAAGAGATCCTTAAAAGAGACGAAAACGATATGAAAGCAACGATCTGGCATAACCCCAAATGCAGCACTTCCCGAAAAACACTGGCGATCTTGGAAGAAACGCCTGGGCTGGAAGTGACCGTGGTGAATTACCTCAAGGCTCCACCCACCCGCGAGACCCTCCAGGCGCTCTATGCCGAAGCCGGAATCACAGCCAAAGAAGGCCTCAGGAAACGCGCAGAGGGTGCTTCAGCGCTCGCCGATGCTGATGATGATGCGATTTTGGATGCGATGGTCGCGGATCCAGTTTTGATCGAAAGACCGCTGGTTCAGACCGAAAAAGGCGTACGTCTATGCCGCCCGATCGATTCTGTGCACGAGATTCTGTAGCGAATCAGCGCAAGAGCAGGGTGGGAATGGTCGACTCGCGCAGCAGGCCCGACGTTTTGGAGCCAAAGAATAACGAGCGGATCGGCGAGTGCGTGTAGGCACCCATGATCAACAGGTCGATGTTCAGTTCTTTGATTTTTTTGGAAATCACGTCTTCGGCTTCGCCTGGAACCAAGTGCGTGGGCGTGTCGAACCCAGCGGCTTCCAGCGTTTTTTTTGCCCATTCCAGCTGCTTGGCTGCATCGGCGCTTTCTTTTCCCGACATCAGTAGATGAATCGGAAGTCCCCGAAACAAGGGGCTTTCGGCGACCATCTCGACACCGCGGCGTGTCACAATTCCGCCGTCAAACGCGAGCATGATATTCTTGGGCTCCGTGAATTCTTCGGTGACCGTCAAGACCGGTTTATGCAGCCGTCGCACGATACGTTCGACGTTTCGCCCGAGGTCGCGTTTGGCAGCGTCAGCGGACTCACCGCGCCGCCCCAGAACAAAAAGGCGGACGCCGCTCTCTTGTTCAAAGATGGTCTCTTCGAGCTCGCCGTGTCGCTGGCGGACATCAGGGGTGCTGACTCCAGCCTTGATCGCGCGCTCACGAAGGCCGTTCAGGAAGATCCGGCCTTTTTCACGCGCCTGTTTGGAGCGCGATTCGTCTGCAGTAGACAATTCGTCCAGCAAGATTTCCTGAGCATCCACACCGATGGAGCCGCTATGGTCATTGGTGGTCGAGATCTCGGGATGGCGGTCGATGATGTGCAACAATTCCAGCGGGGCGTCCATGCGTGCGGCGGCCCAGCCAGCGTAATCGGCGACGTAGTCGGCAAAATGAGATTGGTCCACGCAGGCCAGTACTTTGTTGTCGGTATTGATATATGACATTTTAGTGGCCCATCAGGAGTTCAATTGCTTCGGGTTTATCGTGAACGGCAAAGCGGTCGACCATGGTCGCGCTCGCTTCGTTCAAACCGATGACTTCGACGTCTGTTCCTTCGCGTCGGAATTTCACGACGACCTTGTCCAGCGCGCTGATCGCGGTCACGTCCCAGAAATGAGCACGGCTCACGTCGATGCTGACTTTCTCGATGACTTCCTTGAAGTCAAACGAGCCGATGAAACGCTCAGCCGAGGCAAAAAAGACCTGCCCAACCACGCTGTATGCGCGCACCCGGCCTTCGTCGGCAGCCATCGAGGAGACCAACAAAACCTTGCCGACCTTGTGGGCGAAGAAGAAGCCGGACAACAACACACCAACCAACACGCCTTTCGCCAGGTCGTGTGTTGCCACGACGACAATCACACTCGCCAACATCACAGCAGTCGAGCTCTTGGGGTTGGTTCGGAGGTTTCGAATCGACGCCCAATTGAACGTTCCGATCGAGACCATGATCATCACCGCGACCAACGCTGCCATCGGGATTCGAGCCACCCAGTCGCCAATGAAGACGACCATCAGGAGCAGAAAAACACCGGCAGAAAGGGTCGAAAGCCGCCCACGTCCGCCTGATTTTACGTTGATGATCGACTGGCCAATCATGGCGCAGCCGGCCATTCCGCCCAAAAATCCCGCGGCGATATTGGCAATACCCTGACCCACACATTCGCGATTCTTATTGCTCGACGAATCGGTCAGATCATCGACGATCGACGCCGTCATCATGGATTCAAGCAAACCGACCACGGCGAGTGTCGCCGAAAACGGAAATACGATCTTGAGGGTTTCGAGCGTCAGTGGGACGTCAGGCAACAGGAAAATAGGCAGGCTGTCTGGAAGGTTTCCCATGTCCCCGACGGTGCGAATATCCATGCCCACAGCCATCGAAGCCGCGGTAAGGGCCACGATCGCAACCAACGGCGAGGGGACCGCTTTTGTGATGTATGGGAAAAGGTAGATGATTCCCAGACCGGCAAGCACCATGGCGTAAACGACCCAGGACACGTTCGTGAGCTCGGGCAGTTGGGCCATGAAAATCAGGATCGCAAGGGCATTCACAAAACCCGTGATGACCGAGCGCGATACAAAACGCATCAATGCGCCAAGTTTGAGCCAGCCAGCCAGGACCTGCAGAACTCCTGTCAGAACGGTCGCTGCCAAGAGGTATTGCAGGCCGTGGTCTTTGACCAACGCGACCATCACCAGCGCCATGGCGCCTGTCGCGGCCGAGATCATGCCTGGTCGGCCACCCGTAAACGAAATTACGGCGGCGATACAAAATGAAGCGTAGAGACCGACTTTGGGGTCCACGCCGGCGATGATCGAAAATGCGATGGCTTCGGGGATCAATGCGAGCGCGACCACGAGGCCTGCGAGCAGATCGTTGCGGACGTTGGACAACCAGTCCTGGCGTAGGGATTTCATGTACTGCTATTTCGTAGGGGAGGGCCAGGTCAACTCACTGGCCGAGGAAGCGCCGTCGAGAATGCAACGGGAGGCAGCTAATACAGAAATTGACGCAGTGCATCAATAACCAAGTCGGCGATTTGCGTGGAGATGAGGGTGTTATCCACACATTTGCGCAAAAAACGGTGAATATTGACACCCGATGAAGGCAGCATTCTAAGGGATGCCACCAAACGTTGCGTTGAACCCGACCCTCGTCGTAGTCTATCCAAGCCTGCGATGGAGTGGTGATGCGCAACGTTTTTCTGTTCTCTTTGTTCAGTCTCGGTCTTTTTGCATGTTCCGATGACAAAACGGCACAGCCCACACCGGCCATCGAAATTCTATGGCCAGCCGAGGGCGAGCTCGTAAACACCACACGTGTGAAAGTCAGGGGAACCGCCAGCGACGCTGCATCAGTCACGGTGAATAACACCGTTGCGGACGTTGTCGCGGGTGAGTGGGAAGTCAACGTTACGGTGCCGGAGGGCGAAGTGACGGTGAATGCCAATGCAGGCACCGCCCTAGACAGCGTTAATTTTGTCGTCGACTCCAAAGGTCCAACGGTCAAGTTGACCTCGCCGGAACGCGGTTTTTACGCCACCGAAGGGATGGTGACGCTGGCTGGCCACGTCGACGAAATCGGCACGGGCATTGAGTCTGTGTCCTTTGGCGGCCAACGGATCACGCTCGATGCGGCAGGGGACTTCTCGATGGATGTGCCTTTGGTCACTGGCTATAACCAGTTCGAGGTCACCGCCCGTGACCGTGCTGGAAACGAAGAAAGCTCCATGCGAGCAGGCATCTATGGCCCCGTCGTTGATCCGCTTTTGACCATCGAGAACGCGTTTCAGCTCTTTATCCGCGCAGAAGCCCTGGATGTGGTGGAAGCCGCGGCGGTTCAAATCGCTTCGCCAGAAATGATCACCACCTACGTCAAAGAGGCGTTCGTGAATCAATACGTGGTGATCGAGGACATCACCTTCGACCCGTTGGACATTTCGATCACGCCCCATAACGGCAAGCTTCTTGTCGAACTCAACGCGACGAACGTGAAAATTACGGGCGCCTTCACCATCGAGCCCGACACCTACCCCACGACCATTTCGGTCGCAAAACTGGGTGTGTCCGTGGACGTCGATGCAGCCCCCGACGCCAACGGCGGACTGTCTTTGTCGTTCGGGGTCGCCACACTGGACCTCTTGGAAGAGGACATTTCATTCACGATTGCGGATCTGACTCAGGACGACATCACGTTTCTTCAGGGGTTGATCGTCGATGTCACACAGGCGGCCTTTGCCAATTTCTTAAGCGAACGCCTCTTCGAGGAGCTTTTGGACCCAGATGTGCTGACGCGCAAAATCGAGATTCTGGGCCGGACTCTGACTTTTCAGGTCAAATTTCGAAAAATCGACATCCTGCCCGATGGCATTTTGGTTTTGCTTGACGTGACGATGCCCGAAGAGAAATACCCAGCGGTGCGCGACGTACCTGGCGCCTACGCTCCTGTGACGGGCAACCCCAACGGGCCTTTATCGACGAACGACTTGCTCTTTACCGCCAACGCGAATGGGCTTGATCGATTGATGCACGGAGTATGGCGTTCTGGCCTGCTTCATCAGGAACTTACGGGCAATGATTTTAACGGCACCGAGCTTCCGTTTTCGTTGACTTCCGATGCGTTGGGTCTGGTTCTGGATCCCGTGATTTCAGGATTAGCGCCACCCGGAACGCCCGCGTTTATTCGCTTGCGCCCGCTGCTTCCGCCCATCATGAGTTTTGGCGAGGATAATCGGCTGGGCCTGAAACTTGGTGAGTTCCTGATCGATGTTGAGCTGCGCCCTACGGGTGGTGAGGCGATCAAGGTCGCCACGTTCGCGTTCTATCTGGATCTTGGCATCGGGATCACCGTCGACGGCGTCGAAATCAAGATTTCGTTCACGACTGATTTGAAAGCTGACCTTGATTCCGAGCCTTCGGCAGACCTCGACGACAAGCGAGCAGAAGGGCTTTTTGAAGCCCTGGTGGCATTGATTCCGAGCCTGCTCTCCGATTCCTTGGTCCTCAAGGGTGAGGCCGATATCACCTGGGTTAAATTGCAGAACCCAGAAGTTGAAGTCCACGGTCTTGAACCGCTTGATCACGTCACGCTCTCGGTGGGCATGGTTCCAAACACGGCAGGCAATTGAGGTACGAACCCTACGCGTGTGCGCTGCTCTTGGGGGTCGCTTCGTTGTGGCCTGTGCAGGCTAGCGCTGGTCCCTTTGATTTGTATGGTGCGGGTGCGCGTGGTTCGGCCATGGGCGCTCAGGTGGCCAACGCCACCGGACCATGGGCCATCTATTATAATCCTGGCGCGCTAACAGGAGCCGACGTCGGCCTGACCGTCGGCGGGTTTGCGACGTATAACAGCGCCCAAATTGCTCTGATGAATCGGCCCGCCGGCTACGACATTCCTGAGCTCGACGTGGCCAATTCGCCAACTCCAACCGGTGCCGAAACCAACGCTCGACAAGACACCGACGGCCTTGAACCGATCTATGGTTTGACGTTTGGAGGGGTGACTTCGCTTGGCACCAAGCGCCTGCGGCTGGGGT
Organism: uncultured Bradymonadales bacterium; assembly: GCA_964394615.1. GTDB lineage: Bacteria > Myxococcota_A > Bradymonadia > Bradymonadales > Bradymonadaceae > JBFFMO01. The sequence continues at coordinate 65,133 of CAYMYJ010000028.1, read as the reverse complement.
TCATCGCGTTTTTACCCACGACTGAACTTCTGAACATGACCGCGCGGTACAACGACGAGCGAGAGCGGGTGTTTTCGAATAAGCTTCGTTTTGAGCTCATCGACGCCAATCCTCAGCGCTTCGACGCCGAACTTGCCATCGCGTATCGCCTTACAGAATGGGCGTCATTTGGCATCGGTGGGACCTTCCTGACGGGCGCAAATGTCGGGACCGATGTTTATCTGCAAGACCCGACAGACCAAGAGAATATCGACATCAATCTCGATGTGCGCACCGAGAACCGCTGGGGTTTATTGGCAGGTCTTCAAGTCTTGTTGCCACACGACATGAAACTTGGGGTTTCGTATCGCGGTCCGGTTTCATTCCGAATTTCGGGCGAAAATCGCCTGCAGGTAAACGGGGTGGCCGATGATGCGGAAGAGCCGCGTCAGACCTTGGATTGGACGCCTAAATACTCTCCTGGATCATTGGCTCTGGGTTTTGCGTGGAACGTTGGCTCCTACCAGATTGCGGCCGACGCACGGTGGGTTTTGTGGTCGGATTATCGCGACAGCCATAGCCAACGCACCAATTTTAACGACGTGCTGCAGACTCGCCTCGGCCTTGAGTACGAATACAGCAAAGAAGATCGCCTCCAGGTTGGTTTGGGGTTTGATCCGACGCCCATACCTGAGCAATCGGGTCGCACGAATTACGTGGATAACGACCGCGTATTGGCGTCGCTGGGTTCCTCGCATGATGTTGATTTTTACGGGCAAGGTTTTGAGTTTTCTTGGTTCCTTCAATTCCAAATTTTGCTCGAAAACACGGTCAATAAGGACGCCACGATTCAAGATTGTTCGGACTCAGCCACAAAGATCTGCGACGAAATCTCGGATTCTCTGATCAATCCTCGAACCGGACAACCCTTCCCCGAGGCGCAAGGCCTTCAGACCGGTAACCCTGGTTTCCCGGGCTATACGTCCGGCGGTTGGATCGGCGCTGTGGGCGGCGAGGTGACGTTTTGAAATATCTAGTCATCGCCATTTTGCTTGGGGGTTGCACGGTTGAGCGTCAAGATTCGACCTGGCAGGATCAGAGATTCGACGACATGGGGGCCGACGTGGGTTTGACGATCGATGCAGGGCTTGGTGAAGGGCCGGGTGCAGGAACAATGGCTGGCACGTGGTTGATGTTGCACGAAGGCAGCACCTGCGTGATCAACGACGAACAACTCACCCACGCATGGTACGTGGTCGAAATCCAAGAGACCGACCGAGTCATGCAAGAATCCCGGAAGCTGTGTCGCGTGGATTTGAGCCCGATTTTGGGCCTGCGCGTGATCATCCCCGAGGTCGTTCGTGACTCGATCGAGTTTATTGACGTCGATCGCGGATACGCCTCGAGCCTTCGGGTGGGCGGGTCTTATTCATCGTCGACCGAGTTGGCATTATGGGGCCTCGACCTCGAAAACCCGCTGGACGACGTGTTGCCTGCACAAGCCAGTGACCCACGTGTCATCGACAGCGATAACGACGAACAACCCGGTGTCACATTCGAGATCGAAAACAGCACCTGCCGTCGCTACCAGGGGCAACGCCAGATCATTCGTTATGATGGCGTGTTCGCCACCCCCAATGCCGTCGAAGGTTCGAGCATCAACGTGACCGATATCAAGGTCTATGGGTCGACTGAACCCTTATGCGGCATCGCTCCACCGGTAATTTCGAACGACGCGCACAGCCGCTTTCGAATGGTCCGTGTCGACGGAGCGGGTGGCGCGATCGACTTGGATTCGAACGGCGATGGGCAGATTTCATGCGAAGAAGCGGCCCCGGCCTTTGATGAAGTCATGACGATCAGGAGCGCGGACCGCGCCAATTGTGCTCGATAGTCGGGTTGTCGGGTTTCAGGTTGTCGGGTTTCGGTTGTGATCGGTGCGCCAGGCTCCAGCTAAGCATTGCGATTTGTGATTGGTTCGCAGGCATCCTGCCTGCCTGCGATTTTCGATTTGTGATTGGCTCGCTTAACCATAGGCTGTGCTTGGAATCGATCAGCCTGACCGCGTGACCACCCGACACCCGAGAGAATGATGGGATCTGGCGACATCGAAGACTGGAAAGCTATTCGCGATTGGCTCGACGCTCACGGCAAATTCTTTGCGTTGGTCGACGGCAAACGAGTTCCCGTCGGCCGCCGATGGGCCGTGCTCTCCGTTGCCGACTTAGGCGAGCTTCACCTGAGTTCGGGCGAACTCGGCGCCTGCGATCCCTTTGTATTTCTGGAAGGCTGCGAATCTTGGGTAACGCTGGAACCCGGAAATTACCCCGTAAAAGTCACGCTCGCCGACCTTTCGCCCGACACAGACGGGTCGGACATGGTCGAGGCCTACGTGACGCTTCTGGTGGATGCCCAAGCAGAGGAAGTCTGGCAAAAAGTGCTCCCTGGCGGAATCGGTGTGGACGCTGGAGTCGTGTGTTTTGTGGATGCCGAGGCCTCCCAAGAATGCCTCGATGATTTGGAGGATTGGGATGGAGTCGAAAAGCTCTACGATCCAAATCACCTTGGACCAGATCGCGCGAACCTCTTGTTGCCCGGCCTCGACGATGGCTCGAATATTGTGTGTTGCCGAAGCGGGTGGGGCGACGGCTTCTATTCGGTCGTGCTCGGTTACGACGCGGAAAACCGAGTGATCCGAGTCCATATCGATCTGGGTGTCGTCTGCGGATTTCCGCATGACGAGACCGTCAGACTGCCGACGCGTCCAACACCCACCGAGCGCTCCAAAGGCCTCACCGCCCTGTTCATGACACTCGGGACGTTTCTGATTTTCGCGTTTGGAATCTGGCAGAAATGGCCAGTCGAAGACATCATCGGCGCAGTCCTGATTTGGACAGCGCTCGCCATGGGCGTATCGGCCTACAGAGGCTGGATCAGGCTGTGATTGTCGAGGATTAGAAACCTCGACTCGTAGCGCCACTCCGCTGACCACAACTCAATACCAAGATATCGAACAGCGCCGCCTCGGACGAGCGGTTGCGGCATTATATGCCGGACAGGTGGGTAGCGAATCGGCTGCAATTTAGTTTCTTGAACTAAAGTCTGAGATCGCCGTGCCGATAAATAATCTATCTGTTCCATGCCGTTAGTCGCCTCCTCGCGATCAAAATGGATTTTTTCTGGCGCGTCCCTGCACCGAATCACGTCTCCTTCCGTGGGGCGTATTTGAAGGAGTCCCATGCGTTTTCTATTCTTTGTCTTAATCTTGTTTTTGGCTGCTTGCAGTGACGATCCCGAATCGCCACCCGCTTCAACATCTTGTCTTGCCGGTACTGCCGGCGAGGGGTGTGAGCCCTGTGAGGCCGGGTACTATTGCGACGGAGAAAACGCCGCGGCAATCTGTGCAGATGGCACCTGGGATGATGACGCCGACCCGAGTTCACCGTGTGTAAGCTGGGGCACTTGTGAGCCAGGCAACGGATCCGCCGTCGGGACTTCAACCACAGACGGCACCTGTACACCCTGCGAGTCAGGGTCTTTCAGCGATGGAAACAACGCATGTTCGCCTTGGTCGCGATGTACACTTGGTCAGCGCCTCGTAAGTGAAGGCAGCGTATCTTCAGATCGTGTGTGTGAAGCGTGCCCCTCAGGGACGTTCTCGACGTCAGAAAACGCGGCGACCTGCGAGGTCCAAACCGCGTGCCTGCCTGGCACCTATGTCCAGACGGCTGGCAGCTCAACGACCGACCAGATCTGTGCGTCGTGTGCCTCAGGGACGTTCTCGACGTCAGAAAACGCGGCAGCCTGCGAGTCTTGGACGGTGTGTGAAGCCGGCGCATTTGTGGCGACCGCAGGAAGCACCTCGGCTGATCAGGCCTGCGAGTCCTGTGCAGAAGGCACCTATTCTACGACGCCCGACTCTGCACAGTGTGTGGCCTACGACCTTTGCCCTGCGGGGACCATTGAGATCACCGCGGGCAGTGCCGAGGCGCCCCCTGAGTGTGAGCCGTGCGTGGCGGGAACATTTTGTGCCGGTGGTGATGCCCCGGCCGTCGCGTGTGAAGGCGAGGAGTGGGATCATGACCAAAACCCTGGCAGCGCGTGTGTGGGGTGGACCGAGTGTCTGGCCGGGAGCTTTGTGGAGACTCTTGGATCCGCAACGACCGACCGTTCCTGCACGGTGTGTGAGGGCGGCGAGTTTTCGACGGAGATCAACGCGACTGCTTGTGCGGCTTTCACCACCTGTGTTGCCGGCGAACATGTGGACGTAGCAGGTACTACTTCACAAGATCGCACCTGTGCCGTGTGTGCTTCGGGGAGCTTTAGTGACCTGGAAAACGCTGTCACTTGCACTCCCTTTGTCGACTGTCAGGCAGGTCAGCGTGTTTCTAACGCAGGCAGCACCACTGAGAACCGCACCTGCGCATCGTGCGCGAGCGGCAACTTCTCGACCGCTTTAAATCAGAATGCCTGTGCGGCGTGGACGACGTGTGAAGCCGGCGAATTTGTAGATGCAGCAGGCACCGCAGCGCAAGATCGCAGCTGCGCCGTGTGTCCTGCCGACACCTATTCAAGCAGCCCTAATTCATCGCAATGTGTTCCGGTCGGCCAATGCGCTGCGGGCACGATTCAGACGGCCGCCGCGACGGACACAACACCAGTCGTTTGTGAGGCGTGCGCGCCGGGCACTTATTGTGCGGGCGGGGAAGCACCGCCGGTGACTTGCGCTGATGGGACCTGGGATCACGACCAAAGCTCGGCGAGTCCGTGCGAATCATGGACGACGTGTGAAGCCGGTGAATTTACGAGCGCAGCAGGTTCAAACACAGCCGACCGTACCTGCGATTCGTGCGCCACGGGAACATTTACGACGACTCAGAATGCAGCCGCGTGTGCCTCGTGGACGACCTGTGAAGCCGGTGAATCGGTGCTGGCAGCGGGTTCGACGACAGCCGACCGCACCT
>CAYMYJ010000028.1:0-60090 GCA_964394615.1 uncultured Bradymonadales bacterium | reverse complement strand
TGTGAAGCCGGTGAATCGGTGCTGGCAGCGGGTTCGACGACAGCCGACCGCACCTGCGATTCGTGCGCCACGGGCACGTTTACGACGACTCAGAATGCAGCCGCGTGTGCCTCGTGGACGACGTGTGAAGCCGGTGAATCGGTGCTGGCAGCGGGTTCGACGACAGCCGACCGCACCTGCGATTCGTGCGCCACGGGCACGTTTACGACGACTCAGAATGCAGCCGCGTGTGCCTCGTGGACGACGTGTGAAGCCGGTGAATCGGTGCTGGCAGCGGGTTCGACGACAGCCGACCGCACCTGCGATTCGTGCGCCACGGGCACGTTTACGACGACTCAGAATGCAGCCGCGTGTGCCTCGTGGACGACGTGTGAAGCCGGTGAATCGGTGCTGGCAGCGGGTTCGACGACAGCCGACCGCACCTGCGATTCGTGCGCCACGGGCACGTTTACGACGACTCAGAATGCAGCCGCGTGTGCCTCGTGGACGACGTGTGAAGCCGGTGAATCGGTGCTGGCAGCGGGTTCGACGACAGCCGACCGCACCTGTGATTCGTGCGCCACGGGAACATTTACGACGGCTCAGAATGCAGCCGCGTGTGCCGCTTGGACGACGTGTGAAGCCGGTGAATCGGTGCTGGCAGCGGGTTCGACGACAGCTGATCGCACCTGTGATTCGTGCGCCACGGGCACGTTTACGACGACTCAGAATGCAGCCGCGTGTGCCTCGTGGACGACGTGTGAAGCCGGTGAATCGGTGCTGGCAGCGGGTTCGACGACAGCCGACCGCACCTGTGAGTCGTGTGCTACGGGAACCTTTACGGCGACTCAGAATGCAACGTCCTGCGCCCCGTGGGCCACGTGCGCTGCGGGTACGGCAGAGACGACAGCCGGGACCTCGGCCGCTAATCGCGTCTGCTCCACGTGTGATACCGGCACGTACTGTGCTGGCGGAAATGCCCTGCAGATCGCCTGCTCGGCCTCCGAATACGATCATGACTCAGACCCTGCCACGCTCTGCATCGCCTGCACTTCGGGTTATCAAGGCGCGGCAGATCGTCTGAGCTGCGAAAACATCAATGAGTGCACCCAGGGCACAAGTGGTTGCGCCCAAAACTGCAGTGACACCGCTGGCAGCTTCGTCTGCTCGTGTGATCCGGGCTACACTCTGGCTGCCGACAACTTGGGCTGTGACGCGGCCAACTATACCGTCACGCTGAAATTTGAATCGGGTGTCATAGCTGATGAGACGATTTCCGTAAGCTACGACGCACCCTATGGGACCCTGCCTGAGCCGACTCGCGAAGGCTATAGCTTCGGCGGCTGGTGGACGGCTCCGGGTGGCACAGGCACCGAGGTGGAAGCGACGACGCAGGTCGTGATCTCGTCGGACCATGATCTCTTCGCCCATTGGGTAACCATGTCAAGAATGAGTGCTGGTCTCTTTCATACCTGTGTAATCAAGTCTGACTCCACCTTGTTTTGCGCGGGCCACAACGACGCCGGTCAGTTGGGTGACGGGTCCGTGTCGGATGCCAGTACGCCCGTTGCGGTGGCGGGGCTGACAGATGTGGTCGCGGTCGCCGCAGGTTATCAACACACATGCGCGATCAAGAGTGATGGCAGTGTGTCATGTTGGGGGGCGAACGGCTTAGGCCAGTTGGGCAACGGGTCGACGTTGAATGCCAGTACGCCCGTGACCGTGACGGGTTTGACGGACGCGGTGGCGATCAGTGCGGGTCTTTTTCACACGTGTGCGCTCAAGAGTGATGGGAGTGTGTCTTGCTGGGGGATTGGCAGCAATGGTCAGTTGGGCAACGGGGCGTCGGTGAACAGCTCCACGCCGGTTTTGGTCACGGGGGTAACCGACGCGGTCGAGATTAGTGCGGCGGTCAATCACGTGTGTGCGGTGATGAGCAACGGTACGGTGTCTTGCTGGGGGTATAATGGAAACGGGCAGCTGGGTAACGGGTCAACGTCGGAAAGTTCTGTGCCGGTTCCGGTGACGGGATTGACGGATGTGATCTCGATTAGCCTGGATAACAGCTATTCGTGTGCTTTGAGCGTTGGCGGTTCTGTGTCCTGCTGGGGGTTTAACGGTGCCGGGCAGTTGGGCAATGGGTCGACGGCGGACACTTCGGTGCCGGTTCTGGTGACCGGTCTGACTGATGTCGTCTCGGTCGGTGCAGGCGGCCTCCACACGTGTGCGATCAAGAGTGATGGTACTGCGGCCTGCTGGGGGATTGGCGGTGCCGGGCAGTTGGGCAACGGGCTGACGTCCGACAGCACGACGCCCGTGGTGGTGACGGGGCTGACCGGTGCGCTCTCAGTCGACTCAGGCAATGACTTTTCGTGCGTCCTAAGGGGCGACGACAGCGTGTCTTGCTGGGGGGCGGGATATTATGGCCAACTGGGGACCGGAACGACAGCGAGTTATTCGACGCCCGTAGTCTCGCTCTTCGCCTTCTAGATACGCCCGGCTTGGGCGAGGACGGCTGACCCAAAATTAGGTTCTAGTCCAACGCTCAAGCCACTCTTTGCCTTCTCGCCCAGGATTCGAAACCTCGACCTTTTCCATCGATACAGCGTCAAAATCCTTGGCCAGCAAGCCTGCCACGAGGTCCTGCGGCAGAGGAGGGCAGGTCCTTGGTCAACCGGACGTGTCGGATCCACCGGCCTCACAGCCTTAGGCTCGTTTCTGATATTCGGATTTGGAATCTGGCGGAATTGGTCGGTCGGAAGTGCCGGCGCCGTCGTGTTTTGGATCGCCTTAGCGGTGGCGGTTTCTATCCATAAAGGCTGGAACAAGCGCTGATTGAACGCCCTTCTAGGCCTCTACATGTGCAATCCTCTTGACGTCTGATCGGTTCAACTCTTAGCCTACCCGGCAACAAAGACGACAAGTATGGGTTTGGTTTTTCAGCATGGCGTGCCCTGTTCCAGTTCTTTCTTGCGCACGGTTCATATTCTGGTGGAGTTCTATGCGTTATTTTTTCCTTGTCCTCGTGCTTCTTTCTGCAGCGTGTGGCGACGACTCTGCTTCCCCACTCGCGTCTACATCTTGCCTTGCCGGTACTGCAGGGGATGCGTGTGAGCCTTGTATTGCTGGCACCTGGGATGATGATGCCGACCCAAGCTCACCTTGTGTGGATTGGGGAATATGCCAAGCGGGCAACGAGCCCGCCGCTGGAACTACAACCGCCGACATGGCTTGCACGCCCTGCGGGACTGGAACCTACAGCGATGGAACCGCCACGTGCCTAGCGTGGGCCAATTGTGTGGCGGGCGAAGCGGTTGATTCGGTGGGGTCAGCGGCTGTGAATCGAACCTGCGCACCCTGCAGTGCGGGGACTTATTCTGATCAGCCGAATCTCTCGGCCTGCATCGACTGCGCCGCCGGCGAATACTGTGCGTCTGGGGCGACCGCCCCTGTCGCCTGTTCTGCCTCCGAATACGATGACGATTCAAACCCTGCCACACCTTGCCAGCCTTGCGGATTAGGTTTTCAAGCTGCGGCCGATCGGCTGAGTTGCGAAAGCATCGACGAATGTGCGGACGGCACAGCTGGCTGCGCTCAACACTGCGACGATACCGACGGAAGCTACGTCTGTTCCTGCGATCCCGGTTACACGCTGGCGCCCGATGACTTGGGTTGTGACGCAAATATCTACAACGTCACGCTGAAGTTTGAAGATGGACTTACACCTGATGAAACGGTTTCCGTAACTTACGGAGTACTTTATGGCACCCTGCCTGAACCGACTCAGCCTGGTTTTTCTTTTAAGGGATGGTGGACGGCTCCCAACGGTATGGGCAGTCTGGTCGAAGCCACGACGAGTGCCGTGATTGCGGATGACCACGACCTCTACGCCGCCTGGGTATCGACGACGACTGGGCCCAAAATTGCCGCAGGCGACTGGTATACCTGTGTGATCAGGCAGGGCACCGTCAGCTGCTCAGGCTCCAACTTTGCGGGCCAGCTTGGGAACGGATCGACATCGGAGACTCAAACCCCGCTACCGGTGACCGGGCTTACCGACGCGGTCTCGGTCAGTGCGAGTGTTGGTCACACATGTGCTCTCAAGATTGACGGTAGTGTCGTTTGTTGGGGGGAAAATACCTTAGGTCAACTGGGCACCGGGTCGACGTCAGATCATCCTGCGCCAGTAGCGGTGACAGGGCTTAAGCATGTGATGGCGATCACAGTAGGCCGGTACCACACGTGTGCGCTTACAAGTGATGGTAGAGTGTCCTGTTGGGGAAGGGGTTCCCAGCTCGGAAACGGCTCGACATCGAATAGCTCCACACCAGTTCCGGTGACGGGGCTGACAAACGTAGTAGCGGTAAGCTCGGGCGAGGAACACACCTGTGCGGTGAAGAGCGATGGCCGTGTGTATTGTTGGGGAAAAGGTGATTTCGGTCAACTCGGCAATGGCTCGACTTCGATGAGTTCCACACCGGTTCTGGTGACAGGTCTAGTAGACGCAGTTTCGGTCGACGCTGGTCTCCACACGACGTGTGCGGTCAAGAGTGATGGCAGTGTGTATTGTTGGGGAAATGGCGATTACGGTCGATTGGGTAATGGGTCTGCATCAAACAGTTTAACGCCGGTTTTAGTGACGGGTCTGTCGGGGGCAGTTTCGGTCACCACAGCTAGCAACCATTCGTGTGCAGTGAAGAGTGACGGAAGTGTGGTCTGTTGGGGTTCTAACTACTTTGGCCAGTTAGGAAACGGGGCGTTGTCGGACAGTTGGACGCCAGTTTTAGTGACAGGCCTGACGGACGCCGTTTCGGCTGACGTCGGTTACGGCTACACGTGCGCCTTAAGAAATAATGGCAGTGTGTCTTGTTGGGGGGAGGACATCTACGGCGAGCTTGCGGTCACGTTTCTCGGGTCCTCCATCGTTCCGGTTGAAGTCCCAGGCTTGAGTACGACGGAGGTCGGGGTAAGCGCGGGGATGGTCCATACATGCGCCCTAAAGAGTGATGGCAGTGTGTCTTGTTGGGGGAATGGCTGGCGATTGGGCAATGGGTCGACAGCGGACAGTTCGACGCCAGCTTTGGTGACAGGCCTGACGGACGCAGTTTCGGTTGACGCGGGTCCCAACCACACCTGCGCCTTAAAGAGTGATGGCAGTGTGTCTTGTTGGGGGCTGGGGAGCGACGGCCAGTTAGGAAACGGATCGACGTCGGCTAGTTCGACGCCGGTGTTGGTGACAGGCCTGAATGATGCGGTCTCGGTTGGCGTGGGTCATCATGCCACATGCGCTGTAAAAAGCGACGGCACCGTGGCCTGCTGGGGCAATGCACGCTACGGGCAGCTAGGCAACGGGTCGACAGCGAATAGTTCGACACCGGTGTTGGTGACAGGCCTGAATGATGCGGTCTCGGTCAGTACAGGCGATAGCTACAGTTGTGCGCTCAAGAGTGGCGGCACCGTAGCCTGCTGGGGGGCCGGGGGGTTTGGTCAATTGGGTAATGGTTCGATGGTGGATAGCCCGACGCCGGTGTTGGTGACAGGTCTGACTGACGTAGTTTCGGTGAGCGTGGGCGGCTATCACGCGTGTGCGGTTAAAAGCGATGGCAGCGTGTCCTGCTGGGGGCTGGGCGATGATGGGCGACTAGGTGATGGTTCGATGATGCATAGTTCCACACCAGTTTTATTAGCTCTGACCGACGTGGTTTCGGTTGACGCCGATTCTCATACTTGTGCGGTTAAGAGCGATGGCAGCGTGTCCTGCTGGGGGCCGGGCCGTTCTGGTCAACTCGGTAATGGTTCGATCATGGATAGTTCCACGCCGGTTTTGGTGGGCTTGACCGACGTCGTCTCGGTGAGTGTGGGGTGGGGACATACGTGTGTAAGTAGGGCCAACAACACAATGTGGTGTTGGGGGGCAAATAGTTCCCTCCAGCTAGGAAGACCCAACCAAACATCGCTTCCGGCCGACACACTCTTCTGATTCACTAGATCAGGCTCGGATCCAGCGCCCAAGCCACCCTTTGCCTTCTCGGTTAGGATTCGAAACCTCGACCTTTTCCATCGCAACGCCTCAAAATCCCCGGCCAGCAAGCCTGCCACAAGGTCCTGCGGCAGAGGAGGGCAGGTCCTTGGTCAACCGGACGTGTCGGATCCACCGGCCTCACAGCCTTAGGCTCGTTTCTGATATTCGGATTTGGAATCTGGCGGAATTGGTCGGTTTTGGTGACCGGTTTAACGGACGCCGCCTCGGTCAGCGCAGGGCGCGAACATAGTTGCGCGCTAAAGAATGACGGTAGCGTGACCTGTTGGGACGAGGTTCCTAGGGTCAGTTGGGCAATAGGTCGACGGCTGATCATTCTACGCCGGTTGCATTCGCGGGGCTGACGCACGTGGTTGAGGCGCCTTCTGAATCGCCCAACTAGCCTCTAGTCCAGCGTCCAAGCCACTCCTTGCCCTCACGACCAGGATTCGAAACCTCGACCTTTTCCATCGAGACTTCCTCGAAATCCTTGGCCAGCAAGCCTCTGACAATATCCGGCGTCAGCGCAAAGGGCGGGCCTTGGTCCACTGCCCGAGTCGGGTCCACCGGGAAAACCAAGCAGATAAGCGAGCCGCCAGGCTTGATGATCTCTGCCATTCTGGCCGCCCAATCCTCACGCATTTCCCGTGGAAGCGCGCAAAGAAAGGTGTAGTCCCACACCAAGTCAAAGTGATCACCTGCATCAAATTTGAAAAAATCGCCGACGATGATCGACGCGTCATCCTCCGAAATTCCCCAAGATTCACGAACCAATTGGAAGCGCTCAGCCGCACTGGGCGCCAGATCGAGGCCGATCGCATGCCGTCCGTTTCCCGAGAGTGTGAAGGCATCATATCCACTGCCACACCCCGGAACCAACACGCGTCCGCTCGGTAAATCTCCGGTTTCGACCAGCTTCCTCAGAATCGGCGGTGACCCGCCTGCATCCCAACCGGTGCGCCCCTCTTTCCACGCAATTTCCCAAGTGCTTGTCATCGATGACCTCGGTGTTGATCGTCGCAACGTTAGTCGCAGTGCGGCAGCCAAACAAGGCAACTAGTTGACTTGGTCCAACGCAATGCTACCTTTGGTGGGAAGATATTGGGTCGCTCTCGGGTTAAGTCGTACATGAACCTCCGCCTATCATACCTATTGCTCGCCGCCGGTCTTACGGCCTGTTCCGTAGACGACGTCGAGCCTGAGGCACGCGTTGAAAGCGAATCCGCTCTCACTGAGAAGGTCGGATCGGTTTGGGCCGAGTACCAGCCAGGCTCGACCTCGGCCAGCATTCACGCACAATTTGTTCGGGTTCAGGGCATCTCGGCCGAGCACGCGCTCGCCGCGCTCGATGTTTGGCGGCCCGACACCGAGCTTGCCCTTGATGCCTGTTCGCTTCGTGAAGCTCCTGATTTTTCGGCGTCCGGCGATGTGCAGATCGAACTCCTGAGTGCCGGCCCGATCGCGGTCAGCTCGGATTTCGGTCGAATCGAAATTATGGGCCGTCGTCTGCCCGACGTGGATAGCGTATCCGGCGTCGTTTATGGCAACGAAGAAGGTTTTGACGTCGCGTCACTCTTGGTTCCCTATGAACCAGGCGGCATCTACCGACTCAGCGCGCTTGGCGGAGAAGTTGGGAAATTCGACGTTTCCCTGGTGGCCCCTGCCATTCCTACGATCTTGACCGGCGGCGTCTCCGAACTCGAGAAACACAGCCGACTTGGGGACGCAGAATTCGAACTGACCTGGGAAACACAGGCCGATCCCGGCGCTGAACTCTTCATGGTGGTCGAAGCCGCCGACGGAGCCACGATGAACTGCCATCTTGAAGATGACGGCGAATTCACGGTGCCCGGTGTGCTCCTTGAGCCCTTCCGCACCAGCGGTCGTGGCGCCGAATTGACCTTACGCCGTGTCAGCATCATCGATGCCGACGTCGAAGGCCTCGAACGTACGCGTATTATCTTCGGCGCACGCGATTCGCTCTTTCTCTTCTGGTAATCCCTCAGATCTGTTAAATACGCGGTCTTCTCTTGCTTTGGAGCAAGGCATGGCTCGACGTAAAACCACTCGCGATCTTTCAAAGCAGTATCATGCCGACGAAAAGATCCTCATGGTCACCTGCTACGACTACACCTTCGCAAGGCTGGTCCAGAAGGCTGATATCGACATTATTCTGATCGGCGACAGCCTCGGGAATGTTGTTCAAGGCCACGACACCACCCTTCCGGTCGAAGTCGAAGACATCATTTATCACAGCCGTGCGGTGGCTCGAGGCAACTCACACGCCTTGATCATCGCTGACATGCCCTTCATGAGCTACCAGGCCAGCGACGACGAAGGCGTTCTAAATGCTGGCCGAATGCTCAAAGAAGGCGCAGCCCAGGCGGTCAAAGTCGAAGGCGGCGAACATTTGGGGCCGATGATCGAGCGAATGGTCCGTGCCGGCATCCCGGTTTGTGGGCATCTGGGGCTGACTCCTCAGTCCGTCCACGCCTTTGGCGGCTTCCACGTGCAGGCTCGCTCAGAAGACGCCGCAGAACGGCTCATGAAGGATGCCCTTGCCCTTCAGGCGGCCGGAGCGTTCATGATCGTGCTCGAGATGGTCCCGGCAGACTTGGCCAAGAAGGTCACCGAAGCGCTCCACATCCCTACGATCGGGATTGGAGCCGGAGCCGACACAAGCGGCCAAGTCTTGGTGATCTACGACCTGCTCGGATTGAACACCGATTTCAAACCTAAGTTCTTGAAACATTTTGCACAGCTTGAGGGAACCGTCGTGAAGGCCCTGGAAGACTACCGAGACGAAGTGCGTGCCGGAAGCTATCCTGACTCCGAGCACTCATTCTGATGCAGACGCTTCGAACCATCGACGCATTCAGGGCAGCGCGGTCAGCTCTCAACGGTAAGGTCGCGCTGGTGCCTACGATGGGCGCCTTGCATTCGGGGCACGTCGGCCTCATGGAATATGCCCAAGAACTCGCCGATCACGTTGTGGTCAGCATCTTTGTCAATCCCACGCAATTTGGTCCCAACGAAGACCTCGACGTGTACCCACGCGATGAAGAAGGCGATCTGGCCAAATGCCAGGCTGCAGGCGTTGCGTTGGTGTTCATGCCGCCGGCCTCTGAAATGTACGCCAATGGGCATTCTCAGCTGACCTTCGTCGACATGACTCAATTGACCGATGGGCTTTGTGGCGCCTCACGCTCCGGACATTTTCGAGGCGTGACCACGGTCGTCACAAAACTCTTCAACATCGTTCAACCCGATGTCGCGGTCTTTGGTCAGAAGGACTATCAGCAATTTGCGGTGCTCAGACAGATGGCGCTCGACCTGAATATGCCCGTCGAAGTCGTGTCGATGCCCACGGTGCGCGAGGCCGACGGCCTTGCAATGTCGAGTCGGAATCGGAACCTTCGCCCCGAAGAACGCCAGAAAGCTCTCTCGCTCTCCCGTGGTCTGATCGCCGCCTGGACCGCGTGGAATGGCGGCGAGCGAGATGCCGAGAAGCTCCAACGGTTGGTGCGCGAGATGATGACGGATGCGGGGGCCAACGTCGACTACGCGACCGCAGTCGATCCAGTGTCTCTGCAGCCTCTTGCCGGTGACGACGTAGCCCCCAAAACAGCGATGATCGCGGTGGCGGCCTTCATTGGAAACGTCCGACTGATCGACAATCTGCGCCTCGATGAACCGTTACCTGACGCCTTGAGAGACCTGAAATGAAACGCCTTCTTTGTTGTTTATTGATCCCCGTATTGGCCAGTTGTGGCGACGATGAAATCGAGACCCCTGTAAGCGAGCGCTGTGTGGCTGATGGGTATGCCGTCTATGCAACAGGGCAGATCGTCACTGAAGACGGCGTTTTCCCGATCAGCGTGAAGCTGAAAGAAGCCGACGGTTTGATCAAAAATCAGGAACTTCTGATCGGCATGGGGCAGATCGAGCGCGACGTCGACTCTCCGAACTTGCTCTTCAAGATCCGTGAGAACGTCCAGGCTAACGATCTGCTCGATAATTTTGCGAATGCCTCCGCCACAAAGCCCGTGACGCTCCTGCTCGTGGACACCTCCAACCCACCTGAAAACGCCGTGCGTCGTTCCGATCTCTCGACGTTCTCGTGTTCGATCGACGCTGGATCAACCTGCGGTCAGCTCGCGGTCGACACCGCCGACCCCGGCCTGATTTCGGACGATGACGACAAGGTCTACAACTTCACGTCCGGGCAGTTCACGATCCAAAGCGTGAACAATTCGTCCTCCAAAGTGAACTTCGACTTCAACGTCCAGCTTGGGCGAAACATCCTCAAGACGGGGGACACCTCAAGTGGCCAATTGCAAGGCTGCATCAGCGCCAGATACGCTTCGGCGGGTTCTACGGGCTGGACGCTTCGCTAAGTGCTCTTGACACCTAAGTAGGGGGCCACTAGAAACTGAATCGCGATTCATTCTGCATTTTTTGCCGAATAATCGAGATTCAGCGCCCATCTGGCGCATACCCTTACGAAGTGCCCAACATGTCGCAGGCTGACAAATCCCGTCCAGCAACCGACAAACGAGAACGCATCCTCGATGGTGCGCTCAAGGCGTTTGCCCGTAAGGGCTTTTACAATACAAAGGTGTCCGAGATCGCCTCCGAAGCAGGCGTGGCCGATGGCACGATTTACCTGTATTTCAAAAGCAAAGATGATCTCTTGATCTCGCTCTTTGAAGATCGCATGGAATGGGTGATCGACCGACTCAACACCGAGTTGAGCACCGTGGCTGGCGTCGAAGAGCGCCTCCGCCGAGCGGTTGAACTGCATTTTCAACTCGCGATCGAAGAGCCTGACCTTGCGGAATTCATCACTGTCGAACTACGACAGAGCTCGAAGTTCATGAAGGAATATAAGAATCCAAAATTCCTCGACTATTTGAAGCTTCTTGAAAGCCTTGTAGAAGATGGTCAGGAACAAGGAGCCTTCCGACTCGACGTGGAACCCAGACTTCTGGGCCGCGTCATTTTCGGGGCCTTGGACGAAGTTCTCCTACTTTTGACGTTCTCTCGGTCACCTAATCGTGATGTCGTTGAAATGACACGCCAAGTGACCAATATTTTTATCGACGGTTTACGTGCACGCTAAGCGTGCTTTCCAATGGAGGAAGTTGTGAAAATCCTCACGACAGTCAAGCGGGTCACTGACCCAGACATGAAGGTCAAACTCAAATCTGACGGTACCGGCATTGTGACCGATAACGTCGAATACAAAATGAACTCCTTTGACGAATACGGTGTGGAAGAAGCCATTCGTCTCAAGGACAAACACGGCGGCGAAGTGATCGTTGTCTCGGTGGGCACCGCCGATTCAGCGACGCAGATTCGTACCGCGCTTGCGATGGGAGCCGATCGCGGCATCATCGTCGAGACCGGGGCGAACCTCGACAGTGACGCGGTTGCGCGTCTGCTGGCCGAAGTCGTCAAAAAAGAAGCTCCTGATATTATCATCATGGGCAAGCAGTCGGTTGACAGCGACCGCAATCAAACAGGTCAGCTGCTCGCAGCGTACCTTGATTACCCACAAGCAACGTTTGCGTACTCGCTCGAAGTTGCCGACGGTTGGGCTTCGGTCGGTCGAGAAGTCGACGGCGGAACCAGCACCAAACGCGTCAAGCTTCCTGCAGTGATCACTGCTGACCTTCGCCTGAACGAGCCTCGTTATGCGTCGCTCCCAGGCATCATGAAGGCCAAAAAGAAGCAGCTTGATACGCTCACACCCGACGATTTGGGCGTGGACGTCACCGAGCGCGTCAAGGTCCTCGTTTACGAGGCACCTGACGAACGTAAGGCCGGCCGCATCGTCGCTTCGGTTGACGAGTTGATCACTGTCCTTCGCAACGAGGCCAAGGCTATCTAAGCCGGCCTTAAGGAGTAAGTCATGAGCAACATTCTTGTCGTTGCAGAACATCAGAACGGAAAGCTTCGTAAAGTCTCCCTCGCCACGGTGGCCTTCGCTAAAGAAGCCGCCAAAGCAACCGGTGGACAGGTTTACGTCGCGATCATTGGTCATAATATCGGCGCCGCAGTGGCTGAGGTCGCCAAAGGCGGAGCCGACAAGGTATTTTTCGAAGACAACGCTGTTTTCGCAAGCTACCTCGCCGAAACCTACGCACCAGCGATCGTAAAGATCGCCGAGACCAGCGGTTCAACGCTGATCTGTGGGCCCTCCAGCACGTTTGGAAAGGATCTCCTGCCTCGCATCGCTGGTAAACTCAATGCAGGCATGGTTTCCGACGCGATCGCTGTCTGGAACGATGGCGGATTGAAATTCAAACGACCCCTCTGGGCCGGAAACGTCATCACCACCGTCGAAGTCACCACTCCCTCGAAGGTCGTGACCGTCCGTACCACGGAATTTGAAGCCCTGCCGGAGTCGGGACCATGTCCGACCGAAGCAGTCGTCACAGGCGTTGCTGCGGTCGAAAACGCCCAATTCGTAAGCTTTGATCAGGTCAAGAGTGAGCGCCCTGAGCTCACTGACGCTGCGGTGATCGTCGCCGGTGGTCGCGGTCTGAAATCGGCCGAAAACTTCGGCATGGTCGCTGAACTTGCTGACCTTCTTCGTGGTGCAGTCGGCGCAAGCCGTGCAGCTGTTGACAGTGGTTACGCCCCCAACGACTGGCAGATCGGACAGACTGGCAAAGTGGTCGCTCCAGACCTCTATTTTGCCGTCGCCATTTCCGGTGCGATTCAGCACCTCGCCGGTATGAAGGGCTCGAAATGCATCGTGGCCATCAATAAAGATCCCGAAGCACCGATTTTTCAGGTCGCTGATTACGGTCTCGTTGCGGACGCCTTCCAGGCTGTGCCTGAGCTTACTCAGAAGCTTAAGGCCGCAGGAATTGGCGCCTAAGCCGATTTCTTAAGTCTGGCTTTCCACCCCTCATGATTATGCAGGGGTGGAAAGTTACGACTATATTTCAAAATCACTTGACACCCTGTAAATCAAAACCTACTCTCGTGGTGTCTCGAGGGACGGTCGACATGCGTTCCCCCCAGGTCGTTAGTCAGGTGTATGTTCCATGGCTACGGGTCCTTCGAGACATTTTTTTATCTCCTCTGATAAAAATCCCCCAAACATCCAGTACGAAGCTCTTACGTTGAACACCTTTATTGGGTAGTTTCGCGCCGCGTTGTGAACAGTCACGCTTGGCTTGCCGCGCATTGTGATTGGTCCGTAGGCCTATGTCCCGCACTGGGTCAGCAGGCATCTCGCCGGCACGGTGATTGGTACACAGGCGTCTCGCCTGCTCTGTGATTGGTCCGCAGGCATCTCGCCTGCACTGTGTTAGGCCGTTGTGATTGGTCCGCAGGCATCTCGCCTGCATTGCCGACTGGCCTTGTGATTGGTACGCAGGCCGTGGTCTGCACCCAGGGATACGAATGAAACTGGTATTAGAAGGCGTTCTGGCTGGTGTCCTTGTTGGACTCGTCCTGACTTTTTGGAGTTTTGCTGGCGGCGCGTCAGCGATGGCAGATGCCCCCGAAAGTGTTGGCGGCCTCTTCATCCTGAGCGCGTTCGGAATGCTAGGTCTTCCAGCCGTGATTTACGGGATCAAGCTGGGCACAACCATCAATCTATGGCGCCGATTTGCATCGATGCCCACGGGATCACGGATTCGAGCTGCCTCAGCCGAGCCCACCGTCGACCGGTTCATCGCGTCCATTCTGCTTTCCGCGCCACTGATGGCAGCGGTTCTGGCCGCGACGCAGCTGCTTGTTCATCTCGTGATCACGTCAAAATTTCAGCGAGCAAGCTTTCAGGCACTCGGCCTGGCGGGGGCTGCTGCACTCACGATGCTGGCCCTCTTCCTTATGTCGCCCGTATTCTTGTCGATGACCGGAGCCGCACTGAAATTCCTCCCCTCGGGTGAGGGACGCGCCACACGGTTGGTCGGGAAGGGCCTGATCGCTTCTTGTGCGTTGGCTGTATTCGGCGCGTTTTTCTACGCCAAATCGCTCAACGTTTGGTCGGCACAGACCTTGGCCATGGTAGCGACGCTGGTTCTGGGAGTGCCTATCCTGCTGGTGCTTCTGCCTCGATTACCCCTGAAACGCAT
This sequence comes from uncultured Bradymonadales bacterium, assembly GCA_964394615.1. GTDB lineage: Bacteria > Myxococcota_A > Bradymonadia > Bradymonadales > Bradymonadaceae > JBFFMO01. The sequence goes on along the minus strand of CAYMYJ010000028.1, from coordinate 45,996 downwards.
CGCTTTCACTACAGGCGTGCCCATTGCCGGCGGTCTTCTGGCGTTGGGGTGCATGATCGGAGCCGCCACGTGGACCAGTTCGAGCAACGCGATGAGGGAGGCGACCACCAAACATTCGGCGTTGATCCTGGCCGAAGCTCGAATTCTTCAGAATTTCTTCGATTCCGACAAGGACGGAGTCGCGTCGTCTTTTGGCGGTGCAGATTGTGACGATACCAACGACGCGATCTTCCCAGGAGCCCGAGACATCCCAGGGAACGGCATCGATGAAAACTGTTCCGGTGAGGATTCCGCAGCGCCTTCTGGCAGCGAACTCCCTTCACGCAAAATCGTTGCTCGAGCCATCGACGCCGCCAGCAGCGCAGCGACCAAGGCATCCGAGAATATCCCCGACGCCCCCAAGAATCTCATCGTGTTGCTTGTCGACACCCTTCGCTACGATCACCTCTCCCTGTCTGGGTATCCTCGCAAAACGTCGCCAAATATCGACGCACTGGCCAGTGATTCGGTGCTTTTCACCAACGCGATGGCGACCTCGCCGCATACGCCCAGAAGCATGCCGGCGATCTTTGTGAGCCGTTACGCGAGCCGCACCAAATGGAAGGGCGCCCAGTATAATTACCCGAAGGTTGAGCCCGAAAATACGAGCTTCTTTGAAGTTCTACAGGATAACGGCCACACAAATTTTGGCTTTTCATCCCATCATTATTTTCAGGAAAAGCGCGGTCTGGCTCAAGGATTCGAGAAGTGGGACAACGACGGTTGGCTCGAGATCGCCGAGTCCAACGACGACAGCGCTGCGCCAAGAATTTGGACCAAATTCGAGCCCTTCTTGGACCTGATGGGGCAGCAACAGGCGCAGGCTGATGCGAAGCCGTTTTCGGCCGTCGTTCATCTTTTTGAGCCCCATGCTCGCTGGATCACACACCCAGAATTTGATTTCGGCGAAGGCGCCGACACCCGCGAAAAATTCATCAACGGGTACGACTCCGAAGTCGCATTTGTGGACGACTATATCGGCAAGATCACGTCAAAGCTGAAGGCCAACGGCCTGTGGGAAAAGACCGTGATCGTGTTGGTTTCGGATCACGGTGAAGGTTTTAATGAACACGGCTACTTCTTCCACGGCCAAAACCTCTATCAAGAGGTTGTCCATGTCCCGCTGATTATCCACGTGCCTGGCTGGCAGCCACGTAAAGTCACGACGCCTGTGTCGATCGTCGATGTTGGGCCAACCGTGATCGACATGTTTGGATACGCCGCGCCATCCGATTACGACGGCACAAGCCTTGTTCCCGCCATGGTAGGCGGCGTGCTCGCGGAGCGCCCCATTTTTGCGGAACTCCTGCCCTACACCGCCTGGAAAGAGCATCATAAAGCCGTGGTTCTCGGGAACCTGAAATTCATCAAGGTTCTGACCTCAGGCAGCGAGGAGCTCTACGACCTCGCCGCAGATCCGGGCGAACAGAAGAATCTGGTCAAGGATCGTCCTGAGGACGCCGCAAAAATGCGCGGTTTGCTCGAAAACTTCATCAATCAATGAGCGTTGCGTCCAAAATCCTGGTCAGCGCATGTCTGCTGGGGCGCCCGGTTCGATACGACGGAAAGGCGAGCAGGGGACACGCCTTGCTTGAACGCTTGCAGGCTGATGGTCGGGTTGTTTCGGTTTGTCCGGAAGTCAGCGGTGGGCTTGCGGTTCCGCGACCAGCTGCTGAGATCGTGGGTGGCGATGGCCTTGATGTGCTCAGTGGACGAGCCCGCGTCATGACCGCCGACACTATTGACGTCACCCAGGCATTCCTTGACGGGGCGCACCACGCGCTGGCCCTGGCCAAATCCCAAAACGTCGTTGCAGTGGTCCTAAAGGCTCGCAGTCCCTCGTGTGGCAGCCTTCAGATCTACGACGGAAGCCATTCTGGCACGCTCGTCGATGGCCTTGGCATCACCGCAGCGTTGCTCCGCCGCGAAGGATTTCTCGTCTACAGCGACGACGACCTTGATGACCTCACCCTCGAAGACTTCGACGCGTTGTGATTCGGCGCGCCAGGCTCCAGCCTGGCTTGTGATTCGCCTAAAAGTCTTTCGCATCACTCATCGCTCGCAGCTCACAGCTCACCACTCACCGCTCACCGCTCACCGTTGGCGAGCGCCTGAACGTGACAATCGGCCGTGAGTAGGGTACTTGGCGAGTCTGTAAACCCTTTTTTGGTACCTCTCATGCGCATGTCTCAAGGTTTCGTTCCTACCCGCAAAGAAGACCCCGCTGACGCCGACGTCGCCAGCCATCGCCTTCTCATTCGCGCGGGCTACATCCGTATGCTCGCCCGCGGCATTTACACATTCATGCCCCTCGGTTGGCGCAGCGTTAAGAAGATCGAAGCGATCGTTCGTCAGGAAATGGACGCAGCAGGCGCTCAGGAAGTCCATATGCCGGCCGTCCAACCGGCCGAACTCTGGCAAGAGTCGGGCCGTTGGGACCAGTATGGCGCTGAACTTCTGCGTTTTGAAGACCGCAAAGGCGCTGGCTTTTGCCTCGGACCTACTCACGAAGAAGTGATCACCGATTTGGTGCGAAACGACGTGAGCTCCTACAAGCAGCTCCCGCTCAACCTTTATCAAATCCAGATGAAGTTTCGTGACGAGACCCGTCCACGTTTTGGTTTGATGCGCGGTCGTGAGTTTATCATGAAAGACGCGTATTCATTCGACCTTGATGAGGCCGGCGCTCAAAAAAGCTACGACATCATGTTCGAGACCTATAATCGCATTTGCGAACGACTTGGTTTTGAATTCCGCGCCGTCGAAGCCGACACAGGCAATATCGGTGGAAGCCGATCGCACGAATTTCAGGTGCTGGCGGACACCGGCGAAGACGAGATCGTCAGCTGCAAAGCTTGCGGTTACGCCGCCAACGTCGAAAAAGCCGAGCTCAAGATTGAAGAACTTTCACGCGATGCAGCCGTCGAACTGGAAGCTCTCACCAATATCGAGACGCCTTCAAAACGAACGATCGATGAAGTCGCTGAATTTCTGAAAAGGCCCGCCTCGAATTTCATCAAGACGTTGATTTTCATGGCCGATGGCGAAGCGATCGCCGTGCTTGTGCGCGGAGACCATGGCGCCAACGAAATCAAGATCAAGGCCTTCCACAAACAACAGACGGGCAAAGACGTCACCGAGCTGCGCATGGCGGCCGACGGTGAAGTCTGGGACGCAACCAAGGCGCCTGTCGGATTTGCCGGCCCAATGGGTCTCACGATCCCCGTTTATGCAGACTGGTCGATCAGCGCGCTCGTCAACGGCACAGCCGGTGCAAACCTGAAAGACACCCACGCGATCAACGTGAACCATGGCCGCGACTACGAGGTCACTGCTTTTGGTGACTTCCGTTTGGCTCAAGGCGGCGACGCTTGTGGTCGTTGTGGCGGCACCTTCGAAGTCCATCGTGGAATCGAAGTCGGCCATATCTTCTACCTTGGTACCAAGTACTCAGAAGCTTTGAATGCCAGCGTCCAGGACGAGTCCGGCAAGCAGTGTTTCCTCGAAATGGGCTGTTACGGCATCGGCGTGACCCGCATGCTGGCCGCCGTGGTCGAACAAAACCACGACGAAAACGGCATCATTTGGCCCCTCGCGATCGCCCCCTATCATGTGACGATCTTGCCGTTGCAGATTAAGGACCCCGAGGTCGTCGCCGCTGCAGAAAAAATCTATGTCGAGCTCAAAGCCGCCGGGATTGAGGCCATTTTGGACGACCGAGATCTCCGTGCGGGAGGCAAGTTCAAGGATGCCGATCTGATCGGCATTCCATTGCGAATCACGATCGGGTCACGAACACTTCAAGAAGGTCAGGTCGAGTTCAAAGCTCGGCACGACTCCGAAAATACCATGGTCGCTGTCGACGAAGTCGTCGCATTGGTGACCCAACGCGTGCGAGAGGCCGTCAAATGAACCCTGACCAAGCAGCACGACTCCGACGACACACGATTGTCGCTCTGGACCTCGACACCCAAGAGCAGGCTCTTGAGCTCGTCGACGCCCTTTTCCCCATCGTCGATAAGTTCAAGATCGGCTCAAGGATGTTCACTGCCTTCGGCCCATCGATTTTGGACGCGATCGCAAAGCGGGGCGGCTCCGTGTTCTTGGACCTCAAGTTTCACGACATTCCCAGTGTTGTCGCAAGTGCATGTGCTGCCGCCGCAGACCATGAGGCCGTTTTCATGCTCACGGTTCACGCATCGGGTGGAAGCCACATGATCGCCGAATCGGTTGACGCTGCCAAAAAGAAAGACGGCCTCACGGTCGTTGCAGTGACCGCGTTGACGAGCCTTGGAGCCTCAGAAATCCACAGTTTTGGCGTCGAATGCACGCTTGAAGATTGGGCGGAACAGCTCGCGAAGCTCGCGATCGATGCTGGGGCTCATGGGATCGTATGTTCGGCGCAAGAACTGGCTCGACTCAAGCCACTTCTGGCTGACGCGACGGTTTTTGTGACCCCGGGAATTCGCGCTCCTGATGCCGTACGAGACGATCAAACCCGCACCATGAGCGCCCGTGAAGCACTCGACGCGGGATCAACATACCTGGTGATCGGTCGGCCCATTTATGCGGCCGCTGATCCACTGCTCGCCCTTAAGAATATTGGAGCCTCCCTTTGAAGATCTACGGTGTGCACCCGGTTGAAGAGGTCCTTGAGACCGCACGTGATCAAGTCCTCTCCGTAACCTCCGCAAGATGGGACGCTGTGGAGATGAAAGCGGTACGAGAATTATGCGATCGCCATGGCTTCAAGCTCCAGGTTGCCTCGAAGGAAACCCTCGACGAGTGGACTGACGGGGGACGTCATCAAGGCGTTGTCGCCGAGCTTACGACCTTTCATTACGCATCTTTGGAAGAGGTGCTGAACGGAGTGGGTGAGCGAACCTCGGCATGCATTCTGGTCCTCGACCAGATTCAAGATCCACAAAATTTGGGGTCCATTCTGCGAACGGCATCCGGAATGGGCGTCGAGGCTGTGTTGATTCCCAAAGATCGCGCAGCAGAGATCACTCCAACCGTGATTCGAGCCTCGGCCGGTTGCGCTTTTCGAGTTCCAATCGTTCAAGTCGTCAATATCGCTCGAGTCCTTGAGACCCTCAAAGAAGCAGGGTTTTGGACCGTCGGCACGTTCATGGATTCGAAAGACTCCTTGTGGGACGTCGACTTACGCATGAAAACTGCGATTGTCATGGGCGGCGAACACAAGGGAATCAGACCGCTCGTTGAGCGTGGATGCGATTTTCGCGTGCAGATTCCTCTAGCGGACGGCGTTGAGAGCTTGAATGTTGCGACCGCAGCAGCGATTCTGCTCTATGAATTCAAGAGACAAAATAGCCAATGACTAACGCTGCATACGTTCGGGAAGTGGGACTGGCCGAGGTGATCGCCTTGGTGAAGAACACCGAATCGCGAGCGCAGCCGCGTATCCTCGAAATGATCAACGCCTGGTCCGGTCCGTTTCGGGTGCATGATGGAGACGTTTCCCATACCGGGACTTTTGACGTCGATCCTCGCCCAACGATCATCTGGGGCAACCTCAAAATTGACGGCGCACTTCGGGATGGCAAGGAAGCCGGCCAAACGATGTTGGTCGTTCTTGGAGACCTTGAGGCCAATGATATGGTGGCCCGAAGCGCGATCGGGATCGCCGGAAACCTCAGTATATCCGGGACGTTATTTGCTGCCATTCCCGACGCTAAACGCTCGTCGTGGGAAAGTGTCTCCGTCGGGGGCGCGACCAAAACCCACACGCTGATCAATGCTGGCCATTGGGTTCATCTCTTGGGCACCGTTGAGGCCGAGGTCGTTTTTGGTCACTTCGAAGACATCGAACATAGCGGCTACGAGGCCTCCGAACTCTTTGAGTCCGACTACCTGAATTATCCGGCTGGTTCCCTGCCTGCGCTTGATATCGGCAAGATCTCCGAGGCGATCGTTGCGGGCAAACGAGTGGTCAAGGAAAACCCCACCACCCGACGCCGCGCGCTTTTTGCAGCGCTCGGTGATCTCGAGGAACGAAGTTCGATCACGCTCGAAGACGCAGGGATCTCAGAGATCCCCGAAGAAGTCTTTAACGCGAAAAACCTCAAAAAACTCGTGCTGGATTTCAACGAGATCTACTCGCTCCCCGCTAGAATACGGGAGCTGACGGCCTTGCGTGACCTTAGTTTGGACGACGCCCCACTGAGATCTTTGCCCGAGGAGATCGGCGAATTGACCAACCTTGAGGTCTTGAGCCTGCGTTTTGTCAAACTTCGAAAGCTTCCCAAGTCGTTTGCGAACCTGAAGTCACTGCGTGAGCTCTATTTGACCTTCAGCGCGCTCGAGGTGTTTCCTGAAGAACTTCTAGAGCTTCCTCGCCTCGAGAAACTCAGCTTCTGGCACTGCCTGGACGACCCAGACAAGCTTGAAGCATTTGTTGCGGCGATGGCTCGAATTCCGTCGCTAAAGGTCCTGGCGTTCACTCAGGGCGATCTCAAGGCCATGCCAGCCAATATTTCTCTCCTTGATCACCTCGATGAGTTGCAAATAGTCGATCAGCGGCTAAGTACGGACGTTTTAGACGCTTTGAGGGCGTCTCTGCCCCATGTTCGCCTCAAAACGAATGCTTGATTCAACGAAAATGCATCAAAGTTTCAATTCCATTGTTGACACGTTTGGACGCGTTGACTATCCCTAGCGGCCCGTTGAAAGACGGTCTTTGAAAAGTTGAAGCAGCGCATGTGTGCTGGTGTAGCTCAATTGGCAGAGCAGCTGTTTTGTAAACAGCAGGTTGCGGGTTCGAGTCCCTTCACCAGCTTCCGGATACCAACCGGACGACTGTATTAAATGGTGGGGTACCCGAGCGGTCAAAGGGACCAGACTGTAAATCTGGCGGCTCAGCCTTCGAAGGTTCGAATCCTTCCCCCACCACTGTTTCGCCGTTAAAAGCGAGACATAGAGAGAACATAAGCGGGAGTAGCTCAGTTGGTAGAGCATCAGCCTTCCAAGCTGAGGGTCGCGAGTTCGAGTCTCGTCTCCCGCTCTGGTTCAGTTAGCCCCTTAAACGGGGCGAACTGCCCTCGTAGCTCAGTGGTAGAGCACTTCCATGGTAAGGAAGGGGTCCCCGGTTCAAGTCCGGGCGAGGGCTCTTGACATTTTTAGGTGTCAAATGTAAAGCGGCTCCGTCGAGTCGCTCGCTGTTTGACGACGTCATTTTTTTGAAAAGCACGATCTGGCCCCAAAATAGGGCGTAGAAGGAGTAACCAATGGCTAAGGAAAAGTTTTCGCGTACAAAGCCGCATGTCAACATCGGCACCATCGGTCACGTCGACCATGGTAAAACTACTCTGACTGCGGCTATCACAAAGGTCCTGTCTGAGAAGTTCGGTGGAAAGAAGATGGACTTCGACATGATTGATAAAGCCCCCGAAGAGCGGGAGCGCGGTATCACCATCTCGACAGCACACGTTGAGTACGAGACGAAGACTCGTCACTACGCTCACGTGGACTGCCCAGGCCACGCTGACTACGTCAAGAACATGATCACCGGTGCTGCACAGATGGACGGAGCGATTCTCGTCGTTTCGGCTGCTGACGGCCCCATGCCACAGACACGTGAACACATCCTTCTTGCTCGTCAGGTCGGTGTTCCTGCTGTTGTTGTGTTCCTGAACAAGGCCGACGTCGTTGACGACGCTGAGCTCCTTGAACTCGTCGAACTCGAAGTTCGTGAATTGCTCTCAACCTATGACTTCCCGGGCGACGATATCCCCGTGATCACCGGTTCAGCACTTCAAGGCCTCGAAGGCGGAGAAGGCCCATACGGCGTTCCTTCGATCCTCGCACTCATGGAAGCTGTGGATACCTACATCCCAATTCCTGAGCGAGAAATCGACAAACCATTCTTGATGCCTGTCGAAGACGTCTTCTCAATCTCGGGTCGTGGAACGGTTGTTACCGGTCGTATCGAGCGCGGAATTGTTAAGGTCGGCGACGAAATCGAAATCGTGGGTCTTAAGCCTAAATCGGAAAAGACGACCGTCACTGGCGTTGAAATGTTCCGTAAGCTTCTTGACCAAGGTCAGGCTGGTGACAATGTCGGTTGTCTTCTTCGCGGTGTGAAGAAGGAAGACATTGAACGCGGTCAGGTCCTCGCTAAGCCAGGTTCTGTGCTTCCGCACACCAAGTTCAAGGCTGAAATCTACGTGTTGTCGAAGGAAGAAGGCGGACGTCATACTCCGTTCTTCACGGGCTACCGCCCACAATTCTACTTCCGTACGACTGACGTGACCGGAATCGTGTCGCTTCCTGAGGGAACTGAGATGGTTATGCCTGGTGACCGCGTGACGGTTCAGGGCGAACTCATCCACCCAATCGCGATGGAAAAAGAACTTCGATTCGCTATCCGCGAAGGTGGCCGTACCGTCGGCGCTGGTGTGGTTGTCGAAATCATCGCCTAATTATCGAATTCCGGCCGCAAGGCCGGATGTTTGGGCTCGGTGCATGATCTCAAGGAGCAAGGGAACTTTGAAGTTCCTTTTCTCCCTCTGAGGCACTGGGCATCCACAGGGGTGTAGCTCAGTTGGTAGAGCACTGGATTCCAAATCCAGCGGTCGTGGGTTCGAACCCCCCCGCCCCTGCTACAGTCGAAGATGGGTCCTTTGACCCACTTTGGAGAAAGTCGATGGAAGTCTCCCGATACGTCAATCTGTTCTACGCGTTGTGTCTCATCATTGCGGTGGTGGTATTCAACAAGTTCGTCCAGCAGATCTGGGAATCCTTTGAACAACTGCCAGACGTTTCTATCGTCGGCAACACGATCACGCTGACTACGATCCTTGCCTTTGCAATGGCGGCGGGTCTGATGTTTTGGTTGTACAACCGCGAAGACTACCGCGCGTATATCGCCGAAGTGGTCATTGAGCTGAAGAAGGTGAGTTGGCCTTCATTCGAGGAGACAAAGCGCTCCACGTTAATCGTCGGCGCTTTTACGGTCGTTGTGAGCCTTTATTTGTTCGGTATGGACACCATCTGGCGTTACCTCACCGATCTACTGCTGATTCACAGCTGAACGAGGTACGAAAATGACTGATAAGAAATGGTACATCGTTCAAACATACTCGGGTTACGAGAACAAAGCTCGCTTGGCGCTTGAAGAGCGGATCACCCGCTTGGGCTTTGCCGATCAATTCGAGGAAATATTTATTCCGATGGAAACCGTCGTCGAAATGCGTAATGGCAAACGACGTGAGGTTAAGAAAAAGTATTATAACGGGTACATCTTCGTGAAGATGGAACTCGACGACACGACTTGGCACGTTGTTAAAAACACGCCAAAAATCGTGGGCTTCATTGGCGGTTCGCAGACCAAACCGACCCCCGTGCCTGAGCACGAGGTCAAGCAGATCACTCAGCGAATCGAAGAAGGCGCACTCAACACCAAGACCCGGGTCAATTATTGCCAGGGCGATAAGGTGAAAGTTCTGGAAGGAAACTTCAAAGACTTCACAGGTGTGGTTGAGGAAGTCGACGAGGAAAAAGAACGCCTCAAGGTGTACGTCCAGATCTTTGGTCGTCCTACTTCGGTTGAGTTCTCTTTCAAAGAAGTCGTCGCCGCCGTCGAAGAATAACTATTCCGCAAGTAGATCTTGCGAATATGAGCGCCGGACTGTAGAAGGACGGCGCTTTTTTCGTCGGGAAATACCCGATCAGACGCAGGAGTTGGCGTGAATCTTTGTCATGATTCGCAATGCCAACGCAGACTGCAACCCGTCTAGATGACGGCCAGACACAGGAGTCGACATGGCAAAAAAAGTAGTGGGGCAAATTAAGCTTCAGGTACCCGGCGGACAGGCAAACCCTGCTCCACCAGTGGGTCCTGCGCTTGGTCAGCACGGCGTTAACATCATGGAGTTCTGCAAAGCGTTCAACTCGCAGACTTCAGATCAGATTGGTGTCCGTATTCCAGTGATCATCACTGTGTACGGAGATCGCTCGTTCTCGTTCATCACCAAGACACCTCCAGCCTCTTTCCTCATCTTGAGAGAGCTCGGTATCAAAAGTGGTAGCGGCGTTCCGAACCGTAATAAGGTCGGCTCGCTTACGTGGGATCAAGTCAAGAAGATCGCAGCCATCAAGCTGCCTGACTTCAACTGTGACGACTTGGAAATGGCAGCGAATACCGTCGCTGGTACCTGCCGTTCCATGGGCGTCGACGTAGTCAAGGATTAAGCCATGCCAAAACACGGAAAAAAATATAACGCTGCTTCTGCTAAGCGCGATCCCTTGGTGCGTCACCCTCTCGCTGAAGCGATGCAGCTCGTTAAGAGCATGGCAACCGCTGGATTCGACGAGTCGGTAGATGCAGCATTCAATCTCAATGTGAACCCTCGCCATGCTGAAGAAATGGTTCGTGGATCGGTTGTCCTGCCTCACGGCCGGGGTAAAGCGACTCGCGTTCTCGTCTTCGCGAAGGGCGCCAAAGAAACCGAAGCTCGTGAAGCTGGTGCTGACTTTGTGGGTTCGGATGACCTCGTCGAGAAAATCGGTGAAGGTTGGTTCGAGTTCGACGTTGCAGTAGCAACGCCGGACATGATGGGCCAGGTCGGTCGCATCGGTCGTGTTCTCGGACCTCGCGGTCTGATGCCGAATCCGAAGAGCGGTACGGTCACCTTTGATGTCGAAAAGATCATCAAAGAGCTCAAGGCTGGTCGATTGGACTTCCGCGTCGATAAGGGCGGAATCATCCATATTCCGATCGGACGTGCAAGCTTCACAGCGGATGCCCTTCAGGAGAACCTGGATGCCGTCGCTGAAATGCTCGCTCGCCTTAAGCCAGCAAGCGCAAAGGCTCCGTACTTCAAGTCCATCGGCGTTTCGTCGACCATGGGACCTTCGGTACGACTTGATTCGTCGTTTGCGGCGGATCACCTTTAAGACCCTTAGATTCGTGAAAACGAATCCAATGTCTTGACGTCTCCTGCGAGATCTGGTCTAAAGCCGACCTCGCACTGACGTGCGACAGATATTTAGTTACGAATCGACTCGCGTCGAAGAAGCTGGTGAGAGCAACGCTCTCTTAATTTCCCGCGGAGACGTGTTCAGGTTTAGACCAGTCGTCATTTCGATCTTAACGGTCGGATTGGCTTCGAACACGCCCTCCCAGTGAACCCTCGCCAGCTTCTGCGCTCGTGAGGGTTTTTTATTTTGTCCCTGCCATAAGGCAGGAATACGGAGGACACATGAACAAGACCGAAAAGCAGGAGATGGTAGATACACTCCGCGCTGGTCTCGCAGACGCGAAGTCGGTGATCGTCACTTCCCACGTGGGAATGGGCGTCAACACCGTCAATCAGCTCCGAGGAGAGTTTCGCAAGGCTGGTGTCTCGTACCATACCGTCAAAAACACACTCGTGCGTTTGGCGTTGGCTGGTACCGAGATGGAAGTCCTGGGCGAGTACCTGACGGGGCCCTCAGCGATCGCATGGAGCACTGAAGACGCTCCAACACCTGCGAAGATCATTCGTGAGTTTGTAAAAACGAACGACAAATTGATTATCAAGGGCGGCTACCTTCAGGGTGCAGGCGCGATTGATAAAGCTGGCGTAAACATGCTCGCGGATATGCTTTCGCGAGAAGAACTTCAGGCGAAATTGCTCGGTGTATTCCAGGCAGTTCCTACGAAGTTCGTTCGGACTCTCAATGCGGTGCCTCAGAACCTTGTTATGGTTCTTCAGGCTCGCAAACAAGACATCGCTTAATTAACGAAATTGAACATTTCAGAATAATGCCCGCGTTGGCGGGCACATAAGGAGACCTATCATGGCAGATCTCAGCAAAGACCAAGTTATCGATTTTCTCAGCAACATGAGCGTCATCGAGCTCACCGAGCTTGTCTCGACACTCGAAGAAAAATGGGGCGTTTCGGCTGCCTCAGCAGCTCCTGTGATGATGGCAGCTGCTGGCGGCGCCGGTGCTGCTGCTGCTGAAGAGCAGACTGAATTCGACGTCGTTCTCAAGAGCTTCGGCGACAACAAAATTCAGGTCATCAAAGCAATCCGTGAAGTGACCGGTCTTGGCCTCAAAGAAGCCAAAGATCTCGTCGAAAGCGCTCCTACGACCGTCAAAGAAGGCGTGTCGAAGGACGAAGCTGCCAAGATCAAGACTCAGCTTGAAGGCGCAGGCGGAACGGCTGACATCAAGTAATCTTGATATCGATCAAAGAAAAAGGCCCGCTCTTGAGCGGGCCTTTTTTTTGTTCTTGGTTCGTCAGGAGCCTATATCTTCGCGGGTAATCTAGAGGCCGGCGATGGTGTCGTCGATATGGTCGGCGAGTGTTTTCGGCGCCTCGGACTCGGTGGTAGGCAGCACGAACCAACGCACGATCTCGGCACCGATCGGAAACATGCGCGGCCCTTTGGCCGAAGTGACTCGGAAAAGTGGGGGGGCAGGAAAGTCGGCTCCTTTCTTTCCGACCGCCCAGCCGACGCGCGTGGGGTGGTTTGCCTGAAGGTAGACGCCCACGAAATCGCAGACCGATTTGAACGTCGAAGGCAACATCCAACGAAAACTCGTCGGGGTGTGGTCCAAAAAGAGCAAATCGATCTGGTCCATGCCCGCCCGGTTTGGCTCGATGGACACTCCGAAAGTCATTTTGACTTGTTCAGCCAAAAGTCTCGAGCTCTCACCTGGGACTTCTCCCCATCGGTTCTCCTCCAATTTGTCTCGTAGCTTTGAGTCGATTCGCAGAAGGGGGCCGCGCAAGGCTGGGTCTGGTTGGACGATTGCGGCGTGCCAGACGGATTGGGGCCGAAGCGGGATCGACCACCCGGCCTGCATGGCTTGGTTTTCCAGCGAAGTCATCCGATTGCGGTAGGCATCGGGGTCAAAAATAGTGCGAGTCAGGCCCAGACCTTCCAACACGCGGATGGCACCGACGCTCAATTGGTCAAAGACCAAGAGTCGAATGCCGATGAAGTCAGAGGGATTATCCTTGTCGGCGGCATGACTCAGATAGAGCAGTTGCGTGACTTCCAGCAGGCGTCGAAGCTGTGAATCGAGTTCCGTGAGTTGTTCGGGCTCCCGCCAAATCGAGTAGAGCCACTCATGGCCTTCCTCAAGCTGAACCTCAAAAACCTGAGCGTGAACTTCAGGACCTTGCGTCATCTCGGGGATGGGTTCAGAGCGAGAGAGCTGGGGCAACAAACTGTCGAGCGGTCTATGTTCATCCATGTCGATTCAGGTCCTGCATCGGGGCTCTTCGACGGTAACATAAAGCGGCGTCAGATTGCCTGTGTGTTCAAAGGCTCTTTTGCCTCGAGCGTTCGTAACAACCACAGGAAAACCAGACCAGGGATTGCAATCAGCGCTGTCAGCGCGAAATACCAAAACCAGTCGATGCTCGCGACCAAGTATCCGGTCCCCATGCCTAGAAATGTGTGCAGAATCGAGCTCATCGCCGTAAGAAGGGCGTATTGGGTGGCGGTGTAGCGTTTGTTACACAGGCTGCTGAGGTAGGCGACGAATGCAGCGGTGCCCAGACCTCCGGTCAGGTTTTCAAAACCCACCATTGCAATCAGGCTGTAGAGATTCCGTCCGAGGTACGCTTGCAGGCAGAACATGAAATTCGAGAGCAACTGCACCACACCGGCGACCCAGAGGGCTCCGACGATTCCGGCCCTTCGGACCATCAGCCCGCCCAAAGACACTCCGATCAGACTGGCGAAGACGCCGAATACTTTCGAGACATCCGCGATTTCGATTTTGGAAAACCCAATATCGATCAGGAATGGATTGGTCATGGTGCTGGCCATTGAGTCACCAAGCTTGAACGTGAGTACAAAGAGAAGAATCAGGCCCCAGGACGGGCGGGACAAGAAATCGCGAAATGGGCCAATGATTCCATCGACGAAATGGGAGCGAAGATCAGTATTTGGCTCGAGTTCTACCAGTGGTCTCGACACCAGCAGCGTCGTGATAATGCCAACGCCCATCATGGCGGCCATGGCAAGATAGGTGACCGTCCAACTGCCGCTCCAGGTCGCCATATAGAGCGCGCCGGCTCCTGCCACGAGCATCGCAATGCGATAGCCAAAAACCGCCATGGCGGCTCCCGACCCTTGAGCCTCGTCCTCAAGGAGTTCCACACGATACGCGTCGATCACGACGTCCTGACTGGCCGACAGAGTGGCGACCATAATCGCCAAGACGCCGGTCCAGAGCGGAGTGACGGCAGGGTTGGTGAGGGCGAGTCCAGCGATGGTGGCCACCAGCCCAAGTTGGGTGAGGAGCATCCACGCTCGACGGTTTCCCAGCATCGATGCCAAGACAGGAATCCGAACGCGATCAAGCAGCGGCGCCCATAGAAACTTGAGATTATAGGGCGTCGCAGTGGCCGAAAACAAACCCACAGCTTTGATGTCCAGGCCAACTTCCATCAGCCAGAATGTGAGTGTGCTGTAGACCAAAAGGCGGGGCAGTCCGCTGGCGAAACCCAGAAAAAACAGCCCAATCATCCGGCCTTCGAGTCTCGAAGAATTCGATGTCGTGTTCAATTTTATGCCGAATCGTTAGAGCGCAGGAAGACGTCTGAACATCCAAATCCCAAGATACCACGGGGAATTCTGCGCTTCTACGCCATTGAGGTGGAAGCGACGACAACGTCGTTGCATCATACTAGATTCGCGACTACTCCTAGCTGAACGTCGTGAGTGCAATTCGGCGAGCATTTGGTGAGAGACGTGCAGATGGAGCCAGAAGAAGTTGAACAGGCGCCCTCGCTGCAAACGTTGGTGATTCAGGGGGCAGGGACGGCCTTAGTTGTGGTGCTCAGTGTGGTTTTGATTGCCGTTCTGGCGCGCGAGCCCGCGGTTCAAGCGTCAGATTGGATCGTTGAGCAGCTTGGCCTCTGGGGCATCGCGATCATGGTGCTCTTGGCCGACACGTTCACGTTTCCCGTTCCGCCGGATGCCTATCTACTCGCGGCCGTCGCAAGCCATGCTGATGAACTTCCGATTCTGGCCGTGATTTCTGTGTCGTCAATTTTGGCGGGTAACCTCGCCTATTTTGTCGGTCCCCTTTTGCAGAACGTCCCAATCTTGGGAAAACGCATCGAAAGATTCCGCGGCAGGGGAGAGCAACTCTTCAAGAAATGGGGCCTTTGGACGGTGGTCGTGGCCGCACTCACGCCGATTCCATTCAGCATCGTGTGCTGGTTTGCGGGCATTTACAAAATGCCCTACCGGCCCTTTTTTATCGGCACGCTCACGCGATTTCTCAGGTTCGCCCTCTTCTACTATCTCTTCGTATTTGGCTGGACCTCGGCCTGACCCAAAAAAACAGCTAGTCGTGAGTCCGTTCAAACGCGTGTCCGGTTTGCATCTCTCGTGTTTCGCCGCTCAATTCGGTGACCACCTCATGTGGAAGCGGGAACCAACGGAGGCTCTCGAAATCTGCGCTGAATTTTGGAGGGTCAAACGACATGCCTTCGACTTTGCTTGAGGCGATATCAAAGATCCGCCGGGCTTCTGCCAGGTAGTCGTCCATTGCCCATTCAGGCTCGGTCACGTGCCGCGAGCGGTACTCCATTTTGCCCGTTCGGTAGGTCACCGACTCGAGTGATAAGGGCGGATCGGGCCGCCCACGACGGTGTTTCCACGCGCCAGTCGCCGAGTCAAAGAGGTAGTCGGGGATAAGTTTCCAGCCGTGTTCGGCAACCAGACTCAGGGCCTCAGTGATGAATTCGAAGACTTCCTCGCTGATGAAATAATTGAAGTTCACGCGGACCCAACCAGGTTTGATGCCCTCGCACCCTTGCATGATTTCGCGTTCAAATTCATGCGACGTCGACAAGTCGATTCCCAGCAGTCGATGCCCATAGGGGCCCGCGCATGAACAGCCACCGCGCGCTTGAATGCCAAAAAGGTCGTTCAAAAGCGCGACCACAAAATTATGGTGCAGGTAGCGGTCGCCGTGATGGATCATGAACGACACGATCGACAGCCGCCATGCGTTTAGATTCCCCAGCACGCGGATATTGGGGGAAGAACTCCAGCGGTCGATGGCGCGACGCACGAATTTTTCTTCCAACTCACGGATCGTCGCTTCGCCTACTGCAGACTTGAGTTGAAAAACGAGCCCCGCGCGGATGGATTCAATGATGGCCGGGGTCCCGCCTTCTTCGCGGTGAACGGGATCGTCAAGGTATCGATGGTCGGCGGAGTTGACGTACGCCACGGTTCCGCCGCCTGGACTGCTTGGGACGCTGTTGCCAAGCAGATGCCGCTTGACGATCAAGAGGCCTGGCGTGCCAGGACCGCCGATGAATTTGTGCGGCGATAGGAAGATGGCGTCTTTATAGAGGACTCCTTCTTCATCGCCATCGTCCATGTTCATCTCGATCTTCACGTACGGGCCGGCCGCGGCGAAGTCCCAGAAAGACAGGGCGCCATAACGATGCAGTATGCGAGTGATCGTGGACGTGTCCGAGCCGATCCCGGTCACATTCGACGCCGCCGAAAAACTCCCGATCTTGAGCGGGCGATCCTTATAGATCTTGAGCTTTTGCTCAAGATCCTCAAGGTCCACGCGGCCATCTGCGTCCTCATTGATCACCACGACGTCGGCGATGGATTCTCTCCACGGGAGCTCGTTGGAGTGGTGTTCGTAGGGACCGATGAAAACGACCGGGCGTTCGTCCAACGGAATTTGGTCGAGCAGATGATACTTTTCGTCCAAATCGTTGGGGATTCGCAGGTTCATGATGTCGATGAGCTTGTTGATGGCTCCCGTCGCACCTGATCCCGCAAAAAGAACCACATCGTCCGGCCCGCACCCCGTGGTCCGCGCAATGATTCGTCGTGCGTCTTCACGCAGGCGACTGGTCTGCAACCCCGTGCCCGAACTCTCCGTATGGGTGTTTGCGTAAAGTGGCATCACCTCTTGGCGGATGAAGTCTTCGATGAAGGTCAGGGACCTGCCGCTCGCCGTGTAGTCGGCATAAGTCACGCGGCGTGGGCCGTAAGGACCGTCGATGACTCGGTCTTCGCCAATGATGGAGCTACGAATAGTTTCTACGAGGCGCATGGCAATTCTTCTGCTGGGTTGACCGCGGGTGCTCTTCATGGATAGTGTCCCGGGCGTGCCGAGGGACCCATGAGCGTATTCCAGCATAACATTCTCGAAGGAAAGATTGCCCTCCTAACTGGTGGGGGCAGTGGTATTAACTTCGGAATTGCACGTAAGTTCGTTGAACACGGTGCAAAAGTCGCACTTGTGAGCCGCACCCAAGACAAACTCGACCGGGCGGCAGCCGAGCTCAGTCCAGACGGCACATGTGCCCGCGGATTTGCCGCCGATGTGCGCGATCCAGACGCATTGAGCGCCGCAATCGCCAAGACGATTGAGGCCTTCGGAAAAATCGACATTGTTGTGAACGGCGCGGCGGGAAATTTTCTTTCACCGGCTGCGCTTCTGAGCCCCAACGGCTTCAAGACCGTGATCGAAATCGACACCATCGGCACGTTCAACACCTGCCGTTTGTGTTTTGAACATTTGGTCGCCAACGGTGGCGTGATCCTAAATATCACGGCCACTCAGGCTTGGATTCCAACACCACTTCAAGTCCATGCGGGCGCCGCAAAAGCTGCGATTCAAAAAATGACTCAAGATCTGGCCCTTGAATGGGGGCCGATGGGAATTAGAGTCATTGCCATAGCACCCGGGCCGATTGAAGACACAGAGGGCATGTCGCGACTCGCGACACCGGAACTCAAGGAAAAACTTGAGTCTAAAATGCCATTGCGTCGATACGGTCATGTGGATGAAATTGGCGACGCAGCAGTATTTCTGTGCTCGGACGCAGCACGGTTCATGACAGGGACGACGGTGGTCGTCGACGGAGGTCAATCGCTGATTGGCTCTGCCGGTTTTTTGGATTTTATTTCGTGAAGGCAACCTTCGGCGAGGCGCACAATGTTAGCAACTAGTCTTGATAAATACGGTTTACGGAACAAAAAAATCATTCGGAACGCCCCTGCGGCGGTTCTGTATGAGGAAGCTATCAAATACGAGCCGGGGACGGTGATCGCGGACTCTGGAGGGTTGGTCGCCATGAGCGGCGAGAAAACCGGCCGGAGCCCGAAAGACAAACGCTTGGTACGTCATCCGCTCAGCGAAGAAGATGTCTGGTGGGGAAATATCAACATCGAAGTGACTGAGCACACATTCATGCTCAATCGCCAGCGAGCGCTCGATTATATCGATCTGCGCGATCGCATCTATGTTTTTGACGGTTATGCAGGATGGGACCCGGATCACCAGATCAAGGTCCGCATCATCGCGACCCGCGCCTATCACGCACTTTTCATGAACAACATGTTGATTCGACCCACGGAAGAGCAACTCCAGACTTTCGGCGAGCCTGATTTCGTGATTTTCAACGCAGGTGTGTTCCCAGCGAATCCCTACACCGAAGGCATGACCTCAGCGACCTCAGTCGCGATGAGCTTTGAACGCGGCGAGATGGTCATTCTTGGCAGCGAGTACGCTGGCGAGATGAAGAAAGGCATCTTCACGCTGATGCATTATTTGATGCCCAGAAAGGGCGTTCTTTCGATGCATTGCTCGGCCAACGAAGGCGCCACGCCAGACGATGTCGCTATTTTCTTCGGTCTTTCGGGCACGGGTAAAACCACGCTCTCTGCAGATCCTCGCCGCAAGTTGATCGGCGACGATGAGCATTGCTGGAGTGATACCGGGGTCTTCAACATCGAAGGCGGCTGTTACGCGAAGTGCATCGACCTTTCGAAAGAAAAAGAGCCCGAAATCTTCGACGCCGTTCGGTTTGGAGCGATTCTTGAGAACGTCGTGATCGATCCATCGACCCGTGCGGTCAATTATCATGACGACACGATCACTCAGAACACCCGTACCGCGTATCCGATCGAGTACATCCCGAACGCGAAGATCCCATGTGTCGGTGGTCATCCCAAGAACATCATCTTCCTTACGGCGGATGCGTTTGGTGTGTTGCCTCCCGTGAGTCGGCTTACTCCTGAACAGGCGATGTACCATTTCATCAGCGGATACACGGCTAAGGTCGCTGGAACCGAGATGGGTGTTACCGAGCCACAAGCGACGTTCTCAGCCTGTTTTGGTGCGGCGTTCCTTGTATGGCCTCCAACCAAGTACGCTGAAATGCTCGCCGAAAAAATGCGCGAACATGGTGCTAAGGCTTGGTTGGTAAATACCGGCTGGACAGGTGGGCCTCATGGCATCGGCCATCGCATCAACCTCAAGTACACCCGCTCGATCATCGATGCGATTCACTCGGGTGAGCTCAACGATATCGCAACCGTGGTTGACCCGTATTTTGGTGTGAGCATTCCGGTCGAAGTACCCTCGGTACCGACTGAATTGTTGACCCCTAAGAACACCTGGGCTGACGCAGATGATTTCGAGAAGATGGCGAAAAAACTCGTCGATCTTTTTGGGAAGAATTTCTCTCAATACGAGAGTTTTGCTTCTGATGAAATCAAGGCTGCAGCGCCTAAGTACTGAGGCTAAGGCGTCTAACGCTAAGGCGGCCGTCAGGCCGCCTTTTTTTATGATGCCGAAACGTGGACAATGACCGAATGAACCGTTGGATCATCATAATTTCGCTGCTCTCCGGATGCGCGACTGGCGACGTGGAAGACAGCAATATTCGTCCCGAACCCGATGTGAGAGTTGTGTCTGAGACGGACATGAACACGCCCGATGTTGGCGTGCCTGAAGACATGCCAGCGGATTTGGCCGCCAGCGATATTGGGCCAGATGTGGCCGATTTTGGGCCTGACGTCGAGCCCGACATGACCGTGCTGCCATGCAATGACTCATGCGGGGCCGCGGAGGTTTGTCTGGATGATATTTGTGTGGACGTATGCACCGAGAACTCGGCTCAATGCGGACTCAGCGAATTGGCCGGCAAAGAAGTTTTTTGTGGCGACTGCACGGCGCCCGAGCTTTGTGAGTCCAATCAGTGTTTCAATCCATGCACCGAACAAGCTGCAACCTGTGGCAGCGTCTACACGAGCGGTATGGAAGCCCAATGTGGAACCTGCGCCGCGGGGACTTGCGAAGACCTTTTTTGTGCGACCGGCACCTGGCGTGAAATCCACGCAGGCTATCGCCATACCTGTGCTCGTCGCAGTGATGGACGGCTTTTGTGTTGGGGGAAACACGATGCTGGAGAGCTTGGACTTGGAAACGTCGCCTCGCCGGTGCTCTCGCCGTCCTTGGTCACGGGACCGGTGAATGTGGTCTCTCACTCGGCAGTGAGCCAACACACGTGCGCCAGTACCGGTACGACCACCTGGTGTTGGGGGGCTAATGACCTCGGCCAGCTTGGAAACGGTGTCCTGACGCCCGCAAATTCGCCGATCGTCGTTGGTGGATTGGGCGCAATCTCGAAAGTCGTGACGGGAGGTGCTCATTCGTGTGCCATCATGGCAGACGCGACGGTGAAGTGCTGGGGAGCCAACGGCCAGGGGCAGTCTGGAATTGGAAGTTTCGTGGAGCCTCAGTTGGCTCCTGTCGCCGTGCTGGGTCTCACTGACGTCGTGGACCTGACCGCCGGTTTGATTCATACCTGCGCGGTTAAGAGCGACGGTAAGGTCTTTTGTTGGGGATATAACGATCGTGGCCAAATCAGCGGCGTTCGGACGGCCTCTAACCGCCCCATCGAGGTTTTCGGCGTGTCCGGTGCTGTGAGTATCGCCGCGGGCAACTATCACACGTGTGCGGTGCTTGAGACGGGTGCAGTGAAATGTTGGGGAGAAGGGGTTGATGGCCAGCTCGGCGACGGTTTGGGCGCGCTTAACCGAACTCCGGTCACAGCGAATATCCAAAACGCCAGGACCTTAGCGGCGGGGCGTTCCCACACCTGTGCTGTGAATCGAACAGGTGACGTCTATTGCTGGGGCGCAAATAATGAGGGCCAACTTGGCGACGGAAGCGTTGCCAAAAAAGTTCAGCCAGTTCGTCTCTCGGCGTTGTCGAACGTCTTGCGCGTCACGGCGGGGTTTGAACACACCTGCGCGGTAGGACGGACAGGCAACATGTGGTGTTGGGGCCAAAACCTCTTTGGTCAGATAGGCGACGGAACCACCTCGAACCGACAAATCACTCCAAAGTTGGTGCAATAATGCGTAAGTCGACCATTCTGACTCTTCTGGCCCTGGTCGGTTTAGGTCTGGGCACCTGGGTGTTTTTGAACAACCCATTTGATTCTGACTCGGGTTTCGTAAGGGAAATCAGTCTCAAATTCATGGAAGACCTTCAATTTAAAGACTTCAGGTCGTCGTCGCTCTACCACCATCGACTTGAACGTGACCGGGTCGACATCGGCCAAACGCTCGAGAAATTATTCATGATTAAACCAGAATTTCTGGATTTAATGAGCTATCGGATCTCGAAAATTGAGGTGGATTCGAGCGGTGACCGCGCGCGCGTACTGGTGACCACAAAATTTAAGCGCTTGAATATGGGGTCGAAGCCCGAAGAGGGCGAGATTATTTTGTACTGGCTGAAACGTCATCCGGATTGCCCGATCGGCGCGTCTTGTGTGGTCGATCGATGCAACGACGAGTTTGGAAAAACTTCGATGAGTGAGCCCACCAAAGAAGAGATTCGTGAGGCTCTGGCAAAAAAAGAGCCGGAACCGCAACCCGAACCACTCATGTGTGATGCGAATGCAAAACCGGCTTGGTTCATGAATCTAGATTCGACGCTCAAAGATAAAAAATACAATTATTGAGCGTCGAATTAGACTCAGAATTAATCTTCAGCGACGTAGATTTCTCCGCCCACTTCGCGGAATTTCTCTGACATTTGCGCCATTCCTTTTTCCTTCTCCATGTCTCGAATGTCCTGACTCAGCTTCATGCTGCAGAATTTCGGTCCACACATCGAGCAGAAATGAGCGACCTTTGCGCCTGGAGCGGGAAGGGTCTCGTCGTGATAGGCGCGTGCCGTGACAGGGTCGAGGGCCAAATTAAATTGGTCTTCCCAGCGGAAATCAAAGCGTGCCTTTGAAAGGGCGTCATCCCAGACTTGAGCACCTTTATGGCCCTTGGCCAAATCGGCGGCATGAGCGGCGATTTTGTAGGCGATCATACCAGCTTTGACGTCTTCTTTATTGGGCAATCCGAGGTGTTCTTTTGGCGTCACATAACAAAGCATCGCGGTTCCGTACCAACCGATCATCGCTGCGCCGATGGCGCTGGTGATATGGTCGTAACCAGGGGCAATATCTGTGGTCAACGGCCCCAGAGTGTAGAAGGGCGCCTCGTCGCACCAAAGGAGTTGTTTCTCCATATTCTCTTTGATGAGATGCATCGGAACGTGGCCTGGGCCCTCGTTCATCACCTGTACGTCGTATTCCCACGCGATTTTATTCAGCTCGCCTTGAGTCTTCAATTCGGCGAATTGAGGTACGTCGTTGGCGTCTGCGATCGAACCTGGACGAAGGCCATCGCCGAGTGAAAATGCGATGTCGTATTCGGCAAAAATTTCGCAGAGTTCGCGGAAATTTGTGTAAAGAAAATTCTCTTTATGGTGCGACAAACACCATTTAGCCATGATCGACCCGCCGCGGCTGACGATGCCGGTGACACGGTTTGCCGTCAGGTGAATAAAAGGCAACAAAACGGCCGCGTGCACGGTCATATAGTCGACGCCCTGCTGGGCTTGTTCGATGACCGTGTCGCGGAAAATCTCCCAGGTGAGGTCTTCGGGTTTTCCGTCGACCTTTTCCAATGCCTGATAGATCGGCACCGTTCCGATGGGGACCGGGGAGTTGCGAATCACCCATTCTCGCGTGGCGTGAATGTCTTTGCCGGTCGAGAGGTCCATGATGGTGTCGGCGCCCCAAAGCGAGGCCCAACGTACTTTCTCGACTTCTTCTTCGATCGACGAACTCACGGCAGAGTTGCCGATATTGGCATTTACTTTCACCAAGAAATTCCGCCCGATAATCATCGGCTCGGCTTCTGGGTGATTAATATTTGCCGGAATGATTGCGCGGCCACGAGCGACTTCGTCGCGGACGTATTCGGGCTCAACCCCTTCGCGGATGGCGATGTATTCCATCTCGGGAGTGATGTCGCCTCGTCGGGCGTAATGCAATTGGGTGACGCGTCCCGTGCCCCGTACGGTTTCTCGTTTTAGGCCTTCAGCCAATTTATCGTCGAACGCCAAGACGCGTTCTTCGGTTTTGACGTCTTCGCGCCCCCAGATCCAGTCACGTCGCAGGGCTGGAAGTCCCTTGTGTGGATCGATGTCGCTGGGACCGCTTGTGTCGTAGAGGCGCACGGCTGCGTTGTCTCCCGTCAGCGTAACCTGACGAAAAGGTACGCTGACACCGCGGGTGCCTTGCACAAATACTTTATTCGAATTGGGGTATGCGTTCTGAAAATCGTTCATCTAAATGCTCCAAACTGGGAGCGGAGGAGCCCAATGCACGAGGTTGGACTCGTTTCCGCCTCCCTACGCCGGTGTTAACCGGATCAGGTTCCAAGGGTTCTTCTCAATCCCAAATGGGATGCCCCTGGCGGAAATCGTGCGCAGCGAAACTAGCAGCGCGGGGCTCATCTTGTCCACACGCAGATTCCAAGTGTTGACCAACTTCGCTAAGTTAAATAGGTTTGGCGAAACCAAAGACCCTTGGGGGGAATTATGAGCGTTGAAACCAAGAAAAAGTCCTATTTGATTTGGATCATTATGGGTGTTGTTGGCTTGTTTTTATTATCCGCCGGCTGCATTTGTTCAGGCTTATTGGGAATGAATATGATGGCCGCTGAAGCACAAAAATGCGGTGAGGCTCGTACGTTGGCGACCTGTCAGGCGTGTTGTGCAACTGGCAAGAGTCGGCTGGGAAAGAAAGCCAACTTTGATCCTGGCGCCAGCCAAGTTTGCCGTTGCCATTAGCGGTGAAGACTGTCTCTTTTTCTATAAATTTTCGCCGGCCGAATTCTGCGAAGCGGTAGGGCCGTGTGCACAGAAACCTGGGGCGGGACGGTCTGCGCATCTGTGTTCGGAACTTTCGCCGGGTTCGCCGCCAAATCAATGCCGCGACACGGGCGGCCTTTCGATCTGCCGGTTGAAATTATTACATGACAGGAGGGCACATGCCGACGCTGACGATATCCACGCCTGCTGCGTGCGCCTGACAAGGACTGTCATAGTTGTTGTTATCGCAACCACAAACGGGGTTAAGTATCAGTGGGCAAAGTTGCGGCCGAACTTCACACGTTCCGGTCCCATCTGCGGCACCGCAAGCATTGACCGTTCCGCCGTAATCGCACCATTGCGTGGAGCTGCAAACACCGCCGGTGCGGCCACCGCAGGTCACGGGCGAGGTCGGCAAAACGCAGACCATATTCGTGCACACCTCGCCTCGGTTGCAGTCAAAATCTTTGGTGCAAGCCTGCTGGCACTCGCCGACAGATTCGATGCTGACACCAGCCGCAGCCGCCTCACAATCGTTGCCGTAAGTGACTCCGTTACAACCGCAAACTGGCGCATAGAGATTATTGCATATCTGCGGAATCGGCTCGCAGGTGCCGGTTTCGTCGGCGAATCCACAGGTGCCAGGAATATTGCAGAATTCATCCGCGGCACACGTGTCGCCGATGCGCCCACCGCAGCTGCCGGCCGCGGTCGCACAAATGCCGTTTTCGCAAATTTCGCCCTGTAAACACTCGGCGTTGTCTGCACATACGCGTGGGCATTCTCCAAGGGTCGCGACGTTGATTCCAGAGACTGCCGCGGCGCAGGGGTTGATGTAGGTCACATCATCGCATCCGCAAACCGGGGCGATTTCGTCGGTGCAGATTTTGGGAATCGCCTGACACATTCCGTCTGTCGCGCCACAAGCGTCCTGTGTGCCGAGATAACAAAAGTCGCCCACCGAACAGGGTGTCGTGTCGTTGCATACCGTTACAGCGGCGCCACAAATGCCTTCCGTGCAGAACTCGTCGTCGCATTCTTCGTTCGTGGTGCAAGCGTCCACACAGGTGCCTTCGTCACAAATCTGCCCCGGGCAGTCCGCAGGGGTTTCGCACGCGCCGTCGCATGAACCCTCAGCGGCGATATTCACACCGACTCTCGCGGCGTAGCACGCGTTGCCGTAGGTCATTCCGTCGCAGCCGCAAACGGGGGTGACATCGTTTGTGCATACTTCAGGGATGGCTTCGCATTTACCGATCGGGTTGACGTTGCCGCATTCAGCGGCGATGCCGAGTGCGCAATATTGACCGGTGGGACACGTGACTGCATCCTGACCACCGCAATCGGGCGTTGTGAAGTCACTGCATTCATCATCCATGATTGGACAGAACTCGTCGCATACGCCGTCGGTGTACCATCCCATGATTTCACAGGCGTCCTGACCGTCGGTTGTGAGGCCGTCGTTCTGGGCTGCTTCGTCCTTCGTTAAATCAGCTGGAGAATTGACGCCAACGCTAGGCGGCGCGTCATCGGAACAACCGACTAAAAAAACAAGCAATGTCAAACCAACCAATATTCGATTCATGTCCGTCTCTCAATGATGTGCGCCGGTACTATGCCAAGTGTCCAGCCAAATTGCCAGATAGAAGGCGCACCTCCAACTAACAAGCGGACTTCCCTGCGATTCGTTTGATTACAATTGGTGATGCTTGCCAGCAAGCAAGGCACAAAATTCTAGCGTGTGGCGGCGCAGGTCGTCTGGTCGCAGCCGTAGACCGGTGGCCGATGATTTCGCTGTCAGACTGGCGGCCTGCGCTGCTTGGCCCTCCATGGATGGAGGGGCAGTCCTCAGCGACCCAAGCACCAACGCTCGGGAGCATTCCATATTAATGGTGAGGCTATAAGTAATCTGATTACGGGCAGGCTCGTTCTGCAGAAAAATCGAAGCCCGCAGCGTGCGCTTCACACGCGTTATTATAGACGACGTTGTCGCAGCCGCAGACAGGCGTGACGACGGTATCGCACGACTCAGGCATGGGTTGGCATGCGCCCAATTGGTCAGCAGCTCCGCACATCCCGTCGATTCCACCGTAATCACACCACTCACCAGCGGCACACTGGAAACCTGCGATTCCGCCGCATGGCGATATGCATGCGCCGTTCACACAGGCTTGGCCAACTGAGCAGTTGTCGTCGCTCGTACAAACTGGGTTATTGGTGCTGCCATTCGTAGAATTATTGGTGGAATTATTGGTCGAGTTATTTGTGGGCGTTGGAGTCGTTTGGCAGACACTTCCGACACAGCTTTTTCCGGAAGGGCAGTCGGATGCCAGTGTGCAGGAGCCATGGTCCATCTGCCATTGCTGGTGAATATCGTCGAGCAATTCGGGTGGAAGCTGGCTGCCCTGTCCGCAAACTCCAAATCCCATTCCTTGGGTCAGGAAAGGGAAATCGGGTGGACATTCGAAGCCGTTCTCGACCACGACGGCTTGCTCGAAGACGCAGTAGTTGGTTCCGTCGATATCGACGGCATCACCGGCGCCACATTCGTTTTCCTTTGTGTCCGAGCACGAGACAAAAATCACGGCGCTCAAAAACAGGATGCATTTTAATCCGTATTTCATTTCTTTTCCTCAGTTGGCGACCAGAAGATTGAGAGCCGAATCGGCACCGAATCTGCGTCTTGTTCCACGGCTTCATCGAGTTCAACGACGAGCGGGAACAGGTTTTTTTCGTAATGTTCTTGAAGTCTTGGGAGGTCTTGCGGGCGCACTCGGAAGGCGAGATTTCGAACAAATGCACGGGTGTCATTGCGTTCGAATCGTGACTCAACCGTCTGAGTAACGCTGTCTAGCAACGTGTTCAGACCGTCGATTCTCGCCATCCAGGGGGTGTTATCAAGACGCTGCGAACCGGACGTCAGTTCAAAAGTATCGGTCCGTCCACTTACGCGGCGGACGCGGCCTTCGGTCACAAGGTCATTGAGTGCATGTTCGACGGCGGAACCGTCAAAATCCGGAAGTGCCTGTGCCAGCCGAATCTCGGTCAGTGGGGCCGCCCAAAGCAGCGTCAGGATCTGGCGAGCAACGCCGTGCTCTAGTTCTGGCTCCAGGAAATGCTCCTTGAGTTGTTTCGATAATAATCCCACCTTGCTCATCGAAATACCCAACGCTTCAGACATCTCGCGCATCTTCATTCCGCGTCGTTTTGCGTCCTGATAGTAGGCGAGTTCAGCAAAACGTTTGACGTCTTTAAGTGAGACGCCAAACGTGTTTGCCAAACGAACGGCAGGTCGGAGGGCGGCAAAAACCACCCGGGTGGGAAGATTCGAATCGGTCAAAACATCCTCAAGGATTGCAGCGAGTCACACTGACACCAGCAGCCGCAGCCTGACAAGCATTCGCGTACACAAGTGCGTCGCATCCACAGACGGGATTGGCGGCCGTTGAGCACGAATCAGGCTTCAGCAAACATGTGCCGAGTTGGTCGGCCGCGCCACATTGTTCGGTGATGTCGTAGTAGCAGTATTCGTCTCGCTCACACAGCAACCCGGCGAAGCCGCCGCAGTCCCCACCACGTGCAGCGCAAACACCGTTGATGCAGGCTTCTCGCACCGAACAGTCGCTGTCGGCTGCACAAAGTGGCGATGCGTCGATCTCGCAGACTCCGTTCATGCACACCTCTCCTGTCGAACATTCGTTGTCCGCGCCGCAGTAGACGGGGCACTCACCGTCGGCCAACACACTGGTTCCCGCCGAAGCCGCAACGCAATCGTTTGAGTAGGTCTGGCCGTCACAACCGCAAACCGGTGAATACACGGTATCGCACGTGTCTGGTCGCACAGTGCATGTGCCGAATTGGTCCGCTGCACCGCACATGGAGTTGGGCGCGTAGAGACAAAATTGGGTTGGGTCACAGGTCAGGCCTGCAAACCCGCCGCAATTTGTGGTCGTCGTGGGAACGATGCACGCACCGTTCTGGCAAACTTGGCCCGCAGCGCAGTCTCGGTCGGTCGAACAGACGGGATGGGTCGCTTCGCACACTCCGTTGATGCAGACCTCAGCGCGCCCGCACGCGTTGTCGTTATCGCAGGCTGCTGGGATGGCATCTTGGCAAATTCCATTGCCGCAGACCTGCGATGGAGCACAATCTGCGTTGCTGCGGCATGGGATGTCACATTCTCCCAAATCAGCAACGCTGACGCCCGAACTCGCAGCGACACAGGCGTTGGAGTAAGTCTGGCCGTCGCAGCCGCAGACCGGATCGTAATCTGTGTCGCATGAGTCCGGAATCGCGGCGCACTCGCCAAGTTGGTCAGCCGCGCCACAGGTCTGGGCGATGTCGAAATTGCAGTATTCACCTGTCGCACATTGCAGGCCGGCGATTCCGCCGCAGCCCTGGGTCAGCGTTTCACACGCTCCGCTGACGCAGGCGTTGCCGACCGAACAGTCGGAGTCTGCGGTGCAGGGGATGGCGCAGTCCTCGTCGCCTCGAGGGCAGAAGTCATCGCAGACCCCGTCGCCGTACCAATTCATAAAATCACAGATATCCCGGCCGTGATCCGACTTGCCGGCCATCAATGCTGCTTGGTCTTTTGTGTAGGTTTCGGAATCTGTTGTGGTTTCCGTACAGCCCGACGAAATGAGCAGCGCCAAACATCCAAAAATCAATCGTTTCATTTTGCTCTCCCGAGTCGTTGTTTATTCGAACTCCTCAATTCTTAGCGCTCAGAAAACCTCAAGTCAACACTTTATCCATAAAATTGGATAAAGTGTTGGGCCGGAAAATCGGGAAATTGGGAATGAATGCTTGCAGAACCGGCGTTTGCGCCGACACTGTGCCCATAGTGTTCCAAAGCTCTTTGTTTGTTGTGAGGTAAGGATGCCAACCAGCCAGCCGAGTATTGTCGTAGAGGGCCTGTCGAAGTCATACGGTGACTTCAAGGCGCTGGACGACATTACGTTTCAGATTCAACCCGGGGAAATCGTCGGATTTCTGGGGCCTAATGGTGCCGGCAAAACCACGACCATGAAGATCTTAACGTGTTTCATGGCGGCGACGGCGGGCACGGCAAAGGTCGCGGGACTTGACGTGTATTCTCAGTCCAAAGAAGTGCGCAAAAAGATCGGATATTTGCCCGAAAGCGTACCGCTCTATGACGAAATGTTTGTCTATGACTACCTTGAGTTCATGGCCGAACTGAGAGGCGTGCCCAAGGCTGCTCGGAAAGCCGCGATCAAGCGAGCCGCTGACCTCACGGGTCTGACCTCAATGGTCTCGCGGGAGATTCACGAGCTTTCCAAAGGTTATCGCCAAAGGGTGGGCCTGGCGCAGGCCATCATTCACGAGCCTGATGTCGTGATTTTGGATGAACCCACCAGTGGCCTTGACCCCAATCAGATTCTTGAAATCCGGGATTTGATCAAAGAGATCGGGAAGGAAAAAACCGTGATCTTTTCGACGCATATTTTGCAAGAGGTCTCGGCGGTCTGCGATCGAATCATCGTCATCAACCATGGCAAAATCGTAGCCGACGGTACGTTCGAGGAACTGTCCAAACAGGTGGCAAAGGGGCGACGCGGCGTGATTGTGCATCTGACGGCCAAAGGTCATGAAGATGCGCTGAAAAAGATCGAACACGTTATCGACGTTGTGCGCCTGGACGTTCCCGGCTTTGGTTATCGTTTGGTGACCGAGATGGAAGAAAGCGTTCGCCGGTCCTTGATAAAATGGGCGGCTGAAAACGTCGAAGATATTTTGGAGCTTCGACCCTACAAACCCGACTTAGAAGAAACCTTTCGCTTTTTGACGGGAGGCGAAGACGAACCGGGCGAGCCCGACGTCGAAGAAGCTCCTGAGGTCAAAGATGTCGAGGAGAATGAAGGAGAGGAGGCCGGTGAGCTCGATGAGGAAGATGAGGAAAAGAAGGCCGAAAAAGTCGAGGTCGAGGAATGAAAAATATCTATTTTATCTGGAAAAAAGAGGTTCAAGGCTACTTCTCTTCGATCGTCGCCTACGTCGTCGTTATCCTGTTTCTGCTGGTGACGGGCGCTCTTTTTTGGCTCAGTTTTTTTCAGGAAATCAACGTCTTATCGATGCGTGGCTTCTTTAATCAGGCACCGCTCTTTTTGGCGTTTTTTGCCCCAGCCATGACGATGGGGCTTATCGCATCAGAAAAGCGCTCAGGTACCCTTCAGCTGCTCATGACCTTGCCGATCAGCGACTTCCAAGTCGTCGCCGGTAAATTCCTTGCCTCATTGACCCTGCTCGCCGCTGTATTTGCCGTGACGCTCTTTTACCCGGCGACGTTGAGCCAATTAGGCGACCTCGATTGGGGCGCAACCATGGCGGGTTATGTAGGGCTTATGCTGCTCGGGGGCACGTATTCGGCCATCGGCATCATGGCCTCGAGCTGGACGCAAGATCAGGTTGTAGCGATTCTGGCGGCCTTTTCGCTTTGTTTCTTTTTGTACGTGATTGATCAGCTCGCTGGGCAGCCTTCGGGCGGCTTCGCTTTGGCGATTCAGTATTTGTCTTCCAGCTATCATTTCCAAAATATCGCCCGCGGCGTCGTGGACCTTCGAGACGTCATTTACTACCTGTCGGTGACCGTCGTTTCTTTGATCGTTGCTCAAGCATCCATCGCGTCGCGACGTTGGTGAGGAGGAAATTATGAAAGATAAACGACGAATAATTTCAGGGGCCAATGCCATCGCTGTGGTGGTGATTTCCATTGTGGTCGCCATTCTCATCAATGTGATTGTTTCGGGCATTCCGATGCCCTTCGACCTCACGCAGAACCAGATTTACACGCTCTCGCAGGCCAGTCGTGACGTGGTCAAAAACCTGCCGGAAAATGTCGAAATCAAGGTCTTCATTTCGCCCGATTTGCCGGCACCTCTAAACGTGTTGCCTCAGCAGCTATCGGACCTTCTGGCGGACTATCAAAGCGCATCGGGCGGTCGACTGACCTATCAAATTATTCAACCCGCGGCAGACGACAAAGACGCCGAAGCCGCAGCCACGGGGCTGGGAATTCAAAAGGTCGGCCTTGGATCGCAGACCGACGACGAGGTCAGCTTACGCGCCGTTTATAAGGGCGTGGCCTTTGTGATGGGCGATAAGACCGAACGCATCGCGGATTTGCGGGCCAGCGGGAACCCAGAAATCGACAATTTCGAATATGAATTCACGAAAAAGCTCATGAATTTGAGCAGCATTGCGCCCAGGAAGCTCGCATTCGCTTCGGGTTTTGGTGGACCAGCGGCCGATCCACGTTTTGCCGAAGCTGTGGCCCCCGCTTTTGACCAGCTCTATGGCAATCTGGTCGAGCTTTCGACGGTTGATCTGGCTGCCCCAGACGCCAAAATCGCGGACGACATCGACGCCTTGATTTTGATGAATCTGGACCAGCCGGTAAGTGAGCGGGGCAAATTTGCCATCGACCAGTTCCTGCGCCGAGGAGGCAGTGTGGGCTGGTATCAGAGCGCGTCGGGGCCCGACGTGAAAATGTTGAAACAACTTATGCAACAGATGGGGCCTAACACACGCCTCCCTGATATTCGAAAGCCCCTCGATCACGGCCTGACTGACCTCTTTTCGACGTACGGTATTCGGCTGAACGACGATCTGGTTTTGGATCGAAAAAACGCTCTCGCGTTTGGAATGGTCATGACCCAACACGGCATGGCTCAGGTCTCACATCCTGCGACGTTCTTGATGACGGATATCGACCGCTCGCTGCCCTTCACACGAGACATCTACTCCATTGCGATGCCTGGCCCCTCCAGTGTGGTCATCACATTGGCGGCTCGGGATAACGCCGACATTAAGGCATTTGAGGTCATTCGCACCTCAGACAGCGCTGTGAGCCGCAAATCGGCCCCTTCGTCTTTGGACTACCAAGAGTTAGTCGACCCCACCGCCGACGAAGTCCCTGGCCCCTTTGTGGTCGCGGCGGCTCTGCAGGGGGTTTTCCCGAGTTGGTACACGGATCACCCTCTACCAGAAGGAACTCAAGAGTCTGAACTGGTCAAAGAGCCTGCCGAAGCGCGCCTGTTGGTCGTGGGAAATGCTGATTTTTTCCAGCCTAATCCAGACGTCGGTTACAGCGAACAACTTACGGGAATGGGTTCACAATTTCTGATCAGCAGCATCGACTGGCTGGTGCAAGACACCGTGCTTACCAATATTCGCGGAAAGTCGACTCCGCGTTTGATTGGCGAGGTTTCTAAAGATCAGCAGCATGAAATTCAGCTCGTAAATATCCTATTTGTCCCACTCTTTTTTGGCACGGTGGGATGGACGGTGCTGGCGTTTCGTCGTCGTCGAAAAGAAAAGATTTCGGTCTGAAGGAAGGTCATGATGAAAAGAAGCACAATCATCGCGTTCGGCGTGTTGTTTTTGGCCTTGGCGGCCTTTATCGTGACTCGAAAGGAGGAAAGCACCGTCCAAGTGCCTTACGTTATCAAGAAAGTCGAAGACTTGGGGCGGGTGGAGTTGACGCGTCCTGGCGCAGAATTGGTGATTTTTGATAAATCGGATTCGGGTTGGAGCATGACCAAACCGGTCGACGCCCCCATCGATCCGGCCGTAGAAAAACAGCTTGAGGCGATATTTGCCGGCGAGATTCGGACCGACGACCTTAGGGTTTCGAAAGACAAAATAGAGCCCTATGAGCTGACCGATGAATTGGGAACCAAAGTTTCGCTCTACCCCAAGGGCGCCTCAGCAGCGGCGGTCGAGTTTATCATCGGCAAAGAAATGGACATCGACGGTCGAGTGCATCGGTCGTTCATAAAGACCGACAAGGGCAAGGCCTACCGCGCCCAACGCTCTTTAGAGGTGCTTCGCCAACCCGTGGACGATTTGCGGTCCAAGACGATTTTGGACGGCGATAGAAACGACCTATCAAGCCTCAAAATCATGAGCCACGACGGCGTCATTGAGTTGTCGAGAAAGGGCGATGACTGGCAGATGATTTCGCCCGCTGCCGGGATGCCGCTCGAAGGCTCGGTTGTTCAGGGGACGGTTTCGTTGATGGCGCGTCTTCGTGCCACCGGGTTTGCCGACGATAAGAAGCCCTCGGAAATTGGCCTCGATCCCCCACAGACAACGGTCGTGGCACGAACCGGTGATGCCGACGTGAGTCTTGATGTCTCTCATGTGGGCGCCAATTGGTATGTTCGCAAGAGTGGGGACCCCTTCATCTACACCGTTGGAGCTTCGACAGGTCGTAGCCTGGTGCCCGATATGGCCTCGTTGCGGGACCGTGTTCCCTTGCGATTGGCAGCAGACAAAATCCAAACCATAGAGTTCAACGGCGCAGAAAAGGTCATCGTGACCAGAAATGGTGAATCCTGGACGATGCTCAAGCCCTCTAAGAAGGAAGTCAGCCCAAATGTGTTCGGGCCGCTGTTTCAGACCCTTTGCGAGCTTAAAATCGCGCGATATGTGGACATCAGCTTGTTGGACGCTGGGCTCGACAAGTCCCCAGAACGCATTATTCTGCGCTCAAGGGGCGTTAAAAATGAGCTCGTTTTGGGAGCCACGCTAGAAGGCACGACGGACCGCTACGCAAAGTGGACGGAGTTGCCGCTGATTTTCATCATTCCTGGACCGGTCGCTGCGCGACTGATTCCGACCTCAAAAGACCTCGTAGATTTGTGAGATATACATGCGCATCGCCTTTGTGATGGACCCCATCGAGTCGGTAAATATCCATGCCGACACCACGTTCGACTTCATGTGCGCCGCCAAAGAGCGCGGCCACGAGGTTTTTTACGTTCGTATGCAGGATATCGAAGCTCGCGACGACGAGGCGTGGAGCCTCGTTTACCCATGCGATGTGCGCCGAGAGGAGGGCAACCATTATACGTTGTCTGACGTCCAGCATATCGGGTTGCACACGCTCGACTGCATCTTCATGCGTAAGGACCCTCCCTTCGATATCGCCTTCTTACACGCGGTTCATTTGCTCGAACTCGCCGAGGAAAAAGGCGCGTTGGTGATGAACAAACCGTCGGGTCTGCGCGCGGCAAACGAAAAACTGTACGGCCTTCATTTTCCTGGGGCGATTCCAGACACGATCGTTACGAAACGAGCTACCGAAGTTAAGGCATTCGCCGAATCTCAGGGTGGAAAATGCATCATTAAGCCCCTAGACGGCCATGGTGGCGCAGGCGTGTTTTTGTTCGACCTGACCGACCGAAACGCCAATGCTTTGCTCGAAATGACTACCAAAGATGGCAAAGAATATTTGATGTGCCAGAAATATATTCCGGCAGCCCGCAAGGGAGATAAACGTATTTTGATGCTCGATGGAACACCCATTGGGGCCATCATGCGGGTTCCGCCTGAGGAAGATAATCGCGGAAATATCCATATTGGCGCGGTCGTTCAAAAAACCGAACTCACGCCACGTGACCTTGAGATCTGCGCCATGGTCGGCCCGCGCCTAAAACGCGACGGTCTATGGTTTGTGGGCCTTGATGTCATTGGCGATTATTTGACGGAGGTCAACGTAACCAGTCCCACGGGCATCCAGGAAATGAGCCGCCTGAACGGTGTGGCCGGTTCGGCCAAAGTTATTGAATGGATCGAAGAAAAAATCGCGTAAGTCGATTGACCAAAGGCAGAATGTGTCCGTCGACGTATTGAGCGAGATCGAAATCGATTCCCCATGTGCCGTAGTCTCTGCGTTCGCGGCGGATCCAAACAACGCCACGCTTTGGTACGATAATATCAAATCCATCGAGTGGAAGACTGCACCTGAAGTCAAAGTTGGCGCGCAGATGGATTTTGTGGCGGTTTTTCTGGGTAAGCGGCTCGCGTACACCTACGAAATCATCGAATGGGTTCCGCAATCCCGCCTCGTGATGCGAACCGCTGATGGGCCATTTCCAATGGAAACGACCTACACCTGGGAAGCGCGCGGCGACCAGACGCGAATGACTCTGCGCAACCGCGGAATACCAACGGGTTTTGCCAAAATCGGGGCGCCAATGATGGCCGCAGCCATGCGTCGGGCGAACAGGAAGGACTTGCTCAAAATCAAGGATTATTTAGAAGGGTTGGCATCAGACCTCGCCTGAAATCTGCAACCTCCCATCGGCTTCCTCAAGCCGATGGTCCCCCACCAAGTCGTCGATGACCTGGTCCATATTTTCCCGAATTCGAGCGCCAGCCCGCTGGAACCCAAAAGTGCGAGCCGTTTCGGCCACCAATTCTTCACGCGAAATACTCACCGCGCGTCCCACAATCCATAAAGCCGCTTCGGCCAATTCGGCGTCGGGGATTTCAGCGATCTCTCGTGAATGAAGCTCGTGGTGCCTGAAACCCTTCCATCGTGACTGTTCTTCTTGCGTTCTCCAGAGGACGTCTCCGGATACATGAACGCTTTTTGAGGCGTTCGCGAGGTCGGTGATTCGACCCACCACCTTTTGCGTCGTGCTCGAAAATCCCCAGGCCTTCGAAATATGTTTAGCCACTGCCGCGACCGGCATCGGGGCGGCCTGGGTCGCGACCTGTTCGACCTGGGCCATGATCGTTGCCGACTCTACGGAGTCGTAAAAACGCGCCTGTTCGCGTTCCGCAAAATTCGTTGGTGGCAGCCATGGCAGGGTATTCACAGGCCATCTCGTCACTTCGTCTGTGACCTCAGCCGCCGGTGGCAAGACGTCTGGAATCGCCTGAAAAAGATTGGAAACCAGCGCGTCTTTTTCCTGCCTATTTTGCGCCTCTACTAAGACCGCCACTGCTCGATCGACTTCGGAGCTGCGCTGAGTCCACCAGTCGGTGGACCAAATGCGATGGATTTGCCAACCCAGCCCTTCCAAAATAGTTTGTCTAATTCGGTCACGATCACGGGCTGTTTTGGCGCTATGATAGGATGCCCCGTCGCATTCGATGCCCAACATGTAGGCTCCGGGGCGGTTGGGGTCTACCACGGCCAAATCGATGAAAAATCCGCCAACCCCCACCTGCGTGTGGACCTCGTAGCCCTTAGCCACCAGGGCATCGTGGACCTCTTCTTCGAAGGGTGAACCGAAACCACGCTCATCCTCAAGGGTGACTGCCTCCAAAATTGCGCTATGCCCACGGGCCGCATAATCCAAGAATGTCTTCAGGTGTCGTACGCCAACGGCGTTCGTGCGACTCAGGTCGATTTGGTCTGGTCGTAAAGTGCTAAAAACCGTCAAAAGCTCGCGGGCACGGGTGATAGCGACGTTTAGGCGTCGTTCTCCACCGGTCCGGTTTAGCGGCCCGAACGCCATGGTCGTACGTCCCGTTTGGTCCGGGCCGTAGCCAATCGAAAAGAAGATGATATCGCGTTCGTCGCCCTGGACGTTTTCCAGATTTTTGATGAAGACGGGCTCTCGGACTTCGGGACCAAAATACTTCTCTAGGTGAGGGCGTTTTCGACGCTCTTCGTCCATCAAATCTTCGACCGCCTTTTGTTGGGCCGACGAAAACGTCACGATCCCGATCGATTTTTTTGAAAGGTCTGGGTCCTCAAGCCGTCTAAATATCTCGTTTACAACCTGTAAAGCTTCGGCCCTATTTGTTCGTGAGCCGCCACGGTCATAGAACCCGTCTTTGACTTCGACCCATTTTAGACCCAGCAGCGGGGAGTCGTGATGCGGGGAGGGGAAAACATGAAGCCGGTTTTCGTAATAGTGGTGATTAGAGAACGCGATCAAGGTCTCGTGGCGACTTCGATAATGCCAGTTTAGGGTCATCTGCGGGACGCCGCGGACCACGGCTTGGTCAAGGATTGACTCGAGTTCGACGACATCATCATCATCGATGTCCTCTTCGTCGTCGGTGCTCGCAAAAAACGAGGTGGGCGGCAATTGTTTGCTGTCGCCGACGATGATTGCCTGTTTTCCCCGCGCGATCGCACCGATCGCGTCCCAGGGCGGGATCTGGCTTGCCTCGTCGAAGATCACCAAATCAAAGA
Source organism: uncultured Bradymonadales bacterium (assembly GCA_964394615.1). Lineage (GTDB taxonomy): Bacteria > Myxococcota_A > Bradymonadia > Bradymonadales > Bradymonadaceae > JBFFMO01. Next base: position 9,029 of record CAYMYJ010000028.1, on the reverse strand, counting down.
GCGAAAGCCTTGGGTCCAAAAATCTGGCCACCGAAAGGGGCGACATCAGGACGCATGGTTTAAGGCGCAGCAGTACATTTGGGACTTCGGCAAAAAGCCGTCTGGGGGATTTATGGCTTCGTTGTTTTTTGAATTCTTTGCGAAGTATTTCCATCTCTCCCGGCGCGCCAAAATCAGGCAGTCGCGCCGCAAGTCGCGCTTGGATTTCCTGGCGAGCAATACCTTTGGCCTGCGTGTCGATCTCGGCAAAACGCTGGATGATACGGTCGTGTTGGTAGCCACGAAATTGTCGTAAATCGTGGTCCTGAGACGACTTCATGTCCCAATAGTTTTCCCGGAGCGCGCGTTCGTAAGCGCCAAGCAAAGTCGAGTGGTTCAAGGAGCCGTCTTTCAGGCCAGAGACCAACTCACTGAGCCCGGCGGCGTCTACGGCAAGGGATGCGGTCAACCAATCACACCAGTCACGCAGGCTGTGAATTCCCGACAAAAACGCCTGAAGCTGAGCGATCTGTTGGTCTGCGTTCAGCGAAGCCCAGACAGCGTTCATCGAGATCAATTCTTCGATTTGTTTTCGAGTTTCATTCCACTGCGCCGCGGCGAGTCGGAAAGTCTCGAGGGCTTTACCTGTGCGGGTGCTTGGGTCGATCCGCTCAGGATCGGATGCTAATTCCAAAACAGATTTGGCGGTCTCAGGATCGACTTCTCGTAGCCCGGCCATGATCGAGCGAAACTCGCTCGCCCAGGTCCACGTGTTTTGCAAAAGCGTCGTATCGGTTTCCTCAAGCTTCCAGGACGGCCCGAAGAGCCGGCGCATGTCGGTGTCGATGGCTGTTAGCGCGGTATGGGTCTCGTTGGTGGTCTGGGCACTCGAAAGTGCTTCGCTGATATCCTTGTTGTCCGGAAGTGCGCCGACGGCGTATTTGGCGAGGTGGCGTCGTGCGAAAAAGAGCATGAAAAATGCGAATAAGAAGAAAGCTTCAGCCCATTTTTTAAAACGCAGACGTTCTGCAGAAACATCGATATCGGAGAGGAGGTCTGGCGAAAACGTTCGGGTCATGGACCCAAACGCGGTCTCGTGGTTCCCAATCAACGCAAGCGCACGTTCAAGCAGGTCCTCAATGGAGGCCTTGGGTTCACTGAGCAGGGACAGCGTCACACCGGGGTTAGAGCCCAGGGCTCTTGCGGCGTCGCCAATGCGCTCATACACTTCCGGCGCGGAGCTGCGATCGCCCAGAATCAGCGCCACGGCTTCGTCTCTTGCGCGCTGCCATTCCTGTCCGAATGCAATCGCTTCAGGAAGTCCGTCCGCGATGTTGGCCTGCCAACCCACACTCCATTCTGGCTGGATGACCAGACTCCAGGTATGCGCCGACGGCGTACCGATTCGCTCCGTCATAATGGCCAGGTTAGCGATGGTTTCTTGGGTTTTTCGGTAAGTGCCCGCGTTTGGAAAGCTTGCCATCTTAATGGCGATTCGCGGGGTTGCGAGCGCGTCCAAATGAATCAACCTCGACACAACCTGATAAAGCGACTCACCAAAGGGCCCGGATTCGTGCATCTTTTTGGTATGAGAATTTAATTTCTCTTTTAGATCCCCAAGTCGTTTTGTGACGTCTTCCCAGTCTGCGTTTTGTTCTTCCCACTTGAACTTGAAAGGCTCCTCAAGTTGTCGAACCACCTGCGTCTTAGAACATTTGTCGGAATGCATTTCGAGGGTGAACGGCCCAAGCCCAACATTTTTGAGTCGGGTCTGGACGACCTCGAGAGCTGCGCGTTTTTCGGAGACAAAAAGAACCGTTTTCCCCAATGAAATCGCCTGGGCGATGAGATTGGTAATCGTTTGGGATTTACCGGTTCCGGGAGGGCCTTGAAGCACAAAAGAATTACCCTCCAGAGCGCCAAAAACGGCCGCCAATTGCGAGGAGTCCGCGTCCACCACCGAGAGGTCTTGGTTGGCCGGACGACGGTCGACCGCGCTTGGTTCGGGGAGCTTTCCGGCATTGGGGAAGACTTCGGTCGAGCCCTCGATGAGATGGCGCACGACGTCGCTCGAAAGCAGCGCTTCGGCATTTTGTTCCAGATCCAGCCACATCATGAATTTCTGGAATTGATAAAACGCGACTTCGGCTCGCCATTTCACGTCAAATCTTGGTTCATCTTTGACGGCCTCAAGCACCAGACGAAGCGCGCCATCGACATCGACGCCGCTTTCGTCCGATGGCGGGGGCTGAAGCAGGGCGTCGCCGCGAATCCCAAAATCCGTTTCGAGCTTTTTGAAGAGCGACGAATTCCACATCACGTCATCGTCGTTGCGGACGATGAAATAGGGCCCACCAACTTTGGTGCGTTCCATCGTTAGCGGCACGAGCAGAAGCGGCGCCAGACGCGGCTGTGCGCTGGAAGGAGACTCGTACCATTCCAAATAACCAAGGGCTAAAAAGAGCGCAGAAGTTCCACTCTCGTCTCGCATCTGATTATTTTTTCGAAATAATTCCAGCGCTCGTTTATCGAATTCGGCGTTGGGCAAGTCTACGAGCACACGGCCTTGTCCCAGCATTCCGTCGACGATCCCAGCTACGTCTTGCGTCGGCTCCAAGGTCTGCCGCGGCCGAAGCTCCAACTTGCCACGCTTTATCAAGACGTCTTCAATTTGGCCCGGAGCTTCGCCGACCAGAGGCATCACCGACTTGCCGTCTTTATGATTCAAAAGGCGATTACGCAGCGAAAGGTCCAGAAGTTTTGTTTTCCAGCGCTCGATACGCCCATCAGGCGTCTCGGCGGCGTCGTTATCGCTACGGGCGTGGATGGTGGGCAGGCTCGTGTCTTGGGAGGCAGGACCGGCGCTTACAGGAACGTAAGAACCCAGACGAAGCAGGCCGAGCGGCGTGACGCCTTCGATGCGGGCACCCATGATGTCCAGACCAAATCGGAAATTGGCCACATCATTCAGACCTTCGAAGCCTTTGGCGCAGGCTTCCTTAAAGGGCATGCCTTGGGTTGCGGCGGATGAATCGAAGACCAAACATTCGCTCAGCGTGACTCGTTTTCGCAAGGGCAGCGGGTCGTCGGTCCACGGGTTAGGCAGATGCCAATCGGTCAACCAAACACCTGGGTAGGCGTGCCCATCTTGCATGACGATGATGGGATTCAGCCCGATCTGTTCAAGCGCCCCAACCATGAGCACCGTCAGGTCCAAACATGTGCCCTGTTTTTCGCCTAAAACTTGTTCCACACCACGGATTTTCTGACCGGATTTTTCGAAGCTTGCAGGCGGATTAATGTAGCCAATTTTCAGGCCTTGAATCGACTGATAAACGGCTGACGCAAGCACCATCACCCGCTGTGGGTCATGTCCCTGATAACCTTCCAAGGAGCCGCTATGACCTTGAGCCTCAAGGGTACGCCGCACTTGGTCCAAGACAGTAGCCATTGCGGGGTGGTTGGGCGTTACAAAAGCGGCGAGCATTTCAGGGGGCGCTTGATTTCCAAGCCACTCGTTATGGGCGGCGAATTCGACCGACACAGCCTGGCTCGCCAATAATTCTTGGCCACAAAAACATTGAATTAAAATATGACCGGGTTGTCGCTCGCTGAGGTTGGCAAGGCGCTCCGCCTTGAGTGCTATCTTGAGCTGGTCCAGTGGAACGGAATACGCGGAGGCTTCGGCAATGCCGGCGATCTTGATCGTCAGCGGCACCGCGAAATCGGGATCCATCGAAATTCGGAGTTCGAGGTCCCTGAGCGGTTCTTCGCCATCATGAATTAGGTCCAACCGCTGGATGACCTGACGGCCCAAATGTTGGGTCGCCAGCTGTATGCGGGTGTCGACTTCGACATTGAAACGTAACTTTGACATTCTGGAGCCCCATGGCCTTGTGATGGGGCGATATTCAGCGACAGCGGTCGACATAACAAGCGCAAGTGACCGGAGATTCGTTCGGCAGGCTAAAAATCGCGGTGCTATTTATATGTTTAGATGTTTTCTTGATCGGGAAACTAGCCCAGCTGGCGAGCGCCAAGGCCGCTCGGGCGGCGTGGAAACACCTGCTGACATCCTTTCAACAAGTTCGCTAAGAGGTGCCGCTTGGAGCTCGGCGACGCTGGACCGTCGATCATGATGGTGTGGATTTGGGCTGCGACAAGGACCTGCCGGCCCTGTGATTCGGGTCCGCCGGCGTCCTGCCACTGCGATTCTGCGCCTCAACCACCGCACTGAGCGTCTGACAGAACACCATCCAGTGTCGCCGCACAATAGCAATCATCGATGGTGCATTCGGCCGTGCCGGATACATGGCAAAGGTCACCGGTATGTTTGGTATAAACCAAACCTACGCGAACCGTAACGTCCCCGCGCGAGCGTATTCCTTCCTCAAAAAGAATCAGCGAGTCACCGTCGACACTGTACTCAAAAGCGGACGATTGTCCTGAGCTCATGAACTCGCTTCCCTCGGGCGCACACCCCTGGGTAGAGTTGAACGAGACCGTATTTCCGCTGGTCGAAAATGTACCAAGTGTGAAGTCGCCCGTGTTCCGGAAGGAGTTTCCATCGATCACCAAAAGTTGATGGCGTTCCCCGCCCCACACGATGTCCTTGGCGAGCACATCGTTTAGGATATAGGTCCCTGACGTGATCGTGCCCCCACTCGGTGTTGGTAAAGAATCGACGCTGGTACCGAAAATCCACCAGCTTGAACAGTATGCCCCTGAGCTACAGGACAACGAGCTGGTTCTGAGCGGTGTTGTTCTGAGCGGTGTTGTTATCGTCAGAACCACAGCCCGCTGCAAGGGAAAGTGCGATGATCAACGCCGTGAAGTTATTCATTTTTAATCCATCCTTTAATTAGCTAAATCGCTATCAATTCAGTGCCTAAGTAATATCGGATGTTATCAGTTGATACAAGTCATGTGACCCACCCTGCCGGCACAGCGATTCCCGAACCCCGATTTCCAAACGGCCGGCTACCCAAACCACCCAAGAATCTGCGAAATCAACCCCGGCTTTTCAGCGAACCCCATATTAATACTCCCCGGAAAAAATACGTGCCCACCCGTGTCTAACCACCGCGTCTCGATGTTATTCTGGTTCTTTTGCATCTGGTGGAACACCAATTAAACGCTCATCGGGTCAATATGGTCCCCCACATAAAGTGTAGGGATTTCAATCTGGTCCAGCACATTTTTACACTGGCCGTCTCATAATAATCCTCAAGGTCTTTAAAACCGAAACGGCGACCACCAACTAATCAAAATCACGAAGGCTGCGGGTTTCCCCACAGACGCAGTGGCGACTTGATGTCGACCCAGATTGCCTGCGCGTTGATGGCCTACCAAGAACCTGTTCGCGTGTTGCCGCCTACGAAAGGATGATTTTTGACGATCCCAGCTGTGTAAATGGCAGCCAACAGAATCACGTCTTGATCGTCGCCGTAGGATGCGTGCTGTTTTGGCCGAGCAAGAGCAGACTTCAGCAAACCTTCGTCTCTGAGGCAGGGTCTCGTTCCGCTCCACCTCAACCCGCGCGGCATCGGCCGCGGACTCGTAGGCCAGTCCCAAAGGCTCGTGCTGGTTTAGCAAGTGCTCAGCCAATTCACGTTCAGGAACCGGCGCCGCCGGGCGAAGAGCGCCGGCATGAGTCGCTCGGCGAGGTTGGTGTCGAGCCCGCTCGCGCAGGCCCGACGTCAGCGACGCTGGACCGTCGATCATGATGGCTCGGCGCCGTTGCGCGTGGGCTCAAATGGAGATGATGTAGGAGTTGCCCGTGTCGATCTCGTACTTGACCATGCCGTAGTCGATAATGAAGTAGAGGATGTTGGCGTCATCCGGGTCCTGTGCGACCGCGCCAAATCCGTTGAAGTTATTGTTGTCGAGCGCGCCCTTGGCGCCCTGGATTTGGCCGTACTTGCCTGAGATGACCGGCATTCCAGAACCAATCTGGAACAGACCCTGCGCGTTGTTGCCATTGTCGAGGTCGTGCACCGAACACTTGCGAGAGGACACGGTGCCACATGCGAAGAAGTGTTTGTTGGCCTCATCCACAAAGAAGTTGGTCTCGCCGATGCCGCCGATGCCGCTCACGTTCGAGAAGATGCCGCGATCGCCTGTGGCGGCATCGATGGTGAGCAGGGTGTCCTTCGTCTCGGCGTAGACAATGCCGTTACGGTACAGCATGCCGCTGATGGTGCCGTACTGCGGGGTGACGCCGCCGCCGATGTCGGGGAGCGGAGCCGTGGTGTTATTCGAGGCCCAGCGTGAGACGATGCTGCATGTGCTGCCGTCCGCGCTGATGTGGACTACGCCCACGCCGTCGTTTTTCCAGGCGAGGTAGAAGCCGCCGTCCGGAGCGAGCGCGAAGGCGCGCTCGGCGTTCTGCACCGGGGCGAAGCCGCCGATGTAGTTGGGGCTGACGCGCCCGCTGAAGCACTGGCCGAAGGGGAAGTTCGCGTTCATGCCCTCGGCATCTGTCTGGCGTCGCCAGACCAGCGTGCGCTCGCCGTTGGCCGGGTTGACACGTGTGATCTCGACGTTGTTGAGCGTGTCTGAGCCGTTGACATAGATGTTGCCGTCCGCCCCCAGCTTCGCGTTCACTGCGAAGGGCAGTGCTTCGCCCTCGGGTGTATAGCCCGAGCCCACGTCGTGGCGCCCAGTGTCGTCTACATAAGAGCCCGAGACGACGCGGCGATCGCCTGTCTCGTAGTTGAAGGCGTAGAGAGCGCCAGGTTTGATGTTGCCTGCGTTGCCGCCGACGTATTGTACGACTGCGAAGAGCTCCTTGCTGGACTTAGAGAGGAAGCCGCCGCCCCACTTCTGCAGGTTGATGCCGCGCGTGTTCGGCCCCGAGCCCAGCCGCAGTCCGAAGTTCCATGCGTCCGGCGCCGGGCGGCACTCTTGGAGCGCCATGTTTGAGCGGTTGCAACGACAGTCGATGGGCAGATCGGTCTGCGCGGCCATGTAGAGCGATGTGTCGCAGCCCATCGGGTAGAATGGCTCGCCGCGGTGGCGTGGGTTGATGGAGGTCGCACAGAACGGATCACTGATCGCCATGCCTTGGTCGTCGAAGTCCCACCAGCACCGCTCCCCCATCAGGCAGGTCTGCGTGATCTCGACGATCTGGTCGCAGGCGTCGATTGGCCCCAGCTCGGTGGGGTTGTCGATCTTCGCATAGCCTTCCGCAGCGCAACCCAACCTGGGCGACTCTGGTACGTCACACAGGCATCTCGCCTCGGTGGGTGAGATGGTGGTGCAGTGGATGTTGTCACCACTGCAGGTGCTGTCGACCTTCTTTTCACCGCAGGTGTCTACTCGGTAGACCTTCCGAGGTTCGGTCGGATCGCAGACGAGCGTGTCGGTCGCGGTACACTGGACACTGGTGTCGCCACAGTCGGCCTCAGTCGCCGAGCTGGCAATGCAGGTGTACTTGCCGATGCAGGACTCCGCGATCTCGTCGGCGTTGCCGCAGGTGTTCATATAGTACACCTTCTTGGCGTCCTTGCTGTCGCAGACGCGCGCCTCGCTGCGCTCACATGCTGTGTTCGCTTCGGACTCGCCGCCGCAGCCCAGGACGCTCATGCCGATGACGCCCAGCACGCCGAAGAAAGATAGTTTGGGGGAGGTCGCCATTATGTGCCTTTTCTGTTGATCTTACGGTTGATTTTTCAAATTAAGTCAGAAGATCTTCATCAACAAGCTGGGTTGTGCATGTTCGACATTTTGGAGTCAGATGGATGTCTTTCCTGTTGCCTTCAGGGCCTCCTCAACCCGCCACGGGTCGAGCGACGCGGTGAAACGACTTGTGCCGCCTAACCCAATCAGGCAGCGATCGTTGAGCTGTGTTTTCAATCTTGGGAGAGCGGGCATAGAATAGAAGAAGCGCTGTCTTTCGACCCCCGACCGCCTGAAACCTGACGGTCCCATGGCCTTGTGACAAGGCGATGCTCAGCGACAACCGACCACTTAACAAGCGAAAGAATTGGTGGCACCGACAGGTAGGGCGGGAAAAACTCGTAGTCAGTTGATATCTCTTGACGTGCATCGAAACCATATTTAAAAATCTTTCCGGATTCTAAATGGAGATTTTAAATGCGAACTTTTTTGTATGTTAATTTTTTGTTCATTCTGTTGACGATGGGTTGCGGTGGTGACGACGAGAAAAAAACAGTCACCGAGGAAGACTTGGCCACAACGTGCAGCGATGCATGTGTCATCATGGCTGAATGCGCAGGGCAGACACCGGCACAATGCGAAGAAAAGTGCGGGATATTTACCTCAACACAGCTCCAGTGTGTCGCTGGAACATCGACGTGCCCGGCCGCCGAGGCTTGTTTGACCTCGGATGAAAATAATTCGACCCAGAATAACTCGACTCAGAATAACTCGACTCAGAATAATTCGACGGCGGACTGTTCAAGTTCTCTTGGCGCCTGCGAAGCCGACGAGATTTGCGTCCGAAAAAGCAGTGTCTATGAGTGCGTGCAGACCAACCTTCAGTCCTGCAACGAAAACGCTTTTCCAGATATCTGTGACTGCCTTTTCCCATCATTCGGGGAAGTGCCTCCTGAAGCCGTCGCTCTTTGCTCAAGTGCGGGTATTTCGGGCTGCACACTCACTGGCGGCCGATTATCGGTCGACTGTCAGTAGCTCGCACTCTACCTGCGACTGTGCGACTTAGGGCGCTTGGTGATCGCAATAGCAAAATTGCTTCGTTACGTTTTCCAAGTCTTCCAAGCCTTCGGGGGACTCCACGTAATTCTTAAAGTAGATTCTTTCACCATCAAGAACCTCAAGCACGCCAGACGCAGTGCCTACCGTAACTTGGAAAGGTTCTTCGGGAGCGCCAGGAAACGGCCCCATAATATGAAATGCCTGAGGGCCGTCCTCACCGCAAACTTCGCTGCACGGCTGACCTATTTCCGCTTCTCGAGCGTCTGGAAGGGCCTCACAACCGTCGCTCGTACAAAATAACTCAAGTTCAGCCGGGCAGTCGTTTTTGGCGGACACGACTCCACTTTTGCACTCGGTGTACGCGTTGGCTT
>CAYMYJ010000027.1:48806-87600 GCA_964394615.1 uncultured Bradymonadales bacterium | reverse complement strand
TTGAACGTCGGTCAAACAGCATTCTAAGTGCTTCATGCCCGACGCGTCCTGCGTCGGGCCTCTCTTAAGTCCCACACATCGCGTGCCTTCTGCCGCCGGCTGTTGTAGTCTGCTCCAATAATTTTCTTGGAGCGGACATGTCTGATTGGCACGAATTACCGTCGCATCGTAACGACGACGAAACCCTTAGCGTCGATGAAGTGAAGCTCGTCCGAGACGACGCTCCAGTCGAGCCCGCTGGGGGCGTTATCAGTGCCGCGTTTCAATTCGTGAAAGATCGACCCGGCGAGACGATCCTCTTTGGTTTTCTGCAGACCCTCTTTGGAGGAGGTGGCTCGAGTTGTTTCAATCCGAGTGGGCTTACCGATCTGGCAAACCCGGGCGGTGGCACCGGAAATGAGTACGATAATGCAGATTCAATCCTGGGCGTTGTGGGCGGTCTTTTTGGAATCGCGGGCGGCGAACTGGCCATTATCGCGATTTTGATCGTGGTTTTTGTTCTGGTTTTTGCCTTCGTGTTGGTGTTGCAGGCGGGTATTCAAGGCGGCGCGCAGCTTTTTTGGTTGCGTTTGGTGCGCGGTCAAGACGCGGAACTGAGTCATGCCGGTCGGGTGATTCCCCTTTTGATACCGCTGATTTTCACGAATTTGCTGATGTGGTTCATCATCATGGGTGGGTATTTGGCGCTGATTATTCCTGGCATCATGTTGACGCTCGGGTTTCAGTTCGTCGGCTTGGTCGTTCTGGATAAGAACCTGCATTACGTCGATGCGCTCAAGGCGAGCTGGCGTATGACCAGTGGTCATAAGTGGGAGTTATTGGTCCTGGTGATCTTGCTTGGGTTGTTAAATTTTGCCGGAGTTTTAGCCTGCTGTGTCGGGGTTTTTGTGACCACCGCCATCGCCACCGGTGCCTTGGTGATCATGTATGACCGCATTGCTGAACCCGGAAATGCCTACCTTGAACTCGGCGAAGATGTGATGTCCGCGTTCGACTGAACTTAGGTTTCTGAGTTGTGAAAGAACGCCCTGTTGAGACCATTCTGTTCGGCTTACTTTAGGCAGTTTTTGTGAATGGCCTGGGAAATTTCTATCGAATTTCCATCTTGTCTGCCCTCGTATTGCCTGCCGTTCTCCCGGGTAACGATTACAAAAATGCAGGCTCCATCTTTAGGGTTTTTGCCGCATTTGGGCTCGGTGAGATCGCGGTTTGGGCGACCATGGCGGCCATATATTTGGCCACATTTGCGTTCTTCTTGCGAGATGACGAAGACCCGCTCTCGGCGTTCGATTGAGATGAGCTTTGGCGTTTGTGGTCCTTGCTGGTCCTACAGACCAGCTTGAAGTAGACCTATCGTGTGGATTTTCAACCAGCCTTAGAGGTGTCTGATGCGTGTGGGTGTTCTGACTGGTGGAGGCGATTGTCCAGGCCTCAATGCTGTGATTCGTGCGGTTTCGAAGTCGCTGATGCTCAATTGCGGAGCCAGCGTCGTGGGATTCGAGGATGGTTTTTTAGGTTTGATTGAGCGTCGCAGCCGTGACCTTTCGTATCGCGACGTCAGCGGAATTTTGGCGCAGGGCGGGACCATCCTTGGGACGAATAACAAAGCGAACCCGCTCAAATACCATGAGCGTGGGGGCGCAGATGTGACCGACGAATGTGTCGCGTACTACAACGAGCTCAAGCTTGATGGTCTGGTGGTGATTGGCGGCGACGGCACGATGTCGATTGCCCACGCCATGCAGCAAAAGGGCATGAATATTGTCGGAGTGCCCAAAACCATCGACAACGATTTGATGGCGACCGATCGGACCTTTGGGTTCGATACAGCCGTGTCGATCGCCACGGAGGCCATCGACCGGTTGCAGACCACCGGCCAGTCGCACCAACGCGTGATGATTCTTGAGACCATGGGGCGCTACACAGGTTGGATTGCACTCGAGGCTGGCATCGCCGGTGGTGCAGATATCATCTTGATTCCTGAGATCCCCTACGAGCTCGATCATATCGTCGAAATGGTGAAGAGCCGCGAGAATCGTCAGCGTTTCACGATCATCGTGATCGCCGAAGGTGCAGCGCCAAAACATGGCAGCATGACGGTACGTGAGACGATCGACAGCTCACCGGACCCGATTCGTCTGGGCGGCGTGGGGAATGTGCTTCGCCAGCAGCTCGAAGAACTCGTGGATTCCGAGATTCGAACCACCGTTTTGGGTCATGTTCAGCGGGGGGGCACACCGACCGCTTCGGATCGTATTTTATCGACCCGATACGGTGCGCACGCTGCGGAGCTTGTACGCCTTGGGCAATTCGACCGAATGGTTGCGTTGCAGAATGGCAAATTGACCTCGGTTGGTTTGAATGAAGTCGCCAATAAGACACGCAAGGTGCCGATCGATGATCCACTTCTTAGCGCTGCGGCAGCTGTGGGGACGTCCTTTGGAATCAATTTGGGAGACCATAAATGAAGCGCTTTTTTGTTCTCTTTGTTTGTGTTTTGGCCGCTTGTGCGACCGACGAACCCCAAAATGGCGCGAATAATTCGAATAACAAAACGAATAATTCGACAGGGAATGCGTCGAATAACCTGATGAATAATCAGACGAATAATTCCAGCACGAATAACGCGACGAACAACCCGACCAATAATGCGCTGAATAATGCCACCAATAATGCCACGACTAATAATGTGGCAGATATGGGGATGGATGTTGGCCAAGACATGGAGGTCGATGCCATGGCCGATCTTGGTCCAGGTTCAGACGGGGATTTGTGCGCAACGGCGATTCCGATCTCGGCTGGCCAGACGATCGATAATCAGACGACCGTTGGCGCCACCGATGATTACGAGGCCCGCGCTCGTGATGAGGGCTGCCCTAATAATGTCGCCAGTGGCCGTGACCGAGTGTACCTCTTCAATTCGCCGGTGGCCGGTAATTTCCGCGTTACGGTGGTTCCGGAAGCGTCGTTCGATCCGGCTATCTACGTGCGCTTAGACTGCGCAAGCCTGGTCTGCGTAACCGGAACGGTTCTTAATGGCGAGGGTGTGCAGGAGTCTGTGACTTTCGATGCCATAGCGGACACGGATTATTACCTGATTGTTGACGGCGAACTTGGCGACTCAGGTGCCTACTCCATCATGCTGCAAGGGGCTTAATGACGCCTTTGCTTATCATCCATGGCGGGGCGGGAAAGGCACTTAAGGACCCTGCGCGCGGACCCATCGTGCGGTCGGCGTTGAGGGCCACCTGTGAGCAGGTCTACGCTCGTTTGAACGAGGGGTTGTCGGCGATGGAAGCCGTTCGGCTTGGATGTGAGTTGCTGGAAGACGACGTGAATTTCAACGCCGGAACGGGTTCGGTTTTGCAATCGGACGGTCAAATTCGAATGACTGCTGCCATCATGGATGGGGGACGGCAAGCGTTTTCGGGGGTGGTAAATGTTGAGCAGGTTCAACATCCAATTGCGATGGCGCATGTTCTAAATAGTGAACCTGACCGTGTCATCGCGGGCGCCGGCGCCAGTCTTTTGGCCAGAGAACTTGGTTTGGATATCTACGACCCTCGCACCAACAAGCGCTTGCGCGAATGGGTGGATGAACGCGATCGTGGGTTCACTTCGGATCCAGCGCAAGTGGTTGCGAGCGACCACAGAACCGGCACGATCGGTGTGGTTGCGATGGACACTCAGGGGCGGATTGCCGCCGGGACATCCACCGGTGGACGTGGTTTTGAACGGGTCGGACGAGTAAGCGATTCCGGTACGCCAGCCGGAAATTACGCGACCCAAAACGTCGGAATCTCTTGCACTGGGATCGGCGAGGATATTTTGGATGAGGGTTTAGCTGTGCGTGTCGCGGTCCGGGTCGAAGATGGCATGACACTGGTTCAAGCGATGGAAAAGAGCATGCAGGACTCGGTGAAACGAGGCCGAATGCTAGGAGCGATCGCGATTTCAAGAGACGGCAAGGTTGTGTGGGGTAAAACCACCGACCTGCTGCTCGCGGCGTGGGACTCGGGCCATGGCGTTCACGATTGTGTGGATGCAGTGCCGGGACCGATCACCCAACAAGTTGGAGGATGAGATGAAGTGGATTTTTACAGCACTGTTATTGAGCTTTGTTCCTGCGGCCGCTTTGGCCTGCGAGTGCCAAGAGTTGTCGGCAGGTGATGCCGTCGACCGCGCGGATATCGTGTTTTATGGCGAAGCACTCGAAAACGACGACGGCGCTAAATTCAAGGTGATTCAGCGGTACAAAGGTCGGTGGAAGAAAAAACAGAAGCTTTCTGAACCCCGCAATAAATGCGATTTTTCGAATTTTGAACCGGGGAAAAAATACCTGGTTTTTATCGAGAAAGAGAAAAAGAAAACCTACGCCTCGACCTGCATGGGAACCCGAGAGCTCAGCTACGAGCCGATTTCTCCGGTGATGTTGAATCTTGCTGAAACGCCGCAATACGGGGTCAACAAGAAGACCCGCTACAAGATGCAGGTCCTGCGCGACAAGATGGTCGATCAGGCGACCAGCATCCTCGAAAAAGTCGTGCAGCGATGTCAGCCCACCGTCTGGAAGTCCAAAGAGCCAGGAAAGGGCCATATTGAGGTCCGATTCGACCACACGGAAGGGCAGCTCTTCAGCGCCGAGATCCTGCGCTACGAGACGTCCGACGATTCGGCACCCGAAGAGGTTCGGTCCTGTTTGGTGGAACAACTTTCTGAACGGAAATTTCCGAAATTTCAGGGGGGGCCCATCAGCATCCAGGCCTATCTGATCGTCGACCGCGTTGACGCCTCGATGGTTCGCCGCAAGGCGTCGGGCTCGGTGGTTAAGTTCAAATCGAACGATCGGCCGACAGATTTTGAAGTGATCGATTGAGAGCGTCCCACAGAACGTCGACATGCTCTTCGCGCGTTCTCCACTGCCCGATGCTGACCCGAATCGTATAAACGTCTCTCAGGCGCGTGTGGGTCATGTAGGAGTGGCCTTCTGCATTCACAGCAGCCATCAAATCCTGATTCAGAGCGTTCAGCTCAGCTTCTTGGGCCCACGCGGGATTTGCCCGCAAACAGACCAGGCCCAAGACACCCTCGGTGACGAGTTCAAAATCGGGCGAGAGGCGAACTTTTTCCCGCAATGCCGACGCCATTTGAATATGGTCTCGTAACAACGCTTGGATGCCCGACACGCCGTAACTTCGTAGAACAAACCAGAGCTTGAGCGCGCGAAATCGGCGTCCAAGCTGGATGCCCCAATCACGAAAATTGGGCACCTCGGCATCGTAGGTCGTTCGAAGGTATTCCGGTGTGAGCTCAAAGGCCGCGAGCAAAGACGACGGGTCTTTTACAAAATAGGCGGTGCAATCAAAGTTGGTGAGCATCCATTTATGCGGATTAAAAACGTAGGAATCTGCCAACTCAACCCCGTCGATCATCCATCGTAATTCCGGCAGCAAAGTGGCGGTTCCGGCGTAGGCGGCATCGACGTGAAACCATACGTTGAATTCCTGACAGATTTCGCCAATCATACGAATGGGATCGATGGCCGTCGAAGACGTCGTGCCGACCGTGGCGCAGACGGCACAAGGGGTAAGGCCTGCGGCAATATCGGCCAAGATGGCAGCTCGAAGCGCGACGGGGTCCATCGCAAAATCGGAATCGGTTGGAATTCGAACCAGGTTTTCCAGACCAAATCCGGCAATTTTTACGGCCTTGTCGATCGACGAATGCGCCTGATCAGACGCATAAACTCGGAGGCTCTTTTCTGTTTTCCCCGAAAGCCCTATCTGCCCCGCGCTGTGGAGTTCCCTGGCTGTAATCAGGGCGACAAGCGTCGCCGTGGAAGCCGTATCTTGGATCACGCCGCGGAAGGTTGAAGGCAAGCCACAGGCCTCGGCCAGCCAAGCCATGACGACCTCTTCGAGCTCTGTCGCTGCGGGCGAGGTTTGCCATGACATGCATTGCGCACCGAGCGTCGCGGTGAGCATTTCTGCCAGGATCGACGGTGGAGAATTATTGGCGGGAAAATAGGCAAACCAACCGGGATGATTCCAGTGCGTCATATTGGGGACGATTAATTGTCTAAAGTCCTCGAAAATACTCTGGAAAGATTCTCCATTTTCAGGTGCCGAGGCTGGAAGAAGTCGCCGAACATCACCGGGTTTTGTTGGTGGAACGACTTGATAATCCGTGGCCGACAGGTAATCGGCCATCCAATCTACGAGTTCATGAGCGTGGGTTCTGAATTCATCTGGCGTCATTGGGGAAGACTCGGGTGCTGGCATGGGTGTTCACCTGGTCAAACAGGCGTGCCGCATCCTCGCAAATCACGCCGCCGGCGACAAACTCATTCAGTTGGCCGTCCTCGCGTAGCGAGGAGCACGTGCTGATATTTCCGTCGTAGGTGCACTCAATGGCCGCGGCAACCTCGGAGCATCGCAGCGAACCTGAGCACGCGCCTTCACCGAAGTTTTCGAATGAAAGCGTGCAGTTTTCTGGGGCCACGCATACGGCTGCGCTTCTGACGCCGCTGCATATTTGGTCATGGGGGCAATCCCACCAGGTGTTGCACGATTGCCCAGCGCCGGCTGTAGCAGCCGCGACGCTTACTTCGGCAACTGACCACGCGTCGCCTTTATTGTCGTCGGCTGGTGCGTCGTTCGCCGCGCCGTTGGTGCCTGTCGCGCCCGCTGCCTCTGGATCAGGCTGGCATTGTCCACTCTCGTCACAGGTTGAGCCCTGAGGACACTCGTCGTCCTCGACACAACCGACATCAAACTGGAAAAAACAGGCTGAACTCATGGTGGCGACAGCGAAACAAAAAGAGGTGATGCCTAAAAATCGTAACATGCCGGACTCCACTAGAATGATTGCGCCAGATGGTGTCCAGCGCATAGATTGTCCATCGGCACAGGCGAGCCCAGACTTTAGTTCGAGGATTAATTTGCAGCCGATTCGGATCGAGAAAGGAAGCTTTCAGGCATATGCGGCAGCTCGCGCCGTGCTTGTAGCGATGCGCGGGGAGGGCGTGTTCGATATTTCTGAGGTCCAAGGGATGGCTTGGACCGGATTGCCGCAGGAGAGCGTGCGTGCTGGATTTGTATTTCTTGCTGCAGATTCGGGCGTGCGTCTTTACACCTCACAATCGCGGTTGATGTTGTCGTTTGGCCGACTTCCGCGGATCTCCGTGTATTTTTTGCCACCGTGGGTGCTCAAGGTCTGGGTGAGGATGCGCGGGGTGATGCATGCTTTATGGCCGCTGATGGCCCTGGCGCTTACCGCGACCGCGCTATGTGGTCTTAGCGCGACTTATCTGGCCGTGATCATCGAGGTCTTTCCAAATGGCGCCAAGATCGCGACTGGATTGGCGGCGTTGTGTCTGGGCATCGTGGTTCTTTTTGTGATGCCGGCAATCACCTTACTTTTTGCTCTGGGCCTTCCAGTACTGGCTGTCGTCGCGATTTTTTATGGCGAATGGCGCGCCGGATTTGCATTGGTGCCCGTGACGGCTGTGGTCTGGTTTGGGCTGCCTTTTATGTGGTCGATCGGAAAAAGACTGACCGAGCGCGCCTGGAACCACGTTCGTTTTTTGTTCAATTTTGGTCGGGACACAGGCGATGCTCTGGAAAATGAACGGCTCTTTGTTCAGCTCACCCGAGCGCGAGGCGGCCGCGTGGTTCTGGCTGATTTATGCGTGCTTCACGGTTGGAACATTAAAAAGTCTTTTGCCGAGATGCAGAGGCTTCTGGTCGAGCATGGCGGTGAGGTCCTGGTGGATGATTATGGGCGAATTTGGTTCGATTTTCCGACACTTTGCGACGGGGTGCCGCTGGCCCCAAATCCCATCTGGAAACGAGAACGAGAGCCTCGATTGGTGTTCGACGAGCGCGCTCGACGCCTTGATATCGCAATGGTGGTGTTGGTGGTCGCTGGCGTGGTGCCCTACGTGTACCTGACGCTCCAGAAATACGAAGGCACCCGACGCGCTGCGGAATATGTATGGCGCGGCTGGGGTTCTGGGCCGCGCGCCGCGTTGATTTTGGCGATTTACACCATTTTTTTCGTGGTGATATTGATTCTCACACGTCGTGTTCTGGTGGGTTGGCGGCAAAAAAAGTGGATGAACCGCATGCATTGGTTTGAGCTTTTACGAGCCGCAACCAGAGGGCAGGTCCGGGTGAATCAAAGCGACCTTGATGCCGGATTTGTTAAATCTTTGAAGGGTGAAGTTTCGGCGAAAGAAGGGGAAAACTTGGTGCTGGAATTTTCGGAATTTCGGCAATTGGATTTCGCCGAAGATGTTTGGGGGCGCATGCCGAGGCGCGCAGACCTTACCTAGGTTGCGGCGGATTTCATCAGGCGCTACAAAAGGTCGATTTCAAAGTGATTTTTTATTTCATTGCAGGAGAAAACAATGCAAGGACAACAAGAAAGACGAGTATTTTTGAAGAATTTGGCCATGATCACCGGAGGCGTCGTCTTGATGCCTTACGTGATTTCGTGTGGGACCACCCCGCCCGTGGTTGAAGCCATGCCAGAGCCAGAGGTTGACACCGCAGTCAAGGAAGTGGTCGCGGATGCGACGGCAGTGCCTATGACCAAGCCAGAGGGTTGGGAGCCAATCGCCTACAATACGGCTCGTGGAAATATGGGATTCATCCCTGACACCTACTTGCCCGATGTGAACGGCCCAGACGGCCCGCTCAAGCATGTTGGAAAGCACCTGCCCTACCAGCCCAAAATTGATGCCGCGATGGTTCCTGCGGGATTCCTGGCCATCATGTGGGGCGATCCCGAGCTGGGCCGAGCCAAACACCCGAACGCTCCAAAGAGCGAAGCCAATCCAACAGGTCATTGGTATAATTCGATCAAAATCCGAAAAGCGATCGACGGCGAAGCCGAGGAATTGAAGTCGGTTTATACGAATTGGCCTGGCACAGAGGCCGGCGATAACGGCGCCTACGCTGTTTCAGGCGGCGGCGACATCACTGCCGACAGCGGTAAAAACACGGTCTATCTGGCTGCGTTGCCTGCTGGCCTGAAAAAAGGCGACACCATTCGCATCTGGGCCCATTGCCTTACCCACGGCGAATACGTGGATTTCCTCACGATTTAAGTGAGATCCCCATGGCCTCAAATTCGGCTTCGATGGCCTCTTCCCAACCCGCGTTGGCCTTCGGGCTCGCGGGGCTGGGATGCAGAATTCTGCCGAATTTGATGTCCGAGTCGATGGCCAGCTTTGCCCGTTTCTCGGCAAATGCTCCCACACCCACAACCCAGTCGACCTGAAGCGCTTCGACGACTTGAGCCAACGCTTTATCGCAGACGTCAAAGAGGGCCGTTCGTTCGTCGATCGGCAATTTGTCGGGTGTTCGATTGCGGCCGCTTTCTTCCATGAAGCTCAACGGGCAATAATTCCAGACAAAAAAGCGGTCGAAAAAGGCCTCGGGTTTTTCAAAACGGTTTTTTGCCCAACCCCAGAGTCGGGCTCCGCTGACCTCGCTTCGTTTGCACTCAAGCCCTTCGATCAAACGCTTGGGGTGTTCGTTGACCGGTTTTTCGACCGATCCCTCAAGCTTAAGCCAATCCCGAACAAATCCGACTTCCCCGAACGGAACACCTGTTTGCGCCAT
Organism: uncultured Bradymonadales bacterium; assembly: GCA_964394615.1. Lineage (GTDB taxonomy): Bacteria > Myxococcota_A > Bradymonadia > Bradymonadales > Bradymonadaceae > JBFFMO01. The sequence goes on along the minus strand of CAYMYJ010000027.1, from coordinate 77,971 downwards.
GCCCCACGGGCCAGGGTTCATGCCTAATAGCAGGATCTTAGCTCCTCGATCGGCAAATCGATTCAAGTAGTTCTCTTGCATCTCACGCGCGTAATTAAGCGGGTTGTAGACGTGGGTGACGGGTTCCGAGAATGGCAGCTTTTCGACTTCGTCCGACAGGTTTCTGGTGATTTCGATGATGTTCATACTCTGACCTTTTCTTGAAAAACCTGCCCGTCATCGAGGCGAACACACGAGAGTTCACGGCCCCAGGCGGCGCCTGAGTCGAGGGCGAAAGCGTTGTCGTATTTTTTGAGTCCGAGCGCCGACCAATGACCGAAAAAGAGCGGAGTTTTGATCGAAGTCAGCTCAAACCAAGGCGAGTGTCCGCTGGGAATATCGGCGTACATGCCTTTGAATTTGAACTCCAAGTGTCCGGTGTCTGCAATAACCCGAGTGCGAGTCAGCGCGTTGATGCCGATTCGGAGTCGGTCGTCGGCGTCGAGGCCTTCGTGCCATTTTGCGGGTTCGTTGCCGTACATGGTCTTGAAGAGTGAGGCCGGGTCATTTTGAAGTGCGGTTTCGATGTCTTTGGCAATGCTGAGAGTCGACGCGACGTCCCATTCTGGGAGCACTCCTGCGTGTACAATCAGCGCGTCTCCGCTTTGGGTGGCCAAGGGCTGAGTGAGCAACCAATCAACCAGCTTCGCGCGGTCGGGCGCATCGATCACGTCTTGAAAAGTGTCTTTGGACCGCATGGATTGCCCACCAAGGAGCACAGCGAGCATGTGCAGGTCGTGATTTCCCAACACCGTGGTGGCTTGGTCGCCCAGGCCACTGACCGTACGGAGCACTTCAGCGGAGTGTTGGCCGACATTGACCAGATCTCCCACAAAAAAAGCCATATCCGAGGGGCCGAAATCGATGCGTTTCAGCAGCGCCCGAAGCGCCTCTGCTCTTCCGTGAACGTCGCCGAAAACATAAGTGCTCATGTGGGATTCTCCGCCAGCGATAAGTCGCTTTCAGCCTGAAAGTGCTGCCAGACAGCGCGCTCGTGGTCAACTGACAATCCCCGCGCTAGAGTCGCGCGATGGACACTCAAGGCCTCATCAAAGAACACATGCACGAGACCAGCACGAATTTCGGACTTCGCGCCGGAACCGCGTTCTTGGTGTTGCTTCTTCTTGGAGTTGTCGTTGGCACGTATGCGGTGATCCAGTCGGATCGCACCGAGCTGATCGAACGTTTTGAAGCCGAAAAAGAAGTGCAGCTGACGAACGTGGCCACGGGTGTGGAGGCCGAGTTCGACGATATCCATGACGACCTCGAGCTCACGGCGCGCTTGGCCTATAACGTCTACCCTGAGCAGCAAGATGCCATCATCATGTCGTTGCTTGGTGCCGTGCGCGCCTACCGCGCCGCCGGATTGGTGGACTCCCTCGGTCAGCTGAAACTGATTTCAGATCCACGCTGGGAAGACGAAATCTCGAACGTATCGCGGGAAGCTATTCTTGAGGCGGGAAGGCGGGCCATGGCCGAGGGGACCTATGTTTCACCCCGAATTGGCGACGGTGAAGACTCGTGGTTTCGGGCATTCTCGCAGGTTGTTCCGTCCGGTGAGGGCGCGTTCGTGTTGTTGGTTGATACCCGCACCTTCATGGAGAGCCTGAATGTGCTTTCGGCGGATCCTCAGACCTTGGTTGTGGTTCTTGGGCCACAGGGCCAATTCGCGCCGACGACGTCCAGTACGATTCTTGAGCAATTCGAAAACGACACCGCTCCCGAGGAGTTGAAGGGCTTGCTTACCAAGATGGCTGCCACCGAACACGGCTCGTATCGAATCCCATGGCGTTTGGCGGGGTGGACCGGGTTTGAACGCGGTGATGTCGTGGTGGCTTTTAGACGCGTGGACGCGTTGCCTGGGGTGCATTGGTCGGTGGCGACGTTGACGTCGCTGAGCGCGATTCGCAGTCATGAGGCAGCGTTGACGACCAGGCTCTTCGGGTTCGCCACCTTCGTTGCCATGTTGCTCGCCGGTTTTGGGCTCTATTTGGCGGTAGCGACTCGCCGAACGGCGGTTTTGAAGGAACGTCTGGCTTCGGCGAGCGAATTGGCCCACTTGCATCAGAAGGCGGATACGGTGCTGCAAACGATGCCGCTTGCAGTGTGTGTTTTGGGCGACGGTGGGTTGGTGTCGGACGCCAACGCCGCGTGGGGGATGCGTTGGTCGCATCTGCGCCGTGGTAGCTCGTTGACCGTGGACCCTGAGTCGGTGGAGCTGGATACCAAGCTTCGTGCCGCGATCGAGCAGGGCGAAGAGTCCGAGTATTTTCTGGAGGACGACACACTTTTTGGCCACGAGGGTAGCTTCCACGTCTATCTGGTGCCTTTTGAGCCCTCGTCTGCCGATGCGCGGGCGCTGGTGGTGGTCGAGGACATTTCGACCACTCGTAAACTTGAGGCTCAGCTCTTGCGCGCCGAAAAACTGGCCACAGTGGGTGTTTTGGCGGCGGGCATCGCCCACGAGATCGGTACACCACTGGGCGTCGTTCGCGGACGTGCGGAGTATATTCTGCAGAAGGTCGAGGCCGAGAGTTCGAATGCGCGTGGTTTGAATGTGATCATCGAGCAAATCGATCGTGTGAGCCGAATTATTCAAGAACTCCTGGATTTTTCGAGGGTCGATGTCGCCCGCACCGAGAAAGTCGATCTGGGGCTGGTGACCGAAAAAGTCCGTGAGCTTCTGCGGGTGGAGCTCGCCAATGGCGATGTAGAATTTAAGACTGAGATACCCGCAGGATTTCCGCTGCTCGCCGCGGATATCGATCGGCTTGAGCAGGTCTTGGTCAACCTGGTCGTTAACGCGCGCGATGCCATGGAGGGCGCTCCAGCGCCTCATGTCGTGACCATTCGAGCGGTGGTGCGCGACACCAACGCGATCATCACGATTGAGGACACGGGAACGGGCATCGCCGCTGAACATTTGCAGCGTGTATTTGACCCGTTTTTTTCGACGAAAAAACGTGGAGCCGGGACGGGGCTTGGGTTGGCGGTGGTGTCTCAGATCATTCGGAACCACCGCGGCAAGGTCGACGTATTTAGTGAGCCAGGGATTGGCACGCGATTTGAAGTCACTTGGCCTCTCTTCATTGCAAAGGAGCGCTCAAATGCGCCGTGATCGAATTCGAGTTCTGGTGATCGATGACCATGAAGAAATGGTCGAGTTGCTCGCAGATCAACTGCGTGACCTTGCTTATGACGTCGAGGTCTCGACGGACGGCGCCACGGCACTGAAGCTCGCTGAGCGGCGACTTCCGGACGTGGTGATCACCGATCTGCGAATGCGCGGTACGGATGGTTTTGACGTCCTTGCCGGGATCAAGAAGTTGGACCCGACGGTTCCCGTTCTGATCATGACGGCGTTTGGTGCCGTCGATACCGCGGTCGAGGCGATCCGGCTTGGTGCATCTCATTATTTTACGAAACCGTTCAAATTGGACGAGGTGGTTCTCTGGGTGGAGCGTGCACTCGAAGACCGCACCCTGCGCGACGAAAATCGACGGCTCAGAGCAGTGGCTCCGGTCGGTTCCGATGTGTTGGTGGGCAACGGGCCCGCGATGTCGAAGGTCAAAGAGCTGATCCGACGCGTGGCGCAGGCCGACGTGCCGGTGCTGGTTCGGGGTGAATCAGGCACGGGCAAGGAAATCGTAGCGCGCTTGATTCATGACTCGGGAGCGCGTGCGAAGAAGCCTTTTGTTGCAATCAATTGCACGTCATTGCCCGCTGAGTTGCTGGAAAGCGAACTCTTTGGCCACACCCGCGGGGCTTTTACCGGTGCGGCGAACGCACGGCGTGGGCTTTTTGTGGAAGCAGACGGAGGCACACTTTTCTTGGATGAGATCGGCGATATGCCGCCTGAGCTTCAGTCCAAGCTGTTGAGGGTTTTGCAGGAACGAGAGATTCGACCCGTGGGCTCGGATGTCACCCGGAGTGTGGATGTGCGGGTGATTGCGGCCACCCACCAGCCTCTAGAGGTTAGGGTTAAGGAAGGGCGTTTTCGTCAGGACCTGATGTTTCGGCTCGATGTGTTGAGCATCATGTTGCCGCCTTTACGCGAGCGCCGAGAAGACATCGCCGGGCTTGCCGAGCATTTTGCCAAGAAATTCGATGTCGAGCTGACCCCAGGCTTTTTGAAGACGCTTGAACGTCAGGAATGGCCAGGAAATGTACGGGAACTTGAAAATGTCGTGCAGCGCTTCAGATTCCTGGGCGAGGAGGCCCTGAGTTCGTCGCCTGGAACGCCTGATGGTTTCGATTTTCGTAGTGAACTCAAAACGTTAAGAGAAATGGAGAGCGAATATATCCGCTACGTCCTCGAACGCTGTCAGGGGAATAAGACCCGCGCGGCGGAAATCCTGGGAATCGACGCCTCAACTCTGCATCGGCGCGAGAAATCCATGTAAGTCTTGCATTTTGCAACACCTCGACTTGCATTCTGCACGAGTCCTGCGCTCCAAATCCACGCGATGCCCCGCAAGTGCCCTGAAATAGCCACATTACAAGTTGGCACGTAAGTTGGATTAAACTTATGCAGACGCGGCATTGAGTCGCATTTCTACGGAGCACAAAATGAATACGAAGGGCATGTTGGTAGTGGTTCTTATGGTTGGTGGTGTTGGTTGTGCGACAGCCAAAAAACAAGTTCAGATGCCCATCGAGGACACTAGCCTCGCTCAGAACAGCGCCCCGGCAACCAAAGAAGCTCCAGCGCGCGCCGAGGGTGAACGCAGCCTCAAGACCGTTTATTTTGGATACAATTCAGACGCGCTCGACAGCGAGTACACCGACAATGTGGATAACCTTGCCAAGACGCTTCAAGCCGACCCAAGCGCAAAAGTTCTGATCGAAGGGCATTGCGACGAGCGTGGCGGTACCGAGTTCAACCTCGCGCTGGGTGAGCGCCGCGCAGTCACGGTTAAGAAGCAACTCATCCGATACGGGATTTCCGACAAACAGCTCAACATCATCAGCTACGGTGAAGAGCGTCCGGCCGTGACGGGAACAGGCGAAGGCGTGTGGGCGAAGAACCGTCGCGCAGAGTTCTCACTCGAAGACTAAGACTCACGGATCGCTTTGAGTTTTTCGAGGAGTTCGGTGGCGGAAAACGGCTTGGCGAGGAAGTGCCGGTCGAGCAGCCCAAATTGAGCAAGTTCGTCGTCTGGATGACCTGAAATCATCAAGAATTTCAGGTTTGGACGAAGAATCAGCAGCTCGTCGATGAGCGCGGGTCCACTCATGACTGGCATCAACACGTCAGTCAGGACCAGATCGATCTGGTCGCCCTGTTCCTTCATGACTTGGAGGCCCACGGCGCCGTTATTGGCGCAAACCACCACATACCCAGCATGTTCGAGCGTTGCTTGAATGCTCTTGCGGACCAAGTCGCGGTCCTCCACCAGGAGGATCCGCGGACCGTCGCTCACCGTTGGAGTCTTGTTCTGGCTCGCGACGACTTTGACGGTTTCCGGCGGTGCAGTGATTGGGAGTATGACTCTGAATTTTGAGCCTTTGCCCATCGCACTTTCCACCGTGACCTCGCCGCCCATCGATTCGACCAACATGAATACGTTGGCGAGTCCGAGCCCTGTTCCTGCGCCTTTGGTCGAGAAAAACGGTTCAAAGATTTGTTGAAGGATGTCGGGATCGATTCCGACTCCGGTATCGCTCACTTCCAACAGCACTTTTTGGGGCTCAGCGAGGCTCACCTTGATTTCCAAGACGCCACCGTCAGGCATCGCGTCTTGGGCATTTATAGCGAGATTCAGGATGACTCGTGCCAACTGCCCTGGTTCGGCCAAGCAGTAGACTTCTGGGGCTTCGTTTTTGACCAAAAGCGAGATGGTGTCGGGTAATAAACGCCGGAGCATCGACTCGGTATTTTCGACGGAGGTTCTGACCAGTGAAGGCGCCGCTTCTCCCGTCCGCTGACGTGTGAAAGCAAGGAGTTGGGACGAAAGTTCAGCGGCTTTGAGCGTCGACATCCGCATCATTTCTAGAGTTTTGGTGGGCGATTGTTTGGCCTGGAGCTCCATTTCCACCAGATCCACAGAGCCCAAAATTGCGGTCAATATATTATTGAAATCATGAGCGATACCGCCGGCAAGTCGTCCCAACGAGTCCATTCGACGGGCAAGGTTCAATTGCTCCTGCAACATTTGAGTTTGTGTGATGTCTCGGACCGAACCCTCGATGATCTTGCCGTTGCTGGACGAAGTTTCTCGGGTTCGAAGAATCACGTGGACCTGTCGGCCGTCTGCTCTGTTCCAGATTTGCTCGACACCTTCGCTATCGCTCGCGTCGACGGCTTCAGTGACATAATTGGCCGTTAGGTCGTGGCGGCTGAGTCCTTCTAATCCGCCATTCTCATATCCAAGAATGGCCTCGAGCGCCGGATTGACCCGGATAAGTTTGCCGTTTTCGTCTGCCCTGAAGATGCCGTCGAACGAATTTTCGAAGAGGCTACGAAATTCGTCTTCGCTTGTGGCTAATTCTCGCCGCGCGATTTCGTAGTGGGCCATCATCAGCCCAACGCCGACCACAAATCCGAGGACCATACCCAGCGCAAAGCCCCAGGGAGCGATCCATTCGACGTTTCGAAGAAGGGGGTAGTCGAGCTGGTGTGCCCCCCAGAGAATCAGCCCCCAGGCGGCGATTTTATGGCCAGCCCCTTCGCGTCGTTGGCCAAGGATAATGATCCCAGCGAACATGTCGGTGAGTCCGCGGAACCAAAATGCGGGCGCAGTGGCAGCCAGGAAACTCACGCCCCAGAACGGCGATACGAGTGTCCAGATCGCAATCAACAGGGCGGGAACGAACCAGATTATTGGAGGGCGGCGTTTTAGGAGTGCATACGTTCCTACCAAAACGAGGCTGCCCGCGAAGAGCGTCGTGAGGTTTAGGAAAGCCCCGTAGATGGGGTGGGGGGCTTGGAAGGCTGCCCAGATTGCAAAACTGTGTTGGAAGCCGATGAGGAAAAACGAAGCGCCCCAATATGTCAGATACCGAGCCCCGTTGCGGCCCCGCAGGTAAAGCAAGACGCCGCCCATCAGGATGCAGACCACAATCGAGGTCATCAGCAGCGGTGCGAGTGATTCCATGGGAGATTCCAGAGCTCGAGATCCTTGCCACAAGTCCAAAAATTGCCGCAACCAAGTGTCTATCTTGTCGAATTTCCGACCCTGACACAGAACCTGACACTCTGTCACGTGCACGAAACCCGACATTATTTGCCCGTGTGGGACAGACGCGTATACTCACGGTGTGAACAAGGATGTTCAAGATTTGAGAGGCGTTATGCGTTCGTGCATTTTGATTTTGTTGGCGGGGTTCTTTTCGGCCCCTGCTTTCGCCCAACACGAGCCGCCTAAGAGTCTGAATACGGAGCCCGTATCTGCAGCCAAGGTGGTGGAAGTACCCAGTGAGGTCGTCGCCACGACGCAATCAGCTGCGGCCGAAGAAGAGATTGTTGAGGCCGTTGAAGATGCCGAACGCGATATCGCGGGCGAGATGCTCAGCGCTGAGCTGGCAAAACGCGCCGAGAATGACTTTGATGAATTGCGAAACGACGAAGAAGCCCAAGACGACCCAACCGAAACGCCAAGTGCCGTGCTTGGAGACTCCCGGCTGCCAAGTGCCGAGGAACTTATCGAGATGGGTCGCCTCGAGGCAGACCTTGATCAGACCGAGGTCGCTGCGGTTCCCACGGACCTTGAGACGGCCGAGCGCCAGGCTCAGTTTCGGGATTTTGTCAGCCGACTTCGCGACTTGGAAGTCGTCGCCACCCTTCAGGCTCAGGCCAGAGATTCCATCGGCAAGCTCGAGGCCCTTGTTCCAAGCGCGAAGCGTCATCGTGTGGTGTTTTCACGAGAAGGCATGATGGAGTTGCGCCCGGTGGTCTCGGACCCCGCGTGGTCGACCGCTGTTGGCCTTTTTGAAAGTGGAAAATGCAAAGACGCACTTACGGCCATCAAGGAGATTCCTGCTGAAGCTCTTGAAAGTGCCGAGGCGCGTTACGGGGTTGCCCGCATGCAGATGTGTGGCGGGGCGTCCGCAGAGGGTCGAAAGGCCCTTCAGGAATTGGCCACAGGCAAGGGCGTTGTGGCAATGGTTGCGCGGGCTCGTCTGGGTCTGAAAGACGAAAGTGAGATCAAAGCGACGCTTGATGAGGAAGAAGGTCAGTACCTCTCGCAGCTCCTTACAGCCGCCAAGGCACACTCTAAGAAGAACCTCGACGGGGCTCTGACTGAGCTTGATTTGCTTCATGACACTCTGAAGGTGCCCTGGGACAAATATCGAGTTCGTTTGGCACAGGCGGAAATCCTGGAGTCATCGAATCGAATCGATGAGGCCGGAGCGGCTTACCTGGATCTCTATCGCAAGACCAGTGGATGGAAGGTCAACGACACGATTGAAGATCGAATCGAGACTTTGGAACGCAAACATAAAAAGTCGTTTCTGAGTTTCGGAGAGCGGATCGACCGCATGCGGCATCTGGTGGCCCGTGGGCGTTATAAGGAAGCCAAACAGGTCAGTATCGAGAACGCGAAGATTCGCAGAGTCGGCGGCAAAGAGGTCGCAGGTTGGACAAAATTCCGTATGGCTCTTCAGGCCGAACGTGAAAAAGACCGTACGAAATCGGTGAAGCTTTTTGAGGAAGCCGATCGGCTCGTCAAAGACCCAGAGGTTCGTCCGCGAATCTACTTCGGCTGGGCGCGAGCCCTGCGCCGCACCAATCATGATACGGACGCCATCTCGCTCTACGAGCGTCTTTGCGTTGAATATCCGGATATGGATCTTTGTGAAGAGTCGACCTACGAAGCAGGGCGCTTGCTGCAATATCAAGACAAACACGAAGCGGCGTTGGTGAAATTCTCTGCGGTCATCAAGGCCGATCGTGATGGTGGATTTGTCGCGGACGCCCTTTGGCGAAGCGCATTCAGCCACTATTTGACGGGCAACTGGGCGAGTTCGATTACGAATTTGGAACGCCTCCGAAAGGATTTCGGCGATTTGCGGGATGAATCCGAGCTGACCCTTGGCTTGAAGGCCACCTACTGGATCGGTGTCGCTCATTTGAAGGCGGGCGAACGCGATCAGGCACGCCGCGTGCTCCAAGACACGATCAATCAGGGCATGCTGACTTGGTACGGTCGGCTCGCCGCCTCGCGCATGAAGGCGGAAGGCTGGAAACCAGACGTCAGAATGCCAGAAGGGCAACTGACCGCCAGTGACCTAGAAGACCTCGGATCGTTGATGGTTCCTGAGAATCCTCGACTGGAGACGGCGGGACTCTTGGTTCGGCTTGGGTTCTTCCAAGAAGCATTAAAAGAGCTTCGTACACAGGTTGCGGTTCATCCGGTCCCCGAGGGAGCCAATAAGATGTTGGCGGCAGTCCATCTGGCCCGTGGTGACGCGTCGAGCGCGCATTGGGCGATGAAGAAGTTCATCGATGAAGCCGGCCCCAACGCGATGACATTGCGGGATTGGGGCACAGCGTTCCCGTTGGCTTACATGGAATTGGCGCATCGTTACGGTGTGAAGGCCGGTGTCTCCCCATTTTTGGTTCAGGCCATCATGCGGCAGGAGTCGGGATTTCGTGCGGGCGTCAAGAGCTGGGCCGGCGCTGTGGGCCTGATGCAGCTGATGCCAGGCACCGCGAACTGGACCGCAAAGACGTTTATGGAATCCTCGACGTTTAAGAGAAATGACCTGCTGGACCCAGAAAAGAACGTTCGATTGGGCTCGATGTATATTCGAGTGCACACGGCTCACAGCATGAATCAGGTCTCTTTGGCGTTGGCTGGATACAACGCTGGCGCTGGCGCGCTTGAATCGTGGTTTAAGCGTTATGGAGACCGTGATGTCGATGCGTTTGTCGAGTCCATCACCTACCAGGAAGCCCGTGGTTACGTGCGCAAAGTGATGACTTCGTACATCACGTATTCTGCCCTTTATGGCGGAGAACTCCTGGACATACCGCTCAAAATGCCCGCGAAGCTGGGCAAATGGGGCGTGGTTCCCGAGGTCGAGAGCAAGCAGAATGTTTCGAGTCTTTCGGTCGAGTCGCCCAAGCTTGCGCGGAAATAAGGGCTCGCGACTTGCGGTTGCGCCTCGCCTGCCTGTACTTATTGCGCCATGGCATTATTTCGAGACATAGAGGCCTTCCGAAAGGCCGCCCCCAGGTCAGTCATTGCGATTGGGAATTTTGATGGCATCCACGCGGGCCACCGCCATGTGCTTGACTTCGCGTTGAAATTGGCGCGTGAAGCCGGGGTGTCTGCTGCCGTTTTGACCTTTGATCCGCATCCCGTAAGATTTTTTAAGCCCACCACACCCGAGTTTGCCCTGACGACCTTGGAGGAGCGGGCCATCTTGCTTGGGCTCTTGGGCGTCGAGCATCTGGTTGCGTTGAATTTTGATGCTGAGCTGTCTTCGAAAAGTCCCAAGGAATTTGTCGACGAGTTCTTGGTGGGCGGCATCGATGCGTCGCAGGTTTTGGTCGGTGAGGGCTTCCGATTTGGCAAAGGGCAGGCCGGTGATACCAAAATCCTGACCGACCTGTGTGCCGCGCGTGGTGTGGCCGTTTACGTCGTTGGATTGGCTCAGATTGACGGTGTGGTCGTGAGTTCGACCCGGATCCGTGACGCGGTGCGCGAGGCGGACTTCGACGTTGTGCGAGAGTTACTTGGCCGAAATTTTGTGGTCAGCGGCAAAGTGGTTCATGGCGACGCTCGTGGGCGTGATTTAGGTTATCCGACCGCTAATGTTCAGACCGAAGACCGGTTGCTGCCCCCAGATGGCATCTATGCGACCTGGCTCTACGACGACCAATCCAGGTATCCTTCTGCGACCTACGTCGGCACTCGTCCGACCTTTGACGGTTCTGACCGCCGAATCGAGTCGTTCATCCTGAATGCCGAGGGGCCTGTGGACCTTTACGAACACGATGTGGTGGTCGAGTTTGTGGGACGGGTTCGTGCGGATATGCGCTACGAATCAGCGGAAGCGTTGGTTGCCCAGATGGCGATCGATGTTGAGCAATCAAAAGAAATCCTCGGTGTGTGAATAAAATCGCCAGAACAAAGGTTCGGGCGTGCATCTTTTTCTGCGTTCTTGTGTGGAGCCAATCATGATCGAAGTGAAGGGATTGACCCGGTATTACGGGGATTTTCCGGCCGTTCGCGACGTGTCATTCAACGTCGGAGAGAACATGATTGTTGGTTTTCTTGGCCTGAACGGCGCGGGGAAATCGACCGTTTTGAAAGTACTTGCCGGATTATTGATGCCCAGCGCCGGCGTCGTTCGAATCAACGGCGTCGATGTTCTTGAGGCACCGGATTCCGCCCGCGCGGCGATTGGGTATTTGCCCGAAGAGCCACCCCTCTACAAAGAGATGCGCGTCAATGATTTCCTGCGGTGGTGTGGGCAGATTCGAGGCATGTCCAAAGGGGATGTCGACAAACGCCTGCCCGAAGTCCTGAAAATATGCCAGCTCACGCATGTGGCTGATCGCGTGATTCATGAGCTGTCTCATGGTTATAAGAAGCGTGTTGGAATTGCTCAGGCGATCATTCACCGACCCAAATTGGTGATTTTGGATGAGCCGATTTCTGGGCTCGATCCGGTACAGATTGTCGAGATGCGTGAGGTCCTCAAGGCGCTCAAAACCACGTGCACGGTCTTGGTGAGTTCGCATATTCTTTCGGAAATTTCTCAGACCTGCGACAGGCTCATGGTCCTGCACGACGGTAAGATTGTCGCCGAAGGAAGCGAAACGGAATTGCGGGACCGACTACGCGGCAAGCTCGCGGTCGAGTTCATTCTGCGTGGTGAACAAGAGGTCGTTGAGTCGGTGTTGAGCGGCCATCCGGGACTCGATAACCACAGTGTACGCGCCGAAAATGATTTGATTTTTGCGCATGTGGAGTTTTCAGGCGATGCGCGTGAAGACCTTGCGAAGGCATTTGTCGAAAAAGGGTTGGGATTACGCGGCATGGCCGACCACTCGTCGAGCGAGCTTGAGTCTGTATTTATTGGTTTGACTCGGGAAACGCCTGACATGCCAAAACCTGAAGAAGTGGAGGCCGCGTGAACGCATTATGGCTGGTGACACGCCGCGAGCTGTCTTCTTATTTTAACTCGATTTGGGGCTATATCGTAGCCGCTGTGATTCTGATCATCGACGGCCTTTTATTTAATGCTTTTGCGCTGACCGACCGGCCTCGATTGAGCTTCGAGGTTCTTCGAGACTTTTATTATTTTTCGTTTGGGACAACAACGATCGCGGCGATTTTGCTCACGATGCGTCTGGTGGCTGAAGAAAAACAAAATAATACGATTGTTTTGTTGGACTCGTCTCCGCTTACCGACTGGCAAATTATCGGTGGGAAATTCCTGTCGGCCTTGATGTTTTTGACGCTGCTTATTTTGGCGACGGCCTATATGCCGGCCATGATCATGGTGAACGGCAAAGTCTCGATGGGCCATGTGATGTCGGGGTATCTGGGGCTGATTTTGATCGGCTCGGCGGTGACGGCCATTGGCACGTTCGCCTCGACCCTGTCGAGGTCTCAGCTTGTTGCCGCGGTGATCGGCAGCGTTCTGACGGTATTTTTGTTGATCTCGTGGTTGTTGGCCAAGGTGGCTGACGCGCCGCTGGATTCTGTCCTGTCGTACATGAGCCTTTTCGATCGGCATTTCCGAACAACGTTTATGGAAGGGCGAATCGACACCAAAGACGTCGTCTACCTGCTCTCGCTCACCTTCGGATTCCTGATGCTCGCCACGCGGGTCTTTGGGGCGAGGAGGTGGAAATGAGCGTTTCATTGATGGCTTATTTTTTCGGAATGGCGGCATTCTTTGCGGGAGAGCGTCTGCTCGGCTCTTACGATGCTGTGCGATGGATTGCGGATTTTGCGGGCCTGGTCGCGATTGGGCTTTCGGCCTATCTGCGCACCCGTGACCGTGCTGCATCCGACGATGCCGGCGTTCGTTTGGCGCATACTCGAGCCTTAGTGATGGCCGCCATCGCGTCGGTCGCCTTGATTATTTATGCGATTTCAACCGATGGTTTTGCGGATCTTGTTGGCCTTGAAGATGTGATGAAATCACGCTGGCAGGGCGTGTTCGGCGCCCTTTGGCCCATTATCTGGCTTTGCGGAACGCTTCCTCTCTTCACCGTTGACCGCGCGATCGAGACGTCTCCGGTGATGATGCCCACTCGTCGTGTTCAACAGGCGATGAGCTACGGTCTGATTGCAGCGCTGGGGATTTCGTTGGTCTTCCCGATCAATTTCATCGCTTCGCGTCATTCAACGGTCTGGGATTTCTCGTATTTTAAGACGTCTCAGCCCGGCACGACGACCGCCGCGATTGTGAAGTCGCTCAAAAAGCCGGTCGTGGTTCGGATTTTCCAGCCGACTTCGTCGGATGTGTTGCCGGACCTCATCAAGTATTTTGAGCCCCTCGAAGGGCCCACGCTTTCGGTCGAAATCGTCGATCAAGCTGAAGAACCTAAACTTGCTCAGGATCTGAAGGTCCGAAATAACGGTTTCATCGCGATCAGCGAAGAAAATCCGGAAGCCGGGGGCAAACCGCTCAACACGCAGCTGGTTAATGTTGGCGCGGACATGAAGGATGCCCGTCGCAACCTGCGTAAACTCGATGAAATCGTCGGTAAGGCATTCTTGAGCATGGCGCGGGGCGAACTGAAGGCCTACGTCACTCGAGGCCACGGCGAGCTCACCTGGGACCGTAATGAGCCTCCACAGAGAGCGCTCGGAGGTTTCAAACAATTGATGGAGTATTTCAACATCAGCCTAAAGACGATCGGCATGGCGGACGGTCTTGCAGAAGAGATTCCTCAAGATGCGGACATGCTGATTATTCTGGGACCAGAAAAACCTTTCTTGCCGGCGGAAATCGCCGCAATCACACGCTATCTGGAACGAGGCGGCTCGTTGATTCTTGCGCTTGAGCCCACGATGCCTGGGCAAATCATCGAATCAAAAGACGGGCTTGCCGACCTTCTGAGTTTTATCGGAGTCAAAAAAGACGCCGGTATTTTGGCTTCTGAGCAGCAAATTGTCTCGATTTCGGGCGGGAAGTACGACCGCGTGAACATCACGATCGGGACGTTTTCGACTCATCCATCGACGGTCGTTTTGGCGGCTGAACCGAGCGGTATGATGATGTCCATGGCGGCAGGCATCGACCTGATGCCAGGCACCACTGGCAATCCCATCGTCACCGTTCGTACGACCGACCAGACCTGGGAAGACATGAACCAGAACCTCGAATTTGATCAGGACACTGAATCCAAAAAGGCGCGGCCCGTGGTGATTGCCTCGACTGGCAGCGGTAAAAAGAGCTGGCGGGCAGTCGTGACAGGCGATGCGACGATGTTCTCGGATTTGGCGGCCGTGGTGCGGGGTAATCAGCAGTTCATGGCGGATACGACCAATTGGTTGGCCAGAACCGAAGCTTATTCGGGCACCAAAGAAAACGAAGAAGACGTGCGGATTCAGCATACAAAAGAAGGTCAGGCCGGTTGGTTCTACACCACCGTTCTGGGCTTCCCGGCAATATTGATGGTGATTGGGTTGATCCGAACTCGACGTCGCGTCCGAGGTGCACAATGAATCGAACGGTCGCCATTTATTCAGCCCTGCTGGTCATCGCACTTGTAGGTTCCTACTTCAGCTGGACGCACGAAGAGAATCCCCGCCTTAAGGATGGAGTCTTGGTGTTGGACCTCGCCGAGAAAGATCTTAGTGAAATCCGTTATTCAACCAAGGATTTTAGCGTTTCCATCACGCGAAAAAACGATGATCTGGGCGACTACGTCTGGGTCGAGACGAGTCGTGAAACTCCGACAATCGTTCCGCCTGCAGATCCTCATGCGTTGCCTGACGCCGCGGACATCAAGGTGGGCGAGACAAAGACCGTCAAAAAGGCTTTCAAAGCCGGCATGACGGTCGATCCAGTTTTTGCGATGTTGACGCCCTTTATCGCCCTACGTGCGATGGAAACGACCCCCGAGCGACTCAAGGAGTTCGGATTGGACGAGCCGCGAGGCAAGCTTGAAGTTGTGAGCAAAGGCAAGACGCGCGTCTTTGATGTGGGCGAAGAAGGTTATGGCCATCGCAACACCTACGTGCGCGATGTTGAGTCTAAGAAGGTCTTCCTGGTCGACGGCGGGCTTTTGCGTCCTTTGATGCGTGCCGACGAGCGTCTTCCTGAGCGTCGTTTGCTTGAACCCGACATGGCCAAGATCGAAAAAGTCACGATTTCTAACGGAGAAAAATCGGCCACTTTTGTCCAGAAAAATGCGTCGGATCAAGGCGCTGCATTCTGGGCCTCGGAAGGCACGGAAGACGCCAACCTGAGCGCCAAAACCTGGCTCGATAAATTCCTTCGCGTGCGCTCGATTGGCTCTCCTGATTCGATCGGCGACGCCGTTGAAGTCCTGGAATTAAAAGCGAGTTCAGAAGGTAAAATCACTCAGATTAAATTCTTCAAGACGCCCTCGACCGATGGCGGCGAAAAGTGGTTTGTGCAGTCGAATTTCACGCGGGGAGCCGTCGAGGTGCCGCTGGCTTTGGCCGCCAACCTGGTCGACGACTTCCCAACGCTGTTGGCCGCGAGCGGTGAGCAGTGAGCAGTGAGCGGTGAGCAGTGAGCAGTGAGCAGTGAGCGGTGAGCGGTGAGCAGTGAGCAGTGAGCGGTGAGCAGTGAGCAGTGAGCGGTTTGATGCCGACGCTGGAGTCGACTCGAAGTTGTGATGGGTCCGCCAGCCTGGCCTGTGATGGGTCCGCCAGGCTGCCGAGCTGTGATTGAATCGTCGTCGTAGTCTGCCCGAAGTCCACCGCCATCGAAGAGGGTTGTCCCTTCTTCACACAAAAAAACCAGCGCTTTCCCAGACGGCATTGCAGTCGTTCAAAGTGCCCGGGTCTCCGCTGATACAAAAGGCCTCCGGTGCCATATCGGCTGTGTCGGCTTCCCCTGAGTCGGTCCCTTCGTCGTTTTCGGCGTCGACGCCATTGGCGGCGTCGGACTCGGTATTCAGGTGTGCATCGCTGAGATTTTCGGCATCTTTCGAAGTCTTGTTATTCGAGGAATCATTGGAGTCACTGCATCCACAAAATCCCAGCAGTGCCAGCAAAATTAGAGTTCTGATCGTTGTTTCCTGAGTAACTCTGCCGTCAGATACTCCTCGCTTTGCGGGCTGAGGTTGATTTCGAAACGCTCGATAATCCGGGTTTTAGAATCACATTCGAGGCTGCAACAGGTTTCCGGCGCTGGGCCGTCTGGCCTAGGCCATAACAGTGACACGGCAGTCCTTAAGTCATCCTCGGTATCAAGCTTCACGCCATCCATGGGTGCGTAGAGCGTGACAATCTCGCCGGGTTGAATCTCCACAGCCACCCAATTCGTAAACTCCGGGAACCATCCACACCACGTGGCAGTGCCGACCGAAGTTTCAAAGCGCGCGATGACGTCACCCACGTTTTCGTGTCGATTCATGATTGTGAACGGCTGGTCGCATTGATTTCCGACCAATATCTGGCTTTGCGCGGTCGTAGAGCCCAGTGATGAACCGACCATCCGCCAAGCGCCCACCATGCAGCCAGAAACCACATGAGGGCTGATCGACGCGATTACATCCCCATCTGAACGAAGGGCCGAGCCTAGTTTCTCCAACACCTCTTCCTGATGAGTCACGGTCGGCAAATCCTCGCCGACGCACGAGGCCAACAACAGGATCATCGGAGCGATTTTTGTGAGTTCTTTCATCGATTTCCAAGCACAAATAACGGCCAAAACCTCAGATGTCATATCTGGAATCTGCTATTTGGTTTCTTCATTTCTGAAGCCCACCGGCCATGATTGGTGGCGTTCATCATGGTAAAAAAAACGGAAATTTTTCCAATGGAATGGTGACTATTTACAATGAGATAGGTTTACACAGTGTGAACTCAGGGCAAGGTATCGTCATTTTGATTCGAAGAATCTGGAGTCAATCGTAATGCCGGGCTGGAGCCCGGCGGACGTCACAGAGTCTCAATGCCAGGCTGGAGCCCGGCGGACCCATCACAAATCACCGAGTCGGCTCCAGCGTTGGCATCAAACTGCTCGCTGCTCACTGCTCACCGCTCACTGCTCACTCCATGTGGCGTTGTTGGCGTTGAGGCAGAGTTGATTCGACTTCCTCGACGACCTTGATTTGGTCGGTCCAGGGCTTGAGCAAATCGGGCGTATTATAGCGGCGGCCGCGACGCCAATCGGCGAGCAGGGCGAGGGCGACTTTGTCTTTGTCGAGCCCCTTCACGTCCACAAAATATTCGAATAATAGATCGACAAGTCGTTTGAGCGAGATGCCGTGGGCGGTCTGTGTGCGGTCGTGCAACCAGACCGAAAAATGCAAAAAGCTCTCGAAAGCCGAGCCTTCTTGCCACATCAGCGGAAGGCTTTGTGGGAAGTTTCCGGAATTTCCCACTAAGTCCCAATACCGTGCAAAACGACGCAGAACCTGAAGGGTCGCAAAATCAATCGTACTATTGGACAGGATTTCGTAGGGCGCCGAGTCTGACCAAACCATTTTATATTCAGCGTCATGGCGGATAATTGGGGTGCCACGCAGGCGCTTTAAAATCCCGACCTGAATCTCTTGAGGGTTCATGGCGAGCAGGCGATCGAAGCCGCGGCCAAAGGACTCCATGGACTCGCCGGGCAGGCCGACGATCAAGTCAGCATGCACATGAACGCCCGTTTCGGTCGCCAAAAAGTGGAAATTGTCTTCGAGTTTTTCGTAGTTTTGTCGTCGGGAAATCCGCGCCGCGGTTTCGACATCGAAGGTCTGAATACCGACCTCGAATTGCAACGAACCTGGTGGGAATTGTCGAACTAATTCCCGCAGTTCTTCGGGCATCCGATCGGGAACCATCTCGAAATGGATGAAAGTCTCGGCATCCAATCTTGCCAGAAAAAAGTTCAGAATTGCGGTGCTAAAATCGACTCTCAAATTAAATGTGCGGTCCACAAATTTGAATTGTCGAAGCCCGCGATCCCAGAGTTTTTCCATTTCGTTTAGAAAGACTTCCATATCGAAGGTTCGTACGGATTTATCCAACGACGAGAGGCAGAACTCGCATTTGAATGGGCAACCTCGTGAGGCTTCGACATAGACAATACGATTGGCGATATCGTCTGCGTTGTAGAGGTCATAAGGCAGTTTTAAGGTGGCTGGGTCTGCGGGAGCGGCATGAATGATTTTTGAAACGGGCGTTTCACCGCGCAAGAGCAGCCTGCATAACTCGCGGAATTCGTGGTCAGCATTGCCTGTGATCACAAAATCGGCGGCTTCCACGATCGCCTGTCCGTCGGTTTCGTGCGAGACCTCGGGGCCGCCCAACACCACGATGATGTCCGGTCGGACCTTCTTGATCAGGTGCACAAAATCGAGAGATTCTCGGATATTCCAGATGTACACGCCCAGACCAAGAACCTTTGGGTTTAGGGCGAGTATTTCTTCGAGAGCGTCGATGGGCCGCGTATGGATTGTGAATTCAAGCAGGGTCGTATCGGCCTGAAGCTCGTCCATATTGGCTTGCAGGTAGCGTAGGCCGAAGGCCGCATGAATGTACTTCGCGGTAAAAGTCGTCAGTACAATCATGGGTAGAGCCTAAGGAGGGAAGCCGAACGACAGCTTGATGGCTGCGTATGCAGTGTCGATGCTTCCGTCGAGCCGTCGAATGATCAACGGTTCTTCGAAATGCGTCTGGAAATCGTCAGGAAGGTCCTGAGCTAAGTGCATCGCGTATAGGTCAATTCGCGGAGGATCGCCCTCACGAAAGTGAACGGCTTTTCGGCGGATGATTTTCAGGCCCGCCGCAGCTGCCGCGGCTTCCACTCGCTCGCGTTGGTCCCCGGGGAACACGCATGCAAAGAGGCCTCCTGGCGTCAGGTGCGTCGCGGCGGTGGTCGCGTAGTCTGCGACGTCCCCGCGCATCTCAAATCGACAGGCGACCTTTTGAGGGTGTTCTGAGAGAACGCCGTTTTCTGGAGGCCAGTAGGGTGGGCTGCCAAAAATCAGGTCAAACTTTTCGTCTTCGCCCAAGATATCGGTGCGGAAATCCCCAAGCCGCATGTCAAAGCGGTCGCTGAGTCCATTATAGCGGACGCTCTTTTGCGCGAGCGCAAAGCTTCGTTCTTGGGCCTCGATCGTCACGAATTGCACGTGGCGTAAGCGCCAGGCGGCAGTCATCGCGACCGAAGAAAGTCCACTCCCGAGGTCGAGCGCACGCTCTGGCGAGGGCGCGCAGACGGTGCCGTACCAGGCGGTCAGGATATCGTCGGTCGAAAACCGGTGTCCGTTGCGCAACTGCCAGATCCGAAAATGGCCGCTCAATGCGTCGACGGTTTCGTCTTCGAGTCGGTCGTACCCAGCATCCAAATCGGGCAGAGGCCCGGGTTTTGTCCAGCCTCTGAACTGTGGGTCCGTGTTGAGTATCGCGGGTCGTTCACTCATGTATCGGAGCCTGGGAGCGGCGTGTGGTCGTCCTGGATGTCATGCAAGGGCTCGTCTGCGATGATCGCCAGTTTTGGCGCAGGAATCAGGACCGCTGCGACGGTTTCGGCGTGGACAATTCCCGCAGGCAGCGGCGTAGCATCCAGAACCTCTTCCTCGTCGGTCACGATGGGGGCGGCGAGGACGGGCGTGTTCACGGCTGCAAAGCTCGCGCTCACGCTTGGGACCGCAGCCGGAGGTTCGACATACGGCTCACCCGGGATCGGATACACCATGTCGTCCATCGGGTCGGGCAGGTCGGCGAGCACCGCCATAGATGTGCTTTGCGCCGAAGTGAGTTCGTCGTACCAATGGTCAGCGAGTTCCTTCAGGGCAACCGTCGAAGTCCCATAGCTGGTGCCGTATTCGAGGAATTGTCGCATGTTCCCGATGGTCTGCGGGCGCACCTTAGAAAAATGATATTGCAGGTACTTTTGCAGCGGAAATGGGGTCAACGACTCGGCCAGCGGCAGCAGCGTCTTGAACACAAAGGGGCGACGAAGCTTTGGCATCAACCACGACTTAGCGCCCGATTTGGCTTCGACGACCGTGGCCGCCTCTGCACTTGCATCCAGAGCAAGGGGGAGCAGCGGGCTCGAGGTGAAGGTCTTGAAATTCCAGTTGGCGACTTCCAAAGCCGCGATCATGGGCGTGAGCATGGAGGTTCCGAGCATGGCTTGCTCGTTGGCATCCATTCGCACCGCCGCCGGGCATCCACCCTTATGCAGGAGTTCGACCACGGAGGTTGCCCGCTCGCGCTGGCCACCAAACGTCGACGGCGCGAAGGGAGGAAACAAATACGCCACGCCCGGCTCAAGGTGTTCTCCGGGAAGGGGGGCCTGATATGAAATCATGCCGACCATGCCCTGTACGACGCGCTCGCGGTCGAATTTAGTGCAGATATGCTCGTATTCGTCGAGTCCGGGCTGGAACGTAACGATCGTCGATTCGCCGGTCATGTAACGAGCGAGCTCGTCGATCCACGGCTCGTAGACCGCCGGTGTGGGCACGCAAATCCAGATCTGGTGCCAGATTCCGCGCGCCGAAGGGATATCACTGTAGACCTGATCGGGCTTGAACTGAACGATTGGGTCGGTGCGACGAAGTCGGTGGTGATGAAGCCAGAAGCCATCTTTGGCGTCTTTGGCGTATTTGGGCTTCACAAGAACGCTGACATCACAACCCGCAAGGGTGAGATGTCGGCCATACACTTGCCCAACCGCGCCGGCTCCGACGATCAAAATACGTTTAGCAACGCGTGATAGCATTAGATATATTCGAGTAGGACGGAAACAATGTCGGCTTCAAACAGCTCCCAGGGTTGTTTACCCGACAGCTTGGAGGCCAACTCCACGCACTCAGACGAGATCAAGTGAGCGCGCATCAGCGTTTCGCGCGACAACTTGATCGACCAAACGCTCGCCACGTGCTCATCACGGACGACGACTTCGGCCCAATTTACCTGATGGCAGTGGGCGCATTCCCAGCCTTCCAAAACATGGAGGTCGCTGCCCTCTTGTTCGTGTTGGGGCTGGTAGTAGTCTGGCCGTTTGTGGACATCGACCGACCCTACGTAGTCGCCAAGACCAAGCGTAGAGCCATCTGGGACGTCACGAAGGAAGGTTTCGCAATGCGTCGAAGTGTCGTTTGCCGAGATCTTTTTGCAGTGCTGACAGCGCATCTTGCCGACAAAGAAGTCGCAGTTGCCTGGGTGTGTCGCGACTTCGCCTTCAAACGTTGAAGGCATTTGAAATTCGTCGGAATCGTCTTCCAAACCTTGGTTTTCGGCCTCTTCAAAAAGTGCTTCCGTGAGTGATTCCATGATGCGGTCAATCAGCCCGTCGTAGAACTCACCGTCAACGGGGAAACTCTGGCCATTGGTGGGTTCGAGAACCTTCACGCGGACAAATTGTTCGATGTCCTGATGTTCGGGCAGTACGTCAGCTAGACGTGCTTCAATGAGTTTTTCAAGGCGGGCTAAAGCGAGCGGAACCACCTGGGCTCCTTCGCTGCCGTTTCTGCCTTCAATGTATGCCAAAACCATCCCTCACGGGTCGTAATGAAGTAGGACAACGAACGCGGCACCTATACCTGAATCTGTCCCTGAAATCCAAGGAATCAGGCCGATCGTCCAAGGTTCGGAATACGCTAATTAACGCGTGATTCCGCTAAGTGGTCCTGTGCAGAACTGAGGATCACCGAATGTCGGCGACTCGATGCCAAAGGCGTTTTGAATCGAAACCAAAAGGTCTGAGTGCGCCACGTTGTCGAGTTCCAAGAATTGACCCGTGTCGAAGTAGCCGCCGCCACTGCCGGCCATCACAAATGGCATGTCGACTTGACTGTGCGTGTTCCCCTGAGAGAGCTCGTTGATCCAAAGCACCACCGTGTTATCGAGCATAGAGCCCGAGCCTTCGGGAACCGAATCAAGGGCCGTCAAGAGGTAAGCAAATTGCTCAGCAAACCAGGTGTCGCGTGCGACCCACTGGTTGAATGACGCTGAATCACTTGGGCCCGCATGGCTAAGTTGGTGGCCATCGCCAAGGCTTTCAAGCCAGGGAAATCGAATATGGTTTTTCGCATTCGAGAACTGAAGGCCGCCCACCCGCGTGATATCGCAGGCAAATGCCATCACCAAAAGGTCGATTTGAAGGCGCGCGATGTCCGGCATCGAATCTTCGCTGTCGGGCTCCTGAACGCCTGGATCCGCGGGGGCGTAACATGCGGCTCCCGTGACGCGGTCGTTTTCGAGGCGTTGTTCCAAGTCACGCACAAGCGCGAGATGGGATTCGAGTCGTTGCCGGTCTGCGTAACCCGCGCGACGGTTCAGGACCGCGAACTGGTCGATCACGCCGTCCAGTACGGATTTGCGTCGTTCGCGAAGTTCCACGAGCTCCGCAGGCTCGGTCATGAAATCCGAAAAAATCTGGTCAAAGACGTTCTTGGGGTCGTTTTGAGGCGGAAGTGGTTGGGCCGCACCAAGATAGGAGAGTCTTGTGCGAACTTCAGCGGTTGGGGCCGTCGTATCAGCACGAATGCCCAGCTGAAGGCTGCCAAGCGATGTGTTTTCACCAATATGTTGAGCCAGCACTTGGTCAAGAGAAATGCCTGCGCCCCATCCTGCGAGCGAGCCATCACCACCGACAAAATCCCCAGTCTGCAATGGATGCCCTGTGAGCACCGTTCCCATTCCACGCTGATGCGGTTCTCCAGGTCCCGCGGCACCTGCGCCAGACTTCAGCTCGATTCCCTTGGGAATGATGAGCTTATTCTTGAACCCTTCGAGAGGCGAAAGAATTTGGCTCAGCTGGAAGTCTTTGCTTGAGGCGCCCGCCGTGGGCCAGAACACGTTTTGTTGCGTGCCATTGGGATGGAAAAAATAGATGAACCGTTTTGGAAAACCATCCGCGCTCAGGATCCCTGGCGTGGATTGTGCGATCGCCTGACGTCCAAGCCCGGCTTCCAATAGGGGCAACGAGATCGCCGTACCGGCTAAGCCTCGAAGGAATGAGCGTCTTGATAGGCCGCGAAACGGGTTCATTACGGGTCTCCTTGCACGGGAACCTGAACGGTGCGGTATCGGAACGCATCTGAGGTTGCGATGGCGACCAGCAGGTCTTCAAACGAGCCCTCGGTGGCCGCAAATTTGGTGCGGATTTGGTCTGCGGCACACATGTCGGAGGGCGTTTCGGGATGCCCCATCGCGAACGTGTACCAATGGTCAGCGACGCAATCTTCGACCTGGCGGGCTTCGGCGAGCATGCCTGAGAGCGACACAGCGCCGTCGAAATCGCCTTCGATGGTGGGATCGGACGTGTATCCCAATGTTCCTGTGGCATCGACGGCCTGCCCGTTTTCGACCACGCGATAGCGCCCAATTCCGTCGTAATTCTCGAAGCCTAGACCAATCGGGTCGATCAGCAAGTGGCATCCAGCGCATGCGGAATCATTTGCATGTTCTTCAAAAATCTGGCGCGTCGTCGCGTTGGGATCGGGGTCTGGAGGCTTGATCACCAAGTTGTTCGGAGGCGGAGGCAATTTCTGACAGAGCAGCCGTTCGCGCACGAAGATGCCGCGATGAATCGGGGAACCCTGCGCGGGATAAGCAAGCAGCGCCATCACAGCGGGCTGAGTCAGAAGCCCGGCTCGCTCAGAGGACGGGGCTACGAATGCGTTCATGCCTGTTTTTGTCGCTTCAAATCCGTACACGGGGGCCAACGATTCTGAGAGAAAGACTTCGGGGGAAGTCATCAGGTCGTTCAAGTCGCCTTTCTGGTCGAAATGGACGTGGTCGATAAACGCGTAAAGGCTGTCTCGCCATTCCTGAGTCATCTCAGGCGTCCATTCTGGGTAGGCCGTGTTGTCCTTGACCATCGAGTCCAAGGCGTCGAGGCCCAACCACTGCCGATAAAAATCGTTGATCAGGGCACGAGCCGCGGGCTTTTCGAGCATCCGCCGGGCTTGAACGCTTATTTGGTCGGCCGTGGCCAATTCGTCTTTGGCTGCGGCTTCGAGCAATTCCTCGTCGGGCATCGAGCCCCAAAGGAAATACGAGAGCCGGCTCGCGGTCTCAAAAGAGTTCAACGGGACCAACTGGCCCGCGGTGAAGTCATCTTTGAGTTCGATTCTGTACAAAAATTGGGGTGATTGCAGCGTGAGCTCGACCGTGGACAACAACGCCTGTTCTGCGCCGTCGATTTCCAAGATCCCCTTATAAAATGCCGTGTAGAGCGCTACCTCGCCCGAAGTTGCTGGCCTCCTGAAGGCGTGGAGCAGGAAATCCGTCAAGAAAGTCTGCAAACACTCGTCGGTGCTCAAATCGCACGATACAAGTTTGGCGCGATGATTGGCCACGGCATCGGCAGCAAGGGTCTCTGCGGCCTCCATGAGCTTTCGGACCATCAGCGGGCTGACACGGTGGGAGTCGGAATTATTCTCGAATCCAGCGACCGAATTTTCGGGAGGGAAGCCGCTTCGGGCAATCGTGGTCTCAACGCCTAAGAGATCACGAATCGTATAGTCGTATTCGTAGCGCGTGAGCAGGCGCATCGGGGCTTGGCCCGCGAAGATTTCGCCGTCGCAATCGTCCATCGACGTTGGGATACTGGGCTCGATCACTTCCTCGACCACGGGCGAATCTTCATCGACCCCGAGTTCTTCGCCCTGACACGCTGTCGCGCTAAGGGCCAGTATCAAACCTATGAATCGTGTTGTGATTCTCACCAGTACTCCTGCAATCAGGACAGGAGTCTACTGATTACAAACACTCGCCGCAAGCTGGCCAGTTTTCGGTTGTCGGTTGTCGCGCCCGGCTCCTGCCAGCGACGATCGACTTAGTGCCTGCTCACTGCCAACTGCTCACCCGCGGCGGCTCCAGCTGCTGCTGGCCCCAAACGACGATGCCCCCGAAACGTTTCGCTTCGGGGGCATCTTGAATTTTGAAAACACTGAGGGAAAGGATCAGCTCGGCTGTTGGCCGTTTTCCCAAGCGTTGTTCAGGCCTTTCTGGAAGAACATCGGTCCGACATACACGAAGTGCAAAAGGAAGATGTTCATGCCTGGTTGATCAGGTTCGACACCCCAGCGACGCTGGATTTCTTCGATGTCGTTACACATGTTCCAAAGCTGGAAGATTGCGTAAAGACCGCAAGTCAACATGCCAAGGATGAGGATTTTCATTCCGTCATATTTCTTCTCACCGAGACCACCGTTGATGTCTTCGGCCCATTTGAGAAGCATGTACATGTTGCCGAAGCCACATGTGAGTAAGCAGATCAAAAGAGTTTTGACAGGGTCGCGGACTTCGCCTCGTTGATAGACGCCTGGAGCGGTCGTAGCCATGGATACCTCGGGTTTCGTCACGAGTGACGAGGGGGGTTGTTGGGCAAATGAAGAAGGTGTTTGCGTAGACTGCGGCGCTTCCACCAAGGGAGTCTGTTGGGTCGCGGGAGTCTCGTTAACCATTGGACTTGGTTGAGTTAGAGGAGACTCGGGCACCAAGGAGCTGGGTTGGTTCATCGACCCGGGCAACTGAGTCGCTGCCAGCGGATTGACTGCCGGCTCAAGCATTTCTGTCTTGGCCTCCTCGCTTGTTCGAGGCGCGGGTATGCTGAAACCTGCCGATGAAGGTGTGTCGAGACCGGACTGCGCTGGGCCAGGCACATGGGGCGCTGACGCAGGAGGCGGAATGACGGGTGCAGGAATCGACGGCGAGGGCAACTGAGCTTTGGGCAGTTTAAGCTTATTCGCTGCCTCATCTGCTTGAGCTCGCGCGTCTTCGGCTGCTTGCTTCATCGCTTCGGGAGAGATCGCTGCAAAACCAAACATGGTTTTGGAGGCGCCTCCGTCGTTGAGGCGATCGCCGCAGTTCCCACAGTGATTGGCGTTGTCGGCGTTTTCGGCGCCGCATTTCGGGCAAGAAATCATGGAAGTCAACCTGCTACTTCGTGTTGCGAGCGGCAAACCTAAAGCATGGACTTCCGACCGTCAACGCTTCGTGAGCGTCGCGCAGGGCCCTTAGGTCCTTCGCAGGGTGATTTTTGTGATCTCGGAGGGGGCTCCCAGCCGGTTGGGTGGGCCCCAATAACCCGCACCGCGACTGACGTAGATCAACGTGTCGAGGTGTTTCCCGAGTCCAACCGCAAACTCATGAACCAATCCAATCACGAAGTTGAACGGGAAGAATTGGCCACCGTGGGTGTGGCCAGATATCTGGAATTTCCAGCCCGCCTTGGCCGCCTCATAAACGCTTGAAGGCTGGTGTGCCAGCAGGAGTGAAAAGTCGTGCTCGGGCGCATCACGCATAGCTAAATGAGGATCCGAGGTGTGCTCGGGAACAAGCTGCCCGGCCCGAAAATCAGTCACGCCACCCACCAAAAGTCGAGCTCGATCAACCCGGACCAATTCATGGGCGTTGTTGAGTGTGTTCAGGCCAATCTCTGTATAGAAGTTGGCCCAGGCCACCCCGTCAAAATAGTACTCGTGGTTGCCCGTGACCATGAACACACCGTGTTCCGCTTTGAGGCGCGCGAGTTCCTTCATGTCTTCGCCAAGATCTTTGACGTACGCGTCCACCGAATCTCCGGTGATCGCGATAAGGTCGGCGTTGATCGTCATCGCTCGATCGATGACTCCATTGAGGAAGTCTCGTTTGAGGGTGGGGCCGATATGCATGTCGGAAATCTGTGCAATCACGAATCCATCGAGGTTGGCGTGCAGTCCTGGGACTTCGATCACGACCTCTTTGATGTCCGGTATCTTGGTGGCCTTCTGAAATCCCACGCCGGTGGCGACGCCCGTGAGTGCAAAAGCCCCCAGGTTGACCGAACCCGTCAGAAATTGCCGGCGCTCGGGATCGGGCTGTTTGCCGGCGAGCTTGTTGGCGACGCGGGCACCAAGACGCGCCAGATCCAGCGTGATGAACGCCAAAAAGAGCAAAGTGACAAACCCCATCCCGACATAAGTCGCCATGTTTACGACATCCCATAACCACCCACCCATCGACCCGCGTCGACCGATCAAGGCGATGGGAGCCAACACGCCGTGGCCCGCGACAAGTCCCCAGCCAATCAGCTTCGCTCGACCTTTTAGGTCCAGCGCCCCGATAATATGTCGGCCAAGGTAGACGTGAACAAGCGACCAGATGGAGGTGGCCACCACGCCAAAAATTGCCATTCTCAACATATAATGCCCTGATTAAGTCACGGGATAGATGCGCGCCGGGTCGACGAGATTCTTTGCTTACTGTTAGAGTCCGCTGATATCAAACCAAGGTGAACTTCATGTCGCTGCTCTATCGCTCGCTGCGCGAGATCTTGAGGACAGCCGTCGAGCTTTTTTACGTGGACATTCAATCCACAGGAAAGCAGCAGATTCCGGCAAGAGGCCCGGTGATTTTTGCAGCCAACCATCCCAATTCCATCATGGATACTGTGATTCTGGGGTCGCAAACCGACCGGCAGATCTCGTACATGGCGAAAAGTGGTTTGTTCAAAAATCCGATTGTTTCGTTTGTGTTCGACCAATGTGGCGTGATTCCAGTTTACCGTAATCCGGGTGCGGAAGGCTCCAATGACGACAGCTTTCGCCGCGCCTTCGAGGTGCTTGAACACGGTGGGGTGATTGGAATCTTCCCTGAAGGGCAAAATTCGATGGAAGCCGAGGTTCTCGATATCAAAACCGGCACGGCTCGCATCGCTTTGGGGGCAGAACGTCTGCATGACTACACATTGGGTGTTCAGGTGATCCCGGTCGGTCTAAATTTTGAGGATCGAGACGAGTTCTTATCCCGGGTGTTGGTCAGGTTTTCCGAGCCGATCATGGTTGCCGACTACGCAGACCTTCATCGCGAGGATGAACGCGCCGCTGTGCGGGCGTTGACGGCCGAGATTCAAGAGCGGATTCGTGGGGCAGCGACTCATATTCAGGGCTTCAGGATCTTGGATCTTGTGAAAGACATTGAGGAAATTTACGGCAAGCGGTTATTGAGCACGATCGCTGCCGAAAAGGACGCGGAAATTCGATCGTTTTCTTCGACGTTTTCGGACCTCGTGGGCGATGATTTTGACGACGCTGCGATCGTGGCCGAGCTTGCCAGTGATGGAGGTCGGAGCCTGCGTTCCTGGCTTTTTGACGAAGTGAGATCGACTAAAAAGCCGATCGACAGTCTGGACGATAAATTTTGGGTTAAGACCCGTATTGCCGAGGCCATTCGGTATTTTGAGGGCTCGGATCCGGCGTTGTTAAACGACATGAAAGTCCGCGTGTGGAGGTACAAAGACCATTTGCGGCAGGTGCGGCTGCGTCATGAGTTTCTGGATCGACCGCCTGAAAGCCTGTCATTCAGGGTCGAAGCGTTCAAATTTACGGTCTACGCCATGATGTTCTTTTTGCCCGCGATTTGGGGATTTATCCATAATGTGGTGCCTTATTTGATCACCAAGTTACTCGCCCTGACCGCGCCGGACGAGGCGATGCGGGCCATCCGAGGATTCCTGGTCGGCATATTTGTTTTTGGTTGCTGGTACACGGGACTTTTTGTCGCCCTCGAGATTGCCACGGGTGATTTTTTCTTCGCGGCCGTCTATTTGGCCACGCTGCCGGTCTCGGGGTTTTTCTTCCTGCGCTATCGGTCGCGGCTGTCGCGTTATCGGAGCCGGATTCTGACGCGAACACTTTTTCAAACCGAGAAACAACTTGTGGTGAGGCTTCGTCGAGAACGCGAGAAGCTCCTGGAGGAGTTCGATGCGATGCGCTCTAAGTTCTTGGAAGCCGAAGAGCTCGCAGCGGCGGACTTCCTTGCTTCTGGCCGATAATTTCGGCAGGTTGATGGGGCCTTTTGTATGGAGATGGCAATGAATGGATGGATGAAAAATGTAGTGAATGTGCTGGCTGTTTTGAGCCTCGTTGGTTGTGGCGATGCGACCCAGAAGAAGAAGGGGGACAGCAACAACACTTCAAATAACACGACCAATAATACGTCGAACAACGCGTCGAACAACGCGTCGAACAACGCGTCGAACAACGCGACGAACAACGCGACGAATAACCTCGAAGACAT
>CAYMYJ010000027.1:30110-48706 GCA_964394615.1 uncultured Bradymonadales bacterium | reverse complement strand
CGAACAACGCGTCGAACAACGCGACGAACAACGCGACGAATAACCTCGAAGACATGGGGGGAGACTTCGGCATGGACATGGGCATGGACGCTGAGCCGGACATGGTGGTGGTCGACGCGGATTCCGACAACGACGGCATTCCGGACAGCATCGAGGGTGCGCCTGGTCGCGATACCGACCAAGATCAGACGCCTGATTATCTGGATGACGACAGTGACGGGGATGGTTATTTGGACAGCGAAGAGGCCGGGCTCGACCCGTTACATCCTCGCGATTCGGACCTTGATGGAATTCCTGATTATATTGACCGTGACAGTGACAACGATGGATTGGCCGACATCGACGAAGCGGCCAACGGCTGCGATCCACTCGATTTCGACAGCGATGATGATGAAGAATGGGACTCGATCGAACTTGCGTTGGGTACCGACCCCGCAGTGGCGTCGAGTTCTTCGCGTGCGACCGGCGTGTATGTCGTTCAATTGCCGCATAATCGGCCTGCTTCGCCGGCAAACCTCAAAATCCCGCTTCGGCCCTTTGTCGAAAACGCAGACTTCTATTTGAGCATGGATAATACGGGTTCCATGACGACGTATTTTTCGACGTTGCAGACCGGGCTCGTCACGGCGGTTCAGGCATTGACGTGCACTGACTTGGGAACGTCTTGTGATGCCGATGAGCAATGTCCCTCGAATGCGAATTGCAGTGTCGCCGGACATTGCGTCGCTCAGACGGGACAGTGCGCGGTGAACATCTATACGGGAGTCGCCAAATGGGACACGATCGACACCTTTGTGAACGTGATTTCTCCACAATCGAGTGCAGCCTCTTCGGTGCTCGCGCTTGCAGGCGGCGGCACCGGTGGTGGTTATGAGGAAGCGCCCACTCATGCGGCGGCATGTGCAGTTGATGGATCGAAATGCCTGAATAACACCAAAAACTGCGCGGCATCGGGAGTCGGGTGTGTTGGTTTCAGGTCAGATGCACTCAAAGTGTATACACACATCACAGACGCCAATGAACAATGTCCGATGTCTCAGGCTGCCCGTTGCGCCATGTTCACGCCGCTGGGCGTGGGCGCCGAGATGCTCAGCCGTCAAATCAAAGTGTTGAGTCTTTACGACGAGCAAGACATTTCCGGAACGGGGACCGCATTTGATGTTGCTGACGGATTGGCGCTTGGCAGCGCCACCCAGCGTGCGGATGGCAGTCGATTTGTTTACCAAACCAGTTACACAGCAGTGCTGAACGACCTGAAAACAGGGGCGCAACAGATGTTTTCGCAGCTTCCGTTGACGGTTTCCCCGCTTCTTCGCGAAGAGTCGGGTGACGCTGGTGCGTTTGGGCCTTTTATCACGCGTTTGGTGGCCGACAGCACGCTGGCAGGATGCAGTTCCGCGACAAATGCGGCCGACGGCGATAACGACGGAGACCCCGAAACCTATCCGGGAGTTCTGCCGGGCTCGAAGATTTGTTGGAGGATGGAATTCGGCACAAACGCCACAATTTCGCCTGGAACAGCCGCGAAGTTTGTGAGGGCTCGCCTAGACCTGCGCAGTCGCGAGGCCGGTACCGTTGACCGTCGTTTGCTCTTGATCGCGATCCCGCCCCAAGTTCCGTAGCGCACCTTACATTTCGTCGACGGTCTCGATACCCAGAATGTCGAGCGCACCGCGAATCGACTTTCCAACGGCCTTTGCAAGCAGCAGAAGGCCGTTTTTGTGGTCTTCGTCCTCGATGTCCACAATGCGATGGTCTCGGTCCGTGTAGAGCGAACTGAACGCCTTGGCGACCCGGAACACGTACTCAGTCACCTTGCTTGGGTCCAAGAGCCGCGCCGAGACTTCCAGCATATGTGGCCAGTCGACAAGCTCTTTTAGGACCGCAAATTCCAGGTCTGATTCCAGAGCCGCAATCGCTTTGAGCTGGGAAGCTTCGTCGAGTTCGGGCCAACCCACCTTACGACGAATCGATTGAATTCTGGCGTAGCTGTAAAGAGCGTAAGGTCCTGTTCGACCCTCAAAATCAATGCTCTTCGCAGGGTCGAAGTGAATCGACGTTCGCGGATTATAATCGAGGATATAATACTTTAACGCCGCCATTCCGATGGTGTTGGCGCGGATCGCGAGGTCCTCCTCGGTCAAATCCGGGTAACGTTCGCGAATCGCGTCGGCAGCCAGTTCGCACATGCCTTCCATGAGGTCGTCGGCGTCGACGACGGTGCCTTCACGGCTCTTCATCTTGCCTTCAGGCAAAAGAACCATGCCGTAGCTCAGGTGCTGAAGGTGACCGGCGAGTTCGGGGCGCAGAACTTCAAGGACCTTGAACAGGACCTGAAAATGGTAGTCCTGCTCGTCGCCCACAACGTAGACCATATTGTCCATATGGTACTCGTCGAATCGCGAGAGCGCGGTTCCAAGGTCCTGAGTCATGTAGACGCTGGTGCCGTCTCTGCGCATCAGGACTTTCTGGCCACTTAAGCCCAGCGGCTCCATATCACAGACGATGGCGCCGTCGTCCAAGCGACGGAATTTGCCTTCCTCGAGGCCCTTCACCACGACATCCTTGCCAAGCAGATAGGTGTTCGATTCGTAATACACGTGGTCGAACGCCACACCGAGGCGTGCGTAGGTTTCATCAAAACCTGCAAAGACCCAGGAGTTCATCGTTTTCCAAAGACTGACCGTGGCTTCGTCGCCGGCTTCCCAATCAAGCAGCATCGTGCGTGCGGCCTGGCCGAGCGTACTGTCAGCGTTGAAATAGGTGTCTTTATGAGCCTTTCGGAATTCCGCGGCCAAAGCCTCGTCGTTCTTGCCGGCCAGGGCCTCGGTCGTTTGAGCGGCTTTCCACACAGCAAACGCTTTCTTGGCCTCGTCGCTTTCAAGCCAGATCGAGTACTCGACCTGAAACTCTTTTTCGAAGCGCACGTAATAACGTCCGACCAGATGGTCGCCTTTGATTCCACTCGATTCCGGCGTCTCGCCTTCGCCAAAGAGCTTGTAGGCGAGCATCGATTTGCAGATATGAATGCCGCGGTCGTTGATCAAGTTTACGCGGGTGACATCATGTCCGGCGAAGTCGAGCACCGAGGCCACCGCCGAGCCGAGCAGGTTATTGCGAACATGGCCCAGATGCTGGGGCTTATTGGTGTTCGGTGCCGAATATTCGATCATCCATTTGGAAGGATTACCGATGCTGTCACGGCCGTATTGCTCTTGTTCTGCAAGCACCTGAGTCAACGCGATTTCGGCGTAGCGCTTACGATTGAATCGAACGTTGACGTAGGGGCCAACGGCCAAGATCTCGGCGATGACGTCGTTCTCGGCCAGCAAGGGTTGCATGGCGCCAGCGACTTCCGCCGCGATCGCAGGAGGAGCCTTGCGAAGTGCCTTTGCCAACACAAAACAAGGGAAGCCCAAATCGCCCATCTCGGGATTGGGGGCCGTGGCGAGCGTGATGAGCGCTTGAGTCGCCTCGTCTACACCGAGCGCCGCGAGCGCTTGGTTCTTAAGGTTATCGACGTGGTTTTCGATATCGGTGACTTTCATTTGAACCTGATGATTCGATACACAGGGCTACGGCCCGCATGAATGATGCGGGCCGTCCTGGTTTGATTTGTGGGAAGGCCTTTGGGCCTAAATTGCGATTGGGGCCAAGCTCGGAAATCAGCGTGGAATCACGCGGACCGAACGGATCGCGTTTTCGTCGCCCGAGATACCGCGTGCTGTCTCGATGAGTTTATCGAGCTGCTCTTCGGTCAAGACCTGGTCGATCGCGCTAAGGTCGTAGGCCAATTTGTATTTGGCGAAGTCACGATGCGACGACTCAAGGTTGCTCAGACCAGCATCGAAAATGCAGTCGGACACGGCTTTTTTGGTACCGCGAGCGTCCGAATGAACGACAGCCAAGATGCAAGGCGGTTCGGCGCCGTCGACGCCGATCAACTGGCCTGGGGCGTAAACCGTGTCGCGCACGGTGCCGTAGAGGTTGAAGAGCCGTGCGGTGTTTCCGACATGTGTCGCGATGCGTGGTTGGGCCTCTTGCGTTGCCGCTCCGATATGCGGTGTCGAGACGATCTCGGGAGTTTCCGCGTAGGGGTTATGCCACTCATCTTTGCTGCTTCCCGGCTCTTCGGGAAACACGTCGACCGAAGCAAAACGAACCTGGTTCGCTTTTACGGCCCGAATCAGGTCGTCGGGTTCAAACAAGAATCCACGCGCCAGATTGATGAAGATGCGTGGGCTGTTTTCGTCCCGTTCTGCGCCCATCTGCGCAAAATGATCGTAGGTCAAAACGTTTTTGTTCGAGCGGCTGCGATGGTCCTCGGCCGAAAAATGAACCGTCACGAAATCCGACATCCGGAAGACATCGTCGATGTTCTTACATGCGGTCCAGCCCAGCGTCGTACCGACTTCTCGAGCAAGGTCACGGTTGTCGTAAAAACAGACGTCCATGCCGAAAGCGTCGGCCATTTGTGCGACCGCTTTACCGATATTTCCCAACCCTAGAATCCCAAGGCGTTTGCCTTTTAATTCATAGCGGTGAAAATTGTCTTTTCGCCAATCAGAATGCCGGTTGCGTTCCACCGCATCGAAGATACGTCGCGCAAGACAGATGAGTTCTCCGAAGACCAATTCCACAACCGAGCGACCGTTTGAGATCGGGTCGTTCATGACCAAGACGCCTTCTGCGGCGCATGCTTCCTTGTCGACCGAGTCGTCGCCGATGCAGCAAAGGATCACGGCAGCCAAATTTTCAGAAGCCTCGATGACCTCTTTGTCGATGACAAACCGACTACGCTTGAAAATCAGGTCGTGCTGACCTTCACGAAGGGTCTTGAGGATTAACTCGCGGTCCAGGGTTGCCGTTTCAGGCAAGCGGTCCGGCTCGATCCCCTGCTGGCGAAGGGCTTCGTCGAGCAGTGGATCAGGATTTTCGATGATCAGCGCGCGGGTAAATCGTGGCTGCAGAAAACGAACGCCGTTTCTCTTCGTCATGGCAAGAACTCCGAAACAAAATAAGCACTAGTCCGCAATCGTGACTAGCGTAGTGCCGACTTCAACCGCTTCACCGGCAAAAACATTCACCGATTCGATGCGGCCCGTGCGATGTGCTTTAAGGTCGTTTTCCATTTTCATGGCTTCGATGATCAAAACCACCTGACCTTCTTTGACCTCGTCCCCAATCTGCGCCTTGATGGCGACAACTTTCCCAGCCATTGGGCTCAGAAGTTCGGGGCCCGCGTCTTTATTGGCGCCGATGCCGGCGACAGCCATGCGTTTTTCGCGGTCGTTGAGGACTTTCAGGTTCTTGGTTAGGCCGCGCCATTGGACGTGGATTTCGCCTTCGATCTCGCGGGCGTCCATGTCCCACGACTTGCCGTCGACGAGCATATGCACGCGTCCTGCGACTGGGCTGAAGGCGTCAACGATGTAGGATTTTCCGTCCGGTCCAACCGCTTGATAACGACCATCTTCGAGCGTCTCGACGCTCCATTGGCGGTCTTCTTCGGTTCCGGGTGTGTAATAATTAGCCATTATTTACCTCAGGCGAAGGCCGCGTAATTGTTGAAAACGTCCATAATTTTTCCATGCGTTCGATGGGCCGCTGGCACGGGTAGGCGTTGTCGCCCCACCTGATTTTTCGACCACTTCATCTTGTCGATGGCGAGCAATCACAGCTGCCAATTCGCCCATTTCATCAAACTCGCCAAGGGCGACTTCTTTGCGTGCTGCAAAAAGCGCCGGCACAAAGTCGGTTGAGTACGTTCCGGCGCGGAACATCTCGTTGTCGAGCATCTCGATGTGGAATGCGACATTGGTTTTGATGCCAGAAATCACATACTCGCTCAGAGCCCGTTTCATTCGGCCAATCGCATGATTGCGATCCTCTCCCCAGACCACGAGTTTCGCGATCATTGGGTCGTAGTGAACCGAAACAGTCGCTTCAGAGTAAACGCCGGTGTCTTCTCGTACCCATGGGCCGCCAGGAGGCGACAGGTAGTGCAGAAGGCCGGGTGAAGGCATGAAGTTATTTTCTGGGTCTTCAGCGTAAACACGACATTCGATCGCGTGTCCGCGGGCTTTCAAATCGTCCTGCGTAAACGGCAGTTTTTGGCCGTCAGCAATCTTGAGTTGCAGCCGCACCAAATCCAGACCCGAAACCATTTCGGTAATGGGGTGCTCGACCTGAAGTCGTGTGTTCATCTCGAGGAAATAGAAGTCCTGATTCACGTCGAGCAAAAACTCGATGGTGCCAGCGCCGACATAATTCACAGCCTTTGCTGCGGCGATTGCGACCTCACCCATCTTTTTGCGGGTTTCTGGAAGCAGAGTCGAGCAAGGCGATTCTTCGGTGATTTTCTGATGACGACGTTGCACCGAACAATCGCGTTCAAAGATATGAACACAATTGCCGTGCGAGTCAGCCAGCACCTGGAATTCGACGTGTTTTGGGTTGAGGACGTATTTTTCAACGTAAACGTCACCGTTACCAAATGCGCTCAAGGCCTCACGACGCGCGCCTTCAAAGGCGGCGATGAAGTCTTCGGGGCGGTCGACACGGCGCATGCCCTTTCCACCACCGCCAGCCGCAGCCTTGATGAGGACGGGGAAACGCATTTCGGTCGCAACGATCAGCGCTTCGTCGGCTGATTCAATCGCTGCCTTCGAGCCGGGCACCAACGGAACCCCTGCCTTGAGCATCAAATCGCGCGCATGGGTTTTGTTGCCCATGGCTTCAATGGCGTAAGGTTTTGGCCCGATGAACACGATTCCGGCGTCTTCGCAGGCTTGCGAAAACGGAGCGCGTTCCGAAAGGAAACCAAAACCAGGATGGATCGCCTGAGCGCCAGATTCTTTGGCGACAGCGATGATTTTGTCCATCCGCAGGTAGCTTTCTGCGCTGGCCGCGGGGCCGACACAATAGGCTTCATCTGCGTAACGTACGTGAAGGGATTCGCGGTCGGGTTCCGAATAAATCGCAACCGATTTGATTCCCATTTCGCGCAGTGTTCGCATGATTCGAACTGCAATCTCACCGCGGTTGGCTACTAGTACTTTCGTGAACATTGCGACTCCGTCGTCGTCTTGTCGAAAACGCGCGGAAAGTATCAGGGGCGGCGCAGCGTCGCAAGGCAAGAGCGCGCCCCAAATTTATGTGGTTATTGGTTCACTGGGCGGAAACACAATCAATCCGGCGCGACGACGTCGTTGCGGCTGCGCATTGCATACTGATTCACCACGTCGTGCTGGGACTTACTCAGCTTTACGATCGGACGACGAGCTTGCAGGTATTGTTCGGCATCATCTGCGTTTTTGGCCAATCCCTTAGCAATCAGAAGTCCCGCGACCAGAGTGGCGCTTCTGCCTTTGCCTGCCCAACAGTGGACATATGTGCATCGAGGTGATGACTCGATCTCTTTGATGGCGTGGGCAAGGGCATCGAGATCGGGGGCTTGGCCGTCCAAGGTGGCAATGAGTAAATAGTCGTTCACCGAAACGTCGATGCGTGAATGTTCCGCCGTGAGATCGACAAGTAACTCGACGCCTTCTGGTAAGTTTTGGGTGCGTTCGCCCAACCATAGACCCGGCACAATTTCGTCGTAGGGATGATGTGTGTCACGCAATTTCCGCAATCCTGCAGCAAGCCAACCCATTCCATGAAAGGGCAAATGAAGCAGGAATAATGGTGTTTGGAAATGCCCGTCGGGTTTTTTCCCAAAGACAGCTGGCTGGCCGCTAAGAAACCCAAGACCGGCGACGAGGAACGAAATGATTGGATATCCGAGGGGCGCCAAAATAACAGGACTTGCGGACATGACCCACGCCAACTCTGCCGCGAAAAGCAAATACACCGTTCCATGGATCATCGTTTTTCCTCGGACGCGAAGTTGAACAAATATACCGAACGGCCGTCACGGCTCATGAAGGCAGCATACTGGTTCATTCGAACGGGGTCGACGGGGCGGAAGACAAACGCAGATAACAAGGCTTTGGCCAGAACACGGCTGTGCGAAACGGTGTGGGCGCCAAAAATAGCGATTGTCTACTTGTTGGGCTAAAGTCCGGTCGACTTTATAGGCGTGGACTTTGTGACCAGATTCATTTCCGTACTTTTCGTTTTGTTGGCTGCCTGTCAGGGGCAACCGGTTGTAGACCATGTGCAGACCACGTCTGATGCGGCTCCAAGGACTGACCAAGCCGAAGATCCAAATCCGGTCGCGGCCGCACCAGAGCCCGAACCAGAACCTGTGATCGAGCTCGCCGACAGTCCGCGCATCGATTTTCTGGCGAATCGTTCGCTCTTTTACCGGTTTCAGGAGGGGCTCGTCCTGTCTTTTGGCGACGACGATATCCTGAAATATTCGAATGAATACAGTCGGCCTTTGGGCGACAAAGTCGACTTCGAAGGCAAAAAAGGAAGGCTTATTTCGAGGTCCAGTGTTCAGCTTTTGGTGCCGTGGCACAGTGGGGAAGGGCCCGCAACCGTGCGGATTTTTGTACACGGGGCCACCAAAGGACAGCGAGTCCAACTCAATATCAACGGAGAACGAGTCGGTGTGCTCGAGGCTGGCCAGTCTTGGGAAGAGTTGGTTTTTGAGGTGCCTGAGGGATTGCTTAAATCCGGCGATAACGAGTTTCGGCTGACGATGAAGGCATCGAGCAAGGTTCAGGGTAAAAAAACTTACGGTGTTTTTCACGCTCTTGAGGTGATCCCCGGACAGGTGGGAAGCGGTGAATGGCCGGTGCCTACCGACGGCATGGCCACTGGTTTGGAGGGATTTTCGAAGCTCGAGCTTATCGCGGAAATTCCGACATCGTCGTTCCTGCGTTTTGAAGCCGAGGGTCCCAAAGGCGCAAAATACCGTGTTCTGTTGCGCGGGCAGGACGATGTCGAGGTGTCCATCGCGGACGGTACGATTGAAGAAAAGCCCAAGGTCGAAACGATCGATCTCAAAGATTTTTCGAATCAGCTCGTCACGCTGGTGCTTGAATCCGAAGGAACATGGAAGGGGGCGTTCATCGGTCTGGAAGCAGTGCCGGTCGCCCCAGCACTACCCGTGTACGATAACGTGATTTTGATGGTCGTGGATGCGTTGCGGGCCGACTCGCTGGCGCTTTATGGCAATCAGCGAGTTCAAACGCCAAATTGGGATGCGCACGCCAAAAGCGGGGCGGTATTCATGCAAAATCAGGCCGCATCGCCATCATCGCCGCCGTCGCATACGAGTATTCAAACCGGGATGATCCCCCGTGTTCATGGGGTTGCCGGCGATAAAGGTAAATTAAATTCAGGCACGCTTTTGATTTCCAATCAAATGAAGGCCGCCGGGATTTCGCCCGCCTATGTTGGTAATAATTCTTTTGGGATGAACCGACTAAGAGCCGCCGGGGCGTGGGACGAGTTCCACCAGCCCGTGAGTGAAGGCGCCGGAATCGACTGCACGGCGCTCGTGGACGAAGTGCTGAAATTCGCCAAAAAGAAGGTCGAAAATAAGGAGCGGTTTTTTGTTTCGGCGCTGCCCTTTGAGCCGCATGCACCTTACCGATTTCATGAGGGAATTACCGAAAAATACCACGAGGGCGACTTTGTTCCGCCGGTCGGCAAGTTCGCAGATGGGTATTTGTTGATCGATATCATGGCCGGCCGCAAGACGATGAACGATGGCCAATGGGACCAGCTTCGCGCGCTCTATGACGGCGAGGTCGAGCATATGGACCAGTGTTTTGGGCAATTACTTGAAGGGCTCGACGGTCTCGGGATCAAAGATAAAACAGCGATTGTCCTCACATCGGACCACGGCGAAGGCATGAACGAACATGGGCGTCTTGGCCATGCCTATGGCCATTATGCGGAGTTGGCAAATGTGCCGCTAATCGTCTTTGCCCCGGGTTGGTCGACCACAGGTCCGGTAAACGTGCAGACCGTGACCTCGCATGTCGATGTTGCGCCCACAGTCCTGCGGCTTGCCGGCGTAGAGCCTTCAGAAAAGATCCAGGGGCGCGACGTGATGCCGCTGACCTCGCGCAAGAACTGGACGCCACGCGTGGTGTCGACGGAATATGGCCGCTCGTATTCCCTGCGTTCGGATGGGTGGCGTCTCATCGTGAATTACGATGGAACGCAAGAGCTCTACGACGAAAAAAACGACCCGCTTGAACAAAAGAATTTAATTGAGGAAGACCTGATGGCGCTGCGCTATCTGCGCGGTCTTGCTGGCTTCTTCCTAGAGTACCGCAGCGAGTGGAAAGTCGCCGAATCCGGTGACTGGAATAACCGACTAAAAGCCGACTGAAGTGCCTACCAGGGCACTAACGCTCCGGGAGGCGCCGTGTCGAAGCCACGCGGGAATGGACCTGGAGCAAGCCCAGTCAATAATGAGTCGACGACGACAACCTCCTTCCACCTTGTCATTATGATCTGGCCGTTGGCGCTGACGTCATGAAGCCGAGTCAACGCCTCGGTCGAAAACTCATAGCCACTGATAAACTTCTCGGCTCGCCAGTCGTAGAATCTAATTCTTGTCTGGGACGGCATCAGGAGCACACCGTCGCGAGTTGCTATCGTCGGCATTGACTCAAGCGGCGGAGAAAACTCGATTTTTCGTTTCTCTTGACCAATTTCGTAAATCCATAGAATCACCGCACGTTTTTCGCCACGTTTTGCGCATGCAAACACACTTTCGGAAAGCGATATCATCTGTTCGCAGGCCTCGTCCGAAACGACCGTTCCATCTGCTGAAACGACCCTCAATCGCCCTCGAGTCAACTCAAGGTGGTCTGTTCCAAACTCGACGACGGTGGCGGCTATCGCGTCGTCTCGGCGTGAAACCTTCCCGCAGGGGTCCACGCCCACCGTTCCGTTAGGTTCAATTTTGATGATCACTTCCCGCGTGGTCTTGTCGAAGCCCATCTCTAAGCGCGTCGAATGGGGATAGCTCCCAGCAGGAAACCCCGCGACCAGTTCAGCGCCATCGACGACCCAATTGGTTTCGCCGGTCAGTGGGTCAACGCTGATCAGACCGTCGGGCTGTTGAGTAACGGCAATGAATTGGCCGTCCGGAGTTAGGCGGAACCCGTCAAAATGACCTCCGCATCCGGGCAGCGATCCAGCCAGCGCCGGGTCCGGATTCAGTGGATCAAGAAACTTCCATTGAATCGCTTCCTGGATGTCTTGAAAAAAGTAGGCTTCGACCGCGAACACAAAAACGGGCGGAAGGGCAGCGATGACGGCAAGATTGGCGTCTTCAAACTCACGTCCCAAGAACTGACAAGCCAATTCGGTTCCATTTGTTCGGTCCAACGTTGCAAGCCAGCTCCCGCTGGTCGTGGTCAGAGTAGTGTCTTGCACCACCAGGGACGTAAAATACGAATTGTAGGGGACGGGGCATTGATTTTCGTAAATCCAAGCCAGCTGAAGGCCGAGAGTCCCAGGAGCCGGGCCCAAATCACCACTTTCCCAGCCGGGTCCAAAATCATGTTCGATCGCGCAGCGATTGTTGAAGGGTTTCAAGCTCTGAATATGGCACTCGCCCTGATTATTATTCAGTTCTTCGGGTTCATTATTAAGGTCCACCGGTAGATTATTAATGGGAACAAGGCTGTCGGTCCCCGCATCCGCCATCCAAAGACTTGGAGGGCTCGGAGCACGGTCGTCAGAACAACCCATCGCCAGCACGATTAAGAGGCTCGTGATGACGGTGTTTTTAATTGGAATGA
The DNA here is from genome assembly GCA_964394615.1 of uncultured Bradymonadales bacterium. GTDB lineage: Bacteria > Myxococcota_A > Bradymonadia > Bradymonadales > Bradymonadaceae > JBFFMO01. The sequence goes on along the minus strand of CAYMYJ010000027.1, from coordinate 36,986 downwards.
TGGACAATGATTCCCCCAAAATAAAACCGGTGCTTTTGGCTGCAGAACTAGGATAACTAGCCAGCGATCGCAATGCCAGCAATGGAGCGAAAATCGCTCAGCGCTTCATCGCGAGCATGAGTCCGTCACCAATCGGTAAAAGGCTGGGGAATACGCGTTCGTCGGCATGGATACGTCGATTCAGGGCGTCGATGGCGCGGCTGTCATCGTCCTGCGGGGCAACGACCTTGCCACTCCATAATGAATTGTCGACGGCCACAATTCCGCCAGGGCGGACCAGCTGCAGGCAGCGTTCGTAGTATTCGACGTGTGAGGTTTTGTCGGCGTCGATAAATGCCAAATCAAAGACCGGTCCTTTTTTGGCAATTAATTCATCCAGCGTTTTAATTGCGGGTTGAAGGTGCAACGTAACCTTTTCGGACACACTGGCTTTAGCCCAGTATTTACGCGCGATATCGGTGAAGTCTTTGTTGATATCGCAGCAAATGATTTCTGCATCTGCGGGGGTTTCGAGCGCGACACAAAGACTGCTGTAACCCGTGAAGGTACCGACCTCCAGATAGCGTTTGGTGCCCAGCATTTTGGTCAGCAAGCGCATGAACTGCCCTTGTTCGGGCGAAATCTGCATGCGCGCGTAGGGGTGTTTTTCCGTTTCTAGCCGAAGCTCCTGAAGGACTTTATCTTCACGGGTTCCCGTCTGCATCACGTATTGGTGAAGTGCGTCGGAAAGGCCTATGGAACGAGATGACATGATTAATCCTTCGGAGTTTCAACCGGTTTATCGGCAGTTTTTTCTGCCGGTTCACCGCGTCGTTGCAAGGTTCGGTATTTTTCGAAAAGTCGTGTTTGTCGTGTTTCAAGCGAAGCCTCTTTACCCTGAATAAACACGTGTTCGACTTGCGTGAGCGGTTCGAACGGGTCACCCGACCACACGACGATATTGGCGATTTTGCCCTTCTCGAGGCTGCCATAAGTCTTTTGCATTCCAAAAGCTTGAGCAGCCTCTAAAGTTATCGCTTTCAGTGCCCCCTCATGGGTCATGCCTGCGCGGACCGCGTTGCCAGCATATTGGCGCAGGGCGCCGCCGCGGTGGGTGTCGAAGGTCGAAATGATGACCGGGACACCTGCCGCTTCTAAAAGAGCGGCGTTGTCAGCCCTGGAGCCCAGGGACTCAAACGAAAAAGGCAGGTTTTGCAGGGGTTGGACGATCACAGTGATTTTGTCTTTGGCCAATGCCTCGGCCACCATCCAAGCTTCGGCTCCACCTGAAATAATCGGGTGAATTCCGAACTCTTTTGAGAGGGCGAGCACGGCCGTGATGTCGCTGGCGCGGTCGACGTTGAAGACGAAGGGGGTTTTCTTTGAAATTGCGTCTTGAAGCGCAATCAAATCGAGCCGGCTGGCTGACAAAGTCCTAGACCGATTTTCGTCGAAAGAACGCTGGTTTTTTTGGAAAAAACGCACGTCATCAAAAAGTTCCCTGAACGTCAAAGCGGTGGCGCCACGCGTCCCGCCTGCGGCCTTCGCCGCGTCTTCGCCAAACGAGGCGACAAGGGCCACTGAGGGGTTGATTTGGGTCAGGAACGCGTGGGTACCCATCAAATCGATCCAGGCCGATTGACCGGCGACCAAGCCGCCATAAGGATTGGTCACCGCTGACGTCACGCCTCCGTTTCGGACCACGGGTATCACGGTCGAATTGGGGTTGATGCCATCTGAAATACGGAACGCCGCTCGGATCAGGTCACTGTCGAATTTGGCGTCCTTTGTCCCATCCACGGCCCAGATTTCAACAGCTCCAAGCGAAGTGCCTGTTTCGATAAGGCCAGGGGTGATGATTTTGCCTTCGCAGTCGATGATTTCGTAACCCGCTGGAGGAATAACCACGGTGTCCACGGCTTCGATAAGACCGTCTTTGCCGATCAACACGTTGCCCTTCGGAATCACTTCACCGCTGACCGTATGAAGGGTCCCGTTTTTCAGCATAACTTGCGCTGAAATAGGAGTCGCCCAGAGCGTTAGACAAAGAAATAGAATGGTATTTTTCATCGAGTTTCCTCCGGCAGAAGGTACTGGCTGAAATCACTCCACGGCTTGGTTTTTCCGAGTTCGAATTCCCGCACGCCTTCGACAAACACGAGTTCCGGCGTGGCGTAAACGCTGAAGGGGTGCGCAGACCAAAGCACGATATCGGCACGTTTTCCTTCCTGCAGCGTCCCGGTGACCGAATCCACACCAAGGGCCCAGGCGGGATTGGCCGTGATCCATCGAAGTGCCTGATCGTCGGAAATCACAATATTGGATCTCCGAGCGGCCGCCAGCGCTTTGGCGGCTTCCTGGTTGAGGCGCTGAATACCGACCGGGTCGTCTGAATGAATGATGGCGCGGGCGCCGGCTTCGGTAAGCAATCCGGCGTTTTCTGGGATGGCGTCGAACGCCTCGATCTTAAATCCCCACCAGTCCGCCCACGTCGACACCCCGACATCCCATTTCGCCAGAATATCTCGAATTTTGTAGGCCTCGACGGCATGGTGGAACGAACGAATCGAAAATCCGTATTCGTCGGCCAATTCTAAGATCTGGATCATTTCGTCGGCTCGATAACAGTGCACATGCACCAGTACTTCACCACGGATGACGGCCATCAGGGTTTCGACGCCGCGGTCTCGGGCCGGTTCTGCGGGTTTATCGACTTCTTTGCCTTCGTTGGCCTGCCACGTTCCCATCTGCAATTCGAATTTTTCCTCGGCCTGAATCGCGGCACGAGCTTCTTCAAATGCGGCTCGAAACCCAGCCATGGACCCCATCCGGGTCGATGGCCCACCTTTTTCGCCGTACACGTTCTTGGGATTTTCGCCGCACGCCATTTTTAGGCCGCGTGGAGCTTCTTCGAAAAGCATGGCCCGTGAGGAAACCGCCGGATGCATCTGAAGCGTAACCGCAGCCCCGCCAATCAAGTTCGCCGAGCCTGGCAAGATTTGCATCGAGGTGATCCCACCCTGCAACGCTGCGAAAAAGCCTGGGTCCTGTGGCCAAACGCTATGAATGGCATCGACATCGGCGCGGGTCGGCGCCGTGGCCTCGTTGCCATCGCTGAGGGCCTCAACATAGGGCACCGGATACACGCCGAGATGTGAATGCGTGTCGATGAGGCCTGGAGTGACCCATTTGCCGCGCGCATCGACCTCCTGAGCATCGGTGGCCTCAACGTCGGCCCCAATGGCGATGATTTTACCGTCGCGAATCCAGACATCACCGTTTTCGATGATTTCGCCGGTGGCGGTCATCACGGTCGCGTCTCGCAGCACCACGTTTTCTTTTATCGATGCCGTGGGGGTCAGGTTCCTGGCGCGCACGCGTTCGAAGGAGTGGTGATCGTATGGAGTTGCGGGCTTGTCCGAAGGTTTTTCGGGCGAAGCGGTCGCGCAACTGCACACTGCAATCACCAGGGACAAGAGCCACTGGATTTTTGAGTTCATAACGATGTGTTCGAGGTTTGGGGTTCTACCAGCTGACGTCCGCGAGCATAACTACGCTGAAAACCGCGCCGACCATGACGACGACGATGAACGACATTCGTACAACATAGATGAACGCACGTAGGAGCAACTCGAAGGCTTCGGTGGCCTGAACATCGTAACGATCGGCCAAGAAAACGAGGTTTTCTTCGAGCCGACCGGTTTCTTCACCAATGCCCACGTAGTCTGTGAATTCGTCGGGCAAACCTTTGAGCTGACGTAGGGCTTGTTCAAGCGGGTAGCCTGCCTCCAAGACATCGCGTGCTTTGTTGATCGTCCCCATGAACCACGGGCTGTTGGAGGCCTCGGCCGCCAATTCGACCGAGCGAAACACGTCCATGCCACTGCGCAGAGATTGTCGGAGGTATCGCGCAAAATTGGCCACAGCCTGAAGTCGCATGGGTTTGGACACGACGGGAAGACGGTACCAGATTCGCCCGGTGGCCTCGCGGAAGGCTGAATCGACAGGGAGATTCATCCACGTGTAGGCAAAGCCGCCAAAGAACATGAAGAAGATCACTGACTGGATGAGCGCTTTGAGTCCAATACGCCAGAGGATCGGCCCCATGTCGTTTTGGAACATCTCGATCAGTCCGCCAAAGACCCCTCGGAATCCGAACAACGCAAGGCAAACCATGATGCAGGGTTCGACCACTCCGATGATCACCTGCTTCTTTCGCTTATATCGCGCGGCGTAGAGTTTGGCCTGTCCTGCGAAGGTTTCAGGAAGAGCTCCCTGTTCTTCGGCGACAAGGACAAGTTTTCGCATCGGAGCATCGAGCACCCCGAAACGTGCGAAGGCTTCCCCGAGTTTGTCACCGTATTCAAGGACGGCGATGCGAAGTCGCTGCGTCATCTTGCTGTCGATGCGCTGGCGGTCCATGAAGTCGAAGATGCGAGAATACCCAACACCTGAACTCAGGCCATCAGCAAAAAGCTGGCAGACTTTCTCGGCATCGCGATCGGTCATGTACGTGGACATCTCCCGAATCACGGCGCCGTCTGAAGCCATGCCTTGCGATCCGTGCGGAGGAGGTGCATCGTAGAAGCTGTCGTTCATTCAACACTCTGTTCTTTGAGCTTGTTTGAGTCAGGGTACAGCAATTGAACGCGAACGTCAGCTTTTCGTAGCCTGGTTGACATTGAGGAGTCGCAGAAAATGGAATCGAAGCAAGAGCGCATGATTGGGCTCATGAGAGAAATTCTTCAAGAGAACTTTCTGGAAGTCAAAGTACGGTCTTATCACATCTCGGAGAGCCTGGATGAAGACACGTGTCGGATAACCTCGAAGATTGCGTTAGCCGATGGCACTGAATTGATGGTTGAGGGCGATGGCGTTGGCATGATCGACGCGTTCTTCAACGGCATCAAACTCCGGCTGGCCGACGAGTATCCGTCGTTGAAGTCCATCACGTTTTCCCAATTCTTGATCAAGGGATTGATGGAGGCGGGCGGTGAGCGCAATGGAACCGATGCTCAGGCTGAAGCCCGAGTCGGCATCTTGAACAGCGAAGGACAGGAGTTCCTGTTCAAGTGCACAGCGCCCTCGGTGACACGTGCCGGTTTGCAAGCCACGGCGGAAGCTGCGGCTTATTTCGTCAATTCGGAGCGCACGTTTGTAAAGCTTCACGACATCATCGAACATTATAGACGTGATGGGCGTATGGACTTGGTCGAAAAATACACCGACCTTACGGCCCGAGTTGTCGAGAACACGTCTTATAGTGATGTTGTTGAGCGTATCCGGAAGTCGATGTGACCAAGAAATACTGGCTTTCACTCTGTGCCGTCGCGTTGTCGTCTGCATGCAATCTGGCGATCGATACCGACGAGTACCCCTATCAACAGCCGATCGTGGTTGCAGATATGGGGCAAGATACGGCGGTCGTGCTCGACGAAGGCATGCCGTTGCCGGATATGCCTGCCGATGCCTCTGGCGACCTCCTCGAAGACATGGGAACCGACCAGGGCATGGTAGGAACACCAGAGTTGATGATCACCGAAGTGTTCATCAACCCCTCGCTGGTCAGCGCCATCGGCAATGGCGAGATCGGTGAGTTCATCGAGGTCAAGAATATCGGCACAGCGCCAGCTGATCCGCGTCGTGCTTCTTTTCAGATCGTTGCCGACGGAGGGGAGCCGCAGACCATTTCTGTGCCTGCGCCCACCAATTCCGAACAGCTCGCGATCTACATGAACCTCCAGCCCATTCAGCCCGGCGAGTACTTCGTCTACGTAAGATTCGTGAGCGACGGGCTTCCGCTGGCCACCCTGCAGCCCGCCATTTCGTATTTTGATTATGGCCGAAGCGGTGTTCTGGTTTCTTTAGCCAACTCGGGCTCGCGAACGCTGACTTTGCAGTATTTTGACGGCAAGACGATTCGCACCCAGGACAGCATTCGGTGGAGTTCGAATGCGCTTCGTCCCATCAGCGGAGAGCTGGACCCCTCGCTAAGCATCATTCAAGACGTGTCGCTGAGCGTGGGTCGCGATTTCGAGAATCGAGACGACAACGACACCCCCGCCAATTGGTGTGCAGAAATTACGGAAGTTGCGGGGCCTGATACCGTCTTGGCGTCGCCCGGCGGCCCCTCGATCTGCAGCCCTTAGCGGGCCTTCTTGGCTGCCAGGACTTTATTGACCTTCTCTTCGAGCACATCGAAGTCAAAAGGTTTGTCCATGTAGTCGTCTGCGCCAAAGAGCGGAGAGGTAAGTTCGTTGTTCACCGGTCCGATCGCCGTGAGCATGATGATGCCTACGTCCTCGTATTCTTCGCGTGATTTCACGTACTTACAAATCTGCCAGCCGTTGAGCTCTGGCATCATGACATCCAAAATCACCAGATTAGGGCGATAGGTAATGATATTCTCGAGAGCCTCAGCCCCGTTTTTCGACTCGATGAGATCCACATCCTGCTCTTCGAAAAACGTTCGAAGCAGGTTGCGAATCTCGTGGTCGTCGTCCGCGATCATGATCAGCGGGCGCTTACGGGTTTGAGGATCGTCGTACGGGATTTGTTCGTCATCCGACATGGGCAGTCCTTCCGTTATGCTGAATCACTCTTCTTCACCGTTGTCGTCATCATCCCCAAAGTCATAGTCGTCATAGTCTTCACGAATATGGGGTGATGCTTCGATGTGGATGGCTTCGTGATTTACATAATCATCGTCGCTATCTTGAACTTCGCTCTTGGCCGTCCGCGGTTTCGCCTTTGCTTTGGGTTTGGCCGTTGCCTTCGCCTTAGGTTCAGCCTTTGCCTTGGGTTCAGCCTTTGCCTTGGGTTCGGCCTTTGCCTTGGGCTCAGCCTTTGCCTTGGGCTCAGCCTTTGCCTTGGGCTCAGCCTTTGCCTTGGGCTCAG
>CAYMYJ010000027.1:0-30010 GCA_964394615.1 uncultured Bradymonadales bacterium | reverse complement strand
GCCTTGGGCTCAGCCTTTGCCTTGGGCTCAGCCTTTGCCTTGGGCTCAGCCTTTGGCTTTGCCTTCGCTCTTGGCTTGGCCTCTAGCTCAGAATCAGCTTCGGGCTCGGGTTCCGCTTCCAGTTCAGGTTCTGGTTCCGACTCAGGTTCTGGCTCCAGCTTAGGCTGAATCCATTCTTTGACGTCTGGATTGACCTCCTGCAACTCCTGATAGATGCCCTTGGCAAGTTCGCTCTTGTCGATGCCTTCGGGAGCCACGCTGATATCCAGCTGGGCAAAGGACATCTCGAAGCCGGACTTCTTGATCGTATCGGAGTCGAGTCCGCAGAATTTCAGGGCGGATTCGATTTCGCTTTGCGTGCAGTCGAATCGTCGTGCGACGTCGCGAACATTGGGTTTACGGTAGGTGTTGTTGTCACCGATGCCCAACCAATAAGCGCAAAACAGGTCGAACGAGGTCAGCGGAATCACTTCACCTTCGTACGGCCGATCGCGCGTGTTTCTTCCACGGTTTTGGTTTTGATTGCGGTTGGAACCGTCTGAACGACCCCCGCCGCTTCTTCCACCGCCGCCGCTTCTTCCGCCGCCGCCGCTTCTTCCGCCGCCGCCGCTTCTATCGCCGCCACCGCTTCTTTCGCCGCCGCCACCGCCGTCGCCACTTTTGCGCCTACGTCGTCGTCGTCGCCGTCCCGGCTCATTTGGAGCCGAATTTTCCTCACTCATCTTTGCCTCGAACACAGAATCCCACGCACGCATCGCGCACACAGATCACTGGGGTGAAAATCACAACGGCGGATGCCGCGTGTCAAACAAAATGCCATCATGTTCATCAAACAAGGGGCCTTCCAAGCGCATCACCCGCCATCTGAGGGGTTTCTGCTGTGACCATCACAATGTGGTCAGCTGGTCGGCAACTACCTTCACGCCACTCGCAGCGGCATGGTTAATCCGCGTAGTATAGCTGAGACTCACGAACGTGCAATCCAAGACGGCTTTTGCCGTTCAGAGTTCCTGCACGAGCTTCTGTGCTTTCTTCCACGTGTCTTCGGATTCGGGAATCATCACCATGATCGTGCGAGACAGTTTGGCCGCTTCGTTGGGGTTCGATTTCTTGGCGTTCACCGCTTTGATGTAGAAAGAACGTGCTTCGGCCAAGAGTTTATTGCGTAGCGTTCGAACAGAAGCATTTGATGAATCTTGTTTTTCGGCATCGCGCTGCAGCTTGTACGCGCTGGCGTAGTCTCCCGACTCAAAAGCTGCGATTCCGAGGTTCGCGCGGGCATCGGCGACTTTCGAGGCCAAATCCGAATCAAAATATCCCCTGCCACCGGCCACCGCCGAGTCGACCCGTCGCGCTTGAGTCAGGAGCTTGTCTGCTTTCTTCCAATCGCCCACCTTCCAGGTTGCGACAGCGTCTTCATACAATTTCTTAAACGTCTGAATTTCCTTGGACGTTTTCTTTGCGCGTTCGGCGCTTGATCCCGAGGCGGTGGTCGCTTCATCGGCAAAATAGGCTGCGGCCTCGTCGAATTTCCCGGCTTTGTAGAGACGAAACCCTTCCGTGAAATTCACCGTACGAGACGATTTCGCGCCAGATGACGGCAGATCGGCGAACGGGTCGAGCGAGTCGGGAGTCTTCTGAACTTTCTGAGCTTCTCGTGCGCGCTCGGCCGCAAGCTGTTGCTCACGAAGATTTTCGGCCTCCCGTTGTTTGACGCGGTTTTCCAGATCGAGTGCACCCTTATGTTCCGGGACTTTTTTCAAAATCTCTCGAATCAATGTTCGTGCACCGGCCAGATCATCGGCCGTGAAGCGCTCTTGGGCACGTGCGAGAATCTCGTCTGTGGCGAGTGCTTGAGGTTTGCGGGCAAATGCCTGGGCGTCGCCGTGATAGACGCTTTCTTCAGGCACCAGAGCCGCCAACTTGGCCGCTTCGTCAAACTCTTGCGCGTCAAATTTGGCACGGGCGCTCTCGAATGACGCCTTGGCCTGCCTTTCCATCGCGATTCGCTTGAGTTGCGCAGAAATATCGAGCTTAGCGTCGAGTTCACGCGACTCCACGAAGAGCTTCTCGGCTTTGGCCCAGTCGTGTTCACGTACTGCATCGACACCGAGTAGGTAACGTTGCGACGAGAGCGCTTGGTTTTCCGCTGCATTGGGGTTATTGTCGGACACCAGCATAAACACGAGCAAGGCGAGCAGGATGGCGCTCATGACACCTGCGACGATGGTGATCAACGTCGAGAGTTTCATCAGGCCCTGCGTCGTTCCAACATTCGCCATCACCGTGCCGGCGCGTAGGTCCTGCGGCGGGAACATTCCGCCCGCCATCGTGTTGTTGGTCAGGGCCGGAATGATTCGACGCTGGCGGTTCGGTTGGGGAAGCTGCCCGTGGACGATAAATTGAAAAATCGTCTTGCCGGCTTCAATGCGGTCTCCCTGATAGAGGTCGGCTTCCTTGACCCGCGTTCCATTAAGGCCGGTGCCGTTGATCGATTGAAGATCGTAGAGGGTGTAAGAATCGTCGGGGTTTTTTACGATTTCGAAATGTTGCCTACTCATCGCGCCATCGGGAATCATCGCGGTATTGGATTCGCCGCGGCCCACGGTCGTGCGCATGTCGTTCACAAAATACTCTTGGCCCGTGGCAGGGCCGTCCAAGATATGCAGCTTGACGACCGGCGCGTCCGACTCATACGGCGAAGTCAGCATCTCGGTTTTTGAGCCTTCTTCGAATTCCGGTTGTGGGGCTTGAAGTGGCTCAGGGCTGGCGCGGAAGATGGGGGCCGGAAGTGCTTCGGTGGATTCGAAGGGGGTGGCCTTTGGAACCGGCAATGGACTGTTCGAAGCTTTCTTGAGGGCGTCGAAACTTGAGAACATTCCGTCGTGTTCCTGCGATTCGTTGGCCGTCAATGAGTTGAAGGCTGCCGAATCTTCTTTGTACGCACTCATTGAACCGATTTGCGTGGCTTCGTCGCCAAACTCATCCACGGCCGAGGACTCTTGCAATTCCAGTTCATCGATCGACAGCTCGATTTCAATCGACGGCGGTTCGATTTCGATCGACGGCGGCTCGATTTCCAAATCGTCAGGCGAGAGTTCTATTTCAAGTGAAAGGGGTTCCAGAGCGTCGGCCGACAGCTCGATTTCGCTGCTTTCTTGGCTCAAAGACCCTGGATGGGCGTTGAACGCAGTCTTCGCCCTAGGCCGCGGTATCGGGAGATTTCCGAGGCCCATAAGGGTTTTGGGGGTCGCCCGGGGTTTCCCTTGGCTGACCTCCCTTTCATCATCGCCCTCAGTCATCGAAAGCGCAGGGTTAAGTCTATGAATTGCGAGTTGGCTGACATTATCGCGGGAAGCCGTGTCACGTCAACGAAACGACCGTAGACGCTTGCGACGCTTCAACGTGGGACCCATGATAGTGGTCGAAGAGGTCGATATGTCTGCAGGGTTCTCGCTAAGAACAAAAATCACGGGTGCCTTCCTATTGCCCATTTTGGCGATCCTGTTGCTCTACGGGGCTTTGACCTATACCGCCAGTCGCCAGGGCCTTGAAGACGAGCTGGGTAAACGGCTTGTTTCGGTGGCACAGACGGTCGCTGCCAGCATGAATGAGGGCGTTGATGCCGAGCAGTTGGAACGAATTGACGGCGAAAAAACGCGTGTACTGGCGCGGTTTCGCGACAAATTGATGTCCGTGCGCGACGCCACTGGAGTCGAGCGGGTTTTCCTGTTCGATCCTTCATTGGCCTCAATCGCCGACACCCAGACCGATATCGCCTTTGGTCAAACGCTGTACGCGCAACAGGCAGACCGTGTCGAATTGGACGGCCTTTTTGCCGAAAAAGACGGCGCGACCAGCGTGTTGTTTCGCGGGCAACAAGGCGCGCTCTTTAAGACCGGCTATGCTCCGGTCAGACTCGACGGACGTGTGGTGGCCGCCGTGGGCGTCGAAGCTTCCGCGAGTTATTTTGCCTTGCTCAACAACGCGGCCTCCGTTCTGACGGGCCTGGGAGCTTTGAGCATTATCCTGATTTTATTGGTGGGAACATGGATCGGAGGACGCATCACCCGGCCTGTGAACAAGTTGGTCGAAGAAGCCCGACGTCTGGGTCGCGGTGATTACGCGGAACCGATTGCGATTCATCATCGAACTCAGGACGAATTGACGATCCTCGCGGAAGCATTCGAGGACATGCGCAAAGACGTTTTGAACCGAGACCAACAGCTGCAAATGATGTTGTCAGGCATCGCGCATGAGGTGCGAAATCCCCTGGGAGGCATGAAGATATTCGCCGGTTTATTGGAAGAAGACCTTCGCTCGGAGGGCGACGTCGATCATTTGGAAAAAGTCACCAGAATTCAAAGGGAGTTGACCTACTTGGATTGTGTTGTAACCGATTTCTTGGAGTTCGCGCGCGAGCAACCACCAGCTCTCGAGCGATTTCGAGCGGCCGAGCTTCTGTCCGAAATTGACGATCTTCTCGCCGCTGAATGCGCTGAGGCAGGGACTCGCCTCAACATCGAAGTCGAGCCGGAGAGCGTAGAGATTACGGCCGACCGAGCAAAGCTGAGGCGTGCCGTGATCAATTGCGTGCGCAACGGTTACCAAGCTTGCGGTGAGGGCGGAAAAGTCACGGTAAGCGTGGTCGAGGAAGAGGACGTGCGGCGGCTGTCCATCAAGGATAATGGGCAGGGCATTGCGCCAGAGCAACTTCGCGAGATCATGACTCCGTTTTACACGACCAAAGAAAAAGGAACCGGCCTTGGCCTGTCTTTGACGAGGCGAATCATCGAGCAACATGGCGGGGAGTTGAAGATCGACAGCGAGGTGGGGCGTGGAACGACGATCGAAATGGTTCTACCCTTTGATTCCGAGATCGAATCCCAAAACACCGTTCCGGAAGGTTGGCTTGGTTAGTGTGCTTGCAGCGTTTTGCGGGCGCCGTTAGTGTGCCGCTCTATCGTAAGGGAGTCCCAAATGGCACGAATTCTGGTTGTGGAAGATAACAACACCCTTCGCGAAGGGATGATTCAAGTCATTCAACGCATGGGCCACGAGACACTGGACGCTCCGAATGGGAAGGCGGGCTTCACGATCTGGGAGAGCGAAAAACCAGACTTGGTGATCAGCGATCTTAAGATGGACGACATGGACGGCATGCAGCTGCTCAAAGCAGTGCTGACCAAGGACCCTGAAGCGCTGATCATGATTGTGACCGCGTTTGGCAGCATCGAAAAGGCCGTCGAAGCCATGCAAAAGGGGGCCTATGACTTCATTCCGAAGCCATTTCCCCCGGACCTTTTTCGCTCCAAAATCACGCGCGCCCTTGAGTTCAAAGATCAGCGAAAGAAGACCGAAAGATTGGTTCAAGAGAACCAGATGTTGCGCGATGACGCGCGGCAATCAGCCGAACTTGAGATGATCGGTCAGTCGACTCAGATGGAGTCGGTTTTTGAGCGTATTCGTAAGATCGCGCCCTCAGACAGCACGGTTCATATCTTTGGTGAGTCCGGCACAGGCAAAGAACTCGTCGCCCGCGCACTGCATGAACACTCCCACAGAAAAGATGGGCCGTTTGTGAAGGTGAATTGTTCGGCACTGGCCGAAACTCTGCTGGAGTCCGAGCTCTTTGGTCACGATAAAGGCGCGTTCACAGGCGCCGTGAAAACCAAATTGGGCCGTTTCGAACTGGCAGACGGCGGCACCATTTTCTTGGACGAAATCGGCGACATCAGCCCAACGATTCAACTCAAACTCTTGCGTGTTCTGCAGGAGCGCCAGGTCGAGCGAGTAGGCGGCGAAGAGACGATCCATGTAGATGTGAGAGTGGTCACGGCGACCAACAAAGATCTCAAACAGGAAGTCGCCGAAGGGCGGTTTCGCGAAGACCTTTTTTACCGCCTGCATATCATCCCGATCGAACTCCCAACGCTGCGTGAGCGACTCGACGACGTCGCGCCGCTGGTCGAGCACTTTCTGGAAAAACTGAAGGCTCGAACCCATAAAAGCGTGGGCGCAGTCTCGCCCCATGCAATGCATGCGTTGAAAGAGTACCGCTGGCCTGGAAACGTGCGCGAACTCGAAAACGTGATCGAACACGCGATGGTCTTTGCGGACGGCAACACGATCGAAATGGAGGACCTTCCGGCCGCGATCACCGGGCGTCGAGACGACGACGCATTGGCCATTCCCGACGGAGATCGGCCCTTACCGGAAATCCTAGAGGACCTGGAGCGTCAGTTGATTCTGCGCGCCTACCGCAAGGCTAACGGCGTAAAGACAGAAACAGCACGACTGCTCGGCATCAAGGCGAGTGCGCTCTACTATAAACTCGAAAAGTACGGGATCGATATCGGCAACGGTGATTCCGCGGCAAGCGATTGATCTTTCAAAGCTTGCGGCACCGCGGGTCCGCGTATAGTCTCGCGCCGTCCAAGAAAATTGAGATGAGGAGAATCGCATGAGCTTGCGATGGGGTTTGGGAAGTTCGTTCGCCTGTGCGATTTGTTTGTCCGCATCTGGCGCCGCCGCACAAGATTCATCGCAGTTCCAAGTCGAACGCTTTGAGCCGATGCCCTCACAAGGGCTCAATATCCTGAATATCGCCACCAGCAAGACCTTGGGACACGGTCAGGGCCATATCGGCGCTTTTGCGCACTATGTGGACGGCACTTTGTCGTTGGACAGCAGCGGTGAAACCCTGAATCTCGTTGACTCTCAGCTCAAGGTTGAGCTCTCAGGCGCGATTGGCCTCTTGGGTTGGATCGATATCGGGTTTGTAGCACCTTTGGTGGCCTACCAATCCGGCGATGATTTGGCGGGAGTCGGCTTGCCCGGCGAAAGTCTAGATTCCATGGCGCTTGGCGACGTGCGAGTGGTCCCGAAATTCACGCTCCTCGACCCTGACGATACCGGTGGGCTTGGTTTTGCGGTGGTGCCGCTCTTGAGTCTACCGACGGGATCGGATTTGAACACAGACGGCGCCTCGCGATTCGAACCTCGTGCCGTGCTCGATTGGCATCACGGCAACGGCTTTGCCATCGCTTTGAATGCGGCCTACGCATTTCGCGATGAACGACGTGCCCAGAATATTGTGATTGACGACGTCGTTCGATACGGCGCCGGTTTGCGGGTGCCTCTTGGAGTTGAAGGCCTGTCTTTGATTGGATCGTATTTTGGCGATCTCCAGACAGCAGATGACCGTGACCCCAATAATACGTTTCTGAAAACGGACGAAAAAACCACGTCGCCGATGGAAGCCACGGGTGGTTTTCAGTACGTGCGTGACGACCAATGGGTTTTCCAACTGGGCGGTGGAGCCGGTCTGAACGGCGACGTCGGTGCGCCACTCTTTCGTGCCTTTGCAAGTGTTGCATTCACGCCCCTCACCACCGACCGCGATCGTGACGGCATCATGGACGCCGACGACCAATGCCCTGATTTCGCAGAAGACCTTGATGGGTTTGAGGACCTCGACGGTTGCCCAGATGAAGACAACGATCTCGACGGAATCGCCGATGCAGCCGATGCGTGCCCCGATCAAACCGAAGACTTTGACGGGTTCCAGGACGAGGACGGCTGCCCAGATTTGGACAACGACGAAGACGGCATTCTGGACCCAGAAGACGCGTGCCCGGTCGAAGCAGGTCTGCCCGAAGACAAGGGGTGCCCAACCTACGACAAGGACTCAGACGGCATCCTTGATGACGTCGACCAATGCCCAACTGACCCCGAAGACCTCGACGGATTCGAGGACGAAGACGGCTGTCCTGACCTCGATAACGACAACGACGGCATTCCGGACCTGAGTGATAAGTGCCCGATGGCAGCCGAAGACATGGATGGATTCGAGGACGAAGACGGCTGTCCTGACCCCGACAACGACCGAGACGGCGTCTTGGATGCGGATGATAAATGTCCGCTCGAAGCCGAAGTCATCAACGGTTTTGAGGACGAAGATGGATGCCCAGATAAGGGCGCATCCAAAGTTCGCATCACGAAGACCAAGATCGAGATCCTCGAGAAAGTCTTCTTCGATACCGGAAAGGACACGATTAAGTCGCGCTCATTTGGTCTTTTGAATCAGGTCGCGCAGCTGCTTAAAGCGAATCCGCAAATCACCAAGCTTCAAGTGGAAGGCCACACCGATGACCGCGGAAAAGACGAGTTCAACCTTGAGCTTTCGCAAGCCCGAGCCGAGGCCGTAAGGACCTACTTGCTTGCACAAGGCACCAAGCCTGAAAGTGTCGTCGCCAAGGGTTTTGGCGAGTCCACACCCGTTGCTGACAACAAGACATCGGGCGGGCGAGACCAGAATCGGCGTGTGGAGTTCACGATCATCGAGGTCGAGGGCAAACCCGTGTCAGGTGAGGGCCCCGTCATCATCGAAAAGAAAGAAGTCATTCAAGAAGACGCGAAGCCTTAAGGAGCCCACTTGAGTAACGACGAAATTCTGCTCGAAAAATCTGACCACGTTCTGACGCTCACTCTTAACCGCCCTGAAGCGCGCAACGCCTACTCAAACGAGTTGAAGGACGCGCTTTTGGCCGGGCTCGATGTGGCCGAGGCCGACGACGATGTGCGCGTCGTGATCATCACCGGCGCTGGCACGGCGTTTTCTGCCGGGGGCGATCTCAAGGCGATGCAGGAGCGAACGGGGATGTTTGCCGGCGATCCTCCTGAGCTTCGAACAAAATATCGGCTGGGTTTGCAGCAGGTTACGCGACGATTTCAGTCGTTCGAAAAGCCTGTGATTGCCGCGATGAATGGCGCTGCCATTGGTGCCGGCCTTGGTTTGGCATTAAATTGCGATATCAGGATTGCCGCTGAGGCCGCCAAAATGGGCGCAACCTTCACGCAAATTGGGCTGATTCCAGGCGACGGAAGCGCGTATCTTCTGGCCCGTGCCGTCGGGTTTCCCAAGGCGCTGGAACTCATTCTTACGTCGCGGGTCATCAGCGCGAGACAGGCGCTCGGCATGGGACTGGTGAACGAGGTCGTTGAGCCTGAGCGTTTGATGGCGCGTTCATTTGAAGTCGCACAAGAGATGGTGGCCTTGCCGCCCAAAGCTCTCTCGCTCGCAAAGGCACTGCTTTACAAGACGGTTCATACCGACCTTGAGACGTCTTTGCAGATGGCCGCCGCATTCCAAGGGCTTACCCAGAGCACTCAGGAACATGTCGACGCGGTCGATGATCTGCTCACTTCCTTGCGTCGCTGACATTGCGATCACGCCGTATTACGGCGTATCCTAGCGGCGACCAAAGTCTCGGAGAAAATCTATGTTGAATCGTGCGGCCCTAAGTGGCGCGCTCAGTGCGCACGCTCGTTTGTTGTCGTTGGGCCTATTCGTTTTGACGGGTGCTTGCGGCGCGTCATCGGTGGCCACCACTCAGACTCAGAATGCTGATGGGACGATGAGCGAGGCATCGCTCGAGACTGACACCCCTGCCATGGCGGGTGATGTCCCCGAGAAACTGGAATTGCCCGCCGGACATCGGTCGCGAATTTCCTATATCGCGTACAACCTCGACAACACGCTTCATTTGGGAACAAGTGACGGACAAATTGCGTCGCTGGCTGTGCTCTCACGCAAGGCCGAGGTCGACAAACCCGCAGCTGGCTTCGAGGTCATTACGATGTCACCGGACGGTCACTACCTAGTGATTCGGACGACTCCAGGGCGCGTGGTCGACCGAAAAGGCGTGCTCGCCCTGAACATGAACTCCGTTCCGGTAATTGAGTCCGCCAGTTTTGCCCCTGATGTCTTCTCGCTCTACGTCACCGAAGCCGGCGGAAAACTCAGGATTTGGGGCCAGGCTGAGGCTTTTGTAAAACAAGGTGACGACGAGAACTTGGCATCCTATCTGAACAGACAGGGCTCGGATTTCAACGTCGAGTTTGACCCCTTGAGTGGACCGATGGCGGCTTTGCCTCAAGGGGCCTTGATCATGGCCACAGCTGACGGCGTGATCTCATTCTGGTCGTCTTCAGCGCCCGGCAGAACTCGTCAGGTCATGAAGCTCGATGGGGCGATCAAGGCGCTCTCGGCTTCGGGCAATGACATCGTAGCGGTTTCACGCGCAGGCCAACTTAAGGTCGGGAAACTTGAGCCAGCGACCTATCAAGCCTGGTCCAAAAACGCTCGAGCAGATTGGGCCGCGACCAACGAACACCTTCGCGGGGAATTCGTCGAGATTTCGTCAAATACCCTGAAATTGCGCAGCACCGAGACCGGGGACATTCAATGGGAAAAACCTCTGCCGGTCGGCCCAACGTGTGGACTGAGCGTGAGTCCAGATGGGCGCATGGGGGCAGCCTGTGTGGATGGCGTGGTCTTCATGTTCTACGTCAAAGACGGCACCTGGGATTCGCAGGCTTGGTTTGGCGATACGTTTAAGTGGAAGGACGCGCGGGGCCCTGAAATCAAGTGAATGATTCGGGCCTAGCCTGAATTGCGTCGACCGCAGGCAGGTCCGCGACCGCCCAGTCGAGTCCGCCCAGATCCTTGGGCGCTAGCCATCGCAGCTCCTCATGTTCGTCCGCCTTCGGTTCGCCGCTGGTGAGATGGCAAATGTAGATATCCAACACCACATCGATGGTCGGGGAGGAGTGCATGCCACGTGCTACAAAACTGGCGACCTGCACCTCCACACTCAATTCCTCCAAGATCTCGCGGCGTAGGGCCTCCTGAGGCGATTCTCCGGCCTCCAGTTTTCCGCCGGGAAACTCCCATTTTCCTGGAAGCACCATGTCCATGGATCGCTTCGCGCACAGAATCAGGCCTTCGCGGACGATCGCGGCGCCTACAACATGAACTGCACGTTTCATTGGGTTCCAAACGAGAATTTGACGGTACGCTCATGGTAGGTCATGCCGGTGCCCGTGCCAGCTTCGGCAAATTTCCAGGCGCCGATTTTCGCTTCGATGCAGGTGCGAATGTTGGCCGTATCTGGAGTAGCACGCAGGACTTCAATATTATCGACCAAGCCGTCGGGAAGGATGCGGAACCGAAAGCTGAACTCGCCAGGCGCATTCATATCATCGCGCAGGGCGTAACAGGCTTTGAGCTGGCGGGAAAACTTTGACGCTCGTTTTTCGACGCTGGAACTCGTGCGAACGCTGAGAAGCGCACTCGGAGGAGTGGCTGCGCTTCGTGTTGCAGCCTTGGTGCGTGTGGGAGGTTTTGGGTCGGGCTGTTCCTCGTCTTCTGTGAGCGCCATCGAGGTGGCCATGATCGCAAATTGTCGAGCGATCACCTCGGCCGCCCCCTCGCCGTGAGCCTCCGCGGCAGCTTGCGTGCTGGTTTCAACACTGGTTTCAATTCGCTCGGCTGAAACCCGCATGGCCACGGTTGGATCCGGTGGGTGGGGCAGCTCTGACGGTTTCATCGAGTACATCGCCAGAAGTCCGCCCACAACCGTCAGAAGGAACCCAAGAATCATGAAACGCTTGCGTGCCGAAGGTGTCGGTTTTTCGACCTCTTGGGGGGGAGGAACCTGCAGGTTCTCGTAGCTTCCGAGGTTGATGAACTGCGAGGTCCGCCGGCCAAACGCCGCTGTGGTGTTGCCAGATTCTACCTGCCGATCGAATTCACTGGTCGGCCGATGAGCATCCAAGAAATCCCTAATCTCGTGAGGATTGGAGCGAAGGCGAAGCAATTCGACCTCCAGTGCCTCACGGGCCTGAATCGCGTTCTGAAACCTGAGGGACGTCGACTTCTGAAGCAGCCGATGAATCACAGCCGCAGTGCTCGGCGGAATCGAGAGTCGCAGGTCGACAAGGTTCGTGGCTTCGTCTTGAACCTGCGCCAGAAGTGTCGCGATGACGGTCTGTCGCCGAAACGGGCTCTTTCCGGTGAGCAGCTCATAAAGCACGCACCCAAGCGAATAGAGGTCGCTCCGGCCATCAATTTCGGACACGTTCTGGCATTGCTCGGGACTCATGTACTCCGGAGTTCCAAAAATTTGGCCGGTGCGAGTCATCGAAGTCGTGGCGCCAAGTTCTTTGGCGATGCCAAAATCGAGGACTTTGACCTGCACTTCGCCCACAGGAGAGTTCACGAGAAAGATATTCTCGGGTTTCAGATCTCGATGAACGATATTGCACTCATGGGCGGCCGTGAGCGCCGAACACACCTGAATTCCAATCTCGAGAACTTGGTCGATCGGCATATATCCGTCCACCAGACGGTCGCCGAGGTCGATTCCTTCCAAATACTCCATCGCCAGATAAAGGATGCCGAGGGTCTGTTCTTGGCCAAAATCGTAGATATGCGCAAAATTGGGGTGTTTGATCGTCGAGGCAATATTGGCTTCACGGAAGAATCTGTTCACGTACTCTTCGCTGGATGCCATCGCAGCACGTAGGACTTTGATCGCGACCTGGCGGTTCATGCTGACCTGTTGGCCGACATAAACTTCCCCCATGCCGCCTTCGGCAATCTTCTTTTGCACCAACCAGCGACCGTCCAGGACTTTCCCGGTAAGGCGTGTCGCGGCGTCGTTAAATACGCGCAACTGTGTCGCATCGTCAGGACAGACGACGTGCACGTCTTCGTACTGTTTTAAACATTTTGGGCAAATCTTCATCAGCACTCGCTCAAGCTCGCCGAGTGTAACATAAGCGTTGAGCGCCGAAAGCCGAACTGACTTGCGTTAGGTCGTCGTTGAACTAGATTGCCGCGATGCGGAACTTCATCTTCTTCATATTTCTTGCAGCTTGCACGCCCGGCCCCCCCGTCGAGGCCCCTTCGACGTCCCAGGCCGAGGCCGCCGCCCCACAGAGTGGGGTCGAGGTCGCTCAGGCCAAATTCGTGGTGGGCATAAGAACTCAAACAAAGGGCGACCTGCGCCGCCGTTTCGAAGACGGCTCTGAGTTAGTGATTTCCCATTGGGCGATCGTTTTGAGTGCGGTCGAGGTTCACCTGTGCGAAGAGGCGGCTTGGAAGCGTGCGTTCATCGGAACGGCCTACGCCCATGTTTCAAACTCCATCACCCGACTCGGAACCCCTGTGGCCGAAGACCTCCTTATGGGCACCGGCGGCGCAAAAGTAGTGGGTGAAATCGGCCCTCCAACGGGAAACTACTGCCGAGCCTATGCGGTGTTCACGCGGGCAGACAACGACGTGATGAACTTCACCCTGTTTTCCGACGCTGACCTCCTAGGCCATACGGCTGTGATTCGGGGGGAATTGATTCAGCCCAATATGCCTCCGACCCCCATAGAATGGGTTTGGGACGGGGTCCAGGTCTCGCCCCTCGAACTCGACTCAATTCCCATGGTCAACCCCACTGATTCCTTCCTGCTTCTGGTCGATAAAAACGTCGACGCGACGCTGCTCGATGGACTATCTATCGACCGCGTCAAAAGCGGCCAGGCGGTTGACGACCTCATGTCGGCGTTGTTTTCACGCGTCGAACTCTATCGTTCCGGAGCCCCTCGATGACTCAATCAGATATGCGCGCAACTCCCGACTCCTTTGTGGTCATCGTTGCTGCACCTTGGGGCGCCAAAGCGGCGTCGCTCTTGGTGCAGACGTACGAGCAAACATGGGTGGAACCGCTCAAGATTTCCTTCGAAGACAATCAAGAGATCGGCACTCTGACCTCCGGCGGAATTTCGGTTTCATGCATCCTCGAAGAGCCGATCCCGGAACTCGTTGAGTTGTGCGGGTCTTCTTACGAGCCTTACGCGGCTTCCGAAGAAGTCATGTTGGAGATGCATACCCATGTCTGGCGTTTGGTCGCGACAGGAGGCATGGAGGCCTCGATCGCGCTGCTCAAGATCATGACGGCTTTCATCGAGGCGGGCGCGTCCGGCATCTTCTTGCCGCAGGCCCTCAGGCTGCACTCACCACGAACCATCCGCGTGCTCTCGATGGAGCCGGATTCCGAGCAGGCCTTGGCGAATATCTTCGTCAACGCGTGGCATTCCGGAGAGTGGATGCGTACCCGAGGACTGACGGCTTTTGGCCTTCCAGAAATCGAGACGCCCGTGGTCGATGGATTGAACGGCGCCTACTTCCGCTTGATGGACATCGCCGCAAACATGATTCGACGGGGCGGGAAATTCCCGTCAGGTTCGCAGATCATGGCGGGGCCACGCACTTTCAAGCTCGAAGCCGGACCGCTTGGGCCTGCAGATGAGCGGGTACCCATGGCTGGACACTTCGGTGTGCAGGCCCTGGTTCCGTAGAAAATTGTCTGTCGCGCCGGCATCTTGCGTGTGTTTCTGCGACCAACCTTGCGGCTCGTCCATCACAGAGCTAAAAGTCCGCCATCGAGGTGTATATGGATTGGATGATCACGGGCGGCATTGTCGCAGTTTTATTCGTTGTCTGGGTCTTGTTGGAAAGCAAGCGGAGCCGCTCTGACGGCACGCCAGTCAAACACCATCCCTACCGCCAAATCATGTGGTTCATCATGCCGCGTCGTGATGACGGGCTGGTTTTTTTCGATCGCTACATTCAAGTTGAAAAACTTGATGCCTACCTCGAAGACATCAACAAACGATTTGAATGCTCGATGTCGACCCTCCTGGCAGCTGTTGTTGGGCGAGCGCTGATTCAGAACCCAAGAATGGATCGATTTGTGGTGGGCCATCGGCTTTACCAACGCAAACAATCGAGCATCTCGTTTGTGATGAAGCGCACGCGCAAAGACAAGTCTTCAAAACTCGCCACGATCAAACAGCCCATTTCCGCAGACGACACGATTGAATCGGTTTGCCGCAGCGTGGCCGAGAAAATCAGTGTCGAGCGCACAGACGTAAAAACCTACGCGGACAAAGAATATGCACTCTTCAACATGCTGCCGCGCCCGGTTTTCCGCGCTGCGTATTGGGTTTTTCGAGTCCTCGACTACTACAACCTCCTTCCCGCGTCGTTCATCGATAATGACCCGCTCTATACCAGCATCTTCATGTCATTCATGGGGTCGGTGAATATGGACGCCGGTTATCATCACCTCTTTGAACACGGCACGTGTCCGCTTTTCCTCATGATCGGAAAGAACGAAGACAGAGTGTTCGTGGAAGATGGCCAAGTGGTCGTGAAACCATGCGTGCACGTGCGCTTCACCTACGATGAGCGTATCGACGACGGCATGACTGCGGGCGACGGAATCTTCGCCATGGCGGGGGCTCTGGAAGAACCCTACATCCAGTTGGGCTGCGTCAAAGACGACGGTTCGGACCAGTACAAATTTGGTGACGAGCGCCCTCGCCATTGGAAACTCACCTCGGAATGAGACGTCGCGTTTGGAGCGAGTTCCTGCCCTTCGATGAAGTTCGACGTCCCGAGACGTTGAGGTTGCTTGGCACTCACGACGTGGAACCGATCTTGGCGGTTCACGTGGAAGCAGACCTGCAGTCTTTATCTGAAACCATTCGCAGCGCCAGAAGAGCAGGGCTTCGACCTTGGATTTGGCCCCTTTTGGCCAAAGACCACGGCTATTGGGCCAGCGAGCAGAATTCTGGTGAGTGGAAAGCTCGCGTTGACGAGATCCTGAGCACACTTGAAAGCGAAAACGCCCGCCCGAGTGGCATCGCGGTCGATCTTGAACCCCCACTGGCCATCGTCAATCTCACCCGGTCGATGCAAGTCGTGGAGTGGATGCAGCTCGTTCGTCGACACCTCGATCCGATCAGATTCGAATCCAGTGTGATGTCCTGGCGAGCCATCGCGTTGGGTTTGAGTGCCCGAGGATACGAAACTCTTGGTATCACAACCCCAATGGCCGCTCATGATTTGAGGGACGGGCAACCGGTCTGGCAAGACTTGCTCGAAACACCCTGGATCGATGTGCCTTGGTCGTCATGGGGAATCATGGCCTACAACTCAATGGTAGCTGGATACTCCAAAGGCGTACTAAATATCGAAGAGGCTCGAGCCTGTCATCATCCCCTGCTGGTTCGGATCAACCAGTCCTTTGGCGCGCGTGGGCATGTGTCTCTGGGGCTGACAGGCACGGGCGTCCTCGAGGATGAAGCCGTCTATTCGAGCCCAGACGACCTTGCGCTCGACGTCGCTGCCGCAAAGGCGGCCGGCATCACTGATATCGGTGTTTTTTGCCTGGAAGGGATCCTCGATCGCAGCGACCCTGAAAGCTGGCTCAAGAAGTTCGACGTTCCCCCGGCGCTGATGATGCCACAAAGCTGGAAAACACCACTCGTTCAAGGGGCAGCCCGAAGTGCCCGTCTTGTGACCAATCGATTACGAATGCTTGAAATTTGGCGGTGATTTCCCTACAAGTGCGCCCGTCATCATTAAATTGTTAGAGGTAGTCATGAAGCAGTGGTCATTAGCTTTGCTCGTCATCTTGTCCGTGGGTTCGGGTTGTAGCGGTTGCGACGATGAAGCCACCAGTGGCGGGTTGCCCGGAATTGGTGAGGCGTGTGCCGAAGGCGATCTCTGTGACACCGGCCTGATTTGTTACGCGGGCGTGTGTTCCGTTGACGACGACAACGACGGCGTGCCCAACGATTTCGACAATTGTGTCGACGTGCCCAACGCCGATCAGGCTGACACCGATGGCGACGGACAAGGCGACGCGTGCGAACCCGCGATCGTAGACGACAACGATGGCGACAACATCACCGATACTCAGGACAATTGTCCTGGAGTCGCAAACCCCGGCCAGATCGACACCGACGGCGACGGGCAGGGCGATGAGTGCGACGACGACGACGATAACGACGGTGTCCTTGACCCGACCGATAATTGTCCGCTGATCGCAAACCCTGATCAGGCTAACCGCAATGCCGATGACACTGGCGATGTGTGTTCGGACCCCGATGGAGACAACATCACTGACGATCTGGATAACTGCCCAGACGTGAGCAATCCCAATCAATCCGACCTCGATGCCGACGGCATTGGCGATGTGTGTGATTCCGATCGCGATGGCGATTTGGTGAATAACCCGGTCGACAACTGTCCCGACGTCCCCAATCCTGCCCAAGAAGATACGGACGAGGACGGCGAGGGTGACGCGTGCGATAATGACACCACGCGCCGCGAAATGCGTCCCTTCGACACGAATTGCATGTACCGTCCGCCGGTCGGCGTGTTCGCGCCCTCGCTGGAATGGAGCCTTGGCTTCAGCGCCGCCGACCCCTACCCGAATCAAAACCAGGTCATGATGACGCCCGTGGTCGTCAACCTTACCGACGACGACGCCGACGGTGTGATCGGCACACGCGATATCCCCGATATTGTTTACGCGTCGTTTTCGACAAAAGTTCAGACAAGCCATGACGAGCTTCGCCGCGGAGTCCTGCGCGCAGCCTCAGGAGACGGCGCAGGTCTGCTTTGGTCCGTCGGATCGACCGAACTAGGCTTGAGCGCAACAGGCGGTGTTCAACCCGCAGGAAGCGTCGCCGCCGGCGATATTGATGGCGACGGCAAAGTCGAAATCATCACAGGCCTTTGGGATGACGCTTCGGAGACAGGCGGTCTGGTCGCAATCAACAACGACGGAACCGTATTGTGGACTTCCAGCTACGATATTGCTGGAGTGAAGCAGCCTAGGCAGTTCAAGTATTGGTGGGGCGGACCTTCGATCGCCGACCTTGATGCCGATGGCACCCCCGAAATCATTCTTGGTGCGGTCGTGTTCAATCACACTGGCGGCCTTGAATGGGATGCGGTCGATACCCTACTGACGCGTAATCGCGGCGAAGGCATCAACTGGCAAAACGGTGACCCTAATAAGACTCTCTATACCGGTCCGTTGAGCGTCGTTGCCGACCTCGATGGCGTCAACGACCCGATCTTGAATCGTAAGACGCTTGAAGTGGTTACCGGTCGGACGGCCTACCGTCATGACGGCGCAGTGTTCTGGGAAGCTGACGCTGCGCTACCTGATGGGTTCCCCGCGATCGGCGATTTTGACGGCGACGGCAAACCCGAGGTCGTGGTTTCGGCCAATGGCACCGTGCGCATTCATAATGGCCAGACAGGTGCCCTGGTTTGGGGACCCGTCAATCTTGCGGCAGGCCGCATTGGAGCACCGACGATCGCTGACTTTACCGGCGACGGAATTCCGGAGATCGGTGTGGCTGGTCGCTCCGCATACTTCGCGCTTCAGGTTGACCTCGCCATTCCGACGCCAACCAAGGTCCAGGCCGTGCTTTGGTCGCATGCGACCCAAGATTCATCCTCAAGCATGACGGGATCGTCCGTGTTCGACTTCGAAGGCGATGGCCGAGCCGAAGTCGTCTACAACGACGAACTCTTCCTGCGTGTGTTTGACGGCGTGACTGGCGATGTTCTGTATGAACAACCGAACACCTCGTACACAGCACTTGAAAACCCCGTGATCGCCGATGTCGACAACGACGGCGCAGCTGAAATCATCGTCGGCACGAACGACTTTGAATGCGGTGATGTGCTGATGTCCTGCAATAAAGGCTTCACAGGAATCCGCGTGTTTGGCGACGCCAATGATAACTGGGTCACCACGCGCCGAATCTGGAATCAGCATGCCTACCATATCAACAATATCAACGAAGACGGCACTGTGCCTCAGTTTGAGGTGGCAAGCTGGACAGACCACAACACGTACCGTTTGAATCAACAGACTGAACTCAATCCACAGGCGGCTCCCGATCTCATCATCGAAGAGCCACAGGCCAGCCTTGATGGTTGCCTTGCTGTGATCCGAGTATGGGTCACCAACGCCGGTGCCGCCCGCGTTGGAGCCGGAATCCCGGTCTCTTTCTACGCAGATGCACAGGCAAACGCGCAGCCCATCTACCTGGGACAAGCTGTGACCCGTTTACCACTCGAGCCTGGTGATTCTGAGCGCGTCGAACTTCGCGTGACCGTCCCAGCTGGCGGCCCATACACCTTCGTGGCCGTCGCTGACGACCTCATGGGCGCTGGCGGCGTGGGAACTCAGAACGAGTGCAAGGAAGACAACAATTCCCTCGACGTGGGCACTCAGGGTGTCTGTACTCCCTGATGCCACAGTACGCCTGGGTTGATACCGGCCCATTTCTTTTGAACGGCAACGGCAAAGCCGCCTGTCTCTTGGTCCACGGATTTGCCGGCACGCCGGCAGAGGTCAGGCCTCTCGGCGAGCGCTTGGCTGCGCTCGGAGTGACCGCGTACGCTCCGGTTTTGCCGGGGCACGCTTCCACTTCCGACGCTCTCTTACGGCATTCTCGCCACGAATGGTCTCAAACCGTCGAAGACGCCTGGCTCTGGCTCAAAGAAACCCACGAGACTGTGTTCGTAGCGGGGCTTTCCATGGGCGCGCTGATCACCTGCAAATTAGCCCACTGCCACACTCTGGATGGCATGGTGCTTATGGCTCCCGCCCTTGTGGCGCGAGACCGTCGACTTCGATTTGCCGGGGCCCTTTCATTCTTGGCCGATTTTGTGCCGGAAGTAACCGTGCCCCGCGGGGGACTCGTCGATCCACGCGCGTGGAAGCAAATGTGGCATTACGAGCGACGATCGCTACGTGCACTGTCGCAGCTCTACAAACTGCAGTTCGAAGCGCGACGTGTTTTGCCTACGATCCAGATTCCAACCCTTATTTTTCACGGCTTGCGGGATTTGACGGTTCCAGAACGCAGCGCGATCGAAGTGTTTGAACGACTCGGAACGAGCGACAAAGAACTGATTTGGCTCGAGCACTCAGGCCATTGCCTGTCGGCCGATGGCGAAGTCGATCTGGTTGCCCAACGTATCGCCGAGTTCATTTCCGTGAACTCAAAGCCTCAATCATGACCTTCGCGTAGTCCTGCCCAAGCTTTTCCCACCCGAGATGCCTCAGGTTTGGCGGCTCTTCGCTACTGCCCAAAGACCCCTCAAGCCGGTCAGCCAGCGCGAGCGCCTCTTTGTAGGCGTCGTCAGGAAACGACGCGTAGCGATACGGAGTTTCTAAGATCTCTGTGTAGCTCAAGCGATCCGGCACGACCGGCACACAGCCAGCCGCACATGCCTCGCCAACCGCAAGCCCCTGAAACTCGTGTAACGCCGTAGAGACGACATGGGAGCTCGTCTGCAAGATTTCTCGGTAAAGGTCTCGCGGCTGAAATCCAACGAATTCGAGCTGATCCGCAAATTCTTCCAGTCCCTGGGTGATCGCTTCTGGAATCGTCCGAAAAGCTTGGCCGAGGAAAGCGACTTTCGGTGTCACCCCACGATCCCTCAGGATCCGCAGGGCCGAAAAAAACCGCTCCGGGGCTTTGTCCCATTCCCATCGATGATTCCAGACCAGTCGCTGCATTCTGGGAGCGCTCGGCAATTCGAAGCACCGGTCCTCTAACGGGACAGGCAACACCGATGATCGGTCTTCAAACCGGGCGCGAATCGTTGGCTGATGATCGGGCATGCTCGCGATAAAAGCGCAGGCACCATCGATGAAGGTGGATCGGTTGTATTGGCTATTAAAGACCAACAGGTCCGCCGCCATGGCGCTTTGAACGGATTGAATCAACAGCCGCGCATCGGGGCGTTGATCTCGCACCGGATACGCAAATTGATTTTCATGGAAATAGCTGACGATCGGTACGTTGGCCAATGAACGGACAAGGCCGCGCAACGCGGCGACATCCGTCATCGAAGTCGTCAACACCAAGTCGTAATTATGTTCCCAGATCGAAGGGGTCGTCGCCCAGGTCAGCGCAGCCGATCCGGTTCTCCATGAAAACCATCGCGCTGGCAGAGTATGTACGAAAAAATCGTGCTCGGGGAGGTGTTCGACCAATCCCTTATGCCATCTTGCATGACTCTGGGCGTCGTAGGCCGACAGTAAGAGGACCTTCACTGCGCAGGTTCAACCACAGTCTTGGCGGGCATGGGCTTCAGGGCAACCGTCTTGTAGCCCACCGATTTCGCGATATCCAAGGCCTGCACCAGCTTTCCGTAAGGAACGTGTTCGTTCGCCAGAAACTCAAGGGGGGCTCTATCCTCGCGCGCCGCCAAGGTCGAAGACAAGAGGTCCGCGCTGACCGGAACGCCATCGATTCCGAACGAACCGTCGGGATACACCAACACCTGAAGTGTGGGGAGGATCGGCTCCGCCGCCGGCGCAGCGACCTCTACAGGCTTCGACGTCGAGTAGAGCGCCGGCGATCCTTCCTTCAGATTCTTGCGCGCCGCTTCCCCAGAAGTGCGTGATATTTCCTCACCCGTTGGAACCGTAGGAGTCGGCGGATGAATGCAGCTCGGCAAGGCACAAGCGAGGATCAGAATCAGGAGTTTCATGGGCACAGACCAAAAAAAAGGGCGGTGTGGTTTCCCAACACCGCCTTCGAAATATGCACCGATCTCAAAGATCAGAGACGAGGTGAGTAGTACTCAACCACGAGCTGCTCTTCGACCTGCAGTGGCACGTCTTCACGGTCCGGAACCTGCGTCATAGTACCCGTGAGGGTCTTGGCGTCAAAGGTCAGGTACGAAGGAAGGCGAAGCACTGGGCTGGCGACCGATTCTTGAATAATCAAAAGCTGACGGCTCTTTGGACGGATCGAAATTTCCGAACCTGGCTTCATGCGGAAGCTAGGACGGTCAACCTTGCGGCCATCGACCAAAACGTGCCCGTGAACAACAAGCTGGCGAGCTGCTGGAATCGACGAAGCCAATCCGAGACGGAAGACAATGTTGTCAAGTCGCGACTCGAGCATGCGAAGCAACACGACGCCTGCTGGGTCTTTTGATCGTCGAGCTTCAGTGAAGACATTACGCAACTGCTTTTCGCTGATGCCGTAATTGAAGCGCAGCTTCTGCTTTTCGTAGAGCTGCTTCTTGAATTCGCTGAACTTCTGACGTCCCTGACCGTGCTGTCCCGGTGGGTATGGGCGCTCCGAAGTCTTACGTGTAAGACCTGGAAGATCGGTACCAAGACGGCGGGTGATGCGAAGACGGGGACCTCTGTAACGTGCCATGTGAATTACTCTATTTGTTCGTCATTATCAGTGTTTGCGCGGGTTAGGGGTGCTGCCTAGCCAGAACGCGCGGTGCGAGACCTTAGCAGAATAGTTCAAGGCGGCAAGCCCTTTTTCACGAGTGGTCTACTGCAACATCATCGCGTCGCCCAAATACGCCACTTCTTCGCGACTCAATATGCCGCTATGACCGTCTTCAACCGCGGCGCGTAATGCCGCAATCGCCCGTTGTTCCAAGGGGAGCGTGGGCTCCCCTTCACTCACGAGCCAGACTGCGTTGGTGGAAAGTGCATGCATCGGAGACTCCGCACTCAAATAAACTTGGCGGGCGAAATTTGCGTCGCTTTGTTGGTCAATCAGATCAACTCCAGGCGCCCAAACGACTGCTGTTGCCCCTAAGTCCTTGGAATTAAGCGCATCCAACGACTCCCACTGCACCCCGTGTTGCCAGGGATCGATCAGATCAACTTTACCCGGGGTTAACCCGATCACCCTAAAACCCATCGAAACCGCAAAACGAGCCACTTCCGCTCCTAATGGCGTGTGCGCTCCGACCACCACAATGCAAACTTCCTCATTCATGCAACTCCTCATCCGCAAAAGGCAAAACATCCTGCCTTATTATTACTATGGTGTACCGAACCCAAACACCCCTGATTATCATCCCCCCAAATATGGATTTGCATTTGACAAGCGCGAATTCCTTGCTTAGCTTCTTCGCCCTCAGGTCCGGGTGAGCAGTTGGCCCGAAACTTGAAACAGCCCCGGGCAAACAATGACAGGTGACGAAGTTTTTAGCTTCTCACACATCAATATGGTTCAAACCAATTGAATTCTACAAGGGTTTCTCAACAGCCGATGTAAGCGATAGCTATCGGCCTGAGAGACCTTTACGCGTTTCTACCGCCCTCCGGGCGGTCGCAGCGAATGATGGGAGCGTTTGTGCATGGATCGGCGTTAAGCCGGCCTGCCCCCCTAGGAGACACGATGGTTCAAGCGATCAAGTCGAACTTCCGAGCTCGAAAGAACTTCGGGACGATCCGTAAAGTGGTCGATATTCCCAACCTCATTGATATTCAAAAGAGGTCGTATGACGAGTTCATGCAAAGGGATATCGAGCCAGAAGACCGAAGCGAAGTAGGTCTTCAGACGGTGTTCAAGTCAGTATTCCCTATCAACGGGTTTAATGACACAGCCACACTGGAGTTTATCAATTATCATATTGATAAACCCAAGTATGACATCCGCGAGTGCATGGCTCGAGGCCTGACCTATCAGGCTCCGATCAAGGTCCTCGTTCGGCTCGTGATCTGGGATGTCAACGAAGAGACGGGAAGCCGTGCCATTCTTGACGTCAAAGAGAAGGAAGTCTTCTTCGGTGAAATTCCGCTGATGACCGACTCGGGTACGTTCATTATCAACGGTACAGAGCGAGTGATCGTATCGCAGCTCCACCGTTCGCCAGGTGCGTTTTTCGACCACGATAAAGGCAAGAGCCACTCGTCGGGTAAATTCCTTTACTCCGCACGCGTGATTCCTTACCGCGGCTCGTGGCTCGACTTCGAATTCGATGCCAAAGACATCTTGCATGTCCGCATCGACCGTAAACGAAAAATGCCTGCAACGATTCTGCTGCGTGCCCTCGGGTACTCAACCGAAGAATTGCTCAACATCTATTACCAGACTGAGTCCATTCACATGGCTGCTGGTACCGTCCTGAAGGGCGTTGACCTTGAGATTCTCAACGGTCAGGTCGCTTCAGCAGATGTTCTTGGTGAAGACGGCCAGCCGATCGTCCGAAAGGGCAAGAAGTTCACACGTTCAGCGGTTCGTAAACTTGAGCGTCAGAACATCGATCGCATTCCCATCTCCCTCGACGAACTTCTTACGAAGGTCTTCTCGGAAGATGTCTACGATCCGGCCACGGGCGAGTACATCGTTGAGTGCAACGATGAAGTCAACGAGACCAACCTCGAGGCTCTTGAAGCCCGTGGGATCACCGATTTCAAAGTGTTGTTTATCGACAACTTGAACTCAGGTCCGTACCTGCGAAACACCCTGATCGCCGACAAGATCGACAGTCCTGAAGAAGGAATTCTCGAGATCTACCAACGTCTGCGTCCAGGGGATCCGCCCCAGACGGAACAGGCCCAAAACCTGTTCGACAACTTGTTCTTCAACCCTGAGCGCTACGACCTCTCGAAGGTTGGCCGTCTTAAGCTGAACTACAAGTTCCACCGTCATATCGTCGAGCCCCTCGAGCAGCGTGAACGCGAGCTTGAGGCAAGCCTTCTGACCTCGAAGGGCAAGACCGCTGATAACCAGCGCGCCGAACTCGCAAAGGTCATGGAGCAGCTTGAACCATGGCAGATCCAGACCCTTCGTGAAGAAGACATCATCGAGGCAGTTCGCTACCTCATTGAGCTTCGTAACGGACGTGGCACCATCGACGACATCGACCACCTCGGAAATCGTCGTGTTCGTACCGTCGGTGAACTCCTCGAGAACCAGTTCCGTATCGGCCTGGTCCGCATGGAGCGCGGTATTCGCGAAAAAATGATGTCTCAGGAAATCGCCATGGTGATGCCTGATGAACTCATCAACGCGAAACCTGTCAGCGCCGTGATCAAAGAGTACTTCGGCTCGAGTCAGCTCTCGCAGTTTATGGACCAAACCAATCCGCTTTCGGAAGTCACGCACAAGCGTCGTCTTTCGGCCCTCGGACCAGGAGGCCTTACCCGCGACCGTGCCGGCTTCGAAGTGCGCGACGTTCACGTCACTCACTATGGACGTATCTGCCCGATTGAAACGCCTGAAGGACCCAATATTGGTCTGATCGCTTCGCTCGCGACTTACGCCCGAATCAATGACTACGGATTCATCGAAACGCCTTATCGGCGCGTCGAAGACGGCCGTGTCACGGATGATGTGCGCTTCTACTCGGCTCTTGAAGAACAGAACAACGTCATCGCGCAGGCCAACGCGCCCATCGACGACACAGGTCTTTTCCTCAATGAACTCGTGGCCTCGCGTGAAAACGGTGACCCACTCATGTCTCCGGCCGCTCGCGTTACGCTTATGGACGTCAGTCCTAATCAGCTCGTGAGTGTCGGTGCTGGTCTGATTCCTTTCCTTGAAAACGACGATGCTAATCGCGCGTTGATGGGATCGAACATGCAGCGCCAGGCTGTGCCGCTTGTCAGAACAGACGCACCGCTCGTCGGTACCGGTCTGGAACGAGAAGTTGCACGTGACTCGGGTGTGACCAGCGTTGCTCGTCGCGCAGGTTGGGTCGAAAGCGTCGATGCTGAACGCATCGTCGTACGTCCCGCTGAATCTGCCGAAGACCAGCTCTTCATCAAGCCTGATATCTACAAGCTGACCAAGTTTGCTCGTTCGAATCAGGCAACCTGCATCAACCAGAAGCCCATCGTTGACGTGGGTAACTGGGTGGAAGTTGGCGAAATTATCGCCGATGGTCCTTCGACGGAGCGCGGTGAACTCGCGCTGGGTCGTAATATCGTCGTGGCATTCATGCCATGGGGTGGTTACAACTTCGAGGACTCCATTCTCATCAGCGAACGACTCGTTAAGGAAGACATTTATACGTCGATCCATATCGAGGAGTCCGAATGTGTGGCTCGAGACACCAAGCTTGGTGCCGAAGAGATCACACGCGATATCCCCAACGTCGGTGAAGAAGCACTCGCGAATCTGGATGAATCCGGAATCGTGCGCGTCGGCGCCGAAGTTGCCGCAGGCGATATCCTTGTTGGAAAAATCACGCCGAAAGGCGAGACGCAGCTTTCTCCAGAAGAAAAACTCCTTCGGGCGATTTTCGGCGAGAAAGCCGGTGACGTACGTGACACCTCGTTGCGTATGCCTCCAGGCACAACAGGAACTGTCATCGGTGCCAAGGTTTTTGCTCGTCAGGACGTCGTTAAAGACGAACGAACTGCAGAGATCGAGAACACCGAAGAAGCCAAGCTTCTGAAAGACCAGAACGACGAGATCCGCATCCTTCGTGATGCGGCGTATCGCAAGATGCGCTTCCTTCTGGCCAACAAGAAACTCAAGGCGAATCTGGTCGACGAGACTGGCAGGGCTCTCATCAAAGAAGCCACCAAGCTCACCGACGCGGTTCTCGACGACGTTCCTCGCCGCTACTGGGCAGACATCGTTGTTGATGACGAAACCAGCGACAAACTCATGAATGTCCTTGGGGACGTGGAAGACCAGATTCTCGGCATCCGAATGGTGTACGGGGAGAAGGTCGAGAAACTCCGCAAGGGTGATGAGTTGTCACCGGGCGTGATCAAGATGGTTAAGGTCTATGTTGCCATCAAGCGTAAGCTTCAGGTGGGTGACAAGATGGCCGGCCGTCACGGTAATAAGGGTGTGATCAGCCGCATTCTTCCAGAAGAAGATCTGCCCTACATGGCAGATGGACGTCCGGTAGACATGGTGTTGAACCCACTTGGTGTGCCAAGCCGTATGAACGTTGGACAGATCCTTGAGACTCACCTTGGTTGGGCAGCGCTCAACTTGGGACGACGTATCGGGGAATTGCTCGAAGAAGCCGGTAAACCCGAGAATCTTCGCCGACTCATCCTGGAAAGCTTCCACAACGACGAACATCAGGAATTGGTGAACTCGTTGGACGAAGACGGACTGCGTGAGTTTGCCAAGACCTGCTTGGGCGGTGTCCATATGGCGACTCCGGTATTCAACGGCGCTCCTGAAACCGTTATCCGCGAAATGCTCGTTAAATCGGGTGTGTCGGTGACCGGACAGAGCATCGTGTTTGACGGAAAAACGGGCGAAGCGTTCGAGAACGACGTCACCGTCGGTGTCATGTACGTCCTCAAATTGCACCATCTTGTCGACGACAAGATCCACGCACGTTCCATCGGGCCATACAGCCTCGTGACGCAGCAACCACTGGGCGGAAAGGCTCAGTTTGGTGGTCAGCGTCTCGGAGAGATGGAAGTCTGGGCAATCGAGGCGTACGGCGCAGCCTACACGTTGCAAGAGTTCTTGACCGTGAAGTCCGATGACGTCCAAGGCCGAACGCGTATCTACGAGTCGATTGTGAAGGGAGACTTCACGCTCGACCCAGGTATGCCAGAGAGCTTCAACGTGCTGATCAAGGAGCTTCACGCTCTTTGTCTGAACGTCGAGCTGCTGGAAAACGTAGCCTAAGCGTCTGTCGTGCACTGAATTAGCGATTTAAGGATCGGCCACGGCCGATCAAGCCACAGGCGCCGACGGGCGCCCATGGAGGTTACTTTGAGCAAGGACATCTTCAGCATTCTTGAGAAGCAGAAAGACCCATTGAGTTTTTCTGCCATGCGCGTAGGCATCGCGAGCCCCGAAAAAATTCGGGAGTGGAGCCACGGCGAGGTCAAAAAACCTGAGACGATCAACTATCGTACGTTCAAACCAGAACGCGATGGTCTTTTCTGTGCGAAGATTTTTGGGCCCGTCAAGGACTTCGAATGCATCTGCGGTAAATACAAGCGCATGAAACACCGCGGTGTTGTGTGCGAGAAATGTGGAGTTGAGGTCATTCAGTCGAAAGTTCGACGCGAACGACTCGGCCACATCAACCTCGCCACTCCAGTCGCGCATATTTGGTTCCTCAAGAGCCTTCCATCGCGAATCGGTAACATGCTCGACATCACTCTGAAGGACCTCGAAAAGGTGCTTTATTGTGTGGCGTACATTGTGACCGAGCCAGGCCTTACGCCCCTTAAAAAGGCCGAAGTCCTGAGCGAGCAGAAGTACCTTGAGTACATTGACGAGTACGGCGAGACCTTCAGTGCCAAAATGGGCGCTGACGCAATCAAAGAACTCCTCATCGATCTGGACATCGAAGGCATCACGGAGTCTCTCCGCGCCGAGATGAAGGAAGCGACCAGCGAAGCTAAGAAAAAGCGAATTTCGAAACGCCTCAAGATCCTTGAAGCCGTTCGTGATTCGAACAACGATGCTGAGTGGTTGATTCTGGACGTTATTCCTGTGCTGCCTCCGGACCTTCGTCCGTTGGTGCCCCTGGATGGTGGTCGATTCGCAACGTCAGATCTCAACGATCTCTATCGTCGCGTCATCAACCGCAATAATCGTCTCAAGAAGCTTCTTGAACTTCACGCTCCTGAAATCATCATTCGAAATGAAAAGCGAATGTTGCAGGAAGCTGTGGATGCGTTGTTTGATAACGGTCGTCGCGGAAAGACCATTCAAGGGCCGAATCGTCGTCCTCTGAAGTCGCTTTCCGACATGATCAAAGGCAAGCAAGGCCGATTCCGCCAGAATCTTCTCGGTAAACGAGTCGATTATTCGGGTCGTTCGGTCATCGTTGCCGGTCCTGAGTTGAAGCTTCACCAGTGCGGTCTTCCAAAGAAGATGGCTCTCGAGCTCTTCAAACCGTTCATCTACAACAAGCTTGAAGAGCGTGGCCATGTCACGACCATCAAGTCTGCCAAGAAGATGGTCGAGAAAGAGAAGCCAGAAGTGTGGGACATCCTTGACGAAGTCATCAAGGAGCACCCGGTGTTGCTTAACCGCGCACCTACGCTCCATCGTCTAGGTATCCAGGCGTTCGAGCCGATCCTCATCGAAGGTAAGGCTATTCAGGTTCACCCGCTCGTATGTTCGGCCTACAACGCCGACTTCGACGGTGACCAGATGGCCGTGCACGTTCCGCTTTCGCTTGAAGCACAGATGGAAACGCGCGTTCTGCTCTTGAGCACGAACAACATTCTGTCACCTGCCCACGGCGGTCCTGTCATCAGCCCATCGCAGGACATCGTCCTCGGTTGCTATTACATGACTCGCGAACGTCCATTTGCGGCTGGTTCGTACATTGCCGACGAAAACGGCTTGCCGATCCAGGGTTGCTATTCGGGAATCGAAGAAGTTCGAATCGCTTATGATGCGGAACGACTTCATCTTCAGGCGCGAATCAAAGTTCGAATCGACGGGGAACTTGTCGATACGACCTGCGGCCGCATCCTGTTCCGTGAAGTGGTTCCGAAGGAACTGCCTTTCGAACTCGTCAACCGCGTCATGGATAAGAAGTCGCTTGGTAAATTGATCGACTCTTGTTTCCGATTCGTCGGTAACAAGGCGACCGTGCTTCTCGCCGACTCGATTCGTTCGATCGGTTACGAGTACTCGACCAAAGCCGGCATTTCGATTTCGGTGGCCGACATGCTGATTCCTCTGACCAAGTGGGAGATTATCGCTCGCGCTCAGGTAGAGGTTTCGGAAATTGAAGATCAGTACACCGACGGTCTCATCACCGACGGCGAACGATATAATAAGGTCGTCGACATTTGGGCTAACTCGACTGAAGAAGTCGCGAGCCAGATGACCGAGGACATTTCGACTCAGCTGTACACGAACCCACGTACAGGCACTCAGCACCGTGACAAATCGTTCAACTCGATTTTCATCATGGCCGACTCGGGTGCTCGTGGTTCTGCACAGCAGATGCGTCAGCTCTCCGGAATGCGAGGCCTCATGGCCAAGCCTTCTGGTGAAATCATCGAAACACCCATCACGGCCAACTTCCGTGAAGGTTTGACCGTGCTCGAGTACTTCATCTCGACACACGGTGCGCGTAAGGGATTGGCGGATACGGCTCTCAAAACGGCCAACTCCGGTTACCTCACGCGTCGATTGGTTGACGTTGCCAACGACTGTGTCGTTCGCGAAATCGACTGTGGAACCCTCGATGGCGTTGATATCACTGCACTCTATGAGGGCGGTGAAATCATCGAATCACTTCGTGACCGAATCATCGGTCGTGTCGCGCTTGAGCCGGTATGGGACAAAGATGACAACATCTTGGTCGATGCCGACGGCGAGATTGACGAAGAGATCGCAATCGCAATCGAAGAGGCCAACATCGAGCGCATTCGCATGCGTTCGACGCTGACCTGCGGAACACTCGAAGGCGTGTGTACGCTTTGTTACGGACGTGACCTCGCACGTGGCCGAATGGTCAACGTCGGTGAAGCGGTCGGAACCATTGCTGCACAGTCGATCGGTGAGCCTGGTACTCAGTTGACGATGCGTACTTTCCACATTGGTGGTGTGTCCT
>CAYMYJ010000026.1:69262-89420 GCA_964394615.1 uncultured Bradymonadales bacterium | reverse complement strand
GAACTGACTGAAACACCAGTTTTATGCATCAAAACGACAGCCTCCCTATGGCCTGCATGCGATTGGTCCGCAGGACCATGCGATTATTCAGACACATGCGAGCCATAAGGCTCGCGCACCAATCGCATGCGAGTCATAAGGTTCGCGCACCAATCGCAAGCGAGACAACCAATTTAGCCTCTGTTTATAAGTGGCGTGTTTTCAGTAGGTTATATTAAAACTACAAAAACTTGTAATAAGTCTTGCCGGCATCGAAGAACTTCGGCATGCTTAGGACATGGAAAACGAACCCGAAATGCCTGAGGTCGAGAAAGTCAGACGACTCGCCTACGCCCTGATGAGCCCCGCAGCGCGGCTCGCCTCGCATTTTGGCCTCAGCCTGACCGACGTCCGCCAACTCATGGACATGGCCTATTTCCATGAAGCACGCCGCCGAGGGCTCAAGCTTCAAGAAGTCGCCGATGCGATGGATATCAGCATCTCCAAGGCGGCTCTGCTGTCGAAGGCGTTGAAAGAGAATTTTGTGGATGCCGAAAGCCAGGCTGAGCTTCCACGCCGTATCGAGTTCATGTTGTGGGCCGAAGCCCTGTCTTTGGCGCGAATGAAACAGGTGCTTTCGTTCTCGGCCAAAGAGGTGAATGCCGCGATCAAGGAGCTCGAAAAGAGCGGAAGAATTTCAAAAGATGATCATGGGCTCTATCGGCTCCAAGTCAGCACCGATCGACGTGTCTGGGACACGTGGATTGCGCGTGTAGACGGGGTCAATAACGCCATGAAAAGTGTGGGGAACGCAGTTTTCGCAAGGTTCTTCAGGCCAACGCTTCCGGCTTTTGCCCGAACCCTCGGGTTCCGTGCTTTGCCTGAGGACCTTGCGGAATTAAACGCGCTCTACACGCAGGTATTTGAGCTGGTGCAAAAGCTGGACGCTCGCGCAGGCGAAGCACCGAATGAGGCTCTCGAGATGAGCCTGTCGATTTTCTGGTCAAACGACGAAGTAGAAAATGAGGGGGAAAAATGACGAAGTGGATTCTGGTTCTGACGGGCTGTGTGTCCGTCATGTCTTTGGCATGCAACGAAAATCCCGTGACGGTGCCGGACACTCAATGCCCCTCAACGAGTGTTGAAGTCGTTTTGCCCAGCGGTGAGATTGCCTGCAAGATCGAGCGTCCGATCGTGATCGAGACCGGTTTTGAATGCCGCTCGATGCGCCGGAGCAACCGCTTCGATTTCGAAACGTTCAGCGTCTGTGATTCGCGTCCCATTTTGCCACGACTCGACTTCAATTTCTTGAACGGGTTGGACCTTCATTTTCGTCAGCCAAACCTTTATCCAGCCGTCCCCGTGCCCCTGCCAGACACGGCATCGCTCGACTTGCTCTGGGTCATCGATAATAGCGGGTCGATGTGTGAGGAGCAGGGCCAGATCATTGCCGGCGTTCGCTCTTTTGTGGAGCGAGTCGTCGACTCCGGCATCGACCTGCAATTGGGAATCACCACAACGGATACCCAAGCTGACTATGTTTTGGAGCCTGTTGCCCGCCCCGGAGAGCTTCAGTCCACGCCTCAGCCCATCCCTGGTTTCGACCAATCTTGCATTAACGGGCGGGATGAAATGGGGCAGGTAATCCTGGACGATTATTCTCCCATCACCAATGCCATCGCGGTAGCGGTTTCCTGTGTTCAGGACCCGGTCGACGGTGAATTTGAGTGGACTAACGCCGAGATCGATTGCGCCATTAATTCAACCCCTGACTGTCAGATCGCGCGACTTGGCTGCACAGGAAACGAGTGCACAAGGGATTTGCTCTTCCCAGACCCTAGTCGTTATCGGCCGCTGCCCAAGGTCTTCAAATCAGCAGCCTACAAAACCGGCGACACCTACGACTATCCGTCCATGTCACGGGACCTCGCGTGTATGGCGCTGGTCGGCACTCGGGGTTATGGCATTGAGCGCGGCTTCGAAGCTTTAAGTCTTGCTCTCTCGCCGGCGTTGAATGCACCTGGTGGGCCCAATGAAGGCCTAATCCGACCTGACGCACGGTTGGGTGTGCTTTTTGTGACCGACGAAGACGATTGTTCTGGCGATGTTGACCTGTCGTTTTGTGGAGCACAAACCTGCGATTTCGCCAAGAGAGACCCAGCTTGGGGAAGCCTCCGAAGACCTGCGGACCTGGCCACAGAGCTTTATGGCTCTGCCAGTGTGCTTAAGGGGCGAATCGTGGATCCACGTGAAGTGTTGGTGGCCTCGTTTCATGCTCCTGGTGTCTACGATGGTGATGTCCCCACATTTAGTGGAAGCACGACCGTTTGCGATGTCATGGACTCGTCACCACCAGCCTGTGCCACCGCGCTTGGCGTGGCCTACAGCGGCGAGCGTTACGGCGAGTTTTTAAGGGCATTGCCGCTGGGAAATACGTACCCGTTTTCGCCCAACCGAATCACCCCGATCGAGGGTGTCGTCTGTGAAGGCGGCCTCTTCGCCCCTCTGGGTGAGGTCGCCAACTTCTTCGTGACCTCGATCACGGATGCTCAATAGCCCGAAGCTTTGACGAATCAAACCACCTGGGGAGACCATGAAACTCAAAAATGTGTTTGGAATTGCGGCGACCTTTGCAGCGCTGACCGGCTGTAACTCGCACCCAGTCTCGATTTCCACCGCGACAGGGTCGGTGGAATACCAGCAGAAGACCTCGATCGACGGATCACAGAAGGTTGACATCCTTTGGGTTGTCGATAACTCGGGCTCGATGTGTCAGGAGCAAAAGGTGCTTCGCGACAATTTCGTAAAATTCATCGATGAGTTGAACCAGACCAACCTCGACTTCCATATCGGTTTGACGACCACAGATATGAATACCTTTGGAAACAGTCTCGACCCTGTTGCTGTGCCGGGACTGTTGCAGTCGACACCTCAACCGGTTCCAGGATTTGATAAGACCTGCCGTTATGCAATTGACCCAATGACTGGTTCGGCGATCGAAGGTGATTGGGCTCCTATCCGAGCAGCGATCGCACAAGCCGTGGCGTGTATGACGACCCCAAACTCCGAAACCTACGCTTGGAGCGATGCCGACATCGATTGTGCGGTGAACCAAAACCCTAAAAATTGCATCATTTCAGGTGTTTGTGATGTGGATCCGGTGACGAACGTGACCCGTTGCTCAAGCGAAGCTCTCTTCCCTGATCGCTCCGAATATCGTGCGATTCCCAAAGTCCTGCGCTCTGCGGATTATAAAAATGGGAATGTTCTGGATGTCACTCGTTTGACAGCGGATTTTGCCTGTATGTCTCTCGTCGGCACTCGAGGTTACGGAATCGAAACTGGGCTTGCTGCTGCGGTTGAGGCTGTTTCGCCCATCAACACCGGCGGCGCCGAAGATGGCGAGGTGACAGCGATCGATCCCACCGCCCCTAATCACGGGCTGATTCGTAAGGATGCGACATTCGCTCTGATTTTTGTAACCGACGAGAACGACTGCACAAGCAATTCGGCTTACACGATGGACGAGCTGAAAGATCCTACACGGCAGGCGATCAACATCGATGTCTGCGGCCCTGATATGTGTGAATTTGAAAACGTCGCCGGCAAAGAAGGTACTTCGGCTTTGATTCCAGTCGAACGACTCAAAGAGCAGATGATAGCCAACCTGGCTGCCACCAAAGGCCGCGATGATTTGGGTGAAGCCGAGATTCTGGTGGCATCGATCCACGGAAATTCAAAACGATTTGAGGCTGCCGATGTTCCAGCGATGTGTGATCAGACGGCATCACAAATAACAAAGCCAACATGTGTCAGCGCGGTGAACGGCAAAGCGTTTTCAGGAGACCGTTATGAGCGCTTTTTGCGCACCTTCCCTGTCGGTAACTTCTATCCAGAACCGGTCCTAAGCGCGCCGGATACCGCTCTTACGGGTTGGTTATGCAACGGCGATTTTGGTCCAGCCCTTGAAGCCATCGGGAAATTCATCAACCGCGACTCGGGTGGGTGTGTGTCTCGCGACATCATGCCCTGCGAAGGCCTAGACGACACCTCATGCCCAAGCTTTCCATACACGGGCGAAGCCGGCGCCTGTCAACAGATGGCCAACACAGGCGTCATGGGACCAATCGGCGAATTCATTGAGCCAAAGTTCTACTGCAATAGCGGTATTCAGCTTCGCGCTAAAGTCACCGGAACCAGTGTTGATCCAGTCGAAAAGCTCACGGCCTCTAATTACTGCGTCGATGGGAGCATCGGAGATCGCAGCTTCCCCGACGGCTGTGTAATCACCGACGAAAAATTTGAATGGGTCGCGTGTCCAAGCGGATTTCCGGGTTTGAAACTCCAATGGACCAGTGAAATCGAAGCGCTCAACGCGCTGAACGGCACGGAGCTTCAGATCCGCTACAACAGCGCGACTTCAAACGAAGCGCCCTAAGCTGGACCAATTGCGGCGAAAGCAACAACGTGCCTATGATGTCGCACGGAGAATCTAGTGCGCCTTAAGTGCCTGATTCTCTTGTTGAAAATCAAGATCGAAAAGACGGGTGATAAACCACCGTGTGAGGGGAAAGCATGAAGAACTTCGTACTCGTTTTGTCCGCCCTTGGAGCCATCGGATGTGGTCAAGACTCCCCCGTTGTTGGCGAAAACCCGGGGGCTTCGAATAATGCGACCAACGAAGCAACCCATAATATGACGTCGATTGCGACGAATAATGGGCCCAGCACCAACAACTCTTCCACCGCGAATTCCACCAACAACGGTACGACTTCCACCAATAACAGTTCGACCAGCGCGTCGAATAATCAAAGTAATGTTGGGACGAATAACGCGAACCCAGACAATTGGGATAATACCGTCACGCCGCCAACTCTCACGAACCCCACTCGAATCACGATTTCGAACACCTCCGCGACCGCAAATATGCCTGATTTTGATCATATCGGCTGCGACGGAAAAGTGTTCGAGATCAAACTCAGCCCCGATGAGGACGCGATGATCGAGATGGCTCCGGACTCTGGACCTCTGATCTACCCCGTTTGGGTCACGGGCGGTCGAAACGTTCATGTCAAAGGCCTCGACATTGAACCGATCGTGCAAGCTGGTTGTGGGATCGGCGAAGGCAATTTCAAGGATAAAGACGGCAACCGGATCAACCAAGGCGCCAATATTTATCCCCGAATCCCTGGTGGGGAAGCGATGCGTTTGGAGCAAAAGGGGACCACATTTATCGAGGGAGCCCGGATCGAGCTCAACCAAGCGGAAGCCGACGTTCTGGTGATGCGCTCGCATTCGAACAACTCAACGAGCCCCCTCACAGACCGCCACTTTGTGGTGATCAACTCGTACTTTGCGGGGTACGAGAGTATCGATGACGATGGTGCGCCGGATCTAGGTGACGGTCTCCACGGTGATACCTTTCAAAATCAGGGAGCAACAAAGAAGGAAAACCCCACGACCTTGGTATTTGAAAACGTCTCGGTTCGCAGCGCTGGAAACGGAATCACTTTGCATAAGTGGGGCGGAGACTTTTGGATGACCAAGCTCCTGAAATTGCGAAACTACGACTACGCCCGAGATTCACGGTACGGCAACGACGACATCTACGACCGAAAAGACGGCCTTTGCTTCTCGGCCGGAGTCGAAGCTTACGATTTCGAAAACGTTTGGATCAACGATCACCGCGGGTTGAACTATGGCCTGGTTTCCGGCGAGAGGGTTGGGGCGGCGGGACAGAACGGTGTCACGGCGGACAGCGAAGTCCATGGGGGTGATGCGCCGACTCCTTTTGCGCCAGAGGATAAAACAGGTCTGAACTACAGATCTCCATTTTGATTCGACCCGCCTAAAATTTCGGAAACTGAAGCGATCAGATTCGAAAGACCCTTGGCGCGTTTCATGCCAAGAAATACGTTTTATTTGTGCAAAATCAACGTTTAATGCCTTTGTAGGACAAAAGCACACATGGGCCGTTGCGGACCAAGATTCGATGTGTAAGATATTCGTGGGGTAAGTGGGAACATCGTTTTGAACTAGGGTGTTCAATTGCTAGATGTTTCCATCCGACACCGGCCTACACGGTCAATGTCGGAGTTTTTCAGAGGGTAGGTCCAATGGGGGACCGACAAACATACGACAGGCGACGCAGGGAATTCGCTAAGAGGCTTCCTGCGCACTATTGCGGCAAGTGCTCTGCCGTACTTTTCCCCGAGGACACCGATTGCCTCGACTGCGGAACCGCTGCGCCCGAAGCTGGTTGGCCCACGATTCAGGACGGTTTTGACCCCTGGCTCGGCCGGGTGCTCGATGGCCGTTATCTGATTACAAAACGCGTCGGACAAGGAGCCTCAGGCTCGGTCTACCGCGCAGAATCACTCGCGATCGTGCGTGAGTTCGCCGTCAAAATCATCAATTTCAAACAGGCTCCGGCGGGTGTTGATCCCGAACAAATCCGAGCCCGTTTGAATCGAGAAATCGAAGCGATCTCTCGGCTGCGAAATCCCCATGTTGTCCCTTTTTATGAAGTGTTGGAGTTGTTCGACAACTTCCTCGGCATCGTCATGGACTTTGTCGACGGCGTGACTTTGGAAGTCTTGGTCAAACGCGAAGGCCCGCTCGACATGCGAAGAGCCTCGAAGATCCTGCGACAGGTCGCCAATGGTGTGCATGAGGCTCATGAAGCCGGAATGATTCATCGCGACTTGAAGCCCGAAAACGCGATGCTCGAAGTGATGCCTGCCGGCGATGACTTTGTGCATGTGTTGGATTTTGGCATCGTGCGTATGGATGATGGCGTGTCGATGACCCGCGGTTTCCTTGGGACTCCTTTGTACGCCAGTCCAGAACAGGCGATGGCCGGTGACGTCGATCGCCGCAGCGACATCTACAGCCTTGGCGCAATCTTCTTTTATCTGCTCA
The DNA here is from genome assembly GCA_964394615.1 of uncultured Bradymonadales bacterium. Classification (GTDB taxonomy): domain Bacteria; phylum Myxococcota_A; class Bradymonadia; order Bradymonadales; family Bradymonadaceae; genus JBFFMO01. The sequence continues at coordinate 82,520 of CAYMYJ010000026.1, read as the reverse complement.
CAGGACGCCCGCCATTTTTGAGCGATAACGTCTACGAGATCTTGCGTGCCCACGTGCGTACGCCTGCCCCTACCCTGCGTGATGCGAATCCGACTCAGGTCTATTCGCCCGAACTCGAAGAGTTGGTGGCGTCGATGTTGGCCAAGAGTCCGGCAAGTCGTCCGCAGAATTTGGCAGAGGTGATCAAACGGCTCGACGTGCTCTTGAACAGTCGGAGTCTGGACCCGGCAGAGTCGATCATTGGGTCGGATTCGTCTGAATTGCCAGTGATTGAGCATAATACCGGTGAGGCGCTCGCGGTTTCGGACAGTTCGGAGGGGGAATTTCACGCGACTCCGACGGCGCGACCTGCGCGCGTGGACAGTGGTTCATTTATGGTGTCGTCAGCACGCGATGCCACCGGCCCCAAAGCGGCTATCTTCAAACGTACACCGTCGAAAAACAGTGTTCGCGCCATGGTGACTGAAACACGCGAGAGCGCTCGACATAGTTTTGATCGCGTTCGGCAGTCCGATACCGGTGTCTTTCCGGTGGGGATGAAGATCGAGGGAATCATCGACCTTTGTCGTGGCGGTCGTGGCGAAGGCCTGGTGGTTGCGGATCAAAAGAATCGTGTGTTTTTTGGCGACGGCGACACCGTCCGGATTTGTTACGAATCACCCTCGGACGTAACGGCTTTGTCTGTGACTGCAGCTGGGGTTTTGGTGGGGCGCGAGGATGGCGCGATCATTCACGTGGCCCACGAAGAAGGCGCTTGCATCGTTTTCGAAGACGTTCGTCGTGTGGCCATTACGGCGCTGGCTTCCGATCGGGAAGGCATGACGCATATCGCGGGCTCGGATTCGGGCCGATTGTACATCTGTCGTTCGACCCGAGGATTAACGGATTGGATCCGAATTCAAGACGGTCCGCCCATCACCGCAGTGGCCATGAATTTGGCGGGCAACATGTTTGCCGTGGCTCGAAAAACACGTGAAATCGAAATTTTCACCATGTCCTCACCGCGAACGCCCTTGGCCCGTTTCACGGCGTCAGCCATCGTTCGACAGCTCGCTTTTAGCGGCGATGGACACCTGATTTCCCTGCTCTCAACCGACGATGTGATTTCATTGCATCAGTCGCTGACGGGACAACGCATCATTTCGATCAAAGATGATGTGAACCATCTCATGAATGTCGGTTTTTCAGGCGACAACGAATTGGTTGGTTATTTTGGAGTGGATGGCGCCCTTTATGGCGTGGACCTCCAGCGCGAACTCACCCGAGTCCCCATGAATTGAGTCGCCAAGGTCTTCACACCTTAACGACTCGAATTCTGCGCGAAGATGCAACTTCAGATCGAATGAACCGCCACAAACATGTGGCACGATTGCATCATGGAATCTCAACAACGAAGCCAACTTCGAAGACAACGACAACGGGAATTTGCGGGCGCAATTCCCACCCACACTTGCCCCTATTGCACGAGCATCCTCTACGAGACAGAGGCCACCTGTCTGGACTGCTCTGCTGAACGTCCGCCAAACGGGTGGGTGCCTCTCAAAGATCAAGGAGACACCTGGCTTGGGCGAGTCCTTGACGGTCGCTATTTGATCACTCGCCTTGTGGGGATTGGAGGCAGCGGCCGCGTCTATCGAGCCCACTCGCTCTCGATTGTTCGTGAGTTTGCGGTCAAATTCATCGAACTGAAATCCGAGGACACGCGTGAGCGATTGGCGCGTGAAGTCGAAGTCATGGCGCGTCTTCGAAACCCACACCTGGTGCCGTTTTACGAGGTTTTTGAGGTCCCCGGTTTTGCCATCGTGGTCATGGACTTCATCCATGGTAAGAGTCTCGGCGCGACCATTGAGGCCGCGGGTTCACTTGGCCTTGAACGAGTGCTGAGAATCAGCCGCCAGGTGGCGAATGCGCTCCATGAGGCGCACAAACTTGGCTTGGTTCACCGAGACATCAAACCCGATAATCTGATGATCGAAACTCTGCCATCCGGCGATGACTTCGTTCATGTTTTGGACTTTGGCATCGTGCATTCGGCGAGCTCGAACCTGACCCATGGTTTCATTGGTACGCCTACGTATGCGTGTCCAGAGCAGATCACCGGTGCCACGCTCAATCCTCGCTGCGACATCTACGCTCTGGGTTGTGTGATGTTCAAAGCTCTCACCGGGGTCTCGCCCTTTGCGGCTCCAAACGTCGCCGTGGTCTTGCAGGGACACCTTGCTGCGAAGCGCCCACGGCTTCGCGACCATATGGAAGTCTGTTCGGCCGAACTCGACCGATTGGTGACCTCGATGATCGCCCTTTCGCCTCTGGATCGCCCCGCAGACATGGCCGCGATTGCACGTGCAATCGACGACATCTTGCGGCTCGATCCAGAGGAACTTGAGGTTTGGAAGGCGCTTTCGGACAGTCGAAGCGAGGTCCGCAAAGAAGTCTCGAAAGAGCGATCGTTGAGTGTTCAGATTGAAAGTCAGCTGGGCAGCGCCGCCGCGAGTTCTTTCTCGGTCGGTGTCGAGATCGATTCAGCCGCCTTACTTTTTGGATCGCATGGCCAAACACCGATTGTGGTTCAAAACCACCAGGTTTTTGAGCTCGCCGGGCAGGCTCTACGTCCTGTCTTTTCTGCACGTCCAGACCTCACGACCGTGACCTCGAGCGGCAACGCCTGGATATCTGGATATTTGGACGGAACGGTCATGGTCAATGGGCGCCCAACATTGAAGAGTCCGTCGCCAATTGTGAGCGTTGTTGGCGATCAGCAAGGCGGCGTCTGGTTGGCGGCGGCTCAAGACGGGACCGTCTGGCGTTCTGCTCCAAAAAAGCTACGCACCTGGGACGTGATGCGTCGTGGCCCGGCGGTGACGAACTTAGCGATCGACCGCACCGGGACGTTTATGGCGATTTCGCGGTCCACTCGCGAAGTTAAAATTCTGCGCGACCATGGAGCCGAACTTGCGCGCGTCACGGCGCTTTCTCCGGTCCAAGGTTTGGCGTTCTCGAGGGACGGATATTTGCTGGCTGTGCAATGCGAGCTAGCGGTTACGATTTTTGAGTCGATGACTGGTAAACAAGTGGTGTCGATGCGTGTGCCAAAGATGGGCATGATCTGGTTTGGACTCAACGGATTGGTTGGATATGGAGTCAAAGATGGTGAGCTTTGGGGCTGGAATCTCGAAAGGAGTTTCGGTCTGTAAAATAGGGTATGATGCTGATTCAATCAGCTTTAGGTGCGGGATATGAATCAGCGAACACTCCGTCGTCGGGCCCGACAGAAAGAATTTGCTGAGTCGACTCCGCGGCATTACTGCATGTCATGCATGAGCATGGTCTATGAGGATGACCCCGTATGCCTGGACTGCGGCGCAACACGCCCCCAAAGTGGGTGGGCGGATATCCGTGATTGTCTTGATCCTTTCCTGGGTCGAACTCTGGACGGCCGCTATCTGATCACACGTCGGATCGGTCGGGGGGCGACGGGGCAGGTGTACCGAGCGGTTTCTTTTGGAGTCGCTCGTGAATTCGCCATCAAATTCATCCATGCAGGGGCAGATTCCAGTCGTTCAGGGATGACGCGTGAACGGCTTGAACGAGAGATCGAGGCGATGGGTCGGCTTCGTAATCCGCATATCGTGCCTTTCTACGAAGTGTTTGAGCTTTATGACCAACACCTCGGCGTGGTCATGGATTATGTGCCAGGAAGCACCCTTCAAGACTTGGTCGATGCGAATGGACCGCTTGATGTGATGCGCGCCTGCAATATCGTTCGTCAGATCGGCAACGGCCTTCACGAGGCTCACGAGTTCGGGTTGATTCATCGTGATGTGAAGCCAGACAACGTCATGGTCGAATTGCTGCCGGCAGGCGACGACTTCATCCATATTTTGGATTTTGGCATCGTCCGCTTTGCCGAGACGGCACAAACATCTGCCGGATTTGTGGGAACGCCGCTTTACGCGAGTCCCGAGCAGGTTCTGGGGCAGCCCTTAGACCGCCGCGCAGACATCTACGCACTGGGAGGCGTGCTCTTCTTCTGTCTAACCGGCCGGGCTCCTTTTCAGGCGGATACCATCGAAGAAGTCCTCAAGATGCAGACTGACCTTGCGCCTCCGTCGCTGTCCGAGGTTTCGGACGGTGCGATCGAAAACCCGGACGTCCAGATGCTGGTGAGCGAACTGCTCTCGAAGTCGCGTTATGCCCGGCCGGCTACACTTCAGGAGGTCGTGATCCGTCTGGACAAGATCATCCGGCAGACCACTCATGGGTCGTGGGATGTCTCATCGCCGTCGGGCGTGCATGATAAGCCGCGCGGTGAAATTCGGGCCGACCTCGCCCGTGACCGGGAGACTCAAGAATCGTCTTCCCGTGCCGATCCTTCGACAGGCGGGCATCGTTATTCGACCGGAATCGTGTTGGATGCGAGCGTCGTGATGATGGTCGCCGCGCATGATGCCACGCCGCTGATCTTGCTTTCGAATAGACACGTCGTTCGAGTGAGCGAAAAAATTGTCGAAGATTTAGGCGTGACCGATCTGAATGCCACCTCCTTGACCTTGGCAGGTGGGATTTTGTTGGGAACCGCTGACGGAAAGATTCGTCATTTGGACCGTGGCATCGACGTGTTTTCCGACGTTCGAAATGCTTCCGTGAACGCGCTCTGCGCCGATCGGGCGGGCACCTTCGTGTTTTGTGGCCTGGAGTCCGGTCGAGTTCAGTGCACACAGACGATCGGGCCAGAGGCTTGGGTCTGGAAACCTGTTTTGTCGGGCCCACCCGTGACCGCGCTGACCTGTGACGCCAAAGGCCAAACGCTCGCAGTTTCAAGAAAGACGCGTGAAGTCGAGGTTTTTGAGGCTCGAAATTTCAGGGCCCCCGTTGCTCATTTTTCTGTCCCAGAGCAAGTCGTGGGGCTGACGCTCTCGGAAGACGGCTACCTGATCGGAGTTCATATGAGGGATGGCACGATCGCCATCTACGAGTCCGGGACTTGTAATCGCCTGATACTCGTTCGCCCCAACCATCCGGTGGACCTGCTTTCGTTTAATTCCGATTCAGGCCTGCATACTTACTGGACGAAGGACCTGGAGCTGTGGGCAGAAAACATGCAGGAAGATCTGCACTGATATGAAGCAAGATCTGCACTGACATCTGCCTTGACACCATGTAAACTTTCGCTGCAGAAGCCAGATTGTTGGCACTGATGAAGGGTTGCCGGAGTGCAAATGCGGTCGCGAGTACTGGATAGACGCCGTGGAGAGTTCAGGGAGAGATTCCCGACGCACTTTTGCGCTCCCTGCGGTTCTATTTTGTACTCTGAAGATACCCGCTGCCCCGAGTGCAGTGCCCGGCCGCCCTCACTTGGCTGGCCTGATTTGACGACGTCTGAGGACCGCTTGCTCGGCCGAGTTCTTGGCGAACGCTACCTGCTAACCCGTCGGATTGGGACGGGGGCGAGCGCTCGTGTTTACCGAGCCACCTCACTGAATATTGCGCGCGAATTTGCGATCAAGCTGATGCGTGTGCACGCCGATGGCAGCGTGAATCGCAAGCGTCTCGACAAAGAAGTTGAGGCCTTGAGTTGTTTGCGAAACCCACATTTTGCAACCATTTACGAAGTGATGGAACTCTACGACGATTACGTTGCACTCGTGATGGATCTCGCGGAGGGCGATCGGCTTGATATCCTGGTTGAGCGCGATGGACCGCTCGACCCTTTGCGGGCCATCAAGCTTGTCCGACAGATTGCCAATGGCATCGGCGAAGCGCATGCCGCCGGTTTTGTGCATCGTGATTTGAAACCCGAAAACATCATTGTCGAGCGCATGCCTGCTGGTGATGACTTCGTGCGGATTCTGGACCTAGGCATCGTCTATTTCACAGGGGATCCGCGTCGCACCAACGGGTTTTTGGGGTCCCCTCTCTACGCCAGTCCAGAGCAAGTCAGGCTCGGGCGAATCGACTCGCGTAGCGACTTCTACAGCCTTGGGGCGGTCCTTTATTATCTGCTCGTTGGTGAAGCTCCATTTATGGGACAGACCGCCGAGGAGGTTCTTCGTGGCCATGCGTTGGAGCCTGTTTCGACGTGGAGGCTCGGAGAACTCATTGGACCCGTAGGGACGAGTCTTGTGCTTGAATTGCTCGCGAAAGACCCCAACGATCGCCCGATCTCGGCTCAGATTGTGGTCGATCGGCTGGACGCGATTGCGCAGAACCTGGCCAAGGGTCTGGATGAATTGTCTGAATCGAGGTTCATGCACGAGACTCCAATCAACGGCACGTTTGCGCGCGCAAATACACCTAGAAGCGGAATCCAGGCCGTCTTGACCGGGCGTAGCGACCATCAGGCTTTCGAAGTTCCTATCGAAATGGATTCATCCGTGATCTCGGTCGACGGCGGTTCGAAGCTGACTCGGGTTGTGTCTGAAGATGGAGGGGTTTCTGCAATCGGTCCCGGCTTCGCCCATAAATTTGGCCCGGTGCCAGGTGCAACCTGTGTTTGTGGGCCCGTGTCGGGCGAATTTGTGGTGGTGGGCACGGCCCTTGGAGAAGTCTTTGTCTGCCAGAACAAGTCGATGCGGCTTGTGTTTCAGGAAGACACACTCACTCAGATCACTTCGATTGCATGGTCCAAGGACGCTGTCATCGCGTTCGGGACCTCCAGCGGTCGGGTTTATATCGGCTCGATCGACGAAACGGATTGGGTACCGGCCGCCAGCGGAAGCCCCGTCACAGCGGTTTCGTTGTCGTCGGATGGGGCGTTGGTGGTGATTGCGCGCGACACCGGCCTGGTGGATGTCCGTCGCGTCACAGACGGAACTGACGTGGTCTCATGGGCCATGAAATCAGCGGCTCTTTCGATTGCGTTTTCGCATGACGGTTACCTCGTTTCGAGCCTTGGAAGCGATAATATCATTTCGTTGCATCAGTCGACCTCGGGCCGGGCGATTATCGCGTTCGATCCCGGTCGCCCATTGATTGCGGTCCGATTTGATGACGGCGATCGTTTGGTTGGGTTTTATGCCAGTGGATTTGGAGTGCGTGGACTGCGCTTGCACGGCATGAAAGCAGGCTGACTCTTTTCTGTGACGATCGCCTATAACGTGTGCTATCTTTGCGCCGCGCGGTGTGTCGGAAATCGACATCCAGCTAAAAACACAATTTTTGTGGTGGTTTAATCACTGCACTGAATGCGGTTTCGCGGTTTTCGTGGGCCGGATTATTTAACTTTTTTGTGACGAGGCGCGTGGCTCAGGATGAGGCCATGCACACGTGCGACTCCAATGGTCGTACGTTCGGGCAGCTTTCAGAGTGCGCCTCGCGGATGGTGTAGTATGTCCAATGTTCTCGTGGTCAACTCGACCAGCGATGAAACTCGTGTCGCTCTGGTCGAAGACGGCATTATTAGCGAACTTCATATCGAACGAAAACGTGAGCGGGGAATCGTTGGCAATATCTACAAAGGCAAGATTTTGCGCGTCCTTCCGGGCATGCAGGCTGCGTTTGTCGATATTTCCCATGAACGTGCGGGCTTCCTGCACGCCTCCGATGTTTATCATTTCGACGACGATTTCGCAGTTTTCAACGACGAGACCGAAGAAGCACAAGTGTCGCGTGGTCGCGGAAAACAGCGCGCCAATATTCAGGACTCGTTGGATTCAGGTCAAGAGATTCTGGTCCAAACCGCCAAAGAGCCCATGGGCACCAAGGGCGCGCGCCTGACCAGCCATATCTCGTTGCCAGGCCGCTACGTCGTGTTCATGCCGACCGTGTCGCATATCGGAATTTCGAAACGAATCGAGTCCGAAAAAGAACGCCGTCGCCTTCGAAAAATCGTCGAAGGATTCCGCCCTCCTGGGACTGGATTCATCGTGCGAACCGTCAGCGCTAACGTGGACGAAGACAAACTCATCCACGACATGCAATCCTTGATTCAGCAATGGAGTGAGGTTCTCGAAAAACACGGCCGCGTCAAAGCCCCGTATCTTCTTTACGAAGAAAGCGACCTCATCATCCGCGCCGTGCGTGATTTGGTGGCCGTGAATCTGGACGCCGTGATCTTGGACACGGTGGCTGATAAAGAGCGAGTCGAAGACTTCATCAAGAAATACATCCCCGGCTTTGAAGGCGATATTCGGCTTTACGAAGAAGCTGAGCCCATCTTTGACGCTTACGGCATCGAGCCCGAAATCAAGGGTGCGTTGGCACGCAAGGTTGATCTGGCATCCGGCGGTCATCTTGTGATCGACCGCGCCGAAGCGTTGACGGCGATCGACGTGAATACCGGTAAATTTGTGGGCCGCGGAACGTCGCTCGAAGAAACCATTTTGCGAACGAACCTTGAGGCCGTGCAAGAGGTTGTCTACCAGGTTCGCCTGCGTAATATCGGCGGTCTGATCATCATCGACTTCATCGACATGGAAGACTCTCGCCATCGCGAAAAGGTCTACCGGTCGTTGGAAGAGGCGCTCAAACAAGACCGCGCAACCACGAACGCCTTGGCGATTTCGGAGTTCGGTCTGGTCGAGATGACCCGTAAACGCATCCGTGAATCGCTTGACCAGTACATGTGTGAGGCCTGCGAGGTCTGCGAAGGCACGGGCGTGATCATGTCGCGTGAGACCGTCGCCTACGAGATTCTGCGCGATGTTCATCGTCAGGCGCTGACCTTTGGCGAAGGCCATATCTTGGTCGAAGCCAACCCCGTTGTGATCGACTTCCTTCGCCATTTCGAGAAGAAAGCCTTGAAGGACCTCGAAGAAAGCCTGAAACGAGTGGTGAAGCTCAAAGCGAGCTCCAACATTCGAATCGTCGATTTCAAGATTTCCGCGGTCAAATGACACGCTGGAGTCCGATTCAGCGAGGTCCGTCGTGGCCATAAATCGATTCACAGATTTCACCGACCGTGGTGTATAAGGCGGGAATGTCTACAGACTCGCCAGATTCAGATCCTCCGGAAAGCGACCCGCTCATTCCGTGGGAGGAAGTTGGGCTCGCTCAAGCTTCCGAAGTTCAAGACCCAAAGCTGATTGAACGGCGAGGGGTGTTGGCGAAGCGGTTGGAGGAACATCCTCATCCTACCGCAATGTCCCAGAAATTTGGGCGCCTGCTGAACTTTCTGGCGCGCTTCTTTTTTGCCCACGTGCTCTTTGAACGTCGAAGTCTGGATCATATCCAAGAGGCCGAAGACCGCGGAACCGTCGTCTATGTGATGCGTTCGCTGAGCCTCCTTGATTACCTCTATTTTAACTGGGCGTTTCGTACGCACGGCCTGCCGCTGGCGCAATTTGCGAACGGCATCCGCACCATCATTTTGCGCGGATTCTTCTCGTATATTTTTTCAATTTTCCGCAGTCCCTCGGAACAAGCGGAAGAGGTCGTTCAGGCGTTGGTCGCCAATGACAAAGCCGTGTTCATCTTTTTGGAACGGCCGAAAGCCACTGCCAACGACAACTTCGAATTCTCGCAGAAATATCTGTACCGATTGGTTCGCGCACAGCGCAAACAGAGCGTGCCGATTTTTGTGATGCCGCTTCTTTTGGTTTGGGAAAAACGTCCCGACTCGAAACACCCGACGATTCTGGATGATATTTTTGGGACGGCCCAATCCCCCGGTTTCTTTCGTAAAGTGGTCTATTGGTTCCAGACGATCTGGCAGAGCTTTGTTAAGTTTGGCCAACCCACCGTTTTGGTCTCGGGCGGAATCAACCTGCTGGAATTCTTGCAGGAATACCCACGCGCAGGTTCGGCCGACGCTTCAGATATGTTGCGTGAGCAGGTTCTGGACATCATTCGCCGCGAAGAGCGGGTCATTTTGGGCCCAACCGGTGAGCCCACAAATGATGTTTGGAAGGATATTCTGTCACGCCCGGCGTTGACCAAAACCATCCAGGCGCTCGCCGCTGAAGAAGGCGTACCCGAAGAAAAAGTCGTTCAGCGTGCCCGGGCGCAATTTGTCGAGGTCGCGGCCGAGCCAAGCCTGCTGATGATCAAGATATTTTCGTCCGTGCTGAGCTTTGTCTGGTACCGGATTTACGACGGTTTTGAGGTCGACGAGAAAGGCCTGGAGCGCGTGCGTGAGGTCGCCAAACACAGCAATATCGTGTTGGTCCCAAGCCATAAGAGCCATATCGATTACCTGGTACTGAGTTACCTCTTTTACCGTTACGGCATGACCACGCCTTTGATTGCTGCGGGTGCCAATCTGAGTTTCTGGCCCATGGGCCATTTCTTTCGATGGGCCGGGGCGTTTTTCATCCGTCGAACCTTCAAGGGCGATGCGCTTTATCCCGTCGTTGTTCGTGAATACGTGATTCGTATGCTTGAACAGGGCTACCCTCTCGAATTCTTCATCGAGGGCACACGTTCACGCACGGGCAAGCTCATCAAGCCGCGCTACGGCATGCTCGAGATGGTGTTGAGAGCGTTTGTGTCCGGCCGATTGGAAAACGTTCATATCGTGCCGATTTCGGTCGGCTACGAAAAAATCATCGAAGGAAGTTCCTACGAGGAAGAGGTTCTTGGGGGCGAAAAAGAAAAGGAAAGTCTGGGCGGCCTTCTTCGTGCGCCTCGTTTTTTGACCTCCAAATACGGCCGGCTCTACGTCGAGTTCAACGAACCGATCGACATCGGGACCTATCTGGACGGGTACGACGTTGACCGTGTGAACCCGGAAGAAGTTGCGTTCAACACGCTCACGGTACGGCTCGCCCATCGTATTATTTACGACATCAACGAGGTCACAACCGTCACGCCGACCGCGCTGGCTGCGACGGTGTTGTTGAACGATCAGGGCGGCGGAATCACGCGCGAAAAGCTCCTGTGCCAAACCGGATTTTTGATTCATTTCCTTTCCCAGCCGGGGCGCAAGGTTCGGCTTTCGCGCACGGTCTTGGATGCCTTAGAGGCGAATCAAGGCGTACTTGGTCCTTTGGAGGCCCAGAGGGCCGAAGGAACCCAGGACTCAGGCAAGTCCTCGAGTACGTTGAGCGATGATGGGATGACCCTTGAGGCGGCCATTGGCCAATGCACAGCGGACCTGATGGACTGGGCGCTGCAACTCTTCATCGAGAATAATCAGGTCAAGGTGCAGGCCGGCGAGGATACCTCGCAGATTTATAATGTGCCTCATGATGCGCGGCTTCAGCTCTCGTATTATCGAAATAATATCGTTCATCATTTTGTGCCCGAGGCCCTTCTTGCCGCGGCCATCGGCTCGTTTAAAGCGCCACAAATGCCGCTCGCGGATTTGATGGACCAAACTTTATTTTTGAGCAAATTGTTCAAATTTGAGTGGATTTACGAAGAGCGCGCCGAGTTCGAAAATGTGTTCTTGCGTACGCTGAGTTATTTTGAGGCCGCTGGGTGGTTGGCTCTGAGCACCGATGAGCCACGCACGGTTACGATTTCTGACCCTGCCCCGGCTGAACTGGAGTTCTTCCGCCGTCTGGTACTGACCTTTGTCGAGGCCTACGTCATCGTGTTTTCGTTGGTGGGTAAGACCACCAGCCAGGTGCTTGAGAAGAAAGAAATCACGGAAGGCGCGCTCAAACAGGGCCGGGCTGATTATGCGAAGGGCGAAATTCTGTTTCAGGAAAGCCTATCCAAGCCAACCTACGAAAACGCGTTGAAACTGCTCGAGGATTGGAAGGTTCTTGAGCGGTCTTCGGACGAATCAAAGAAAAAAGAGTCGTACCGACTCAGTGAGGCTTGGCGCGAAGAGGGCAAATACCCTGAGCTTCTGGAACGCCTGAAAGCCTTCGTCTATTAGCCTCTGCTCTGCATTTATGGGTGGAGTTTTCGTGGAATCAAAAACGTTCAAAAATTCAGTTAATAGATCGTCTTTGTCCCCGGCCATTAGGCAGTAAATGCAATTATCACGACTGCAAATAATTGGCGTTTTGCTGGGTCTTTTAAGCGTCATTTCCCCCTCTATGGCTCTGGCGCAACGCCCTCCGACTCAGACGGCCACGGCCGACGAAAGCGGGGAGTATTTTGCCCAGGCAGAGGTGAGTGGCGGTACGGAGGAGCAGGAATACAGCGATTTCACAAAGCGTTGGTTCGACCTTTATCCTTTCGTTTCGGTCATGGGCGGAGTCGGAAACGGCCTGGCGGAATGGGGAGACGACTACGAACTTTACGATGTTTGGGGCGTGATGATTGCGGGCCAGGCAGGTGTTCAGCTTCCTATGGGGTTGCGAGTTTCTGTCGCGTTTACAGCGCTTCCATTCGCGGTGGCCGAAGACTACCCCGATGACTATTACGGTGATTATTTGAGTATGGTGAAGATTTCGGGCCGCATCGGCTGGGGAATCTGGTTGGCGTCGTTTTATCTTGGGGCGCAACTGGGCACCGGTCCCACGCTATTGGTTTACGAGGATGTACGGATCGATGATCAAACCGTCAAAATCAGCGTGCTTCCAGAGTGGGTGGCCAACGCAGAGTGGCATATTTCAGATAAGAATTTCTTTGTTTGTGAGGCCAGTTTGGAGTTTGTCGACGTCGAGGGTTTTGTCCAAAGCATGATGTGTGGATATGGCTGGGAACTCTAGGTTACACGCAGTCTGAGCTTAAGGCGCCTGCCGCGGAATCGACACCACGTCGCGAGCATTTGGGTGCTCTGCGGGCGTCCAAATCCGGTCTTGGGCGCCTTCGTAATAAAGGTCCTCGGCGCCATAAACCCATGCCGTGATTTTGCTCTCTTGACCGACTTTCGTGCGGTAGAGCCGTCCTAAGCTGCCTGCCTGGCTCGACGAAGAAATATAGAGTGCGTCTCCCAGACTGAGGGCTCCTTGCATCCGTGTTTGGGCTCCAACAAAGGCGTCTTTGGCGCGAATGACGTGGTCCGAATCCTCGTGTAACCAACCATTTGCATCCATCGGCCACCGGGCCAATCGCCCGCCTGCATCGTCAGCGCGGTACTCGCCGGTGATAATCAAGGGTGGATCTGATTGCCTGTCCACCCCGGCGAATGAAAACCGAATATCGCAGCCTTCGGAAGTGCCGGTGTAGCGCGCGATTTGACCCGCGATGTAACGGTACCCAAAGGCGTCGACCCGACCGCCGGAAACGCCGATAGCATCTGTGTCATCGGTGTCGGTCACTTCGATGATTTTCGAGAGGTCGAAGACACGGAATCCATTTCCGGTATCTGCCACGTACAAAAGGTCGCCGTACCAGACCATGCCTCCGCCATGCAGAGAGGTCCCGGCGCCAGTTAAGACGGGGCCAAACGACGTTCCGTTGGGTTCAACGAGCAGAATAT
>CAYMYJ010000026.1:52338-69162 GCA_964394615.1 uncultured Bradymonadales bacterium | reverse complement strand
GCGCCAGTTAAGACGGGGCCAAACGACGTTCCGTTGGGTTCAACGAGCAGAATATGCCGATATCGAATCGGGTTTGTATTCAGGTCGATGACGGACACACGGACTCCCTTTTCAGGCGTCGCTCCCGTGTGGTCGTACCAGGCGACAAGCAGTCGTCGCCCGCCCTTGCCGGCGTCTTCGTTGCCGGTGATGGCCTGTGGATACCAGTCGGTCGTCGCCATATCTCCGGCGTTCCAGCGGAATCCAAAATAGTCGTGGTTTTTAAGGCGTTCGGCGGTCTGTGCCGTCACGCCGGATTGAGCTGTTCGGTTCAGGTTTAGATTCTCGAGGGCGACAAAGCCTTTGCCGGCGCCGGCGATGCTCTGGAGCTCGGCTTGCGCGGTCGCGAAGCGATCGTTTTTCTTGAGCTGGAACGCGCAACCGACCAACGATTTGGCAAAATGTTCGGTCGCTCCAGGGTCAAGGGCGCCGCACGTCGCAGTTTGGGGGCATAATGGAGCTGGGATATCTGTGTCGACCTCCGCGTCCACGGCTGCGTCGGTTGATGCATCGATCTCCAGGTTGGCGTCCAAGAAAGCATCGCCATCCAGACCCATATCACCATTTTGCTTGTTATTTGTGTCCGCGTCATGGGTCTTGGAGCCTTGATCCATGCCCTGATCGACGGCATCGGGGGATTCACTTGAATCCGCGCATCCCGCGAGCACCAAGAGGATAAAAAGTACCGTTTTCATCGTAGCTCCAAGGGGTCAGATGATCTTCGCCTGACACAGCCTTATAATTTCACATGGTTAGCCGGGTTACGAGCGTGCTCGAGACTTTGGGCGTCGAGAATTCAAAGTACGACTTGCGATGACTGATGTTGCGGGATTGGGCGACATTGGCTAAATTTCGCGAAAGTGAATGATGAGTCATTCAGTACCCCAAGACAGGACCAGACATGTCGCACGCTGAAGCCCCCAAAGGTTGTTCGTTCCTTGTGAACGAGGTTGGCTCGGAGTCTATCTTCTGCCCCGAGAAATTCTCGGAAGAACAAAAGATGTTTGGCGCGACTGCGCGCGAATTCATGGAACGCGAAGTCATGCCCCACACGGCTGAGCTCGAAAAAGGCGCGTTCGATAAGATGGCGGCGTTGCTACGTAAGTCGGCGGATGTTGGGCTTTTGATGGTCGATATTCCCGAGGAATACGGCGGGCTTGAGGTCGACAAAACGACCAGCATGATCGTGACCGAATACCTTGCATTGTATTCGTCATTCTCGGTCAGCTTTGGCGCCCATACAGGGATCGGATCCCAGCCGCTTCTGTTTTTTGGAACTCACGAACAGAAAACAAACTACCTGCCACGGCTTGCGACTGGCGAGATGTTGGCCGCATACGCGTTGACCGAACCTGGCTCTGGGTCGGATGCGCTCGCCGCCAAAACCACCGCGGTTTTGTCTGACGACGGCGAGCACTACATCTTGAACGGCACCAAGATGTGGATCACCAACGCGGGCTTCGCCGACTTGTTCACGGTCTTCTGCCAGGTCGATGGCACCAAGTTCAGCGCGTTCCTGGTCGAGGCGAGCCTTGAGGGCGTCTCTACGGGCGCCGAAGAGCACAAGATGGGCATCAAGGGTTCATCGACCCGCATGCTCATCCTGGACAACGTGAAGGTCCCTAAGGACAACCTGCTCGGCGAGATCGGCAAGGGACATAAGATCGCCTTTAATATTCTGAATATCGGCCGTTTTAAGCTTGGTGTGGGTGTGCTCGGTGGCGGAAAGCGCGTTCTGGGTCTGGGCGTAAAATACGCCAAAGAACGGCAGCAATTCGGCCAACCGATTTCGGACTTTGGCGCGATACGTGCCAAGATTGGTGAATCGGCCGCTCGCCTTTACGGCCTTGAGTCGATGGTCTACCGGGTTTCGGGTTATATGGACCAGACTCTGGGCGCGCTCGACAGCAAATCCCCCGAGTACGTGAAGCAGATGATGGAGGGCATCGAGGAATTTGCGGTCGAGGATTCGATCATGAAGGTCCTGGGCTCTGAAGTTCTGAGTTTTGTGACCGACGAAGCCGTGCAGATCCATGGTGGATACGGATTTTCTCAAGAGTACGAAGTTGAGCGCTGGTACCGGGATAACCGCATCAACCGCATTTTTGAGGGCACAAACGAGATCAACCGTATGTTGATTCCGGGCACGATCCTCAAACGAACCATGAAGGGGCAACTCGATCTATTTTCGCTGATCGGCAAAGTCGAATCTGACATGAGCGCCGGGGTGACCGCAGCTGCTCCCGCACAGGATGCTCCCGATTTGGCCTTCGATAAATTCCTGACGATGCAGGCCAAAAAACTTACCGTTTATGTCGCCAATCAGGCGATCCAAAAACACATGGCCGACCTGCGCGAACAGCAGGAAATCCTGATGGATTTGGCCGATGCCATCATCCAAGTCTACTTGATGGATTGCACGGTGGCTCGAACGCTTGAGGTCATCCAAATTTCTGGGGCCGAAAAGACCACTCTTCATCAAGCCACCACTCGCCTGGTGGTCGCTCAGGCGTACCAGAAGGTTCAAGAGGTCGCTCAGAACCTGCTTTCGCACCTATCCAAAGGCGACAAACTGACCGCCCACCTGGACGGCATTGCTCGCCTCGCACCGCCAAGCCGCGTGGACGTGTTGGGCCTTCGCCGCAAAGTCGCCGACGCCACGATCGAATTGGAACGCTACCCCTTCTGACGGTGAGCAGTGAGCAGTGAGCGGTGAGCAGTCATTGGTACGCAGGCCCTATGCTATGGCCTGCACTGCGACTTGCGATGTGACTCTATTAGACTTGGTTTTTGAACCTAACTAGCATTCCAAAATGGCCATAATTAGATTGGGGACGGAACATGAAAAAGTGGATGGTTTTTGCGTTGATTATCGGCACTTTTGGTTGCAACGAGAGCACAGAAACTCCTGAAGAGATTCCCAAGGTTGAAGACTATAATCAGGCCTGTCAGGTCAATTCTGATTGCGAGTTAGTGAACGAAAATGCGTGTGGCTGTGGAACGTGCTCGCAGGCGCTGAACAAGGGCGACCTGGCGGCCTACACCGCGGCTGCTGCAAGGACGTGTTCTGATCTGCCAGGTGATTGTTCGACCTGTCTTAATGAACCCGCATGCGTGCAGGGAAAATGTCAGGCGCGCGAGCCTCGTTATATCAGTGCCGAAGAATTTCTGACCACTTGCCAGACGGCATCCGATTGTTTGTTGATTCAGGAAGGCGATCTTTGTCAGCCTTGTCCTTGCCCAAGCATCCCCGTCAACGCGGCCGATTACGCATCAAAAGTCTCGTCGCCCGAGTGTGGTTATAGTGGCGTGGTCTGCAATAACTGCCCACAACCTCCTGTGGACTGTGTCGATAATATCTGCATCGTGGTCGACGAGGAATGAATCGGATTTGATTCCCAACCGGCGGTTTCCAAGCAGCTGGCGTCCTAAAAACGAGCCGGTCTTGTAGACGGCCGACAAGATGGCGGCAAAACCCACTATTTATGGTGGCTCGGACCCGGTCGACGGACGAATTCTGGCAAAATGATGCATTTTGGTTTCTAGATTTATTTTGTTTGAGGATGGAACATGAAGAAGTTGTTGATTTGTATGTTTTTGACGGGTGCTGTTGGTTGCGACAACGCCGCAAAAACAGACGCCAATACCGTAACGGAACTGCCGAAAATCGCAGACTACGATCAAACCTGCCAAATGGACTCGGATTGCGCATTTGTGAATCCAGACCAGTGTGTTTGTGGCGCACTTAATGTGGGTATAAATAAAATTGATGCGGAGGTTTTTCAGAGCCTTGTCGACAAGTATGAGTGCGTTGAGCCGCCGACGGATTGTCATTGGGATGATGTCGTCGCGACCGGCGTGTCATGTGATGCAGGTATGTGCAAAGCGTATCTAATTCAACCACCGAAGATCGAGGACTTCGATCAAACCTGCCAAATTAACTCAGATTGCGACTTGGTAGATGGCGACGACCCCTGCGGCTGCGGTTACTTGGTGGGCATAAACGCAAGCGATGTCGACACCTATCGTGAGCAATTCGATAGGGTGGTGTGCGACACAGTCGCAACGGATTGCGAACTTCCAGAGCCGTTCGCTCCTGCATGCGTTCAGGGGAAATGCGAGGCGCGATATCTTCAGGAAGTAAAAGCCTCAAACTTCTCGACCAGTTGCGAGACCGTTGAAGACTGCATGCTCATTGCCGAGGGAGAAGTTTGCCAACCTTGCGCATGTCCAAATATCGCCATAAATGCGGCCGATTACGCGCTGCAAATCAGCCCGGCCGAATGTGGTAGTGGTGATAATGTGGTCTGCAATAATTGCCCACAACCTGATCTGGGCTGCGTCGATAACGTGTGTGTCGTCGTCGATCCCCTTTAGATTGATCGCAGGTCGTTTAGACTCAGGTTTGGCCCCGGGATGGGGATGAGGTGGAATTTACCACTATTTTGATGCCTTTCGTGGTCCTGAGAACATGATTTTGGCGCCCTGCGGATCGGTCGCTTGAATCAACCACCCGCTATCATTGGGAAGTTCATGTGGCCCCATCCGCACCGTTCCGCCAGCCTCCTCAATCGCCTTTTTTGCGACATCGATATCAGCGACCTGAATGGCGAAATTCCAGTAGGGTTGAGCGCCTTCCTCGAATGCATTCATGGCCCCGCCGATACCAACGCCGTCATGCACGATGAAGGTGTAGTCGCCCATTTTGGGGCCCATCGACATTGAACCGCCGACCTCAAAACCAAAAAGCTTTCCGTAAAATTCGAGCGCGGCATTTTGGTCGGAAGTGACCAATTCATTCCAACAGAAATGACCGGTTGTCATGGGCATAAATGCCTTGCTGGCTTCGTCGCTTTCTCCCCGCATCACGTAAAACATGGCTCCCTGTGGATCTGCCGCAAAAGCGAAACGTCCGACTCCTGGGATATCCTTTGGTTCCATGTGGATGGCGCCTCCCAGAGTTTTGATTTTTTCAGCGGTAGCATCGACATCTTCGACACCGAAATACACAAACCAGACAGAGCCGAACGGGGCGCCCTCCGGTGTTTTCATGATGCCTGCCACAGCTTCGGTAGGGGTTGCCCCACAGATTCGGTAGTCCATTCCTGGCATCGTTTCGTAGGACCAGCCCATGACTTTGCCATAGAAGTCCTGTGCGCCATCTGGCGTTTGGGTCATCAATTCATACCAGATAGGTGTTCCTTCGCGGTTTTTCATCTGTGCTCCTTTCGCCATCTTTCGAAGTTGATAGTCTGTGGTCGTACCCAGATTGATGCAAAAACACTAGACCCGAACAAGAGAAAATAATGAGCTATATCGACGGTTTCCTCATCGCTGTTCCTACAGCCAATAGACAAAAGTTCATCGACCACGCCAACGCGGTCGACAACATCTTTATCGAACAAGGCGCGATTCGCGTGGTCGAGTGCTGGGGAGACGATGTGCCCAACGGCAAGGTCACTGATTTTCGAAAATCAGTGCTGGCCAACGAAGACGAGTCTGTCGTTTTTAGCTGGATCGAATGGCCTGATAAGGCGACTCGCGACGCAGCAAATGCTCGGATGGAAGAGCTAATGAAAACCGACGACCGAATGAACCCTGCCAAAAACCCCATGCCTTTCGACGGCATGCGCCTCATCTACGGCGGATTTTCCCCAGTGGTCGTGATGCAAAAATAAAGGACGATCAAAAACAGCGTCCATACGAGTTGGCAAAACCGTTTTTAGCGAAGCTAAAACAGCCCCCTGCTTGCCGCTCACCGCTTGCCGCTCACTGCTTGCCGCTCACTGCTTGCCGCTCACTGCTTGCCGCTCATTGCTTGTCGCTCATTGCTTGCCGCTCACTGCTTGCCGCTCACTGCTTGCCGCTCACTGCTCACTGCTCACCGCTCACCGCTCACGGCCGAAGGCCTACTGTAGCCCAGCGCCGGCGTAATGCACCGTTAGGCTGTATCCGCCGATATCGGTGGTGATTGCCGTGACGATGACAGTCGTGTCTTCAGGCCTCAACATCACCTGGCACAACGCCTGGCCGGAACACGGGTAAAGCTGATTTGAATAGCCGCCATAGACGTTGACGGACCACGTGCCGCTGCCACCACCGGTGATGGAAGCCGAAAGTGGGCTGCCAGGATCGACGTTAAAAAAGTAGGAATCTGGGGTGCCGACGGATGCGCTTTCATTCTTGGTGAACGTTTTCATCGTCCACCCGGTCGTGTCGTACACACCAGGCGTCGTGCCGGCATCGGTTCCGGAATCCATGCCCGCGTCAGCTCCTGAATCGATGCCCGCGTCAGCGCCGGAATCAGGGCCCACATCAGCTCCGGAATCCATGCTGGAATCCGCGCCAGTATCATTGCCGGAATCTAGCGATGCACCCGAGTCGTCAGCCATATCGGCCGACATGGCGTCCAAGCCTGCATCCTGATTGTCCGATACTGACGCGTCCCCACCGACATCCGAATCATCGGCGTCGGTGGAGCTGCCATCCGTGGCGGCGTCAGCTTGATGTTGGGCTGCATCCAAGTCATCACCAACGACTTCACAGACTCCAGCCCGAATCTCGTACCCCGAAGGACACGGCGATTCCTGAGAGTCTGAACATGCGACCGCCGTGACAAAGGTCACAGCCATTCCAAAACGAAGTGTATACATAATAATTACTTAGAGATTTGGTAATCGCCAATCTGCATCATACCCCAGTCGCCCGAAAAGTCGGTCGAACCTACAAGTGGAGTCATGGCAAATTGCAATTTTTGCAGGTTTTCGTCCGAGGCGTCGACCTTCACTGCGACGTCGTTTGAGCCCTCGGCTTCGTAGATAACGCCGGCCTCGTCGAGTGCGCTGAAGAATTTTTCACGAGTGCGTGTGCGCTTAGCGACAAACTCGGCGTCCGTTGCGGCGTAGTCGTTACGCAGAAAGAATTTCGGGTCGTAGTCGGCAAAAAGGCCGCCCATCCCAAGACGGAATTCGCGTGGCTCGATCGTGTATTCTTGACCGGTCAAATCTGCAACGATGGCTTTCTGCCAGTACCAATAACCGCGGCTTTTCAGCAGCAGTTCGAGGTAGCCTGCGAAGTCGACGGCCATCGAATCCATCTCTTCACCGCAGTAGTGGTAGTAGACCGTGGCGTTGTCTGAGCCGTCCAAATAGAGCGCTGCGCAGGCTTCTGGCACAAAATAGTCGATGGGATGCAGAGGCTGAAATTTCTTGTCGTCCCAATCTTCGTTAAACCAAATCTGGTCTTCCCAGGATGAAAAAACCTGCTCGATTGGCATCAGACGGATATTGCCGTGAGGGCTGCGGTCGTCGCCGGCGGATTTCAAAGCCCACTCGAGCTCAAGCCCGTTGGCTTGTGTGTAGAATTCGCGCATCGAAGCAGGCACATTTCCGTAAGCTTCGGCTTCCGCGAATTCTTCGGCGGTCGCAGGCGGGTTCACAACATATTTGGTGACCACAACATTGGGATTGGCGCGTAAATCCGCGACCATCGCGTTGAAACGCTCAAGGTAAGGGGTGTCGTCCAATGGAAGTGTTTGAGTACGGACTGGGATATCCAACGCCGCATCGCTGTCGACGGTTTCGTCGTACATCGAGACGCCGCCGCCCTCGGTAATTTGCAGGTTCAGTTTGGCTGAAGCGTCCATGGGCGTACCTTTCACGTCTGCCCAGACTTTGAATTCAAGGCGTACGCGTGGGTCGTTGAACGCGGCTTCTGGCTCAAGGCCGAGCTCGCGCATGGCGGCAGGAATATCAATGCGAATCATGCAGAACGAATCCTTCACGACCTGCCCGCCTGTGCCCGTATACGGCCACGAGACGTCGCTGCCCATGATTTCGCCTTCATTCTTTTCTTGAGCGATTTCGGTGGAGCGGTAGGTGCCTTCGTCCTCAAAAATCGCGGTCAGACGGAAGCCGTGGTTCAGGATTTCGGCGTCTTTGGCAAAATGGACTTCGATGCGGCCTTTTAGGACGCTGTCGCTTAGCGGAAGCGAAGCCACACTTGGGTCGTTGCCCTCGATTTCAGTGATGAAAACGCTGACTCCATGTCCGCCTACGAAATTTTTAATTTTGTCGAAAAAACCCATGTCTGACTCCAGCAAGTTTGTTGTGGAGTCCATATTGGAGACTGGGATTGAATAGATCGACTGAAAGAATCTGAAAGAAGTCAGGTCAATCCAGCGCAGTGAAGCGAAGGTCGTCCACAAAGATCTCACCATCAGCCAATTTAAGCGAAACCGATTTGATCACAGACGTGTCAGAGATGCCAAAATCCGTTAAGGGGATTTGGACCTGAGTGAACCGATTCGAGAGCGATAATGGCCCACCAAAAGCCAGCGCGTCGGCCTCTACAGTGCGGTCTTCGAGCTCCAGAAGAACCATCAATGTGCCGGCGGTAACGCCCGTGTCGGGGCCCTTTACGCGAGCCTCCAGTGCCCAAGTGACAGGCACCGACACATCGGCGAGCGCGGTCTTGTAGACCCCTGGTCCGTCCATGAGTCGTAACGAAAAGGACTTTCCGTACATCCCAGTCGTGGGGTTGGTATCAGGCCGATAGGTGGCGCTTTCGATGGCCTGAATTCCCGAAAATTCGGTTGCTTCGCCAAGAAGATTTGTCGTGGAGTCTTTGCCGTCAAAAGTGTCGACCATGATTTTTTCGTTCGAATTTCTCCAACGAGCATAGACACCAAGTTTTGACATCTCTCGGGCCTTCACTGTTTCGGCACCTGCGGGCGAGTAAAGCACGTCTTGTGCGGCCTGATCGCCCCAATCGTTATTGAGACCCACAGCATGATGAAGGAAGGCTGCAGTATAGAATTCGGTGATTTCGTGTTGTTCGTCCTGGCTGATATCCGGTTTATCGTCGGGCTCGATCGGGTCTTTGTCTGCCGTATACGCGTGGATGCCGCCGTTCAAATTCACCCAGGTGTATTCGCCACCCAACATGTCTTCTGTCGGTTCGCAATGGGGGTAGTCTAAGTCGACATCATTCCCTGCGGTGATTCCAATCACGGGAAAATCCGGTAGGACCGAAGCGCCGAACCCAAATGCTGTGAGGTCCACGCCCTGTAGGTCTATTACTCCACTGACGCCCGGAGTGATGGAGGCCGAAAGCAGACTTGAGCCACCACCACGGCTATGGCCGGCAAAGATCGTTTTTTCCAAATCTATTTTTTGGTAAAAAATGCTTTCCGGGTCGTCGTTTAAACGGTGGATTTCTTCAAGTCCCGCGATCTGGACATCGGATCTGATCTGAAGGTTTTCTTTCGTGCCTGGTTTGCAATTGGTGGCTGTCCCATCAACAGCAACGACCACAAATCCATAACTGGCCCAATGGTCATGCAGACTGAAATACCCCTCAAAAATATTACAAACCCTGTCATTATTTGCGTGGGCAAAAACGATGACAGGAAATTTCCCGTCTGCTACCTTTCCGTTGCCTGAAACGGTCGGGATGGTTGCGCTCGGGTAGGTGACATAGAGCTCGATGCCGGCGTGGTCGCCAATCGAGATCTTGGGATTATTGCGACACTCGGATTTCGGCGCTGTGTTCCAAGTTTTATAACCGCCGGGCTTTTCGTATTCGCCAGCAGCAGGCCATGAGATCTCCGTAACGTCGTCATTCGCCTCAAGCGTGACCTCACACGGATCGACGTCCCCGACATATTCGTGCTCGGGTGTGACATCATCGGAACAAGCACTAAGGAGAAGCAGGAATAGGATCGAATAACGGCGCACAGGAACTCCAGACATTACTTAGCGCGCACTTTAGAGATGCTTCGAATTGAAAACAAGCCGCGCCTCCGCGCTGCTGCGTTTTGAGCCTTTTTGAACCTCGAACGTGAAGCTTTTTTTGTTTAAATTAACCCTGGAAAACCGCTTTACACCATGTAAATATCAATCTTTTCAACGGCTTGTGCACCTTATGTGTTGTCGGTTTAACATTGACCAAAAAGACCTCTGTGCATATCGTTTCATCAGTCGGCAAATCATTGCTGACCACACAAAACATTTTGGAGGAATCTATGAAAAGTGATTGGTCAATTGCGCGATCTGTTTTGGCCTTAGTACTAATTGCCGGATGTAATAATGACCAAAAGGAACCAGATATTCCGAAGTCATTCTCTGCGTCTGAAGCTATCTTTGATGATTTTGATGTCTATGCTCATCCAATGAAAGAGGCGGTCTATCAAGACAAGGTGATTCTACAGGACATCAAAGGTCCGAATGAGCGGGAACGGTTTGTGGTGGGAGACATTATCACCGCGACAAGTGGGCAAACGCCACAAATCTTTAGCGGTGTGGCAATCAATCAGATCGCAACCGCATCACCTGACGATGTTCAGACCGACGCGACACCTTTCCAGAAACGAGAAAGGCTTCACAATGAACTGAG
Source organism: uncultured Bradymonadales bacterium (assembly GCA_964394615.1). Taxonomy (GTDB): domain Bacteria; phylum Myxococcota_A; class Bradymonadia; order Bradymonadales; family Bradymonadaceae; genus JBFFMO01. The sequence continues at coordinate 58,728 of CAYMYJ010000026.1, read as the reverse complement.
TGATTGGATCCAGAAAGCGCCGGTTACGGAAAAACGAGAAATCAATTTGACCATTAATCGTCCAGCCGATTATGTCCCGTCATATGACCGTTTTGAACGTGCTATTGCTCTCGGCAAAGTCAATAGTCAAACTGATGCAAAGAATATCCGCGCAGAGCTCGCAAATGAACAACAGGCGATTGTTGAACGCGAGCAAAATATCCTGATCGCGGAAATCACCGGTGTAGGTGGCACCATTCTCGGAAAATGTTTAAATTCCTTCTGTTTGAGTGTCGAGGTGACACCGCCTCAACTCAAGAAGCTTAACGCGAATGACAGAATTCACTTTATTGATCCGGTAACAAAAATTCAAAATAATGTGATCGGAGGGCTCGAAGTTTTGGCCGGAGCGCAAATTTCCCAATATGTCGATGCGAATTTTGATGGGTATGTATCACCGAATAGAATAGACGCCGCTATTCTGGAACACACCTCATTCAACACTACCCATCCGGGTTTTAAAAACTCAACTTCCGGTAGTCGCATTGGCGTAAAACGTAAGTGTACAGGAGGAAGCTGTTCGGCAGTTGCGTCTTTTGGCACGGCGCAAGCCCACGCAACAGCGACGAGCGGTCTGCTAGCCGGTGACTTGATGGATGGTCAGGACGCCACAATCACCACGACTGATGCTCGAAGTGATCGATCAGGGTACGGCCGAGAAGCAACAGTGAACATGTGGCAAGCTCCCTATGACTCCGATATTGACGAGGCACTCGCAGACATAAGTAATTTTGGATATCCGGTACTGAGCATGTCCATTTCTGCGACAGGTGATACGACTTGTCTTGGTAGTGGTGTCTTGTCGGAGGAAGTTAACGACCTCTTTGACGCTGGAACAGTAACGTTTTTCGCCTCAGGTAATAATGGGCATGTCAGCACCACGAATTGTGTGGTTGAAGAGCCTGGATCTGCAGTTGGGGCCTTTGTGGTTGGTGCGCATGTCAATTCTGCGTCAACTGACGGCGAAATTGATGTTCGTAGTGGTTCAATCGCGACCTATTCGGATCGAGGCGGCACGAGTTCAGAGGGGCAGAGGACGATTATTGATTTAACAGCGGCGGGCTGTCGTCAAAATCTATTCTCCACGTCAGGTGGATATGGCTCTACAGCTTGTGGCACTAGCTATTCTGCCCCAACAGTCGCAGGCTCGGCCATTGATTTTATTGATTTCTATAAATCCACTTTTGGTAACGGTATTGATGACCCAACCAGTCTAACTGCCAACATGTTGCTGATGGGCGATCGACAAGGTGAATCAGGATTCCTGAATATCGGTTTTTCCAATCTTTGGGGCGCTGGTCGTCAAAAAATGCGCAAGTTTGATAGTGCAGGCATGGATAACCCCTTTCAGTATGGAAGCTTGACCACATGTATCGATCATCAAACAGGAATTTATCAACCGTTGAATAATGGCAATCGAATCAGTTCGGATGTTGATGTTCTCAAAGCTGTTGTCTTTTTCTTCGATCGTCGTCATGAAGACGGCGTTATGGACGACATAAATCTATTCCTCGAGCGATCGTCCGACAATGTGACGTGGACAAAGGTGCGATCGAGTGTCTCGGCCGTCGATGAGAAAGAGCGCGTCTTCCACGCAGACTTCTCTGGGAACTACTATTGGCGCCTAAAAGTTTTTGGGTATTCAGTTACGGCTGATCAAACCGCGTGCGGAACGAACTCGATGAAAGTTCGCTATGCTTGGTTCTTTGAGGATTCAGATCGTGAAGTTGCCGAAGATCTCGACGATATCGACACTGAAGATTGAGAATTCCTTCCTGAGCCGACTCGCCTGCGAAAGCTGATAGGTATGATAAAGGCATAACGGGATTTCGTATCATCAGATACGGGATCCCTTTTTTTTGCAATATTGAGAAGTACACGAAGGTGCTTGGGGAATAGAGGTGAGGTGTCTTCGGGACAATCCACTGGTTCTTCGATCAGCATTGAACCATGGTTTCCTGCATTAGTGGCTTCGACACCCATATTAGCACCGACTTGAGCCGTCCTGTCCCAAACCCATAAAACCCGTCAAAAATTGACTCGAAGCTGGCCGTCCAATACCGAAAATCTACCGAGCGCGGAAATAGCCCGTCTTTATGCGGCGTTGTTCGCGCTGAAGTGGACCTCCAAAGGGTGGTCCGGCGCCAAGTGGGCAGATGAAAATCTGTGCTTTGGCTTGCGAGGTCTCACGTTAGGTGATAGACGCGCGCTTCTCTTTGAAGCATTTGCTCAAAGAAGTTTAACACTTGAAAAGTTGAGCGTGGTTTCGTAGTCACTGCGCTCTAATTCACCCCCGGCGAGCCAGATGGGCACGTCACGGAAGTAGGTAGGACATCATGGCGAACGATCTGAATCTCTTGCGCAATATCGGTATTTCGGCGCACATCGACTCCGGTAAGACCACGTTGACGGAACGTATTCTCTTTTACACCGGTCGAATCAACGCGATTCACGAGGTTCGAGGAAAAGACGGCGTCGGCGCTAAGATGGACTCGATGGACCTTGAACGTGAGAAAGGCATCACGATTCAGTCGGCCGCGACCTTCACGAGCTGGGGCAAGTACAACATCAACATCATTGACACCCCTGGTCACGTTGACTTCACCATCGAAGTGGAGCGAGCACTTCGCGTCCTCGATGGTGCGATCCTCGTGCTCTGCTCGGTGTCGGGCGTTCAGTCGCAGTCAATCACGGTTGACCGTCAGATGAAGCGCTACAACGTGCCTTGCATCGCATTTGTGAACAAATGTGACCGTTCAGGTGCCGATCCCCTTCGTGTGTGTGAACAACTCCGAACTGACCTCGGTCATAATTCGGTCATGATTCAGCACCCCATCGGGCTCGAAGACAAGCACAACGGCATCGTCGATTTGCTTAAGATGAAGGCTTATTACTTCGACGGCGAAAGCGGCGAAGACATTCGCGAAGAAGCGATTCCTGCTGACCTTGCTGACGTCTGCAAAGTGCAGCGCGACAAGTTGCTCGAAGCCCTTGCGGATTTCGACGACGAATTGGCGATGTTGTTCCTTGAAGGCGAAGAAATTCCAGAAGCGATGCTTCTTGAGACCCTTCGTAAAGCGACCTTCTCGCGTAAGTTCACTCCAGTGTGCTGCGGCTCAGCATACAAGAACAAAGGCGTTCAGAAGCTTCTCGACAAAATTTGTGAGATCCTTCCAAGCCCTCTTGAGATGGACTACCGAGCACTCGACCAGAATAACGAAGAAGCCGAAGTTCTTCTTCAGCCAAGAGCGGATCTTCCGTTGACCATGCTTGCATTCAAGCTTGAGGACGGCCGTTACGGTCAGCTCACTTATTGCCGCGTGTATCAGGGCAAGCTCGAAAAGGGCGACACCATCTTCAACTGTGTGAATCAGAAGAAGAATAAGGTCGGCCGTCTGGTTCAGATGCACTCGAACGAAATGAGCGACATCGATTACGCTCAGGCTGGCGACATCGTGGCGCTGTTCGGTATCGACTGTGCTTCAGGTGACACGTTCACCGATGGCAACGTCAAATACACGATGACCTCGATGTACGTGCCTGATCCCGTTGTGACTCTGGCTGTTGAACCTAAAAAGAAAGAAGGCCTCGCCAACTTCTCGAAAGCCATCAACCGCTTCTCGAAAGAAGACCCGACCTTCCGTGTTCACCGTGATGACGAGTCCAACCAGACCATCATCGGCGGCATGGGTGAGCTTCACCTTGAAGTCTACATCGAGCGAATTCGTCGTGAGTACGGCGTGGAAGTGGAAGTGGGCGCGCCTCAGGTTGCGTACCGCGAAGCGATCACGAAGCACGCAGAATTCAACTACACGCACAAGAAGCAGACCGGTGGTTCGGGTCAGTTCGCGCGCGTTGCTGGTTACCTTGAACCGACTGAAGAAGACGGCGAAGTCTACGAATTCCTTAATAAGGTTGTCGGCGGTGTGATTCCGAAAGAATACCAGTCGTCATGCGACAAGGGCTTCCAGCAGGCCATGGTCGAAGGTGGTTTGATTGGTTTCCCTGTTGTTGGGCTTCGTGCTTGTATCAACGACGGTTCGTCACATCAGGTTGACTCCAGCGATATGGCGTTCCAGCTCGCATCACGTATGGCATTCCGCGAATGCTACATGAAGTGTGCTCCGGTCATCCTTGAGCCAATCATGAAGGTGACTGTCGATACCCCTGAAGAATTCTCGGGTACCGTTCTGGGAACCTTGAACAAACGTCGCGGCGTTATTCTTGGCAACGCGAACAAGAACGGCTTGGCCAGCGTTGAAGCTGAAGTGCCATTGTCTGAAATGTTCGGATACTCGAACGAACTTCGTTCGGGTTCACAGGGCAAGGCTGAGTTCTCGATGGAATTCAAGAAGTACGGACCTGTGCCTCGCAACATCCAGGACGAGCTCGTCAAAGAATACCAGGCTAAGCGTAACGCTGGTCGTTAAGTTCAGTTCTGCTGAAAACAAAAAAGCCACCGGTCACCCGGTGGCTTTTTTTTTCGTTCAAGTCGGTTCAGAAGGTGAGGCCGCCAACTGCTGTGTTCGCTTCACCGAATTTGCCAGAGACCGTGCTGCCGAACATCTTGACCGCTGCGATTACGAAGCAGGCGACCAGAATCAGAAGGATGATGTATTCGGTGGCGGTTGCGCCGCTTTCGTCGTTGTTGAAAGCTGCGAGGGTTCCGATGATTTGCTTTTTCATTGAGTGCTCCGTGCGGTTGTTGTCTCGTCATCTGGATACAGATTCGCAGACAGGTACGAACGTCGTTTGAGCAGCGTATGAAAGGTTGTTGAGTCTGTTGTGAACCTCACGTGAACAGTGAGCGGTGAGCGGTCAGCAGTGAGCGGTGAGCAGTGAGCAGTGAGCTGTGCGCCACGCTAGAGCCTGGCTGTGAGTCGGGTTTCAGGTTTCAGGTTTCAGGTCGTCAGGTTTCGGGTTTCGGGTTTCGGTTTTCGGTCGTCAGGTTTGCCGGTCTCAGATTCGGTCCAAAGCGGGTCGTCTGAATTGTGAAACCGGCCGCAGGCCCACCCTGACATTTGTTTAGAACCCACGTAGACTCGGATTTTGACTCGAAACTGAGAGCCCCGATGACGTTACGTAGTGTTCTGATCCTTTGTGTTTTTGCTGTGGCATGTTCGGACGATTCCAACACACCTGTGGTTGGCCTGCCGACTACCAATAACGCCACAAACGGCTCGACGAACAACAGCCCCAACAACCTCCCCACCAATAACGGTCGGTCCGACGGGGGTGTGGTGGACATGGGCGGAGCCTCCGATGCGTCGTTTGAATCAGACGCAAATGACATGACCGTGGGCCCTCCGGAAAACCCCATCGAAGGCGTTGGAGCTGCAGTCCTAATCCAAGAGGGTTTCCAGTTCACCGAGGGTCCACGATGGTTTGTGAGCGCCGACGCGCTCCGATTCACCGATATTCCGGCTTCGACCATCTATGAGCTTGGCGCTGATGGAAATATCACGACGTTCCGCAACCCCAGTGGTGGCGCGAATGGATTGGCATTTGAGGTCGATGATAATCTGCTTGCAGCGGAGCACCAGAATCGCCAAATTTCCATTACCGTTGATGGCCAACCTGAAACTCTGGTGAACAATTATCAGGGCCAGAAGTTCAACTCGCCCAACGATCTTGTTCTGCACGGGGACCGTGTCTATTTCACGGATCCACCCTATGGATTGGGCAATCGCGCTCGAGAAGTCTCGTTTAATGGGCTCTATCGTTACGAGATGGGCACTCAGACGCTCGTAGCCGAATGGGAGGGCGATGCTGCAAGCACTCGTCCTAACGGCGTCGTCGTCTCGCCAGACGGGCGTACGCTCTATCTGGCGGACACTATGGCGAGCAAAGTGTATGAGTTCTCGGTCGCCGACGATGGATCGTTGAGCGACCAGCTGGATTTTGCGGAGGTTCCAAGTCCAGACGGCATGGCGATCGACGTGAGCGGAAACCTCTACGTGGCAGCATCCGATGGGATTCAGGTCTTTGCGCCGGACGGCACAAAGTGGGGAACGATCGCAGTCGGTCGTCAGCCCTCGAATTGCGCCTTTGGTGGACAGGACCACAAAACGCTCTACATCACGGCCCAAGAAGGCCTGTACAGCGTGGACCTGTTTTTGACGGCAACCACACGGATCGGCGGTGTGTACTAGGGCTGCAGTGAGCGGCGAGCGGTGAGCAGTGAGCGGCGAGCAGTGAGCAGTCTGATTCGTGCCTTGTTGCCAACAACGGACATTTACGGCCGTGAATCGCAGCCAGGCTGGAGCCTGGCGGACCAATCACAGGTCACGGCCGACGAATCGCAGCCAGGCTGGAGCCTGGCGGACCAATCACAGGTCACGGCCGACGAAT
>CAYMYJ010000026.1:3673-52238 GCA_964394615.1 uncultured Bradymonadales bacterium | reverse complement strand
CAGGCTGGAGCCTGGCGGACCAATCACAGGTCACGGCCGACGAATCGCAGCCAGGACCAATCACAGGTCACGGCCGACGAATCGCAGCCAGGCTGAGGCCTGGCGGACCAATCACCGCTCACTGCTCACAGCTCACTGCTCACTGTTATGCTACGTGACCTTCTACGCCAGTGGCGGTAGGGTTAATGCAAATGAACCCGGAGAGTAGATGTCGTTGATTTTGGAGAGAAAGCCCGCTGATTTAAGTGCCATACCTGTGAATTTCCAGCAGAATTTGGCACCCACCGCGCCCACTCCAATGAGGATGATGGCCGCTCGCGGTATGTTGCCACTGGCTCCAGGTCAGGTGCTCACCGCCCTTTATGCGCTTTCCTTCGATGCCGACCCCAAGATTGTTGAAGCGACCCGCAAGTCCTTGCGTGACATGCCGCCCGACATTTTGTTGCCCGTCCTAAAGGCGGAAAAGCACACAGGTGTTTTGGATTGGGCGGCAGACCTCCGCATGGATTTCCTGTGCCTCGAGGCCGTGACGACTAACTCGTCAACGGATGCGATCACGATCGCTCGGATTGTTCGGCATGCGGAATCTCGGCTGATTGAGGTCGTTGCGACCAACCAGGTCCGACTTTTGGCATCGCCCGTCATCATCGAGCAGATGTACCTGAATCCCAATGCCCGTGCGTCGACCATCGACCGCGTGATCGAGCTCGCCCAGCGAAATAATATCGACCTCTCAGGCATTCCCGGCCTAGGTGACGCGATTCGATCGGGCCAGGATATCTTCAGCGGCGGATTGGAAGCCGACGAGTTTGATTCGCTCGTCCAGACCGAGGCTCAGCGCGGCGAAATGCAAGAGATGCTCGCCGAAGGTGAAGACGAGCCTGACGAAGTCAAAGAAGAAGAAGAGGACGAAGTCTTCAGAAGTCTGGATGCGAAGATCTCGTCGATGTCGATTGCGCAGAAAGTCCGAATGGCCACGATCGGCAGTCGTGAAGCCGTCCACAAGCTGGTCAGGGATTCAAATAAGCTGGTGCATATGGCGGCGGTCCGAAGCCCTCGCGCCACTTATGTTGACGCAAAATCGTGGGCAATGAACAAATCGATGCCCGACGGTGTTATCTCCTACATCGCGAAACATCGCGATTGGTCAGGAAAATACGATGTGATGAGGGCGTTGGTCGAAAACCCCAAAACACCTCTCGGCGAGACTTTGAATTACTTGACGCGCTTAAGAACAAATGACCTTAAAATGTTGATGTCCAGCCGATCTGTACCGATGCAGGTCGCTCGGCAGGCAAAAATTCTGTACACCAAACGAACCAGCAGCACTGGAAAGTAGTCGTTATGTCCAATCTTCCACCTTGCGGCATCTACAAGACTCGCAAAGCCCTCTCCGGTAAGGAAGAGTGGGTGCGAGAAAACCTGCTCGTGTATTTCCACAATCATTCCCAGCAGGGGCCACCCTTGGTGTTGTTGCCTGCGGCGAACTCGCATAATCGATGGACCTTTCATGACAAAGGTTATCTGGTCAAAGACGAGGAGTTCGCGCCCGCCCTTCTGGAGCTTCTGCCCGAGGGATATTATGTCCTGAACGAGGCGATATTCTTGTCTCATGACGAGACCATCCCAGAGCACACGTTGGTGCAGCTCGGCTACAACCGTGCGGCGGATCCGATCTTGTTTTTGTCTCAATTCGACGACAACACGATCCATTTTCCTGCCAACGGTTTGAAGTGTACGCTCGAGATCTTCGATCTCTTGCGGCCTGTGGACTTCCGGACCCCCGAAGTCAAAGACCAGCACTAGTTTCGAGCCCAACTCCGAGAGACTCATGAATCTGACGCGCAGCCATGCGATCGCACGGGATCAGCAAGACCCGCTTGCCAAGTTCCGCGAGCGGTTCTTTTTTCCACGTCGCCCAGATGGGCAGCCCATGATCTACCTGTGTGGCAACAGCCTTGGGCTTCAGCCCAAAGGGGTTCGCGAGGCACTCAACGTTGAGCTTGATGATTGGGCACGGCTTGGAGTCGATGGACATTTTGACGGCACCCATCCCTGGTTTGCCTACCACGAAATGTTTCGCCGGCCGCTCGCCCACATCATGGGCGCCAAGGAGCATGAGGTCGCGGCGTTGGGGTCGCTGACCAATAATCTGCATTTGCTGATGGTGTCGTTCTATCGGCCGACTTCCAAACGCTACAAAATCCTGATCGAGGCTTCGGCGTTTCCATCCGACCAGTACGCGGTGGAAAGCCAGGTTCGTTTTCACGGTTTTGACCCGGCCGATGCAGTGGTTGAGGTTCAGCCGCGCGAAGGCGAGCACACGCTGCGAACCAAGGACATCGAAAAATACTTGGAAGAACACGGGCAGGAGGTCGCGCTGGTGATGTTCAGCGGGGTGAATTACCTGTCAGGACAAGCCTTTGATATGGGGCGAATCACCGCAGCGGGGCATCGTGCGGGAGCGCGCGTCGGTTTTGACCTGGCCCATGCTGCCGGAAATCTTGAGCTGAGACTCCATGAATGGGGTGCTGATTTTGCAGCCTGGTGTTCGTACAAATACATGAACTCAGGGCCGGGCGGTGTTTCGGGGATTTTTGTCCACGAACGCCACGCGGATTCGCCCGAATTGCCACGTTTTGCTGGGTGGTGGGGCAATGACCCTGCGACGCGATTTAAGATGGAGCCTGGTTTTAAGCCGGCTCATGGGGCCGATGGTTGGCAGTTGAGCAATGCGCCGATTCTGTCGCTGGCCGCTCATAAGGTTTCGCTCGACCTTTTCGAGGAGGCCACGATGCCGGCGTTGCGGGCCAAAACAGTGGCGATCACCGAATATCTGTTGGCGTTGCTCGATGCGTTGCCAAATCATGAATTCGAGGTCATCACACCGCGCGATCCAGAAGCGCGCGGGGCGCAGATTTCGTTACGCACCTTAAACAACGGGCGAGCGCTTTTTGAGCGATTGCAGGCTGCCGGTGTTGTTTGTGATTTTCGGGAGCCTGATGTGATACGCGTAGCTCCTGCACCACTCTACTGTTCATTCGAAGACGTTTGGCAATTTACGCAGATACTTGCGTCGTAAATTAGGTGACTTATGCCATTGCGAATTTCCCGCCCAGCGCGGCAACGATTTGAAATCGGAACGCACGTCGGTCCCGATGGTTTGCCTGTGGGCGCCTGGGAGACCTTTCAATGGTTGGCGGTTCGGCTTAACGACCGACGTTCGACCGAGCGTGCGGTATCCGCTGCCGAGTTGCACGCGCTGACCGTGCTCGACGCCGCGTTTCGCCAGATTTTGCAGGCATGGGCACCGGCTCATCGGCATGCCTATGAAACGACTTTTCAGACTGCTCTTGGGGACTCCTACGCCGAATTTACGGCGCAATGGCAAGTCGACTTTGGTGGAGATGTCGTCATTGAGCCGATCATTATCTCGGTTCATGAACAAAATCCCGCAGCAGAACACCTCAAAGATCTGATCGTGTCGAGTGCTACGGATGCCGGGGCGGCTAAAGCAGCCGCTGCAGCGATCGAATCGGCTGCCAAAGCCGCTGGGACCTTTCGTGGCACTTCGATTTTGGCTTTTTTAAAGGCTGCAATTCAGGGGGCGACCCTTGATGAACAGGTGCGTTGGGTCTTGGAAAATTGGCGCGACCTTTTGGACGAGTCGCTGATCAATGCTCTGCTTCGTTCTCAGGATTATTTTAAGGAAGAGTCTAAGATCGGTCTGCATGGGCCGGGTCCCACACAATCCTATGATTTCCTGAGCTACGATGCGGACGAGGAGCGGTTTACGCAGGATCGCGATTGGATGCCTAATTGTGTGATCATCGCTAAAAATATCTACGTTTGGCTGCATCAGCTTTCGCGTAAATATGGCCGCCAGATTGACCGACTCGATAAAGTGCCCGAGGAAGAACTCGCCGAGCTTGCAAGCCGAGGCCTGAATGGGCTTTGGATGATCGGACTTTGGGAGCGAAGCGACGCCTCACGAAAAATCAAACAATTATGCGGAAACCCTGATGCCGTGGCGTCGGCTTATTCGCTCTACGATTACCGGATCGCCGATGCGCTGGGCGGTGACGATGCGTGGCAAGAACTGCGCGATCGCGCATGGAGACACGGCGTTCGCCTGGCCGCGGACATGGTGCCCAACCACGTCGGTGTGGTCTCGAAATGGGTGATCGAGCATCCGGATTGGTTTGTGAACACAAAACACTCGCCGTTCCCAAGCTACACTTTTAACGGTCCAGATTTATGCGACGACCCAAATCTGAGTGTTCATATCGAGGACCATTATTTCGATAAAACCGACGCCGCGGTGGTCTTTAAACGCTACGACCATTCGACCGGTGACGAGCGCTATATTTATCATGGCAACGACGGCACCACGATGCCGTGGAACGACACGGCTCAGCTTGATTATCTGAATCCGGAGGTCCGTGAAGCCGTGATCCAGACGATTTTACACGTCGCAAAACGTTTCCCGATTATTCGGTTCGATGCGGCGATGACCCTCGTAAAACGACATGTTCAGCGACTTTGGTATCCCGAGCCAGGCAGCGGTGGAGCGATCCCTTCACGTGCTTCATTTGGAATCACCAAAATTGGATTCGACCGTCGAATGCCGCGCGAATTCTGGCAAGAAGTCGTGGACCGTGTGGCCGAAGAAGCTCCCGATACGCTGTTATTGGCCGAAGCATTCTGGATGCTTGAAGGCTATTTTGTTCGGAATCTGGGCATGCATCGCGTCTATAATTCGGCGTTCATGAACATGTTGCGCGACGAGGAAAACGCCAAATACCGAGGTTTGATGCGGGACACGATGGCCGCTGATCCGCAGATTCTGAAGCGCTATGTGAACTTTATGAATAACCCGGACGAAGACACCGCCGTCGAACAATTTGGCAGCGGCGACAAATATTTTGGTGTCTGTGTTTTGATGGCGACGATGCCGGGATTGCCGATGTTTGGCCACGGTCAGGTCGAGGGATTTCGCGAAAAATACGGCATGGATTTCCGCAAACCCATGTACGACGAGGACGTCGATCAGCCGCTCCTGGAGCATCATAAACGCGTGATTTTCCCACTGCTGCATCGTCGATGGCTTTTTTCTGAAGTCGAAAATTTTGTGATGTACGACCTTCAGCACGAACACGGTACCGACGAAAACGTCTTTGTTTACAGCAATCGCAGCGGAGAAGAACGTGCGCTGGTTGCCTATAATAACCGTTTCGGAGATGCCGCCGGTTGGGTCAAAAATTCGCCTCAAAGGCCGTTGTTGGCGGGGCTGGGTTTTGAGCCGGGCAAGTTGGTTCGATTCAAGGAAGTCACGGGGGGACTCGAGTTCCTTCGCTGGACCGATGAATTGCAGAATGATGGCATCTTTTTGATGCTCGGAGCGTACGAGTACCGGGTCTTTTTAGACTGGAAATTGGCCGACGCCAGCAAATTTGGCGAGCTTTGTAATTTGCTTGGTGGCCATGGGGTCGAGGACCTGGAGATCGCCCGTCAAATGCTGGAATACCAGCCCCTTCACGAGGCGATCGAGGGTTTTGCGCAAGGGAAATTGCCGTGGAAAAAACTTCACGATGAGCTCCTGAGTCACGCGGACCTCAGTTTTGTGGAGCCGAAAGCAGAATTACCCAAAACGATGAAATATGCGGTGGTTCATTTGCTGAAAGCGATTCACCCAATTCATGCCAGCGAGTGGTTTGACGTTTGGCGTTTTCCGGAACGACTCGGGCTCGACCCCGTCGATACGGCGCTTGCCCGCGCGGCCTTGGCGGTCGAGAAGATCGATGCGGCTTCGTGGCTTGGTAACGTGATGGTTCAGCGGGCACTCAAGGTCAATGTTTACAACGGTCGGCGATGGTATCGAGCCGAGGCTTTTGACGCCTTTGTTTCCGATTTTGGAAAATGGTTGGCTGCGCCCGCGGCCGATGTCAAAAAGCATATCAAACTGCTTCAAGAGTCCGCCGACGGCACTTACGATTTCGACGAACTGGTGGAGATGGTCGCTGGGCGGTGAGTAGCTGGGGCTTAGCCCCGTCATTACGGCCGCGCATTGTTTCGGTGAGCGCCAAGCAATGGTAAACTCCGAGATATCAAGGAGTCTTCATGCGGCATTCGAACAAACCGGTTCTGGTCTGTCTCTTTCTTGTGGCGCTTGGTTTTGGGTGCAAGAACGAGCCTGCACCTCCGGCCAAAGCCGTTGCAATACCCCCGGTCAGTCAGGCTCCACAGAACGAGCGTTTGGAAATTACGGTACCCCCATCCCCGTCACACAAATCGACACGAAAGCCCATGTACCTTGGCTCGGTAAGCAAAGGGCTTGATGATGAGTTATCTGCGGGGGCTCAAAAAAGTCTGTCGGAACGAGTCGCGCGTCAGCCCAAGAAAGAGGAAAAAGGAATCATCATCATTGGTGGTGGTGAGCGGTGACGGGCAAGAATATTACCATCTTTCGAGATACGACCGATGAATGACTTCGAATTTGAGTTTGAGTGCGACCAAGATTGGGACGCCATGGAAGGAGATGGAGCTGTCAGGTTTTGTGGTGAGTGCAAACGGCACGTCTACAATATTTCAGACCTTGACGCACAGACCGCCGAACGTGTCGCGGCCGACCCTACTGAATGCATAAGGGTCGCAGCCAGAGCGGACGGCAGCGTCTTTCAGGCCAATGGAAAGTTATGGGGGCTACTTCTTCCAGCCGCTGTGATTGCGGGTTGCATGAACGAACCAGCAGAGAGTGTCGAACCGGTGATAAGTCCCATCAGCGTTGAGGCACCGAAGGCCAAGCTAGAGGTCTTTGAGCCCGTGAAGACCGTCGATCCTGCGCTGCGAAAGCCCGACCGTTCGACTCGAGTCACATTTGATGAGGCGATGGCGCGCGCTGGAGCGGTGCAAAGTGAGCGAAACGTCCGGGAAGGATCGTTTTATGAAGAGTGCTCGGCAACCCACGAACGTGGAGGTCGAGACCCGATTCGAGTGGTTGACGCGATGCAGAGACTCGAAGAAATTCAACACGATCGGGATGTCCGCACCGGGACCGAAAATCCTGTGTCCAAGCGAACGATGCGTGAAATGATGCAGGAGATCGACTTCATCAATTCTCCGAACAGGATGGGTAGGCGTCGGCTTCCAACGAAACGGGAACCCAACAAAAAAGCCGACGTGATCATAATTCAGAAAGGCGAGTGACGGCGGCAGGAATCGTGGTGCAGGCAAGATGCCCGCGCACCAACGGCGTACCCGCACACCAAGGCTCGCCTCCAACCCGCCTAAATTGCACGAAATTGGCAAAAAACCAAAAGGTCTAGCTTTTTGCAAAACGTCACGATATAGAGCCCCGCCTTCTAATTGGGTTCTGTTGATGAAAGACATTCGTAATATCGCCATTATCGCTCACGTCGACCACGGTAAGACTACCCTGATCGACGGATTGCTTCGCCAATCCAACACTGTCACCTCTCACCGCGAGCTCGAAGAGCGTGCGATGGACTCGAATGACATCGAGAAAGAGCGCGGCATTACGATTTACGCCAAATGCACCGGTATCGAGTGGAAAGGCGCCAAGATCAACATCATCGATACCCCAGGCCACGCCGACTTCGGTGGTGAGGTCGAGCGCGTCCTTAAGATGGTCGACTCGGTTTTGCTCCTTGTTGACGCGTTTGAAGGCCCCATGCCTCAGACCAAGTTCGTCCTGCGTAAATCGCTGGCACTTGGCCATAAGCCCATCGTTGTTATCAATAAGATCGACCGTCCGAACTCTCGTCCAGACGAAGTTCTGAACATGGTTTTCGACCTCTTTGTTGACCTTGAAGCCAACGACGACCAGCTCGATTTCCCAGTGATCTACGCTTCGGCGAAACAGGGCTATGCGATTCGTGAACTCGGTCAAGAGCCTGAGGGCCTCACGACCCTGTTTGACTTCATTCTCGAGAAAGTCGCACCACCACCTGGCGATCCCGAGGCACCTTTGCAGATGCAGGTCGCTACACTGAACTACGACAAGTTCCTTGGTCGCGTCGCGATTGGTCGTGTGTTCAACGGTACCATCAACGAAGGCGATCGCATCACACTTTGCCGTAACGACGGCACCCGTGAACAAGCTCGTGTCACGAAGCTTTGGGGCTTCAAGGGCCTTGACCGCGTTCCGGCAACAACGGCGTCTGCCGGTGAAATCATCTCGGTGACGGGTTTCGACGGCATTTTGCCCGGAGACACTCTGACCGACCTTGAAAACCCACAGCCAATGCCTGCGATCGAAGTCGACGAGCCAACGCTGTCGATGGTGTTCATGATCAACAACTCGCCGTTCGCTGGTCGCGAAGGCAAGTACGTGACAAGCCGTCAGATCAAAGACCGTCTGGACCGCGAGCTGGAATTCAACGTCTCGCTTCGTGTTGCTCCGACCGAGCGCGCAGAAGCATTCGAAGTTTCGGGTCGTGGAGAGCTCAGCCTCGCCATCTTGATCGAAACGATGCGCCGCGAAGGCTTCGAGCTTCAGGTCTCGCAGCCACGCGTTATTTATCGCAAGGACGAAAACGGCAAGACCCTCGAGCCTATCGAAGAAGTCATCATCGAGTGTGATTCGGATTACGCCAGCACCGTCATCAACAAGCTTAAGCAACGCCGCGGCGAGTTGATGGGTGTGCACGTTAACCACGACAACACTCAGCGACTGACCATGACTGTGCCCGCACGTGGTATGCTCGGTTACCGTTCGGAATTCCTCACGGATACCCGCGGAACGGGCATCATGCACAGCCTTTTCATGGGTTATGAGCCATTCCGCGGTGAACTTCCGTTCAAGCGAAATGGTGCACTCATCATCCTTGAAGACGGCACGACCACTGGTTATTCGCTCTTCAACTTGCAGGACCGTGGAACGATGTTCATGGGCCCTGCAGAAGACGTCTATGCTGGTCAGATCGTCGGTCTGCACGCACGAGAGAACGACCTCGTCATCAACCCATGCAAGAAGAAAGCGCTTACCAACATGCGTTCTTCGGGTGCTGATGAAGCCTTGACGTTGACGCCTCCTCGCACGTTCACACTTGAGCAAGCGATCGAGTTCATCAACGACGACGAGTACGTCGAAATCACTCCGAAATCGATTCGTATCCGTAAGTCGGAACTTGAGCACAACAAGCGCAAACGAAAATAAGCCTAAGGGCTTAAAGAAAAACCGCGCGGCCCTCGGGTCGCGCGGTTTTTTTATGTCTTGAGCTTGGCAAAAAAGTGGCCGTGTCCCCCTCAGGCCACGACCACTCCATTCCCGTTAGGTGCGGGTCGCGAAGCCCCCACTCGCGACAACTCGAACACCCGGCGTTCTTGCAGGGCCCCTCAACCCTGTCCTCCCCCCTTAGGCCCTAAGAAACGACTTTTGGAAGCGTGACTTCCAGAAGGCCGTTCTCGAATTTGGTCTCCAGGTGCGCCGTATCGACCCCTTGAGGCAACGACATGGTGCGGAAAAAGTTGATCTCCGATGATGTGTATTCGCCACCGTTTGCTTTTTCGACCTTATGGCTTCCACCGACCGAAATCTGGCCATCCACGCATTGGATGTTGATTTCGTTGGGTTCAAAGCCGTCGATCTTGCCGCTGAGTACATAACCATCTGGCCTTTCTTTCCAATCGAGCGCGATCTCTGTGAGGACCTCGGACTCGGCGTTAAACCAGTCGGTGAGGTGATCGCCGTCGTTGGAATCGCGCATCTGGAACATCTCGTGGGCGCGTTTGCGAATTCTGTTCTGAATTGCCTCAAACGTCTCAAGGAAACCACCGTCTTTTCGTACGACGGGCGACAGGTTTTTCTCTTTTTTCCTTGGCATCTTTCATCTCCCCAAAATGGGCACAACTTGGGTTGCGTCGTTTGTCTAAATTCTGCGGTCCTGCCCAGTGTTATGGGCAAGCCGCATGCCAGATGGGTTTTTGCCCGGTTGCTGGCGTATCTGCTAGAGACTTAAGCTTAGGGATATCTGTGGGACGATCAACTTCGCGAAAATATTGCTGTTTTCAAGTTGATGTAGAAATTTTTTCGTAATGTGCGGAAATGTGAGGAAATAGCCGTGTCAGGCCATTTTGATCGTCGTTTGGATATTTGGGGGGAATGAAATTTTCGCAGAATAGGGTGATCACCTTGCGACTTAAACACAGCTTTCCGATTGATTTTCAACCCTATGGTGTGGCCGTTGGATGGGCCTATTTGGTTGCGGCCAGACCCTGTTGTGCGCTGTCGTGGCTGGGAGCGACATCGAGCACGGCTCTAAATTCCTTTGCCGCTGCGGCCTTGTCGTTTTGTTTCATCAAGGCCCAACCTAGCCCTGCTCTTATGTCGAGATCGCCTGGGAATTGCGCCAAGACCTGCCGGTAGCTGGTCTCGGCCTCTTTGAAGCGCCCCAGATTATACTGGCACCAGGCGAGCCGTCCGATCACAAGCGCGTTCTTGGGCGTGATTTTCAAGATTGCGGCCCCGACGGCTTCGGCGTCTTTCCAGCGTCTGAGCCCCATCAAGGGCAACATTTCGCCGAGCAGCGGCTCAATGGCAGACGTGCCAGCGATGGTGCTGGCCTTCTGGTAGGCCTCAACACTGGATTCGTATTGGGCCGACAGATAAAGCAGCCAGCCTCGACGCAGCTGGAAGATGTAATTGGTTTTGGCGGTCGCGGTCAGACCGTTCAGTTCCTTGAGGGCCTGTTCGTAGTTTCCGACGGCTTCGGCTCCGTACGAGCGGTTATACGCTTCACCATCGGGGGTGTACTGAGCGTTTGCGAAGGGCGAAACGAGAAGAATGAACATCAGGGTGCAGGCGGTTTTTTTCACTTGGTTTCCTTGGAATCGACATCCTCACGGAGGACGCGGATGACCCGATGTGGAGTCGTTACGGTGGCTTCCACGAGACCGCCATGGGTCTCTAGTCGTGCGTGTGTTGTCATACGGGGTTTTCCGCTGCGGGTGAGCAGGGTTTGCCCGTTGATGACCATGGCAGCGCCGTCCCGCTCGGTTGTGTACTGGATTTTGATGCCGCCGTTATTGAAGAACGGGGACAGGAATTCATAAATCGTTCGAATGATCGGTCCGTACACCAAGCCGAACGGCAAATAGTCGGACCAAACCAGGCCGATTTCGTCGTCGAATGGCACACGTCCCAGAACGGCGCGAATCACATAGAGCGCCGATGAGCGTGGCCCCGAAACGTCGAACACGATGAACCGATCTTCGTCACGTTCAAAGAAGAGCTTCGCCCCATTGCTGCTCGTGAGAACGTTTCTTCCATAGAGGTCGATGCTCACCTTGATGGTTTCGGTATGTTTGTCGGTCACCAACTCGAATTCAGCACCTGGCGTAAATGCGCACAACCTGTTGTGAAAGCTGTCGTCGCGCCGAATATTTCGGATGTGTTGGTCTTTTTCGACAACGGTTGTGGCGAGCAATTCCGGCGGCGTGTCGACCCGAATCACGTCGTGGAGCTCGGTAAAAATGGTCGGTGCCCCAATTTGCGGCAGCGCCTGCAATTGGAAATGCAGGTGGGGGATGGGCGAGCGACCGGAGTTTCCGCAATGACCCAGGACCTGGCCGGGAATCACCCAGTCGCCTTCGGCCACTTTGATCGAGCCCGGTTTTAAGTGGCAAATCAGCGAGTAGAGCCCAGGTGCGTGGTAGGTCAGCACAAGGTTCCCCCAGTTCTGATCGACGTTTGGCTTTCCAATGAGGTTGTCTGGAATATCGCTGATCACCCGTGCGACGGTCCCGGCGGCTGTTGCCAACACCGGCAAGCCATAACACCGGTAATCTTGAACATCGGTGCCCTCGCCGGTGAAGACTGCGCCATCTTCTCCCGCGACCTCGAAGTCAAAAGCGTTCCTCCAGACTCCTTGATGCGTGAAGTCTCCATCCACGCCCTGGGTGCAGGTCCAAACCCCGTTGAATGGAGCACGCAGTCGCGCGGCGTAATGCGTGCCAAACCGAAATAAATGAGTTCGATGAAATGCGTAGTTTTGCTCGGGAGTTCCTGGCAAGAAATCCACCGATTTGGGCTGACCGTCTTGAGTGCGTTGTCGCAGCGCGTAGAGCATCAACCACGCGGTGAAGTTGAAAGGAACGAGGGTCGGAAGACCAAACATCGCCAGGATAGGAGCCGTGCTGATCGTGATCGCGGCAGCAGCGACGACCCCTACCAGCGCCAGCACGACCGAGCTTCGTGAAGGGACGAACCAGACGCCACCAAGTGCAATTGCGGTGAAGATTAGGTTCAGGGTCAGCAGCAGTGGGAGAGCTTCTCCGGCAAGAACCGAGAGCGCACTGATCTGCATGACCAAGAGGGCCACACCCAACGCCAGCAGGGAAAAGAGCGTGGCAATGCGGCTATGGACCAACAGCGCCAAAAAGAGCACCAATCCTACGTCAAACCTGGGCAGGAAGAAGATCATCCCCAGACTTTTGAAGTAGAGGGCGAGCCATCCAGGCAGGAATGCCATTGGAGGTCCGGTGGGCAATAGGCTCAGCGAAAATCCCAATGAGGTCGAGGTTGCGATCGCGAGATAAAATACGATCACAAATGGGATCGTCAGGATCGGCAAACCACTCTGATATGTGCCGGAACGCGTGGCCGCAGTGACCAATACGGTCAGGATCGCACCGGCAACGGCTAGAACGATCGCAAGTGGCGTGTTTTCGAGCAGCGACGCGATCCCCAGGCTCACCAAAACCGAATTATACGAATAAACGCCTTCAATGATCAGCGACCGATCGAAGCGCAAGAGCCGGGCAGAGACGATCGATAGAATGGCGGCGCCGACTCCGAAGGCAAACATTCGAAAATCAAACGCGGAAGCCACGACCATCAGCCCGCCGACGGTGCGTGAGCGGCTGAAAAACAGCTGTGAGTAGCTGCGCAGGAACGCGTCAGCGAACCAGCGTGCCTGATTCAGGACTTCAGCCACGGCGGGGTCTCCTCGTGTGAGATCACGCTTTCGAGTGTCTCTCTACGTCGCAATAGCGCGTGTTTCCCGTTTTTGCCCACCATCACGACCGCCGGGCGATAGGTGATGAACTGCATCCACTGGGTCACGTTGTAGGCACCAACATTGCGGAAGACGAGCTTGTCGCCCACTTCAAGCGGTGGAAAAAGCATCGTGTCGCGCACGACATCGATGTTCATGCACAAGGGGCCGTACAGGATCGTGGGTTCGGGCAAACCACCAAGTCGGCGTGTTGGCACGACATCATGTTTGTACCAGAAAGCTGTGAAGAGCGTGTTCACGCCCGAATCGATGATCACGGCGCGTCGGCCATCGGGCATGCGCTTGTTCGCCTGTACCGTCGACACCAGGAAGCCTGCGTCGTCCACCAACGCTCGGCCGTTTTCCATGACTAAAGTCGGCAATTCATTGGGTGGATACTTCAGGTGCGAGAGACCGTCCGAAATCGCTTCGGCGTAACGCGAAAACGACGGCGTGGACTGGTCGCCAGGCAGGTACTGAGCCTTCAGAGTATTATGTGAGGGAAGGCCGCCTCCGAGGTCCAGAAATTCCAGCCGAACACCGAGCTCATCGTCGATCTTGTTGGCAAATTCCGAGAGTTTTCGAGCCTGATCGCGGTATCCATCAGGCTCCAGCACAAAAGTCCCGAGGTGGCAGTGCAGGCCAACCAGCTTCACGAGTCCTCGGTTTTTGATGTGTCTTGCGGCGTCAAACGCCTGACCACTTTCGAGGTTGAAACCAAATCGACTCCATGGCGGGACGCCTGTGGCCGATAGGTTTAGGCGAATTGCCACCCCGGGAGTGATGCCCTGTTCTTGAGCGATTTTTTCGACCAGGGCGAGTTCGTCGAAGTGGTCGATATGAATGATCGTGCCCGCGGGCAGCGCCCGTTCGAGCACGCTGCGTTCTTTGAGCGGGCCATTAAAATGAATGCGGTCAGGGGAAATACCGTGTCCCAGCGCCTTGTCGTATTCGAATTCCGAAACCACCTCGGCCCAGGCTCCTTGGTTATGAAAAACGCGACAGATCCCTTCCAGGTAGTTGGTCTTATAGGACCACGCCATCCGAACCTTGGGCCATCGCAACGAGAGCGCGTCATGCAACGCCGTGTAGCGGTCGATCAAGGTTTTTTCGGAGAATACAAAAAGTGGTGAGCCGTAGGTTTCGACGAGTTCATCGATCGGCACGCCCGCGATTTCTTCCAAGGGCGTCATCGATTGGACTCGCCCAAATTTGTTCATCGCGCCGAATTCGTGTCGCACAAAAATCGGACGCTCATACTTTGGTTTTTCGGACATCTTCAGAGCTCCGGATTTTTGGCGAGTGTGCGGATCAGCTCACCTGTTGTCGCTATTTCTTGAAAGTCTTTGAGAGACACGATCTGGTCGATCGCGATTCTTACGAACATCGTGCCAGCCTCATACGTTGAGTAGTCTTCTGGGTTCACCGATTGCCCCGCGGCGAGCAGCGTGCAGGCATAGGGCAGGTTTGCCCCGGCCCCGGCGCTTAGGAAACACCAAGCAGGAAATCGGGGATTGATTTCGAGTACGTTAATCTCGCCCGTGGCCTCGTCTTTCATGACCTCAAGTTCAAAGGGGCCACGCCATTTTGTCGCTTCGACGAATCTTCGGGTGGCGTCGAGCGCCTGAGGGTCACGCACGGCAATACCTGCCCAACCCTTGCCCTTGTCGGTTAAAAAAGTCTTTTTCATCGCCACTGCGCCGATGAGTCCACCTTTTCCGTCACCAACCGCAACGACGTCGATTTCATCGCCATGGGTGGCTTCTTGGATCAAAACCGGCAGTCCCCATTTCGCGACGGTCGCATAGAATGCAGCTGCGGCCTCATTGATGTTCGTGGCTCGGATCGCTCCGTAGAACACCCCTTTCACAAACACGGGATATTTGAGGTCCTTGAATTCAAAGATCTCGGAGACATCGTTGACGACTTTCGTCTTGGGGACAGGCAAGTCGGCGCGTTCTCCGAGCTCGACAAGATGCTGTTTGGAGCGCAGATCGAGCTGTTCTTGAGTTGGCATGAAATGCCCAATCTTAAGTTCATCAAGGACTTTCACACTCGCGATGAAATTGGGCAGCTCTGAGTCGAGAGTGGGCAGGATCACGTCGAGGTGCACGCGTTCGTTGATGTAGCGCAGTCGGTCCTGAAGGGCTTCGACTCCAGCAGAGGGGTAAGGAATCAAGAACACGTCATCGATCATTTCGGAAGCGTAGATCCCGGGATCGAGGGTGTCGTAGGCCAGACCAACGATCCGACCCTTGAAGTCCGGATGCGCACGAAGCGCACGCGCTACCGTGATTCCTGGCCCGGGATTATCGGTGGCATTGATCCCCGTAATGGCGACGGTCAGCTTCATAAGTTATTCCAGTGTGAAATCGGAGTCGACGACATAATTGCGCTTAAGAAGCTGAACAAATTCATCGATATCTCGGTCGATATCGTTTTCACCTTCAATCACCTCGAAGGTATCGCGCAACATGGTCGCAATGTTGGCTCGTGGCTCGCCGTCTTTGAGGGCCGCCAAGATTTTTAGGCCGGCAGCGTTCGTGCTGAAGGTCGCACCTGAATAAGGGTCGAACACGAAACCTGAGTCGTTGACGGCAAGGTCCTTGAGTCGTTCTTGTGGTTGATTCACTTTTGGTCTCCTCCCAGATACATGATTAAAAAAACTTTTCCGAAGAATCCATCGCTGGATTCTCCGCTGGTGTGTGATTCGTAGTGTTCCCAGGCCAATGTCGTGCCTACGCCCCAAAGGTTGCCTAGCCGGGCGCTGATGCCGGTGGCCGCTCCCCCAATCACGTCGTCGTCGTTTGAGGAAATCGCGGGTACGTTCGGGTCGACTTCGTGGAAGGTGCGTCCAAAACGACCTGCAACAAAAACCGTGAGAGGGCCTCGGTACGAAAATTCGAGTTTTCCGGCTCCCATCACGTCTGTGTCTGGGAATTGAACGACAGCAGCCGGAGTCAGCCACCACGAGTCGTAGAGCAAGATGTCGTAGGAGACGTTGCCCTGCATGATTTCGGATCCCTGGACCTTTCCATAGAGGCCTCCCACTCTGAGGTGATTTCTTGCCGAAAGCCGCAGAGTTCCGCCCGCTGCCCAATCCGAAATTTTGGGCGTACTGGTCGCGAGAGCGCCGTCGATGGAGGCTCCAAATCGAGCTCCGCCAAAGCCTAGCGAGCCAAAAACGCTGTGTTCATTGTAGGTGGATGCGCCGCGGTTCCCGCTACCAGTGAGGCCTGTAGCGCCATTGAAGCCTGCGTCATTTGGGGTCATCCCCGAACGATTGGCCTCCATGGTCCCAGACAATGCTTGAACCGAAGACGCTCCGCGGGCCGGAAGTGCGAAACGACGATACGCGTAGGCCGCGTTCACCGAGAACCTACCGAAGGTTGCGAGCATGGCGAGTTCTGCCCCCAAACCAGACTCGCGCTGCGGGTTGTCGTAGTATTCCTGTACCTCCGCCGGAGTGGCGGTCAGGGTGATGGCCCAGGGGGCCGGGGCGTCTTGGGCCAGCGCTAGACCTTCGGGTGCGGATTGCGGATTGTCGGGATTCGCATCCAGATATTCCGTGAACGCTTGGCGGGCGAGCGGTCTTTTTTCGAGTCGTAAAAACGACCAGCCCATTCCCAATCGCGCCAGCGCTGGGGAGCCAGCGATCGCATCCGCGCGCCTATAATAAACCAGCGCGTCTTCGTACTCGCCGCCCTGAAAATAGAGCCATGCCACTTGCAGTTGTGACTGGAAGTCCTGGTCGTAGGTGTCCGCGACGGGGCGCAGGATATTTGCGGCCTTCAGGAAGTCGCCGGAACTCTCAAGGCTGCTGGATTGGCTCCAAGCGGCATCGACATCGACTCGCTCTTCGGCGGCCTGCACGCTTTGGCAGGCAAGCAACACAACCAGAATCATAAATTTCGACGTACGAAACACTTTCATCCAACCTCTGCATCAAGGAGAGAGGACTACAGCAACCTCTGTGCCGTCGGGTCTTGCGTTGGTTTTATTGATGAAATTCCAAGCCGCGTCTTCTCGTGATGCGAGATGCTGCGCGATTTTTTCGCCTGTTCTGCGAGTTGGAATTATTTTCGTCGCGAAGTCTTGAGAACTTTGACCAAAGGCAACGATCAGAGGAGAGCTCGGATCTCGTCGGCGATACCTTCGATGGCGCGCCGGGCTGCGGGGATGATCCCGCCCATCGTGAGGAATCCGTGGATGAGGTGGGTTTCATCGCGATGATGCACCTTCACGCCGTGTTCGCTCAGCGATTTGACGTAAAGTTCACACTCGTCTCGCAGAGGGTCGAAACCTGCGCTTACAAGGTAGGTGGGCGGCATTTCTTTCATGTGCGAAAAATACATCGGAACCACGCGTGGATCGTGGTGATCTTCGGCATCGAGTGCGGCCCCAAGATAGGTTCGGGCGAACCAATCCATCACGTTCATCGTCAAGAAAAAGCCGTCCGCAAACATGTCGCGTGAGGCATGCTTTTCACCATGATCGGTGAGGGGGTAGAGCAGAATTTGCCAGGCGGGCAAGGTCTGTCCGTCCAAGACCTGACGCTGACTCACGTTGATCGCGAGGTTCGCTCCGGCGGAGTCGCCCATGGGAGCCACGCGGGATGGGTCGCAGCCCCATTGATGACATGTATCGAGCACTGCTCGGTAGGCGGCGACCGAGTCTTCGATGCTCTGGGGGAATGGCTCTTCGGGCGCCATGCGGTATTCGACACTGACCACGTCGGCGCCGCTTCGGTGCGCGAGCAATGAACAGACGCCGTCATAACCTTCAACGCTGCCCACAACAAAGCCACCGCCATGGTAAAAGACGATACATGGACGTCCCGTCTCAGCCGCACGGGTCGTGTAACGGCGAGCGTAGAGGGGACCTGAGGCAGTCTGCAGAGTGGTGTGAACCCGAATTACGTCATCGGTAGGGGCAACATCCATGATGGTCGTGCCAGTGTCGTAGACTTCGCGCGCGCCTTCGACTCCAAGGGTATGGATTTCTGGGTGTTGAGTGGCGCGCATCAACGACAACAACACGTGAACGTGTGGGTCGAGCGAGGACTGGCGGTCGTTCACTGGCGGTTGCCCAAAGGCTCGCAAAAAGAGCGCAGGTGGCAAAGCCATCGCGCCATGAAGCGTCGCTTTTTCAACGAATGCAGGGAGTTTCATGGGCGCCTCAGGTCAGGCGTCAGGCCTGAAAGTTCTCGATGACTTCGCGGAACTTCAACATGAAGCGGTCGGCCGTCGCGCCGTCCACCACCCGATGGTCAAATGACATGCACCAGATTGAGGTTGGACGGATCATGATCGCGTCGGTCTTCTGGTCGACAACCACGCGCTTTTTGATGGCGCCCGTGGCCAGGATCGCGGTTTGAGGCTGATTGATGATCGGCACGCCGAACTCGGATCCGAAGATGCCGGGATTGGTGATCGTGAACGTTCCTGCGCGCACTTCATCGGGTTTGAGCCGTTTGCTTCGCGCACGTTCGGCCACGTCCGTGATGGCACGGGCCACGCCAAGCAGGCTCATTTCGTCCACGTTCTTGATGACTGGGACGATCAGGCTGTCGCCCACATCCACGGCCATGGCGATGTTGATGTCGCCACGATAAACGACGTGATCGCCGTCGAGGCTCGAGTTCACCATGGGGAAAGCAGCCAAAGCCTCGGCTGCTGCCTTGATGATGAACGCTGTGTAGGTCAGCCGTACGCCGCGTTCGGCGAATTCTGGGGTCAGAATCTTTTTGGCTTTCGCCACGGCAGTGAAGTCGACTTCATGAACCGTTTGCGCGTGTGCGCTGGTTGCGCGGCTGGCAATCATATGACGCGCAATGGCCAATCGCTGAGGCGTTAAGACTTCGACGCGGTCACGAGGTCCAATCTCGATCGCTGGAAGCTGGTATTCTCGCCCGCTCTTGGCCGCTGCCGCAGGTCTTGAGGTTTGGACGACGTTATTATGCGCACCCGACTCGATAAACGAGAGGATATCGGTCTTGGTGACACGGCCAGACATGCCCGAGCCGGCAATTCCCGAAAGGTCCTGAATCCCGTGTTCCGCAGCGATGCGTCGCACCAGCGGGGTGGACTTTGTTCGTCGCAGATCGTCAACCGACGCGTCCGCGGCGGCTGATACTTTGGGCACGTGTGATGTGGGTACGGCCTTTCCAACGGCAACGTCTTGCGCTGCGGCTGCTGGAACGGTGGCGACTTGGGTGACGACGGCGCCAGCCGCGGTGTCAATCACAGCCACAACATGGTTGATATCAACCGTTTGGCCTGGTTCGACCAGGATTTCCACCAAGGTTCCGTTCACCGGACTTGGGACTTCGGCGTCCACCTTGTCGGTGGTGATTTCGAAAAGAGGCTCATCACGTTCGACCGTATCGCCCAATTTCTTGAGCCAATGTGTCAAGGTTGCTTCTACAAGCGACTCGCCCATCTGGGGCATCACGACATCTGTGCGCATGGTTCCTCGTCGGTATTCACTCTGGAGGGCATAACTACTTCACGGATAGCGTGAGTGCAAGACTTGCGGTCCCGAGGTCGCCCGAAAGACGCTGAACAAAAAAAAAGGCGACCAAATGTCGCCTTCGAGGTGTGTTCCCTGATTTTTCGAACCTGCAGATTATTCTGCAGCTGCTGGTGCTTCTTCGGCAGCAGGAGCTTCTTCAGCAGGAGCTTCAGCGGCAGGTGCTTCTTCAGCAGGAGCCTCGGCAGCAGCTGGTGCTTCTTCGGCAGCAGGAGCTTCAGCGGCAGGTGCTTCGGCAGGAGCTTCAGCAGCTGGAGCCGTTTCTTCAGCAGGAGCAACTTCGGCGTCAGCCTTTTTGTCGCAGCCAGTCATAGCAAGGAGAGCAAGCAATAGTGTCGTAGCGAGTACTTTCATGGGGGGACTCCTGTGTCAGTTGTCGGCCACGTGGCCGAAAATCCCGAAAAATATTGATACACTGGGAATAAAATAACGTCGATAGGGTATGCGATAAATTTACGCATTATGCAAAAAAAGACTTCGAATCCGGCAGAATCTCAAACTCTCCGACTTCTCGATATTGCTGAGCGCGCAGAACAAGATACGCATCAAAAACGACGGCGAGGGACAGGATGTACAGGATCCCTGCGGTCAAGAGGACTGCCAAGAAGATGAGAATCCCCTTCTTCGTCTGTCCAAACATGACGTGAGCAAGGCCCGGAATAAAAAATGAGACCGCCAGAAGAATTTTCTGCTGAGAAGTCAGTGAAAATCCAGCCGTCGGAAGATTTTGCGTCAGATTCGGGGAGATATTGCCGTAATCGCTCGCCGCTGGGGCCTGAATTGGATAATTTCCCGATCCATATCCGGCTGGTGCTTGCTGTCGAGCCTGCTGCGGAAACTGTCCGGTGCCCCATTGTTGGGGAAATTGTTCGGATTGCTGGGGCTGCGGAAAGTGTCCGCTGCCAAATTGCTGCATGATTTGTGACGTCGACGCAGAACTCGCCGGCGCGGGCCCAAAATTGGTCCCCAGGGCGATGGGCGGTGCGGTCGCTGCTGTGTTGGGGCTTGGTCCCCAAGCTGCGGCAAAATTGGAAGCCGTTGTGGCGACCGTTCTGTCTTCGTTGGTGGAAGCCTGTTGAATTCGCTGAAGCTCGGCCGTGTTCACGGTGGTCAAAACCGTTGCATCACCTGATGGGCTGCGCAGCAGCTCCATATCAACGTTTCCAAGAACCGTATCGTCACTCTGGGGGGCCTCTTGGTTCCAGAACTGTAGATCACGCAACACAGCGGCCGCGCTGGCGTAACGCACACGCAGGTCTTTTTGCAGCATGCGATCGACGATTTCTCGAAGGTGGTAGGGGATATCGAGTTCGACCGGCACTTTGATCGATTGGGGCATCAATTGTTGCTGAATGATGTCCATGCGGTCTTTGCCGCGCATCGCCTTTTTGCCCGTCAACATCTCAACCGCAACAACCCCCAGCGAGTAGAGATCCGCTGCAGGCCCCATTTGGTGACCCTTGAGTTGTTCAGGAGCCATGTAGCGCGGAGTGCCCACCAGCATGCCGACCCCGGTAAGATCGTTGCCTGGCGAGGCATCGGCAAACGCCTTTGCGATGCCGAAATCGAGCACTTTGACCTGGCGTGACAACGTGATCATCAAGTTATTGGGTTTGATGTCGCGATGCAGAATACCTTGGGAATGCGCGGCCTGAAGTGTTTGCAGGATCTGGGAGAGTACGTCTGCGACCAAGTCGGCCGGCAATGCGCCTTCGTCGCGAATGGTCTCAAAGAGACTTTTACCGTCGACGAATTCGAAAACCATGTAGAGCGTGCCTTCCGGCGTGTTCCCGTGGTTCAGAAGTTGGATCGTGTGGCCTTCCTGAATATTCTGGAGAACACGTGCTTCTCGCAAGAAGCGTTCGGCGATATCACCCTGATATGTCGGGGCTTCGGTCCCATTATTGATGACCGCTGGAACCAAGACTTTGAGCGCAACAATCCGTCCATCGGACTGGTCTGTCGCGCGAAAAACGCGCGAAAAACCACCCTCGCCGATTTCCGCGTCGATGCGGTAACGAGACTCGAATAGCTCGCCGATTTGCGGGAGCGAGATGTTCATTTTACGCCCATGATTGAGGGCTAAGTGTGCGGGAACCGATTGAAACGCGCAAGAGCCTAGGTGCTCCGGCAAGTCAGGGCGTTCAGTCGTCGATTTCGGGGGAGGTCATGGCAGGAGGGGTGGACTCTTTGATCTGCGCCCAACGACTTGGCGTCAAGTAGGCGATAAGTCGCAGAGTATAGTCGGCATCGTAGCGGTATTCCGATCGCCGATCGGCGATACCGTCGTTGTCTTCGTCCATCAATTCGGTCAGGACGTACCCGCTTTTCCCATAAATATAGCGTTGGCAGGAGTTCAGTCCTTCGCCCTGTGTGCAGTATTGCGTGGGGTTATTGTCTTTGTCGTAAAGCTGAGCCGTGATCGACGAGCAGACTGGTTTTTCCTGCTTTAGATCAAGCTGACACGAGAACAGGAAATGGTCGTCATTCGACACATCCATATCCCCATAAATCCCGCCCTGGTCTTTGGTCAGCCGGGCATTTCGCCAGTTCCCGTCTTGGTCGATTCTGCCGATCGTGAGTTCAAGTCGCTCGATCTTGCCGTTATTCTTCTGGGTTGATTGAGAGCGAGTCAGTCGGCCTTGTGAATCGTAGGTGCCCGACCACTCCGTGACGTACTCGACCCCACTATAAGTGTACCTGTCACGACGATAGGTCATGCCTGTATCGCTGAATTCCTGCCGCCATTCAGCGTCGACGTTGCCGTCACCGTCTTGGTCTGTCGTCGATGAAATCGGATTGCCTGTTTCGTCGTATTCTTCGCGGGTGTAGGCCGGAAAACCCGTTGTCACGAGTATGGAGCGCATGGTCGTGACGCGAAGCATGCCTGCTTCGTCGTACAGGTAACGCGTTTCGCGTGCGAGCCGCCCCTGGCCTTCGAAATACTGGACGAGTTCGACGCCATAATCTCCGTAACCGTAAGCTTCAGTGCGGCGAAGGCCTGAGCCTGAGTCCTGCCAAACAGCGAGTACGCGTCCCTGGGCGTCGTAGTCGTATGCGCTGACATGACGAACACCGTCATAGGTCGAGGTTTCCTTGATGAGCCGCCCCTGGTCGTCGAATTCCTGCAGGGGTTGCGCTTCGTCTTTGAGCTCGGCCATGGGGGTGTCGACCCATTCTCCCGAGGTGTATCCGCCACTTTGGCCGATGCGCGCCTCGGAAGACCACATGGTGCGGCGCCATTCGCCATACATGCCATCTACCGTAAGGGTGAGTTGTCCCTTTTCGTCTGACCGAGTCGCCGATTGGTAGACCGGGCAATTTCGTTGGTCGTAGGTTTCAACGTAGCTGTGGTTGTAATTCCCGAGCGCATTTTCGGCGGTAGGATCGGTCGCAAGCGTCTCGAGCTCGCAGGTTCCCACGGAATCTGGAAGCCGGATGTCTCTCAGCTCAAAGAGGTCAGGCGGTGCCGTGAGGTCGAGAATGAACGGTACTTTCTGTTCTAACTCGGCGAAGAGTCTTGGCATCTCTTGAACTGGGGCAGGGCCCGAGTCGTCAGGGATCGGCGCTGGTGTTGCGGTGCAACCGCAGGATACGACGATCAAAACCAGGAGCGAACGCATGGATCTTCCCAAGAATGTTGTTAAGCACACGTGCGTATCGTTAGGGGGCCTACGTCGTGTTTGCAAGTTCCTACGCTAAAACTTCATTTACGACCCGCTTTATTCGGATCTGGAATCAGTTTTTCTTGGGGGACATCGCCTCCAAAGGCCAAATCTTGAATACGATACTCGTGAAGCGCCGGTGGGCCGCCGGGTTCGGTGACGACTGTCATCCTGTGGGCCACCCAGATGCCGTCGACTTCTTTGTAGTCGGAATAATGCATCACACCGATCAAGGTCCGGAAGATGTCGCGAATGGTGTACTGCAGGTAGGTCAGGCGCCCGCTTTGTCGATCGATGAACGCCACATATTGATCCACGTTGCTCTGCGGTTCGGCCTGTCCCCACGTCAGGAAGACCATGTCTAAGGTCTGACCGTCGATATGCGCAGTGCCCATATGGGCCATGACATTTGCTTCGCCCAGCCGAAAGGGAGCCTCAAAAAAATAGGCGTTGGTGGGAAGCCAGAATTTGATGTCGGAGTCAGGCTCGAAGGCTATTTTTCCGTTCTTTGCGGTGTAGGTCGCCCATCGCTGAATGCCCCACTCAAGGCCGTCCCATGGGCCTCCAACGAAGGTCCATCGGGATGCGTTGGCTCCGAGCAAGATTGTCTGTGAAATTCGCTGCCCATTTTCCGGGTAGGGCATCGACACGGCTTGTTCGAGGGGCCGAAACCAGGTGTCGGTATAGCCGACCTCGGCCACCCGATGGTTCTTCCACCGTTCAAGCCCGCCGTGGGCGGTCAACATGCGTTTCATCGAGGCGCGTGCGAGGGTCACCTGTGCGGGGGCGATACCATCGACAACGAGGTCGTTGGACCGCAAATCAGCCAAACAGCCCGAGGCCAAAAGAGACAAAAATAGGATTATGGCTTGAGACGGCATCATTGGGCTTTGCACCATGGCACGTTGAATGTCATCGTAGGGCGTGGATAGGGCGAAACGTCAAGGAAAGAGTCATGAGTTCTGCGTGGGCGATCATCGAACACGACAACAAAATTCTATTTGTTCGTCGTTCCTTCGATGTCGGTCGAGGTGGGCAGTGGTGCCCACCCGGGGGCACAATCTGGAAGAACGAGTGGCCAGAAGTTGCGTGTGTTCGCGAAGCGTTTGAAGAGACCGGTTTGCGCGTCTCAGTCAAGCATCTGATCGCGAGGTTTGAGACCTCGCATTATATCCTCTGTTCGCTCAATTCCCCCAATCAGACTGTGCGATTACGGCCGCGCGAGTGCATCGACTTTCGGTGGATTGATCCGCGTGATCTTCTGGTCCTTGGGACCGTGATGGATTTGCGCAGGGTGATTCCGATGCTCGAGCTGGCGGGCCTCAAAGGGCCCCCGATTCCCGGTGGCTTAGAGCTCGCCACTCCCGACGAGATCGGCCACTTCGGCTAGCAGCCTTCGTCGATCTCACCGTCACAATCGTCGTCTTTATTATTGCAGACCTCGTTGGTGCAAACGCCGCAGCCTTCGTCGACGGTGCCATCACAATTATTATCTTTGTAGTCGCAGATCTCGGTGGCAACCGTGCATACGGCCGCGCATCCAGCAAAGAGTGTCAGGCCCTGCATCCCCTGATCGCATGCCGCTTGGGACAGCTTGATGGCCTGGGTTTGGGGGTCGTAAGAATAGGCCGCTCGATCCAGCGGTGTGCCGTTGCGTGAAACCCATAAAAGCTGCGGATCCTCTGGAGCTGCGGAAAGGGCGAGTGAGCATGAGCCCATATTATTGAGGGCATTGCTAAGTGCGGCGTAGAAGGCCTGCGCATTGTTGACCAAGGCGTAGGTCCCGTCCTGTGCAGCGTTGGGAAGGATGTTACCGGAGCCACCCTCCATGGCGATGATATGCACTTTTGCCCCGGTGCTTTGTGCCAGCGCTCGCGCCGCAGTGGCGTCATCGGGAGGCGTACAGGTGTTCGCCGTACTGTCCGCAATCAGCAAGACATGGCGGTCCCGCATCGCAAATGACGGGTCGTTGGGAGACACAAAACGATTCGCCGCGTCTTGAAGACCTGCCGATGATTCGGAACCACCGGTTGCATTGACTGGAATGATCGCCTGAATCTGGGTCGCGGACCATTTTTGCATTGGAAGCAGGGTTGGGATGGTGCACGTGCCGTTTGAGTTGCCGAACACCGTGGCTCCCACCACAAATTCGGCGGCCAGCCGAGCCGCCACGGCATTTATACCCTGCTGTTGAACTTGTATTCGAGTGAGTGTATCGGCCGCCATTGGAACACTCATCGAACCGGAGCCGTCCATAATGATTTGAAGCGCGGGTTCGAGCGAAGTGATTGCGCGTGGGCACTCCATGCCTGAAGGCAGGGCATCGCACGCATCGCCGATCGCGTTTGTGTTGGCGTCCTTCTGTGTCGGATTGCTGATGGTCGGGCAGTTGTCGCAGACGTCCGGGATGCCGTCGTTGTCTTGATCTGCGCTGCCTGCGGCCAGCGGACACTTGTCGTTGATATCTGGAATGCCATCATTATCGCTGTCACGCGTGACGTCGTAGGTAGGTTCTTCGCAGGCGTCTCCGACGCCGTTTGTATTGGCGTCTTGCTGGTTGCGGTTTGCGATCGGAACGCAGTTATCGCAAGCGTCTCCAACCCCATCGAAATCCGCGTCGGCCTGAGTCGGGTTGGCAATGTTCGGACAGTTGTCGTTGATATTGGGCCGGCCGTCATTGTCTGGATCTTCGTCAGGAGGAAGGTCCGGGAGACCTTCATCTGGGAGGTCTTGGTCTGACTCAGTCCCCATGTCACCAACATCTGGGATGTTGTTGATATTATTTGAGTTGTTGCTGGTGTTATTTGATGTGCTTCCCTTTTTCTTGGACGGCTCGTCTCCACAAGCGCCCACCAAAACTACCACCAGAAAGAAACCAAATAATCGAGTCATTTTAAAAACCATCAAAAAAGTTCAACCAAACATTCGAAGACGCATTATCGCAAAATTTGCTTTGCGACACACGGAAATCGAATTGAGGCCATGAGCAGTGGTTTTGCGGACGAATTTGGTGTTTAGAACTCAGCGAAACCGCAGACACCGTTATTGCAGCCGATGGCCGGCGGCGCGGCACAATCACAGACTGACGGACCGGGAGTGCATTCGGCAGGAGCCGGCGGATTGGCTTCATAATCCGCACGATTCACAGCTGTCGCGGCGCACTGGCAATCGCTACAGACCTCGCCGGTCGCAATGTACATGCAGTCGTCAGCGGTCTCGCACGAAGTATCGTAGTCGTCGGCCGTCACAACCTGCGGAGATCGGGCGTAACATGTCGACTCCCAACATGATGGCAGGAGCTCTTGGCAGTCTGCAGCACATGCTGGAGCATCAGGGGCGCATGTGATTGCCGCGATTGCCGCGTTAAATGCCGATTCATCGTCTGTGTTGATGCCGGTGTTCGGGCACGAACAACCGCAAGGTGCAGGACTGACGAGCGCGCAGTTGGTGTCAAACTCACAAGTCTGGTCGTAGTCTGAAATGTTGACCGTGGTGCCATTATTTGTGGTGTTGTTGGTCGAGTTGTTGGTCACATTATTGGGGTTGGTGGAGCTTTTTTTTCCATCATCTCCACAGCCAAGGGTCAACAGAATAACCATCATCACAGCAGATATTTTCATCACAAGACCTTCAAAAAAAATGGAAGCAAGTACTTCCGTTAAGGCCCAAATGCCTAGTCGAATCAAGTTCTTCACCGGACTGTACGTGAAATCAGATCACTCGGAGACCCCGCAGATACCGTTGTTGCAGGCGATGGGTAGAATGTTTGGACACGAACACAACGATGAATCAGGTCTACACCAAGACAATCCTGGGCGTTTGGCTTCATAATCCACGCGATTCACCGGCTCGGTGGCACATTGGCAAGCGCTGCAAATCTCCCCCGTGGCAATGAACATGCAGTCCTCTGCGCTTTCGCACGACTTATCGAAATCATCGGCCGTAATAATCTGAGGCGTACGGGCGTAACACTCGGATTCCGCGCACGCGGGCAGTCGTTCTTCGCAAAACGGATCACAAAGAGGTCCAGGCTCTTCACACGTGATTGCCTGGACGGCAGTGTTGTAGGCCGCTTCGTCGCTGGTGTTTATGGCCTTGCTGGCGCAGGAACAACCACACGGCTCGAGGTTGACCAACACGCAGTTTGAGTCGAACTCACAAGACTGGTCGTAGTCCGAGATGTCGATTGTGTTGGTGCCGTTATTTGTCGAGTTGTTGGTCACATTATTGGGGTTGGTGTTGCTCTTTTTTTCATCGTCGCCACAGCCAAACCCAAGCAGAACAACCATCATCAAAGCGGAAGTCTTCATTTTTGCAGACCTAAAGAAAAGTGGAGCAGATGCGTCCATTAGGGGCTAAAGACCGAATCGAATCAAGTAATTCGCCTGCATTTATGAATACGAATCCGCGACGTTATTGGTGAACGTGTTGTTTAAGAGCGTGGGCGTCGCGCCGTTGTCGATCCAGATGGCTCGCCGCAAATCTTCGAAATTGTTGTTTGTGATTGTGGGTGAGACGGCTCCAGAAATCACAAATCCGTCAGAGATTCCGACGCCCGCGCCTGTCGCTGTGAAACTATTACTATCGAAGGTTGGGTTGCCGCTGCCGGCGACGCGAATATGAGGGTTGGAGTCGGACGTGAAGGTCGAGCCTTGAGCCTGAAAGGATTGTCTAATTTAGGGGGTGTGGCGAGGCTTGGGCCGTAATCGGTCTATCTTTGGAATTGTCAGAAACGATGCCCCAGATGGATGGTTGGAAAGACGGTTATCGGGTTGTTTTCATAGGTTCGACCTGCGATTTCATGGTCTTCGCTGAAGCGATAACCAACACCAACCCAAGGCGTAACGTAGAAGTCTGCGGGAAGCTGAATCCGCCAGCCTGCCCGCACACCTCCACTAAGTGCGCGGTCTTCAGCGGATTGCGAAGACAAGGTGTCCACGATGGTCATGGTTGTGAAACCACCTTCGACCCCCATGAATGGTCCCCAGCCATCGTCGTTCAAAAACACGTCGAATTTGGCACCGTAACCGGCAAACGATGACTGGAAGTCCTCTTGCCCATGAATGGCTTCGGGCAATTGCAGGCCAAAAGCGCCAAGGTCCAGCCTGTATCGGCCGTTCCCCATTCCGACATGAAGCGAGAACCCATCCAGCGCATACGCGATGGGGTCGATTTCGATGTCCAATCGAAGTGGATTGGGTGTTGTGGCTGGTGCGGTCGCGATCAAAAGAGAAGACAGAAGCATCGAGGTCATCATGGTGTTTCCTATGGGTTTGTGTGCCGTGACCCTCAGAATCTATCCATGCTTAGACTGAATATGTAGACCGATTTTAGAATGTGAGCTATGCATCTGCGTATGTCTAAAGTCGCACGATATGCCGAACATCTTGTCGCCATCGCTGATCTTGGGTCGTTCATGAAAGCGGCTCAAACACTGCAGATGACGCAACCCACCCTGAGCCGCTTGGTCGCTGACCTTGAGGAAGACTTGGGGTTTCAGCTTTTTGTGAGGCATGCCCGCGGAGTCCGCCTCACCCCGGAGGGAGCCGCGATCATTGAGCCCGCCCGCCGTGTGGTGAACGCGATGCAGGGGATGGAGCGCGTGGCGCGTGCCACAAATGAAGTCGCGGGAACACTGCGTCTGACGACGTCGGAATACATCGGGATCGAGGCCTTGATTCCAGCGCTTCCGCAGCTCTACAGCCTTCATCCAAAGTTGAAGGTCGAATTTGTCCTCAATAATCTCTCGAGTGATTTGCGGCGAGGAGACGCTGATTTAGCGGTTCGCCTGTATCGGCCGGTTCAGGAAGACCTTGTGGTGAAACATGTGGCAGATGTTCCGCTTGGCCTATATGCGTCGCATAAATACGCGCAAACCCATGGCCTCCCAAAAACCGTGGATGAAGCGTTGAGCCACACCCTGATTGGCTTTGATTCTCGCGGACCTGCAGGCGCAGGTTTGGTGGTCTTGGATCCGCGACTGACCGCCGAGGTCTTCCGGTTCTGCACAGATTCGTTGCCCGCTCAGATGGCTGCCGTGCAAGCCGCAGTAGGTTTGGCGATTCTGCAGAAACCCCATGCCGCAAAATACCCTGCCCTGGTGGAAGTCGAGCTGGACCTGAAGATCCCCAAGATGCCCGTTTGGCTGGCCGTTCACGAAGATATGCGGGACGCCGCGACGATCCGCGCAGGCATGGATTGGGCGGCTGAGGCCATTCGAGATTATATAAAACTTTAAAAGGTACGCGGCCGGTGCCTTGTTTACCGGCACCCGTTCCACCGGCACCCGTTCCACCGGCACCCGTGAATCAGGCCCCTTTAAAAGAACAGTCTAAAAAAGAACAAAAGAAAAAAGAACATGTACAAGCTAGCCAGCCAGCGTCTTGAGCTAATCTAGCAGCTCCACCACGTCGCCCACCGTGATCGTGACTCCGGGAGTCAGGCAGATCGCGTTCGACGCAAAGATCACTCCGTCACCGTGTCGGCGGAACTTGGCTAACGTACGCAGCGGCTCTTGATCTTTGCGAACCTTCCGTGGGTCGCTGGGATCTAAGGTCGTGATTTTGCATCGCTCCGAAGGTGAAACAACTTCGAATTCTGCGTCGCCCACACGAAGTCGTTTCCAAGTGTCCTCGGCCCATGCCTGGGCGCCACTCACCACAAAATTGGGACGAAAAGCCGCCATCGAAATCGGGTGTCCCGGAATGCGATCGTTGAGGTCGTCGAGTGAAGCGGTATTGGCCACCAGATAGGGGTAGCCATCGGCAAAACTGACCTCCACATGGCCTGCCTCCGGGTCGATCAAACGCACCACAGACTCGGGCATCGCGACCAGATGCGCGGGCTGTCCAATCACGTCGGATATCCACGCATCGACGGAAGGAGCGACCAGGACAGCATCGACGTTCGAACTCCAAACCTGAACCTTCATGGTCGTGCCGGATGACGTCCCAACCAGGATCTCCCGGTCATTGGCCGTCAATGCCAGACCGCCTTGAGTAAGTTGGGCGTGAATCAGCCCGAGCTCTGGCACTGTGCGTTGAGTCAGGAATTCGCCGTCGGGATCGACGATCATGTAGCGTCGATCGCCCTCAAAGCCGCGCTCCGCGCAGATGAGCGAGGACACGTTGACCGCGGCTACCGATTTGATGGGATAGATATGTAAAGACTGGATTTTCATGCGACCGAAATATCATGACTGGGCAGAATTCGACGAGTCCGATCAGGCAAGAGGATCTTCCAATTGACCGGCAAGAGAAGTTGCCACTTTATGGGTTTCGCAAAATTCGCGTTAGGCGGACATGGTTCAGCGCCTTATAGCCCGCGCGGGCCGTCCGTGTTTTTCTCGCCGATCGTTAAAGTTGGCATGAATCGAGCAGTTGTAGGGATGCGTTCCCTTTTTGATGTATGGATTTGAGTGTTTGCAGTTTTTTCGCTAGATAAGCGACGAAATGCAATGGCTTTGGGAACGTGACTCTGTAGATAATTGGTCTGCAGTTGTATTTTAATGTAAGTTTATAAGCATTTAGCGATCGAGAACGTGTACGGTCCGCGCTTGCGGAACCTTGAGGAGGCTGAGTGAATCGGTTGAAATGGTTGGGAGTAATTTTTGCGCTAGGCCTTATGGCTTGTGACGATTCGGGCAACGACGATTCAAACGTTGTTCTTGGCTCAAAACTTAGCTACGACGGCGGTGCCGACAAGATTCTTGTCGAACTGACTCGTAACCTGAAGGGTGGCGAAACGCTTCACTCTCGCGTCCGGTCACTGGCCGAGGGTGATTCGCTGGATTGCGCCTCGATGATTGCGGGAATCCCGCAGCTTGCGATCAAGAAGACGGACCGCACCTTTGTCGGCCCCAACGCCACACCAGACATGTTCGTGGTGCCAGCCGCTGCGGAATCACAGCTTCTTGAAACTCAAGAGTCCTACCAACTTCGTCTGGCTCAAACGTATTTTGTGGACGTCTGCATCGTCGAAGGCGGCGTGGTCAAACACCAAGCTCGCTACGATATTCAGCAGGCGCTCGACGTTGCTGGCAAAGGCGATGGCAAATTTGATGCGAACGACGACGGCGTCAAAATCGTGTCGAATCAGGCCTACGCTGAAGCATGCATCAACGAAATGGGCGATATCCCTTTCTTTGGCGCTCGCATCAGCGAAAACGGCGAGCCCGATTGGGATACCGTCGATTGCACCGAAATCGGCACCCCAATTCCGTCCACCTTGGATGGCGTACCTCTCGATAAGATGTCGCCCGAGTGCGATAACCCACAAACGATTTACAGCCACTGCGAGCCAGACGCCCGCAGCGGTGCAAACGGCCCTCGCGTTGCCAGCGCTCGCAATGAACAGGGAACCCACTGGGTCCTTCTTTGCCGCAAAACGCAAACCAAAGTCGGTCGTTACAACGACGTCGCGATGATCGGTACCAACCCGTTCACCGGACAAAGCTGCTTCTTCCAAAATCAATTGCCATTCGGCGAAAACACCCAGGCCAGCAGCGATGGAATGAAGATTCCTCATCCTGCCGACAACGTGAGCTCCGAAAAATCACCACAGATGTGGAGTGAATTTTGGGGCAAGATCGAAGGTGGAATTGGACAGAGCGCGGGCATCAATTGCCAGGGCTGTCACAGCACCGACGCGTTCATTCACACGCCATGGATCGACGCAGCGGTTGACGAAAACGGCAACCCAATCGTCCCCAAAATGGGCCAAAACCCTGATTTCGTGAAAGGCTATAACGGTCCCTACAAGCTGATCGATGCGGCCGACCAAGGTTGGTCGGAGCCCAAACACCTGGTCAGCGAAGAAGCCAGCGCATGCACCAGCTGCCATCGCATCGGACTTGACCAGTGGACGGCACCTAGCAGCATCAGTTCACGCGATAACGTGGACGGTGGTTGCGTGTTCTGTGGACAGGCTCCTTGGCTCGACCGACTCGAAGGTTCGGACGGAACTTGGGAACGACTCGTCACCGAATCACACAAGAAATTTGAGTACACGTTCTGGATGCCACCAAACGCAAAAGAAGTGCTGAACGAGGACCTCTGGGTCGACTCGGACTACAAAAAGGCGATGGACTTCATCAAAGATTGTGCGGCCAACCCAACCCAGGAGCAGTGCAAATGGGAATCCTTGCCCAAGCAGCCAGGCGACCCCACCGAGCTTCCTGTGATCGAAGAAACCGGCGAAGAGCTTGCTAAGGCAGCCTTGACGATCCTTGGCGCGCCCATGGAAATCGACGGTGTTCGCATCGAAGCCACACGTCGCTGCGCTGAGTGTCACGCGGTCTCGAAGCAGGGCTTCACCGAGTGGAACACACGCACAAAAGAAGCTGTCGAAGCGGGTCTGGACATGTTCTCAAACCCTGATGAACTCGCACAGGAAGACGCCCTTCGCATCGTGAATCACATGCGTAAAGGCGACGACAAGTCCGTGTTCGCAGCTGCCAAGATCGGCGTGCTCGCCGCTGGCGCTCAGTTCCCTTATTTCCAGAAATTGTTCCAGAAAGCCTACGGCTCAGATTGGGGCATTCAGTACGGCTCGTTCCTTCAGCGTGTGAGCATGCCCAAGGGAAGCCATCCTCCAATGTCGGCCATCGAGTTCGCGACGATTCAGAAATGGTTCGTTCAAGAGAACGCAGCCCACATGAAGGACCTCGTATTCGAAGTTCCTCCACCCTCGACCTGCGAAGAAGTCGTGTCACGCTACAACGTGCCGACCGCCTCACCATGGCTCGCCACACATATCGAGAACATGGCATTCGACGGATGGAGCGCACGCAACACCGAAGCAGGCATCAACATGTTTGGTTGCCCCTCCGAAGACCCACTGGGCTGTTTTGCTGGCAAGGATCAGCCTGATTACCTTGCTGCGACCGACGGAACCCGCATCGTTACGGTTCGGGACCTCGGTTTTGATACCAGCTTCTGGATGCGTTCTTCAGCTGACGGTCGATTCATCGGCAACGGTGGACGCGGCAGCGATGTGTCGGGCTTTGGCGCGACGATCACCGACATGATCACCGGCAAGAATATCGGTGTGAAGGGTTCGTATGACCCAGGCTTCTTCCCGAATAACCTTGGGTTCATCATGCAAGGTGGCGGCGCTGGTCTTTGTGGCCAGTCGGTCCTCACACGTGATGATGCCACGGCAGACGGCATCGACTTCACCGAAGAAGGATGCAGTTTCGCTCAGGGCATCAACCTGTATCAGCACGTGGCTGTGAGCACGGATGGTGGTGACTACTTCGTCATCAACAGCCAGTTCACAAGCGACTCGGGTAACGGAAGCTCCGACCCATCCGCACCGTTCTCGGACACTTCCACGATGAAGTTCTCGCCGCTCGTATTTGACGGTCAGAAATGGACTCAGAAAGAAGCTGTCATCGTCAATTCGCCGTACGAAGGTGACTCGGTCCTCTCGCCGTCAGGCAAGATGGTCGTCAGTCGATTCGCCGGTCCAGGCGGTGTTTCACTCGGCCATATGTACCGACGTGTTGAAGCCACTCCATCGGGCGGAACTTATGACATCTCGATTGGTCAGCCTGTGTTCTTTGAATGCAGCGGTGGCGCGAAGTCGAACATCTCGTTCAACGAGCGCTTCTCGGTCACTCATCGATACGAAGGTGGGACCGCGAACATCTACGTGACCGACTTGTTGACTGGGAACGTGGTCAAGGTCACGAATATGCCGGCCAACAAAAAAGCCTTGTTCCCTCATTTCCGCTCCGACGGCTGGATTTACTTCCTTGCCACTGGCGAGGGCGGAGACCAGGCGATGGCTACGGACGCAGCATTGCGAATGGCTCAATAACTTTGAGCAATGCCCCGAAAGGGGCTTCTTTTTTGCGTAGATTCACGGCTTCGGTCGAACTCTTGGAAATGTCTTGATGCGTCGTTCACTCCTCATATTTGTCTTGTTGGTTGGTGCGTGTTCACAGGACTCGACCACCGAGGCTCCGGCGGCTGCGGGTTCGCTTGAGTTCCCATTTACGACCGAGGACGGTAAGACCGACACGTTTGGTCGCTCGCTTGTTGGGGCGCCAAACGCCTTCATTCCAGACCAAACGGTCATCGGGAATGCTGAGCGCGATACCGAGCTCAAGTCGAATATGAAAGCCCGGCGAGAACTCGCCTGGCAGACCATCTACAAGACGCTTGAGCCTGTGCCCTTGATGGGGCTCGCCAATCAGCTCGACGCGCGTCCAGATTGTGTTGAAGGCATCAACCCAAGAGATTTGGACAAATGCGGTAAGCAGGCCGATCAGGCCTCCTGCGAGGCTTTTGTTTCGAACGATGTGCCTGATGTTTGCCGATGGACCGAAGGCGGCAACGTCTGCGTGCCAGCCTGCGATAACCTGACCGTCGGCGACCGAGAAATCCCGATGATTCCGCGCTGGGAAACCTGGTACGGACTCGAAGACCTGACGCGTATCTTCAAATACGCTTACGGCAACATGCTTCCGGAAGACCAGCTCGCCCGCACACCTTTTAGCGATTCGCAGATTGGCGAAGCGTTTTTGGTCAATAATACCGACATCGAACGATCGAGCCGTTGGCCGCTTTGGCGTTATACCGACGCCGTCGCAAAACTTTACGATTGCAGCCTGACTCAAGGTTCTGCCGAGTCTGAAGAAGCCTATGCTTCACGCTGTGCCGAAGCTCGTCAGAGCCAGTTCAGCGGCGCCTCAGCGGCCGGTGGTGGCATCGCACGCATGGTCTATTCGCCCGCAATGGTCCTGCATATGATGCGGAACTACGGCGAGGTTCTGGACTGTGCCGACGATAAGCTCGAGACGACTTGGTGCGGTGATGGCGTGGAATGCGTCGACCCTCCCGAGAATTTCTCGACCTGCTTCAAGTCTGAATTTCCGGCTGACGCGGGCAACCCTTGGATGGGCCTCGACGGCACCGAGGTTGGCTCGCTGACTGGTCTTCCGGCGGTTGGCGGAACGGTCCTTGTGAAAGCGACCTGGGCTCGAGTTGGTTTTGAATTCGACCTGCCTGCTTACGATACCGATGCCGCAGGTTTGGCTCGGCGTTTGGCACCGGGCGCAACGGCCCAATGGGAAGCCGAAGGCGACCGCAAATACAGCGCCCCGGCAGACCTTGTCGACATTGGGTTTCCGACCTCGGACGACATCTACACCATCAAGACTCAGGCCGGCGGGCTCTACCGTTTGACCGGTCTGCACATCATGACCAAAGAGCTGCGCCACTGGCAGTGGATCACCTTATGGTGGAGCGATAAACCCAACGACGACTTCGGCGAAGACCGCCCAGAATCGTTTGGCCAATTGCCGGGCGTCTGGAGCAATTACAAGATGTGTGTCGTCACCGATTTCATCGAAAAAGATGATAACATGCTGCAGCGTTTCAACGAGTTCCCAAGCCTTCAAGCGGCCTTGGAAGCCACGGGATCGTCGGAAGCGGGTGCTCCAACTTGGTGCAGCAATCCCTACATTGAGCACGAAGCCGGAAACGCTCGAACCAACTGCATCGGCTGCCATCAGCACGCCGGCTCACGATTTGCCGAAGACGCCACGTCATCGTTTGACCTGACCAAAATCATCGAGACCGAATCGGCCGAAATCAACATCGCTAGCCGGTTCCCAGCCAACGGCCGTATGCGTCGTCGCAACCGTTTTGCCAGCGATTATTCGTGGGCGTTTTCGCGCTTGGACGACCTGACCGAATTGGTGCGCAGCGAAGTCGACTTTAAGGGCGCTTCCGACCCAAGCTACACCCGAGTCAAGGCGATTTCAGCGCTTCAGGGTGACGTGGAAGCGGGCGAAGCGGTTTTCCGGGCCGCCACGCCAAACGAGACCTGCACCAACTGTCATGGGCAGAACGGCGAAGGTGGGTTTGGACCAAATTACGAACAAGTCTTCGCCCAGAAGACCGAATGGCAAATCATGCTCACCATCCTTGGTGGCCGTGGCGCCATGCCCGCGTGGGGTGAGAAGCTCACCGACCAGCAACTGGCCGATTTGATGGCCTTCCTCCGAACAAATTTCTCTCAGCAGTAAGCGGTCCGCCAGGCTCCAGCCTGGCCTTGCGATTGGTCCGCCTGCGCTTGGTCCGCCAGGCTCCAGCCTGGCCTTGCGCTTGGTCGGCCTGCGCTTGGTCGGCCTGCGCTTGGTCCGCCAGGCTCCAGCCTGGCCTGCGACCTCACCAATTCCAAAGATCTTCCCACCTTGAGTTTTTCTGAGGTTAGTCCGCTAACTGATCTCAAATTTCTGACGTCATTTTTGTTCCGTGCGCGCTTACGTAATGACTATGCGCACCTGTGGAGGCGACGGCGTGTGGCACACCTGTTGCTGTTCCTAGAGTCGTTCATCCTTGGAAAAGCGTAGCGGGGCAGAAAATGATTTTTCGGTTGATGGTTTTTGCGGTTTTGTGTGGCATGGCGGCTTGCAGTTCGGACACCGGCGAGAATAGCGAAATGCCGCCAGATTCCGGGTTTGAGGAGCAAGACGGCGGGAGGACGGCATTGCCAGATCGGCTATGCGAGCCTGCGGATGAACCGTCCGGAAAGTTGGTCATAGGATTTATGGGGCGGCCACCACAAGACCGAATTTTTGCGGGCGATCAAGTGCTGTACGACCACGGCGCACAGTCATTTTTTGTAGATGACACCTGTCACTTTTGGGCTTTCGACACATCGCGAAAGCACGGGAAATGGTCTTCCAGGCTAACCGGAACGATTCAGCCCAATAGACTGAGTGAAGCCTTCCAAGAGATGGAGTGGGAATCATGGTCGAACAGGCGCTATGGAGACACACAACATGGCGATGGCGGCATGCTATACGCCCGCGACCGCTATTACGCGGCGGCCTGTGTTGAGTGCGACGAGTTTGAGGAATTTAAGCCCCTTCTGGCAGCGCGGGCGTTTTTGGCAGAGCTTTTGGCCAAAGGTCAAGAACTCGAGCCGCCGTCGGAGCTTTGGTATCTCGCAGAGTTGATTGATGAAGAGAGCCTTGCCGCTTACCAAAACATCCCGACAAATATTCTGCCGCAAGGGTTTGACCCCGTGATTGGCACCTACTTCGACTTGTTTAATTCAAGCTACGGAAGCGCGCACAAAATTGAAGATCCTGCGGTTATCAATGAGCTTTGGGCATTGCGCACATCCTATTTGGCAAAGTCCGAAACTGAATGGTGGTACGCGTACATACCTTTCACCGACTCCGAGGGTCGGTTGATTCAGATGAAGTTTCGACGAAGTTTGCCCGAACTTGAAAATGAGAACGGTCTAGTTCCTCCGTTCATCGAATCTCTTTCTCTTTGAACAAAGACTCACTCGCCGCGGGCAGGCTGCAATAGCGTCTTGATATCGTGTC
This sequence comes from uncultured Bradymonadales bacterium, assembly GCA_964394615.1. Classification (GTDB taxonomy): domain Bacteria; phylum Myxococcota_A; class Bradymonadia; order Bradymonadales; family Bradymonadaceae; genus JBFFMO01. The sequence continues at coordinate 14,676 of CAYMYJ010000026.1, read as the reverse complement.
GGAAATTCAAGGCCGCCTCGGAACTCTTCGCGGGGAAAGTGCGCTAATCGGCCTCCCACACGTGATCACACGCGTCACGCCAGTTGGTGTACGGCGCCACCAATTCGTCGAATTCTACGACTTCGAATTTCATCTTCTTTGATTCGCCAGGCTGAAGTTCGCCCGAACAAAGCCGTGTCCCCTTTTTGCCGCCTCGATCATAGAGCTTGCCGCAAAATACATAGACATGGCCGCACCCTGACATGACTTCGGCCGACTCGTTCGAAAAAGTACATTCACCGGCCCCAGGATAGAGCAGACAATTGGGTCGTAGCTTGGTGGTATCGCCTTTGAGCAACCATGCCGCGATCACGATGAAAACCAGCAGACTGGCCCCAATCTTATAAGCCAACGGTCGGTCTTTGATTTCCGACTTTTCAGTATCTTGATTCAATCTACTCACCCAACCTAACCCATTTAATTAGTGCGAAATCTATTTATTGGCTGGAACAAATTGATCGGCCCCAACGGCAAATACTGAACCGGAGTGAAGTCTAAGAGGTGGGCGCCAACCCGATACTCCGGTTGGTTGCATCCCTTGCATTGTGGACCCTTACACCGCTCAGGCTGGCCACACACGCCGTTTTCGTCACACACAGGTGTCCCTTCTTTGACTTCGAAGATCATGAACCGCTGGTCCATCAATTTTGGCAGAGTGTCTGGGCCAAGAACGATGATGAATTCAAGTCCGTTGGGCAATTGAATCCACAACGATTTTGACCCCTCGGCGATCAGCCAATCATGAACGATTTTGCCGTCATCCGACCCCCAAAGTTTTGTGCCATTTTTCGGTTCGATCAGGCTTAAAGCGGCCGCTCCACTGAGCAGAGCGGTCTTCGCATCTTCCTGCGGCGTTTCGTAAGTGTCAGCGACAAGGCCGACTCTACGTTTAAGTTCATATCCGGTCATCGTCCGGTAGTCGTCAGCCCAAGCTGTGGACGAGACAAACATCAGAGCCAGAATCACAAATCGCATAATTTCCCTCCATGTTGTTTGAATTAATCTAACTCGCGGCGCGCAAGTCGCAATGCTAGGCAGGAGTCTGGCGCAACCATCACAACGTCGCCAGCACGCACCTCACCGATCTCACATCAATTTGAGCACCATTACAAGACCTACGCAAAAGAGCGCGACGGTCCCGATGAGGATGATCACACGGGCGATATGGGCGATGCGATCCCAGGTTGGTGATTGCAGGCCATCGCCTTCGAGGTCGAAGTCGACTTCTTCCATCATTCGGCGTTGGTGCTGAGCCGCAGCGACGCCTTGCGCCACAAAAAACATCACGACGGTAAATGCGACAAAAAGCGCGATCCCAATCAGGATCACCAGCCATGATTTGACCTCGGATTTCCAGGTGTCCAAATCTGCTTCAGCCGCAGGCTGACTGTTGATAAGCAGGGTCGACTCGACAAAGTGTGTCTCGAAACCTTGAAGCAACTCACCCAGCAATTGATTGCAGCGTGGCTCGGGCATCGGCGGTCCCGAAAGCATTTTCGTTCTGAAACCTTCCACGAAATTCGTGTGGCGAGGATTTTCGGCCAGAAGTGAGAGCGTCGGATCGATGGCGCTGCGACAGGTGCCGTCGCGGCTGACCGCGACCCATTTGGAGTCCCAGGCATTGCCTGGCTCAAAGACGTCCTCGTAAACTTGGACACGCCAAAGCTTCGGTTTCACCGAACCAGGGGCATGCGCTCGCAGGCCCGCCCCTTGCGCGCCAATCGCATAAGCTCCTGCGAATACCCAACGGTCGTCGGCGTAAAGGTCGACCAATAAACCGCCGTTTCGATGCAATGTGTTGACCTGGCCCTCGACGATTTCGCCTGGCGTCACAAAGTTCTGCTGCATCTTCAGATTGAATTGAGCCGCCACCGTCAAATAGGTCAAATCGCCGGCACCCTCTGCCGGATTTTCAGTGTCCAGCGACGTGACTTTGATTCCCCACCGAATGCCGCCCACCGGCTTGAACTCCAGCGTGAACAAACCGAATTCGTCGGTTTCCAGCGTTTCTGGCAGAGGCCCATCGATCGGGCCCTCGAATTTGGTAAATTCGATTTTTGCGGGGACGGGCCGCCCTTCCAAGTCAACCGCTCGAAAAGCCACAGAGTTCGCCAACCCGCGTATTAACTCGACATGCGGCGAGAGGGCCTCGACGCGCAGGGTGCCCGTCCAATCCGATTGTTCGGGGTTTTTGTCACCTTTTTTGCCCGCGCTTTTGGTGTCTTCCGTGCCACGTGAGGTGAATTTCAACCAGGGTGTCGTGGGAGCGGGTTCAACCACATCAACGCTTGTCTCCGCCTCAAACTCCTTGATCAGAGGATGGGTCGCGACGACTTTCAGCGTCTGAGGTCCCGCGACCGCCGTCGATACATCCAAGACCGTATGAACGTATCCGTGTTTTTCGGTCTTTCCTGCGCCAGCGATCACCTGAGAGGCGCCTGGATTCAGGATGTACGAGGTCTGAGCATCCGAAAATAAACGCCCGGTGGGCGCGTCCATGATGAAACCACGAATCGCGTTCGGGCCGCCTTGAATCAGCGCCACAGGCCCTTGGATATAGGCAGATACCTTCACGTGTACCAATGACACGCTGATGTACGCGGCGATCAGACCACACAGAACCAAAACGTAGCCAACGATAGCGACGCGAAAAATCGTAGCGTTTTTCATGCTCAGTGGCTCGCGCCGTGTTTCGAATAACCGCCCGCTTCGTCGCCCCAGATCTTCTGGAGGTATTGGTCTCGGCCCGAACGACTGCGGTATTGCTGATAATGGTCGGGATGGGTGATGTAGAAATCTTGGTGGTAGGCCTCAGCCGGCCAGAACGCGCCGGCTTTGGTGATCTCGGTCACGATCGGTCCATCAAATTTGCCCGTGGCCGCGAGCTCCTTTTTCGAGGCGAGCGCTTCTTTTTGCTGGGCCTCGTCGTGGTAAAAAACGCCCGTTCGATATTGCGTGCCGTGGTCGACAAATTGACCGTCCACTTGCGTGGGTTTGATGTTGCGCCAGAAGACCTCGAGCAACAGGGCGTACGAGACTTTCGCGGGATCGTAGACGACCCGAATGGCTTCGGCGTGGCCCGTGTCTCCGCCGCCAACTTGTTGATAGGTGGGGTTTTTTTCGGGGCCACCGGTGTAACCAGAATACACTGCCGTCACGCCTTCGATCGATTCAAAGGGCCTTTCCATGCACCAGAAACAACCACCGGCGAAAGTCGCGATTCCCATGCCAGGTGGCGCCAGATCGGCCGCGGTGATTTCGCTGGTGCCCCCGTTCTGGCTCGCTGCAGGCTGCTGAGGTTCGTCCTTGGCGGCCGAAACATCAGCGGTCGAAGAGGCGTCTTCTTGTTTTGGCGTCTGACAACCAACGAGCAAGAGAAGCGTTAGAGCGAACAGGTATTTCATAGATTCTCCATAGGAGGGCAGGATGACCCAGTTCGCCCAAATTCGAAAACCCTATTTTGCAGCCGTCTTGGGGTTCAAGGGGCGTCGGAACTTCAACGTCATTCGGTCACTCTCACCGATGCTCAGATATTTGTCCTTGTCGACCTCGCCTAATCGCAACGATGGGGGCAGGGTCCAGACACCTTCAGGGTGGTCTTTGGTGTCCTTTTTGTTCGCGTTGATCTCGGATGTTTCGACAAGCTCAAACCCATGATGTTCCGCAGTCTCGATCACAAAAGCCTGCGTGACGTAGCCACTCTTGATCATGGTTTCGAGGTCGGTTCCCGGAGCAGCACGGTGTTCGACCACACCCAGAGTTCCACCAGGTTTGAGCACCGTGTAGGCGCCAGAAAACAGGTCGTCGAGCGTGCCAGCCTTCATGAAATTATGGATATTTCTAAAGGTCAGGACCACATCTGCTGATTCAGGAGCGCCAATATCCATCAGGATTGGAGGATCGAGCGTGCCATTGACGACCTTCGCAAATGCCGGGTCTGTGGCGACTCGGGCGTCGAATTTTCCACGAATTTTGGTCCGGTAGTTCTCTGGATCCTCGGTGGCTCGAAATGAACCGGCGACCAAGAGGCCGTGTTCAGCGAGGTAGGGCGCGAGGATCTCGGTGTACCAGCCGCCTCCGGGCCAAACCTCGACGACCACCTGGTTGGGATCGACACCCAAAAAGAGCAAGGTTTCGACCGGATGTCGGTATTCATCTCGAGCTCGGTTTTCTGCACTCCGTGTAGGGTTCTCGATCGCCGCACGAAGCGCGTTCTCGCGTGCACCAGCGGTCATCGACATGGCCGATGAACGGGTCGTGTTCGCGACATCTCGTGAAAGTGTTTCGGAGTTGCCGCTCGCACAGGCAGAAAGCGCGAGGGTAAAACTAAGGACTAGGAATTTCGTCATCTTCTATCCGATCAAAAGGTTGGCAAATCGATGCCGGGCAGTCGCAACATGATTCATGTTTGGGTATGTTCCCCGCGTAAAATTATTTCGGCAGGTTAGAACATGAAACGATTGATGGTGTTGGGTTTGGTGACGGGTCTCGTGGCGTGTGGCGATGACGTGAAAAAGCGATCGGACGTCAACCTCGTCAATAATACTGCCAATAATACGGTTTCGAACAACACTACGAATGGTTCGAATAACGCGACGAATTCTTCGAATAACACGACGAACTCTTCGAATAACGCGACGAACTCTTCGAATAACGCGACGAATAATACGGTCAACAATTCTTCGAATAACGCGGTCAACAACGCGACGAATAACACCACCAACACGTCAAATAACGCGACGAATAATACGACAAATAATACGACCAACACGAACAACACGAACAACGCCACGAACAACCCCGTGCCGTGCGGCCCAGACGCAAATTTCTTTGGATCGATCGGATCGGCAACCACCACTCCATACAGTGTAAACTCCAATCTGAGTTCCGTTTTGGCGGCGGTTCCCTTGACCTCCGATGACCTTAATACCGTGGAGAATGAAGGCGCGTATTTCCCGGCCGTTCCGATTCAGGTCAATCAGGCGATTGTGACAGCGGTCGGGTTCCAGGCGACGCGTAGCTTCTGGGTGCAGGACAGGAATACAGCGGTCGAGGTTTATCTTGATGTGGACCTGCCGAGTCCGATGCTTCCAGGACAGATCGTGTCTTTTGGGGTTTCTGGGCTTCTGAATTATGAAGGTCACCCAGAGATCACCGGCCTTGGCGGGCTTATTGTGCATAGCTCCAATAACCCTGTTCCCTATCGCGACGTCACCAATCGCGACGTTGTCATGAGCGATTATGCGTACGTCGTTAAAGTCGGCGGGGAATTGTTGCCCAACCCGGTTTTATGCGGTGGATCCAAGAGTTGTTACGGGTTGGAACATAACGGCCATGTGTCGACGCTGCGTTCCGCTTCAACGTTCTTGGCTCCTGGCGACTGTGTGACGTTCGTAGGGCCGGTTCGCTCGTTTCCAGGACCGCATGGCGCCGTTGGCACGCCGGCTCCACAGCTCGATACCATCAGTTTCGACTGGCTCTTCGAGAGGTTCTGATGACTTCGAATCAACCGTGGTTTGAAGCGCTGTGGGATGATTATTCAGCGATGGCGCCTCGTGTGAGCGCGATCAAATCTCGCCTGGAAGACCGCCGCGAATCGGTTCTTAACGATCATATCGCGTTTCGAACCTTCGATTTGGATCCGGTGAGCCTAAAAAACCTCGGTCCTGTCATCGAAAGTCTGGGGTATCGACCCTTTGGCACCTATCGATTCGAAGCCAAGAAAGTTCGGGCCGTGGCCTACGTTTCCAGCGAACCAAACGCTCCGCGCATCTTTTTGAGCGAGCTGGAAACCGCGGCTTTCGACGACGAGATTCAAGAGCTGATTCGTGATTTGGTGGGTCAGGCAAAAGGTCTCCCGGTCGGACCGGAGGTCTTTTTGTCCGGAAGACCTTGGAGCCTCACAACCGCGACTTACCGCCGGCTCGCCGAGGTTTCGGAGTACGCAGCCTGGGTTGCCGCACTTGGGCTTCGCCCGAACCACTTCACGGTGAATGTGAACGCCCTGTCTACGTTTGAAGGTCTCCCGGACCTTTTGGACTTCGTTGAAGCGCTTGGTTTTCGGTTGAACGAGTCGGGCGGTCGAATCAAAGGAACACCTGCTCAATATCTGGAGCAAGGAGCGACACTCGCCGACCGACTCGTCGTCGATTTTATGGATGCCGCGCTCGAAGTTCCCACGTGCTACTACGAGTTCGCCTACCGCCATATGATGGCCGATGGCCGCCTCTTTGACGGATTTGTCGAAGCAAGCGCAGACAAGATTTTTGAGTCCACGAACGTAGGTTAAACATGACGGAAATCACACCCTCTTACGATCTAGTCATGCTCTGGTTATTCGGTGGCCTTTTGATGTCGCAAGGGTCTGTTATCCTGATGCCGATTTTGACGCTGCTGCAGCAGAAGATCGGTTTTTCGTTGGTGGGCACGGTATTTGGTGGGTATTTCCTCTAGGTTTTCGGATCGAACGGGCGAGCGCATGAACAGGATGAATATGAGAATCGGCTTTCTTTTTTTGGTGTTATCTCTTGTTGCTTGTGGTTCCGACGAGAGCCCCGCCAATTTCTCCGCGGACACTGGGCGGGATTTTGGCGCAGACCTGAGTGTTCTGAGCGACGCTGGAATGGACGCGCAGGCCGATGCGGCCGACGCTGCTGATGTTGAGGTGCTTCCTCCGCAGCCTTGGTCAGTCATGGAGCCGGGTTATTACCGCGTCGGCTACCGCTCCGGATTCGAAGTCACCTACGATGCGGTCGGCGAGCCGGGCCGGACCTTTGAGTTTGTCGTATGGTACCCAACGCTTGATAAAGATGGGCTCGAGGCCAAGTACTACAACGTGTTTCGCCGTCCGGGAGTCCAACGCGATGCGAGTCTGGCCATCACGGAACCCGCCCCGATTTTGATTTTTTCGCACGGCAACTCTTCGTTTGCCGAACAAAGTTATTACATGACCGAGTTTTTTGCTTCGCATGGCTTTGTCGTGGTGGCGTTGAACCACACGGGAAACACCTTCAAAGACACGCAGGGCGCCATCGACCTGACCTCGGGCGCGTTTCGGCCGCAGGACATTACCGCCCTTCTGGACCGACTTGAGTCGTGGCCAGCAGACGACGTGCTCAAGCCCGTGATCAGCGATAAAATCGTGCTTTCGGGGCATTCGTTTGGCGGCTACACCACACTTGCAAGCTCCGGCGCAGGCTTCGATGTCGACTACGCGGAGGCTTATTGTGGAATGCATCCTGACGAGGATTTTTGCGAAATCCTGGCGGCCGACGGCGTCGGCGACCTTTTCCGCGGTGGCCTCGGCGATGACCGCATCAAAGTCGCGATTCCCCAAGCTCCAGGCGGGTTTTTGGTGTTTCAGGACAAGGTGTCCGAGATCAAAATACCCACCATGTTGATGACTTCCTTGCTCGACCAGACGCTTCCAGCCGTCGAAGAGGGAGACCCAATTTGGAACGCGATGGAAGGCCCACATATGCGGGTCGACCTTCTGCGCGGCGGGCATTTCACCTACTCGAATATGTGCGAACTCTTTGGTGCAGCCGTGCTCGATGACGGGTGTTCAGATCAATTTGTCCCCTTCTTGACGGCATCGCAGATCATCGACGCATATTCGCTGGCGTTCGCGCGCAAACACTTGCTGGGCGATACGAGCAACGACGCGTTGCTGGACGGGACCGATCAGCCCTGGCCCACCGAAGTCGGACTCGACTGGAAGACTCAGTAGGCCAACGCAAACCTTCGCTTTCGGCTTCCACTCGACGACTTCCGGTCGTTTGACCGTGGTTCGATTCCGCTTCAATGCCAGTCAAGTTGAGTTGCTTTCGAACAACGTCTTTGATGACGAGGAAGATTTCGGGTTATACGATCTCGACTCGTATGGCCGGGGGACAAGCCCCATGATTGAAGCCGGCCAGTTCAACATCGACGAACTCATCGGATCCAACTGAGCTTATGCACCTTCTAAAAGTTGCTGCCGCCGTTCTCAACCAGACTCCATTGGCTTGGGAACACAACCGGGACAATATCATCGCTACCCTCGCCGAAGCGCGTGTGGAGGGAGCGACGGTCATATGTCTCCCGGAGATGTGCATCACAGGCTACGGCTGTGAGGACGCGTTTCATTCACCCAACACTCACGCCATGGCCTGGCGAGTCCTGCAAGAAATTCTGCCGTATACGTCCGGGTTGATCGTGAGTTTCGGGATCCCGATCGTCTATAATAACGGGCTCTACAATACGGCCTGTCTGGTTGTGGACGGCCAGATCGCAGGTTTTGTGGCCAAACAGTTTCTGGCGGGTGACGGCATTCACTACGAACCTCGGTGGTTCAAAGCGTGGCCAGCCGACAAACAAAGCCGCGTACAGTTGGACGGAGTCGAGTACCCGATCGGCGACCTTTATTTTGATTGTGGTGGGATTCGAATCGGCTTCGAGATTTGCGAAGACGCTTGGGTCGCACGTCGGCCGGGCTCGGACCTTTCGCAAAAGGGTGTCGACATCATCTTGAACCCGAGCGCGTCCCATTTTGCGTTCGGCAAACTTGAGGTGCGAAAGCGATTTGTGATCGAGGGTTCGCGCGCCTTCGGAGTGACCTACGTCTACGCCAACTTGCTTGGCAACGACGCAGGACGTGTGATCTATGACGGTGGGGCGGTCATTGCTTCGGCCGGTAAATTGCTGGCGACGGGGCCACGTCTGTCTTTTGACGACCGCCATATCACGTGTGCCGTCGTTGACGTTGATTACACGCGCCTGGATCGCATTCGAACCGTGTCGTTCATTCCTCAGGTCGATGCAGTTCGCCCCGATTGTGTCTCGGTTCCCTTTGTTTTCCCCACGATCATGCCTGAGCCGACCTTTGATGAGTCGTCCCCGTGGGAACAGAGCAAATTTCTGAAAGAAGAAGAGTTTGCGCGCGCCGTGTCGCTCGCGCTTTTTGATTATATGCGCAAGAGCCGTTCGCGCGGATTCATCATCAGCCTTTCGGGCGGCGCGGATTCGTCTGCGACCGCCTGTTTATGTGCCTTGATGGTGTGGTTGGGCGTCAAAGAACTCGGTTTGGACGGGTTCAAAGAAAAGCTCGGTTATATGGCCGAACTTGAGGGCGCCAATAAACCCGACGAATTGATTCGGATGTTGCTCACATGCGTCTATCAGGCGACCCGCAACTCGGGTGATGTGACGCGGAATGCCGCTCGAGTCGTCGCGGAAGCCGTTGGTGCCGAGTATTACGAACTCGATGTCGACGACTTTGTTCAGAACTACACTGGCATGGTCGCTCGGGCGCTTGGACGCCCGCTGACTTGGGAAACCGACGATCTGACCCTGCAGAATATCCAGGCGCGCGTTCGTGGTCCGGGAGTCTGGATGCTGGCCAATATCAAGGGCGCGTTGTTGCTCTCGACCAGCAACCGCTCTGAGGCCGCAGTTGGCTACGCCACGATGGATGGCGACACCTGTGGTGGCCTCTCGCCGATCGCTGGAATCGACAAAGCATTCTTGAGGAAATGGCTGTCCTGGCTTGAGTCGGAAGGCCCGATGGGGCACCCAGCAATCGAAGCGCTCAAAGTCGTGACGTCGCAGATCCCAACCGCGGAACTTCGTCCTAGCGCAGCCGAGCAGACCGACGAGGGCGATCTGATGCCCTATGAATTGCTCGATGCCATTGAACGTCTTGCGATTCGAGACAAGAAAGCGCCATTGGAGGTCTTCCAGATCGGTCGATCACAATGGCCTGAGATCAGCGAATCGCAGCTCTTCATCTTTGTCGAACGTTTCTTCAAGCTCTGGTGTCGAAACCAGTGGAAACGAGAGCGCTATGCGCCCAGTTTTCACGTCGATGATAAGAATCTTGATCCCAAGACTTGGTGTCGATTCCCGATTCTTTCTGGAGGCTTCGAACTTGAACTAGCGGAGTTGCGAGAGTACGTTGCGACCCGTAAACTTCATCTTGATGACACCAAAGTTCGTTAAGCTTTCAGGCTTCAACATTGATTGCAATGCGCCTGAGGCGTACGCTTGTGTCTTTGATTCTACCCGTCCGGAGCTCGCATGGCTGATGTACCGTTTCCGAATGTTCGTGAAATCCGTGAATCTCTTGAGATGACCCAGAAGGAATTTGCGGACACCTACGGGTTTAGTATCGGAGCCGTTAGGCATTGGGAACAAGGCGTTCGCAAGCCTGAAAAGGCCACGCGCCTGATGTTGCACATGATTGTTCTTGAGCCACGCGCTGTGAAACGCACGCTGAAACGCTTCAACGAAGAAGCCTGATCAGAATGATAATTCGGGCTTTTTGCTGTCGGTGATGGGTTCGGATTTTTGGATGGGGGGTTGAGTGGCGATATTGGCGATCACGCCAAAGACCGTCCCCAAAACCATCACAAAAAGCGTCAAGAAGAGCATGGAATTAGGCGAAGTGTTCGCCCGCCGTCGCAGTTGAAGAACGACTCCGGCCCCAACCACAACACACCAGACACATACGCCCAAGACGAAGTGGAGACCCTCGTCCGCGCCGCCCAGAACTCTGCCCGTGTACGCGACGCCCCAGATCACACCGATCGAGACAGCGACCGCGGTCACGTACACCAGCCCCCTTCCAATTTGCGCAAGCGAAGCTCCAAAACTCATCAAAAACACCCTTCGATTGGGTGCTGAGTGTCGCCTGCCGCGTGGCAACCCGCAAGCATCCCGGCCCTGCCGGTAATTCTGTGCTTGGTCCTGGTCCGCGGGCATCCTGTGCTTGGTCCGCGCTTCGTACGCGGTCTCCCGGTTCTTGCTGGGGCAGGTCTCCCGGTTCTTGTCACTGCAGGTCTTCCGGTTCTTGCTGGGGCAGGTCTCCCGGTTCTTGTCACAGCAGGTCTCCCGGTTCTTGTCACAGCAGGTCTTCCGGTTCTTGCCACGGCAGGTCTCCCGGTTCTTGCTGGGGCAGGTCTTCCGGTTCTTGCTGGGGCAGGTCT
>CAYMYJ010000026.1:0-3573 GCA_964394615.1 uncultured Bradymonadales bacterium | reverse complement strand
GTTCTTGCTGGGGCAGGTCTTCCGGTTCTTGCTGGGGCAGGTCTCCCGGTTCTTGTCACAGGTCTTCCGGTTCTTGCTGGGCAGGTCTCCCGGTTCTTGCTGGGGCAGGTCTTCCGGTTCTAGTAGGCGCCCTGCGAATAAGTCAGTTCATAGCTATGAGAATAGATCTCGAAGATGATTCCGAACGGATCTTCGACATAGACCATCCGATACGGTTTCTCTCCCGGGTAGTATTCGCGCACCGGCATTCGCTGTTTGCCGCCATGCTCCAATATCTTGGCCAGAAGGCCTTCCAGGTCGGGGTCCTGAACGCAAAAGTGAAATGTGCTGGTTTTCCAGTATTCGAAATCTTTGGGCTTTTCGTTGTTCTTGAACTCGAACATTTCGACCCCCATTTTGTCTCCAGTGGACATGTGGGCGATTTTAAAAGAGCCCCATCCGCTGCCAAACACATCGGTACACATTTGTCCGATGGCTGTTTCAGTTTCTTCCTGAATCATGGTGGGTTCCATGATCACGTACCAGCCCATGACCTTGCTATAGAAATCCACCGCCTTTTCGACGTCTGGAACGGAAATACCGATGTGGGAAAAGGTTCTTGGATAAGTGCTCATGGTATTTCTCTCGTGTTTGATTGCTAAACGATTGCTCGATTCCAAGCCGCAGGGGCCCATCGATTGATGCGGGAAAACGCTCAGGTATTCGTCAAACTACGACCCGAAGGCGATCTGCGCGAAAATTGCGAATTGCCGGTGTTCTGTTGCCGGCTGGAGTAAGGCCAGGGGGCTATCGCGAAGCCAGATTTGACTTGCGTGCTTCTGATGCTGAAGGTCTGCCGGTTCTTGCGATCGCCCCGTACCGGTTCTTGCGATCGCCCCGTAGGCATTGGGGGTGAAGGTCTGCCGGTTCTTGCGCTTACCAGTCGTGGCATTGGGGGTGAAGGTCTGCCGGTTCTTGCGCTTACCAGTCGTAACCCAGCGAAATCGAGAATTTTCGGCCTCTCCGATAGGACTCGGTGACCTTTCCGCCCTGCGTGAATTCGACCGATGGGTCGATTAAATTTGAGGCTTTAGCGCCAAATTTCCAGTTCTCCCAGAACTTCTGCCGGTACACAAAATCAAGGCTGTGCACGGCTTCTTCATAGATATCGGGTGCTCCGGAAGACCCGACGCTGTCGATTCGACGGCCAACCACGTTGTAGAGCAGCGACGTCGAGATTCCACGGTCGACGTCATCCCATCCGATGTTCGCATTCACCACATATGCCGACTGGCCCTGAAGAGGTCTCTCGGAATTCGTCTGGTTTCCGCCGGGAGTCAGCTCAACACTGCTGTCGATCAGGCTCACGTTAGCTCCCATGTACACATCGCTGAGAGCGGCATGAACAAAATCGAAGGTCTTCCGGACCTCAGCTTCAACGCCGAGGTTTCGCGCGCTCTGGGCGTTCTGGAAGGTCAGCAGCGGCTGGGCACCCGCCTGAAGTTCGGACTCGATGGGGGCGTCAAAGAATTTGGCGAAGAGCCCGACCGAAAAGAGCTCGGTGGGTGACGGGTAGAACTCGTATCGTGCATCCACGTGCGTGATCGTGGCTCGTTCTAAATCCGGATTTCCCTGGATGGCACGTCCGCCGGCGACGTCGCTGAAAAGCAACGGCGACAACTCCCGGAAGTCTGGGCGTGAAACCGTGCGGCTCGCCGCGCCGCGAACGATGTGCTTTGGTGTCAGAGTCCACGTCACCGATGCCGCAGGCAAAGGATCAAGGGTCTCGAGCTCGGCCGGCACACGTTCGCCGTTGGGGTTAAACAACTCAAAGGTCTCAACGGATTGTTTTGAGTATTCGGCTCGAAGTCCGCCAGACACCAAAACCGAGTTTGAAAGCGGCACGTCGATCATTCCATACGCCGCCAGAAGGGTCTGGTTGGCGGTATAGTTATCGGTGGAACGAGTGGCCTCTCTAAATTGAAGAGCTGCGTCAGGCCCAATGTTTTCCGGCACGAAGAGGTCTTCCGGTTCTTGATAGGCAAGGTCTCCCAGTGCATCGCCCTGGTATTTATAGCGACGCGTATCGACCTCGCGATCTTTGAGTACCGCCGAAACACCTGTCTTCGCTTTGGCCTCCAACTTTGACCAAACCGAGAACGGCACGGTGAAATCCAGGGCGATATCGTGGGTGCGATCGACAAGCTCGCTGTAGACGCGCGAGTTCCCCTCGGGTCTGTCTGACAGCCGGTAGCCGCCGTCCCGATCGTCATAGCGATACTCGCGTCGATCGGGTTCGGCGCGTAATGCCTGAGCGAAACTGTAATGCCACTCAAATAGAAAATCGTCGAAATCGTGTTCACCCAGAACCTGCTCGAACATCAGAGTTCGCTCGATCCATCTGAATCGCGTCACCCGGATATCCGCGCCAGCATCGCGGTTGAAACCCTCGTAAAGGCGAGTCTCATCGCTGGTGATATGGTCGAGCAAGGAGGTCAGGGTGAGTTTATGTTTGCCGATTTCAAGACCGGTCGTGAAGATCCCACCGAGCACGACTTCCCGTGATGCGGTTGTGAAGTCGTAGGAGTTACGGGGCTCCAGGCCATTGGCCCCCACCACGTAATAGGTCTCCCGGCTTTCTTCGAGCGAGAAATCTTGCGACCACGTCAGGCCTGCTCGGTAACCGGTCGTAATGCCGTCAAACACGAAGCGGTCTCCCAACGAAAGCTCTAGGCCTGAATTGGGCGGCAAGGCCCTGCTCGTCTGCTCCCATGTGTTTGGAAACGATTCGCCGAGCTCCTCCAACTCCGATTCGCTGTACCCAAACTCCGAGAAGCGGTCTCCTGGCAGCAACGGAGAATCTTCGGAGGCTTTCGCGACATTGTCCGGGAGACTTCGTGTTCCGTCGTCGATCCCCAGGAAATCAAGGCTTCCGCCTTCGTTCCATGGCACAGTCTCAAACGTCGACCCTGTTCTGACTCCCGCCGAGATGCCTACACTCGCCTCGAATTCGCTCGGGTATCGTCGGGTTCGCAGCTCAACGACACCTCCCCCGAAGTCTCCGGGCATGTCTGGAGAAAAATTCTTCTGAATAAGGACACTCTCGAGCACATCCGTTGGAAACATGTCCAAAGGCACCACACGCTTCTCTGGCTCTGGGCTTGGCAGGCTGGAACGATTAAGAAGTGTGCTTGAATATCGGTCTCCGAGCCCTCGAACATAAACATATTTACCACCAACAAGGGTAATGCCGGTGACTCGGCTCAGGGCATCGGCAGCATCGGAGGCGCCGGACTTGGACATCTCCTCGGCACCAAGGATTTCTGTGACCTGCGCCGAAGACTTTCGCTCAGATAAAACGTCGGCCTGCGAGCCTTCGATACGTGGTGCCGTGACGGTATAATCATCGAGCTGAACCGAGCTTGGAGTCAGTTCGATCGTGATGGTGCTCGATGACCGGGAGACCTCCATCGCCACGTCCTGTGCGCTGAAGTCTTGATGCACGACCGAGATATCCTGCAGCCCGATCGGGACTTCGAGCTTGAAGATGCCTTTCGAATCCGTCGTCGCCTCGACGTCGACACCGCGCACGAA
>CAYMYJ010000025.1:0-98640 GCA_964394615.1 uncultured Bradymonadales bacterium | reverse complement strand
CGGCTTTGGCTTCTTCAGCGGCTTTGGCTTCTTCAGCGGCTTTGGCTTGTTCAGCGGCTTTGGCTTCTTCAGCGGCTTTGGCTTGTTCAGCGGCTCTGGCTTCTTCAGCGACTTTGGCTTCTTCAGCGGCTCTGGCTTCTTCAGCGGCGTTAGCTTCATCAGCAGCAGCTTTGGCTTCTTCAGCGGCTTCAGCAGCCCTGCGTTGTTCAATCGCTTTGGCGTCTTCGGCTTCTTCAGCGGCTTTGGTTTCTTCAGCAGCATCGACCTCCGAAAGCGCCGCCGTTGCGGGCATATCATCGTCGAGGTCTTCGTCGATCTCTTGGGTATTCTGTTCAGCTTTGACCGCCGCGATGTCTTCGGCACTGAGTTCCCGTTCAACCGTCAGCCGGTCGAACGTAGAGGTTCGTGGAGACAAGGGGGAGTTGTCGCGGGTGAAACTTGCGCTCGAATCCATCGCCACGGTGCTGCGCAGGTCATCGTCGGCTTCGTCGGGGGCGTTGTTCATCGCGGAATCGATGGCTTTAGACAACGCTGATGCGGCCGCGCGCAACTCCACGAATAACCTGCCGTCTCCGCGCAGTCCGTCAAAGACCTCGGGATGCATGATGTTGAAGAGCCTTGAAAGCGGGCCAAAGGGGTCGATGCCGGCCAAGTATCGTTCAAGTTCAACCAGCAAGTAGCTGCCTTGCTCTGCGCCAACGGCGTCAATTTTTCCGGCGTCGATCGCTTTTAGAAGGCCTTCCAGCCATTGGCCGCGAATCTTGACGTCCTCGAGCTTGCGATCAGGCGTTCGGGTGGCCCATGGGTGTCGAACCACTCGGATGGCCTCGAAATACAGAGCCAGCACAAATAAGTGTGCACTCGTGTAGACGCCTTGAGGTCCGAAAGGACGCAGCAGCTGGCGCCGATCGAGTTGAACGAGATCATCCTCACCGATATGAAGGCCGGTGAGGTTGGCGAGTCGAGCGAAATCGCTCGCGGACATGGGGGCCAATGGTGCGTGCATATTTGAGAAGAACCATGGTGACAGACGAGTATAGAACGCGACTTTAGCTCGTTGGGCCGTTGAAATCTTCGTTCTTCATGAGTTCACGCAATAATACCGTGGCATAGCTTCCCGAGGGAAGTGAAAACCCCACGCGAATTGCGTCGTTGCCAAGTTGTTCAAATTCGACGTTATCGGCTCGGACCGTGAGAGGTCGTCTTTCACCGCGCAAATCCGTGCGTCGTCGGGCAAACATTTCTTCTGTAAGGCCAAAAAGGGCCATCGATTCTGCCTCTTGTTCGGCGACTCCATCGGTGGCTCGCAGCATGCGAGCAGCCATCATTGGGCCGGTTGGCCAAGCCAGTCCCGCTGCGACATTCGCCTGCCATTCCGCCAGATTCTCGGTGTCAACCCGAGCCAGTCCACCCTCTTTCTTTTCAAGAACATCACCCACCACCGCGGTGCTGAAGGTTCCTGATTCAATGCGTTGCGTGAGCACGTGATTGAAGACTGCCGATTGAACCGCGTTCAGCGACAAAGAACGCATGCGCTTATTCTTGCGCAGGTGGGGCGCGAGCTGGCCCAGTGCAATGGCGTTCCAGCCTTGCCAAAACGTTCGAAAGCCGTGGCCGAATCGTTGAGGGCCAAAGTAGTTGGGAACCCCATGAGACTTGATGCGCTCAAGGATCGCTTCGGCAAACACGATCTGGTCTGCCGGGACATCACGTAAAGTCAGAACAAAATGATTGCCCTCAAGTTGCCCCATTTTCAGCTTATTTGTGTGCCGTGTCGCTTCTAGCACTGTAATTTCTTCGCTCCACTGGCCCATCAATTCGGCGGGATCCAGCGCTCGATCCCATACGGACATCCATTGTTGTGTGACGGCGTACTTGTCTTTGAAGCCGGCAAATCCCACCTCGGAGCGCGAAACTCCGAATCGGTCGGCGACTTTGTCGACCAATGTTTGCCCATCCATCCCCACTTTCTGTACTCTGAACCAGACGTGTTCGCCTTCGCCGCTGGCGGCGTAGAGAGGCAATTCTGTGACCCGGAAATCTTCGGGGTTGGTCTTTGCAACGCCTCCGACTCCTGGAAGATCTGCGGTCAGGTAAGGTTGGGCGAGTAGGGTTTCTAGATCGAGTTCGATGGCTGACTCCGGACTGCGGGCAAGGTAGAAGATAGGATATCTACTCGAATTCACAACCATGACATATGAAGACCCACCTCGAACCCACTCCAGAGTCTAGTCAAGCGACTCAGACTTATCTCGAAACGCGACAACGCTTGATTGAGTTGATGCGTTCGCACCCCGTTGAACCTGAACATGGGCTCTTGCTGGCGTTCGAGCTGTGCGATGCCACGGACACGTGGATTGCCGAGCTTTGGCAGGCCGCATCTGGGGGTGAGGTTGAGGCCACATTATTGGCGTTGGGCGGCTACGGTCGCCGAGAGCTTTGCTTTTCGAGCGACGTCGATCTGGTCCTTGAGGTCGATGCGTCGATCCTGGGAACGGGGGCTTTGTTGGAGGCCGTCGAGCGATTCGTGGCCTGGTGTCGTGAACCCCGGGTGAAGGTTGCACACTCGGTTCGCACCCATGCCCAAACCCACGCGTCTTTTAGCGAGGATTTCCGCACCGCAGTTTCGTATCTGGATGTTCGTCCATTGAACGGCGATGTTTCGAAATGGCAGTTCGAGGCCGCAAAATTTCTGAGGGCCGACGACCTGGGCGTAGGGTTCGTGCGCGACTTGTTTGCAGGGTACAAACATCGTCACGAACGTTACGGGCAGACAATCTATCGGCTCGAACCGGACCTCAAGAATGGCCCGGGGGGCATGCGAGATCTGCATGTGATTCGTTGGGCAGCGATGGTTTGTTTCGAGACCGATGTCCTGAGCGAAGACACGCTCGGTTTTGGGGAGGAGCAACGGGATGCCTATGTGGTGGGACAAGCATGGTTGCTCAGGCTGCGCCTCTTTATGCACGCCGTGCATGGCCGCAAACATGACCGCTTGAATTTTGCGGACCAAGAGACCATTGCGCGGATGACTCTTGGCGCGGGCGATGGAGTCAACGCGCTGCACGACGCCACAGAAGCGTTGATGCGCGATCATTATCGAGTCGCGAAAGACAACCTTCGGATGGCCGAGCGCGTCCTGCGCCTTTGGGGCGCCTCAGGCGTTCCCAAGAGCCATCAATCTTTGGGTGGATTTTGGGTTGGTGGCGGCCTGATCGGCAGCGACGAAGAGATCGAAGCCGCCCAGGTGCTTGAAATCCTAGCGTACGCCTCGTCCCACCCAGATCTCTACCTTGAGGCAAGTCTGGAATCGAAAATGGAAGATGCCATCGACACGATGCCCATTGGAGATACGGCTTTTTCGACGCGTTTACGAGAAGTGCTTACTGACATCGAAGCGGCTCCAACAACGATTGGCAGAGTGCTGGATCTGGGGCTTTTGGTTCGCCTATTGCCCGAGTTCGAGCCCCTGATTTGCCACGTTCATCACGACGTTTACCACGTCTACACCACAGATGTTCACTCGATCCGTTGCCTCGAGGCCGGCCGGTCTTTGCTCAGCGATCGAAGTGATTCACTTGTGCAGCGATTTTCCTATCTGGCAGAAGTCGTCGATGGCTTGAACGAGCCTGACGTGTTTCTGATTGCCTGCCTTTTACATGATATCGGCAAGAATCGCGGGGGGGACCACAGTCGGAAGGGCGCGGCGATGATGGCCGATATTGGGCCACGCATGGGCTTTAACGACGATCAAACGGCGTTGCTCGTTTTCATGGTCCGCGAGCATTTGTCGTTGTCCCGAATCGCGCGGCGTCGAGACCTTGGGGATATTCGAATCATACGGGATGTCGCGTCGATGGTGCGCACCACATCGGCCCTGCGAGCGTTGACCTTGCTGACATTCTGCGACATGGCGACCGTGGG
This sequence comes from uncultured Bradymonadales bacterium, assembly GCA_964394615.1. Lineage (GTDB taxonomy): Bacteria > Myxococcota_A > Bradymonadia > Bradymonadales > Bradymonadaceae > JBFFMO01. The sequence continues at coordinate 94,716 of CAYMYJ010000025.1, read as the reverse complement.
CGATGACGTGCTCAACGACTGGAATGCTTCGCTTCTTTTTTCGCTCTATCAGCGAGTCAAGACGTTGCTGGATCACGGCGCAGAGTCGTTATGGCACGAGGCCGAGGCGATCGTGGCGGAACGCAGGCTCGATCTTGCTTCGGCATGTCTTGATGAGCGCGGTGCTGGCGCACTTGAGAGCTCCATCGATGGGTTTTTACGTGATCTTCCAGTCGGGCATATCATCGACACCCCCGTAGACGGCTTGATTCGGCAATTCGAAGTCTATCGATTGGTCGGCGCGTCGGATGCGCCTGTGATTGAAATCGCGCCCGACGAGGGGCTGGGCACGACGGAAGTGATCGTTGCGGCCAAGGACGTTCCTGGCGCGCTTGCGGACATCACTGGAACCCTTTCTGCCTGCGGACTCAATATCCTGTCGGCGCGAATCGTGACGACGGGAAGTGGTCGGACGCTGGACATTTTCCGGGTCGCAAAATCCGGTGGGGCCAGTCACGCCATGAGCCAATCTGGCCAAAGCGCGCTCGTGGACCCGCGTCGCATCACCCAGGTGAAAGAAAAACTCGAAAAAGTCCTGACCGGGCAAATCCGTGTTCAAGAACTGCTGACGCGACGCATCAATGAACAGCGACTTCCCGACAGGCCGTTGCCGTCCGTGGAAACGCAGGTCAAGGCCGTCGAAGATGCGAGCGAACACTTCACGGTGATTGAAATCCGTGCGCCGGACCGTATCGGCCTGCTCTATGAGATTGCCAGCGTTTTGCAGCGCCACGGCGTGAACATCCATCTGTCGAAAGTCGACTCGGTGGGATCGCAGGTCATCGACACGTTCTATGTCGAGAAATCCAACGGCGGGCCGCTCGATGACGAGCTGATGTTGAAGGTTCTAAACGACCTGATGGAGCAGGTCAGCCAGACTGCCGGGCTCGTTCCCTAGTCGCCAGGTTGGCCTCGGCGTCGGAAGGCCGAATATAGTTGGGCTCGAGCGTGACGATATCACCTGGGCCTTCATTCAAGACGCGTGCGCGCGTCAACGTCCCCAGCGAGTAGGGCGAAGGAGAATCCCATCCGCTTCCCAGAGTTCGCGCGTGTGCGGGAAGCTGGCCGCTTTTGAAGTAGGCCTGCGCGCCGCCGCCGACCACCACTGGGTCAGCCAGAGATTCGATCAGTTCTAGCAAGGCATCGGGGCCCAGAGCGCTGTCGGCATGAATGCATTCGAATCCGTTTGGACCGTCCTGATACACGCCCACATAGACTTCTCTCCGACGGGCATCGATCGCGGCCACCACCGGGCCTGAATGAAGCGCCGTGACGGGGCGAGCGATTGCAGCAAGTGTCGAAACTCCCGAAACAGCCGCTTGCGCGCTAACAGCAATGGCTTTGGCGTTCGCAAGACCGACCCTCAGGCCAGTGAAGGAGCCTGGGCCCAAGCCGCATGCGACGAGATCAATATCGTCGATCGACCAATTCTGCTGCTTCAACATGTCGTTAATATTATGCAGCAGAGTATCGGCGTGGTTCCCCGGTGATGTGTGATGTCGCCGTGCAACCTGTTCCTCGCCGTCGATAAGGGCAAGTGCCTGAATTCGCGTCGCGGTGTCCAGGGCGAGTATGCGCTTGTAGCTCGCCATTTAAGCTCCGTTTACGAACGCGGAGATATAATCCCACTGCCGTTCAATGTCGTTTTTGAAGGCTAGGACCATCAACATGAGGATGAGTACATAACCGATATAGGCCGCTATTTGCCTTGTTCGAAGGCTCAATGGCCCCCGTTTGACCGCTTCAAGGAAGTAGAGCATCAACTGCCCACCGTCGAGCACAGGAACTGGCAACATGTTGACCACAGCGAGGTTGATGCTGATTGCGGCCATCATCTGAAGGAACTTGTCCCATCCCGCCTTTCCGGCTTTTGCGGCGAGTTCGCCGATCATGATTGGGCCTCCAACATTATCCAGGCTCAAGCGCCCTTGAGCCATGCGTACCACGCCCATGATCATCACTTTTCCAAACGAGAGCGTCCTCACAACCGACGTTTCGCCCGCGAAAAGAACGCGTTTGAAGAATGGAAAAGGGACCTCTTGAGGCGGCAGTGTGTCGGCAATATGGTTCCAACCAATATTGAATTTGTAATAATCTTTGCGGTCCATCGCGATGACTTTTGGCGTCAAGACAAGGGGGACGATCGCTCCGTGTCGCAGGACTTCAATTTTGAAGGTCCGGCTTGTGTTGACCTCCGGTCCTCCGTCTTTTTCCTGACGAGAAACGATCTCGCGATTGACTTCGTTGGAGAGCATGTCGTTTGTGAGTCGCCAATTGCTGACTTGTTCGCCCTCAACTTTCACGAGTAAATCGCCCAATTGCACGCCAGCGATGGCGGCCGGGGAGTCTTTCTCGATTCGAGAGATGGCCATCTCTGCGTTTTGGATGCCGAGCACCCATTGCCCGTCCACTTCGACGGGCGTTGCCGACACCGTGACAGCCTCTTGTTGGTGAATGTCTGCATATCCCACGTCAAGCGGTGTACGGCGCAAGAGCTGCACCTCGACTTGTTTGCCCTGGCTGGCGCGTACCGCAGCCTCGACTTCGTCAAAGCGAAGTGTAGGTTTTCCGTCGACGGACATGATTTTGTCGAAATTTTGCAGTTTTCCGGCCGCTGGCCCGGTCGGATTGGTCACGATAATCGTGGAACCAAACGCACCTGGATGAATGCCGATCAGCCCGTAGGTGTCTTCGGCCAAGCCCAGCATATCGGTGACGACCTTGGTTTCAGGTGTGATCGAAAGCTTTTGGACTTTGCCGTCGCGTTCGACTTCGACCTTCACTTCCTGACCCGGCCGCGACGTGATGTGGTCGATGACTTGATACCAATACTCGATGGGCTCGCCGTCCAAGCTCACAATCTTGTCACCGGCTTTGACGCCTGACATCGCGGCCGGCATCCCGGCGAAGACTTCGCCCACAACCGCAGGGGGAGTGGTCGTGACGGCCATCGTGAACACAAAGTAGATGACGATTGGGAAGATGATATTGAAGGCCGGGCCGGCCACTGTGACCAAAGCGCGTTGGTAGATAGGCTTGGCCATCAAGCCTCGCTTGCGCTCCGACTCAGGCAGGCCTTCCATGCTTTCGAGGTCGCCACCAAACATCTCGACGTATCCGCCGAGTGGGAAGGCTTTGATGCAGTATTCGGTCTCACCGTACGTGTACGCGACGATGTTGGGCCCGAATCCGATCGAAAATCGAATGACGTGAACATCAAAAAACTTGGCGACTAAGAAGTGGCCAAGCTCGTGTACGAACACGAGAATTCCGATGAATAATATGAAATGAACAAATCCCATGGACTCCGCAACGCTCAGTAGACTGCTGTTGAAACGAGGCTAGGCAACAAAAGTACCATAGAAGTAGTAGACCCATGGCGCTGCAAAGATTAACGCATCGATTCGGTCCAATAATCCACCATGACCATAAATCACAGTCCCGCTGTCTTTGAATCCGTGAGCGCGTTTGATCAGGCTTTCGACCAAATCACCCATTTGACCGAGCAAATTGGCGGGGATGGCCATCAACAGGACCTGCCACCACGTGAGTTCTTTCCAGACCAAATCGATCGAGAAGAAATCGAGTCCGAAGAGGTTGGCGTGGTATCCGTCGCCAGCGCCGTAGGTGAAGAGGGCGTTGAATCCAAAGGCAAAGAGGATGGTCGAGAAGAATCCCCCGATGGCGCCTTCAACCGATTTATTGGGGCTCACACTGGGGTAGAGTTTTCGTTTTCCGAATGCTCGCCCGGTGAAATACGCGCCGGTATCCGACGACCAAACCAGCGAGAGCGTCATCAAGATCCAAAAGCCGCCGGCCTGTCCGGTGTCTCGCGACAAGAGCGCGAGGGTGCCGATCATCAGCGCCCCGTAGATGATTCCGGTGATCGCCTTCGCGATTTGTTCGGAGGCGGCCTCAAGGTCTTTCCAGGTGAAAAGCACGTAGAGCATGATCAGAGTTGCGGCGCCGCAAAGTGCCCCGAGGAAATGGCTTGGAGCCCAGTACATCACGCTGTAGACACCGGCGCTCAAGAGAGCTGCGAGGTTACGCAAGCGGGGCTCTTGGGCGCCAAAGGTCATGTTGCCGTATTCCCAAACCGATGTCGGTCCTGCCCACAAAAGAAGCAGGAAGAAACCCCAAGGGGGAGCCACAAACATCACGTAAAGGAGGATCGGAATCGCGACCGCAGCCGTGACGAGCCGAGGTCCAAGGTCAGACTTCTTCTTGGACATAAATCAGCCCTGCTTTTGCTCAAGTTCGGCAATTTTTGCGGTGATTGCAGCGTTGTCTGGTTCCATGCTCAACGCAAATCGGAGGTTCTGGAGCGCTTGTGTCGCTTGCCCGCGCGCCAAGTCGGTCTGCGCGAGTTTCAGGAATTTCTTTGAGGCCGCTGAGTTCCCGAGATCTGCAAAGGTCTTGGGTCCAGAGTCGGCGTTCGACTCGTCACCGGCCAATCGGAGTTCGCCCGTGGCCAACACTTCGTCGTAGCGATTGCGTTTTCGCCGGTCAGAAAGCACGCCGAACGCTTCGGTGTACAATTTGTAGAGCTCATTGACCTGATCGTAGACGGCGTCGCCCCAGCGTTCTCCGCGATGTTTTTGATATCGATCGGGATGGTAACGCAGGCTGAGTGCATCAAAAATTTGAACGATAAGATGATGGGGGGCGCCGGCTTTGAGCCCGAGCATCTGGTAATACGATTGGGTGGGCAGTAACCCATGGCGTTCCACAACTTCATTGTAGAATCCTCGCCATTTTTCGAGGTCTTCGGCGGAATCTTCGGGCTGCAGGATCCGCTTGAGTGCGTTACGAAAAACCGGGCCTGGCACGGGATAGGTCACCGCGACATCAAAGGGTCCGCTCGCGGGGGCATCGCTGGCCACGAGGTATAGGATCGATGGCGGAGGGCTCATTTCCTTGAGCGCGGCACATAAGGTCGCGCCGTGGCCGTCGGCGAGTGACTCGTGAACGATGGCATAGGGGATTCCGCGGCCAGCCAACTTGGCTGCGATGCCGTTGCCTTTGCGGGATGCTATTGGCGTGAATTCATCGGCTGGTAAATCAGCGACAATTCGACGCAGCAAATCGGTATCCCCACACGCAATAAGTATCTGTTCCAAAGTGTATGTCTCCTTGATTCGCTTTGATACCGCGGCGGCGCTCACGATGGCAAGAGTTAATGGCCGGAGACGGCGCGGTCGAGACGGGCCGCCAAGAACAGATCAGCCAATGTCATCGCGCACATGGCCTCCAAAACGGGCACTGCCCTTGGCACGATGCAGGGATCATGGCGCCCAGACGTAGCCATCGACCCGACCGTGCTGGCGGGTTTGAAATAAGCCCGCAACACGATTCGTTCGCCGTTGGTTAAGCCGCCCTGCAATCCATTCGCCGCCGAGCTGATGCCGGCGTCTTTTCCGGTTCCACTTATGCCTTTATGAAATTCAAGGCCCGGAGTGCGGGAGTCCTCGACCGCATCACCCAGGGTCACGCCGACGACCGCACCCACGCTCATTAAGGCGCCCGGAAGCAGCGCTTTGGCTTTGCGAAAAACCGGTTCTCCGAGGCCCATGGGACACCCATCGATCCAGATTTCGATCACGCCACCGCGGGAATCGCCCGTGGCCTTGCATTCCAACAGGTCCTGCTCGATTGCCTGAGCGGCATGGGCGTCAGGGCAGCGTGTGGAGTGGCCATCGACGATGTCGCGAGTCAGGAATTCAGGGAGGTCGAGGGCTTGAATCAGCCCGATCTGTCGCGCAAAACCAACGATGCGAATGCTCTCGGGTAGGACGGCCTCGGCGATCGCTCCCGCAAGCACACGGCTGAGCGTCTCGCGCCCCGAGGCCCGCCCGCCGCCGCGCCAATCTCGCAGGCCGTATTTTTCCTGCCACACGCGGTCGGCATGTCCGGCCCGCAAATAATTGGGGTCGTAGTCTTTGGAGCGCTGGTCGTGGTTTCGGACGATGCCGCAGATGGGGGTGCCTAAGGTTTTTCCCTCAAAGACACCGCTCAGGAGTTCGACTTCATCGCCCTCGGCGCGAGCGGTCGTGATCGCCGATTGACCAGGGCGTCTGCGATTGAGCGCGTCCTGAATCTGGTCCACGTTCACTTCGATTCCAGCAGGTACGCCGTCAATGATGGCCCCAAGCGCGACCCCATGAGATTCGCCAAATGTTGTGACGCTGAAGAACTCGCCGAATGTATTTCCTCGCATTAATCCTCCAGACCCCAGAAGTGCCGTTGCGCTCGCGCCTGGCCCTCAAAAAAAGTGTCGCCATTCAGATGCACTGCAACGTCGATTGCTTCAACCCCAATATAGTGCAGGTCGAGCCACACCTTTGGATGAGGCGGATTTTTGGGCCTATGGCCGGATGCATTGATCACGAGATCCGTCGTTGGCCACGCTCCCCGATGCCTGCCTGGTAGATGTGTGATGGGGTGAAATGCCGATTCCTGAAGCGCGCGGAGCACCGCTGCTGCCACGCCCCCAGTCCCGATGACCAACACGGACCCGGCCTTAAGGCCCTGTGCCTGCACTTCTTTGAACGCCTCGGCGGCGCCCTGAGTGTCCGTGTCCGTGCCCTTCCATTGATGGTCGAATTTCAATGTGTTCAACGCAGGAAGCGCGTTTTTGGAAACCTGTGCGGCCTCGATTTTGAGTGGTGAAGTGACCGAGAGGAGGGTCACGCCATGTTTCCTGAGGGGCTCCAAAGCCAGTTTCAGCGTGCCCTTGGTCACTGGAACGGTCAGGTAGATAAGGGATTGGCCCGATCTTTCGGCCGCCGCGCGATGCCACCAGGGCCCCTGAGAATTCTGGACCGGATGACCGACGAGGCCTGCTCGAGCGTTGGAAGCATCCGTTCCGAAATATAATGCCCAATCCTGCAGATCCATCGCAGGGATCGTGTCTGGCAGGGCCGAATTGAGCCGCGATGGTTTCAGGCCCGCTGCAAGGTAATTCTGTGAATTCGAAAAGGCCTTCAGCGTTCGCAACCAATTCATATCGCTGGAGGTCGGTAGAAGGGTGTCCACATCATCGACTTGCTGGAACGCGGTCCACGCCCCGGGGCCCGCACATTTTGTTTCGACCTTCTGCCAGCCTGGATATTGTTGGCAAAAGACGGCTTTTGCCTGTGCCAGATTCTGTTGAACGGCAAGGGTGATTTCGTCCGGGTGCATCGACAGGATCACAGGGCGTGGCGTCAATGATTCCAAAACGCCGCTTTCGATCACTTCGGGTAGATACGAGATATCGATATCAAAGACATCGGCCTTCGAATGTTCCACGAGCCACTCAGGCTCAGGAGTTCGAAGGCTCGCCAGCAGCGGTAGGTCATCGGGGTAGGGCGTTGAGAGGTCGCTGCGGGTCTCGACACCTCTTAATGAAAGCGTTTGGACGAGGAAGCGTAGCCGCGCGACCGGAGCGTTAGCGATGAGCCAAGTCTTGTTGGGCAAATCGCCGCCGGATTTTGCCCACCTCAACATATCCGAGATTTCGCGCGCGACTCGGTCTGGAGTGCGGCCGAGAGGGATGTCAAACACGAAGTCCGCCCGTGTCCGCCAGACGGGCTCCCGTGATTGGGTCATCCAGTCGACTTCTTCATCGAACGAAATCTCGGGACGCAGGGGCCTACGTTGTGTGCGGGCTGATTCGGTCCAGTCGGTCCGCCGCAACCAGATAACGAGCGCTTCGTCAGGCAGATTCATCGCGCCGGCACCGCAGACGATGATGCGAGGTGTTTCAACCGAATCACGAATCAATGAGTGCAGCGTCTGGCTCTCGATCTCTCGGAACGTCGTCGGGTTTGAAGCCACAAGGTCGCTGCACGATCGTCCCGAAAGCTCTTCGATTTTCTGGTCGAGATCGACAACAGCCCAGCCAAGCGCGGCGAGCCTTGCACCGGTTGTTGATTTCCCGGTGCCGCGATGTCCGACCAATAGGCAGTCGTACAAACCCATATCTAACTTCAAGAAGGAGAATGTTTTCGGTTCGGGAACAACATGGGACGTCGACCACGTTGCACCCAGATGCGGCACGATAACTCATGCGTTCGGAATTCAACACAAGTGCAAGGTTCTTGCGTAAGAGCTAGCCCTGCACTAGCGTGAACGTTGGCTGTGTTTTCACTTTTTAGGTTAGAAGCAACGCATGGAAGCGACCCAAACATTGGGCAAATTCTCATTGGTCCGACATATTGCGACCGGCGGGATGGCTGAGATCTGGCTGGCTGAACAAGTCGGACCGGGTGGTTTTGCCAAAGAACTCGTGATCAAACGCATTCTGCCGCATCTGGCTGAAGACTCGCAGTTTACGACGATGTTCTTGGACGAGGCGCGCCTTGTGGCGCAGCTGACCCACCCCAAAATTGCGCAGATCTACGAGTTGGGCGAGCTCGATGGCCAGTATTTCATCGCGATGGAATACGTGGCCGGCATCGACGTTGCGGACATTCTGGAGTTGGCCCGCGCAAAAGGGCAAATGATTCCGATCGGTGTGGTGGTGAAACTCATCATTGATACGCTTGAGGCCCTTGATTACGCACATGACTTTACGTCGCGCGACGGGCAGCCTTTCCTCTTGGTTCATCGTGATGTGACTCCACACAACATCATCGTCTCTAATGACGGCATCGTGAAGCTGGTCGATTTTGGTGTCGCCAAGGCGAAACAGAATCAATCCAAGACACAAACAGGGGCGGTTAAGGGCAAGTTTGCCTACATGGCTCCTGAACAGATCCAAAACAAAGAGCTCGACCGTCGCGTGGATATCTTTGCCACGGGCGTTGTTCTCTACGAGATGCTAACCCTTGAGAAACCGTTTGGTGACGACCTCGCCGCGATTTCGAATATCCTCTCAAGCGCGCCTCCTGATCCCCGGCTCAGACGCCCCGAGTTACCCGATGCCTTGGTCGCGGTGATCAACGGCGCGTTGGCCAAAAACCCGGATGAACGCTACCACGACGCTCATTCGATGATGATCGACCTGCAGAACTATTTGCGCACAACGGCTGATTTTGTCGGTGATCGCGAAGTCTCAAGTTATATCCGTGAGTTGCAGGGGCTTCCGACCGTTCGACATACCAGCGGAGTAGGGCTTGCATCGTCGCAAGCTCGAGTGACACCGATGGAGCTCAACGCGACTCCGGTGCCTGAGTTGCGCTCCATGCCAACTATTTCGACACCACCTCCGATGGCGAATATCGGGCCAGAAGTTCAGCCGATGGCGATGACCGCGGATATCGGTTCTTTGGACGCGGTGAAGCCGCCGCATCAGGGGTCGAACACTCAGGAACTGGGCGCCGCAAAGAAGAATAACACGGTGTTGATCGTCGTGTTTTTGGTGCTGCTGGTTGCTCTGGCGGGCGGAGGAGTCATGCTCTTTATCGCCGCGACCTCTGGTGACACCCCCACCAAACCAGTAGAACCTGTTGTCGTGGTGCCCAAGAAGATCGACCCCAAAGTGCCCGTCAAAACCGTTATCCCGGCGGCCTTTAATCATGCTGGTGGGCGAATCGTTTATCTCAAGACGACGACACCAGGTGCCGAGGTCGAGTTTGACGGCGTGGTCGTCGGTGTCACACCGCTCGACACCAATCTGCGCCCCGGCGAGTACACGGTGCTCTTGAAAAAAGACGCACGGCGGGAGTCCAAGACCTTTAAGGTGACGGACAAAATGGTCAATACCATCCAACTCAAATTCTGAATTTGTCGGCGACACTTGGGCTGAGCCCCATGAAGTCACGCCCTGATCGACAAAACCGGCAAAAAAATTGGCGGCACGCGTGTCTGGCGTAAACTGACATCAGCTGTGGTTGTCCTACATGCAACTACACTGAGGAGATCAGATGCGTAGACTCTTGTTTATATTGGTGGCCATTTCAGCAGGTTCGGGCTGTGCGGCTGGGCAGGGGGCTCCGTTTCACGTCTATCAGTCGCCGCTGCTGCAGGCCGAGTATCACCCAGCTCAGCGTCGAAATCGTGAGTTTGACCCGATGACTTTTGGCGACCATGTGGCGGTAGACACTGTGTACGCCTCCTCAGAGCTTGATGCGCCGAAAACTTCCAAAACCAAAGTCGCTCCGAAACCTCGGGCCAAAGCCGTCGTGGCAGTCAAGACAGATAAGCCCAAAGCCACGCCAACTCTGTCGGTGAAGGCCGGAACACATGTGGGAGCTCGACCTCAAGATACCGGTAGAAAAGGTCCGGACATCGGTTGGCAGCCCGAAAATGCGGCGCGTTACGTCGTGGCGGTCCTGGCGGCGAATAACGTCACGATGAACGATGTGACCGCGATTTCAGACCTCTACAAATCCTGCAAAAAACAGGGCAAAGTCCATCATACCGGTCCAAAGATTGGCGATGTGGTGTTCTTTCACAACGTTTTTGATGCCAATCACGACGGGCGAAACAACGACTGGTACACCCATGTCGGGATTGTGGACCGCGTGGATTCCGGGACCGCAAACGTGATTGGATGGACCAAGGACGGTGTTCTTGAGACCAAGCTAAACGTTGCACTTGCCCGTGACGCTTCCGGACAATCGGGCGAAATCAACTCGCAGTTGCGTCAGCCTTCGTCGACTGATGCCCCGTTCACCGAGTATCACGCGGGCCAGCTCTTCGCGGGCTTCTGCGATATTCTGGGGGAAAAGCCGAACCTCATCATGATCGATGGATGGAGTCCTGAAAACGGTGAGCAATGAGCGGTGAGCGGTTGGCCGACGGCCAATCGCAGTGCCGGGCTGGAGCCCGGCGGAGCAATCGCAGTGCCGGCCGCGGCCGGGAGGTCCATCAAGACGGCTGAGAACCTAAAGCCGGAAAACTAGAACGGCCGAAGGTTAAAGCCACAAAGACCAGAATTGGCAATGAGCTGGCGATTAGGCCGTAGGTTGCCGTCACGCCCGGATTAAGCCAGCCCAGTTGAGGCGCGGCGGTGTCAGCTAGAAATCCCCACCATGATGCCTCGGCGAGCGCATTCAGCGATGCCGATGATTTCGCGGCCCAGCTTCCGATAAAATACAAAATCAGGTGGGTTGAGAGCCCTAATACCGCGCTCGCCCAAACCCAGCGCCGGGTTAGGCTTGGAACCAGAATCCCAAAGAGGACTGGCGCGCAGCTTGCGGCCACGATGCCGTAGACGCCGACTTGCCCAAAAATCCCGAGGAGCTTGGGCGGATGAAGCGAGATAAAAAAGGTCGCTACTCCCAATCCGATGAGGATGACTTGCCCGGCCCGGTGAGCGGCTTTGAGCTTGCTCGGCTCATCGAGGTCTTTGAGCAAGTTATTTCGCGTGAGATTTAAGAAAAGGTCGTTCGCTGCGATCGACGAGAGGGCGATCAGAATGCCGTCTAGCGTACTCATGCCTGCGCTGAGGAGTGCGACCGTGACTACCGCGATCATGGCCGGAGAGAACGTCTCAGTGACGTAGACGGTCATTACAAGGTCTTGCCGGAAGAGTCCGGTCACCGGATCAGCGAATTTCTCGGGCGGAATATTCAGCAGGTGAGCGTAGAAGCCGACCAAAAGTAATGCCGTGAAGGTGAGGCTGACCACCAGACAAACTCCCAAATAGGTCCACACGTCGCGGTCGCTCTTTACGTAGAGCGCCTTGATCATGATGTGAGGCTGGGAAACCAAAGCAAAACCGATGATGAAGCCGGCGACCCATACGCTGAAGAACGAACCGAAGAGCGGCGAAGCTGGGTTCACGGCAAGCACCAGATTTGGGTCTTGGGCTCCGATGGTCGCCCATGCGGCCGAGACGCCGTCGCCGAGTAGCGCAAAACCGCTTGCCACGATCACGACGGCAATCACGGCCATGATCGCGCCCTGCAAGGTGTTTGTGTACGCGTGGGCGTAGGTTCCACCCATGAAGATGTACGAAAAGACGAACCCGATGGTCAGGAGCAGGGCCTCCATATTGGTGAGGCCCAGCGTGAGCTGCATGACGATCGAAATGCCGCCCACAATCAGCACGACAAAGGTCAGCGAGAGCATGTTCACGGCGGCAAAAAATACGGTGAGGCCCTGAGACTCGAAGCGTCGGCCAATCCAGTCCGGCAACGTCAGTGCGCGTGTTTTGGAGCCGACTCGGCGGAAGCCAATCGACATTACGGCCAACCCGATGATCACGCCCGAGCCCGCTGCGACCCCCAGGTGAATCAACGCCGAGAGGCCGTGGACATAAACGAAGCCCGGATTGATCACGAAGGTCGCCGTCGACGCGATGCTCGCGGCGAGTGTGATGCCGACCACAACGGGGTTCATTTCTCCATTGCCGACCGCAAAACTCTGAATGTCTTTGGTCTTACGATGGCCCAGATAGGCCAGCCACGTCGTGAAAGCCATGTAGAGGAGGAAGAGTCCCCAGATAAGCGGACGCTCAATGATGAGATTGATGTAGTGCATGATGCCTCGAACCTATTTGTGCGCTGCAACATAGCAGCGCAAATGAGGAATTCAAGAGGCAATACAATAGATTGTTGAAAGTCTAGGAGTGAGTCTTTGTGCGTTTGCACATCTTAGACGATGGCGTCGATCTTCGCGGCAAGGTCGAAATCTTTGCGGGTGAGTCCACCCTGATCGTGCGTCGTGAGAGCGAGTTCCACGCGATCGTAAACGTTGAAAATTTCGGGGTGGTGGTCGGCTTCGTCGGCGAGAGGGGCGATGCGATTGATAAGCGCGATAGCGTCGTTGAACGAATCACATTTGATGATGCGCTGGATCTTAGTTCCGACATGTTTCCATTCGGGCGTGAACGTCAGTCGCTCAGCGACATCAGCTTCGCTCAGTTTTGGTGCTGGCAAGTTGTTCCCCTAGTTATCGGTCGTTCAGACCTAATTCGATTTGTTTTGATTGCTGCAACAAAGCATCGCCGTGTGCAGCGTCGCCAAGCTCAATCCAGAAACGGGCGACCGTGTGGAGCAGGCGTGCCGACTGGCGTGAGTGGTCGGCCTTGATGGTATGCAAGGCCAGCTGTTCCAAGAGTTGAAGGAAGATTCGGCGTTCGAGCGTGTAGAAAAACGGCTCGTTTCGAATCGACTCGATCAGGTTCTGGAAGGTGGATTCGGTCTCGGTCAGACCGGCGTAGAACGCTGCACAAGCCTGACAAAAACGGGTGACCCTGTCGATGCTCAAATCGTCAGCATCCGCGCGTGCCCGACCAAGTTCGAGGGCGGCCAGCTGGAGCCGACTTTGGAAGCAACGAAGCAGGCCCATCAGGCTGCGCGCCACGGCTCGGTCTTCGCCGGTGCCGTGTTGGTCAACCGTGCGAAGGGTCTCTTCAAGCAGCTTTTCTGCGTCGTCAAATTCACCCAACCACATCGAAACCATCGCAAGATGGTTGCGGATATCGTAAACGGCCCAGCTGGTTCCGACAGACTCTTTGACCCGCCGTGCCTCACGCAACATTGACTGAGCGCGCGCGAGATCGCCGGTGTTCAACGACATCTCGCCGAGGTTCATCAGGACGTGGGACATCGCAATTTGATCGCCCAACCGTTTGAAGATTTCGAGCGATTGCTGAAGGTGCTGTTCGGCTCGCGCGTAGTCGCCCTTGAAGAGGTGAGCCACGCCCAGACCGTTATGGACTGCGGCGATGAAATACTGGGTCCCGAGGGCTTCATGCAGCGAAAGACTCTGGTGCAGCAGGCTTTCGGCGGCGTCATGATTGCCAAGCTCGATTTCAAGCTGCCCGAGGTTTCGGTACGCCTCGGCCACGCCGATTCGGTCCCCCAGCGCCTTCTTGAGCTCCAACGCCTGTCTGAACATGCGTCCGGCTTCGTTCAAGCGGTCGGGCGCATTCATGGTCGGGTCCATCAACGCATTGCCCAGCGCAAGAAGCGTGTCAGACAGCCCCTCTCGATCGCGGGCCTGCTCAAACTCTTGTCTGGCACGAATCAAGTAGTCGCGACGTCGGCCCAGAGCACCGCGTCGTCGCGCAACTTCTGCCAAATGAAGGTGAACTTTGCCGCTGATCTCGCCCGAGGGCAGGCTTGGCAGCATTCTTATGAGTTGGTCGGATACTGTTTCTTCGGCCCGGAGGTCACCCGTGACAAGGTGGACTTTGGACAGGCCGACGAGAGCCTTGGCGTCCCCGGCCAAATCCTTGTACTTGCGGGCCCAATCCAGCGCATTGCGGTACCACTCCAGGGCCTCGTTATGACGGCCTTGAATCACCAGAAGGTGCCCAAGTCCGCGGAATGCGCGACCGATCTCGGTGCCTTTTGCGGCGCCTTTTTGGATCGCAATCTTGAATCGGTCCTCGGCGATGCCGAATTCACCGAATTTCCAGGCCAGTTCGGCCATGGCGATTTGCGATTGCGTCCACAGCTCCGAGTAGTCGTTGCGGTCTTCGAGCAGAGTCGCGAGTTCGCGGAATTGGTCTCGTGCACCACGCAGGTCTTGTCGCTGCATCGAGCGCTGAGCCGCTGCATTCATCGTGTCGCGATAACGATCGCCGTCTCCCGCCTGTCGCCAATGCTCGGCGATTTCGACGAGAGGCAGCTCGACGCCGCGTTCTTTGTAGAAGCCTAATTTACGTTCCGCCGCGGTTTGATGCAGACGTCGATTCGCCCAGCGTTCCGCCAGATCGTGGAGGATCGCTTCGCGAAGCAGGCTGTTGTCGAACTCGACGCAGATCATGTTTTGATGCATCGCCTGACGAACGATTCCCTGGTCTCGCAAAATCGAGAGGTCTTCGTCGAGGGCCGTGGCATTACCACCGATGACTTCCACCAGAAGTTCGACTGGAGTCCGCATTCCAAGCGTCGCAAGCCATTCCAACGTGGCTTTGAGGCTAGGTCTTTCTGCGTAACGTGCCGTGGCTTGTTCGATGCGAAGTCGCATCAGGTTCATCAAGTCAGGTGGCAGGTCGATTTCGCGCGGTGATCCCTTCTTGAGCCCCCAACGGCCTTTGCGTTGGGTCAGGCTGCCTTCGTTTTGAAGGTATCGCACGATTTGAATGGCGTGCAGGGGGACGCCCTGACTCAACCACCCGATGCGCTCCTTGAGTCGAGGCTCCAGGTTCAGGATATTATCGAGCAATACCGAGAGGTCCTTGCCTCGAAGCCGGCGCAACACAAAGCGTGTGTAACCCGCACCGATATTCGACAGGATGGTCCGTAGGCTCTGCTCAAGGTCTGGATTCGAACTGCGCTCTTCAGGGCGGAACGTCAGGATCACCGACAACGAAATCGGCTGCGTTCGCAGTGTCACCGCGAAGTATTCCAGGAAGGCCAGCGTGGAGCTGTCGGCATACTGGGTGTCTTCGATGACGATCACGAGTTGGCGTCGCTGAGCGATCTGCGTCAGGACGCGCTCAAGTTGGGCAAACAGGACGCCGGCTTGTTCGCTTCCCGGCATCACTCGTGCTTCGTCGAGCCCTCGTGGCCTTACAAAATCGGCGATGCGCTCGATTTCGGCAGGCGAGTATTCACCCAGTTTTGGAAGTTCTCGCCGCAGGGTAATTTCGATTTGCGCGCGTTCAGCATGCGCAATGCCCCAGAACTCAGCCAGTGCTTCTCGGATGCTCTCGAGCGGCATGGATCGGCGTCGGCAGTAGCCAACACAGGTGTCGATACCCAGATTTCGCAGATTCGAGCGCAAGGCGTTGATGACCCGGGACTTGCCGATGCCGTTCTCACCCTCAAGCAACACCACATGACCTTCGCTGGCCAAGACATGGTCTTCGATGATGCCGCTTAGCTTCAGGACATCACGTTCGCGTCCGATCAGCGGCAATTCGTATCGCGGCTTGGAGGCTGGGCGATTGGCAAAGGGATTCTCGGACTGGACGCGATCCAAGACATTGGGGCGTTCCCGCGTTGGGATCGACGATTCGTCGCGGCCCGCAGGTCGTTTCGGAAGCGGCGGCGGAATCGGCCGAGTCGGTTGAGAATCGGGTTGATGGTCGTCGATATCGTCGATCGAAATCGCATGCGAGGTCGGAATGGCTTTATGCGGTATCGGCAACGCATGCTGAGCGGTTTCGTCCAAAACCGCGGGAAGCATCGTCGTGGCATCGGGATCGTTGGGTTCGACCGCCAGGTCCAGACCATCCGGGACGATCGTTGTTACCGAAATCTCGGGATACGTGGTTCCTCGAGCTCGCGGTTGGATATTCATCCCGCGCAGGGCCTTGATGAAGCCATCGAGCATCTCGTTGGCGTCGGCGAATCGGTCCGTGGGGCGTTTCTCGCAGCTCTTGCGGATGAAAAGCCCGAGCGGAGTGCCTTCGAGTTCACGTGTGAGTTCAGGGACCGCGTCGCGAATCTGCTTATGGATCACGTCCATGCGGTTGCGCCCAGTAACAGGGGGCAAACCGGTGAGCATCTCGAAAAGCAGCAAGCCCAACGCATAGACGTCGGTCGCGGGCGTAATCGGTTCGGCGCAGGCTTGTTCGGGCGCCATATACATGGGCGTGCCGAAGATTCGCCCAGCTTTGGTGAGCTTGTCTTCGTTGGCTTCCTGGCCTTCTTCCGCGGCCATCGTCATCTTGGCGACGCCGAAGTCGAGCACTTTGACGTAATCTTGTTCGCCAAAAAGTTCGCAGAGGAAGATGTTTTCGGGCTTCAAGTCGCGGTGAACGAGGCCACGTTGATGAGCTTCCGACAGCGATTTCAGGACTTGGATGAAAACATGCGAGGCGCGCGGCCATTCGAGTGCGCCGCAGTCCTGTACCGAATCGGCGAGGCTTTCGCCTTCGAGCAACTCCATAACCATGTAGATGAGACCGTCTTCGGTCTGACCGTAGTCGTAGAGTGTAATCGTGTTCGGATGCCGCAGTTGACTGACGTGGTAGGCTTCGCGGCGGAATCGCTCAACATTGACCGGGTCTTTGGCGACGCCGGGTGTGAGGAATTTAAGCGCAACTTCGCGTCCCACGTTTTCTTGCAACGCGCGGTAAACCGTTCCGAATCCGCCGCTCCCAAGGAGGTCAAGAATTCGAAAACGCCCGGCTACCATTTCTCCGGGTTTCGGCAATGTGGGCAACTTAGCCATACTCGTCGCAGAACCACTGAAAGTGCCGCCTAAGCAGCGTATTTCCCCTATTGGACCATATTCGAGTTCTGTTAGCACGGTGCAATTAAGAAACGCAACCACAGCCAAATAAGAACACCGAGTTGAAACTCGCAGTTGAAAGTCACCCTCTACACAAGCTATTCCACGCCTCCGGCTTTCCTTTGAGCTGGAAGCAAGAGGTCGCAGATGTCTGGATTATCGTTTGAACTCAAAAAGACCGACGGTTCCGCCCGCCGTGGCGCGGTCACTACGCCCCATGGAACGTTCCAAACCCCAGCATTTATGCCGGTCGGAACGCGTGGCACAGTCAAGGGGCTGATGCCGCGAGACCTGGTCGAGACGGGATCCGAGATTTGTCTGGGGAACACCTATCACCTGCATATTTCGCCGGGTGATAAGATCGTCAAGAAGCTTGGCGGTCTGCATAAGTTCATGGCGTGGGATCAGTCGATCCTCACAGATAGCGGCGGATTTCAGGTTTTTTCGCTTCCGGGCGTTAAGCTCGAAGAAGAAGGCGTTGTGTTTTCGTTCGAGCAGGGCGGGAAGCCCGTAAAGCTTTCGCCCGAGCGCAGCGTGCAGATCCAAGAGAACCTGGGCGCCGATATCATCATGGCCTTTGACGTGTGTGTGGAGTTCCCCTGCGACCGCCGCACTGCTCAAGAAGCCGTGTATCGAACGGATCGCTGGCTCAAACGCTGCAAAGAGGCCCAGACTCGCGACGATCAGGCGCTCTTCGGAATCGTTCAGGGGTCGACATTTGACGATTTGCGAAGGCTTTCGGCTCAGCTTACGATCGAACACGATCTGCCTGGTTACGCGATCGGCGGAGTTTCAGTGGGTGAAACGCACGACCTCATGATGGAGGCCGTCGACCTTGCCGCTCCCTTTTTGCCCAAAGACAAACCCCGTTATCTGATGGGTGTCGGTTATCCCGAAGACATCGTCGAGGCCGTGGCTCGTGGCATCGACATGTTCGACTGCGTGCTGCCAAGCCGCCTTGGCCGTTCGGGCGTTATCTTTAGCCGGCACGGGCGATATCGAGTCACCAAGGGCAAATACAAGTCGGACGGTTATCCCTTGGATACGCATTGTTCGTGTTACGCCTGCAAGAATTTCTCGCGCGGCTACATCAAGCACCTGATCGACACCAAAGAGATCCTGGGATCGACCCTGGCCACGCTGCATAACATCACGTTCTATCAGGACTTGATGGTCGGAATTCGTCGCTCGATCGAAGAAGGACAATTCGAAACCTTCCGCCGCGCATTCTTGAGCGAATACCTGAGCGAAGACCGCAAAGAAGAGCTTGAGCTGGGCGGCTCACGCGTCGAGATGGACGACCTTTCTTGGAACACCGAACACAGCGTCATTCCAACAAACGATTAGGCACTGGTAAGACGGTGCAGGGTTTTCAACTCGTTGATTTTGAATTGGTATGTGAATTGTTTGATATGCATTTGAACAGTTCATACTTTGGTTCTTCACAGAATGATTGAGGGGACAAATTGTCGCCTCGTTGGGAGTGGAGAACTAATGAGATTTTTGCAAATTGCCCTTGTCGTAGCGTCAGTTTCGGCCGTGCCAGCCGCCGCTATGGCCAATTGTGGTTATCCGCCGGTAGTGCCGGCGCTGGTTCTGAACACATCCAAAACCGTGCCGGCAAATATCGGTGGAATTCCGTTTTTTGGCACGAGCGGCGAGTTCGATATCGAACGTATTGAAGGCGACACTTCGACGCCCGTTGAGACGACGGTAGTGGACTCGCTCACCCCGGAAATCAAGGTAGCCAAGCCGGCGGATTGGGCCGAAGGAAATACCTATCACGTCGTTTTGATGGACGGCGAAACTACCGTGATTGACGACGTTATCACGGTCATCGCGGCGTTCACGTTGACGGGAAGCCCAACCCTAGAAGCGTCTTATACAGATGATGCTGACTTCAATATCGCGATTCTTCGCGCCGAACTCACGATGAGTGGGCTCGCAGCATTGAGCGACGCGGACCTCTCGCCCTATCTAAATTTCGAAACCATCATCGACGGTAAAACGCGAACGGAAGGATCAGTTTGTACCATTGGACCACGTCCAGGCGTGACTGCATTTGGTCCAGGCGTGGACCAGATGGTCGCACCATGTGTATCGAGTCTGGACGGAACGATGACTTCGATTGAAGATTATATGAGCGCCGGCACATACAGTGTTGGGATGGAAGTCAGCATTATCGGCGACACCGCGGCCCAAATCACGCCGGCGATTACCGTGGATCTATGTGCCCCATCCAATGAAAATAATGAGGGTGGAACCACAAACGGCGCGACCACGAACAACAGCGACGAAACTGGCTCCACGGAAGGTGACGCCGGATGTTCATCGACGTCTGGCAATATGGGAATGCTTGCGTTGTTGGGCTTGGTCGGCTTTTTTCGTCGACGAAAGTAGTTAGCCTCGCCGAATCCGGCAACGGGTCGGTGGATGACCTTTCGTGAACCACTTAATACAGCGCTATTCCAACGAACGATTAGGCGTCACAGGGATGGAGTCGAGGTCTTCGACCTCGCTCGCCGGCATTGACTTCACCTCTGGCACAACCTTGTCGCCTTGAGTGAGCTTGAGGACGGCTCCGCCGGTGTATTCGTAGACGCGCGCCTTCGGGTTCTTGGTCGCGTTTTTGAGGTGCTTCAAGTTTTCTAATCCGATGCGTAATTTGCTGCCCGTCGGCGTCGTCAGGGTCAGCGAATTGTTCGCGACAACCGATTTGAAGCATTGAGGACCGTCGATTTCGACTCGTAGCGAACCGTTGGTTTCGGGCTGCATCGCTTGCATCAGGGCTTGTTCCATCGATTCAGCCGCCTGAGACGGGCTTTGTTTGAAAAGCAGGCCTTCAAGCTTCCACCAAATGGTGGGGCCTTCCATGGCTGTTTCGACCTCCACCGGAAATGTCGCGCCCACAAGTGCCGCGAACATCTGCGACCACATGCCGTCTGCGGGAGCCAGCGGGGGCGTCTCGCTCCATTTTGATTGCAGCACCAAAATATTGGCGGATTCGATAAACGAAACGCGTGAAACACAGAGGTCTTCGGCCCAAATGGCGGGCGACCAGAGCATGACGATGGTCATCAGGAGTATTCGTTTCATGTCGTTGCTTCGGCTTCAGTTTCGTGGAAATGCGTAAAATCGATCAGGAGTCGACCGTCTTCGAGCTGCGAAATCACGTCGACAAAACGATGGTTGATCCGGGTGTCTTCGGGTCGATACATGTGACGAGCGAAGGTCTGTTGGCCGTAGGTCGAGTCGTGTCCAATCATGGTCACGATGATACTCAAAACCGGACAGCTCGGCGAATGGAGGTCGACGCCAAAGAGTGGGCTGTCTTCGTCGATGACGTGCATGACGGTCCACGACAGAGAGAAGATGGGCGAGCGATCCCGAATCACCTTCATGTCCATGATACGTCGAATATGGTGACCTTCGGGCGAGATATCGTCGACCAGGGCATTGACGCTGATGGTGGCCTCGACGACTTCGTTGCCACGCGCGTTTCCTGCCCTGAACATCAGAGTCGGTTGCCCTTCTCGTTGCGAGATAACCATGGGTTCGCTGAAGAGCACGCTGGCCTGTGGTCTCGAGGCTTTTGCGAACATCAATCCAGTAGCCAAGGCGGCCCCAAACACGCCCACAGCGGCCTCGGCCGTGACCAGCATATTTCCATAATCCGTCGCCGGCGAAAGCACGCCGTATCCGATGGTCGACATCGTCTGGACGCTGAAGAAAAACGCTTCGGAAAACGTCTGGCCGATTTTGATTGAGCCGGGTTCAAGCAGGAATAGTGCGGCGAACACGACGTTTAGGACCAGATACATGAAGGTCATCACGAACATGAGTCGAGTCCAGGTCCCTTGCATGAAGAAGAAGTAGAGGTCGCGCCGCAGGTCTGCTGGCGCCCCGCGTCGAACGGTTTCGCGAATGTCGCGTCTGAGGCTGCCGACGGCCTCGCCTTTTTCGCGTCGTTTGGCGACTTCGGCAATGTCCAAGGTCTCGACTTCGCGGTCCTCAAGCGGTGACATCATCATGTCGAAGACCACCTGAGCCAGGCAGAGGATCGCCACGATCGCCAGGAAGAGACCGGCCGACATCGACGCCCCAATCTGGCCCAGCAGAAGAATGGCGAGAGCAGAGAAGAGGCGGACATTGACCCGTGAACGGTCGCTGAGTTCAGCCTGTCGACGCTCGGTCACCGAGTCTACAATGCCGACACTGAAGAAGGTCAAAGCAAGCGTTGCTGCGACCAACCAGCGGTAAGCGTCGTCTGCAGGAAGAGAAAAGTCGAACGTTAGGGTCTTCTTCATCGCAACACCTGCCGCGGTGATGGCCATGGTCAGCGGCAAATGACCGTAGAGCCACACGATCCAGGCGCCACGCTGTTCGCGGACCTTTGCGCCAGCGACGTCGTCAAAATACAACCACCAAATGCAGCAAGTAATCATCAGCACGAAATAGCCCTTGAGCAGGTACTCCGTTTGGGGGCCATGATTGTCAGTCAGATAGGAGAGCACCTTCACGAACGACTCCCCCAGAACGATGATCGTCAGAAGGCCGTAGCGCTCCGAGAGGTGCTCCATGTCGATGGGGAATTGTTCGGTGAGTTCTCGGCTGAATCGGCTGATGGGGCCCGACATCACGCCCAGAAGGCCGACGGCCCATACGACGTAATTGAAGGGCTGAGGCAACAAAAGCGAGGCGGCCCACAGCACACCGCCGACCGCAAAAATGATACCCCAATAACGCGAATAGGCCCGGGCTTCCGGCACCTGTTTCCATGCGCGGAAGTACATGGCCGCAATCAGGAATTGAGCCGATGCAAACCCGACCGTGTAGACCAGAGGATCACCACCGATGGCCTCGCGAGACGCAATCGCCATCGCCGCGACAGAAAACATGCTGCCGAAGACGAGGAGTCGGTGCAAAAAATCGTCGACATCAAAGCGGTTCGCAAAAAATGTGAAACCGGTCCACGCCAACCAAATCGGGGCAAAAAGTACGGCGAACTTCACCAAAGGGAACAAGACGGCGTGCTGGTTGGTGACGTCCGTGCTCAGCGTGTCGCCCAGCTGAATGATGGCGGCCACAAAAACAAGGTCGTAGAAAAGCTCCAGCCAGCTCACCTTTTTTTCGTGATGAAGGGCCGTGTGGAGCGTCGGCAGATGAAACCAGCGGTTTCGCATTTAGGTGGCCTTGATGATGGCATGAATCGCACGCGACTCGGCTGCATCTGAACGAAGCAAAATAAGACAAATGAGTCAGTGTTTTGCTCAATTCGTTTGATGAGGTCAAGGATGCGTTCTTTTTTCAGAGTGTTGATGGTGCTGGGGGTTCTACTGATTGCGTCGCCGGTTCTAGGGCAGACCAATCGCGTAGAGGCCATTCAGACAAGTGTTGGGGTCGATGCCTGGAAGGACCTGACACGGGTCAAGTTCACGTGGTCGCTGCCGATCAAGAATATGGCTCGGACCTTCGACTGGAATGTTAAGGCGGGCGAAGTCGATGTCACGATTGATGGGGCGACCCGTCGGATACCTGCTTCGGGCAAGGGTTTGACCGACCCGAAAGATGTCGCTGCACATCAGGCTTTCATCAATGATTCGTACTGGCTTCTCTTCGAGTTTCACACCAAATGGGATGCTGTGAAGGTTACCAATGTGGACGGTCCTCCAGAGGGTGTTCCGGCTGATTCCGTGGGGGTTTCGGTGGAGTATGGCACGGGTGGTTACACGCCGGGCGACCGCTACGTTCTGTGGTCAAACGCGGCGGGGCAGGTCACTCATTGGCAGTACTTTCCAGGAGGCGCCAAAGACGCCAAATTCATGATCTCGCGTGAAGGTTGGGTCACCAATAAGGGCACGCGCATGCCGACCATGTTTAAGGCAATGGGCATCCCCTTCATCGAGATCAAGGACCTCGTTGTCGAATAATGATCAGTAGATGAAGTCGTCGCTGCCTTCGGTCACCGTGAGCACCACGATGGTGTCGGCGCGGACGGCGGGATCAACGTTCATGAGGGCTGCCTCAAGCACCGGCACGTGTTCGGGGCGGTCGACCAGGACGTGAAGGATTTGTTTTTTCCACGCGTCCTCAGCGGCGACGTTTGCAGAGCTGACCAAAATGTCGGCCAGCTTCTTGTTCATGAGGTTTTGAGCGGTCGTGGCGGTGTAGGGCGTGTCCCGTGGAAACGACACGGCGCGCGTGACCGAGACGCCTACCTTGAGGGTATCTAGGCTCACGAGCAGGTCGGTGATTTTCCCTTGAACATCGTAGACGACCTCGGTTTCGGTCTTGAGCAAAATGGCCATATCGCATCGATTCAAGACTTCGAACGAAAAGACCTCCGAAGCGATCGACGAGCCGCCAGCGTTTCCGTCCAGGATGATTTCCTGCCCACCCAGAGTCAGCCGGTCGAAGTCAATGTCGTCGTAGGGGTCGTTCTGAAAGTCGATGGTGTTTTCGAACAAGAAGGGCTGACTCGACAAGATTTCTGTCATGTCGATATCGCCACACTCGCCCGTGATGACGCCCATCGCCGTGAGGCTCATGTCTGGGATGCCGCCGTCGCTCGACGTTGCATCGTCGCCCATATCCGCGCTGATGAGGTCATCGCCCATGTCGGCGATGTCCGGCCCCATATCGAACGGGCTGTCGAAGTCGGCAGAAACGTCTTGTGCGACGTCGATGCCGATATCACCAAGATTTGTCGGAGTGGTCTCGTCACCACACGCGACGGCCAGCGCGAATAAAAGCAGCGTTAAATATTTCAAGGTGTTGCGCGACATGAGGTCGAACTCGGGACGGAGTAGAGTGAGTCGCTAAATGTGCGGATCGTCTGCGAAGGCCAATCGATCTCGAACACATTCCAAGTGTCGCCGGTGCTTCCAAGTCGTTTGGGGCCCCAGGTCTGAATCAACACTCCACGAATATAGAGCTTGACCGTCGAATTGGACGCGCTTGAGGACGAAGAGTTATGGCTGTCCGCCCAATAATGCAGGACCACACGGTAGGTCTGGCCGTCGATGCCCTTTTCGACGTTGATATTCTCGGGACCAAAACCGTCGACGTCGTCGCGGTCCAGGAATGGGTCGTCTTGCCAATCACCTTGCACGCCCCAATCAGGTTCAGGATTCGAGAAATAACAGTCGTTTCCACAAAAGAGGCCTTGGCCTGGAAGCAAGAGCAGGTGCGTGTCGACGTCGGTGTCGTTGGAGTCCCACTCCACAACAACGTGAATGTCCTGATCCGCAATAGGTGGCGCCTGGCTTGTGCCGGACACGCTCACCCGAGCCGCGGAGTTGGAGGGGTCGTCGTTGCGTACCAAAAAGAAGCCGGATTCGACGCCAGCGCGCCGTGGAGAGAACGTCATCTCGATGATTTCAGAGCCGCCTGCGGGGATCACGCCTGCCGTCCAAGGGCTGGTGATCTGGAAGGCTGCCGAGGTCGGGATTCCAAAGAATCGCCCGCGTTCAATCGCACTCACGGTCAAGCTTCGGCTTCCACAATTGGTCAGCGTAAACGTCTTTGCGACGGGTGAACCGCGCACGACCGACCCGTAATTCAATGAAGTAGGATTCACTTGAATGCAGGGGTCATTTTGCGAATCTTTGGCCGTCGCAGTGACCGGTACATTAACTTCGGGTTCAAAAGGGTCGCTGGAGCGAATCTTGATCGTGGCCCCGGCGGTCCCGATTTCGGCCGGGTCGAAACCAACATCCACAACGGTGTTCGAATTCGGCTCAAGAAGCAGCGGAAGTGCGTCGTGCGCCACCGAGTACGCCCGGCCTTGCTGAAGAACCAAAATCTCGCGGACCTCAAGTGGCGCTTGGCCTACATTTCCAACCGTAAGAGGGCGATGCATCGCCGTGTCACCGGGTTGGTAGGAAATCGTGATGGCTCGTGGCTCAACTTGAATTCGTGGGCAGTTTTCGGCGCAAATTTCCGCACCCGAAATCGTGCTCGAAAGCTTAAGTTCGGCAAAACCCACGGTTGAATTCGTCAGATGCACACGCAATATCGCGGTGTCCGGGGTGTTGTCGGTCGGAGAATACTGGATGCTGACGGTGCGTTGGCCTTGGCGAACCAAATCGCCAACGGCGAGGTTAACGACCTGAAACTCAGAGCTTCCTTCCCATTCGAGGGACTCCACGGTGGTTTCTTGGTCAGCTTGGAAGATCAGTGTGGCATCTAAGAGCGTCGGTTCGCGCGCTGGCGTGAACGCAAATGCCAAGGATTCAGGCTCAAAATAGAAGGGGCCGCAATCCGTGCAGGGTGCATCTGCGTCAGAACCCCCGGTGGAAGTGTCGGTAGTCGACGAATCGGGAACACCGACATCCGGGGTAAGGATGCCGCCGGGCGTGCAGGACTTGGAGATCGGGTTGAACGATTCTCCCGCAGCACATTGTGTCGTGGTGCCCGCAGTGTCGTCGGAGCAACCCGCAAACAAGACCAAGAAAGCAAAAAGCCAGATAACACGCATGATAACTCCAGAATCAACATGCGGATTCTGGCAGACCCAGCCCATGCCTTCAATAGCCGTGATTATTTAGGGGCCCAATTTACGGGACACGACACGCCGGTGCCGCCGATTCCACAATAACCGTTGGGATTCTTGGACAGGTATTGCTGGTGGTAGGGCTCGGCAAAATAGTATTTGTCCAAAGCGTCGATGTCGGTGCTGATTTCACCGAATCCACCGGCCGTCAGCTCGGCCTGGTAAAGGTCGCGGGCGGCCAGAATCGCATCGAGCTGGGCGTCCGAAGTTCCGTAGATAGCCGAGCGATATTGCGTGCCCACGTCGTTACCCTGCCGCATGCCTTGCGTAGGATCGTGGTTTTCAAAAAACACCTTTAACAGCGCGTGCAGGGAGATTTTTTCTGGGTCAAACACCACGCGGACAACCTCGGCATGGCCCGTGCGGCCCGAACACACTTCTTCGTAGGTTGGATTCGGGGTCGTGCCACCGGCGTACCCGGCGGAAGTTGAGACCACGCCAGGGAGCTTCCAGAAAATTCGCTCCGCGCCCCAGAAACATCCCATTCCAAACACGACCGTGTCGTATTCGTCGAAGTCGGCTTGAAGCGGGGCAGCAAACACGTGGTGGAAAACGCCGATTTCCATCTCGGATGTTCGTCCGGGCAGAGCGTCTTCGGGATCGACCATTTTGGTTTTTGAACTGGAGTTGAAAAACATAACGTCTCCTCAATGGAATCATGGGATTCCGATGGTCGCTGGAAGTTTCACCATGCCCTATCATGTCTTCCATGGAGGCCGAAATTGCGAAAACTAATTTTCATGTTTGTGATCATGGTACCCACGGCAGCGGCCGCGGAAACCTACACAGTTTCTGATGCTGCCGGGTTGTTGACTGCGGTGCAGCAAGCCAACCCTGGGGACGATATTCAGCTGGAGTCGGGGACGTATCGAATCGACCAAAATATTTCGTTGAATCGACCCGGACCGATCACGATGAATGGCGCAAACGGCGCTGTGATTGAATTTGATGCGGTTGAGGGCTTTAAAGTGAATGCCCCTGACTGGACCTTTGACCACCTGACGATTCGGGGCGTGTGCGCGGACGACTCGGATTGCGAACATGCGTTTCATATCGTGGGCGGCGCTGATCGAACCGTGATTCGAAACAGCCG
This sequence comes from uncultured Bradymonadales bacterium, assembly GCA_964394615.1. GTDB lineage: Bacteria > Myxococcota_A > Bradymonadia > Bradymonadales > Bradymonadaceae > JBFFMO01. The sequence continues at coordinate 67,966 of CAYMYJ010000025.1, read as the reverse complement.
CATCATCAATTTTAATGCGCAGATCAAGGGTAACGGAAACGGCCAGGTGCCAGGTACCTATCCCAACGACGTCTTGATCGAGTTCAACGAATTTTACGATGAGGCGCCGCGCGAGACTTCAAATCCGGTCACCAAGATCGATGTTGTGGGCGGTCGACGTTGGATCATTCGTCGCAATTATCTTCATGATTTTGCCAAAGGGCAGGGCAACGGCGTGTCCTATGCGGCGTTCCTGAAAGGGAATTCACGCGACGGTCTTTTTGACGCGAATTTGGTCGTGTGCTCGCGGGACCACGATGGCGCGACTCGGCTCGGCTTGTCGTTTGGGGGAGGAGGCACAGCTCCTGATTCGATTTGCGAGGACCAGACCTGCTCACCCGAACATCAGAATGGCGTGATGCGAAATAATATCGTCGCCAATTGCTCGGATGTCGGGATTTACATCAATAAGGGCAAGGACGTGCGGCTGATCAACAACACCCTGATTGGCACGAGCGGCATCGACGTGCGCTTTGCGGAATCCACGGCCGTCGTGGCTAATAATATCGTCGAAGGCCGGATACGTGAACGTGATGGTGGAAGCGCCACCCAATCCAATAATTTAGATCAATTGAGTCCGGTGGATTTTTTCGTGGACGCACCAAATCTGGATTTTCGGCCCGTCAACGTCATGGCATTAATCGATGCTGGCCGCGCTGAGATGGTCGAGTTCGATTATTGCGCAAACACGCGCGATAGGGTGCTCGACATCGGCGCCATCGAGTATTCGGCGGGTTATGTGTGCGACGCCAGCATTCCGTTTCATGAGCCGTTGGTGTCGCTTGCCGACGACGAGACCACAGACGCTGGCACGCAACCAAATACTGGCATGGACGGCGGAACCCAGAATTCCGACGCCGGAAGCCAGCCCGGAACGGACATGGATATCGCCGCGACGGACGGTGGGACCGCGAACGGTTCGACCAGCTCAGGCGCGACCGACGATGGCTGCAATAGTGTCGGTGGTTTGATGGGATTTTGGGCTCTGGCGGTCGTGTTTGGATTCAGACGGAAACGTCAGTACATCCAGCGCGCGAGCTGAGACCGCCAGTACACGCTGAGCGGGTCGTCTTCGCCTAGGGCACGAAAGACCCTGATCATGGCCTTGCGTGAAGCCTCATCGCCCCAGGCGCGGTTCGCCTTGAAGATTTCGAGCAGCTGGCGCAGGGCGTCCTCGGCATCGCCCTTGCCGAACTTGCCCATGGCCAGATCCCAACGCGCTTGGGGATCCTTGGGGTCAGCGGCGAGGCGCTCGGGAGCGTCTCCCCGTGTCTTGGCCAGCGCTGCTTCGAGCTTCAGCCAGGCGAGGGCAAAATCCTGCCCAAATTTATCTTCCTGGTACTCTGGAATCTTGTCCAAAATCGCGCGGGCATCGTCGAGCTTGCCGTCGTGAACGGCGATTTCAGCCAGATAAATCCGAACATCGATGCGGCTTGGGTCTTCGACGTGAGCTTCTTCCAAGACCGGGCGCGCAGCGTCGAAGGCGCCGTCACGAAGGTGACCGCGGGCGGCCACGATCGCCTTGTCGGTTGAAGACGGTACGACCTTCTTGAGCCAGTCTTCGATCATGGGCCGGGGCAGGGCGCCAGCGAATTCATCGACGACTTTGCCGTTCACAAAGGCCTTTACGTTGGGGATGCCCTGGATTTGAAAATCGGTCGCCAATTGCTGAGCTTCCTCGGTGTTGACCTTGGCCAAGATCCACTCGCCCTTAGCCTCGTCCGCCAATGCTTCGAGGACGGGGCCCAAAGTGCGACACGGACCACACCAAGGCGCCCAGAAATCGACAATCACGGGGTGTTCATAGGACTGGCGAATGACATCGGCTTCAAAAGATTGCTGGGTGACATCGATATGGGGCATCTTCGACTCCAGTTGGCGGTGAGCGGTGAGTGTGCGGGTTGTGTTTGCTTGTGAAGGGGCCGTCGGGCTCCCGCCCGGCATTGCGAGTTATACCGAGCTGCCCATTAATCTTTGAATTCCACAATGGCTTCGATTTCGACAGGACTGTTCAGCGGCAACGACGCGACTCCGACGGCCGAACGGGCGTGTTGTCCAGCTTCCCCAAACACCTCTGCGACCAGCAATGACGCAGCGTTGGCCACAAGGTGTTGTTGCGTGAAATCGTGTGTGCTTGCCACAAATACGTTCAATTTCACAACGCGCGTGACTCGCGAAAGCTCGCCCAGAGCGGCTTTGACCTGCGCCATCACGTTGATGGCGCATTGTTTTGAACACGCCTGAGCGGTCTCCATGTCGATTTCGCGACCGACCACACCCTGAGCTATCAACGCGCCGTCTTTGACCGAAATCTGTCCAGCCGTCAGGACAAGGTTTCCTGTAATCATGAAGGGCACGTACGCGGCCGCGGCTGCCGGAGCGCTGGGCAGGTCGATGCCGAGTTCTTTGAGCTTTTGTTCGGGTGTCATTGGGGTTCCTTGGTCAGGTTTAGCGTCATCATGACGTGCGGGATTTCAGCTTCAACAAAGATGTCGCCGTGGCGAGTCCAACCAAGCGACTGGTACCAGTCCTCGAGGTGCGCCTGAGCATGCAGTTCTGAAGGCCGGCCAGCCAGCCAAATTCCGATATGCTCCATGAGCTTGCGTCCAAGGCCTTGGTGCTGGAAGTCCGGATGCACTGCCACGCGGCCGACGATCGAGGGCTGGCGGTCGGCAAAGATTCTGGCCGTGCCGATGACATGGTCGCCATTCCATAACAGCGCGTGGTGGCATTCGGGGTCTAGACCGTCGACCTCGGACTCCGACGTGATCTTCTGGCCGACCACAAAAACGATGTCGCGCAACCATAGGACTTTGTAGAGTTCGTCCAGAGAAAGCGCGTTGAACGCTTTGATGTCCAACCGGATGTTCATGGCTGCGCGTCAGGTTGTGCGTCAGCATGGGCCTTTTTGAAGCACTCAAGTTCGGCACAGACCGATTCGATTTCGACCAGGCGCTCGAAGGGCTTCAAATCGATGGAAAACCGTCGCGCATTATAGAGTTGGGGAATCAAGCAGGCGTCTGCCCAGGTCGGCGAGTCGCCCACGCTGAACGTCCCGGCTGTTTCCTCGACGACGGTCTGAAATGCGACCAAACCCTGTGAAATCCATTTGCGGGACCACGCGTTGGAGTCGACCTTCAACGCCTTGAGATGATTCAACACGGACAGGTTCTGGTGAGGCTGAATTCCTGAATTCACGATTTCGGCCAATTGCCTGGTGCGTGAACGCAGATAGAGGTCCTTTGGAAGCATCGCCGGCGCGGCTTTGAACTCTTCTAGGAATTCCAGAATCGCCATCGACTGCCCGAGATGTCGTGTCGATCCATCAAGCTCGACTTCCAGAGTTGGAACCTGTTGGCTCGGATTGAGCGTCTGATACCAGTCCTTAAGCTGCTCTCCGCCATCTCGCACGAGATGCACGGGAATGTACTCGTAAGGGATGTCCTTGAAATTCAATGCGATACGAACTCGCCAGGTCGCCGAGCTGCGCCAATATCCGTAGAGTTTCACGCTTTGACTACCTTCTGAGAGATGGTCCCAAAGATGTTTTCGCCGGCTTCGTTCATCATTTCGATACGAACCGTGTCGCCGACTTTCATGAACGGAGTTTTGAATTCACCTTCGTCGATTTTTTCGATCATGCGTTTTTCGGCAAGACATGACGAGCCGCGGCTGCGGTCTTCGTTCGAAATCGTGCCCGAACCCAAGATGGTGCCGGCGGTGTAGGCGCGAGTCTTGGCGATATGGTGGATCAGGTCGGCAAACGAGAAATGCATCTCGGGGCCGGCATCGGGATCACCAAAAAGCCCGTCGTTATAATAGGATTTCAAAGGCAGGTGGATGCGGCCGTCTTTCCACGCATCGCCCAGTTCGTCGGGGGTCACCGCGAACGGTGAAAACGCTGAGGCAGGTTTGGATTGAAAGAACCCAAAGCTCTTTGCCAATTCTGCAGGAATCAGGTTTCGAAGCGTGCAGTCGTTGACCAGCACGATCAGTTTTACGTAATCGAGCGCTTCTTCTTTGGACACGCCCACGGGCGTATCGCCCAGAATCACCGCGACTTCGGCCTCAAAGTCGAGTCCCCACGCTTCATCGTAAAGCGGGATATCTTCGGTCGGCGAAAGCAGCATCCCCGAGCCACCCTGATAAATCAGTGGGTCGGTCGCTAAGGTTGCAGGGGGCTCGGCTCCACGGGCTTTTCGAACAAGCACGATATGATTGATGTAGGCCGACCCGTCGATCCACTCGTATGCGCGTGGAAGTGGCGAAGCCATTTCGTCGGGCTCGACTGGGAGTTCTTCAACGACGCCGCGTTCTAGTTCAGCGGCGCGCTGCTGCAGCCGGTCTGCGAGGTTGTCCCAGTGGTCCAGCGCGAATTGCAGCGTGGGTGCGATGTCGGAAGCGTGAGTGTAAACCGCGTTGTCGCGTCGAACGATGACGAGTTTTCCGTCACGTGTATGGTCTCGAAGGGTCGCGAGTTTCATAGGCTCCTCTAAAATGTAGTTGGCCTATTGGTTAGTCGGCAAGGTCTGGGGTGTCAATCGCTTGGCAACGGTCAAAAACCGCCTACGTCCCGCGCCCGTAATTTTTAAGCGGGCATACAACGGATCGAGATCAGTCGAAAATCGTCGGGAGGGGACGGGGGAAATCACCATCCTCGATTTCACCGCGGTAGAAGAGCGCGTCGTAGATTTCACATCGATCTGGTGTGGTTTCCTCATCGCAGGCCTCGGCCTGTTCAAAGATCGTGTAGAGGTCGACTACGTCATTAGGCGTGGGCCGCAATGCCTGAGATTCAAAGGCGTTGGCGTATTTGATATCCCAGGCCGGTTGTTCATTTTTATGGCAGGACCCGCAGACGCTCCCGGTTTCCATCTCCAGATGCTCAAAGGCCTCGGTGAACACCAATTCAGCGGTGACCGGCATCTTCAGCTCCGCCTTGACCGAGCGCGCGTTTGGCCGTTCTTCGGCGAACTCCAGCACGTGCGAACCATCACCGTCAGCGACGAAACTCAGTACCAAGGTGTCATAGATCGCAAAGATTCGTGGAGCTTCGTCGCCAGCGGCCGGCTGTGCGCTGAAAGGGCTGGTCGACCCAATGATCGACATCGGCCGTTCTAAGGCTTCTACAGCACAAGGCACCGTCACAGGTCGCGGAAGCGAATCGATGAAGGTCAGCGCTTCGAAAATGGTTTTGGGTGCCGCACTTACGCCATCTGGAGCGTGACAGCGGTCCGGATAAAGCTCGGCCTCCGGCGTGTCGGAAGCACCCGGGGAACACGCGGCGAGCAAGAAAAGGCTAAATATTGCGACACGACTCATGATGGCACTGTACAGCAATAATTGCGCCAGATCACCCGCGTGGGCGGCTCGTCGAGCCAGGGCATCACGCACGCACCCTCGCATCCGCGACGGTGTTCGTTTTGGGCGCAGAAGATGCGTCCAAGCGTTGAGTTGGCGAAATTGATTCGTTGGATTTCGGAAATGTTTCCTTGAGCAGCAGCCAAAGGCAACCGATGATGGAGGAAATTCAATGTTTTTTGCAGGTATCCCTATGAAGCCGTTTTTGTTCCTGAACGTTTTGTCGCTTTGTGCGGTGTCGTCGGTGTCGTGGGCTTATCCACCCTACGTAAACCAGCGATACGGATTGCCCGAATTGCCGGCAGGGTTCACCACTTTCGAATGCACGGACTGTCATGTGCATCCGTCCGGTGGAGGCGGCTGCAACGCGGGAAATACCGACCCTCAGGCACCTTGTTTTAATCCGTTCGGCATTCAGTATCGCACCACCGGCTGGAGTGTTGCGCTGGGAGCGCTCGATGCAGATGGTGACGGCCTGACGAACGCGTTTGAGCTGAACAACACGGGGTCAGCCGGGTTTCCGCTCTCGGCCGAGGACGCCGGTTGCGACATGCTGACGTGTGCCACCAACGCTTCGGCCGCGTGTAATGATAACGTCATTTGTGGTGCGATCTTGGGCACCGTCCCCGCCAAAAATTACAGTTTCTTGTTTTCGTGCACGCCGGGTTCGATCGGAACCACGATCGGCACCGGGGCGTGGGGATGTACGGATACCGACGAGTGCGCGGTGAATCCATGCGGCGCTGGGACCTGTTCTGAAATCCCAATCGGAGCGTGGATGGCCCCCGGTTTCACGTGTTCATGCCCCGTTGGGACCGTGGCCTTCAATGACACCTGCGTACCTGCGGATTGTGGAGTCGCCGATAATTGTTCGGCCGATTCGATGTGTGTCGAAGCTCCCGCTCCCAACGATTTTTCGTGTGTTTGTGTTGCCGGATTCGAGGGCGACGCAATGATTCCAGGCACGGGTTGCGAAGACATCGACGAGTGCGCGACGGGCACGGACGATTGTGTGGCCGACGCGACGTGCGCCAACACGGTCGGTGCGTTCACATGCGCTTGTCCTGCTGGTTTCGAGGGCGACGGTTTGGCCGCTGGCACGGGGTGTGTCGACATCAACGAATGTGTAGCGGGCACGGACGATTGCGACGTCAACGCGACGTGCACCAATAACGTCGGCCTCTTCACTTGTGAATGTGACGCCGGTTTTACTGGCGACGGAGTGACTTGCACGGCAGAGATGGCCGATGCGGGTTCTGATGCTGGAAGCGACATGGGCGAAGCTGACATGGGCGAAGCCGACATGGGCGAAGCCGACATGGGCGAAGCTGACATGGGCGAAGCTGACATGGGAACCTCCATCACAGATGCTGGCCAGACCGAGTTTGTTGAAGTCGTTCCAGCTCCATACGTGCCATGGGAAGGCCAAGACTACAGCGGTGATACGCTGACCGGTGATGGTTGTTCCGCCGTTGGTGGTGGCGCCTCGTGGCTGGCCGTACTCGCCTTGTTTGGCCTGCGACGTCGTCGCCGTTGAGGCCCGACCTTCCTCAGTCAATGCGAGATCTGGAATGGGTTTTTTCGAGCCCTTCTTTGGTGTCACATCCGCAGATCGTCGACCAAAGCCAGGGGCTTGACGATTTAGACCAATATCCTGGGACTTTGGCTCGGCTTGGTCGTCCTGGTTCAGACCTCGAAAAACGGGTCGCGAAGGTCGGGAAACGCCTGGGCGACTATTTCGAAACACTTGTCGGAGTCTGGATTTCTGCCGTCGGACCGGCCACGGTGCTTGCGAAAAACCTGCAAGTGCACGGGCAGGGCGGGACGGTCGGCGAGTTTGACTTGGTCTTTCGTCGAGACACTCAGGTTCATCATTGGGAACTCGCCGTGAAATTCTACTTGGGTCATCCTGGGCCGGCTGGTGAGCCGTTTTGGTATGGTCCAAATGCCGTTGACCGTCTGGATTTGAAATGGGCCAAGATGCTGCAAAAGCAAATGCGGCTTGCCTCGACGCCTGAGGGCAAAAAGGTGCTCGCCAGACTTGGTATCAGCGAAGAGGTCGTCCCCGCCGCGCTGATTCGTGGTGTTTTATATGAGTCGCTGAACCCCAAATTCCGCGTGGCCCATCATCCTGACGCCAATCCTGAGGGCCTTAGAGGCTGGTGGGTTCATCAACACGAAGTCGAGCTGCTGCGAGGTTTTGAACCCCAGACACGTTGGATGATTTTGCCTCGACTCTTCTGGTTGTCTGCGGCTCAGCACTTTGATGCCAGCCGTGAGTGGAAGCCGGACCAACCCGCGTCGATTAGGCCGCTTCACCTTGCAGCGATGGTGCAAATCGACGGAGAGTGGCGCGAGCAGAGCCGCGGATTTGTGGTTCCCGATTCCTGGCCCGGAGCCTGATATGCTTTTTCGTTTTAATATTAATCTGGCCGACTCTGATAAGGGCGTCTACGAGACCCTTGAGCTGCGTGTCGACCGCCACCAGAGCGAAACCGACGAATACATGCTGGCCCGTGTGTTGGCCTATTCGATCGAATATCAGCCTTATTTGAAGATGGGGCCGGGCCTGTCTTTGGGCGAGGAACCGTCGGTGACTTTGATGTCGGATGATGGCCGTTCTTTGCTCTGGGTCGACATCGGTTTGCCCACGCCAGAACGGCTTCAGCGGTCGATACGAATTTCCGAACGGGTGATTATTTACGCCCATCGAGGCACCACAACCGTGGATGCCTTAAGCGAACAATTTGCCGGAAAAAATGTTGAATTTGTGGTTTTAGATCCGACTTTTTTGTCGGAGTTGGCGGCAAATATTAAACGGCAAAATACTTGGGATATTACGATCGCCGGCGGAACTATTTATGTGGTCGGCGAGGGCTTCGCGTTTGATGATGCGCCAGTACGGTCTACGCTGAATCCGACCTATTAATTAGCGACTTAACCCGCGAGTCCAGGCAGGGTGGATTTGAGTCCGTTCACAACCATTTCCACTGCGATGGCCGCTACGATCATGCCCATCAGACGAATGGTCACCAAGCGCAAGGTCATCGACATATGTTTTCCGATATCGGCTCCAAGCCAGAGCACCGCAAGCAGGATGGATAAAACGATGACGAGAGCGACCGCGATTGACCCGTATTCGTAGGCCGAATTCGCTTGAGTGGTGAACACGATAATGGTCGTGATCGTTCCGGGCCCAACAACCATTGGAAACGCCAATGGATAGAACGAGACATCATCGCGCTCTTTATTCTCGGCTCGCTCAGCGGGCGTGCCTCGATGCGAGGTGTGGCCGGTACCGTTGAGCATTCCCATCGCAATCGTCATCAGTACGATTCCTCCGGCAATCCGAAATCCATCAATTCCGATTCCGAACATTTGCAGGATCCAGGTGCCTCCAAGCGCCAGAACGCCGCATAGGGCAGCGCTCGACATGGCGACCTTGACGGCCGTCCGACGTTGCAAGGCGGGTTCGTAATCGTCGGTCAAAGACAAGAACATGGGCAATGCTAAGAACGGGTTCATGATGGCGAAGAGTCCGCCCAGTACTCGTATGAAAAATGTGGGATCCAAAACTAACCTCTAAATTTCCGACCAGCGGCAAGTGCAGTCTGATTCACGACCCGCATAGCCCAAGATTGGTGGTGCCGTACAGGGGGCTGGTGGAGTGGGGGCATAGAATAAGGGAGATGCAGTACTTGCGCGCTACGATCGCGACTGTATCCGTTGAGATGGTCACGTTTCAGTTCGGATTCGAAGAAGGTTTTTTGGATGGTCCTCGTCGGTTGTATTTCAGATGTCATTGGCGAGCGCTATGACGAGGTCCGCCAATGCTGGGGAGGCCAGAAGGAGTTCCCGTATTCTGGCGCGTCTGGTTGCGACCTCAGCGACGAGGATGAAAAATGAAGCATGCGGAGCAGTGCCGGTGCTCCTACTCGCTCAGTTGGCAGTGCATAAGTTGGCACAAGGGCGGGGTTTGGGGAAAGTCACGCTGATTCAGGCGTTGAAGCACTGCGCGGGCATCAACGCGCATCTGCCTTCGTTCGCGGTGATCGTCGACGCGATAAACGACGATGCAAAGGGCTTCTACGAACACGGCTCTTTCTATCGATGAAAGTGGTCACGGACCTCTTCGCCTGAAGCCCGCGTGGTCGCGATGCCGGCTCGAGCCCGGCGCACTCATCACAGGTCGCACCATTGTCAATCCACGCCTCATCAGTTACCTATTCGCGCGTCTTTGCTGCTCGAGGTTTCCATGTCTACGTTCTATGTCACCACACCCATCTATTATGTTAACGGCGAGCCACATATTGGGCACGCGTACACAACGATCGTTGCGGATGCGATGGCGCGTCATTATCGGCATCGCAAATTCGAGGTGTTTTTTCTGACGGGAACCGACGAACACGGCCTCAAAGTACAGCGCGCAGCGGAAGAGCGGGGCCTGACCCCAAAAGCTTTGGCTGACCTGAACTCGTCGAGTTTTGAGCGTTTATTTAAAACGTTGGAAATCACGCACGACCGTTTTATTCGTACGACTGATACCGACCATAAAAAGGTTGTTCACGAAGTCGTTAAGCGCATGCTCGCAAGCGGCGACATCTATTTAGATGCGTACGCGGGTTGGTATTCGGCGACCGATGAGGCGTTTTACGACGAGTCCGAAATCGAAGACGGCAAATGCAAGACTTCGGGTTCGGCCGTGGAATGGGTCGAAGAAAAAAGCTATTTCTTCAAGCTCAGCAAATACGAAAAACCACTCTTGGATTGGTTTGAATCCCAACCATGCCCTGTGCTTCCGGTGATTCGCCGCAACGAAGTTGCATCGTTTGTGTCTGGAGGCCTTCGTGACCTGTCGATCTCGCGAACGACCTTTGATTGGGGCATCCCCTGGCCCGACGATCCCGAGCACGTGCTTTACGTGTGGGTCGACGCGCTCACCAATTATATCACGGGCGTTGGCGCGTTCAGTGACGACGAGCTTTTCAAGAAATTCTGGCCCTGCGATATCCATCTGATCGGCAAAGATATTCTGCGTTTTCACGCCGTGTATTGGCCTGCATTCCTGATGAGCGCTGGCATTGCGCTGCCCAAAGAAGTGTTCGCCCACGGTTGGTGGATGAGCGAGGGCCTCAAGATGAGCAAGTCGCTAGGCAATTTTATCGACGCGTTTGAATTGGCCGAAAAATACCCGCTGGATTTGTTGCGCTATTACCTGCTGCGCGAGATTCCGCTTGGGTCGGACGGAAATTTCGTTCACGCTCGTGTCATCGGCCGCAACAATTCAGAGTTGGCCGATAATCTGGGCAATCTGGTAAATCGAGCTGTCGCGATGGCCACCAAATTTGTGGACGGCAAAGTCCCAGACGGCGCCGCCAGCGATAACCCAGAAGACGTTGATATTCGCGCCAAAGCAGAGCTTTGCCGAGACGATGTTTTTGCTGCGATGGACGCCCGCGAGACTCATCGCGCCGTCGAGCGTGTGATGGAGTTTTCGAGCGATTTGAATCAATACGTTGCCATCACGCAGCCTTGGTCGCTCAATAAAAAGGGTGAAACTGACCGCCTTATCAACGTGATGTACCATTTGCTCGAGGGCATCCGTTGGGTCGCTGAATTGGGCGCAGCATTCCTGCCCACCGCGTCCGCCAAGATTTTGGCCGCGTTTGGCCAAGAAGACGTCGACCTGTCGAAACTCGAATGGGGCGGCCTCGCCGCCGGCACCGTGATCGTGACTCCAGAAGTACTTTTTACAAAGATTGATATGCCAGTTGAAGAAGCCGTAATCGTCGAAAAAGCTCCAGAAAAAGCGCCTAAAGCGGCCAAGAAGGCCGAGGCCCCTGCAGAAGGCATCATCACCTTCGACCAGTTCCTTGCGGTCGAACTCAAGGTGGCTCATGTGATCGCCGCTGAGCGCGTGGAAGGTTCGGACAAATTGCTGAAAGTGACCGTCGATGCGGGTGAACCCGAAACTCGCACGATCGTGGCGGGCATCGCGCTTAGCTACTCACCCGAAGATATCCTCGGGCAGCGCGTGGCGATGGTGGGGAATTTGCAGCCTCGCAAGGTCTTCAAAATCCTGAGCGAAGGCATGTTGCTTGCGGTGGAGACCGAGGACGGCGGGCTTGAATTGGCGCGTTATTCGGACCGCGTCAAACCTGGTACGCGCATCTCATAATGCAAGATTACGAGGAGCTAGCTCAGATTGGGAACTCGGCCGCCCGCGCGGCCGAATTCAAGCGGATTGAACCGACAGCTTCATTGAGCCTGCTCATCGACGCCCTTTCGGATCCGTATCCGGCTCTGCGTGCGCTTGCCGCCGACGCGCTTTCTACGCGAATGAACGACGAATTGGCGCGTGACCTCGTGGCGCAAGCGGGGAAGGGCGACGCGAGATTGCGCTCGATGATTTGCCTGGCTCTGAGCGGGACCGACCACGGCGCCGAATTTTTGAAAGAAATGGCGAGCGATAGCGACTCAGACGTTCGTTACGCGGCTTTTGTTGGCCTGGCCGACTGTCCCAATGAATTCACTCGCGAAGTCGTTCTGCAGCATCTGAAGGCCGAAAAAGACCATGGTGTGTTGGTGGTTTGCGCCCAGATCTGCGCCACCAACAAATGGGCCGAGGCCGGTGAGGTTTTGACCAAACGCTATTTGGACCTGGCGCGCGGGATTTTTCGGAAAAACCTCGACCGTTTTCAGCTTGCCTGCGTGTTGGCTGAACTCAAGGCCGCTGGTCTGGCTTTAAGCGACAGTGTTGTCGACGAAATCTTGCGCGATCTGGTCGATAACCTCAAAAGCGACGAGACCGCCTCGGCCGCAAGTCAAGCGTTGGTGAGCCTTGGCGATAAACGGGCGGTCCCTGAACTGATTCGGGTCACGAAGTCGTTTCGGGTCCATCCCATCCACCGCGTCGAGGCCGCCCTGGCGCTGCACGGGTTGGGAGATAAACGCGGCTTGGAACTCTTGTCTTCTTACGCATCGGGCAAACGCAAGGATGCTCGAGGTTGGGCGCTGATCAACGCCGGAAAATTTCAGATTCGCGAGCTTCGCGCGACGGTCGACGCTCTGGCCATGTCCAGCGATTATCACGCCGACACGGCACTGCTTGCGTTGAGGCTCTACGGCGACGAAGATGCGCGCGCCTTGGTGGCCAAAGTCGCTCAGTCCCACAAAGACGAAGAGCAACGGCAACAGGCCGCGGACACCCTGATTCATTGGGAGCATAAAGATGTTTTTTGATACCCACGCCCACCTTGATTTTCCGACTTTGACCGAACGCCTCGATGATGTTGTGGCCGTGGCGGATGCCGCCGGTGTGACGCGCATCGTCACGATTGGCGCCAGCCGCGGGCTCGAGAGCAATTACCGCGCACTCGAAATTGCCAACGCTCACGAGCGAATCTGGTGCACCGCCGGGATTCATCCCCACGACGCGGATATGTTCACCCCAGAAGTTTTGGCGATCATGCAAAATGATTTTGCGGGCCAAGCCAAGGTCGTCGGCATCGGCGAAACCGGCCTAGATTACCATTATAATAAAGCCGACCGCGGCAATCAGATGCGCTCGTTTCACGCCTTCCTTGAGATGTCGTTGGAATTTGGCAAACCCGTGATCATTCACAGCCGTGAGGCCGAAGAAGACACGCTGCAAGCCCTGCGCGATACCGGCGTTTCGACCGGGATCCTGCATTGTTTCACGAGCAGCCGGAAAATGGCCGAGACTCTGGTTTCAGAGTTCGACTTTCATATTTCGTTTTCAGGAATTGTGACGTTCAAAAACGGCGCGGATATCCTTGAAATTGCCAAAGAAGTCGTGCCTTTGAATCGGATCCTGATCGAGACCGACAGCCCATATTTGGCTCCGGTGCCCCATCGTGGCAAGAAGAACGAGCCAGCGTTCGTGCGGCATACGGCCGAGATCATCGCCAATGCCCGCGGAATTTCGATCGAGGAATTTGGTGTCCAGACCACCGAGAACGCTTGCCGAATCTACGGGATTGAGGCCTAGGTCGTGCCCGGATTTTGAATTTTCTTGCGTCCAGCGGCTGTCAGTTCGGCCCATAACGTATGGCCCTGTTCAACCTTGGGCAGCATCACGTCGACCACGTCTTCGGAGGCGAACACGACCGCAAGGGCCGAGGGATCGATGACTTTCAGCAAGGAGGCGCGCGAGAGTTCCTCGGGGCTCGACATGTAGATCTTGTGCATCATGTCTGAGCAACGATGAACCCAAACCACCTGAGAGTCAGGCGCCACGGTCTTTGAACGTTTTTGGCCATGGCTTGGAATGGTTGCTCCCATGTCCATGACCGGTTCGGGTTTTTTAGGCGGCAACGCGGCTGGCATGAGCTTTCCCGTGCGTGCAGCCTCAATGTCCTGCATGATGAGCCGATACATCCGTTCCACGAACGCTCGTTCGCCTGAAATCTCAAGATCGATGGCAGCGAGGCTGAATTGAAAGTGGGTCGAATTTTCGTTGGACATCCAGTATTCTCCGCACTTTGAATCGGTCAACAGGGCCACGCAAATGATGCACGCGCGCCATCATCTTGCCGTTTGCCGGGCACGTCAGCAAGCTCGGTTTTTTGAGTCGCGTGAAATGAGGTCGCGTTGAGAATTTTTGACGCTGTGGGCGTAGTCGCATTGGTGGGTTGGGTTGGACTTGTGGGAGCGTATGCGTACAGCTCGCACATCGAGGCCGAAACCGAGCGGCGTTCGCTTGAAGCGGGCGTCCCTATTCATGCCGGCGATTCATGGATGATGTTGACCCGCGATGATGACGAGGTCGGTTTCATTCACGAAACTCGAACCGCGATCGATGGCGGATGGCTGGTCGAATACGATTTCATGATCAACGTGACTTCGCTTGGGACGGCCCAGTTGTTGCGCACCAAGGTCAAAGCGACCATGGACCAGACGGCCTTGCTCAAAAAGGCCAACGTCAGCGTGCAGACGGCGTCCGCATTGTCTTTCGAGGCGGAAGTCGAGGTGAAGGGCAACGATGTCGAGCTGCGTTATGATATCGGTGGCAAGGTTCGTACTTCGACCGTGAAGCTGCAAAAGCCGCCCCGATTATCGCAGAGCGCATTCTTTCAGCTCGCTTCGATGCCAGATTTGGTGCCGGGCGCAGTCTTTGAACAAGAGTATTTCGACCCGATGGTCATGGGGATGACCAAGATGCGGTTCCGCTATGTCCGGCGCCACGAAATCGACGTGTACGACTCGAAAATCAACGCGTTTCATTTCCGCCAGGAAATCGGCAACAACGAATTTGACGTCTACATGGACGAACGCGGAGAGGTCTATATCCAGGAGCTGCCGCTGCGAATCATTGGTGCAAGGGTCCCCGAAACTTTTGGCCAGACCCGGGCGAAAGCGCTTGAGCGTCAGTTCCGCGAGCGAACAGTCACGCAGGGGTCGGTCACGGTGGATGATGCGATTGGGATGCTCAGGGGCGAAGGCGGGCTGGAGCGCGACTCGATCTTTACCGTCAAAAATATCCCCGACGGCCTGGTCGTGCTTGCCGACTCGCCGTCTCAAAAAGTGGTCTCGCGAAAATTGGACTCGATCGTTGTCGACACGACTGGTGTTGCCGACAAGAGCGACCTTGCGCAGGAAACCATCGAAGGCATGAAGGTCAATGATGCCGATTTTGAGACCTTCGATTGGGGTGTTTATTTGACGCTTCCCGATGCGATGAGCACGGGCCAGAAGGCAGAGAAACTTGGCCGGTCCGTTCGAGATGGTCTTCTGAAAACCGACGACGTCACGTCGTTTGGAAAATCGAAGATCCTGGCGGAGGCTTTGCGTCGAATTGAGATTCCAGCACAGATGGTTTACGGGTTCGAGCGCACGGATAGTGGCATGAAGCCTTATTATTGGGTGCAGTATTTCGACGGCGCACGTCTTGTCGACCTCGACCCGAGTCGTCCTACGCTTTTGGCAGGAACGGCCCAAGTCCAACTGGGTGTGTCCACCCAAATTGACCGCAAAGAATACGAAGACCTTTTTGGGCTGCTGATGATCGAGCGAACTCCGCTTCAGGGCCCCCAAATTACCTCCCCGTCAGATTTTAACTGAGGAATAATATGTCGAGCGAAGACATGGTCGTGTTGACACAGCTCCAGAAGAAATATGGCGCATTTACCGCCGTTGATTCTGTAGATCTGCGTGTTCCCCAGGGACAGATTTTTGGTGTGCTTGGGCCGAATGGCGCAGGTAAAACCACCACCTTGAAGATGATTACCGGATTGCTTCAACCCACTGCCGGCACGATTACGATCGATGGCGTGCGCATGGATGAGGACCCGTTGACCTGCAAGAAAAATACGGGGTTCATCCCCGACCGACCCTATGTTTACGATAAGCTCACGGCGTTCGAATATCTGGCGTTCATCGGTGGCCTTTATGGTCTGGACGGCGCACGGGTCGCGCGTCGAATTCGCGAATTGTTGGAGCTTTTCGAGTTGGCTGAATGGGCTGATTCGCTGATCGAGAGTTTTTCGCACGGGATGAAACAACGCGTCACGTTTGCGGGTGCGTTGCTGCCAGAGCCCAAGCTCTTGGTGGTCGATGAACCCATGGTCGGGTTGGACCCCAAGGGACACCGCCTGATTAAGACCCTATTTCGTCGGCTCACCGAGCGCGATGGAATGACGATTTTGTTGTCCACTCATACGTTGGAAGTCGCCGAAGAAATTTGCGACCAGGTCGCGATCATCACTCACGGCAGAGTCATGGCGCGTGGGACGATGGAGGAGCTGAGGACCGAAACAGGGTCGTCCAAAGCCAGCTTGGAACAGGTGTTTTTGCAAATCACCGAAGAGACTGAAGGCGAACGTGCGGAGCGGGTGGCAACTCGCTTTGGCAACGCTGAAGTCTACGAAAGTAAGAGTGAGGAAATCCAGTGATTGGAACTCTTATCGGCGTGAAGTTTCGCACGCTCAAAGGGGCGCTGCGCTCGGAACAAGACGGCAAATATCGCATCCCGGCTTTTGCGGCCTTGAGCCTGATTTTTTGGGCGATGTTATTTCGGTCCAGCCATTGGGTTGTCACCGAGGCTCTCAAGATTGAGCCTGTTGGCGAGTTGTTGATCCAGCGCTTGCTCTCGATTTCGTTTTTGATTTTTTTAGGGCTGCTGGTTTTTTCAAATATTGTGACGGTCTTTTCGACGTTCTATTTGGCGGATGAACTTGAGTTTTTGATGACCAAGCCGATCCCCAAAGACATGTTCTTTGCGGCACGTTTTGTAGAGTCGTTGGCCCAGTCTTCGTGGGTGATTTTCATCTTCGGGCTTCCGATATTCATCGCAGCGGGCGTCGGGATTGGTGCCGGACCGATGTATTTTTTGGGTCTGATCGGGGTGTTGATTCCCTTTGTGGCGATTCCCACGGTGATTGCCACTTTGATTGGGCTTTTAGTGACCAATATTTTGGCCGCCAATCGAACCCGCGATGCCACGTTATTTCTGGGGCTTGCGGCTTTCAGCGTTATTTTTATTGTGATTCGGGCTTTACGTCCCGAGCGCTTGTTGAACCCCGATTCGTTCTCGTCGATTGGCGAAATGTTGAACCTCTTGGCGGCTCCTACGACGGTCTATTTGCCCAGTGATTGGGCGATGAACGTGATTGTTCCTTTGCTTTATGGGCGCTCGGAAGTGGACTTCTGGTCGCTCGGGCTGCTCTACATGACACCGCTGGCGTTCTTTTTTGTGTCGGCCTGGGCTCATCGCCGCTTTTATTATCGTGGTTTTTCGAAGGCTCAGGAGGGGCGCCACGGACAAAGCCTGGTGACGGCGCTGCGCGACTGGATGCTGAAGCGCACGTATTCACGTTCACGCACGCTCGACGAGCGAATCGAAGACTTGAGCAATAGCGGTCGGGTCGGAAATCCACTGCGCGAAATGGTGCGAAAAGACCAATTGGTTTTTGTGCGTGATGCCAGCCAGTGGTCGCAGATCCTTATCGTCATCGCGATCGTCGTGATTTATTTGGTTAATTATAAGTATTTTGAAATCGCGGCAGACGAACGACTTTTGGGCGATGTTGGGCTCTTTTTCTTCAACCTCGCCGCATGCGGTTTTGTTGTGGTCGCGCTTAGCGGGCGATTCTTGTTCCCGGGTGTGAGCCTAGAAGGGCGGTCATTCTGGCTGATTATGCAGGCCCCGGTATCGTTGGACCGGTTCCTTGTCGGCAAGTGGCTGGGAGGAATCCTGCCCGTCCTGATTGTCGGTCAGGCGTTGATCTGGTCGTCGAACCTGCTGGTTTTTCAGAATATTGTTTACGCGATATCGGCCAGCATCATCATCTTTTCGATCACGCTTGGGGTGTCGGCCATGGCGGTGGGGTTGGGCGCGGTTTACCCCCAGTTTTATAATCCCAACGCTGCCAAAATCGCGAGCTCCTTTGGTGCCGTCATTTACATGATTTTGGGAATGTTCTTGGTGCTCTTCGTGTTGATTGCGACCTTCAGAGTCACCCTCTATTGGGGCTCCATTGCTGGCGGAAAAGTACCTGGTGAGATCGAGTGGAATTCGTATCTAGGCGTTTTTCTGGGGCTTGTGGCGCCAGCCGCAGCGGGTTGGTTCTCGATTCGTTTAGGTGCAGCGGCTCTGCGACGTCGGATGTGATGTGAATCCCAAGATTTCAGCATTTTTTTCATGGGCGGTGATTTTACTGCCCGTCTCTCTGTGTTTGGCCGTCGGGGCTTTTGTTCCGCTCTCGGACTCTTTGCTCTGGTGGCATCTGGCTTTCGGCCGAGCTGCCGACGGATTTGAGCGCATCCCCAATGCGATTCATGTTTCGTATCTGGTGGGAGTCGACACACCTTCAGTCATCGTGCCGTGGTTGAGTCAGTGGTGGTTGTTCAAGGTTCATGCCTTGGGCGATATTCCTGGGCTTTTAGCGCTTCGCACATGGCTTGTGGCGTTGGCATTGGGCATTTCTTTGATGGCGACATTCCGGCGTGGATTAAGCCAGGCGGCACTCTTTGTGGGCAGCATCTGCGGTGTTTTGGCGGCTTCTGCCGGCGGACTTGGCCCCGAAACCTTTGGAGCGGTCTTTGTTGCGGCGACCATGGCCTCGGTAATTTTGTCTGAGCGCGACCCCCGATGGCTGATTCTGCCGGTCGTTATGGCGCCGGTATGGGTGAACGTCGATGTTTCGTTTGTGGTGGGATTTTCGCTCTTGCTGGTTGTCGGAGTCTTTCGCCGGTCAAAGTGGGTGTTGGTGGCGACTGCATTATTTGCTTTGGCGACCCTGGCAAGCCCTCGCGGCTTTCAGGTCTGGATCGCCGTTGTGGAGCAACTTCAAGCACCAGCCCTGATGTCGGTCCTGGTTTGTGGCGTGTTGGCCGTTGGCTTGGCTGTGACGGCGTCTCGTGAGGGTTTGAAGCGTGAGGAAGTGGTCTTGGGGCTGACGCTGGTTGCCATGACGGGGGTCTTGGATGCTCCGGTGACAGCGCTTTTGTGTTTGCCGGCGCTTTTTCATCGCGCGCCAGTGGCTGCGTCCCCCAAGCTTGGCATCGCCGCGACAGCGGCGTTTGTGCTTGCCGTGATGGTTCAGCCCTTGTGGGCTTGGCATCAGAGCCTGGCGAACTCGATGGGCCGGCCGCTGATTGCCCGACAAATCCCCGCCGAGGCCGCACAAATCATCGCCTCTTGGGGTTCTCGGCCGCGTTTCTACAACTCGCCGGAATTCGCGGGACTGCTGATTTGGGAACTCACACCCGACGGGTTTTATCCCGTGGTTTTTCAAGACCAACGCTCGCTTGGTCCGGAATTCGACGTCTTGCGCCAAGAGGTCGACAAGAGTCCTGGAGTTTGGCGAGGCGTCTTTCAGCAAAATGGCGTGAAAGCAGTGTTGTTGAAGCTTCCGGATCAGGAACGATTGGCCACCGAAATCGCGGAAGACCCGGCCTGGAACGTCGTGTGGGAATCTCCTGATGCCGCCCTGATTGTGCAGTAGCGGTGAGCGGTGAGCGGTGAGCAGTGAGCAGTGAGCAGTCGGCGGTGTGATTCGTGACTTGGTCCGCGGGCATCCTGAGGCTCGCCTGTGATTAATGCGCGAACCCCATAAAGCCTGCGTACCAAGCGCAGAATCGCAGAAATTGCAAAATGGGCCGGACAACGGATGCCAGAATTTCTGGCCGTGAATCCATTTCCACCGAAGCACGTTGAAAGGCCTCCAGGAGGTCTTATGAAGTTCGTTTTTACATTTCTTTTGGTATTTGGATTCTTTGGCTGCGCCTCTCCTCCCGCCACTCACAGCGCCGAGCCAGCGCCGCTGGTCAGGAGTGGAGCTCAAATCGGCCAGCCATGCGGAGGCAGCACAAATATCTTGTGCGGGGATGACGCGGTCTGCGAATACACGCGCCAAGAACTCACGATCGAAGACCTCAACTGCGCTCCAGACAACGTCAGGCCGCGGGCCACCCCAAGGCCATGTCCTGATAACTACGTACCTCTTTGTGGCTGCGATGGCTTAACCTACGGCAATCACTGCGAAGCCGACATGGCCGGCGTTTCGATTCGCTCGGGTGGTTCCTGTCCGGCTTCGCGAACCGTTTATCGTGTCATCATTCGCGGCACCTGCCGGCCACGTTAACCGTCAGACAACGAACGCTGTACAGCGCTCCAGGTTACCAGGAGGACTTCGCCCGCAAATTCATGCTCCGAAATCACGGCCTCCATGATGGATTTCGCGACGTCCTGCTGGAAACCACCAGACCCCGTACCGATGATTGGAAAAGCGATGCTTCTCACGTCTTTTCGCACGGCGAGCTCCAGCGCGTTTCGCGTGCAATCTCGAATTCCTTGTTCAGATGCGCGCCATGACATGTTGATGCCAGCCACATGAATGATGCCCTTGAAGGGTAGGTTTCCCGCCTTGGTCCACCTTGCGTGCCCGAGTGGGAGCGGTCCCGTCCTGCCGATTTCTTTGAAGGGTGCTAAGCCGGCTCGACGTTTGATTGCGCCTGAAACGCCCTGAGGAATCAGCAACCACCAGGGGATGATATTGCGATTCCACGCGTTGACGATGACCTCGACCGGTTGGTCAAGCAGGTCACCGTCGATTGAAGTAAATCGAGCCATAGGTGTCTTGCAATGTTCGGAATGACCAACCATTTTGGGTGATGGTCTGTTTTTATAGGACCAACTATTTTTTCTGTTTCAATGGTCCTAGGTACGAACCGTCCGAAAAAGGATGCGGATTTTATTTATGTCTGTCTGGATTGAACCTGTCGCGCTCCAAAATGAACACATCGAGTTGGTGCCTGTCCAGCTTACGCACGTGTCAGGCTTGATCGAAGCCGCCACAGACGGCGCCCTTTGGGAGCTAGCAGTCACAACGGTTCCACGTCCTGAAAACATGTCTTTGTACGTTGAAAATGCCATACGGCTTCAGCGTTCAGGGGCGGCGCTTGCGTTCTGCGTGCGCGACCGAGTTAGCGGTCGAACCCTGGGCAGCACGCGCTACTGCAATCTGGATCCGAGCAGCAGGCGTTTGGAAATTGGGTACACATGGTACCGGCAATCGGCCCAGCGCACGGGCGTCAACACCGCCTGCAAACAGCTTCTGCTTGAGTATGCGTTCGAGACTCTCGAATGCATTGCGGTCGAGTTTCGGACGCACGTGCTCAACCATCGGTCTCGTACAGTCATTGCGCGCCTGGGGGCCAAACAGGATGGCGTTTTGCGCCAACACCGAATCATGGCCGACGGTAGCTATCGCGACACGGTGGTGTTTTCGATTTTGGACAGCGAATGGCCAACGGTAAAATCCCACCTGCAGCGTCTGGCAGAGCGCGCTCCGATTTGAAAATTGGGTCTTCAAAAAGGCGGATGACGTTTGTCAGAATTCGCAATGCCAGGCAGGAGCCAGGTGTACCAAGCGCAGATCGTGACTGATAACCAGCTGACGACCAATCACTTACCGCGTGAAGCGAAGTTCTGACAGGCGGTCTGCGGTGCGAAGCACTTTGTTATCGTGGGTCGAAAAGTCGAGGGCGACCAGCTCGAACGGTCCTTCGAAGGCCCCTTGTTCATTGGGTTGTCGCCACATCACTGCGCATCCGCCATCGTCTGCGAAATCGAGGACGCCGTTTAGGTCATATGGGCCGCCAGTATACAGGCCATGGGTGACGACCTCAGAGCTGCCTGCGGGTGTGATGGCCTGTGCACTTTCCAGGTAGTAGCCGTAGCCCACACCTATTTCTAAAAGCAGTATATTTCCGTTTGCGTGGCGCTGGGCAATGGCGGGGAAGAAGCCGTCCTCTCGAGTGGGAATGGGGCCTGAGACATCGCTCCACGTCTGGCCCAGATCCTCGCTGATTATCGCCTGCAGTCCATCTGCGACGGTTCGGGTCGCCAAAATTGCACCGTCAGAGCGGACATTTCGGTCGGAGGGCCAGTAGGTTTGTTCGTCTACTGGAAACGCAACCGCGGCAACTTTCAGGTCTCCTCGTACATCGGCGCGAAAATAGCCTTGGTTGTTCGACAATAATACGAAGTCGTCGATGGATTGCTCGCGACCGTCAGACGTGACGACGTAGACCGGCTCGGTCAGAACAACGGAGCTTTGATGCGTCGGTCCTTCCAAAACCAGTGTGTTGTTGGGGCCCATGTACAAAATCTGGTCGCCGACCGGAAACATCGAGCCGACCGAATCCAGAGTGTGAGAGAGGGCTCGAAACGTTTTGGAGTTCAGATTCAACCAGCCATACTTAGCGTCGGGTGTGGTTTGCGGTTGATCCCGAACCAAGATTTCGTCGCCCACCTGCCTTGCCATCGGGTGATAGCGTCCAAGGCCCATCGGCTCTTGGCCCAGTTCAACGACGTAGGATTCGGCATCCGTGAGATCGACCGCTAGGTGTCCCGCAGGGGAGAGCTGAATCGTCGGGCGGTTCGTCTTAGGCAGAACCTTGTGGTGCAGGATCGTTCCGTCTTCGGAAAGTACCACAATTTCGTACAAGTAATCGGTGTCTGAGACGGGCACGAACGCTGACAACGCGTGGAAGCCGCCCGCATTTTGCCAGGTTATGGTGTTGCTGATTTGTGTGGCCACACCCGATGTTGCCCCGAATCGAAAGACCTCGGTTTCTGCGCCGTCCATTTCGACTCGCCAGAGGGTATTTTCCCCTAACTCCAGAATCGACTTCCCGAGGCAACTCGCGAGTACCTGAGGGTTAGAGGGCACTGTAGGCTCTTCGATTTTGCCAGGTTCGCCGGGAACGGGTTCGCCGGGTTCGTTAGTTGCGCCAGATTCGTGGGGGTCCCATCCACGGTCATCGAGGTCGCTGGTTCCGCAGGCGGATAAAAGGAGTGCCAAGACAAGATAGTATTTCATGATGCGGCCCTGAGCTTCGAGGTTACCGACTCAGAGTAGGCAGGCGCTTTGTTTGGCACAATCGATATGTTTAGCACTATATTGTAAAACGTTGATATATAGTTTGTGCAGGCTAGGAGTATCAATCGCAAGGCCAGGCCGGATGCCCTTGGACCAATCGCACCGCTCACCGCTCTGCTCACCTAGAAGCCGCCGCCGTAGAGGAAGTAGAATTCGTTGATGCCGCCCTCCGACAGGCCGCGGGCGTAGCCCAAGCGCAGGTTGCCGCTCAGGTAGTAGGCGAAGGTGGTCGAGAGCAAGACCTCGGCGCCCACCCCAGAAATCAAGTCTGCGTCGGCCAGAAATCCTGTGTACGCGGCGCCGGTCTCGTAAAATACGGCACCTTTTAACTGGCGGAAAAACACGGGAATCGTGCCGAATCCATCGTCGAGGTCCAGGATGGGGAATCGGTAATTCAGGCTTAAGAGCTGAAGGTTCGGGCCGACCTGATAGTTGACCGGGTAACCACGTAAAACCCGGCGCAGCGAGATTTCCTGGAAAATCACGCTCGAAAGAACGTCTTGAGGTGCGTTTCCACCGAGCCCAAAATTCCCTGGAGAACGTCCCAGATTCGAGGTGTGTGCACCCGAATAAAGTGCGGCCAAAACATGGCGTCGTAATAAGGGGTTGGGCAGAAAAACGCTGAGTCCATATCCGACACTGACGGCCTCGATGTCGCTTCCAAGAATTGGGTCTTGAACGCTCACAGACACCGACGCCACGACGCCTTTTTCGGCACTGATGGAGCGTGGATACCTGTCTACATCCGAGAACGACAACGACAACGACACCTGGTTCAGCCAGTATTCTTCAGGCTTGACGGGTTCGAGGTCTCCCGGGTCGCTTGCGACGTAAGGAAGCTCCTCGAAAGTCGAGTGTTGGATCGAATACGAAGCACCGAGTGAAAAGGACTCTAGTATTCCGGGGAAGGGCCGCGAGGCGTTGACCTGGGCCGACCAATCCTGAGACAAATAAAGTTGGTCGTCACTGGCCACAAAATAGGAGCGTGTCGTCGGGTATTCGCGATAGCGCACGATGCCCGAGACGTTCACCGGAAGCCCGCTGAAGGCCATGACGGCTCCGACATTGGCTCCTTGTTGGTCAATCGTGTCCCCAAAGAGCACGGCAGCGGCGAGCTCCCAATTTAACTTGCCTACCGGGTCGATGCCCGAGACCGAGGCCCCAAGCGCGCTCCCTGATGTCACCAAGGCGAATTCAGGCGACAAAAACAGGGGCATCAACCAGCGGCTGGTCTGGTAGTCGCTCTTTTTGAAGGTCGACGTATCGATGACAGGATAGCTGCGGGCCGAATAATCATCCTGAGCCGGCCTGCGTGCCGGAAGGGACGTTTTGGAGGGCGGAGTCATCCAAACGATATCGTATCCATTTGAGGCGTAGGTCGTCGCAAATAATTTATCGCCCAGCAGCTGCGGCGCCGTAACACCGGCCACCACGTTCGTGACTTGCCGAACCTGAGTCGTCTTCAGGTCGTACTCATAAATGTTCAGGATGCCGCTTCTATCCGAAGAAAAAAGGATTCGGTCGTTTCCTAAAAATACGGGATCTAAATCGAGCGCAAAATCCGCAGTAAGCCGCTGCGCGGGTCCACCCATCGTCGATATCATCCAGATGTCTCGGGCGCCCGTATCGAGCCTCCACGCCGAATAAACGATGTGTTTTCCGTCGGGACTAAATTGTGGCGTCGCGATTTGCTGCCAATGTCCGTCTTGTGTGCCTTTGAACTTGGTGCCCCCGGTCAACATCCGTGGCTCGGCCGAGGGATGCTGGAAGTCACGAACCATCAATTCCATCGTTCCGTGAACGTTGCGGACATAGGCGAGCCAACGCCCATCCTGAGATATCGCGGGTTCGCGGGCGCGCTCAGACTGGGTGATTCGTCGCACCGTCTTGGTTTTGGCATTCCACGCAAAAAGGTCCTGAATATTGTAGACGGCGTCGATCGTATTGGCCTGCGAATACACAAGCTCCATGCCGTCGGGCGTCCATGCACTCGGGCCAAAGCCGCCCTCGACACGAACCAGGTCGCGCAGTTTGCCGTTCGGTTGAATCTCGACGTAACGCGGGGTCGAATCAAAATCGCTGTACAAGAAAGTAATCGTATTAAATTGCGGTCGAATGCGCGCAAAACCATGTGAACCGCCGTCCCCAGAAGTGACCAGATGAAGCCTGGTCTCGCCAGCCGCTTTAACGGCAATGCGTTGCGCTTGAGCCCGTGCCATCGCGTGCGCGGTCCATTCGTTCCAGAGCGACTCGACCGTGACTCCCGAGATGTCGAGCGAGGTGCTGTTCAAGCTCCACGGTATGATGCGTCGTCCATATTCGTGGTTGAATTTGGTTCCGTAAATTTCGCCGTAACGCTCAAAAACCCAATCTAAAAACAGGCTTCCATAGAGGTAAGCCGAATTGCCGCCTGGCCATTGAGTCGGACTGCCCGTGGCTGCCCCAAGGTCCAGAAAGACCCCGTCCAACGCGGCCATTCGCGACCACATATCCCACAGGGCACCCTTGACTCGACCGCCTCGGGTTCGCGCGGATTCGTGGTAGGTCGCCAAACCTTCAGTGTACCAGCGGGGCAGGGTTTGGTTGGGCGCGAAAACCTTGCCCACCACGTAATTTAGATAGGGGAATATCGACCCTTTGGTGTCGATATGAAGGATGTGAACGTACTCGTGATAGACCAGAACTCGTAGCCAGTCGTCGTAGAATCCCAAGACGGAATCAGCCTCTGGAGCCATTCCGTAGATGTTCATGAGGTTGCGCCCATAGACATTTGCGGAGCCGTTTGCCACATCCGATTTGTCGGTCACGTTCACGTGGACTTTGGCCGGCACCCAGTCGAGCAGCGGTGACAACGTCGCGTGCGCTTCTTCACAGGTGATCGCGACCTTAAGGGCGAGGTCCTCGATGCCAGTGTAGTAATGAACGTAGAAGTGGGGCGTCTCGATCGTGAAGTATTCAAGCTCCGGGTCGTCGATCGCCCAAGCGGATTGTCCAAACGCCAGAAGGCCCACGACCACGAAGAATTTTAAGAAAAAACGAATCATCGTTATGGGTGATACCGGAAATGCTCGCGCGGTGGAATTCACGGTTTCCAAAGGCGTACTTTATGGCCCTCGACGGGCAGCGCTTCGGGCAAGGAATCCAATAACCAGGGTTCGAAATTAGGAACCCGGTAGGCCTGCCATTGCAGGTCATTTTCGCTGATCGTCAAGACGACGAGCCCGTTTCCGCCAATTTCGGTGGAACCTATCCATGAACGTGCGCCTGTCCCAAGGTTGGGCATGCTGATGGTCGGCACGCCCTCGGTGATATGCGGGTAAAACGCATGGTGATGGCCATGCAAAAAAACGTCGATTTGACGACGAGACAGCACCTCGGTCAGCCGCGCATCGTTGCTGGCCTCGTTCTCTCGTCCTCTTGCGACGGGGACCAGCGGCACATGGCCAAAGACCACCACCGGTCCGGCCGCCTTGGCCAAAGTCTTGTCCAGCCAGATGATTTCCCGGTTGGGCAGTTTTCGTGGAGTCGTCAGATCCAACGAGATAAAAAGCGCTGGATGTTCGACGCCGTTGGGGCGAGCCCGAAACGCGTATCGCAAGGGCCACATTTCGTCGGAAACAAAGTTCACGTCGGGGCGTCGGTCCACCCATTGCTCGACGTATTCGGTTCGCTCAGGCAGGAATCGTGGAGCCCGGGCGGCGTCGTGATTGCCCGGGGAGGGCGCAAAGGTCAGTCCGCACTCGTTCAATCGGTCGGTGACTTCGGCATGGAAGCTCGTCCACATGGCTTTGTAGTCGAGCCCTTCTTTCATTCCCGCAACCATGTCCCCCGTTCCAATCACCAGATCCGGCCGCAATACTTCGCATAACCACTTGACGCTCGCCTGAACTTCCGGCGTGTAGCTTGTGGACCCGTAGGACGAGTTCATGTCGGAAATCACGGCCACAACGAGTGGTTTAGGATGTAGGGGCTCGGTGGGCGGGGCAGCTTTGGGCTCCGGCGCGGGTTTTTTCGCCGAAACACCAAGCGATTTGTCGACGAGAGGCTCACTCACGACCGCACTGACCTTGGGCGGGTGTTCTTCGACCACGCCCGCGCTGCATGACGACGCGACCAAAACCAACGTAAGGCATCGTAGTGTGGACTTGTATTTGAGCAATTCGTCGAACATCGTACGCGGGCACACAGGCGTTGGAGTTGAAATGGCTGTACTTCAAACCCCTCAATCGGGGCAAATTCACTATACGTTGTACGCGAAAGCCGACGTACCGACAGTGGTTTTTCTAAATGGCATGACCCAGTCGACCCTTCATTGGAAGAGTCAGGCCAGGGCTTTCCACAAAAATTTCCAGGTGCTGACCTACGACGCGCGTGGTCAAGGCGAGTCCCCAGCGGGGCCGGTTGAGCTCGGGCTCGAACTTCACGCCGCAGATCTAGCTGCTTTGTTAGACCATCTTGGCGTCGAACGCGCAAATTTGGTGGGCTTTAGCCACGGAGCAAGGGTTGCGCTGAAATTTGCGAACGACTATCCGCAAACTGTTGAGCGTCTAGGGCTGGTTTCGGCGACCGCGATACCCTCGGCCTTGGCCCGCACCATCTTTCGAGCCTGGCGAGAAACCTTGCGTCTTGGCGGGTTGGAAGCCATGACGTGGTGCGCGTTACCGACCATTCTGGGCGATAAGTTTTTAGGTGAAAACGAGGCCTTAATTGGTGGAATCGTGAAAGCGTCGCTCCAACGAAACGACGCAGAAGGCGTGCGGCGGCTCTTGGATGCGCTCTCGACCTATCCCGACCTGAGCGAGCTCGCGAAAGGTGTTCAAGCCTCAACCTTAGTTTACACTTCAAAGGACGACCTGCTGGTCACGACCGAGGGCGCGCAGGAACTGGCCAGGTTATGCCGCGGTCGCCACATAGAAATCGAGGGAGTGGGGCACACGATTCCGATCGAGGCCCCTGACGCCTTCCGTCATACCGTGATGTCTTTCTTGGCCGGGGCGTTGGATTGAATGTCATTTTGAGCCAGTCAGGACGCGGGCGTCGTCGATGATGACCGATATTTCAAAACAAAATCCGGCCGACCAGGTGAGCTTCCTTGGCGCGGTCGCCATCGGGATTGGCGGCATGGTCGGTGGCGGTATTTTTGCCGTGCTCGGACTCGCAGCGGTGCTCGCCGGCGGGGCAACTCCCGTGGCATTTGCGATCGCAGGATTGGTGGCACTTTTGACCGCCTATTCCTACGCGAAATTGTCGGTGGCGTACCAGGATAATGGCGGGACGGTCATCTTCATCGACAAGGCGTTTGGTCGAGGATGGTTAACCGGTGCATTAAATAATCTGCTGTGGCTGGGCTACGTTATCACCGTTGCGCTCTACGCAGTTGCCTTTGGGAACTACGCCTCGACTTTCTTGCCAGAACACCTTCAAAACGCGGCCTCAAACCATCTTCTGATTTGTTCCGGTATCTTGATTCCGTTGCTGCTCAACTTCTTTGGAGCGACGGTCGTGAGCAAGGCCGAGACCTACGTCGTTGCGCTTAAAATTGCGATCCTGCTCTTGGTCGTTGGTGCTGGTATTGGAGGCATCGATGCATCACACCTTTCGCCAAGCACGTGGGCATCGCCACTGCAGGTCGCGGGCGCAGGTATGATTATCTTTGTTGCGTACGAGGGATTCGAGTTGATCGCGAACACCGCGGCAACGGTCAAGAATCCGGAAATTACACTGCCGCGAGCCTATTACTCGTCTGTGGCCTTTGTGATCGTCTTGTACATCCTGATTTCGACCGTGGTTATTGGTGCGCTGACAACCGACCAAATCCTATCGTCGCAAGACTTCGCACTCGCCAAAGCCGCTGAGCCATCCCTTGGGCATTTTGGTTTCATTATTGTGGGTGTGGCTGCCGTTCTAGCGACACTTTCTGCAATTAATTCGACTCTATATGGCGCGGCACGGCTCAGCTATTCGATCGCTGTTGAGGGCGAGCTTCCCGCCGAATTTGAGCTCAAATTTTGGCAACAACCTGTCGGATTGCTGATGACCGGAGGCGGGGCACTTCTGCTCTCAAATTTAGTCGATATCTCAAGCATCTCAATGATGGCGAGCGCGAGTTTTTTGATGATTTTTGCGATGGTCAATTTGGCGTGTTTCGTGAAATTCACCCACGCAAAGAGCAATCGAATGATTGCGATTCTTGGCGTTATTTCCTGCACTCTCGCGCTTTTTTCGCTGCTCTTACATACCTTCGAGACTTCGCCAGCTGATCTGTGGTTCTTGGCGGGTTTGGCCGCATTAACCTTGACCGGCGAGGGTGTTTTTCAGTTTTTTTGGAAAACCAATCGACGAAATCTATGACTCTTCGCGTATTTTATTCGGATAATTATTCTGTCGATTTGCCCCAGGGGCATCGGTTTCCGATGCATAAGTATAGGCTTCTGCGCGAATCTTTATTGGGCGCAAAAATACTCGATGAAACGCATTTACACGCACCGAGCGCCGCGCGCGTTGAAGACTTAGACCGTGCCCACGACGCCGCCTATGTTCGAGCTTTTTTGGACGGGAGTGTGAGTCAGCGAATCATGCGCCGAATTGGGTTTCCTTGGTCGCAAGGGTTGGTTGACCGAATCTTGTCTACTGTGGGTGGGGCGGTCGATTCGGCCGATTGGGCGCTTCAACACGGAATCGCGGGAAATCTTGCGGGTGGAACGCACCACGCGATGCGTGAGGCAGGAGAAGGCTTCTGCGTGTTCAATGATCTAGCGGTCGTGACGCTTCGTCTAAAGAGCCAGAATCCAGATCTGCGAATTGTGATTTTGGACCTGGATGTCCATCAGGGAAACGGCAACGCTGCGATTCTAGACGGCATACCCGGCGTGTTTGTCCTCAGCGTCCATGGGGAGCGTAATTACCCGTTCGAAAAGGTCGGATCCGGCTTGGATATTGGACTTCCAGATGGAACCCAGGATGCCGCGTATCTACGAATTGTCCGGGCGCTGCTGCCGATTGTGTTGCGATTTCGACCCGATATCGTTTTGTATCAGGCTGGGGTCGACGGCCTGCACTCGGATAGCCTCGGTCGGCTGCACTTGACTCATAAAGGGCTGATGCAGCGCGACGAGTGCGTCTTAAGCTTTTTGAACGCCCACGAAATTCCTGTTTCTCTGGCGCTTGGCGGCGGTTATGCCAAGCCCATCACGGACTCGATCGAGGCTCATTTAGGCACATATCGCGTGGTTCGAAGTGTCTACGTTTAGGTTTCACTCAAGTCTTTTGAACACAATACGTTTCGTGACACGAACGGCATTTGCGCCGTTATAATCCGCGCTGATCGAGTACGAGATGCCCTGGTCCTCCTCATTCTTCGCGGCCTCGTCCACGTAGCTCGTCCAGTATTTATAACCTTTTCCATCTTCTTCTGGGTAGAAGAAGGACACAGGAAGTGGGGTCATTAAAGATGGGAAATAGCCAAAGACGGTGCCGAATTCCGTGATGACTTCGGGACGCTCGTCAGTCTTGGCGCGCTCTTCATCGACCCATCGCACTTCCGTCAACATCTTGGCGTGGGTATTTTTATCGGCATCAAACTCCCCCGTTAGATCGTAGGTCGTGAGCCGACTCGACGTCTCAAAGCCCTCGCCGAGCGTCGCCACTTTTTGAACCGAGTAGAATCCATCGCCGAGTTCAGTGATGTCCTGACTTCCCGCAAAGCCCATACCCAGGCCGCTAAATGGCTTGGCGAGTTCGGCTTTCACCACCCCAAGCTTGGGGTGATAATAAACGTCGCCTTCGACAGCAGCATCGACGCCCAACACGACGGGCAAAGCCGTTTTAACTGTGTAGTGGTTGGTGCCACTTACGACGCCGGTTGGGGTCTCCACCGTCACGTCTTTGGCAACCAGCGTATAGGTTCCTTCGATGCTCCCCGGTTTGGATTCGTCGGTTGGCGAACCGACGATGCTCGAGCCTGAAACAGTGAAGGTTTGGGGCTCACCAACAGGGACGTCGGTCTTTAAAATATAAGGGGAATCGGCGGTGGTCGAAATGTAGTCGGGGACCGGATAGTCCACGTCGGCAGGCTTTATCCAAACACCGCCCGCGAGCTCGACGGTGTTGTCTTCTTTCACGTTCGCCCAGATCTCCACGCCTTCGCCGGCCGCATCTTTGGGGTCGCGAACTTCGTATTTGGTGTACTCGGAATTCACGACGGTGACTTTCCCGACCGGCATCGCAGACAGCGAGGTTTTGTTGCCATTGGGCTCGTTGATGACATACGTCGCCGTGGTGGAGGCTGTGTATTTTGGATAAGCCTCTTTGGGTGTCCATTTGTCGCCGGCTTCTTCATCGCCACTGCAGGCAGCGAGATTGAGCAATACAGCGGCCGAAAGGAAGGCAAATCGATTCAACATGGTTAATCCTAAGTAAAAATAGTCGTCCCACTATTCTGAAAATTCTAAGCGCATGGTCGAATCAGTCCAGTCTTTTGGAGTTCTATGACGCGCCGATCGTCGCTTCTAGCCTGAGCGAGATTCATACCCAACTAATGCAGCGTGACGAGTGAGCATGTAGTGTTTTAAAGTCACGCCATAACAGTGTTTCTCTAGTGCTTGGTGGCAGGTCCCTCTAAGCCTGTTATTGACTCGAACGAGGCGCGTATCGAGTGGTTCGAAGTATCTTCGGTTAGGAGGCGGTATGGAACTGAACGGCGTAAAAATAACGTGGCTTGGTCACGGCACTTTCTTATTTGAACATGGTGGAAAGAAAACTCTTTTAGATCCGTGGCTCGCGGGTAACCCCTCATGTCCAAAAGCTTTTCATGACTTGGTTCCCGACCTCGTTTTGATCACGCACGGGCATAGCGACCATATCGGCAACGTCTTTGAGGTGGCCGAGCGCAGCAAAGCGCCGTTTGTGGGAATTTTTGACCTCGTAACTTGGCTTGGTCAAAAAGGGATCGCGGGAGACCGACTGATCGGCATGAATAAAGGCGGTACGGTTCGACTCGACGAGTTCGGCCTCAGCGTTTCGATGGTTCACGCGGTCCACTCTTCGAGCTTTGTCGAGGAAGACGGCCGAATTGTGTATTTGGGTGAAGCTGCCGGATTTTTCTTGGTTTTTGACGAAGGTCTGCGGATTTATGTGGCCGGAGACACTGCGTTTTTTGGAGACATGGAATGGATTGGCCGGCTTTTTGAGCCGACCGTTGCGATTTTGCCCATTGGGGACCGTTTCACGATGGATCCCAGACAGGCGGCCTGGGCCGCCGAAGTTCTGGACGTGGACGCCGTGATCCCCGCCCATTTTGGGACCTTTGACCTGCTGACAGGGACCGTTGAAGAATTTAAGATCGAGCTCAATAATCTTGAATGCCATGCCAAGCCAATCATGCTTAAGCCCGGCGAGAGCGTGGGCTGAGGTGAACGATGTTGATTGAAAAAAAGGAAGATATCGTTGGAGATTCGGGGCAGCTCAGAATCGGTGAAACACCACTCTTGCGGCTTAATCGCACGGGTGACCCGAGCCGTCCGATCTTTGTGAAGCTCGAAAACGCGAACCCGAGTGGCAGCATTCGGGACCGCTATATCCAGGAAATCGTCGAGAAAGGCCTGCGCGCTGGACAGATACAGCGCGGCGACACGCTCGTCTTGGCGGGTATCGACGACTCAGCGGTTTCTGCGGCGTATTTGGCGGGTATTCACGGGCTGAGTGCCGCGGTTTTTGCGCCTGCCTCAAGCTCCAAACGTCTGGTCGAAGTGATCGAGGGCCATGCCCGAGTGTTTTGGACCGACGACGCCGAAGGCCTTGAAGGTGCCGTGCAAAAAGCTGCCGCGTATGCCCGAGATTCTGTCGAACGGATTTACGTGGACGGTTATCGCCGACAGGCCGTCAAGGACGCCTATGCAGCTTTGGCGCAAGAGATTGTGACTGACCTGGGTGAGACTGTGCTTGGCGGATTCGTGACCTCAGTCACAACCGGAGCGACCTTTCGCGAGGTTTCTCGCCTGTTGCGCGCTCGCCAACCGCAGCTTGAGGTTCGTGGAGTGCGTCTGGTGGAAAACGAATTTGCGACCGCCGAAGAGAACCCATTCATTCGTCAGGCGAGCATGGATGACGTGTGGCGAGTTCGCGATCAAGTCTTCGAAAAAGAAGGTCTTTTGCTCGGGCCCAAAGGGGCGGCATGTGTTTTGGAATGCCTGCAATTGCAGGCAGAAATTCCGGAAGGCCGCGCAGTGGTTGCTCTAAATCCTGACTCAGGAAGTCGGTACAACGGATGGGAAGACCAAAAATTATTTCGGGCGAAATTCGGCTGAACGAGCAAATGACGTCGTTTTTTCCAGCGGTGGCCGACTATTTCCGGGACGTTTATCCCGCTGAGGCATGCTGCATAATCGCCGGCCGTGAAGGCGAAACTCGCCTTTTTAAAGCACCTAATATTTCGAAAAACCCGACGTATTTTTTCGAAATGGACCCACGACTATTTATCGAAATTGAAGACCTTGGGTTTCAGGTCCAAATGCTTGCACATTCGCATCCTGACGGTGACTGCGCCCCAAGCCGTTCGGATATTGAAGGTTGGTTTTTTACCGACTTAAATCAAAAGAGCAGGCCGATTTTTCCCGGAGTCCTGTTTGCGATTATGTCAGTTCATGGCGTGGACGTCAGCGCAGCTGTTTACGGTGCCGACGCCGGCCATTTTGTTGAAATCAACGTCTGAATCAATCCTCAAGCTCAACCACTTCAAAAGCAAAGCAGTTGGCGATGTTGAACGTTTCGCCCACTCGAAGTTCACAGCGCTCGATGCGCTTGCCCGCGACCTGTGTGCCGTTGGTATTCCCAAGGTCTTCGATGAGGAGTGTTTCAGATTGGGTCGGCTGAACTCGGAGGTGGCAGCGGGCGACCCCGTTCGATGCGACCTGGATATCGGCAGCGTTTGACCGCCCAATCGTCGTCCATTCGTCTGGTACAAGCCGGAAAGATTGCCCTTCTTGCAGGCTAAGGCCGGAGCTGAAGTTCCACGGCTTAATCGCGTCGCCCTCGAGGCAATCATGTCCAAGATATTTGAGCGCGACGGTCATCATGCCTCGTTTCGATACGCACGTTTTCTGCTTAAATCGACGTGTTTGCCTATTTGCAGGTGAGCCCGAAAGCACGTGATTTTTTGGCACGTGATTTTTGGGTTGGCTTAGAAACGTTCATCGGATCGTCTCCCGACGAATAGAGCGCCGTGAGTTCGCCCGTGAGCAAGGCCGATGATACGGCGACGCCGCAGCGCATCGTTTGGGTACGAACCTCACATGAGCGCGCTGAGGCGACCTCGAAGCCTGTCAATGTCTTGTCTATGAGGCAATCCGAGACCTTGGGCGTCGCTAGAGGCGCTGTTGTTGCGCAGAAGGCACCAGAAATCTTAACGAGGTCGGCACGTGACGAGCACACGGCTCCCAGATGGGCGCGGGTGTCTTCAGTCGTGTCGGATAAGACCAAAAGCCGTTTCATGAGGATAAATGCAGCCGTGCCGACCGGGCCTTCTTTTTCACCTTCTGCAAGCGGCTTAAGGGCAGAAATCAATCCGCCTCCCGTCGACCCTGAAATCCGACCCGTCTCTGGATTCAAAGCCCAATAGCCGGTGATCGAGGTGCCCTCGACGTCAACCGGACGAGTGGTCATCAGCACGACGTTTCCACGTCGACGAATCACCTCACGAATGCCCGAAATATCAGCACCGTTGCCGTTGAGTTTCGTAATCGAGCGCGCGTCGACGGTCATGACCGGGACGCGTGATTTTTCGGCTGCTGCAAAAAGGTCGTCGACGGTAAACAGGTCTTCGCCCGTGGCTTGCTCCAGAATCTTGCCTTCCAGTTGCGCTTCGATTCGGCCAGCCATGGTCAAAAAGCCAGCAGCGGCGGCCTCGGGGACGCCATTACGAGGCATCGCGTCGAGCCCAGAATCGCGCACATTCATGCGAACCGAATACGCATCGCCTTTTCGTAAAAGGGCGGTGGTGACAAAACGCGGTTCGACCAGAAGCGTTCGAACGCCCAGGCCAAAGGCGAGTTCATTCATCAGCGTGTCGAAATGCGTGATGTAGGATACCGCAATGGCGTGAGGCAGACGGTCGTGAATCCGATTCAAGTAGGGGCGGGCGTCCGGCGCCTCGCCAGGCGCGGAAGAATCCACCACTGAGACCCAGGACTGCATCGCGTCAGAAGCCGAGACAAGGGCCGAGGTGGTCA
The DNA here is from genome assembly GCA_964394615.1 of uncultured Bradymonadales bacterium. Classification (GTDB taxonomy): domain Bacteria; phylum Myxococcota_A; class Bradymonadia; order Bradymonadales; family Bradymonadaceae; genus JBFFMO01. The sequence continues at coordinate 32,934 of CAYMYJ010000025.1, read as the reverse complement.
CATAGCGCGCCAATTCTGGCGAGCCATAGGTGGTGAAAAACGAGAACGAAAAATAGGCCTGGTCATAAGAGAAAACCGGAACCTTGTCGGCCTTATTGGCCAAGACTTCCTCGAAGCGAGACTCCAACATCCCGCGACGAATACGAACTTTAGCGACCATATTCGTGACTTGGTCAGCCGGGAAATAGTCGCCATTCATCGTCTGGTCGCCGATTTCAAACGACGGAATCAAAGCCGTTTTCAGCCGTGGATGAGGGTTAAACGTCAGTCGGACGCCTTCCTGAACCTGCGAGAGGTCGCCATTCCAGTCCGCCAGCTTTTTTTCCTGACCATCTTCAAGCGTGACGGTGACCTGAATGCTGACTTTGGCTCGAAGGTCGTCCCATAGAGTGGCTTCACGCGAAGTCGCTTGAAGTCCATTAGGTCCCAGATGGTCCATCAAGAGCGGGTCGGCGGCGATCCAATTGCCTTTCACTTCAACCTCAGCCCAGACGTGCTCTGTGATGAGGGACGCGTAACGCGGATTCTGTGTTGGATTCGACGTTGATGGGGTCTTCGCGCTGATCGAGGCTGGGTTGATGAGCGTGGCGTTGCCCGCAAATTCCGCCAGAAGTGTCTCAATATTGGCAGGCGTCTTGTGAGCCCGCGCCAATCGAGCATTCAGGCCCCGATACCGATAGAGTTCGACCAATAGAAGTGCCTGGTCGACCGAGTTCCCCTTTCGATCAATGAGCGTTCCAACGGCGCCTCGTAGGCTGCCGTTATAAGGCTCATACTCGATATTCTCTTTGACCCAGTCGAAGATCGCGCTCGACGAGCGGGCTTTGATTCCTTTGGCCGCTCGTTCAAAGTCAAAAGGCGAGCCTTCGACTTTGTCCAAGCTCTTTTGGAAAATGCGCGCGTCTTTAGCGAGGCTCGACGGCGGCGACTGTCCCAACGCTGGCGATGCGGCGAGTAGGACCAGCAAGAATGCGAAAAATTTATTAAGTTTGATCATATGTTTAAGTCTCCCCGACCGAAAGCTAGCACATACACAAACCTATTCCAGTTTCTTGGACTCTGGAGCATCGCGCAGTGCAGCGATGACGCGATCGGTCATCGCTCGATTATCGGGCAATGTGGTTAAGGCGGATCGCCTAGAATCGGCGAAAAATCACGTTCTGGAAGACGTCGGCGAAAGCCCAAACCAACTCCTCGAGCGGGTGTTGGACTCGGTTGTAGCTCGCGCTAGTTTTCCTGGAAGCAACGCGATCTGCCTCATCTTTGACGCGTTCGTTGGTCATCTGAATGTTATTACGCATTTCCCTGGCACCCGGGTAGTCGCCTTTGAGTACGCAGGCGCTGCACCAAAACGCGTCCTGCTCAAATACGGCGTCCCTTCGTTCGACTTCGGCGTTGCATTTGAAACAGACGACCAAGGCTTGGCTTCGAACGACCGGTTCGGCATTTGGTTGGACGGGTTGTAGGGATGAAAGGGCGGCTCGCGCCGACGCGCTGACCCAGAATCCGCGGCAGGTTCGGCAGAACTCAAGTTCGGTGGGGCCGAAGGGAAACCCCAACATCTGTCCGTGGTTTGACGGGCAGGGCACGCCGTTCATTCGGACGAACGAGGCTCGGTCCACGGTGCCTTCCACATCTCGACCCGCCAATTGACGCCCCAAAAGTGCGTCAAACTCGCCCGCATCAAACCAGATGCCTTGGCAATTTGGGCAGACGTCGATTTCGATCGAAGCGCTGTACGAGGTGTTCAGCGTGATTCGGCAGTCCGGGCACACACGGGGGGTTGTTCCGTCCATTTGATTATCCGAGTCCGACATCCAAAGACATCATGAGCGCAAAACCTAACATCAGAGCCAAGGTCGCCATGTCGCCATAGGGCCCTTGGCGGGTCTCTGGAACGACTTCCTCGACCACGACGTAGACCATCGCACCGGCTGCAAAGGCGAGTGCATAGGGCAGGACCGGTCGAGCGACGACTACAAAATAACATCCAGCCACGGCGGCGATGGGTTCGACGATACCCGAAAGTTGGCCGTACCAAAAAGCTTTTCCGCGCGAGAGGCCTTCGCGTCTGAGCGGCATCGCCACGGCGACACCTTCCGGGAAATTCTGAAGTCCGATGCCGATGGCAAGCGCGATAGCAGCGCCGATCGTTGCACCGGGAGCGCCAATTGCCGCGCCACCAAACCCTACGCCGACCGCGAGGCCTTCGGGGATATTATGCAGCGTGATGGCCATCACCAGCAGAATGGCCTTTGTCCATCCGGTCGACACGCCTTCGGCCTCGGAGGTCGGTGCATGAATATGGAGGTGGGGAATCACTTTGTCGGCAAGGTAAAGGAAGAGCCCGCCGAGCAGGAAACCCACAACCGCTGGGCCGTAACCGTTGCCGCCATCGGCGAGCGATAAGTCGATCGCGGGGGCCAACAATGACCAGTAAGAAGCCGCCAACATCACGCCGCCGGCAAAACCGAGCATGCCGTCGAGCAGTCGCCGGTCGACCGTCTTGACCATGAATACGGTGCCTGCGCCCAACGCGGTGACACCCCACGTAAACATCCCCGCCAGCCCGGCTTGGACTACGGGTGACAGGTCAACAAAATGCTCATGGATCGTCGCAGTTAATTCTTGCATTGGATTTACGAGTCGCTCGGTGATCCGCCATCAGAACCGCCGCCACCCTGCGGATTACGGCGCCTGGAGCGTCTTCGACGTCGTCGCGGTTCGCCGCCCTCGGTCGACGTATTGCCGTCCTGATTGGGCTTGTCGGATGTAGGTTTGGGTTTGTCTCCACCCTCCGGTTTTGTGCCGGCTTTGCCCGTTGGTTTTCGGTCGCTCGATTTTTCAGGAATAAACGTCTTGGGTTGTTGACGGTTATTTCGCGGCTGCGAGGTCTTTGCATCCGCTTGGTTCGAACCGCCGTCGCCTGCTGGCTTCTTACGCCTACGGCGTCTCGATTTTTTGGCAGGGGCATCATCGGAACGCGGCCGTTCGCGTTCACGTTCTCGTTCTGGCGTAATGACTTGTCCAGCGAGGTCTTCCCACACGTAATCGACGACGTCGTCATCGTTGCGTTCGTCGACCGTTTCAACCTGCGCTTTAGGGTCGTGATATTTGACGTCGACGGCGCGGAAAGTCTTGCGGTTCATGTCTTCAAGGACCACCGAAACGCGCTCGTTAATCACATCGACTTCGTAGACCTTTGCAAGCCCTTCGGGGGTCTCAACCATGCGTCCGGCGCGGGGAAGGCCCTTTTTCATGCGGCGATAAACGGCTTGTTCGTAAACCAGACAGCACATCAATCGACCGCACATGCCTGATACTTTGGCAGGATTCAGCGTAAGACCTTGGTCCTTGGCCATCCGAATGCTCACCGGTGCGAAGTCCTCCAGGAACGTCGAACAGCATAATTCACGACCGCAGGGGCCGATTCCGCCGATCATTCGGGTGCCGTCGCGAACCCCGATTTGATGCATTTCGATGCGTGTTCTGAAGCCGTGAGCCAGATCTTTGACCAGGTCTCGGAAATCGATCCGACCTTCTGACGAGAAGTAAAATACGATGCGCGAGCCATCTTGCATGACCTGGACGCGAACCAATTTCATGTCCAGATCGCGGTCGCGAATTCGCGAGATTGCAGCCGTGTAGGCCTGTTTCTCGAGCTCTTCGTTGCTCACCTGCTGGCGTGCATCTTGGTCGGTTGCTTTGCGCAAGACGCTCATCATCTGGTCGGGCGGCATGACCTTGCGGTGCACTGGCGAACGGACCATGGCGATGGCCGGTCCACGAAGTGTGTCCACCACGACCTCGTCGCCGGGATGCAGCATCAGTTCTCGCGCATCGACGTCTCTTTTCAGAAACGAAGTGCGAAATTCGACCGAAACAACGTTGTAGAGCCGTCGTTTGCCGCGAAAAGGCGGCTGCTTTAAGAACTCAGGTTGCACGGACATCAAGCACTCGTGGGGCAAGCTGAAGCAGAAGCTCTTCAGCAATTAACTGGGGATTGATCGGGCGCTCAAGCAGGCGCTGGCAGCGATTCAGCGAATCAATTCGCTGAAGCACCTCGTCCATGGTCAACGCGGCTGCCAGAGCATCGATCTCTTCGGGCAGGTCCAGGTTCACACATCGCTCCAAATGACCAAGGGTTTTGAACAACATCACGTCACGAAGGAACACCTTCAAGACGTCGATATATTCAAAGAAATACGGCTTATCCTTGTACAACATCTCGGCCTGGTCGAGCAGCGTACGCGCGTAAACAGGGTCGATGATGAGCATTTGATGCACGGCCTGGGCGCGACGTTCCAAGATTCCCGATTCCAAGATCGAGACAGCTCGGCCAGGGCTGCCCTCGGCAAAACGTGCGGCCACCGACAGGTACTTTGACGGCGGGCTTGGATCCATTTGTTTTGCGTGCTCGGCGACCAGTGCCGCGACGTCGTCGTCAGGCAGGCTGCCGAATCTCAAGAGCTGACAACGCGAACGAATCGTATCGAGCAAACGGTTGGGCTGGTCGGTGATCAGAAAGAAGTGCATCGCCTCGGGCGGCTCTTCTAGAATCTTGAGCATCGCGTTGGCAGCTTCGTCACCCATCTGATGGATGCCGTCCACGATCACAACCTGGAATTTGCCTTCATAAGGACGACTGGTCGCGGCCTTTTGAATGGCGCGGACCTGGTCGATCTTGATGAACTGGCCGTCTGGTTCAAGAATATGCAGGTCGGGATGCTGTCGTGAATCGACTTTTCTGCAGCTTGGGCATTCGCCGCAAGCGGATTGAAACCGGCCTTCCGGGCGTTCTTTGCAATTTAATGCAGCCGTGAGCGCCAGAGCCGCGTGGAATTTACCCACGCCCTTGGGACCCACAAAAAGGTAGGCGTGGTGCATCCGCTTGGATTCAAGCGCGCGTTCCAATACGTCTTGCGCCCTGCGCTGTCCCCGAATGTCGTTCCACTGAAGCACGAAGTGCCCTTAATTGAGGGGGCTCAACCTAAGACCGACCCCGTTGGGTGTCAATCAAGGTCACCCGTCACCTACCGCTCAAATGCCACAAAAAGAACGCGGCCGCCACGGATGATCCTGAGCCGTACGATTTCACCTTTTGCGATCGTGCTTACCAGCTTCTTGTACTCGTCGACGGATTCAAAAACTTTGCCGTCAATTTGAGTGATGATGTCTCTGCGATGAAGCCCTGAAGCCCTCGCCGGAGAGTCGATCGCGATGTCGGTGACGACCACGCCATCGGTACTTTTTGCCCCCAATTGTCGGGCCAGTGATTCGCTCAGCACCTTGACGTCCACACCAAGTTCAGCGGACACGGGCACCAAGGTTTGGACGCTGGGAAGGGACGCCAATTTCTGGTTAGGCATTTCTTCGATGTCGACTTTGAGCACCAGTTCTTTTTTGTCTCGCAGCACGAGAGCCTCGACTCCAACTTCGATTTTATGCGTCGAAACGACCCAGGGAAGTTGGTCCGAGGTTCGAATATCGACTCCGGCAAATTTGAGCACGATATCGCCGGGCAAAAAACCGGCGCGCTGTCCTGGCGACTTGTCCACGATCTCAGTGACTAACGCCCCTTTCGGGCCCTTGAGACCAAAGGCCCGTGCGATGATGGGGGTGACTTCTTGGACTCGAACCCCAAGCCAGGCGCGGCGCACAAAGCCGTGGTCATGAAGTTGGGGAATCATCGCTTTCACGATGTTAATGGGTAGCGCAAAACCGATGCCCTGCGCGCTACGGTTGACCGCGGTGTTGATTCCGATGACCTCACCGTCGAGCGATAATAAGGGGCCGCCTGAATTTCCGGGATTGATCGACGCATCGGTCTGAATGAAATCCGACGAGTTGTCTTTGCCACCTGGATTTAGATTTCGCCGACCCAGGGCGCTGACGATGCCCGCGGTCACCGTATGACCAAGCCCAAGCGGGTTGCCGACTGCAACGACCGGTTCGCCAACCTGCAATTGGTCGGAATCACCCAGAGGCACCGTGGGAAGGGCGCCAGCATTCAGGATACGCATCAAGGCGATGTCGGTATCAGGGTCGATGCCCACAAATTCGGCTTCCATCTCACGGTTGTCGAAAAGACGAACTTTCACGCTCTCGGCATTTTGCACCACGTGATTATTGGTCAGGAAAAGCCCAGTCGGATGGATGATGAACCCCGATCCAAGCCCGATGCTCTCGGCGCCGATTTCCGTGCTCCCCTTCATGGTCACAATGATGTTGACCACGGCAGGGCTGACCCGCTCGACGAGTGCAGAGTAGGTCGATTTGCGAACCTGCATGTCTTTTTGCGGATGGGCTGCGCCCTCGATCCAGAGCGTGTTTTCGGACGTTTGGGCCGAGGCCGACGCCGAACAAATACCCGTAACGGACAGCAAAACGAGCGCAATAATATGGTGTTTAGTAACGTTCATGCGGCATGAGTTGTCGCGGAGCGCGGAAATAGTGAAGTGGAGAATAGTTCAAGAAATTAGACACATGGCTCGTGTAAAGACAGGCGTAATCCTCGACTTGTTCCCCAAAGAGAGTGTTTTCGTTCGCCAGCCTGAAAATCAATCCCCAATAGGGATTGAAGCGGCTTTCGTGGCCGACCTCGGCCTCATCGAGTTCGGCAAGAAGTTCCTTCCTGCGGCGTCGAAGCTGGTCGCGGTTCTTGATGAGTTCGCGGCGGGCGGTCTTGAGTTGGTCGATGTCGTGGCCGTTTCCAACCGCGATCATGTCGTCGATTCGATAGGCCAGAGTCTGGTCAAAGGTGATCCGCTCGGATAGGCGAAACACCTCGGCGTCGATGGCATCGAGTCGCGCCAATTCGTCTCGCAATTCGTCGGACTTTTTGAGCTCCGACTCCATCTCTTGAACGATCATGACTGTGCGCCACGCGCTCGATTTTTTGGAGCGCACGATATCGCCGTAAATATGGTCTCCCACATAAACCACGCGCTCTCCGCCGACTCCTGACATGCGTTCGAAATCGATCAGATTTCCGCCTTGATAGATCACGTCTTTTTCAAGGGATTGGTACTCTTCACCCAAGATTTTGCCGTCTTCATCGGCAATCAGAAATGGCGCTCGTTCGGTGAAGAATTTAGGTTTCGACGCACCGGCGATGACGATGTCGAAATAGTTTTTCCACGAGGGATACTCAGGCAGAACACCGTCGAGCAGGTGTTTCATGACCTTATTTGAAAACTCAGGAAAACTATTCGTCAGCAAGAAGATTTGTTTTCCGGCCGAGCGCATCTTGTGCAGCGTCAGGGCGAGTTCCTCGTCTTTGCCGGGGATGTACTCCTCCATGTTGGCCACGATCGCAGACTTGATCGAGCCGTCGCGATGGGCGAGGTCGATGCAATAGCGAATATCGCCAAAAAGCCGGCGGAAATCGTGTTCACGGTCTGGTTCTCGTTTGTGCAAAAAGTCCACGAGAGCCGCGTAAAGAAACGCCTCGGGCAGCGCAAAAAGCGTGTCGATAAGCCAGAATCGCGACGAATCATTCAGGCGAATCGTCTCTTCGCGGTACGCCTTTCTTTCATCCTCAGTCAGCGCCGTGAATCCGTGGTAGCCCGTCCCAACATGACGATGCGCGTCGATCTTGAGGACGTTGCCTTTCCACGTGTCAACGACCAGCCCACGGATGGCGAAATCCGGATCGGGCTTGATCTCCAGAATCTCCGCCGGGTAACCACGTTCGCGGATCAGTCGCTCAAGGGTGACTTTTACCGAAAGGGAGTCGAGCGCCGTTTGAGTATAGGGCGCCAGCGTGTAGTCCATGTCGAAGCCGACACAGTCGATTTTTTCGAGGTTCAAGTCACGATTGCAGTACACCTGCCGTGACCGTTCCATCTGTGATTCAGCTTCTCTTCGCAATGACTCCAGGAGGGTTTCAACCTGGGTTTGGTCTGTAAGACCGGGGGCTTTGATATTCATGCCACCTCAGTTTGGGTGCCCAATCTTGGATGCTGGGGCAAATAGTTCATCATGATTCTTGGCCGTTGACGACTCTTGCCACAGGGAGGACGACTCTAAATGTCGTCCGTTCCTGAGGGATAAGCGTCAACGAACCTCCGTATTGGTCGGCCAATGCGCCGACAATGCTCAGTCCGAGACCTGTGCCTCCAAGGGCACGTGCGGTCGTAAAGAATGGTTCGAAGATCTTAGTCATGTTTCCCGACGAAATTCCAGCACCTGCGTCCGATACGTCAATATTGACCGTCGTTTTTCCGGCACTGACGCTCACCTCCACCGGTGCGGCTCCATGTTGTCGCGCGTTTTCTATCAGATTCCGAATCATCGAATCCAGAATGTCGGAAGGAACGGCGACCAAAACGTCGTCGCCAACTGCTTTAACCTCGAACCCCTCGTCATTAAATTCCCTCGCGATGTCTTGAGCTAAATTTAATGCCGATGACCTGTCTTCGTGTGCAGGTGTGGTGTCGGCACGAGCAAGCTCGTGAAGGCGATTCACAAGGCGTTCGAGGCGTTGGGCATCGGCAGAAATATTTGAAACGAAGTCCTTTCGTTTTTCGGGCGGCATTTCGTCGAATTCTTCGAGCAATTCAGCTGCGCCACGGATGGAGGTCAGCGGAGTCTTAAACTCGTGCGAGACGTTGCGGGCGAAATTTCGGATATATTCGTTTCGCTGGCGAAGCGTCTTGTCCATCTTGGCGATGGCGAGTGAGAGCGCCTCGAATTCAGCCGTGCCGGGTTTGGAGAGCGGTACCGCGATTTTCCCTTGTTCGATTTCGCGAATTTGGCGCATCAAATCTCTTACGGGTCGGCCCACCGCCCACGCGGCAAGGGCCGAAAATCCAAGCGTGACCAACACTACGATGGTCAGAAGCCCCAAGAAGATTCGGCGGTTTATGTAGAGAGCGTTCTGCAGGCTCACCGGCGTCCTTGAGACCACCACGCTGCCCACGATTTGCTCGCCGATCCAAACTGGAAAAGCCACGTAAATTCGAATGCCGCCACGCCTTGAAAACGAGTCGAGGGGTGGGTCGGGGCTGGTGCTCATGCGTCTTCGAATGCTGCGGACGACTTCCCCCTTCAAGCTTTTGACGACTTCATCGGGAGCCCAGGCGAGCCCAACGTCTTCTGGACGTGTCGATGCCGCAATGACCGCGTTCGAGTCGGTGACCCTGATTCCGGCCAGTGTGACCTCCTGGGTTGCAACCAAGAGTGGAGAGATTCGCTCCCCAGCCCGCGCAGCGCAGACGTCTACCGGACTTGAGCTCGTTATTGGATTTTCAGATTCCGTCGCAATCGGATCGTTTCGCATGTCCAGCCGGGCTGGCTCTGGCCGAAATCGCCGTTTTCCGTCGTTGGAAATCTCGATCTCGGGCAGGCGTTCAGCCTTGATGCCGGCCTCCTTGAGGTCGAGGCCCGACGCGCGAACGCAGGTTTCGTACTCTGCGCTGAACGCCGCCTGAACAAAGGCTGCCTGAGCCAGCAACTCGGTTTCGGTCTGGCGAATCAGTTCGGTGTCGTAAATTCGGAGCGAAAAAACTCCGACAAGTGGTGTCAGCAGAATCGCAGCGCTCAGGGCGAGCAACACGGTGGAGACGCGAGGCCGCTTCATTGGACGCTGCTGGCGCGATAACCCACGCCATGCACGGTCTCGACAGGATCGACGCCAAATTCCGAGAATTTCTCTCGAAGATGTCGCACGTGCGAGTCGATCGTGCGGTCGCTGACGACCGTGTGGACGTCGTAGGCCTGCTGCATCAGTTCATCGCGCGTGAAGACCTTTCGGGGCCGCCTCAACAAGGTGCGGAGCACCGCGAATTCGGTGGCGGTCAGCTCAACCTTCTTGTCGTCGACGCACACTTCGAACGCTTCGACATCAAGGACGATTCGGCCCACTTGGAATCGTTCGGCTTCGGCTTTAGGAGCCGAGTCCAAATTTAGGCGCCGAAGCTGGGCTTTGACCCGCGCGACCAATTCACGAGGACTGAACGGTTTGACGACATAATCGTCGGCCCCGATTTCAAGGCCAAGCACTCGGTCGAACTCCTCGTCGCGAGAAGAAAGCATGATGATGGGAACGTTGCTGGTCGCGCGAATTTGGCGACAAGCCTCGGTCCCATCAAGCTCGGGCATCATGACATCAAGGATGATGAGGTCGGGGGAGGAAGACTTGGAGACCGAAATGGCCTCGAGGCCATTGGTCGCTTCGATGACCTCGTGGTGAGCTTGCTCTAGGGCAAATCTTACGACTTCACGGATATGTGGGTCGTCATCCACCACGAGGATTCGGGACATCGAAAAATTCTCACTGAACCAGGATATTCGCCGTGTAATCGCCGTTCGCGCAATCCACGTCATCACAGTATGCGACGACTTCGATGAAAACGGTAGCGTCGGCAGTGGCTTCGTAAACAATCCCCGAGAAACTCGATGTCTCTTGGCCCGGGTAATCGTCGCTTTCGGCCAGCTGCACGCCAGCGGCGTCTTGGATTCGGACGACAGTGTCGGCGTCGTCCGTCGCTGCGTTGATGCCAGCCTTCGTGTAGACAATCAGAGTCTGGCCTGCAGTCAAAGCAACGGCAAAGAAGTCTGGTTTTTCGTCAGTTTCATCAACGCCATTCGTTGTTCCAGTGATGCCTGCGGATGGGACAACCGTCTCAGCGGTTAAGATCGTGTCGTTGGGCTCAACTTCTGGGCGAGTCATCAACATCAAACCAGAGAGCGTGTAAAGTTTAGCGTCCACCGTAGCTGTAACAGGGCGGTAGAACTCGTCACGCACGCCAAATACGATGTCTTTAGCGACAGATCCGGCATCAATGTTGAAGAAGGTCGTGCTCGGCGCGATCGTGTCGTCGACGTTGTCGATGAGTGAAGCGAGGGTCGGCTGGCGCGATGAGTCTGCGGTCGTTTTGACGGAAATGATCGACGCAGGTGGTTGGGTCACCGAATACCAGCGGAACGAGCCGTGAGGGACGTTGGCTGTGGTCGAAAGAGGCAATGTCTGGACGCTTGGGGTCCAGCTGGTTGTCGAAACGTTGAGTGAGTACGTCGCAAGCTCATTTCCGACGTTTTCAGCATCACTTCCATCGATCGGCACGTTCCGGATATCGTCCACAAAGAGGTAGTACTCTTCGGGCCCTTCCGTTGACGTTCCCAATTCGATGGTTGCTCGATTATTGAATGGCAGGGCGGTTGCGATCGGAAAGAGGCCAAAAATCGAATCGATTGCGACGGTCAATGTCGGCTGGAGATTCGCCGAATTCGCAGCAAGGTCAAGCCGAACCGTGGAGCCGGCAGCAGCTGTGAGAACGTAGAAGTCCGTATCAAATCCGGGTCCGTCTACCGCAGAAATTACGCCGTATTTGGACTCGCCCAGAGAGATGCTTTGAGGAGCTGCGATGTCGTCATCAGTCAACGACGCTCCGAGGCGATACGCGCCATCGGTTGTGTTGGTGAAGTGGTCGACCACGATCCAGTAGTCTTTGCCGGTTTTTGCAGGAAAGACCATGTGAGAGTCGTAATTCTCGGCCTCGGCATCGATGTCATCGTCGTAGCCAACCGCGCCGTCGTCTGCGTGGTAGGCCCAGAGAATCGTGTCGAGCTGTGAGCTGATCGGTGCGCGAACGGCGGTTGATTCTACGACGACGGCTTCGTCAGCGGCAGGGGTGTACGAGTAGACGTCAACTTTGCCATCGTTGGCATCGGCGTCGACCACGCTTGGGACGGCGTAAGGCGTGACATCTGGAGTGATGAATCGCGTTTGCAGCACATACGTTGCCGAGTCTCCACCGTGCTGGGCGTCCGCACGAGCATCGAAGACGTAGATATAATACACGCCGTCGTATGGGATGAAGACTTGGCGCATGCCATCGCCTTCCAAATAGCGCTCGACGTAGCCGTCTTCGTCGTAGACGCCGACCACCGGTTGAAACGAGGGGTCGACGTGCGTGAACTCGATCTCAAGGATGGTTCCGGCAGCCAGAATCGTCGTGAACGCGTCCGTGTCGGCGGTGTCACCCGAACCCGCCGCAATATTGCCGCTCAGTGATTCACCGATTTCGAACGGCGTTGCGCTCTCGTCGTCATTGTTCGGCTCGACTTCTTGAATGTCGCCAACGGGAGCAATGGTCCCATTATTGGTGCCGGTGGTCCCGTTATTGGTGCCGGTGGTGGTCCCGTTATTGGTGCCGGTGGTGGTCCCGTTATTGGTGCCGGTGGTGGTCCCATTATTGGTGCTGGTGGTGCCGTTATTGGTCCCGTTATTCGACGACGTGCTGTCGTCGCTACAGGCCGCCAGCGCCGCGAAGAGCATAAGAATCGTAATTTTTTTCATTGGGTTTCCCTTCTAAGGATTTTGCGAGTCAAGACGTGCGGCATTTGTAGCAGCGACCACTGTGGGGTTCAAGAACAAGAGCCACCGTGACTGGTGTCAAAGGCTTCGTGATTCTGGGCTGTGCACAACTTCTGCACATTTCTTCCACCGTCTTTCCATCGGGTCCACATCACCCACCCAAATCCAAAAGGCAAAGTGTCTCTACTAACCTAGCTGAGTAGGCACTCATGCAATTTAGATATTTCGCATACTTGGGTCTTGGACTCGCCTCGATGGCGCTGGCTTTTGAACCCGCAACTTGGCTCTGGAAGACCTGGACTGACCCCTCATGGAGCAGCGACGGGGAGTTCGCATTCCTTGGCGTTCTGGCTGTCTTTTTATGGTCGGCGACCAGTCGCGGTCCCAAGGCTCAGGACGGGGATACCTCGTGGACCTGGCTTGGCATCTCGGCCGTCGTGCGGGCCTTGGGCAACTTGTTGGCGGTTAATGTCTTGAGCGCATTGATGTTGTGCGTGGACGTCTACGCCATTGGCCGAGTCTTCCGGCTTGAATCGCGGGAGCGCGCTGCTTCACCCGCTTGGCTCGGCGTCGCCTTCGCATTTTGTCTTCCCGTGGAACGGATTCTCCAGCGCTTGTTGGGCCATGTTCTGCAGTGGGTGTCGGCCCGCGGCGCGTACGTGTTTTTGCGTTTCTTTGAGTCCAACGCCCGTCTGGATGGGATGGAGCTCAGCGTCGACGGCGTGCGGGTATTGGTGGACTTGCCATGTTCTGGCGCCCGTGGACTCACGGTGTTGGCGCTGCTTTTTGTGCTGCTTGCTGCCGTGCGCCGTCCCAATTGGGTGGCGACCTGCCAGGGCGCCCTGATCGTGGTCTTATCGGCGACGCTATCCAATACGATTCGCGTGGTTTTGCTGGCCGAAGGCATCATCCACCGTTCGTTTATCGGCCTCGATGTGATGGTCCAACCCTGGCATGACGTGGTCGGGGTGTTCTGCCTCTTTGTCGGTTTGTTGCCGCTCTTGTGGTGGTCTCGTCAGGTGCAGCCGACGACGAGCACCTGGAAAATTCGGCCTCCGCGTCCACGACTCGCAGCCGTGTTGATGGTGATTGGTTTGGGGTCGCTGGCGTTCATTCCGGCCAGGCCGCTTGACGTGTCGGGCAGCGTAGATGTCCCGACGGTCCCAGCGTTTGCCTATGGATACCGCGCTCGTATCGCCGAATTGACGGCGATGGAGAGTAGCTATTTCACAGCTTTTGGGGGAGGGGCGGCCCGAGCGAGCTACGGCGCCCTCGGTCTGCTCGTCGTTCGCACGAGCTCTCCGGTCAGGCACCTGCACTCGCCCGAGGAATGCATGGCGGGAGCCGGTTGGGAGGTCACTCGCCTGGGCATCACCGGGAGAGCCTATCCCGGCGCGACGTGGCGCATCTCGCGCAACGACGAATGGCTCGACGTTCGAGCCACCTACATTTCATCGAGGGGAGACCAGGTGGAAACCCTGGAAGAAGCCATCTGGCTTTGGTTGACCGAGCCCGGAATCGTCTGGACGGCGGTCGAGAGGGCCTATCCCGTCGACGCGCCAGAACAGGTCCGCGAAGCATTCGATACGGAAATATTTCATAGACTTAACATGCGAGAGGAGAACAAATGATTCTGATTATTCCAATATTGGCGTGCATCACTTTTGCATTGATCTTGGGGATCGCCGTCACGCGTAAAAGCAGCGGTGCCATGTTGTTTGGCGCGTTGTTTGGCGCGTTGACGTTCGCTGCGATTTTTGTGATGGCAGGGCTCTACGGCATCTCTTGGTTAGAGGACGACGATTATGACGAGTACGCGGAAAGCGCGTACGCCCGTGATGGCTCGGCCTCTACGCATGATTTTGCCAATGTGCAGGCGTTGGACGGTGACGGAAACGTCTTGGCGTTTTCCACGATGGCCAGCAACTACCAAGTGACCGTCGTCGGTGACCTGGTGGACGTGCAGGTCGAACAGCAGTTCTTTAATCCGTCCGACGCCACGTTAAACGCGACCTACATGTTCCCACTCAACGCCAATGCCGCCGTTTATGCGATGGAGTACGTCGTTGGGGACGAGGTCATCGTTGGCCAAATCCGAACCAGAGAACAAGCAGTTCAGACGTTCGAAGTGGCTAAAAACGAGGGCAAGTCTGCCGCGCTGCTGGTGCAGGAACGGCCAAATATCTTCACCCAATCGCTGGCAAATATCCCCGGGAAGAGCCCGGTGACCGTCCGAATTCGCTACGTGCACCACGCTGAGCGGCGGGCTGGCGAATATGTGGTGAACCTGCCCACCCGAGTCGGCCGGCGATACGACCCCGCTGATATGACCGGAAACACGCTAGGCGGCACAGTGTTTGAGCCCAGCACAGCCGTCTTGCCACGAGGTGTCCTGCGCCTTCACGGGACGGTTTCGACAGGCCTGAACGTAAGTAGTTTCTCGAGCCCAACCCATCCCATCGTCACACGTCGGCTGGGTAACACCGGGTTTGCGTTTGAATCCGGCGAACACCTTCCTAACGACGATTTTGAGGTCCGTTGGACGATCGCGGGTGCTGATTCCAGCGCTTCGGTCACCACCGCCTACGATGCAGCAACCGACACCACCTATTTCAGCGCGTTAGTAGAGCCGCCAGCTCAGGTCGAACCTGCTGACCTACGCCCCCGAGAGATCGTTTTCCTGCTCGATTGCAGCGGGTCGATGAGTGGTGAGCCCATCAACGCAAGTCGCGCGTTTATGCATGAAGCCTTGGACGGATTGCAGAAGACCGACACGTTTCGCGTGATTCGATTCAGCGACAGCGCCACCGAGTTCAGCAAAGACGCGTTGAACGCTTCGCCCGAAAACATCAGCCGGGGCCACGCCTATATCGAAGAACTGAATTCAGAAGGTGGGACAGAGATGAGCGCCGGTATTCGTCAAGCGCTGACGTCACCTATTGAAGGTGGTCGGATGCGTATCGTGGTGTTTTTGACCGACGGTTATATCGGCAACGATTTCGAGGTGATTCGACTCGTCGACGAGCTGCGTGCCGACGCTCGCATATACTCGATCGGCGTGGGCGGCAGCGTGAACCGGTTTGTTCTTGATGAAGTCGCCAAGATGGGTCGAGGCCGTGCGGAGTACCTGATAACGGGTCCAGGAATGGACGCGGAGGCTCGGTCATTGGCGTTACGCATCGCGGCTCCCGTCCTGACCGACATCACGCTCGAGTTGGCCGGGGCCGAGGTGCTGGATGTCTACCCACGAGTCCTGCCAGACCTGTTTGAGGGCCAGTCGGTCCGGGCGATCGGCCGGATTCATGGGAAGTGGTCTGGCACAGCATCCGTTCACGGAGTTTCGCTTGCAGGTGCAGTTGATGTGCCCATAACGACCTCCGCCGCGCCCGACGAGGCCAAGCTGGTGGGGAGAACTTGGGCTAGACAGCGAATTGCTGAGCTGACCCACGAGATGCTCAAGGCCTCGGACCAAGATTCGGAAAACGTCGCCGAGATCACGCAGATCGCGCTGGGTTGGTCGTTGATGACCCAGTGGACGTCTTTTGTGGCTGTCTCGAACAAACCTGCGCCCACGCCAACTCCCAAAACCTCGACCTGGTTCGAACCGAACGTCCACGGCACTCCGGAGCCAAGCACTCTCCTGACCGGCCTCATGGCCGCCGGGGCCGCATTTGCTTCGCGCCGCAGACGCCGGAAAGGAACCAAAGGTAGGCAATGAGTCGAGGCGATGATTCAATGTTCGCTGCCCGTGAAGCGTTCGATGCACAAGAATTTCATAGGCTTAACATGAGCGATGGAAACAAATGATAGTGATTTTAATGGCCTGCGTGATCTTTGGCTACCACATGCTTCATGGGAGAAGTTGCAAAACAAAGGTCGTGGTATCGATTATCGGCGCCCTAATATTTGTCGCGTTTTTAGTGCAACTTTTCACCCTGTTTGGCGAGACGGTTGAACCGATGTTTGGGAGAGCGCAAGACTCTGACGACCACACGGATCCCTTTGCGAAACGTACTGTCATGAGCAACGTCAACGCTATGCAACGGGGGTACGCCACCATCCAAGGATTGCAGAACGGCAACCTTGTCGAGTTTTCGACCATCTCGACCAACTACAATCTGACGGTTGTGGGCGACCTGGTGGATGTGCAGGTTGAACAGCAGTTTTTCAACCCATCTGGCTTGCCCGTGGACGCAGTTTACATGTTTCCGCTGCAAACCAACGCCGCCGTTTATGCGATGGAATACGTCGTGGGCGACGAGACCATTATCGCCAAGATCCAAACGAAGCAGCAGGCCGCGCGGGTGTTTGAAGCGGCTAAAAGCGAGGGCAAGTCTGCCGCCCTTTTGGTGCAGGAGCGGCCAAATATCTTCACCCAATCGTTGGCAAATATCCCTGGGACAAGCCCGGTGACCGTCCGAATCCGCTACGTCCATCACGCCGAACGCCGAGACGGAGAATACGTGGTGAACCTCCCGACTCGAGTTGGCCGGCGATATGACCTCGCTGATATGAACAAAAACACGCTAGGTGGCGAAGTGTTTGAAACCAGCCCAGGCGTCTTGCCACGAGGTATCCTGAGGTTCAAAGGGACGGTTTCGACCGGCCTAAACGTCAGCAGCTTCTTGAGCCCGACCCATCCGATCACCGCACGTAGGCTGGGTACCACCGGTTTTGCGTTTGAATCCGGAGAACATCTTCCGAACGACGATTTTGAAGTGCGCTGGACGGTCGCTGGCGCTGATTCAAGCGCTTCGGTCACCACAACTTACGATGCAGCAACGGATTCAACCTATTTCAGCGCGTTGGTAGAGCCGCCAGCTCAGGTCGAACCTACTGACCTACGCCCGCGAGAAATCGTTTTCCTGCTTGATTGCAGCGAGTCGATGAGCGGTGAGCCCATCAACGCGAGTCGCGCGTTTATGCACGAAGCGTTGAACGGATTGCAGAAGACCGACACGTTCCGCGTGATTCGATTCAGCGACAGCGCCACCGAGTTCAGCAAAGACGCGTTGAACGCTTCGCCCGAAAACATCAGCCGGGGCCACGCCTATATCGAAGAACTGAATTCAGAAGGTGGGACAGAGATGAGCGCCGGTATTCGTCAAGCGCTGACGTCACCTATTGAAGGTGGTCGGATGCGTATCGTGGTGTTTTTGACCGACGGTTATATCGGCAACGATTTCGAGGTGATTCGACTCGTCGACGAGCTGCGTGCCGACGCTCGCATATACTCGATCGGCGTGGGCGGCAGCGTGAACCGGTTTGTTCTTGATGAAGTCGCCAAGATGGGTCGAGGCCGTGCGGAGTACCTGATAACGGGTCCAGGAATGGACGCGGAGGCTCGGTCATTGGCGTTACGCATCGCGGCTCCCGTCCTGACCGACATCACGCTCGAGTTGGCCGGGGCCGAGGTGCTGGATGTCTACCCACGAGTCCTGCCAGACCTGTTTGAGGGCCAGTCGGTCCGGGCGATCGGCCGGATTCATGGGAAGTGGTCTGGCACAGCATCCGTTCACGGAGTTTCGCTTGCAGGTGCAGTTGATGTGCCCATAACGACCTCCGCCGCGCCCGACGAGGCCAAGCTGGTGGGGAGAACTTGGGCTAGACAGCGAATTGCTGAGCTGACCCACGAGATGCTCAAGGCCTCGGACCAAGATTCGGAAAACGTCGCCGAGATCACGCAGATCGCGCTGGGTTGGTCGTTGATGACCCAGTGGACGTCTTTTGTAGCCGTCTCGAAGAAACGTGGGCCCAATACCCCGACATGGGAACCACACGTGCATGGCACCCCAGAACCAAGTATGCTCCTGACCGGTTTGATGGCCGCCGGTGCCGCGTTCGCTTCGCGACGCAGACGCCGGAAAGAGGCCGCTGATATCGAGTGAGGATGACATGCGAACATTTCGTTGGTGGGTAGGGGCGATACTTCTAGGAGTGGTCGCCTGTTCGGGTGCGGATTTCGACGATGACGGCGTTCCGGACTCCGAAGATAACTGCCCCAGAGATCTCAATGCCACGCAGTTGGACACCGACGCCGATGGTCTGGGCGATGTTTGCGATAATTGTCGCACGGTTGCCAACGAGAATCAGGCCGACTCAGACCTCGATAAGACGGGCGATGCCTGTGATAATTGCCCAGAAATCCCCAACGACCAATCCGACGTCGACGGCGACGGGGTGGGGGATTTTTGTGATCCCGACATCGATGGGGACGGCCTCTTAAACGACGCCGATAATTGTCCTTCGGTTGCCAATCCTGGGCAGGAAGATGGCGATGATGACGGGGCCGGCGATGCTTGCGATGTCTGCCCCGAATTGCCCAATCCCGGTCAGGAAGATGAAGACGACGACGGCTTGGGCGACATCTGCGACATCTGTCCACAAGCGTACGACCCTGATCAGTCAGAGTCCGACGGGGATGGCATTGGTGACGCCTGTGATAACTGCAAAGCCGTGCCCAACCCCGAACAAGAGGATGACGACGAAGATACCTTCGGCGACGTCTGCGATAATTGTCCTCTAATCGCAAATGAGGCTCAGTCCGACGCCGACCGGGACGGATTGGGTGATGCTTGTGACCCTGACCGAGACGGCGACGAAGTCGCCAACGTCCGAGACAACTGCCCAGACGTTAAGAACACCGCGCAGGGTGACGGCGATGCCGACACTGTCGGTGACGCTTGCGATAATTGCCCAACGACGACCAATCAAAACCAGCTCGACAAAGACAACGATAATGTAGGCGACGCCTGCGATAATTGCGTGGATGTCGCCAATGAAGGTCAGGCCGACCAAGACAGCGATGGCATTGGAGACGCTTGTGACGTCTGCCAGAGCGTGGCCAGCGATGGCACCGACTTTGATGACGACGGTATTCCCGACAATTGCGATAACTGTCCGAAGGTCGCAAACGAAGACCAGATCGACACGGACGGGGACGGTCTGGGAGATCTTTGCGATAATTGTTTCGCCGTGCCAAATGACCAACAAGATGACCAGGATGGCGACGGCATCGGAACCTCGTGCGATAATTGCCCGGTGGACAAGAATCCGGACCAGCTCGACACAGACAACGACGGGAAGGGCGATCTTTGCGATTGCATGGGCGTCGACGATGACAACGACGGCCACCCGAATATGTGTGATAATTGCCCTTCGATCTACAATCCCGAGCAATTCGATGGCGACATGGACGGGATTGGCGACGTTTGTGACTTCTAGACTGCACCGCCTTCAGGTTGTTCATGGAAATCAGCGCTAGGACAATGTACGGCTTGAGAGCCTTGGTCACGATGGCTGCGGCTCGCACGCGCGAACCGATGACCATTCAGACCATCGCCGAGCGCGAGGCTCTGCCTCATAAATTCCTTGAAGGCATCATGGCAGACCTCAAGCGAGGCGGCTTTGTTAAGAGTCGTCGCGGCGCCAATGGCGGCTATTTTTTAGCCAGACCAGCCAGTGAAATTCGCCTCATCGAAATCATTCGACATCTCGACGGCCCCGTCGCACCTGTGGCTTATGCCGACCGCGCCACAGGCGACGAAGAAGCGACACCCCTGCAGCAGGCATTTTGGCCTGTGTGGACCGAAATTCGAGAGGCTACGATTCGGATTCTCGAGACTTATACGATTCAGTCGATCGCCGACACCTTGCCTGAAGATCCGCTGGGCGACTTTTTCCCGATTTACCAGATTTAATGTGATGCAAAAAAAACCGCATACTGTCGTTCCGCTGGTCGAGGCCATGTTTGGTTTGGATGGCGGCGCCATGTTCGGAATCATTCCACGCACCTTATGGGAGCGGACCAATCCTGCTGATGACCAACATCGCATCGATCTCGCGTGTCGCTGCCTGCTGGTTCTCTACGATGACCGCCGTGTCTTGGTCGACGTGGGTATCGGCAACCGCTGGTCGGACAAAGAAAAGAACATCTACAAAATTGGTTCTCAGGATACGTCGTTGATCAACGCGTTGGCCGGTCATGGGCTCAAGCCCGACGACATCGATGAAGTGGTGCTAACGCATCTGCATTTCGACCATGCAGGCGGTGTCTCGACCCTGGACCAAGACGGCCAGCTTCAAGCCGCTTTTCCGAACGCCAGACATTGGGTTCAGCGCAAGAATTGGGGATGGGCACATTCGCCGAGCGCTAGAGACGGCGGGAGCTATCGGTCCGAGGACCTGGAGCTCTTTGACTCAGCCAATTCGCCAACCCTTGAGCTCGTCGAGGGTCCAGCAGAGATTTTGCCAGGCATCGAGGTTTTTCCGCAGAATGGCCATACATTTGGGATGCAGATCGTCAAGGTCTCGACCCAAACAGACACCTTTGTGCAACTTACCGACCTGATTCCGACGTCTTCACATCTGCGTGATCCGTACGTGATGGGCTACGATCTGCAGCCGCTCGTGACGCTCGAAGAAAAACGCGAAGTGCTTTATCACGCCGCGCGCGAGGGATGGATTCTGGTGTTTGAGCATGATCCAGTCGTCGCGGCATCCCGGGTCGAGTTCGACGGCAGGGGCAGGCCACGACTGGTTCAAGATTAGGTCGCTGCGTTAAACCATCGCGTCGATGAGCTCGACGAGGCTGACGGCATCCGAGCGGCTTAGCTGCGTCGTCGCCATACGAGTGCGCCGAACAAGAACACCAACAAGCTGAGGGGCATTGCACGGTTGGCCTGAACGCTGCGGCAACCGCAATCGCTGGTGACGTCGAAAGTTCGTGGGGCTTGGACCGTCATCAATACGTTGTATTGGCGACCGTCTTTGGAGGCATCCACCAGCAACTGGTGTGTCTGGTAACCGGTTGCGCTCAGATTCATGTTCCATGTGCCTTCGATCAACGCGGGCTCCCAGGTCGCCGCACCGCCCGTCACCGGCAGAGTTTCGTGAACGACCAGTCCGTTACGTGAACCGTCGATCACCACTTCAGCAGGCGCAGCGTTTTCGAAGGTGATGTCGACCTTCACGACATGAGTC
Source organism: uncultured Bradymonadales bacterium (assembly GCA_964394615.1). Classification (GTDB taxonomy): domain Bacteria; phylum Myxococcota_A; class Bradymonadia; order Bradymonadales; family Bradymonadaceae; genus JBFFMO01. The sequence goes on along the minus strand of CAYMYJ010000025.1, from coordinate 11,630 downwards.
GTTTCAGGCGTCAGGACGTAGGAACGAGAGATATCCGCGCTCAGGTCGACGGTGTCTGCGACCGAGAGATAGCCAGGGAATCCGATGTCGACCTGATAGGTCGCAGCCGGCAGGCCCGTGAACGAAAATGCACCGGCTACATCGGTGTAGGTTTGCCGATTCGTGTCGGCATTTGTGACGCGCACATCCACGGCACCGCTGTCTGCGGCTCCGTCGAGCGTCACGGTGCCCGAGAACGTGAAAAAGAGCTCAGCAGCGTCGATGTCGGCATCTGCGGCGACATCCGAGTCAGCATCCACGCTCACGTCAGGGGTCGCGTCTGAGGCCATGTCAGCCGCAGCATCTGCGGCCATATCCGAGGCCATATCGGACCCCATGTCCATGCCGACGTCTGACGGCATGTCCGAGCCCATGTCGCCCATGTCAGCGTGGGCAATCGCAGGAAGAGCCAGAAGCAACATCACCAAAAAATTACGCATTCGCAGTCTCTCCCTCTTCCTTAACGCGGCCGAGCCACGAGAATGCCGCCACAATAGCGACACCCAAAAGTCCACAGCCGACGGCAATTCCAACATTGGCATCGAATGCCGTTGGAATCACATTGATTTCGACCTCGTTCACCAAATGGCGAAACGGCCAAATTCCTCGCAAGCACCCTACCATCAAGCCGACCAACACCGCGAGGGTGGGGCCGCCATGCCGGTGCAGCAGGTAACTCAATACCCGTGCGAAACTCAAGATGCCAACCAAGCAACCCAACACAAAGACGATCACGTACGAGGCCTGTGTCACGGGCAGATGGCCATGAGCCAGCGTTGAAAGGAAGCCCTTCAGTGCATTTAAGATGAAGAAATAGACGCCCAAAATCAGCAGAATATATGACCCGCTGATGCCAGGAAGAATCATCGCACAAATCGCGACGACCCCGGCGATAAAGACGAACCATATCGTGGGACGAGGGACTTGTACCGGCGTTCCCGCCGAAATCATCACGTCGTCATAAGGCTTCGAACGGGCCTTCAGGACGTCTTTGTCGACCACCGGTTGCAGGTTTGCTTCGTGGGTTGCCATGAGCTCAGCAAATTTCGCGGGTTCGCTCTGGGCGACCGCGTCACGAAGGGCCTGATTCTTTTCGGCCCAGAAAACCTGCTCGGACGACATGCCACTTGGGCCGCGCCGTGTGACGTCCTTGAGCGATTCGCCTTCGGAGGTCACCGTGGTCCACTCACGCGCCATATCAAAGGAATTAGCGGGATTGGTCACGACAAAGCCAAATGCAGCTCCGAGCGCCATGCACAGCGCCACGATCGAAATCTGAGCCGGCGTTTTGAACGAAATCATTCGCATCGGCACGATCACGCTCGCGATGATGAGGCCAAAAAACAAGCCGCGCATCGCAACTGGATAATTCTCCATCAACATCGGAATCACTGAACTTCCGGCCACGATCGCTGTGGCGATACCCGCCATCAGGGCAATCAAAAACTCGAAGTTCAGGTGCTTCCATTCGGCGCGGACCCTGTCGAGGTCTTCGGACTTTCGTCCACCCGTCAGCCAGCGGAAAACATAGAGAAGCAGGTGAGGGCGGACGCCTTTGATCGTATCGACCAACTCGCCGTAAATCCCCAAGATGAGCGCCAGAGTTCCACCGCTAACGCCAGGGATGACGTCGGCAGTGCCCATGGCAATACCCTTCAAGAACAGAATGAATCGAGACATAGACTTCCAATTAATTCGACGGTGCGGAGAGTACCGGAAAATTCGCTGAAGCCAAGCCCGCTGCGGTTGACGCTAAAATCGTGGTTCGGCGCGATAGTCGGAACGAACGTTCTGGCCGATGTAGAGGGTGTCCTGCTGCTCGTAGAGCTTGAGGAAGAGCGCCACGAATTTCGCCACCTTTTTGGCGTATCCACGTGCTTGGTCGTAAGGGATTTCCTCGACGAACTCGTCCAAGGGTTGATTTCCTCGGCTGTCGAGCCAATCGCCAACCCGATGTGGCCCGCCGTTATATCCCGCGAAAGCCAGAAGCTCTTGTCCGCGGAATTTCCGCAATAATTGCGAGAAATAAAATGCCCCATGAGCGATGGCGACCTCTTCGTCGACCAAGTCCTGTGGCCCAAAATCTTCGTCGCCTAACATCAGCGCCGTCTTCAACCCGGTTTTTGGAATCACCTGAAGAAGTCCCAGGGCCTGAGCCGTCGAGACTGAATCTGGATTATAGGAGCTCTCGACCGTCATCAATGCCCAGAGCAAATAAGGATTGACGCCATTCTTGTGGGCTTCGCGAAGCACGATATTCGGGAACGCCCGAGGATAGGCCTGCATCCACATCGTGCGAGCAGGGCCATTGGGGTCCTGGCGATACCATCCACCTTTTTCAGTGGTGTATTTGCGGGCCATGAAATGGTCACCGACTTCTTTGAAGGCATCCAGGAGCACTTCGCCAAGCTCGTTCTTTTGGTCGTAGATGGCCTGCTGGCGCACGACCAGTACTTTCTTGGCGTCGTTCTTTTCAGGGACGGGAAAGCGATCTTCATCGATTTTCCAGCCCCAGAGCCCGGAACGGTCTTTTCGACGGTTATCGATATAATAATTCCATCGGCCGTTCGTTAAGGCGTGTGGTCGAGCCGAGGGCCGATATCGCCTGCTGAGTTCTCGATATTCGATGGCGACATCACGCACCAACCAGCGGGCTTGTTTCTCCATGCCTGCGTTCCACAGCCACTTCGCGCGCTCAAGGTTCGGGAACAGGTCGCCGGCGCGTGCCGCAGCACGTGTAAGGCCCCCAATATACGTCGTTTCGTCGTAGGCCACAGGCGTCGCTGGAACGGGGCCAATCAAATCGCCTTCACGATAGCGGGCAAAAGAGGTCGTTGAGCCGAGACGTCCATTCCAGTACATCCGTCCGGACGTGGTGTAGGTGACGCGGGTTGCAGATTTTTTGGCCAGCTTTGTTTTGGGCACCTTCACAGCACTAAGGGGCTCACTCACATCATTTTCGGAATCACCATCACGCTCCGAAATGTCTTCAGAACCCATGACGTCGGTCAGAGGCAATGGTGTCGATAAGACACGATCCATGGCCGCAACAGCGAGGTTGCTAGCTGACTCGCGTTGCGATGAGTTGGAGTCATCTGGGGAGGACATATTTGGATCTTCGCGGTCCAGCCTGAGGGCGATTCGTGGGTCTTCAATACTCGCCCACGAAAGACTGGAGTCCGAAGCCTCTGCTGCTTCGATGGCGTCGATGGCGATGTCACCAGAGGCAGCAAGGTCTACAACCTGTGCGAGCATGGCTCCGTCGACCGATTCGCGTTGCTGAACGTCCAAAATCCGGTTTGCAGACTGAATCGCGTAATAGCTCGAGCGCCATCCGGAATAGACCTGTTCCCAAACTTCGATGGCTTCCTCGTTGCGGTTGTCGTTCTCCAAGGTTCGGCCGGCCCAATACAGGTTCCTCGCCTTGCGCTCCCCTGTGGATCGATCGGCCATCGCGGTGAAGTTCTCGTAAGCCTGCTCGTAGCGTCCTGTCTTATAGAGGAGCCAAGTGTAGTGCCAGCCCTTCTTGTTTGAGCCCGACGTGATCGCCTCATAAATCTTGAAGGCATCCTCATAACGAGCGTGGTCTTCCAAGAGTTCAGCCCGCTCAATTAAGCGGGATCGCATGCTCTGACCGTAATTTTCGACTTCAAGAGCGGTCAAGGCTTTGTCGAGCTGCCCAAGCTGCGCGTAGCATTTGCCGATATAGCGCCAAACGTATTTTTTGGAGATTCCGGCGCGTTCACCTTTCTCATACGAATCGGCGAGTTGCAGAAGACGGGTCAGCGCGTCTTCAAAACGCCTGCGCCCCCAGTCGTTCAGGGCGAGCTGCATGATCACGTCGTGTTCAAACGCCGAATCCATGTTGGGGGTGACGTTATCGACCAGCAATTCCTTGAAGAGTCGTTCAGCGACATCCCAATGTTTGTTGACGCGAAGCTGCACGAACCGGTCATAGAGAACTTGCGCAGGAATGATTCGAGACGGCGTGACGCCTTCGGCCTGAAGCGCGTTGAGTCGAAGCTGCGCGTCATCGCCCGCCACATGGTAGGGAAACTCGAACCAGGCGTTGAGGTAGATATCGGCCGCTTCCTGTTTTTTGCCGAGCTGCTCAAGCGCAAAGGCTTCTTCGTAAAGAAGCTCGTGGCGTTGAGGATGAAGTGTGAAGTCTGCATTGACCTGAGCCAATTCAGGGGCCGCCTTCTCCCAGTCTTTTGCTGCAAAAAGCGCCCGGGCTCTGGCCACCATCGCCCGCGGCTTCAAAATCGTATTCTGTTTGACCACCGCTTGAAGCACCGTTGCAGCTTCCGCAGGGTTGTTCATGTGGACCATTGAATCGGCTTTCAGCCAGAGCAGAAAGTCGTCGACCGGCGTGTCCCGCGTGATCATGTTTAAGTGTCGAAGCGCCGATGGAGCCTCGTCGAGATCCAATTCAGCTCGAGCCAGAAGCAGAAGCGCCTGATCTCGAGACGGCGTCAGAGTCGGGCTCTCGGGCTGCGTGTCCAATTCCAAAACGATCGCTCGAGCCAGAGTGCGGGCTTCGGCGTATTTTCCGTCAAAATGAAATTGGCGCGCCTTTTCGAGTGCGGAGTCAAAATGAGTGGCCTGAGCGCGCGCCCGTGATTCCTCGATCGCGAGATCAAAAACGCTTGCGCTGGTGTGAATGACACCGGGCAACTTCAGCTTATCATCAATGGTTCGAAGGTCTTGGTCGGTAAAAGGAGCGCTCCCGAGCCCAGCGCTGATGCGTCGAAAGTGTTGTGCGGCAAGTTCAGGCACGGTCACTGCGAAGGCAATGAAAGTGGCGATGCCGATGTTCATGGCGCGAGAATGACGGTCCGAAGACATCGCTTTCCTACTAAGACAAAATTGTATTCACCTGACTCTACAGCAAGGTTGGTGCGGACCCAAGTAACCCATACCTATAAACACGTGACGGGCCTCGCTTGTTCCGTACACGTTGGGATTCTGATATTCATGCCGCTTAAACGGATCGAAGAGGAATCTTATGAGCGACAAACCGAAGAGCGGGGCGATTGCAATGTTTCGTCTGGGTCATTGGGACGAAATCCCAGCCTGGAAGCTGAACTTGGTAGCGCCGCTATTCACGCTCTACTACGCCGTTCGCGAATTCTTTCGGGATCGGGCGCATAACTTAAGTTCCAGCCTCGCGTACACGACCGTGCTTTCGCTGGTGCCGCTGCTGTCTGTCGTGACGTCCGTCTTGGCGATCTTGGGGGCGTTCGACGCCACAAACCACAACCTAGTCCTGTACTTGGAACCCATCTTTCCCGCCGCTGCAGCCAAAGCCGCGCAGTACCTTCAGGAATTTGCTCAGACGAGCGCCACCAGCGTGGGTGGTGTCAGTGCCGTGGCGTTTCTGGTCATTTCGGTCTTCTTGTTCATGGATATCGAAAGGACGTTTAACGTCGTTTGGCATGCTCCAGACTCCAGACCGATCTTTCGTAAGATAGTCACGTTCTATTTTGTGGTCACCGTGGGGCCGGTTTTGGTCACAGCGTCGGTCGGACTGACAGCCCGCGCACAGTTGGTCCTGACTCGTTTCGGACTTGAAATGGGCTTCTTTGGCACGGTCGCGCCATTCTTGATCGCATTTTTCTTGTTCACGTTCATGCATCGGTGGCTACCAAGCACGCGCGTGCGTTGGTCCGCGGCATTTGTGGGCGGACTCTTCACTGCGTTGTCTTTTGAGGCGGCGAAGTACGGCTTCAACTTCTACGTCACTCAAGTGATCCTTGAGTCCTACAACACGATTTATGGCGCCTTGGGGTTGATTCCGATCTTCCTCGTCTGGGTCTACCTGTCTTGGATCGTCGTGCTTCTAGGAGCAGAGCTCGCCTACACAGTTCAGAATCTTCGCACCATCGTTGAAGTCGACGCTGCGCAACTGCGAACGCCTGCCAAACAGAAGACCAATATCTTCAACCCCTTGGTCGGAATCGAAGTGCTGACACCGGTGGCTCGGCAGTTCAAGAGCGGGCATGGCGCTTTGGCCGAAAACGAGTTGATTCGTGAACTCGGCTATCACGAAGGATTTCTGCGCGAAGTCGTCTCGGAACTCGAACGATTGGGCGCCGTCAAAAGCGTCGAAGACGTTGATTCAGGAGAGCGCGCGGTGATCCCTGCCAAGCAGCTCGATGATATCGGTCTGATTCGCATCACGGAAAATTTCTTTGATTTTTCGGAGCCCAACTCGGCGTTGATGGCACAGCTTCAATCCGAACTCCGCCGTGTCACCGCGGATGTCATGCGCGGCAAAACCGCCTTGGCGTTGGTGGGTGAGGTCCCGTCATTGGGCCAACTAAAACCCAGAGTCGCCTGGACACCACAGGCGCCGGTCGAAAGCCCGAGTGTGGCACGCACGGCCGAAACTCGCGTGCCATCCGTGATTGTGGACGTCAGCGCTCAAATGCCCGATGAAAGCGGGAGCATCGAAGTCACTGAAGACCAAGTCTCCGAAATTGAAGACCTGCCATCGATGATGAGTGCGGATGCGAGTGAAGACGAGCGGACCGCAGTTCAAGGCCCTGACGCATCGATGGACGAAGCCGACATCGACCTTGGCGACGATTGGGAAGACTTTGACATCTCCGCAGCGTACGACGACGTGCTCTCCAAGCCACTGCCCGACGAGCTGCGCAAGACATCTGAAATTGAATATGACGATCTGGTTCTTCTCGACGAGTGATTACTCTTCGAGGTGAGCGATGCGATCTTTGAGGACGAGCTTACGCTTCTTGATGACCTGCTTTTCGTATTGCTCCTCAGGTGACAACGAAAGGTGACGGTCAAGCTGACCCAAACGCAGGTCGAGGGACTCGTGTTCTGACCTCAGAACAACTAGATCTTCAGCGGCTGGGAGGGACGTCGTTCTAGCACTTTGCATGTTTGCTCCTGTCGAGAGTTCAGTAGAATAAGTTAGGGACGCCGGGTTCTGGTGTCAAAGGAAGGCTCGTTGGTTTCTTTTAGTGTTGACACCGTCGACCCACTTTATTAGAAAATCCGCCCCGCCATACATTGACGATTTATGGTGGGTGGAAGTTGAACCCTTCCGTGGTCGGGAATCGTCTAATGGCAGGACAGCGGATTCTGATTCCGTCAATCTAGGTTCGAGTCCTAGTTCCCGAACTTGTAGAAGTTAAGTTAAGGCCCGTTCGTCTAGCGGTTCAGGACGCTGCCCTCTCACGGCGGTAACACGGGTTCGAATCCCGTACGGGCTATGTAAATCAGCGGCGTGCCGCGAGGAGACTGAAAAATGGCAACGAAAAAACCAGCAAAAATCGCGTCCGCAAAAAAAGGCAAAGCCATCGCAAAGCCTTGCCTTACCTGTGGTTCTGAAATGGCAATGGCGAAGGTCCTTCGTGTAGAAGGATCGAGCGGCATGTACTGGCTTTGCACCAGCAACACATGCAACGCAATGATGACGACTTCGGGCGCCCAAGCTGGCTCACTCGAAATCTGATTTCATTCGAGATCTGTTAAAAGAGAACCCGCGCAGGCGGGTTCTTTTTTTTTGTCCGCTGGTGTACGTTCCTGCGCCCCTGGGAATGAAGGGGACAGTTGCGACTATTATGGCTTGGGTTGATGCGGTTTAAAGGAGTTGGAATGACTGGATGGATGCTCACAAAACTTCGGCCAGTGGTCTTCGTTGCGGCGTTGATCGCATTGCCTTCTTCAGCATTTGCAGAAGGCGGCAGTGTTCGCTTTTCCTACGAACGTATCGAAGTCGGCGACAGTGTAGAGTGGGCCTTGATGCCGCATCTAGAGACCGCGCTCGTGGGCAAAGTTGACGAGAAGCTGCTCAAGAATGCGTTCGAGCTTCTCAAAAAAGACAAACGCGGCACCTACGGCAAGTCGTCGATCGCGATCACGGGTAAATCGCCAAAATTCAAAGCCACCGTCACCATCGATCCAGACTTCGCTAAGTATTCTGTGATCATCATCGCTGAGTCGGTCTTCACCCTGACCGAACTCGGTGTCGACGAGGTCTCATTTCCAGGCCTCACAGACGGCCCACTGACACGCGAAGATGTGCCGTTTTCGGGTTATTCGCTGGTGTTGCCGCTTTTCCGCGCCGTGGGTGTCTCAAGTTCGCATGTCCAAGTTCGGTTGCCTGATGGAAAGCTTCTTCCAAGCGAAGATGTGCAGACCAAATGGAAGGCCAAAGACCCGGCACTCGTGGCGAGCATCTACACTTATTTGAAGTCGCCCGATCCCTACACGGTTGCGACGGTCGCGACAGCGCTTCCTGAGCTCAAGATTCCGTACGCAGAACAGGTCACGGCTCTGCTTTCGAATAAAAACGAACTTGTGCGAAATACGGCTCTCGATGTTCTAGCCGGCGTTCGTGAAGACAAGGCCGTGCTTGAAGCTGTCGCCAAACATCTTGGGACTGAGGCATCGCCTGAGCTTAAGACTAAGGCCGCCGAGTTCTTGGGCGCCTCAAAAGACAAGTCTTATAATATCCTGCTGCATATCTATCGCGCGCCGAGCACCGACGAAAAGGTGTCGTTGGCCGCGGTCAACGCGCTGGCAGGTTATAAGGACGCACGCACGACGGATGTGCTGGTCGCACGTTTGACCGACGCGCGCCCCGCAATCGCGTCTGCCGCAGCCGTGGCTCTGCAGAAGACCGATGCAGACGCCGCAATGATTTCCGCTCTTGGGAACGCAAAGGTCGACGCCAAAGTGCGCCTCGAGCTGGCCAAAATGCTGGCGACCGAGAAATCCGACGATTCCCGGCTGGCGGGATTGGATTTTATCGCGTTGAACGACATCGAGCATCTGGCTGTGAACGCGGTCGAGGATATCGCCAAGCTTCAAGAAAAGGGGCGCAAGACGCTTGAAGGTTATCTGGTCTCCGACAAAGCCTACCTTCGGGCGGCGGCCGCCGAGTCGTTGGTTGCTGCGAAGTCTGAAGCTTCGTTTTCGGCATTTGCCGCGGCAGCCAAGGCCAATAAGGATGCGGACCTGATGGAAGAATCCATCAACGCCATCATGGTTCTCCTGCCGCTCAAGTCGATCATGGAGCGCACCAAAGATTCCAATTCCCTCGTGAAAAGAGTGGCCTACGTGTCGCTGGGTGAAAAGGCAGTCAAAGAGAATGCCGGTTCCAAGGTGTTTGGGACGCTTAAAGAGGGAATCGCCAGTTCTGATGCCTCGATTCGTGGTGCCTCGGCACGCGCGCTGGGCGAATTTGCGGATGCCAAAACAGCCGCGGCGTTGAAGCCTTTGGTCAGCGACAAGAGCTCAGATGTGCGACGAGATGTTGCATTCGCCATTGGCAAGTTCAAGGGCGGCGAGCTCGCCGACGAATTGAAGGTGATGCTCGAGGACAAAGAACCTGAGGTTCAGGCTGCAGCGATTCGTTCTTTTGCGAACCGTGGCGAGTCCTTTGCTTGGGATCGCATCAAAGCTTTGGTCAAATCCCCCGACGCTGTCGTACGCGACGCCTCGTTCTTCGCGCTGGCAAAGCTGGTGTCACGAGACGACGCTCAGGGCGTGCGCGAGGTGATCTCGACGCTCTCCGGTGGATTGAACGACAAAGACGCTCGTGTGCGCATCACCGCCGTCGAATCGTTAGGCACATTCCGGGAAGAAAAAGCGGTCACAGGCATCGCAATTCAACTCAATGCTGCGGACGAAACTCTGCGTGTGACAGCCGTTAAGGCGTTGGGCACAACGACTCATCCCAGCGCAGTTACGCTGGTCGAAAGCGTAGCTGGAGACCCCAATCGTAAGATTCGAAAGGCCGCCATCGAGGCATTTGGACTGCTTAAGGCAAAGTCTGAACTCACCGCTCGCGGCAAGGCTGAAACGGACAAAGAACTCCAGGAGCTCATTCGTGCCACGCTTAAACGCATCTAAATGGTTTGCGCTCTTCGTTGTGAGCGTAGGCGTTGGCTGCCAACAGCAGGCTGACACCACCGAAAAAATCGCGACGACCTCGGAGGCACCGACAGTTTCGGAGCCTGTGCCACCCGAAGTCGCCTGTGGTGTAGACGGCCAATGCGAAAAATTCCTGCGCTGCTTGGATGGCGTATGTACCGTTCCTCCAGCGATCACCGGAACTGTCCGTGCGGACACGCCCATCGCCTCGTTTTATAATGGGCCGACTCAGATTGCTCAGTTCTTTCTCGAAGTGGCCGATGACATCGATGAGCAACGTCGCGGCCTGATGTTTCGCACCGAAATGAAAGAAAATTGGGGAATGATCTTCGTTTACGACTACGACGATAAACATCAATTTTGGATGAAGAACACACTCATCCCGCTTGATATGCTCTTTATCGGTAAAGACGGCGTTGTGAAGGGAATTGTGACGGACGTTCCCCCGCTTACCTTGACCGGACGCGGAGTCGACGAGCCTTCTCGCCATGTGCTCGAACTGAGCGCTGGGACATGTGCACGCCTGGGCATCAAGGCTGGAAGTCGCATGCGACTTGAGAACGCGCCAAATATCCCACTCGTCCATTGAAATTCTTGAGGTCGGCTTTGGGTCGGATCACCGCATTTTACGGCGTCGTTGCTGTGGTTGCGTGTTTTCTGCCTCTGATGTCGGTCGTTTCGTACGAATCTGCTGCGCTCTATGGCGTTTTGAGCGGCTTCGTTTCGTTATTTTGGCCCATCGCAAGACAGGGGGCCCCTGTTGATCGCGTGATGAATCGGGTGTCGCTTCATCTTGGTGCGTTGCTCCTGCCGGTTGCTCTGCTGAGCCTGAATTCCCTGCGCGTGACCAATTGTTCACCGGGGCTTGGTTATCTGTTCTGGCTGTTGATTCCGGTGATTTCGGTCGTAGTCGGTACGTCGATTCGGTTGGTGGTGGACGAATACGCCACGGTCTCTTTGAGAAGACGAAACGTCATCGCTGGCATTGTCGGGTTGTTGAGCGTGTTCGCATTCTTGTGGCAATTGGCCATGCAGCCGCCCATCAACGGCTTCCAACTATTCTTGGGATATTTTAGTGGGTCTCTTTACGACGAGGCGTTATCGCTTCCCGATGGGCTGGTCTATTACCGGATCTGGTGTCTGGCGCTTGCTGGCGCGTTGGTAGGATGCGTTGAGGTCAAATACCGCTACCAGAGTTGGCTTCCTCTGCGTCACGCGATCGTTGCGACGACCCTGCTTGTTATCCTTGCCGTGGTGGGTTGGACGAGCCGCCAGCATTTTGGGGTCGACCACGACCGCACGACGATCGCACAGCGGTTGGGCGGCCGACTCGAAACCGAACATTTCGAGATCTATTTTCCAGCCACCCGTGAATGGTACAAAAAGGCGAAGCTGCTGGGTGAGGATCATGAATTCCGCTACGCCCAAATGGCCGAATATTTTGGAACCGATCCGGTCGCCGCAAACCATCGGAAAATCCGCTCGTTTGTATATTCAGACCGGGAACAAAAGGGCGCCCTTATGGGAGGCCGTCGAACGCTAGTCGCCAAATTGTGGCTGGGGGAAATGCATATTCAATGGCGAGAATTTGGCGACCATCTTCTGGCTCATGAACTGGCGCATATTTTCACCGAACCCTTTGGCGCAGGGCCGCTGCGTTTGAGTTCAAGGTACGGAATCGC
>CAYMYJ010000024.1:0-99950 GCA_964394615.1 uncultured Bradymonadales bacterium | reverse complement strand
CGAACCGTTCTGCAGGGTCGGCGAAGCTACTTGCGTTGGCTTCACCTGTCAAGAGCTTTTCTTTCCTACCGAGTCTTGAATTCGGTCCGACTTGCGTCGCTCATCAAGGTCATGCCTCGACTTGGGAGGCGGACTCTACTCCTCAGGAGCGGGACGTCAACCTCTTTTTTAAGGAACTTTACACTGTGTCTGTTAAACGCCCGAAATGGCGGCCAAAAGGCCAGAAACTATTCTTGAGCGGGTTCGTTTCGGACGAAAAAGCGTAGCCGAATGCTTCCGTAGACTCGCTCGTCGTCGAGTTCAAAGTCTGGATGGGCGCATGGTTCCTCGTCGACATGCTGTTCAGCGATCACAAGACACCCTGCAGTGATGCGCGGGGCGGTGGACATCGTCTTGAGGGCGAGGTTGGTAAGCCCCTGATTATAGGGTGGATCAAGGAAGACGATATCAGGGTCAAAATCCATCTTCGCAAGGGCGTAGTCGTACGACCCCTTAAAGATCTGACTGCGATCGCCGCCGTCGACGCGTTTGACGTTTTCGGTGATCAGCTCGATGGACGTCGTGGCGCTGTCGGCGAAGCAGGCTCGCGTCGCCCCGCGGCTTATGGCTTCACACCCCAGGGCCCCCGTCCCTGCAAAGGCATCAAAGACTGTGCAGTCTTCAAAGGAACCTAGGATAGAGAATAGGGCTTCACGAATACGATTTGGCGTCGGTCTCACCTTGTCGTCGCTGGGCGAGACAAGAATGATTCCACGCGATTCACCTGCAATTATGCGCATCAGTTCATCATCTTTCGGTCGGGACGGTCGTCCTCAGGTTTCTTGACTACTTTCAAGTGGCGACGGGCCTGCCACATACGGAATCGGGTCTTGAGGTCTCGAATCAGACCCGATGGACGGGTCGCGATATAACCAGCCAACACGCCGCCTGCCTCTAGGCCCACGCCGGGGAAATTGAGCGATATCGCGCTCATCACCACGGAGAGTCCCACGAAGAACGTCAGGAGTATTCTGCCGTTCATCGGGATCCCAAAGATCGACATCTGGGCATTCCACTGGCGAATACAATAGGCGGTGGCAAGTGCGGTGACGGCGGGATGCCAACCTTGTTGAATGAATGGCGCAGGCGTCATGGCAAAGGAAGTGACCAGGCCCACCAGCCAGGCAAAGGCCCCGGCCAGAAGAATCCCCCCGAGTTGGATCAACCACCATTTCTTGGCGCCCCACCGTTGTTCGACTTCTGCCCCGAAGATCCAGATCCCGACCGCGGCAAACAAGATGCTCAAAAAATCGTTATCAAAGAACCCATAGGTCATGACCTGCCAGGGCTGCACCAATAAGGGGGTGCTCGTGGGCAAGAGCAGCCACTCGCTGACAAAGGTTCGCAACGGCTCGATCAAGATGAGAGCCAGCCATTGAGCCGCCAGAAAGCCGATCAGAAGCTTCGTGTTGCGCGAAACGGGCGGCCAGACCACTTGATATTGAGTTTGATTCATACAGACCTCTCATGCTTTCTAACATACAACATGGGCTCAGCCATCCCGGAGCGCATCATGGACGCCTATCAAAAGAAGCGACGAATCATCGAGGTGGCGCTCGCGATTCTGGTTGCGTTTGTTTTGGTCTTTGCCGAGGCCTATCCCACAAAAACGGCAGACCTTGACCTCAGCCTGCCCTATTTGACTGTCGGAATCGCCGAAGGAACCTTGGCGATCGACACTGCCATGGCTCATTACGGATACAGTGCCGACAGCCTGCGTGTTGAAGGAAAGACCTATATCAGCTCGCCACCAGGCCTAGCCTATGTGGCGTCTGTACCCTACCGAATCGTTTACGGCTCCGAGTTGCCGCCGCTCTTAGAGTTGTTGAATTTCCTGAATCGTTGGGTGGGAATTCCGTTGGCGCTACTGTGTTTCGTAACGTTACGGCGAGTGTTGAAGCTCACGCATGTTGATGGGCCTGGGATTGACGTCGCGTCGTTGGTGTTCGCGGTGGGCACGCCGATGATGGCTCAAGGAACGACCTTAAACGCAGACGTATTCTTGGCGCTGCTGCTCCTTCTGGCGTTGCGAGCGCTTTTGACCCTCGAAACCAAGCCCCTGAGTGGAATCGTGGGGACCTTGATGGGATTTGGAGCCGGAGCTGCGATGGGGTGGGCTTGTATGTCGCACATCATGGGGTGGCTGCTGGCGCTTCTTTTTGTGATCTACGCAATCACGGGAACAATACGCCATCACCGCCCCGCCCTCGTGTCCATGTTGGTGGCAACCGGCCTGGGGTTGGCGATGTCGCTCTACCTGACAAACCTGATCACGGGCTCCCCCTTTGCGGCGCCGGCGGTTGAAGGTTGGAAGTCCCACCTCATCATGGACTTGATTTCGACCAAAAACGGCCTCTTTTTCACGGCGCCTATCCTGGTGTTTTGGCCGATTGGCGCGGGAGTGCTGTGGAGGCGCGGGCTTCGGCGCCTATCGATCTTCACGATTGTGGGCCCGATCTTATGGCTGATTGGGGCTTATCAGACCTCGACGGGACTCTTTGCATACCCCGTTGCGCTCGTGTTTATGGCCTTTGCCATTGGACACTTGATGGATGTCATCGGCCAAATGCCGACGATTCACGGTCTAACACGCGGCCTTTCTGTGATGGGAATTGTCGTCACGTTGGGTGTTTTTGTGAGCTTGGCGGAATCACCGCTTGGCGCGACAGACGGCGTCTGGGAAGTGCTTTCGAACGCGTACGCCACCGGTGTTTTTGCGCCGAATCTGGGAAAATCGCTCTTAGGGTTAGAAGGCAACCTGACCGTGTTGCCTCTTGGGTTGGTGGGGGTTCTTCTGGCTGTATTTGTGGCGGTCCGAGGTTTGGACGATTTGCCCAAAAAGAGCCAGAAAATTGCTGCAAGCGTGATTACGTTGCTCGTGACATTGGCTTCACTGGCGCTGGTAACCCATGGTGCAGGGCAGTGGACGGCAAAAGAAGAGAAGGATTTCATCAAGAATTCAAATCCGTTGAAGCAACAACAGAACGGTCTTCGTAAGGGCATGAATAAGGTGATTCATGACGTCGATGGCCTCTAAATTGCGACTTCTGGCGGGCGATGGCGTCTTACGACGCATGAAATTGGAGCATATATGAAAGTAGACGTGGCGATTATTGGTGCGGGAACAGCTGGATTGACTGCCCGACGCGCGGCCCTCAAAGAAGGTGCATCGGTTGTGATGATCGAGTCGGGCCCTTATGGAACGACATGTGCGCGGGTAGGCTGCATGCCTAGTAAATTGTTGATTTCCGCGGCAGATGCTGCCCACGAAGCCCGTCATGCGGGACGATTCGGTGTGCATGCCGATGTCGAGGTCAACGGCGTCGAGGTCATGGCACGGGTGCAGCGGGAGCGCGATCGCTTTGCAGGTTTTGTGGTCGAAGCGGTCGACGAAATCCCCGATGAACAGAAGATTCGCGGCCACGCTAAGTTCCTGTCGGACACGGTTTTGTCGGTGAACGGCGAGGAGATCCACGCCAAAGCCGTTGTGATTGCGACCGGCTCGACTCCGTTTATCCCCAAGCAACTCGCGGGTCACGGCGATCGCATGTTGACCAATGAAACCGTATTTGAGTTGGAAACCCTGCCTCAATCGATGGTGGTGTTTGGCTCGGGTGTAATTGGATTGGAGCTTGGCCAGGCGTTCAGCCGATTGGGTGTTGATGTCGTGATTCTTGATCCAGCGGCCGGCTTTGGTTTCGTCAGCGACCCCGAGGTACGGGCTTCGATCAAAGAGGTTCTTGGCGCCGAATTGAAGCTCCATGTGAACGCGAAGATCGAGAAAGTCGAAGCTGTGGAAACTGGCATCTTTGTGAAGTGGGCTCACGAAGATGGAACAGCCTATGAACAAACGTTTGTGTACGGCCTGAATGCCACGGGCCGGCGTCCAAATTTTGACGGTCTTGCCCTCGAGAACACGTCGGTCAAATTGGATGAACGCGGAATGCCGTCATTCGACACGCGCACGATGCAAATTGAGGATTTGCCGATCTTCATCGCAGGTGATGCCAACAACGATAAACCGCTCCTTCATGAAGCGGCCGACGAAGGCACCATTGCTGGCCGAAACGCCGGTACTTACCCACGAGTTCGGGCTGATATGCGACGTGCGGAACTTGCTGTGGTCTTCACAGATCCTCAGATCGCGGTGGTGGGAAATGGTTTTCGAGGCTTCAGCCCAGAGAATCACGAAGCTGGGATGGTGAGCTTTGCGGGCCAAGGCCGGGCACGTGTGATGGGCAAAAATGCCGGTGTGGTTCGAATCTACGCGACGCGACGATGCGGGTTCCTATCCGGAGCTGAGATGTTTGGGCCGCGCATGGAGAACATGGCGCATTTGTTGGCGTGGGCTATCCAACACCGTATGACGGTCAAGGAATCATTGGAGATGCCGTTCTATCATCCCGTCTTGGAGGAAGGATTGAGAACGGGTCTTCGGGACCTCGCGCATCATTTGAAGATCAGCGAGATACCCTGTGATGGGGATAGTATGAGAAACGGACCAGGAACGTAGGAAGAAAAAGAAGAGGGCGAGCCGTCGGGCTTCGACGACCGGCGACGAGAACGCCGGCTCACCCTTAGAGGCACATCACATTTGCATGATGATGACGCCACGTTCGTCGTTTTCTTCTGCTTCGGGCGCATCGCTGCGTTCTTCCCAAAGTGGCATATAGAGCGGCAGCTCAAGGTATGGGCGTTCTTCGTCTCGTGGCTGCTCTTCGCGGCGAAGTCGCTTAAGTTCGTCGTAGATAATGTAATCGGGAAGCATGGGGCCTCCTATTCGGGGACCGCGATATGCTGTCACCCAACGCCGAAGCGTTCTGTAATGTTAGATGTGCATTAAGCAGGCCAAATTCAAAAAAATCTTTGAAAAAGTGCCTTTCTAAGGGCTTCATCGTCACAACCCCTTAAAGTGTTTAGCTTTTTCGCAGATCAAAAAAATACACAAATAGCGGAACGACTTGAAGCAATTGAACCGAAACCGGACAAGATTGTCAGAGTTGGGCACATGGGCGGCAAAAATTTGCTATAGGGGCCATCACGCCACGGAGTGCGAATGATTGTCGACGTTCACGTGCACCTGATCGGGATCCAAGAAATCAACGGCTGTTTTGTCAGTGCCAAGATGTCCGGCGGCGTGGTGTATCACCTGCTGGCCAGGGCTTTGGGATTGGGCGGAACGACCCGCGAGGAGCTCGATGAGACCTACCGAAGGCGGCTTGTGGATTGGGTTCACGAGAGCCAGGTGGACGCGATCGGCGTGTTGGGCCTGGATGGCATCTACATGAACGGGGAATTGGATCGGAAACGAACGCAGGTCTACGTGTCCAACGATTACGTTTTGGACGTGTGCAAAGAGTCCGAACAGTTGCTGCCGATTTGTTCAGTGAACCCGAGCCGAAAAGACGCGTTGGATGAGCTTACGCGGGTGGTTGAGGCTGGTTCGGTCGCGATCAAATGGTTGCCGAACAGCCAGGATTTTGACCCGGCAAATCCGGACTTCAAGCGGTTTTACCAACGGATGAAAGAGCTCGAGGTTCCGCTGCTGACCCATACATCGTTTGAGCACACGATTCCGCCGGTGAATCAGCTTTGGGGCAAACCCGAGCGCTTGAGCCTCCCCTTGGATTGCGGTGTGACCGTTATCGCGGCGCATTGTGCGGGTGCAGGCACGGCTCATCTGGTACGTGAAGATTATTATGAATGGGTTGCGATGTTGCCCAAATATCCACGGCTTTTTGGGGATATCTCTGCGATGGCGTCGTTGTCGCGCTTTCAATACCTTGCGCGTGTGCTGGATAACCCTGTCGCACGCGACCGCGTGGTCTTTGGAAGCGATTTCCCAGTGCCGGTTTCACCGATGGTTTTCGCGCGCAAGATTGGTTTGAAGCGCGCGCGGGAGTTGTCGCGGATCAAGAATCCCCTGCAGCAAAACCTAGAGACGATGCAGGCGATGGGCGTCGATGATGCCATCTTGCATCGTGCGCCTTCGATCTTGCGAATGTGAACGTGCTCGCTTGACATGGCTGGCTGAATTGACGGACGAAAACGACAACCTTGGTTGAGGATAGACATGGAACCCACACGTGAAGAACCCCTTGTCGTCGTTGGCGCTGGACTGGCCGGATCGCTCCTATCGCTTGTGCTGGCGCGGCGCGGCTATCATGTTGATGTTTACGAACATCGAGCAGACTCGCGCACGGCAGGTTTTTCCGGTGGGCGGTCGATCAATCTTGCGTTGTCTACGCGTGGGCTTACAGCGCTGAACCGAGTCGGTCTGGGAGAGCGGATTTTGGAAGAGTGCATTCCGATGCACGGGCGGATGATTCATGACCTTGATGGCAACACCCACCTGCAGCCCTACGGCCGCACAGGGCAGTTCATCAACTCGGTGTCACGCCAGACCTTGAACGAAGTGCTGATGGATGCGGCAGATGCTCATCCACACGTCCAATTCCATTTCGACCAGAAATGTGTCGACCTCGAACTCAGCGACGGCTCGCCGACCTTTGAAGACCGATCGGGGACAAAAAAACAGGTCAAGACTCGGTTCTTGTTTGGGGCGGACGGCGCCTATTCATCGGTGCGGCAGCAATTGATGAAGTCGGGACGGTTCAACTACAGCCAAGACTATTTGTCGCACGGTTATAAGGAGCTTTCGATTCCACCGGCATCCGATGGTGGTTGGCGAATGGACAAGAACGCGCTCCATATCTGGCCACGACACGACTTCATGTTGATCGCGTTGCCAAACTTGGATGGCAGTTTCACGGTGACACTCTTTCTTGCGTGGGAAGGTGAGCACAGTTTTGCGAACCTGACGGACGAACATGCGGTCACGGATTTTTTCCATGAACATTTCCCGGACGCGCTTGGGTTGATGCCGACTCTGGTTGAAGACTTCTTTGCAAATCCGGCGGGAAACCTGGTGACGGTGAAGTGCGAGCCCTATCATCATGCCGATCAGGTCCTCTTGGTGGGCGATGCGGCACATGCGGTCGTGCCGTTTTATGGGCAGGGCATGAACGCGTCGTTCGAAGACTGCACGATTCTGGACGACTTGTTGGAAAAACATGCTCCGAATTGGGGACGGTTGGCAGCTGAGTTTTCGGCCACACGAAAGGCAGATGCGGACGCCATCGCGGACTTGGCGGTCTACAACTTCTTGGAGATGCGCTCGAAGGTCGCCGACCCAATATTCCTGCTCAAAAAGAAGGTCGACCGCAGACTCGCCGAGACCTTTCCTAGCAAATGGATGCCGCTTTATTCGATGGTGACGTTTTCGAATATGCCTTATGCCGAGGCCAAAGCTCGGGCGGAAGAACAAGACCAGAAGCTAAAATGGGGCTTATTGGGCGCAGCCGCTGGTGGCGCCCTGGGTCTAGGGTATCTTTTGAGCCGTCGCCGATAAGCGCACCTTTCAGAGGAGTGACGCATCTTGATCGAGCGTCCTTTTTTTCCGAGTTTTCCGAGTTTTCCGAGATGCTGATGGCTATCGACTTTATGCAACGCATTGATGTGCTGCGAGAAAAACACCTGAACGATGTGATGGACCTGCTTGACCGCACTGTGGGCGAGGTTTCGCCGGCTGGGTCGTCATTGGTCGAGATGACGCGTTATCATCTATCGACCGGTGGGAAGCGGCTGCGAGCGCTCTTGCCCTTGGCGACGGCCGAAGCGCTGGGTGTCGAGGCTGCCTGGCTCGTTCCTTTTGCGGCATCTTGCGAGATTTTGCATAACGCGACGTTGGTGCACGACGACTTGCAGGACGGAGACACCGTTCGTCGCGGCCTGCCTACGATTTGGGCCAAGTTCGGAGACGCACGCGCGATCAATCTCGGTGACGCGATGCTCTATTATACGTTGGCGTTATCCAGAAAGCTGGAGGGCACGGCGGAACAGCGAGAGCGCCTGAACGACCGAATTGTTCGTGAGACGATTCGTGTGATCGACGGCCAGGAGCGCGAGTTCCTGCTCCAAACCATGGAGCGACCGAGCGAGTCGGACTATTTTGCGATGGTGGAGGGCAAAACGAGTGGTCTGTTTGCGCTGCCTGTCGCAGGCGCTGCCTTATATTGCGGCGCCTCGACCGAGATTGTGGAAGCGTTGGAACGGGCGACCGGGCATCTGGGCGTGTTGTTTCAGATTCAGGACGATGTCTTGGATCTTTATGGCGACAAAGGCCGCGACAAGAAGGGTTCGGACGTTGGTGAGGGCAAGATTTCGATCCTGGTCGTACATGCCTTGGCAAACGCCTCAGAGGCCGATGCTTCGTGGCTTCGCGCACTGCTCCGCCGTGAACGCGATGCGGTTTCGGATGCGGATATTGAGCGCGTTTCGGAGTTGTTCAAGACGACCGGATCGCTTGAAAACGCCCTGCAGGAAATCAACCGCCGCACAGAATTGGCGGTCAATGAACGTGCGTTGCAAGGCACACCGTTGCGCGACTTGATTGCCGCGATGGCTGACGTGTTTGTGGCGCCGATCAAAGAGCAACTGGGTTAATCAGGGCAGCCTGGCGATGCCTTTGATCTCGATCAACAGGTTGGGGTGAGGGAGCTGATGGACGGCCACTGTCGTGCGTGTGGGGCCTGTCTCTGCGTTGAAATACGTGTTGTAGACACGGTTATACCCTGCAAAATCGTCCATCGAGACCAGGAAGGTGGTCAGGTCGACCAGATGTTCAAGGTCGGCACCGGCGGCTTGCAAGTAGCGGCGCATGTTCTCGATCACGGCTTTGGTTTGGGCCTCGATGTCGAGCTCCACGCGGCCGTCATCATGAATAATTACACCATCATGCGAGTTATCGGGCCGGCGAGAAGATGTTCCGCACAGGAAAATCAGGTCACCGACGATTCGGCCGTGGGGGTAGGAGCCAAGCGCTTTGGCTCGGTCACCCAGAATAATTGGTTTGGTCTGAACTGACATTAAGGCACGGTGCTGGTGACAGCGTTGATGGGCGTAATCTGACCGGTTGGCCACGAAATACTGGCCACTCGCCAGAACTCCTGGTCACGCATGCGTTGGCGGCGTTGTTCGAGTACCAGCGCGCCGCCGACGTAGAGGCGCACCGTGGCGAAACTGGCGCCGTAGCCGTGGTCCGAGAAGTAATGAACGCCAACCTCGAACACTCTGCCGTTTTCGGGGTTATCGTAGTTGATGTTTTCAGGGCCCCAGCCGTCGACGTCGTCGATGTCGAGGCTTGGATCGTCGTCGCGGCCAGTAATGCCGTTGCGCTGCACGCCCCAATCGGGCTCCATATTTTGCCAGAAACAATCCCACGGAACTTCGTTCCATCGCCCGGACGGATGCAAAAGGTGAATGTCGACGTCCGAGCCTGATGAATCCTGCTGAAACGGATCGTTCGGGGTGTCCCACACAAGCTGAATATGGACGTCCTGATCGGCAGTTGCATGCAATGTCATGATCGCGGGGGTCGAGGTTCGACCGTCCGCTGCCAATGCGGTCAATTCGACAACATAAGTTCCAACGATATCGAGCCAGATGTCGGTGATTACGCCGTCGTTGGCGCTCAAGATCGCTGCGCTGTCCATGGGCCGTGAAATCAATGCCCAGGTAAAGGTGAGTTCTTGGCCCTCGGGGTCACGACTGTTCGCGGCCGACAGCTCCATATGGTCGAGCGGGAGGCCGAAATAATCGCCCGTCGGATCGGCGACTGCACTCACGCCGCGTTCGCTGTTGAGTGCGTCGATCACAGGCTGGGGAGCGTCGAGGTCACGGCCACGACCGATCAAGGTCAGCTCGATCTCGGGATTAGTCTCGTCGTCACTGGTGAAGATTGCACGGGCTTCGTACGCGCCGGGTGTGGGCGGTGTGAACGCAAAACGAATCTGGATGGATTCGCCGGGCTCGAGTCGAACGTCACGATAAACTTGTCGATCGACTTGAGAAAAGGCGAGGCGCCCCTGAGTGGCTTCGATTTCTCCCATCGAGAACGTCGTTCGCGAGCGCGTCGAACAATTCGAGACCGCGACTTCTTTAACAAAGAACTCTTCCGGGTCCACAACGCCGAACTCAAGGCGGGCTGGCTCGACCAGGAGGCATGGGAAACGCTGATTTACGATCAGTTCGACTTCGACGACGGGCTCATCGGGGTCATTTGACGCGATGGTGAGTGTTCCGCGGTGCAGTGCTTCATCAAGCGCTGTGTAGCTGATGTTCAGCACGATCGATGTATTTGGCGAAATCTCAGGTAGGCGATCTTCGCCAAGGTCGAGTTCGAAGCCCGGTGTGACTTCGAGTGACGCCAATTTTAGGACTTCGTTGCCACTGTTGTGGACTTCGACCTGCATCATGGCGCTTTCGCCGACTTCGAGTTCGCCGAAATCGACCCGCTCGGGGACTTCGATGTCGGGTTCCCGGACGTACTCAAAGGTCCCGAATGAGTCGGTCTTAAAGACGTCGACCACCGGCTTGGGCTCGGGGTCCGAGGGGCAGCCTGTCGCACCAAAAGACGCAACAAACAACAAGATCAAAGTAGATTGGGCGAGTTGCCTCATGGTGTCCCTCAATATTCGTGACCGCGGTATCGTAACTTATTTATCAGGTGTGGTCGAAATTCACCTAATGTCATCCAATTCATTACATAGAAGCACATCACGTGCCACATGACACGTTTACGCACCGTGTGGACTCGCGGCCAAGCCGCATCAGAAAACCGTGATGCCTCGCAGGTGATCCCTCAAAAATTCTGAGGCCGACGATGGAGTAAGACGGTGCGTGCTTGGAGTATATTCACACCAGCGTCGCCGGTGTCGGGTGTCAGGTGGTCAGGTTTCGGGCGGTATAGACTGTGGGAGGGGTTGCGTTGGTCGACTTTCGTGCGCAGTCCATCACCGGAACCCCTTGTGTCAGGGTAGTTGACGCCTCAAATCCAAGTCGCAATGGGGGCAAGAAGTCACAAGGCGGGAGGATGCCCGCGCACCAATCACACCGACACCTGAAGGCGCAGGATGCCCGCGCACCAACACACCGACACCTGAAGGCGCAGGATGCCCGCGTACCAATCACCGACAACCGGATCTATGACGCAGTGCGCCATCCGCTTGCATCCGCGAGATGGGTCGTTATAGTGCGACCTTCCAAGAATTGATGTGAAAGGCTCGTGCCTTAGATGAGGTTAGTGATGCGCAGATTTGGTGTTTTGGTGGTCCTATTGTCGAGCTTGTCGATCTCATGTACCGACGACGTCGCGCCTTCCTCGACGATCAATAACGACAATAATACCATAGGGTTAAATAATACCACCAACACGAACAACGGGTTGAATAACGACATTGATTTGGGAACAACCGACACCGCGCAGGTTGCGACGCCGTGCGATACCAACGCTGATTGTTCGGCCCCCGAAATCTGTGTGATCGATTTGACGACCGGTGACGGCACTTGCGGTCCAAATACAGGTGGTGGAACAGGTGACGCGTGCACAACAGGAAGCGATTGTGCGTCAGGCATCTGCCTGAACGACCAATGTGCAAACCCTTGCGGCTCCGAAAGCGACTGTCCGGCCGGGTTTGAGTGCGCAACCAGCGCCATTCCGCTGACGGGTGGAGGTTCGGTGGAGCTCGACGTCTGTGTTCCCGAGGCGGCCCCATGTCTCTCTAATAATAACTGCAGCGCGACTGACGTTTGTGTCGTCGACCGCAGCGGAGCGGCGGTTGCTTTGGAATGCTCGGCGCCAGTGGGCGGTGGAGCTCTTGGAACCACCTGCGCCAACGACAACGAATGCGCCAGCAACCTGTGCCTTTCGGGATCGTGCACCCAACCATGCGAACGCCCCACGGATTGCGCGGCCGACGGCTCATACCTTTGTGACGCAGCAGCGGTGACTCTTGGGGCCGGTGGCAGCGCAAATGTGAATGTCTGCCAGGTTCGCCCCGGCGACGTGTGTCTGTCAGACGCTCAATGTTCGGGTGGAGAGCGTTGCATCGCGACACGTTCAGCCACGGATATCGAATTCAATTGCGGAAACGCGAACGCTGGAGCTGAAACCGGCGCCACTTGTACAGCAGACTCAGATTGCGCACAAAACCTGTGTGTCGGCGGCGTGTGTGCTGGCCCATGCCAGGGAAATGGCGATTGCACAGTTGCTGCGGATTTCACATGTGAACTGAGTGCGGTCGACCTTGGAAATAACGTCACGGACAACGCGCAGATTTGTGTGCCCCCCGTGACCTGCGCTCAAAACGACGACTGCAAGGCGACTGAGGTTTGTTATTTGCGCGCATCAGCAACGGGTGTGGACCTCTTTTGCCGCGCCAAGAATGTAGGCGGCGGCAACCTGGGCCAGGTGTGTTCGAACGCACAGGAATGCGCGAATAACCACTGTTTGGACACGCGCTTCCGTGATGTCTGTGCGGTCCCATGTGTCGACAGCACCGACTGCACGCGTTCTGGCTACGTGTGTCAAAACACCGACGTGGCTTTCCCCAACGGCACCGAGCCCGTCAAAATGTGCGTTCCAGGCGTTCCGACTGCCTGCACCTCAAATAACAGCTGTGCGACCCAGACGACATGCGCGGTGATTCCCACCGTTGCCGCAACCGCGCTTGAGACCGTGTGTGTTCCTCAGACAGGTGGCGACTCCACAGGGGTTGCGTGCACGGTCGATTCGAATTGTGCCAGCCTGGTTTGCCTGGGTGGTTTTTGCGCCGCGCCTTGCAACGACAGCACTCAGTGCGCAGCCAACCAGCTTTGCCAGAACACGTCGCTGACCAAGGGAAGTGCAAGCGGCTCGTTCAACGTCTGCACCACACTTCCAAACGTAGAGTGTGCTGACTCGAGTGAGTGCACGGACGGCGTGCGAGTCTGCAGCGATCTGCAGCTTGCCAACGATATTTTCACACCGCATTGCGCGTTCCCGAACACCACGGCGGTAGGAATGATGGGCGCTGCATGCACGGCTCCAAACCAATGCCGCGAAAACATCTGCTTGTCGCCGGCTGGAGCATGTTCGGTGGTTTGTAACTCGGATAACGACTGCGCCGCAGGCATGGGTTGCACGACGTATTCATTGAGTTCCAACAGCGTGACTTCGACGATTGGGTTCTGCATCGATGTTTGCGCGGATAATGGTGATTGTTCAAACGGCAACGTGTGCAGCATCAACTCCGACTTCATCAACGACGACGTCGATCAGGTGTGTGAAAAACCAGTGGGAACCAAAGACCTTGGAGACACATGTGCGACTGGAAACGAGTGCCTGACCGGGCTCTGCCTGCGAACCTTGGCCTATAACAGCACGGCCTGCACCACCGACGCAGCCTGCGGGACCGGCGAAGTTTGTTCATGCCCTGTGGACGACGCCAATTGTCTGCCCGCCGCAAAACGTTGTGCGAGTGAAGAGTTTGCATGCACACGAATTTGCAACGACAACGGTGATTGCACGATGGGCGCAGCGGGCAACGCGTTGACCGCGTGCTCGACCGAGACCGTGGTGACACGTCCGGTGAGCATGACGGCGAAGGCCATTTCGACTTGTTCGCGTCCATGATGGAAAAGTGTCGAGAAATTCGGTAAATCACCGCCGAACATTTTTTGGACGAGGATCTCAGATGAAACACATCTTTATTGCACTGGCCGCGCTCACCCTCTTTGCTTGCGAAAAGCCTGCGGAAAACCCGGCGACTGGCACCGCGACTCAGACCGCCGGTCAAACGACTCAGGTCGAGGCTGCAGAAGCCCCTACGGCACCTGCCGCATCAGGGGAGTCGGAACACGAGGAAGCCGAAAAGAAGGCGACCTTAGCCGAGGACATCAAACCTGGTGAGACCAAGCTTTTTGGCGCTCCTTTCACGATCATTGAGCCACCGATCACATTGGCAGCGGCGATCGAAAAGTCAGAGGCTACGCCGGTCAAGATCGACGCGACGATCGAGAAAGCGTGTAAAGCCAAGGGTTGTTGGTTCACACTGACGGCCGAGGGGATCTCGACTCCTGTCCGCGTGAAGATGAAGGATTACGGATTTTTTGTTCCTCGAAACTCCGACGGATCGCGTGCGATCGTCGAAGGCGTTTTGACGATGCGTGAAATGCCGGTCGACGAGGCCAAGCACTACGCACAGGACGAGGGCAAGACCGGGGATGAAATCACCGAGCCGACCAAGACCTACGAAATCACGGCAACTTCAGTAGAAGTTTACGCACCTGCAAGCTGATCACGTGGACACCGAGTGGACCCTCGACCGACTCGCCGATCTGAACATCAAACAGAGTCGGCAGGGCTTTCGATTCGGCATGGATGCCGTGCTACTCGCCACAGATCTCCCCTCGCTTCCCACCAATGCAAAGATTCTTGAGTTAGGCGCGGGCCAAGGCACCGTGTCGCTTGGAATCGCACGTCAGGTCCGTGATGGCGAAGTCTGGGCACTTGAGCGCCAGGAAACGCTCTTTGAGTTGCTCATCGAGAATATCGAGAGCAACGGCCTGGCGAAAAAAGTACACGCCCTGCATGCGGACCTCCGGCAGATCAGAGAGTTGCTTCCCAGCCATTCGATGGATCTGGTGGTCACCAATCCGCCTTTCTACAAAGTCGGTGAAGGCCTGCACAGTCCCAACGACGAACGTGCCCATGCCCATTCCGAGTTTTTCGGCGGCCTGTCTGATTTCATCGATGCGGCGCGCTACGCCTTGAAACCTCGTGGCCGGATGAAAGTGGTTTTACCCCCGCGGCGCCTCACCGACCTGATCGAGTGCGTCCAGGGCACGGATCTTAGTTTGGAGACTTTGCGATGGTTGCATCCGCGAGCCGGTGAACCGGCCTACCTCTTTGAGGCCGTGCTGCGACGCAATTCCAAGCGCACATTAGAGGTTCATGCTCCTCTCGTGATACATGAAGGGGAGGGATTTTCGTTAGAAATCCAAAATCGATTGGAGCTTCGATGCGGCTCATTTGGCTGACAATTTTTCTAGTAGGATGCGCTTCGACGCCTGACCTGCCGCCGGGTGTTTCGGCGCAGCGAGCCGGCCAAAAGGCGATTAACCGTGGTGTTGAAGCCGGTGCAGAAGAAGTCATAGATTTGGGCGTGTACACCGTTCAGGCCAGATATAATCCGGCGAGGTGTGATTGTCCCGATTTTGAATTCTTGTTGCGAGGCACCTGGGTCCGCGCGTGGACGGCTGGCGCCGAACCCGCGTTAAGACGTCTGCAGGGCCTTGCCCGACAGAATACCCCGGGTATCCAATATGTTTCTGTGCGTGGCCGTCTGACGGACGTCATGAAGCGTTCCGACGATAATGTTGAGTTTCCAGTTTTCGAGACCGTTGAGTGACGCCCATGAGAAGTCTGCAATTAGCGTTCGTTTTGGCTATTTTTGGCTACCATAATCTGGCTTCTGCCCAGACCGTCAAGACGACCGTGCTTGGTTGGACGGGCACGGGAGGGGAGTTGGTCACGCGCGTCGAACAATTTGGCGAGGTGATGGTCGGCGAGAGTTCAAAAGACTACTGGTTTACAACCACACAAATGCTTCGAGCGCGAGATGGCCAATTGCTTCAGACCTATCGGTTCGGCGAGCCAAGTGGTGCGGCGAAAGATGTGGAGCTTTGGGCCAACGCCAAGAGCGCAGATCAGGCTGCAAAGCTCTTGGATACAGCGGGCTTGGCTGAGGCGCTAAATACGGATGTTTCGGCTGACGGAATGCGTTCCATCGTAACCGTGACCCGCAAAAGAGATTTAATCGTCGAAGCTGGATACCGTTGTGCGATCGATGCGAGGGTGTTGCTGCACGACGTCAAAACGCAGAGCGTTTGGCTGGTCGCCGAAGACACAAAATCGGGAGAGGACTTCGAAAACCCGGGCGAAGTTCAGTGTCCCAAAGTGTCATTCCGAACGTGGTGGCATCCCGATGGAACGCGATGGCTGGTCGAGGAAACAAGTGGTGATTCCGTCCGGTGGTTGCCGGGTTCGGTGGCCGGAATCGATGATTTTGCGACCGCTCCATTCCAACCCGCTGATTTTGCGACGCGAGTTGAAGTCAAAGACCTGCCCGATGGCGGCCTGAAAAACGCTTGGAAATTGGCTTTTTCGGGCGATTTCAAACAGGCGCTTCTGGCGCTGTCACGAGACGAAACGGGATCGGCGGACAAAGTCCTCTTGATGGCGATTTTGTTTTCACTGAACGGAGACACTGAGGCCGCAAAAAAGGTCGCCAAAGAAGCCGTGAAAGCGGCAAAAACGCCATGGACCGAGGGACTTCTTGGTGTGGTGTATATGGCCGCCGGCGACACAAAAAAGGCTCAGAAATCACTGGCCTCGACGACAAAAAAAGCAAAAGACTACGAAGATCTGGCCAAGCTCGGAGCGGCCTTAACGCTGGTCGATCTCGAACTTAGCAACAAGCTCTTCATCCACGCGCTTTCTCATAAATCCGCAGCAGAAGGTGACACGACGGTGGTGTATGCAGCGCTGATCCAAGGTCTGATTGAGGTCGGTGAAAACGAGGCCGCCGCAGACCTCTTGGGAAAAGTCTCGAAAGAAACGGGCATCTTCAAGCTGCTTCAGGCCAGGCTGGCGTTGATGACCCGGGATTTCCGTGAGGCGCGCAGCATTGTGGACGATGTGTTGTTCACCGAGCCTGGCAGATGCATGGTTTATGGACTTGGGGCGCGCCTGGCTGTTTTAGACGGCGATACGGCCGAGGCACTTGAGCAATACCGTGCGGCATCGTTGTGCTCCCCCAACGACCTCGAAGCTCGTTATTATGTAGCGGACCTTGAGGCTCAGCGCGGTGATTTGGCGGCAGCTCGACGTGCCGTGGACGCTTTTTTGATGGCAGCTGCGCCAAGAAAGAATGACCCAGTTCGCGACGCTCGACGTCAGGTTATGGAATCGGCAAAAGCTCGCTACGACTTGGACGGTGTCATCCTGCTCAACGTGTCGTGTCGTGCGACCGTGTGTCAGGGTCAGGTGTTTAATTCAACTGATGCAGAGGTTGGCGACGTCAAGGTCGCTGCGTTTTCGAGTGATTCGCAGATCGTGGGAAACTCCGAGCTTGAACCTCTGCCAGCCCATGCCGCACGCCCATTCATGGTGCGGCTCGAAGGCAGTGCAGCAACGGTCACGGCAGGACGAAATGACGTTGAGTTGAAGGCAAACATGACCCAACAATCCAACTGAAGCATCAACCCTCCCGTGGTCGACCGAAATTTAGCAGCGAGTCGTGATGAAAGCTCATAATCTCTTTATCCCCTTCGCCTTTCTGGTCATTACGCTCAGCCTCTCGGGTTCGGCCTGCAGCAAGGAACCCGCAAAACCGGCGGCGAAAATCGAAGCTTCAGCTCCAGCCGAACCCTCCCAGATAGAACCCAATGTGAAGACCCAGCGGGTCTGGACTTCGATCTCGCTTTCGATGCCGGTGAGCTTTGTCCGCGCGCCCAACTCGACGATCTGGTGGGCGAACGAACAGGGCGGCATTATCAAGCGTTTCGACAGTGCATCTGCCGCAGCGGCGAGTGTGGCCTTAGATCTTAAGGACCGCGTTAGGTCGGGTGGAGAACGAGGCCTGCTTGGGCTCGCCCTGGACCCGGAATTTGCCAAGAACGGGCGAATTTTTGTCAACTACACGACGGAAGTCAGGGGCAAGCTTTGGACGCGGATTTCGGGCTTCACAAGCACAGACCAAGGGCTGACCTTTGATCCGAAATCCGAAAAAATCCTCTTATCGTTTGCCCAGCCCTATTCAAACCATAATGGCGGGCATATCGCGTTTGGCCCTGATGGATTTCTCTATGTGGGAGTCGGGGATGGCGGCGCCGGCGGGGATCCTCATGGAAACGGTCAGAATCAGGGGACGTTTCTTGGGTCCATGCTGCGGATCGACGTCAGTAAAGGGGATTCCTACACTTCGCCTGCAGACAATCCATTCGCCAAGGGCGGTGGCCGACCGGAGATTTTTGCGTGGGGACTTCGCAATCCCTGGAAGTTCAGCTTCGCCCCGGATGGCAAGCTTTGGGTGGGCGATGTTGGGCAAAATAAATGGGAAGAAATCGACATCGTAGAAAAGGGGAAAAACTACGGATGGAACACAATGGAAGCGACCCATTGTTTCAACCCCGAAACGAAATGCAGCCAAGCCGGCTTGGAGCTTCCTGTGCTGGAATACGGCCGCAAAGAGGGGCAGTCGGTGACCGGCGGCTTTGTGTATCGCGGAAAGGCGTTCCCGACGTTAATTGGCCATTATATTTTTGCTGATTTTGTCGCTGGAAAGATCTGGGATTTCGACCCTTCGACTCAGAAACGACGGCTCCTCATCGACACCGACTTTGCGATTCCGACCCTGATTGAAGACGAAAAACACGAGATCTTGGTCGTGGACTACGGTGGCACCGTTCATCGTTTAGTCCCGGACCAGAAATGAGGCTCAGGATGTCAGAGAATTTGAAATTCGGCGTATTTATGGCCGTGGTGTTCGGCTTCGTTGTGTACGTGGGCAACGACTTTTTGCTTAAATTCGAATCTCCCAGCAATTCTGAGTCGTTGGGAACACCGCATGACGGCTCGCTGACGAACGGAAAACGATTGCCGACCTCGGGCTCGAATTTCCGGACCTATTCGCGACTTGGTTCCTTCATCGGTCGAACGTACGTCCACGGGGATGTTCGAAACGCAGTCGTCGACGCCTATGACGGGGTTTTCGCCACGTCTCCGGACGTTGTTTTTGTGTTTGGCGAAACCGGATGGCCGTGGGGCGGCGAGTTTTGGCCGCATCGCACCCACCAAAATGGCATGTCGGTTGATTTTTTTGTCCCAGTCAGGCGCAGCGGGGAGTCGGTGGCCCTGCCGACAGGACCCCTTGAGAAGTGGGGATACGGGCTCGAGTTCAATGATGCCGGGCGATGCGACAATTACGAAATCGACTTCGAGGCCATGGGAGAGCATTTGCTTGAGATCGACCGCACGGCCAAAAAACACGGTCTGAAAATTGTGCGCGTCATCTTTGATCCCGAGCTGCAGAAGGAGCTCAAGAAGGCGAAGGCAGGCAAGAAGGCGATGCGGAAGCTCGACTTCAACGACAAACCTGCGTGGGTGCGTCATGACGAACACTATCACGTGGATTTCGACTTGATTGCTAAGGGGCCTCAGCCCACGCCAAAGAGCATGAAACAGAAAGTGAAGTCGAAACGCTCAAGCGACGAGTGATTGACGCAAAACCTGCAACATACGTTGCAACAATAGCCCAAAAACCAACATAAAACGGTCCCATTTCGACGTGTTTACTTGCGATCATACGCCTAACGCATTGTTGGCATCAGTGATGCAACATGGAAGACCTGTAACCGCCAGTCGGTTCCCTAAAAAAACAGGAGAAGCTCATGAACGCCAAACATATCTTGCCAAGTGACTGGAATCCCAGCCGAGCCAACCGTGGAATCCCCGAAGTCTCAGCCCGATGGCTTTCGAATTACATCGACGACTTCCGCTTGATCGATGTTCGTGAGCCCGACGAATTGACGGGCACGTTTGGAAAGATCGAGGGCGTGGAGAACGTCCCGTTGCATACCGTGCCCAACGTTTTTGAGCCTTGGAACAAACACGAACCCATCATCGTCATCTGCAGATCAGGTGGTCGGTCAGGCCAGGCAGCGCTCTTCCTTGAAGCGCAAGGATTCACAAACGTTGCCTCACTCGCCGGTGGAATGATGGACTGGAACGAACAGCACTTGCCGTTGGCCTAAACAGCCCCAGATTCATCGATAAGCAAATTTTGATCGAGGCGATCGAGCCTCATGGAGCACATCATGGAAATCAAACACTTTTACGACACACGAACCAACACACTCACCTATGTGGTTTACGACGCCGCAACAAAGGACGCCGTCGTCATCGACCCTGTGTTGGATTATGAACCTGCCGCGTCCAAGATTTGGACTCAATCAGCCGAGGAGGTTGTGGATTTTCTCAAAGAGAAGAACCTTTCCTTGCGCATGATTCTTGAAACTCACGCTCATGCCGACCATCTCTCGGGATCGAGCGTACTCAAGAAGGCGTTTCCCGAAGCCAAACTCGCCGTCGGCAAGCGAATCACGGAGGTTCAGAAGGCGTTCAAGGGTGTTTTCGACCTCCCCGACGACTTCCCAACAGACGGACGCCAGTTCGACGTGCTTCTGAATGAAGGCGAGACTTATAAAGTCGGCGCACTCGAATTTGAAACGTTGTTCACCCCTGGCCATACGCCGGCATGTGCGACCTACAAATTTGGCAATAATATCTTTACTGGTGACGCGATCTTCATGGCAGACAGCGGGACTGGGCGTTGTGACTTTCCAGGAGGCTCTTCATCGGACCTCTATAATTCGGTCACGAACGTTCTGTACAAGTTGCCTGACGACACCAAAGTTTGGGTCGGCCACGACTATCAGCCAAATGGCCGCGAAATTCGCTTTCTGGACACCATCGGGAACCAGAAAAAGAATAATATCGCGTTGCCTGCCGGCAAGAGTGAGCGTGATTTCACCGAGTGGCGAAACAAACGAGACAAGTCGCTTTCGGCGCCCAAGCTGCTGTTCCAAAGCGTTCAGGTCAATGTGGATGCCGGGAAATTGCCCGACCCGCATTCCAACGAAATCCGCTACTTGAAGATCCCCATCAATGTTTTTCGCCCGCCACAGAAAGGTGAGCTGAAACTCGAATTGGCCTAAGGCTAGTGTCGCTCAGGAACTGGGCGGTGAGTGCGCGGCGTCACGGGTTCTGTGGGTCGCGCACTTTCGATTACGAGTGACGAAAGCAAATGCGGCTGAGGACTCACAAACCGTGAGCCCAGCTGGACCTCAAGCTCCGGTGCGACCAACGATACGGCGTCCAAGACATGATCATGGAGTGGCACGAATCCTATCGAAGGTCTGGCAGAAACAAGCACGATCTCATCATCATGGGGTCTCCCCAAAAGGGTGATTCCTTCGATTTGCCGTAGACGTTTTGAGAGTCTCTTCAGTGACTCGGACGTTGCCGGGAGACCATGAACATCTCGAAGTGTTTTGAGGTTTTTGAGTTTCAAAACAAAGACAAAAAGCGCGTATCCCCTTGGCCCCACGACATCTTCCAACAACTCTTCGAGCTGCCGGGCAAAAGCGTCAAACGTAGGTAAACCGGTCTCAGCGTCTGGTTGGATCAGCTCGACACGAGCGACTAAACGCAGACGAATGCCCTCTAAATTGAGTTCCTCTTGAGGCAACCAGACGCGTGATTCTCCTGGCCTATCAACGTCGACTCCACTTTGCCGCGCGGTAAAATCGACGGCTTCAGAAATACCTGAGACCTTGAAATCCTTGCCCAGTCGATAAGTACGTTCATCCAAGCCGATGACTCGCCCTTTATCGGGGCCGCTGAGGACTTCGATGCATAGTGGTGAGGGTTTGTTCATGCGCAAATTCTAGCTGAAATGAGATCGCCGGCCAACGCAATGAAGAGTATCTGGCGGCGCGACGTGTGTCGGGTTACTCTTAAACCCAGAAAAACTCGAATCTAACGACATCATGGCCGTCACAAAGACGGGGAGAACGCATGGCTTCCAATCTGGAACTTGCTCGAGAAATCCTAGAATCCATCGAGACGGCTGAAGAAGACGAGCGATACCGCGGGTTACGCGACCAGCTCTATGGATTTGGCAGCGAAGTGTTGGAGCTTTTGCGCGCTGAGCTGAGCCACCCGAACTTTCGTCGCCGGATGGCGGCTGCGACAAATCTGGGCAGGTTGGGCGACACCGAGTCGACGCCACAGCTCGTCACGCTGCTGAGCGATCCCCAAGCTCCGGTTCGCGAGATGGCGCTCTTTGCGCTTGGCATTTTGGGCGACGCGACCAGCACGGAAGCGATCCTGGCTTCGCTTAACGATTACGATGCCAACGTCCGATACCGCGCTGTGGTGGCCTTGGGTGATTTGTCCTACCCCCAGATGGAAGACGTGCTGATTCGTGCGATGGCGGACGAAAGCTACGGCGTTCGAGAGCAGGCGCTGTCGCAGTTACGGGCGGATGCCTCTCCTGTGGCGGTAGTGGTGGTCCTGCGAGCGCTTCTGGAGCGAGAATACGAGATGCAGCACATGGCCGAGGAAACCCTCGACCGACTTGTGCCGAAGATGACTCGCGAACACTACAAGGCCTTGCAGGAACAACTCACGCTGCGCGAGCGCCGCCTGATCTTGAATTATCTGGATGCCCGTAACCTTCAGGAAGTCTATTCGACGCTTTGGCAACGACTGCAGCTGGTCAATAAGGCGGCTCAGGAAAAACAAAAGGGGCTCGATAAATACGGTCGTCTGCTGAACGCGCCAAGTGAGCGTGAAACGCTAACACGGGCGTTTGAGCGCGATGACGTTGTGAATCTGCTGGTCGAGCATTTCATCGATGAGGACGCACGGCGTTCCATTTTGTTGGTCGGCGAGGCCGGCACCGGAAAGTCGGCGATCATTCAGGAGTTCGCACGGCGTATTTTGGACGTGGACGAGACCTGGCACATCCTTGAGACCAACACCTCGGAGTTGATGAGCGGCACGCGCTACCTTGGTGATTGGGAAACCAAGCTCAAGGAAATGACCGAGGCGATCCTCAAATATGACAAGGTCATCGTCTACGTGACGAACCCGAATGACCTGCTTGGCGCGGGCGCTCATTCCAAGAGCGACGAGAATTTTGCTGACTTCTTCAAGCCCTATCTGCAGCGCGGCCAGCTTCGATTGATCGCGGAATGCACCGAAGAATCATTAAAAGGCGGCTTGGGTCGTGAGCCAGGATTCTTGCGGCTTTTCCGACAGGTGAAGGTGCAGGAAATGACCGACGCCCAGACGCTGACCGTCTTGGAACGACGGTTGGATGAATTGGCCGTAGGCGAGCGGCGACTGGAGGCCGAACCTGGATGTTTATTGCAGGTCGTGGACTTTGCCAGGAGTTTTTACACCCGAAGTACCACGCCTGGTCGCGCCTGCGATTTGATGGACGCTCTGATTGACTTCACGGCGCGAAAGAACACCGAACCGGGAACAGCCTTGGTCCTAAAGGCCGAGACGATTCCAGAATGTCTGAGCGAAACGACGGGCATCAGCCTCGACCTTCTGGATGACACGGTGCCGCTCGATTTGGAAGGCACGCGCAAATGGTTTGGCCAGCGCCTCATCGATCAGGATCCGGCACTGCAAGTGGTCGTCGACCGGCTCGCCATGATCAAAGCCGGGCTTGGCTCGCATGAACGGCCGCTGGGTGTGTTTTTCTTGGTTGGCCCCACGGGCGTGGGCAAGACGTATTTCACAAAGCTTGTGGCGGAGCGGCTCTTTGGCGATCCCAAGCGCATGCTGCGATTCGACTTGAGCGAGTATAAGGGCCGGTTTGCGGTCGAAAAACTCATCGGGTCGCCTTACGACAAAGACCGTGAGGGCCTGTTGACCGAGGCCGTCCGAAATCAGCCATTTTCTGTGTTGCTCTTCGACGAGTTCGAAAAGGCGGACGCGGAAATCTTCCCACTATTTCTGCAGATCATGGACGAAGGCCGACTAACCGATGCCCGCGGTACAACTACGGATTTCCGACAAACGATCATTTTCATGACCTCGAATTTGGGCGCATCACGCACGAGTGTTTCGGCGGTT
This sequence comes from uncultured Bradymonadales bacterium, assembly GCA_964394615.1. Taxonomy (GTDB): domain Bacteria; phylum Myxococcota_A; class Bradymonadia; order Bradymonadales; family Bradymonadaceae; genus JBFFMO01. The sequence goes on along the minus strand of CAYMYJ010000024.1, from coordinate 76,315 downwards.
GGGTTTTCTGGATCTGCTGAAAAACAAAAATCCTTTGAGGGCCATATTCTGAAAAAACTCGATGAATTTTTCGCACCCGAGTTTTTGAACCGAATCGACGAGATCATCCCATTCGAACCGTTGAGTACAGGAGCCATGGAGCGCCTGGTCAACCTTGAGCTTGAAAAGGCCTTCGAACGTCGAGGTTTTTTGCGACGTCACCTGCACGTCCACACTGACCGCGCCGCGCGAAAATGGCTTGAGGAGCACGGTTTCAGCCAGCGATACGGCGCCCGCGAGCTCAAACGCACCATCGAGCGCACGATCTTGACGCCGATCTCTCGGCTCTTGGTGGGCGAGCCAGGACCTCATGACCATAAGCGCATCGCGGTCACGGCGAAGGGAGGGCAAATCGAAGTGGCATTTGGCACAGCCGAGAAACCACCGGCGATCCCTCGCGAGCCCAAATCTTCTCCCCGTCCCGATAAGAGCCAAATCTGATGCTTCCTCATCCTGGTGACCTCTTCGAGCGCAAATATCGAATTGACTATGTGCTTGGAAAAGGTTCTTTCGCGCATGTTTACAAGGCGATCGTCGAAGAAATTGATCGCAAAGTTGCGATTAAAATCGTGCGCCCAAATTACGACGCGAACAGAAAACCCACCTATTCGGATCAATTACGCCAACGTTTTTTACGTGAAGCGAAACTCCTTTCTGAGCTTCAAGATCCCCATACGATTCGACTTTATGATTATGGCCGGTCCGACGACGGCTTGCTTTTCATGATTTTCGAATTCATCGACGGCCAGGCGCTTTCGGACGTGATTCCGCGTGGACCGATCGAGCCCCTACGTGCAACTCATATTTTGGAGCAGGTCCTTGGAAGCCTCAAAGAGGCTCATTTGCGAGGTATTATTCATCGCGATATCAAGCCCGCGAATATCATGATTTACGAGTACCTTGGCGATCCGGATCGTGCGAAATTGCTCGACTTCGGGGTGGCCAAAGATCTGGACGCTGCGGTTCAACTGACGACCCGCAACATGCGCATCGGCACGATGCGCTACATGTCTCCAGAACAGGTGCGCGGCGACACGGTCGTGCCGGCATCGGACCTCTACAGCCTTGGGCTTGTGGCTTACGAGATGTTGGTGGGCGCCAAAGCGATTGAAAGCGACGACATGAATATTGTGTCGCTTTTTCACCTGCGCCCCGAAGGCATTGAAATCCCGCAAAATGTCCCGGTTCCGACAGATCTTCGTGAAATCGTCGGACGGATGGTCACAAAGTCGCTCAAATGGCGTTACTCGAGCGCTGATCAGGCGCTTAGCGATCTGAAACACGCAAATTTGAACGTGTATCCGAGTCCAAATGACGACGATGACCCGCCCACCATCACGTCACGAATGCCCTACGAAGAGTGATTCCGAACGTCTTTCGCTTCCCCGACGAAAGTGTTAGCAATTCGGCCGATCGAGGTAAGAATGTCGAATGTGCCAAATCTCCATGTCGATGAAGCTGTCCTGAAATCCTATACCGGCCCTATTCCACGCCATGTTGCAGTGATCATGGACGGAAACGGGCGGTGGGCCGAAGGTCGCGGGATGCCGCGAATCAAGGGGCACCACGAAGGCGCGAATGCGGTTCGTCGAGTCGTAGAGTCGTGTCGATACCTTGGTGTCGAGGTCCTGACTCTTTATGCGTTCTCGTCGCAAAACTGGGGACGACCGGTCGATGAAGTCACCGGGTTGATGACCTTGTTTGACATCTACATCAAGCGTGAGCGCAAACGACTGATCGAAAACGGCGTCGCAATGCGCATGATCGGCGACCGAGCGCGGCTTTCGCCAAGGCTGCAAGAGGCGATCGGAAACCTGGAAGATGCAACGTCCCATAATTCGAACCTGATTTTGCAGGTCGCGGTGAGCTACGGCGGGCGCGAAGAAATCCTGCACGCTACACGCTGCATCGCCGAAGAAGTCCGAGCTGGCGCGCTGAATCCCGAAGCGATTACGGAAGCAGACTTCGTCAAACACCTCTACACGAGCGCCGTGCCGGATCCAGACCTCCTGATTCGCACGAGCGGAGAGATGCGCATTTCGAACTTCCTGCTCTGGCAAATCGCCTATTCTGAAATCGTCGTGACGGACGCGCTCTGGCCCGATTTCGACGAAAAACATTTTGTTGCGGCTCTCGATTCGTTTGGCTCACGCCAGCGACGTTACGGCCTTACTGGCGCGCAGGCCGGCGTCGACAAAAAATAGAGTCGATATGAGTTCAATGTACGATTTTTTGGGGATCAACACCGACACCAGTGTTTACCAGCCACCCGTGGCGCTCACCATTGCGGGCAGCGACTCAGGCGGAGGCGCTGGCATTCAGGCCGACCTTAAAACGTTTGCAGCATGCAAGGTTTACGGAACCTCGGTCATCACGCTTATCACCGCGCAGAACACGCAGGGAGTGTTGGGACTTGAGGTGTTGTCGGACTCGATGGTGACCCAACAATTCGAGGCCGTGATGGTGGACCTGAAGCCTGTCGCAGCGAAGATTGGCGCGTTGGGCAATGAACGCATGATTTCGGTCGTCAGCGAGATGCTCACCGAACGGCCGATCGCCAGACTGGTCGTGGACCCGGTGATGGTGAGCAAACACGGCGACCCGTTGATGGCGGCCACGGCGTTCAAGATTTTTGCGATTAATATGCTGCCGCATGCGTTGCTCGTGACCCCGAATCGATTCGAAGCCGGCGCGCTTTGTGGTCGGCGAGTGGAAGGCCCAACGTCGATGAAAGAAGCCGCGAAAGCCATTTTTGACCTCGGCGCCAAGAATGTTCTGATCAAGGGATCTCATCTTGAAAAAGTGGCTCGGGACTATTTTTACGACGGTACCGGGTTCATCGAGTTCGGGGCAGACCGAGTCGATTCTGAGCGTGTGCACGGCTCGGGCTGTACCCATTCCGCGGCGATTACCGCTCGTTTAGCGCTGGGCGATTCTCTTGAATCGTCGATCGAATTCGCACGAGAATTTATCTCGGGTGCGATCGAAAAAGCGCCGGAAATTGGTGAGGGCATTTCGCCCGTCAACCCCATGCACGCCATGTGGACCGCGTGAGAATCTCCCTAAATAAAATCGCAGAAATTGTCGGTGGTCAGGTTTTCGGTGACGCCGAAATTCTGGAAATAATCACAGATACACGACGCCCATTTTCTGCAGGCGGGCTTTTTGTCGCGCTGAAAGGCCCTCATTTTGACGGTCATGAACACGTCGATGGCGCTCTTTCCATGGGCTGTGTGGCGAGTCTGGTGAGCCGCGCCGTTACGGGGCCACACGTTCTGGTCGATGACACCCTACGTGCCCTGCAAGCCTTGGCCGCTTGGTGGCGCCAACACTTCGAAATTCCGGTGATTGGCATCACAGGATCGAATGGAAAAACGATCGTCAAAGAAATGTTGGCGTCGATTTTATCGCGAAAATACACGGTTTGGCGAAGCCCTGGCTCCTACAACTCGCAGGTCGGAGTAGCCCTGAGTCTGCTGGGTATTCGCGCAGAACACGAGGTCGCGATCATCGAGGCCGGCATCAGTGAAATCGGCGAGATGCCCACGCTTCAGGCCATGATTCGGCCCACGATTGGGGTGCTGACCGGGATCGGCAATGCTCACCTAGCGGGCCTGAAAAACCTGGAAACTATTTCGGAAGAAAAACGCCAGCTCTTCGTAGATTGCGCCGTCGTTTTTGCCCCACAAGTCCTCGAAAAAATAGCGCCAATTAAGGAGTGTCGGTGGGTGGCCGCAGCCACTGATGTCAGGCCAGACGACATGGGCAGCGATTTTCGAGTCGATATTAAGGGTGCGCCAACGGCGTTTCGCCTGAACGCGCTGGGCGCACATAATGTTCAAAATGCGGCGGTGGCGATTCAGGTCGCGCATCATTTGAGGCTTGATCTAGCCATGATTCGCGCGGGCTTGGCGGCTTTTGAGCTTTCGCCGATGCGACTTGAGATTCATACGACTCCTTCGGGCATCACACTTTTAAACGATGCCTATTCCAGCGACCCCATCAGCGCCCGCGCCGCGTTGGCCACGCTGGAGCAATATGCCGGCGGAGCCCCGCGCGTGGCCATATTGGGCGACATGCTTGATTTGGGAACCGCATCGGCTGGCGCCCATCAAGAACTGGGACGCTTAGTCGCAGAGTCCGGTGTTCAGCGGTTGGCGACACTGGGCCCCGAAAGCGCCGCTACGGCAAAGGCGGCGCGTGAAGCCGGCATGCCTGACGACCAGGCTGTGGCATGTCGAGACCTGAGTGAGCTTTCGGAATTGCTTGAGCTGTGGCTGGAACCCGGCGACGTGGTTTTATTCAAAGGGTCCCGCGCCATGGGGCTTGAGCGGGCCGCAGAACGGCTGCTTGAAAGCGTGGCACCGACGCGCCTTTACGTGGATCTGGATGCCATCAAACAAAACGTGCGAGCGCTTCGAACGCTGATCGGCCCCAAGACAAAATTGATGGCGGTCGTGAAGAGTTTTGCGTACGGGAACGACGCGACGCGTGTCTCGCAGACATTGGTGCGCGAAGGCATCGACTGGCTGGGCGTGGCCTATGCCGACGAAGCTATTCCGCTTAGGCGCCGCGGTCTTTCTGTTCCGATCTTGGTGACCAACACTCTGGCCGCTGAAGCCGACAAAATCGTGAAGTATGGACTGACCGGCCTGGTCAACTCGCTGCCGGTCGTCGAGGCGCTCGATGAACATGCACGCCGTCGATCGATGGTGGTCGACGTCCATATTGAGGTCGATACGGGCATGGGCCGCGTAGGGATTGCGCCCGACGAAGTCCTGGCTTTAGCGCGCTCTATCAGAGGTTACGCGAACGTGCGCCTGACCGGATTGATGACGCATTTTTCCGCGGCAGACGACGCCGATGATGACGGTTTCACTCTGGACCAGATCCGGCAATTCGACGAAGTCCACGTTCAATTATTGGCCGACGGATTCCAGCTGGAATGTGTCCATGCCGCCAATACTGCGGGGGCGTGGCGGTTCCCAAGCTCCAGATACGACATGGTTCGTGTCGGCCTGGGCCTCTACGGTTTTCATCCGAGTCATGATGTTGAACTCACAACGCACGACACTCGCCCTGCCCTGCGCTTCACCACCCAGATCATTTATGTGAAGGAAGTCGAACCCGGCACAAGCGTCTCGTACGGTCGACGTTGGGTTTCGCCTGATCGGCGTGTGATCGCCACCATCGCCGCGGGCTACAGCGACGGCTTTGGGCGTTTCATGTCCAATGGCGGGATCGTCTTGGTGCACGGGCAACGCTGCGAAGTGGTCGGCAGCGTCTGCATGGACGTCTCGATGGTGGACGTGACTCACGTGCCGGACGCACAAATTGGCGACGAAGTCGTCCTCTTTGGGTCACAAGGCGAGGCGCTCCTGCGGGTCGAAGAAATGGCCGACCGAGGAGACACCATCAACTATGAGATTTTGTGTAAAGTTTCGCCGCGAGTGCGGCGAATTTTTGTGAGGGAAGAGACCTAGGTCACTTTCTCGAAAAGTTTGCGAAGGCCGGTTTCACCGCTGAAACCGATCGAAACTTCCTGCACGTCGCGGCCTTTCATCGCCACAAACATCGGGATCGACGAGACGTTGAACGCTTGCGCAAGCTCTGGCTGCTCATCAACGTTAACTTTGGCGACTCGAACTTTGCCATCGTACTCTTTGGCAAGTTTGTCCAAGATCGGGGAAGCTGTGCGACAAGGTCCGCACCAAGGGGCCCAGAGGTCAACGACCACGGGCAGAGCGCTGTTGACCACTTCTTCTTCGAAATTTTCAGCCGTTAACACAATTGCATCACTCACGGCGTGCTCCTTATTGGCATTACGGGTCTTTGACCCAAAATCGTTTCTAGCCGATGAGATTCGCACCAAGCGGCTTAGGATTCGAAATATAGGCGCTCAACATCTCGTGGCAAGCCTGACTTAGTGTATAGTGCCGATGATGACACGAGCCCTACTCATTCTCATACTCTTCTTGCCCTCCATCGCACTCGCTCGCAGCGAGCGACAGGGCCATATCCCCAACGGCAGGTCGTTCTCATGCGACTCGTGCCACGGCAAGGCGAGCTTGCAGGTTCGCGACCTGACCCCCTTTGGCGTGGACGTGAATCGCAACATGTCTGGCGGGGTCGTGCAGTGGCAAAACATCTGGAACCTGGATTCCGACGGCGACGGATTTTCGAACGGCCTGGAACTCAACGATCCCAACGGCACTTGGCGCCGCGGACAGGCCGACCCTGCGGGCCCCATCTCGAATCCCGGCACAGTGAATGCCGGCATTTGCGGAAATTCGGTGTTGGAAGCTGACGAAGATTGCGAGGAACTTGGCACTGAATCCTGTCAGAGTCTTGGACTCGGGGGTGGCCAACTCGAGTGTCGGCAATGCCGATGGTACACCTATTTTTGTGGCACCTGCGGCGACGGCGTTCTGAATCCGCTCAAGGAAGACTGCGACCAAAACGAGTTCAACGATATCTCATGCGCCAGTTTCGGGTTTCGCTCCGGCGATCTCAGCTGCACATCCGAGTGCAAAATAGACTCAAGCGAATGCAACGACGAAGCTCCAGCCGTTTGTGGCGACGCCCTGCTATCACGCGGCGAACAGTGTGATGGCGACCTCTTTGGCACGGTCGATTGCGCCCGACTGAACTTCGCCAGCGGAACCCTAAAGTGTACCCCCGAGTGCAAATGGGATGCGTCGGAATGCATTCCCAAAGAGTACACCCCCTTCGAGCGACCTGATGCCGATATGGGTGGAGAATACGACGCCGGAAGCCTATCTGATATGGGCGGAAACCCGGTTGTAAACGATGCCGGCACGGGCGATGACTCGGGCTGTTCCGCGGTAGGCGGTGGATTCCTGAGTCTACTTCTCATGCCTCTTTTTGCGCGCAGACGCAGGTAATTGAATGTCCTATCTTGACCGGTTCCACGCACTTATCGATCGCGCTGAAGCCGAAGAATACACTCCGCAAACGGGCCCTTGGCTTGAAGAAGCCTGGGATCTAGCGCGAGAGCAAGCCGATATTCCAAACGCTGTACTCGCCCGCTATTTGTACATGTTTGCGGTGGCGCCGCTTGAGCCTGCGAAAGCGTTGGTGGCGTTTTCGTGGTGCATTGCACACGCCGAGGAAGCCGAAACAGTGCTTCCGGGAGCATCTCTGGCGCAGCTCTACGGCATCGCGATTGGGATCTTGCGATCTTATCCCGAGTATTCGCTCGAACAGATCGAGACGACTTTTCAGGAGATGGAGCGCCAATATCGTCAATTTGGCCTGGCCGAACGCGACATCTTTCATCACCGAATCTACATGGCGCTGACCGTGGGAGACCGTGATGGGGCGGAACATTGGTACAACAAGTGGATGGTCAGCGCGCCGGAGACCTCGGCTTGCGCGGCATGCGATCGCGGCACGCAGGCGCTCTATCACTTGCATCGAGAACAATTTGAGGCCGGCATTCGGCTCGCCGAGCCGCTGCTGAACTTCAGGCTCACGTGCCCGCACGGACAGCCGCTGATGACCCATGCGGCGGTGCTTGTCCCCATGGTGCGAAAGCGGATGTTCGAAGAGGCCGCTCAATGCCATCGCTCATCGACGCAGCTGCTGCGTGAGTTGGGCTATGCGGGCATTTGGGTTGCCGGCCGGCAACTTGGGTACCTTGCGCTCATCGGCGAGCTTGACGAGGCTCTGGAGCATTTCGAACGTTATGCCGCGTACGGGCTGCAAAAGGGCACCCCGGCCGACCGTTTTGGGTATTTGTTGTCGATGAAATCCCTCGCACGGCTGGCGGTCGAAAAAGACGACCCAGCGAGGATGGTAAAGGAACTCAACCAGGTTGGGATTTTGGTCCCAAATGGCGCAGCGGCGCTGCGATGGGTGACCGCAGAAGTCGACGAATTGGCGGCGGCTTTTGACCGCCGCAATCGAAACGGCGAGTTTTCCCGAATCGTCGGGGTCTTTGACGTGGCCTATGAGGAGCTCGCGTCGGCGAGGCCGTGAGCTGAGCGGCTCTACCAGCCGAACTGAAGATGGTCGATTTCCATCGCGGTGCCCAACCCGATCGTAAACGATGAGATTCCCGCGGGGGACACAAACCCAACAAAACGGTCTTCGGCCGTTTCCCCTCCAATCGAGCCGTCTCCGAAGGTAATGGACGACGAAAGCTCGCCCAAATCGGTGCATGCCGAAGTGGCCGACAGGTTCACTGTCACGTTCGCGGCGCCGGAGTCGGTCACAACGATACCCACGTGAGTTGGCAACGCCCCCAGAACGGATTGGTCGAACGTAAACGTCACCGCCGTCGATGCCCACATCGCTTCGCATGGGTTACAGACCCCATTGGTGGCGTCGCCATCGTCGCCATCGACCGAGTCAACGATGGACAACCCGAATGAACTGCTCCATCGGAAAGTCGAGGCCGTAACGCCGTCGGGAAGCAATTGGTCTTCCATGTCCTCCAGCACAAATTTCGTGAACGTCTCGGTGGCCCAAGGACTATCGGACGCTTGCAAGTAGGGCAGAGGGCCAAGCTTTTGGATCGTGGCGTCAGCGACATCATCGATGTTGCCGTCGCAATCGTCATCGATCACGTTTCCACAGATTTCCAGAACTCCCGGAGAAACTGCAGCATTGGTGTCGTCGCAGTCTCCCTGATTTTCTGTAAACCCGTCGATGTCGTCGTCAATATCGTTCGGATCGGGCACCAGAATCACAGGGCCGTCCGGCTCGGCGTCGGTGCCAGCATCACCTGCTTGCCCGATATCGTCTGGCCCTTGATCGCCCGTCGAAATATCTGGGGCAGTCTGAACGTCTGCGCCCGTATCAGTCGTGTTGTTTGCCACATTATTAGAAGAACTTGTCCCTGCCGAATCGTCCGAACACGCAACGACCGCAAGCATCAACACCAACCATTTCAAATGGCGCATCTACCCTCCTAAGATTTCAATTTCATAACCGTGTGAGAAGAATCATTACCGAGAGTCAATCGGAAGTCACGACGTTTCGACCTGCCCGCAAATCTTCCGTAAGTGCCTGTCATTTTTGACCTTCGACGTTCAAATGAACACGGCCTCCAAACCCACGATGTTGCCCGACATCAACGGCCGTGTTAGCAAAGTGCGCTTAGCGTGAGTGCGCGCTGGCAGGAACATATTTGGACTTCTTCAAGTTAGAGTCCAAGAGGTGCACATGGCGAAAGAATATTCGGTAGCGGTGGTCGGTGGAACCGGGGCCGTTGGACGCGAAATCCTGAACACACTTGAGCGACGTGGGTTTCCTGTAAGCGCGCTTCGAGTCATGGCTTCGGCGCGATCCGCGGGCTCCACAATCGAGTTCAAAGGCGAGGATATCGTCGTCGAAGACCTCGAGAAGGCGACTTTCCACGGTGTGGATTTTGTCCTTTCGTCGCCAGGTGGCGCGATTTCCAAAATCCATTCACCGCGCATGGCCGAACAGGGCGCGATCGTCATCGATAATACCAGCGCATGGCGCATGGATCCGGCCGTCCCGCTGGTTGTGCCCGAAGTGAACCCCGAAGCGGCGTTCAGCCATAAAGGCATCATCGCCAACCCGAACTGTTCGACGATTCAGCTGGTCGTGGCATTGCAGCCTTTGCATAAGGCCGCAGGAATCGAGCGTGTGATCGTATCGACCTACCAATCGGCGTCGGGCGCTGGGCAGAAGGGGATGTGGGAGTTGTGGAATGGCGTAAAAGCCAAGGTCAACGACGATCCCGAGCCCACCCCAAGCACCTTTGCGTACCCTCTGGCTTTTGATGTTCTGCCTCAAATCGACGTGTTCGATGAGGGCGGCTACACGAAAGAAGAACTCAAAATGTTATTCGAAACGCGCAAAATCATGGGTCTGCCGGAGCTTGAGCTTTCGGCCACCTGCGTGCGTGTCCCGGTGATGCGCTGTCATAGCGAAGCGGTAACCGTCGATTTTTCACGGCCGCTCAGCGCTGACGAAGCTCGGGCGATTCTTGGTAAGTCTCCAGGGATCAAAATTTGGGATAATCCCGCGGAAAAACAATATCCTTTGGCCCGCATGGCCGAAGGAACTGATGAAACATGGATTGGGCGGATTCGAACGGATTCAAGTCGGGCTAAGACCCTTCATATGTGGGTCGTCGCCGACAACTTGCTCAAAGGCGCTGCGCTTAACGCAGTACAAATTGCTGAACTCCTCGCCAGCCGATAACGGAAAACTGATGCACACACCGACCGCTGTACGCAGCACCCTTGTTTTGGCCTGCGTGGCTTGTTTCACTTCGACCGCGTTTGCACTGACGCCCGAGACCTCGTCTCTGGTCAGCGCGACCACGATCGTGGCCCCCGGCGCACTGAAGCTGGATGGCACGACGGCGTACTACGGCATTGATGAGTGCGAATCGACTTATACGAATAACAGCGAAATCCAAATCACCTACACGACGACAGTCGATCCTTCGGAAGTCTCGGGTTCGCAGACTCGCCTGGCGGGCGTCTACTCGTTCGCCGTGGTTCGAGACGCCTCGACCGGTGTGACCTGTCCTGGCGAATCCTGCACCGAGATCAACGAGGATGATTATTCGTTGACCACGACGACGGTACTTGCCGGACTTTCCTTCCGAACTCTTGTCGGCGTCACCTCTACTGCAGCGTGCGAAGGTTTTGACAGCGAATTTTTTGTTCGCATGACCATGCGTGAAGAAAACGCGGAAGACACGACCGTCGTGCCCGCCGATGCGCGAATCATCGTCGACACCGTGCGCCCAGGTGCGCCTCCTAGTTTCACGTTTGATGTGACCGAAAATAAGATTTCGGCAACGTGGGAGCTTCCAGACGACAACGACGTGATTCAATACGGCATCTATTACAGCACGACCCCCTTCACCGGTGGCGTGTTGAGCACCACGCAGAGCTCGAAATTCATCGCTGGTGAAGACCGCACCACCGCAGATTTCACGGTCGACCTGACCGCTGGAGACACGGTTTACGTGGCGATGGTCACGGTCGACGAAACCGGCAACGAGAGCCTCTTGTCTGACGTTCAGACGGCGAGCGTCGTGCAGACCGATGATTTTTGGGAGCTCTACCAGGCGGCTGGTGGCGAAGAAACAGGCGGCTGCAATGCGGTTGGAGGCGGCGCAGCATGGCTTCTTCTGGGCGTCGCAGGACTTTTCAGCCGACGACGTAAGTTTCGCGGACTCCGCAAAGCTTCGGTATTGGGCGTCTTGTTGACGGGGCTTTTCTTCAGCGGAAATGCTTCTGCGGAATCCCCCATCAGCGGTTCGCTTGAGCTCAAAATGGGTGGTTATTATCCGGCCGTCGATGATGAGTTTGGCGGCACTGGGCCTTACGCAGCGGCATTTGGAACCGATTGGCGATTCTACGGTGAAATGGAAATCGGGTTCTTCTTCTGGCAGGGCTTTGGCAAACTCGGCACGGCCTATCATTTGGGCTACTCAAGTGCAGGAGGCAATGCGTTAAATCCCGACGGGACCGCCTCATCCGACGCAACAAGCTTTTCGGTGATCGCCAATCGCGCGTCGCTTTTGTACCGCTTTGATGTGCTCCAAGAGAGCTTCAATATCCCGCTGGTCCCTGTGTTGAAAGTGGGTCCAGACTACGTGCTTTGGTATTCGGAAGGCGGGGACGGCTCAACCTCTAAGGTTGGCGACCGGTCGGCGAGCGGCGGCAAGTGGGGTTATCACGCAGCTTTGTCTCTGCAGTTCCTTCTGGACGTGATCGACCCGTCGAGCGCCGCCACCTTCGACATGAACTGGGGCGTGAACAACTCGTACTTCTTTGGCGAGTACATGATCACGAAGGTCGACGACTTCGGCGGAACAGGAATCGACCTGAGCGACAACATGTGGCTCTTCGGACTCGCCTTCGAATACTGAGCTGTGTGAGCGGTGAGCCGTGAGCGGTGAGCCGTGAGCCGTGAGCCGTGAGCCGTGAGCCGTGAGCCGTGAGCCGTGAGCCGGGATGATAAGGCGCGCCATTTAAGTACGAACTTCTTTGTGAGTCGTGGACGTCTGACTCCTACCGCAGGCAATTCCGAAAACATCATTGAATGCTTGAATCGACACGACGGAGCCGATCGCAAACTCTTATCGTCGTCTCACCCTTTTGCAACAGCCTCAAGATGCCCGCGTACCAATCGCAGCGCCGCGAACCAAACCGCTAACTGCTCGCCGCTCACTGCCTACGGGCAGACGAAATTCGCGGAACCAGGCGAGCCTGCGTCGGTCTTCGTGCCGAGGGTGGTGTAGATCATCGTGCCGGCACACCAATTCGTCGCGATGTCGTTTTGAACCTCATCGTACGCGTTGGTGGACAACTGAGAACTCTTGCCTTCGTCCTTGACCGAAAAATTACCGACGTATGCGACCTGGGCGATCTCCGCGCCATTACACGTGAGGATGATTTCGTCGCCAGAGTTGCCGAGTTCAAAAAGGGTATAGACGTACGACGGGGTGAAGCCAGGGTTCTGGCTGCGAGCAAGGGTGCGATACTCACCAGGTCCGATCCGCAGCGACGAGCCGATCGTATGAGTATTCGTGCCAAGGTCCTGCAGGACGCAATTCTTCAAGTCCCACATTGTGTTGGTGGGATTGTAGATTTCGAACCATTCAGCGACTGAATCATCGAGCGAAACCGGGTTCGACATGATTTCAGTGATGATCACGTCGCCTTCAGTGGCCGGCACGGGCAGCGACGAGGTCGAAGCCGAAACCACGACCGAATCAGGTGCACTGTTCACGCGACCGTCGTGGACGATCAGCTGAATCACGTAGGTACCGTTGAGGTCTGCCGTGAAGCTGGGTGTGACCGTCGTCGCTCCCGTCAAAGCGGCCGCAGAGCCCACCGGCCTGCTGGTGAATGTCCACGCATAGGTCAGGGGATTCGCGTCCGCGTCCGAGCTTGTAGCGCCGTCCAAAGTCACCAGAGTGCCAGTCGCCACAGCCTGATCCGCACCTGCTCTGGCAACAGGTGGCACATTGGACAAAGTTGCCGTGATCGTCACCGAATCCGACGCGCTATCGACTTCGCCATCGTTGACGATCAATTGCGCGATGTAGGTACCTTCGACGTCAGGGGTGACGGTCGGAGTCATGCTTGTTGCCGAAGAAAACGCAATCGCCGAACCCGCAGGTTTATTCACCCAACTCCAACGATAGGACAGTGGATCGTCGTTTGAGTCGTAACTTTGCGAACCACTCAGCACGACCGGGGTCCCGACCGAAACCGTGGTGTTGGTTCCCGCGTGAGCGACAGGCGGCAAATTGTTCTTGGTGGCCGTGATCGTCAAGGCGTCTGGCGCGCTGTCGAAAGCGCCGTCGTTCGCGATCAATTCGATCACATACGCGCCTTCAAGGTCCGCGCTAAAATCTGGAGTCGCAGCCGTGGTCGAGGATAACGTGGCGGCGCTCCCATTTGGCTTCGATACGATGCGCCAGACGAACGAAATCTCATCCCCATCAGCATCGTATGAAGTGCTGGCATCCAGCTGAACCTTGGAACCAAGCGCGACCGTCTGGTCAGGCCCAGCGTTGGCCACGGGCGGCGTATTATCGGAAAACGCCGAGATCAAAATCGTGTCTGCAGGACTCGACAACTGGCCGTCGCTGACCACGAGCGAGACGGAATAATCACCGTCAACGTCCGCCATAAATGCGGGTCTCGGGGCGCTATTTGAAGACAGAACGGCCGTTGAGCCGGAAGGACGCTCATCGATCTTCCAAAGGAAGGTCAAGAGGTCTCCATCAGCATCGCTGCTTCCCGTACCATCGAGTTGAACGGTCATTCCCCGCTGCACATTTACGTCATTCCCGGCCGCTGCAACCGGAGCGGTATTCGCGCCAGGCACACGCTGGGTGGCCGTCACGATCACCGAATCGATCGGAGAATCATCGGTGCCATCCGAGACAATCAGAGTGATCGCGTAGTCCCCGGCGGCATCCGCGGTGAACTGAGTATCGATACCATTGGTATTATTAAGCAGGGCTGCACTTCCGACGGGTGCCTTCAGCGTCCAACGGTAGGTGAGTTCGTCGCCATCAAGGTCGACGCTTCGCTTACCTGTGAGCGACACAAGATCGAATTGGGCAACCGTCTGGTCAGGGCCCGCGTTCGCAACCGGCACCTTGTTTGTGCGGGGAACCAAATCTCCTTCCGCCGCACAGCCACCAAGCATCCCGAGAATTAACCACAAACCGAACTGACGCATCAAAGCTCCCTCAGTGAGGACGGGCGCGACCATAATGAGCGCACCGGGAAAAATCAAATGACGTAAACGTGACAGAATCCATATGCGTTGCGGCACCGCCGCCAATCCGCTAAACACGCTTCCTGAGATTGAAGGAGGTTGAACATGGGAAAATACTGGAACCCGCTCAAAAACCTGTCCACGTGGCGCAAGATTTCTGTGGGCATGTGGGATCCGCCCGATAATCCGACGATTTACGGATTCGAGACGTTTAACGTCGAAGATCTGCTCGATTACCTGCAAGAGGTCGAGGAAGTCAGCGGAGTTCGGGTATCACCTGCGGTGATCGCAACCTACGCGTTCTCGAAACTATTCGGCGAAAATCCTGCTCTGAATGTGATGGTGGTTAACCGTCGCCTTCAACAACGAAAGTCCGTCGACGCCTTCATGCAAGTCGCGATGAAAGGCGACAAAGGCGATGACCTGTCAGGTGTTACGATAAGGCAGGCGAACGAGCTTGATATCGTTCAGCTTTCCGAGATTTTGACCAAAAAAGCGATGAAAGTTCGCAAGGGTCAAGATAAAGACATCGAACAGCAGAAAAAGTCGCTGAATCTGATCCCTATCATCATGATGCGGCCGCTCTTACGTTTCGTGGAGTTCTTGACCTTCAACGTTCCGGTCGACCTTGATGGTATTGGCGTTCGCAGCGATCCCTTCGGTTCGTTTATGGTCTCGAGCGTGGCCCCATTCGATATTCGTCTTGGGTTTGCTCCCTTGGTGCCGGCGAGTCGTTGCCCGCTGGTGGCTCTTCCAGGCGCCATATTTGACTCAGTCATGCCGGTGAATGGTGAAGCCAAAGTCTGCCGCTCCATGCAAATGGGCGTGACCTTTGACCATCGCTGTTTTGACGGCGCTCAAATTGGGATCCTCGCCCGCGGTGTCCGGCAGATTTTCGAACGCCCTCGTGAGGTGCTTCCAGACCCATCGTATTGGGCAAATCACGAACCCATCGTTGCAAAGAAGCACCACGATTCGCCCGATTCACACGCCCCTACCACACTGCACTAAGCCTTGATTTTACGTCTTCATATTTCCTACGACGGAACCCCGTTTCACGGCTGGCAGATGCAACCCGGTGGAATCCCCACCGTGCAAGGTTTCCTGGTTGAAGCGCTCGCGAAGATCTTGAACAAAGACATCGACGACGTTGCGCTTCAAGGGGCAAGCCGGACAGACGCTGGCGTGCACGCGCTGGGGCAAGTGGCTTCGACCGTCATCGATGAGCGACGCGACGTTTGGGATTATGTGCGCGGATTAAACGCTCTGACCCCAAAACAAATCAGCGTAAATTACGGCCAACTGATCGAGGGGCGTTTTAATGCGCGGCATGACACCGGTGGAAAACGCTACGAGTTTCGGGTTTGGAACCATCGTTTTGAACATCCGCTTTTATGTGACCGAACCTGGCATTATCGGCTGCCGTTGGATCTAGAACGCATGCAAATTGCTGCAGCATTTCTTATCGGAAAACACGATTTCTCGGCGTTCCAAGCGGCTGACTGTCAGTCCTCGACCAGCATCCGCGAAGTCTGGAAAGTCGAAGTCGATCGCGATGGTCACGAAATTCGAATCGTGGTCGAAGGCACGGCTTTTTTGAAAAACATGGTCCGTATTATCGCCGGAACTCTGGTCGAAGTCGGGTGTGGACTCTTGGAACCAGACGCAGTGGCCAGAGCAGTCAAGACCGGCCGACGGGACCACGCAGGGATGACGGCAATGCCGCAAGGCCTCACGCTCGTTGAGGTCTTTTATCCTGACCACCCATGGGACATCTCACCCAAAATTGGATGCTGGGAGCCCGGATAGGGGTCAGGTCTCAGGCGGACAGACGGTGATTGGTACGCGAGGCCTGCGATTTGCGACGGGTACGCGGGGCTATGGCCTGCATGCGATTGGTCTGCCAGGCTCCAGCCTGGCTTGCGATTCTGAGATTCTGCGACCGGTCCGCCTGGCACTGCGATTTGGGCTACGGGCATCCTGCACTCGCGCATCTAATTGGTACGCGAGGTTGTGATAGGCACACGTCCCAACTGAAGCTGCGGACCAATCACACGTCGGACCAATCACACGTCGGAGCGACCCGAAACCCGACGACCTGAAACCCGACGACCCGAAACCCCCGAGTCTACGGGGCCAAGAGGAACGCGTCAGAGGTCAGGATATCCTTGATAAGACTGTTCAAGCGGTAATCCGCGGCTTCCCAGCGAACGACGAGCGCTTGGCTCAAATTGTCTTCGTCGAGCATGGGCGTTTCGGTGTCGGAATTGACCATGAATCGCAGCCATTTTTTGGTCATGCATGGCGGCATTTTGGCGGAGTCGTGCATCGCCGCCCCAAGCTCCGAGGCGCCAGATAGCAAGACAGAATCAAGCTCACCGTTTTTATCGATCGCAAAACCGTTGTCCAAGGTTCGTTCCTGCCCATTCGCATCAAACCCTTCGAGCGCAAACGAGGGGAAATCGACCAGCGTATGGCAACCCATACAAGCTGGGTCCGCGGTGACCTGAGCCAGGCGAGACCGCATCGAGCCCTCGTCAGCGGTTTGCGGAATCGTCACGACTTCGGGTGGAGGCGGCAGGTCCTCACACAACATCGACCGGATGACGATTCCACGCCAGGTGATAGCGATTCGTGCGTAATTCATGTCGGTTTGGCCCACCAGAAATGCTGGATGGCTCAGGACTCCAGCGCGGTCTTCGGTCAACGGGATCGTGGCCAGAGTAGGAGTCGCGCTCAATCCTGAGAGGCCCATGATCGCGCCGACGTCTTGTTCGACGATCACCTCTCGCGACGTGAATACATCACGTGTGTCGGCCGCGCTGGTCATTGTAATGTGGTGGATTGTATCAAGCGTCGAGACCAGCATTTTTCCGGCAAGATCAGCGTCAAAAGCTGTGGCTCCGCGTGCTCCGGCTTCGAGTTGCTGCAATTGAAGATATTGGGTCCAAAAGGGCGAAAGCCCTGCCTGGGACCGCGGGTCGGCCAACATCCGGGAGACCTGCTCGGCCACACCTGAGCGTGTGTTCAAGGCGCCGTTCGAGGCGGCACTCAACAACGTTTGGTCCGGCAGATCCTGCCAGATCAATGTGGCCAAATCGTTGGCGATATCCGTCGCTGGCCGGAAGCCGGTGGAGGTGTCAGCACAAGATTCTTCGAAGCCATATTCGCAGATGGGCTCGACGGTCTGCCACCCCGGCAAAGGCGGCAAGGTTTCGCCCGGACTGCAAATAATCACGCCCTCAAGTACGTGTTGATTGGGCGCAAAAGCAGGGCAGTCGAATTGACTTTCGATGATCGGCCCACGGTACACACAATAGGTCTGCCCAGTGTGCACTTCTGCCACACCCGGAGAGCAATCAGCGGCTGGCTCGGCTTCTTGCGTTTGACCACAACCGACGGCCATCAAGATGCCCACCAACCCGGTTTTCCATGGAGACTTAATCACCTATAATTCCTACGTCACGGCTCTTAGCCGAACGATTGCTGAGGCCATCCAACCAAGTCATTGGTCATAAATTGCAAAATCGTCAGGGCACCAATCATCGGGCACGCTGCAATCAGACGCAACCGGCAGACCGCTTTACGAGTTGAACATCCGCTCTTGTGTGACCGGACCTGAAATTATCGGCTGCCGTTGGCTCTAGAATGCAGACCGGCCGACAGGACAAGGATTGGGGTTATTCCGCGTGAAATCCGCCGAGGGTTTCTTCGGTAAATTCGACGGCCCAAAAACACTAGCGTGCCACCCCAGTTTTTGACCGATTTGGATGGGTTCCCGCGCAAGCTTTTCTACAAATACTGAACAACTGGCAGAAATGGAAAGCACTACAGTGCCCAAAAATAGACCTCACTATTCGTAGATCATGAAATCCTCAGCGCACCATCCCTCAGGCACGCCGCACCCCTGCGCAAACGGTTCGCTGGTGCTTGCCCACTTCGACTGAACATCCGCCAAATCCGCAAATTTTGTTGGTCCCCCAAAAGCATCTGTGACGACCCCGTCAACGAGGTCTGTCCGGAAGACCTCGACCAAATATTTGGGAAACGCACTGTTTGGATCTGCCTCGAAGACAATAAAGGCGTCTCCTTCAATCACATCTTCCAGCCTGCATCCGCCAGCTACTGTCGTCATCTCCTCGTTGCCGGAACACACCGTGCCACATTCCTCAAAGACTTCCACAGAAGCCCCATTGGCATCCAAGAACACGTGGGTTGTGATTATTTTGTCCCCAACTTGAGCAGTTGAATTGCTTTGATGCGTCAATATTTGACCACCACCGCAACTCACATCAACAAGTTCACACAGGTTTGGAAATACACGGAAACTTCCCGACGATGTGTCACAGAAACCAGGTTCCGTGGTTTCCCATCCGGCAATTGGCGGCAAACTCTCACTAGGACTGCAGATAATCATGTCTCTAAGTTCGTGCTGAAAGGGTGCAAAATCCGGACAATCGAATCGAGTCTCGATGATCGAACCGCGATAGACGCAATAGGTCTGCCCGTCATGTATTTCGGCGTCGCCCGGGGAACAATCAGCGGCTGATGTGGTATTTTTTGGGTCGCCACATCCCACGATCAACAACGCCAATAGACCGATATTCCATTTAATCTTATTCATCTTCTGTCTCCTCGAACGGTGTCCAAACAAAGGTGAGGCCCATGTCTACGACGTCTTCCGCATCTGTGGCTTTTTCGTCCAGAGCCACGAGTCGTGGCCAGACGGCTTCCTCGTAAATTTTTTCGAATTCTTCCAAATCCTGACGCCTAACCCGCATGCTCACGGAGCGCGCTGAAGCGCGTCGGTCGTCTGCAATAAATCGAGTCTGTGTCGCTGCAGTCAGGACCGACAAAACGTTGTTGAGGCCGTCAATCCTAGACGCCAAGTCGGTGTCCATAAGACGGTTCGCGCGGTGAGTTGGGGCGTATTTTAGCGTCCGGCCAGGCACGGTTTCAACGCGGCCTTCTTTAATAAGCAACGCAAGCGCGTGCTCGATATCGTCAGGTTCGTGTTTCGACAAAACCTGAGCGATTCGGGCGATTCCAGCGGGCTCCGCCCACAACATGAATTCAATTTTTCGGGGTAATTCATGTTCGACTTCGGGCTCAAAAAAACCTTCGCGCAGGTCCTTCAAAAGTCGGTCAATCGTACGGCTTGAGACATCAAGTTCTTCGGCAATCTCTCTATGCGACAGGCCTTGAGTTCGCTTCACTTCGTAAAGCGACAGCTGAGCCAGCTGCGTAAAATCCTTGAGCGGCAGGCCTGCCTTTGCGGCCACCCGTGCTGCTGGTCGAACCAACGAGTAAACCACTCGCCGGATGAAACTTAATGAGTCGTTGCCATCTTCCATGACTCATAAATGCCAAAACAAAAGTCCGAAGTCAACAGTTTGCGACATTTTTGTCGAATAACGTCATAAATCATTTTTCGTAGATTGAGAAATCATCGGTGCACCAATCGACCGGTGTAGTGCAATCAGCTGCAACCGCCCCACTGGTAGTTGCCCACCTTGTCTGCACATCCGAGAGCCCCGTGAAGTTCGTGGGGTGTCTCCTTCAATCACATCCTCCAACTTGCATCCGCCAGCTACTGTCGTCATCTCCCCGTTGCCCGAACACACCGTGCCACATTCCTCAAAGACTTCCACAGAAGCACCATTGGCATCCAAAAACACGTGGGTTGTGATTATTTTGTCCCCAACTTGAGCAGTTGAATTGCTTTGATGCGTCAAAATCTGACCACCGCCGCAACTCACATCGACAAGTTCACACAGGCTTGGAAATACACGGAAACTTGACGACGAACTCACGCAAGTGTCGTTGGCGTTTTCAGCCTCGGATCCGCAGGAAGCAGCAAACAAAAACGCGGACAAAATTACCAAATCCGAGTGCTTTTTCATCATCCCTCTAATCTGGCCGACGCAGACGAGGACCCAATCCACACACCAATCGTGAATCAACGGTACCGGCGAACCGTTTTCGAATCGCAAATCGCAATGTGGGCAGGATGCCCGCGTACATCGCAAGCGGGCAGGATGCCCGCGTACCAATCGCAAATCGCAATGCCGGGCTGGAGCCCGGGGGACTCATCGCAGTGCGGGCAGGATGCCCGCGTACCAATCGCAAATCGCAATGCCGGGCTGAAGCCCGGCGGACCAATCGCAATGCGGCGGGAGCCCTGCTCACCGCTCACGGCTCACGGCTCACTGCCCACTGCCCACTGCCCACTGCCCACCGCTCACTGTTCGCCGAAATCCGCTGACCCGCGACTCCGCTTCTGCTAACGTCCACGTCTTCAGGAGGCTCGAATGCGCTCAACGCTAGTTCTGCTTTTCATTCTCAGTGCATTTTCGTGTTCCTCGGACACGACGGCTACCGGTCCGGCAGATGCGGGATTGGACGCCAAGGACGCATCAACGTTTTGTGAGCCTGGCACGAGCATCTGCAAGGACTTGGTCACGACTCAGATTTGCGCCGAAGACGGAGGCTCCTACCTTCCGAGCGCGTGTTCGGCGGAATTGCGCTGCAACGATTTCACGGGCGTCTGCGCGCCGGAAGTCTGCATTCCAGGCGCATTTCAAGGCTGCACCGACACAGGGCTGATGACGTATTGCAACGAATCGGGAACCCAGATTGTCGAAGATAATTGCCCCGGCAATGCGCCCTGCGAAGACGGCGCCTGCACCGCCCCAGAATGCACGCCAGGCGAAATGCGATGCATCGATAATAGCCAGCTCGAAATCTGCAATGAAGCCGGCGCACGGGTGCCGGGAGCGCGTTGCCCCATCGGCACCGAGTGTTTTAATGGGGCCTGCGAAGAGCTCTGCGAGCTGAACCAAAAAATATCGAGTTATATCGGGTGTGAGTATTGGTCAGTGGATCTCGATAATTACGACGATGCCCTGTCGCAACCGCACGCAATCGTGGTTTCGAACGTCAACGAAACGATCGAAGCACGAATTGAACTGACGCTCGGCGAATCAGGTGAAAAACTGCTCACTGGGGCGGACGGAGCCCCGTTCAATTTAACGATCGCCCCAGGGGCGGCCGCAATCTACGCGATTCCGGTCGGCTACGACCATTCAGGCACTCGCGTCATCAAAAATAAAGCGATTAAAGTTACGTCCAATATTCCGATTATTGCTTACCAGTTTAATCCGTTAAATAACGTCGATGTTTATTCGAATGATGGCACACTTTTATTGCCAACTAATTCTGTAGGCACCGAATATT
Source organism: uncultured Bradymonadales bacterium (assembly GCA_964394615.1). Taxonomy (GTDB): domain Bacteria; phylum Myxococcota_A; class Bradymonadia; order Bradymonadales; family Bradymonadaceae; genus JBFFMO01. The sequence continues at coordinate 54,784 of CAYMYJ010000024.1, read as the reverse complement.
GGGGGCTTTCGTGGCCCTACCGACAAGGCCCAAACCTGCGCGGATTCTTGACCATCGTCAATTCGAGCGGGCAACCGAATCGGGTCACTATTTCTCCAAATGCCGAAATCCTAGCTGGCCCTGACATCCCTGCGATCGAGGCGGGCACAGACCGAACAATCGACCTCGCCCCAGGTGACTCACTGAACCTGACCGTGTCTGGCGTCGAATACGACTCGGCCTTGGAATCGGGGTGTTTGAAAGACGCTTTGGGGCCGCCGGTCAACGTCCTGCCTTGTCCAGACCTTACGGGCACTCATATCGTCGCCGAACAACCGGTGACGGTGTTTGGAGGCCATCAGTGCGCCAACGTAGTGCAAGGCGTCGACCGCTGCGACCATATCGAGAGCATTCTTTTCCCCGTGAGCACCTGGGGCAAAAACTACATCGGAACCAAATTCAGTCCACGTGCGGGCCAGGCCACGCCTGAGCCTGATGTGTGGCGAGTCGTGGCGGCCGAGGATAATACGCAGATACAGACGATTCCGCCGATCGACGGAATTCATGGCAAGCGAATCAACGCCGGTGATTGGTTGCAATTCGAATCGACCCAAACCTTTGTACTTGGCGCAAGCAAACCCGTTTCGCTCGCTCAATACATGGTGGGTTCAAACTGGTTTGGCATTCCGCGGATCTGCAACGAAGGCATCGATGCCGGAAACCCCACCGGTATTGGCGATCCCGCGATGGCGACAACCGTTCCGATCGACCAGTATCGCAAGGATTATTTGTTGCTCACACCAGAGGCCTACGAGCTCGATTTTTTGAATATTGCCGCACCAGCCGGACGCGAAGTGCTTATCGACGGCGTGCCGATTCCGCGTGAACTATTCAAACCGGTGGGCAGCGGTGGGTACGAAGCCGCGCAGGTTCCGGTGCCTGACGGATTCCACAAAGTGACCTCCGAAGTCCCATTTGGCGTGGTTTCTTACGGCTACGATTGCCACGTGTCCTACGCCTATCCGGGCGGATTAAACCTGGAACAGATTTCCGACCGACTGTAACTTTGCGAAGGGTACGCTGGGCTTTCATTCGGCGACTGCCAATCCCGTGCGGGCAGGATGCCCGCGGACCAATCGGATGCCTGTGTACCAATCGCAGCGCCGCGAACCAATCTGCTCACCGCTCACCGCTCACTTTGGGCTAAAATTGAAGGGGTATCGGACGTTGACTTTGCCGTTACCGTCGGGCGCGGGGAACTTCAGGTCGCCCAAGGCTTTGATCATGCAGTCATGCAACATGGCATCGATCAAGGTCGACGTCTCGTCGTCCAGCTCGGCCAATTCCACGCGGCCCTCGTCGTTTTCGGCGGCAATCGTGAAGGCGAGCGTAACCCTACCTTCTGCATCCGGAAAATCGGCGAGGGTTTCGAGGTAACACGACTCGACGACTGGACGCATGGCTTGGATGCCATCGCGAATGACCTCTCGATCCAAAGTGCCAAGGGGCTCTTCGTCTTCTGCTCCTGCGTCGGCAGCGGGCGGCTCAGGCACAGAAGCGACCCAATCCGGGCCTGGGTTCGCCATCACGGCATCTTCGCGCCCAGCGGGCTCTGAGGGACTCGGTCCCAAAACCGATTTGGCCGTTTCCTCGATGTCTTGCGCAGCTTCAGTCGCCTGATTTGCCGTTTGATGATCCAGGCCCACCTCGGGAGCCTCTATCGCCGTCACCGCGCTGATCACAGCCTTGTTCAACACGTCATCGACTTCAACATGTTCGACCGGCTTCTCTTCTTTGTCAGACGAGACAACGACCAATCCGATCGTCGTGACGACGAGGATACCCACGGCGGCTATTGCGTAGGGTTTTGCGCTGCGATTCACATCCATCAATTTCCCTTGAACGTCGGTTCACGGCGTTCCATATACGCCAGAATCGCCTCCTTGAGGTCGTTCGATTCGAGATACGCGCTATTCCAAGTCGCGACGTAGTCCAAGCCCTGTTGCACGGTCATATCGCGACCGGCGTTCAGGACCTGTTTGATGGATTGAACCACAAAAGGCGGATTCTTGGCGACCTCGATGGCCTCCGCCATCGCTGCCTCGAAAAGTGACTCGCTGTCCAGATAGACAGAATCCACCAAGCCCATCGCATGGGCCTCCGTTGCCGTGAAGTCTTTTCCGGTCATCGCCAGCCTGCGGGTTGAGGCCTGACCGATGATATGCGGAAGGCGCTGAAGTGCCCCAAGATCGGCGGTGATGGCGATTTTGACTTCGCGCAGCGAGAAGCGCGCCTCAGCGGTTGAAAGCCGCCAATCCGCTGCGGCGACGATGTCGATTCCGCCACCGATACACCACCCATCAATGGCTGCAATCACCGGCTTGGAGCAGGTCTCGATCGCCGTAATTCCGGCCTGCCACTCCAACACCAGTCGTTTCAGAGCCATGCGCTCGGACGCCAGGTTTTCGCCCTGAGATAGACCCATAAAAAGGGGGGCATTTCGTTGCAGATCGAGTCCGTAGGTGAATTGCTCACCCCGTCCACGCAAAATAACCGCGCGCACGTCTTCTCGACGATCCAATTCATGAAAGGTCGCGGCGAGTTCGCCCCAGACATCGGGTCCCAGTGCGTTTCCGCGTGCTGGGCCGGCCAAAGAGACCACTGCGACATGGTCGCTAACTTCGAGTGTTAATTCTTGCATCGTCTTTCCTAAAAATTCTTAAACACGCTTCAGGGCTTCATTCCATCGACGTAAATGGTCGGCACGGACTTTTTCGTCCATCTTGGGCTCAAAGGTAGCATCGGCTTTCCACGTCTTCCGGATATCACTGAGGTCAGAAAAAATACCAGCACCAAGGCCGGCAAATAACGCCGCGCCAAGGGCAGTTGTGTCCAACATCGCAGGCCGCACGATCCGGCGAGCCAAGAAATCCGCCTGCATCTGCATCAGTAGATTATTTGCACTTGCCCCACCATCAACCTTGAGCTCCTTGAGCGGACAGCCGAGGTCGTTTTCCATCGCCTTTAAGATGTCGACATTCTGAAGCGCGATGCCCTCCAACGCGGCGTAGGCAATATGCGCACGCGTGGTGCCACGGGTCATGCCCCACATCACGCCGCGAGCATCAGGATTCCAATGCGGCGCGCCAAGTCCCGCAAGCGCCGGAACCAGAACAACACCCTCGGAGGTTCCGACTTTTGCTGCGAGCTCCTCGATTTCGGCCGAAGAATCAAAGAACTCCAAACCGTCGCGCAGCCACTGCACTACGGCCCCTGCGATGAACGCCGAGCCCTCCAGCGCGTAGGTCATCTGTCCGTTAAGCTTCCATGCGGCGGTGGTGAGCATTCGATGTTGAGAAAAAACAGCCTCTGACCCTGTGTTCATGAGCAAAAACGCGCCGGTGCCGTAGGTGCATTTTGCATCGCCCACGTCAAAACAGGCCTGGCCAAAAAGGGCTGCTTGCTGGTCGCCAGCGATGCCGCAAATGGGCGTGCCATCGGCGAGGCCCGGGATGTCTTTGACATGACCAAACTCGGCGGCATTTCCGATAATTTCGGGCAGCAACGAATCAGGAACACGAAAAAGCTCCAAGAGGTCTTCATCCCAATCGGCTTTATGCAAATCCATGAGCAGAGTTCGCGACGCATTTGAAACGTCGGTTTTATGGGATTTCCCGCCCGTCAGTCGCCACAGCAAAAACGTGTCGATCGTGCCGAAAGCCAACTCGCCGTTCATCGCGCGGGCGCGAGCGCCGGGGACCTGATCAAGGATCCACGCGATCTTGGTGCCCGAAAAATAGGGATCCAAGAGCAGCCCAGTTTTTTTCTGAACGCTGTTTTCGTGGCCTTCGTCCCTGAGCTGTCGAATCGTTCCAGCGGTCCGACGATCCTGCCAGACAATGGCGTTATGAATGGGTTTGCCGGTTTTGCGATCCCAAACCACCGTGGTTTCACGCTGGTTGGTGATGCCGACAACGCTGATATCCGATGGCTTGGCTTCCGCCTCGACAACCGCGAGCGCGAGCGCATCCAGCGTCGACTTCCAGATCGCTTCAGGGTCGTGTTCCACCCAACTTGGCTGCGGGTAGATCTGTGGAAACTCCCGATTGATTCGGGCTCGGATATTGAGGTCTTCGTCCAGCAGGATGACGGTTGTCCCGGTCGTTCCTTGGTCGATCGCGCAAATCAGCGTCATGGTCGCTCCGTAGGCAAGTTGAATTGGCGACGAGTGTGCCAGATGCAGACGAATCAGAAACCCAGAATCTGACGGGCTTCTTCCGGAGTCGCCGGTTCACGACCAACTTCGCGCGCTAATTTGGCCATCGCGGCGATCAATGGGCCGTTGCCATCGACCTTGGATCCGTCCGCCAGATAAAACGTGTCTTCGACGCCGGTACGCAGATGGCCGCCTAGTTCTGCCGTGCGCCGATGGATGGGCCAAACTTCTTCGCGGCCGATCACGATCGACTGCCAGTGGGCGTCTTTTGGCAACTCATCGACCAAAATCGGCAGCAGGTCCAAACGAGCCGGCATTCCGCTGGCCACCCCCTGCACCAACGAAACGGTGTAGGGTTTTTGAAGGATCCCATTTTGTTCGAACATCGAAATCGAACGCAGAATGCCGATGTCAAAACACTCACACTCCGGTTTGATTCCGTACTCGCGCATCGCATCTAAAAACGACGTAATCTTCTCGACGGTGTTGTCGAAAAGCATCGGAGGCCAAGCCCACTCGCCGTTTTTTCGAATTTTGAGATAGTTGAGAGAGCCGGAATTCATGGCCGCGATTTCTGGACGAACTCGGTTCAAACAGGCGACTGGCCCGCTGATATCGTCGCCGAACACCCCGGTGGTCAGGTTGATGATCATGCCCGGGCATGCCGCCCGAATACGGGTCACCACGTCCTCCGCCAGATCAGGATCCCATGAAGGAAAGACGCCGTTTTCTTGATCACGAAAATGGATATGCACAATCGCGGCGCCCGCGTCATAGGCGGACTTCGCCGAAACAGCCATATCTTGTGGAGTATAGGGAACCGGATGTTGGGCAGGATTGGTCAGCACGCCATTGAGTGCGCAGGTCAGGATCACTTTCTCAGACATGGAACGCTCCGTAAGTTAGTGAACACTTACTAACAAAACTATATCGGACGGACAACCGCGTTCAGGCGCAAGAGCATGGTCGTACCTTGACCAACTTCGGAGGAACAAATCAGGTCTCCGCCCAGATTTTTCACCAGTCCAAGCGACACAGAAAGGCCAAGGCCTGTGCCGTCTCCAGGAGGTTTTGTCGTAAAGAATGGCTCAAAAATCTTGGCCACATGGTCGGGCTCCATGCCGATGCCATCATCACTCACCCGCAATTCGACCATCCCGTCGGCCTTGCTCGCGTGAATGCTCACCTTGCCCCGACACGCGTAAATAGCGTTTGAAATCAGGTTCCTGATCACTGGAAAAAGTGCGTTTTCGTCGCCATGAACGACAAGTTCGGGAGCCACCGAGACCTCAACCACGGCGTTTGAACAATCGTTGGCCTCAAGGGCGGCTTGCACCACCTCATTGAGCGCCACCCTCGAAGACCCAATCGGCGTGGAGACAATTCGACCGGCTAAAAGCATGTCACGCACGATGCCGGCGATTCGATGCATTTGCGCAAGAGATCTTTCCAATGCTCTGCGTGTCTCAGGATCTTTGGCAGCCGAAAAATCCACGGATTCAGACAAGACGTACTCAAGGTTCGCAATCACAACCGCCGATGGATTATTAATTTCATGGGCCACGCCCGCAGCGATCTGCCCCAAACCGGCCAGACGTTCAGCGCGTGCGAGGTCTTTTTGTGAAACATCCAGCGCCGCCGTTCGTTTAACGATGGTCGCCGAAAGGTCCGCTGAGTTTCTCTCGAGGGCGCGCGCATTATCAGCGAATTGGCGGGTCACCTGCGTCCAAGTCACCACCACCGAGCCAAAAAGTCCGATCGTCAACAGGTAGGGGGCGTTGAGGAAGCCGCTCACCGTAATTGCATCAAGAAGTCCGCAAAGAAAGAGGACCGCAACAATGACCGCATTCAGCCATGCGCCAGGAACCCCGCGCTTAGCACTGCGAGCCAGCTTCCACACGACGTAGCAGAGCAGCGAAAGCATGAACGCGAACATGAGCGAGTCATAAACCGTCGATTCAGGCTCATGAAAGGACACGCCCAGCCAGTCAACTGCGCGCACGTTGACCTCCCCCGGGTAGGACAGGCCAGGGATGAGGCAAGCGGCAGACAACGCCAAGATCCCTCTTTCTGCACTTTTTTCGAAGAGCGTGACCGAGGAGTGCGAAAGGAGGCGTTCGAATCGCATCCAGGACACGACATGGCATGCTGCCGCTATGATCTGAATTCGAAGGCCCCAAACCACGATAGACGAGTCCACACCAAGCGTAAGTGGCACCTCCGAAGCTGCGTATGCCGCCGCGGAAAATGCCAACATTGCCTGCCAGGTCTCGCGGGGCCGACGCAGCGTCCAACCGATCCAAAGGTTATGCGCACCCATGAAAAACGCCAGCACCACGACGTTTAGCGACACCACTGAAGGAATCGTAAACATCAGTGCTCCTGGCCGGATTGCATTGCCTCCAGACCAGCACGAATACGCTCGTCGCCCTCAAGTCGCTCAAGAATCATGTCCAATACGGCCTCAGCGCTCGTGTCTGGAGCGAATGCTACCGGTTCAAGAAGCTCAAGTCGCGTTCCAACCATTGTAGTGAGATTCAAGAGACCAACGCGTTGGTGCGTTGAAGGTTTGGCACCTGTTTTTTGGACCAACCGAACGATGGCCTCGGAGCTCAGGTGAATGTTCACATCACGCGCATCCAGAACGACTCTTCGCAAAGCCGGTGTGGTCGCGGACTGGAGCAACACGCCTGCGCCCAACTCCTGCTCAGCGGGCAAACGAAAACAAAACCGACCCAGAGCATCGGTTGTGACGTTCATCCATTCCTCCTCAAGATCCCAATTCTGCGAAGTCTTGCCCAACGCGACTCGAATGCCCGAAACGACGTGTTCATCGGCCAGTGAAACGGCCTGTGGACTCAACGTAGCGAGCTGCCCGCGAATTTCAATCGTGCCCGTCCCCACGCACGCCGCCTCGGTGAGTTCAACGGCCCCGGCCAACATTTCGCTTTCATCAAAAAAGACGAGCTCCGAAGCGTCCTCGTCGGGGGCGAGGGCAGCCGTCGTGGGAGCGCTCGCAGGCGCGGGCGCGGGCGCCTCGCATGCACAAAGGGAGAGCCCAAATCCGAGTGCCAATAAAAGGTGTTTCACAGGAAAATCCCCGGATCGATGGCGCTCAACTCGATGGAAGCCGGCGACGCTCCCAAGATGATCAACGGGTGTTTTGGCAGCCAATAATTCTGGGAGAACGACGTCGGATGCACAGAAACTGGCAATACCTGACGACGGCCGGCTCCAAAATCAACAAATTCAAGGCCAGCAATTGTCGTCGCCGCCGCAAGTCCATCGTTGCGCAACAAGACGTCGGTAACGCGGTCATCGAGGGCCATTTCGCCCACAACGGCCCCGGTCTCAAGGCTCAGCAAGGTCAGCTTACGTTCATCGCTGGAAAGACAAACGACCCGGGCGACATCGAGATCGGCGAACCAAGCCCGACACGCGCCAACCTCGGCGATTTTCAGAGGAGCGCTTCCCTTGCGATCGGTCTTGGAAACAACACCTGTGCGATGCTCCAGCACAAAGAGGTCGTTGCCGTCACCGCTCCACAGCGCAGTGGACGGTCCCTGCACAGGCATAACGTCTCGGGCAGCTTGATAGACTTCCGCCACCCAAACCGCCTGAATCGGCCCTGCGGTCGAGAAAACCACCGCGCCGTCCGGCGCCACACTTGGACGCTCGCCTCGGGTTCCATCGCGCTCGAGCTTTAGCGCCGACATCGTCGTATTTTCCTGAACAAAATACAGCCCTTCGGCGCGGGTGGTCGGGTGTCGGTCAAAGATCAAAAACCGAGAATCCGGCGACGATAAAAGAGGGACAGGGCCCTTACGAAACCAGGGCCCATAGTCGTTGGAATTTCGAGCCACAGCTGCGAGCTTTTTTCTGCGTGTTCGGGTGGCGTGATTTTCCGAGTTCAGGCGTTCATCCAGGACGGATAGACTTGGATGATCACCAGCAATGGCGCTGTATTCTCGAGGATCTTTGGCGCGCACAGTCGACAGAACTTGTCCACGCACGTAATCGATACTGATAATCCGGCGTTCGGTAGGCGACGACGCGTCGACTTCGATCCAAGCCCGATTGATGTCGGAATCAACGCGCAAAAGTCGGTAACTCCCACCAGCAATCGACTGCTTCCAGACATTCTGAACCGATTCAGTATCGATGAGCGCCTGAATCCAACGCTTTGAAGCGAGGATATCTGGATCTTCGGGTCGCAAGGTCAGGGCTTTTTTGAGCTCCCGCATGGACCGCCCGTAAGTTCCCTGAAACTTCGCCCGAACGACGGCCAATCGGTGCAACAACCTTGCATCCGTGCGGGCCGCGAGTGCGTTTTGGAGTATTTCTATCGCCGCACGATAATTCCCCCTGCCCTCAAAGACCGTGGACTTGTCCAACACGATTTCGACTTCGTCTTTACTCAGCTCGACCTGCCTGAGGGTCGCCTGCGACGTGACCTTCTGGGCACTGACCACCGGGGCCTGAGCTTTGGGAGTGACCAACTCTTTCCGGACGGTTGCGGCTGGCTGCTCAACTCGAGCCGAGACGTCCGAGCGTCTGGCTGCTTGAGTCACAGGAGGCGCCGCGCGCGTCACGGTGACAAAACCCCGATCGATCAGCCCAACTGCGGTCTCCTCAAAGTCGAAGGGCAAGCCGTTAAAAAAGGCCCGCAAATAACCCAGCTGTGTGGGACCGCTGAGCCGTGAAAGAAGAAACGCCTCTGCGGCCGTGACCTCGGAGTCCTTGTCGAGCACGATCGTGGCATTCAACGAATCGTTCGGTTTGAGATCGGCTGCTGGATCCACGGCGGCCGTGAACTTCAGAACCTCAGCATGCGCCTTGGCCTCAAACACAAAACCGGTTCCATTTGAATCCCCGTCGGAGGCCTGCGCCACAGTCGCCGGAATCGTGATCGATTGCCCTGTCGGCTGATATTGCGGGGTGATCGAGACGTCTTTGCCCTTTGCCAACCCCAACACGCCAGGCGCGTACAAACCGCCCGCGATGAGGTTATTTCGATGCTCAGTGCGTAGACGCGCCATGGACTGAAAATTCATGCTGATCGCAGGCACCAGCTCAGGCAGCATCTCGATCACGACCGAGCGAGCCGCCAGGCGTGATCTGGCAAAAACTTCGGTCGATTCCTCCTCACCGTCTGGATGCAACGAGATCAGCGAATCTGGACTTAAAAGGGGTTCCGAATGACCGACACCCGAGCGCCACTGCACGACCGAGGTCTGGAACGCCGAGACAAAATCCTCGATGGAAGGCCATTGCTTCGACACGTGGTGATCTAGGGCCCTCAACAACACGTCGTCCAATGATTGCGGGATGTCCACGCGCAGATCGCTTGGCGGCAGCGGTGAGTCTCCCACTGGAACCTCGCCCACAAGCAGCGCATAGACGCCATAAGCAAGCGACCATTGGTCTCCGCCTGGGGTCGCATCCATCTGAGAATCAACGTAGGGCGGAGGACCGATATCAATCTTTTCGGCAGGAAGTCCCGGTGCCAGCAACTTCCATCGTCCCGCTCGATCGCGCACGATGTCTGCGCCGTCGAGCATTCCATGGGATACGCCAACGTCGTGCAATTCAGCCAAGACGCCACCGAGATCGACCATGAAGCCCAGCGCTTCTTCCAGCTCAAATTGAGGCACATCAGTTGAGACGAAGATTTCGGAAAGAGATATCCCTTCGACCCACTCACAAATCGCAAATCCTCCAAAACGAGGACAAACGCCTATTTCAGCGACAAAACCCAGAAGCTCGTTGTTCAGGAGGCCTGCTACATCGGTCACGTACGCGAGGCGATCTTGGATCTGTGACCCCGGAAAAAGACCGGGGAGCAAACGGAGTAAAAAGCAGTGATCAAGGCGGGTGTGGCGAACGAAAAACCGTTCCGGGCTCAGGCGCCGTTCTGCTCGGTACCGTCCCCCGATAATGTCCCCAACTTCAAGCAGATCGTAGTCGGCGAACACAATCGAAGAGGCAGCGGCGGCGTGCGACTCGTCGAGTGGAAGGTCGTCAAAAGCCGCTTCAAGGTCGGGATCATCAAACCAAGGCATATCAGCTCACAAGAATTGCTCTCGCTAATCTAACTCAGCGACCAATTTGGTGCGACCCAAGCGACTCAGAAACTTGGCAACGCACGATCCACCCGTTCAAGCGCCGATGCCTTCTTGCGAGGTGCCGTTTTGGGCTTGGGTTTGGGCGTTGCTCGAACGACTTTTTTTTTCACACGGCGCTTTTTCTTTTTCGGCTTCTTTCTGGGTTTCTTCCCTTTGGGCAGATCGAGCTCGGCTAGCGTTTCTGGGTCACCTGGATCCAGACGCGGCGGCGGATCGACAAAACGCTCGATCCAGTCTTGAGTCATGAAGTCGGCGGGCCCCCAGTTTTGCCAGACAAAGGCAGCCTGCGTTAGCTCTTCGTCCGATGGCCCCCATTCGTCTACCCACTCTTCGGCGAAGTCGAATCCTTGAACTGGAGGGGGTGGAACCGATAGGGTCGCTTCTTGGTCGACCGGGGCGCCCTCCCATGAAAACACCACGTACGCGGCGAGCGCCAAGAGTATTAAAAACCCGCCCATCGACCAGGCTGGGCTCGAAGGGTGCAACTCGGTCGTCGGCTTCGATCGAGGTGGAAGCGCCACAAAAGCGGTTGGATCACGAAGAGGCGGCGACACCATGCCCTGCACCGTAACGGCATCGTGCGTGGCACCTTGAATATCGACCACCAGCCGGGCGATCTCGGTGACGTCGACCTTCGGTTGAGTGGCAAGCCACTGGGTCAGCGCCAATCGCATCTCTTCTGCACTTTGGAATCGACGAGCGGGATCCTTGTCTAAGGCTCGCAAAAAGACGTCGATCAGCTCTTGCGGCAATTCAGGGCGTAACTCGGAAAGCGACGTCGGTTCATCATGCAGAATCGAAGAAATCGCGGTCAGATCTCGACCAAAGGGGGGTTGGTTCACCAGAAGTTCAAAACCGACCACGCCCAACGAAAACAGATCGGCTCGCAAATCCACTTCGCCTTGTTGGATCTGCTCCGGAGCCATGTACGAGAGCTTTCCTTTGACCACTCCTGTTTGGGTTTTGTGGTGTCGCTCTGTTGCCTTTGCGACTCCAAAGTCCACCAGCTTCACCAAACCTTCGCGGGAAACCAAAATATTATGAGGTGAGATATCGCGATGCACGATCAACAAGGGCTGGCCGTCGCGCTGAAACCCGTGTGCAAACTCAAGGGCGACCAAAACATCGACCAGAATCGACACGACTTCACGCACCGGCAAAAAATGATTTTGCTGCTCGGCGAGCTGAACCAAATCAGCCAAATCGACACCGTCCACGAACTCCATGACCAAGAACTGATTCTCGCCGTCATGTCCGATCGCGTGGATTGATGCGATATTTGGGTGCTGAAGTTCGGAAGCTAAGCGCGCCTCGTCCATGAACATGGCGGTGAAGCGTTCATCTCGAGCCAGGTGCGGCAGAATCCGTTTGATCGCAACAAGGTGTCCGTCGCCATCATGCGCCGTCCAAATCTCAGCCATGCCGCCTGTGGCGACCAAGCGCTGGAGTTCGTATGTCCCAATCCGCTGATTCATGTCGGTTTATTTGAGGTGATGGCGACCGGACTAAAGCCCGAGTTGCTTTCGAAGTGCATCGATTTGATATCGAGCGATTGAGGATTTTGCCCCTTTGGGATGACGACCGAGGTACAGGTCATAAGCGTCAAAAGCAGCCCGAAGATTCCCTCGCTGCCGCTCAGCGGTGCCAAGGCCGATCAACGCATCGCCTTCTTTCGGATCGATTTCCAACGCACGACGGAAATTGCTCGCAGCGTCATTGAACCGTCCCAGCTCGATATAACACCAGGCCACCCCAGTGATCGCCTCGACGTTGCGACCATCCTGGTCGAGCACATCCTTGTAGATCGAAAGAGCCTGCGACGCTCTGCCGCCTTCCAGAGTGCGTTTTGCCTTTGCGAGCTTTTCCTTGGGATCGTTCTCGCTTTCTGCCGCGAGTTCAGCCTCTTCGGTCGCCACTCCCAACGCCTGATCCATTTTCGGATGGATGACCTGGAGCGCCTCCTCAAATTTGGCAACTGCGGCTGCGTGTTGGGCCGCTTCGGAGGCCGCGATCGCATCTTCGACAGATTGAGCAGATTCAACAGCTCCTTGCGTTGTTCCTGCGGTTTGCCCCTCATCCCCTTGCGTATTTCCCAGTGAGACCGCCGACCGAGGAACGTCCTGCCCCATGATTCCATCGAGGAGTGGCCGCTGGAAAAAAAACACGTACGCCGCACCCGCAACAACGATGGCGATGACCGCAAAAAGCGGAGCTCGACTGTGCGGGCGTTCGGTGTGTGAGGTGACTTCTGATGTCAAATGAGTTTGCGGTACGTCTCCGCCCAACTCCCATTTTTCGGTTGGAGGATTCGGCGTCACAAAACGTTCGTCTCGTCGAACTCGTGGATTTGGAGGCAGAGGCGCCGGCAGCGAATTTGGGGTCATTCGCGAAGGTCTGGCGCGTTGAGTGACCTCCTCTGGAGCCTCGACTTTGCCGAACTGAATCTCTGTTCGCACGCGCTCACGCGGTTCTTGCGGTGCCACGGGGATCGCATGTTCTTCGCTGATCTTCCGTGCAGCGATCGAAGAATCTTCGGGTTTTGGCTGCCCTGAAAGACTTGAGATACTCTCGACCACCTGAAATACAGGGACAAACTCGCCGATCTCTCCGAGCAGCATCCACGTCTTGCCCGTACGCGAAATCTCATCCTTATGGGTCACTTGCCCCTGCATGATCCATTGATGCAACGCGTCTAGGGCGTTGAAATACAGGATGTCTCCCGTCTTTCGCTTTCGTACCATCCAGCGTCGGTGGTTCTCTTGAACGACCGCCTGCCGTGATTCGAAGCGAAACACGTACTGACACTGTGAGCATTTTAGCGTGACAAGTGGAGCTTTGACCTGGGTGTCATCCAGTTCGTAGAGCGTTTGACACTTCGGACAACGAACGTCCATTCGAGCCGGCCTCAAGCTGTTTAGTTGGAGTCTACGCCACCATCTGGCGTGATCGTTGGATCGGCCTCTACGGCGTTTTCCCTAAGTTCTTTACCGCGCTCACGAGCGACCTCTGCCTTCTCGGTATCGCCTAGTGCATCAAAGGCCTTGGCCCTTAACTCGAAGACTTCAGGACGCTCGGGCGCCAGCGTCTCTACCGTATTCAGGCGATCAAGAGCGGTCTGGATTTTTTTATTTTTCAAATCCCGACGAACGTCTTTGAGCAAACCCTCAATATCGGCGTTCACGTCCTCAATCTTTGGCGTATTGATCGGCTGCACGAGTTCGATCTTTGGAGGAGGTTGAAGCGGCACGACCTTCTTCCCGAGGCCAGCCATCGTCACCAAATCCACAAATCCAAATGTTTGCAGCCCCACCAATACACACACGACCAGAAGCACCGCAAAAACTGCCCATAAGATCTTGTGCTCACCGGCGGCACGCGAGGGTGGCCGATAAGAGGTCTGGACAGGCGCCCCTGTTGGCACAGGCGGCAATGGCCCACCGTGATAGGAAGCGTATTGCCCCGGAACCACCGGACCACCGAAATTGCCAGACTGTGACGCCGACGAAGGGGGGGGCGTGAACGAAGGCTGATTGAAATTGGGCATCGCGGCAGGCGCAAATCCGTCGCTCGGCATGGAGCCCAACTCACTGGGTTGGCTCAGGCCGACCTGTGAGACTTGTGCGCGTCGCGCGAACTGAGGAAATTCGGGGACCGAAAAGAAGTTGATCCCATCCGCCGAAAGTTTAAACCCGTCGATTTCGTCCCGACTTGAGAGCCAGTTTCGCAGGCTCTTCACGTCTGGAAACTCGTACGTCAGGCCAAAATCGGTCTTGAGTTTCCAAGGACCCTCGTGGCCTCCGTCGGGCGTCACGCTTGGCGGATCTTCATGCGCCAAGCTGACTTCTTCGATCGCTGCCATAATATCGGCCGACACATCTGGCGAAGAAACCGAATCCATACCGGTGAACGGATTGGAAAGTTGCTGCGTCGAGTCGCCGTAATGTTGTTGTGGTGCGGGCGCTACAGGTGCGGGCGCTACAGGTGCGGGCGCTACAGGTGCGGGCGCAGCAGCAAAATTAGCTGAAGGCTGGCGAGCAAAAGGATCGTCAAACGGAGACGCGCTCGGCGCCGTTGCGCGAACCGGTTCTGGGCTCGGAGGCCTAAGCGGTGGCAACGACGGTGTCGGTGGACTCGCGGAAGGCTTTTGAGCGATAGGCGGCGGTGCGGGCAGGCTTGGTGCGGGAACCTTCTGCTTCATCCCAGGGAAGGGCAAATTGGGAAGATTATCCGCAGATACGATTTCAGTCGGTGCCGCGTCGTACTCGTCGACTTCGCTTTCTTCAACATTACCCAACGCTGCCTGAGCGTTGCGCCAAATCTCCATCGGGTTCTTGATCTCAAGTGTGCCGTCGTCGGCATCACCAAGCTCCGATGCCATGGCCTGAAACGCACGAATGCGATTCATCTCATCTTTGTCCAAAGTGGCCGTGTGATTGTCGTCCGTCGCTGGCGCATTTTTCGCCGGCGTAGACATCTTACTCACAAGATTGCTCAGTGCATTTGGATTGGTGATGGATGTGCGATCGCTATCGTCCTCTTCTTCCGGGGGTTCCGGATAGACGACGAAGCTGTGCGCACACGACGGACAACGAATTTTACCACCTGAAGGTGGAATGTTCGCGTCGCGAATTCGGTAACGCGAATTACATGCTGGGCACTGTACGATCATGAGCGAACTGTTCTCCCATTAACATCGGGAAGGCGTTCGGCAACCGGTGTGGTTACGGCAGTTAATTTTGTTGGATAACAACTCGCGGCATTTAAGCACACAAGTCGAATTCCATGCAAGTACATGCCTGTTAGCGTAGAGCAGATCTGCCGTGAGTCCAAGTATTGTGTGCCTCAAAACGCTGGATTCCGCCAAAACATCGTTAACCCATCGTTTTCGGCCACATCCACGAACGATTCTCGCCAGAAAAGCCAAAGAAAAGGCTCGCAATCGGTACGCCATCGGGCCTGCGATGCTCGTTCTGGCCAATGCTGACCATGAACGCGGCAAGCGACCCACTCCAACCCCTCCTCCATCGCGACCAAACGGGGAATGCGCAACAGAGATTGAGCGCTGTTGACGCAGATGCCTCTGGGGATGCGGACCTCTTGAATCCAGATTCCGTTGGGATCAGGCGCTTGCGCTCGAATGCCTGCGCAATGGTAGCCGCGCTGATCTCGAGTGACGTCGATCCTGGCAGACTCGTACCCAACCAGGCCGACGACTTCGCCGGCGACTTCAAGAAGAGATCTGTGTGTGGGGGTTGCGGTCAGGCCAACATGGTTCGGCCAATTTTCAACAAAGACATCGGCCGCCGAGGGGTGGCGGGTTCGTGGTCTGGAAAGCGATGTCTGAGGAGCTTCAAACATAAAAAAACGGGTCGGAAATCCGACCCGTCCAAAAGCGACACAGTTCGATGTTTACTGAGTTCGACTGTTTACTGTGGGATAACAGCAAGGTCGATGCGGTTCACGATAAGGATCGCGATCACGAATGCGTAGATAACAAGCGACTCGATGAGCGCAAGTCCAAGAATAAGTGGTGTGAACAGTTTACCTGAAGCGCCCGGATTACGAGCGATACCTTCAAGGGCAGCTGCTGCTGCGCGACCCTGTCCAAGTGCACCACCGAGTGCGGCAACGCCAATGGCGAGACCAGCACCGATTGCGAACATCGCGTACATCGAGAAATGGTTAGCTGGGGCGTCAGCGCCCTGTGCGAATGCTGATGCACCGTAAAGTGCAACCATTCCGAACGTGCTCATGAATGCGACAAGCTTCTTCATCTGAAATCCTCTTGAATCGGAACTGCTTCCTCAAAACGGGGCGCTACATAACGCACCCAATCGATGGAAACAAGGCTATTTTTAAACGTTAGGGACAAAATTCTAATTAATGATCTGTGTGCTCAACAGCCAACGAGATGTAAACACTCGAAAGCAGGCAAAACACCAAGGTCTGAATCACACACACCATCAGCCCGAGGGCGTAGAATGGAAGTGTGAGAAGGAGTGGGTATCCGAAGATCCCCGTGGCCAAATCGCCAAATGCTCCGAGGACCATGTGGTCACCGGTCATATTACCTGTAAGACGAATGCCAAGACTAAGGGGTCGGAACACGTGTCCAACAACCTCAATGACAAGCATAAGAGGATAGAGCGGCCACACGGGTCCCAAGAAGTGCTTGAAGTACTTGATCGGCCCGTGTTCGACCACGCCTGCGATATTGTAGACGAGGAAGACCACGATCGCCGGAGCGATATTGGTATTCAGGTTGCCTGTTGGTGGCGCAAAGCCAGGAACAAGCCCCATCAAGTTCGAAAAGAGAACCCAAAAACCAAGCGTGGCAATCAACGGAAAGAACTGCTTGGCTTTCTTGGCGCCCATCATGTCGGCCATCATCGTGTAGATGGAGCCAAGCATGAGTTCAATCATGTTACGAAGTGTGACTCCGCCTTCGGGAACCACGGCTGTTTCGCGATTGGTGAACTTGCCTCGAACGGCAAGAGCGACCGCCAAGATGATCACGGACGCCACACCGCTGAACACCACGTGGGACAACACAACGTGTCCTGCGGGGTTAAGCAGTGGATGCCCAAGATGATGCGCAAGTTCGGCCTCTTTCTCGGCCCAATGCGGAATCAAATCCAGATACGTGTAATCTGACATGTGTCTAGGCCCTGTTCCCGGAGTCGGACGAATCGTCGTCCCTATCTATGACTGCCTGCCACGTAAGCGCTGGCAGGAAACTACTGAATCCGGTCACAAACCCGATGGCGTCAATTTTGACGACCACGAGAAGCAACCCGATCAATCCAAAAATTGCAAAGAACTTCAGGACTAACAGCAGAGACCAAGGTGCCGAGCTGGTATGACCTGCTAAGCCTGATTTGATCACCTTCTGTGAGACCCACATCACCACCCAGAGGTTAGAAATCGCAACGACCATTCCGATCGTCACCGACATTCCAAACCAAGGGCCTTCGACGAGAAAAGCGACCACTGAGGCCAGGCAACCCACGACGGCCGTTTTGCTCATCGCTCCGCGGATAAATCCGTCTTCTCGGTTTGCCATCACTTTGCTCGCCTCGGTCGCCGCCATCACGCGCTGCAACCGTTTCCGGGCGTTATACCGTCCGGGGCCGCTCCATAACACGGTGAATTATTCGGTGCAAGGGGTAGGAGACCGGTCAAACACTCTGCCCCACGGGATCAGCGTTGATCGCGTCAATTTTCGAGGGTTTTACCTACTCGTCGATCAAGAATCGACGCGTGATTTGAACCACATGGACTCCCGCGCCCAGGAGGGCGAGCAGGAGGCAGGCGAGCAAACCCCAAGGCGATGACTGAAAGTAGTCGTCGATGAGGTTCCCGCCCCAAACACCTGCAAGGGTAAACGCTACAAACTCAAACCCGAGTGCGCCAAAGATACCGGCGCGCACCCAGGGGTTTTGTGGTTTGGGGCGTTGAGTCAAAGATCACTCGTCGTCGGCATCTTCGTCGGCTTCGGCCTCAAGGAGACCGTCGGCGAACTTAGCCACCGCTTCACTCATGGCCTCACTGGCTACGCCGTCGGCTGGCGCAACGCCTTCCACGACCTCACCATCGACCACAACTTCATCGGCCTCTTCGTCGATGTCTTCTTCTTTGACGCGAGCCACCGAGACGATGGTTTCATCGTCGTCGATATTCATGATGCGGACGCCCTGAGTATTACGGCTGTAGACCGAGATACCCTCGACGTTCGTCCGGATGAGTTGCCCCTTGTCCGTAATCACGATGATTTGGTCGCCGTCGTTGACCAGACGAACCGCCACGACTTCGCCGTTTCGTTCCGTCGTCTTGATCGTGATGACTCCCTTACCGCCACGGCCTTGCAAGGGGTACTCGCCAAGCTCGGTGCGTTTACCGTAACCACGACGGGTCATGGTGAGCAGTTTGAGCGGGGATTCGTCTGGGATGTCTTTCGGAAGGACTTCCATGCCGACAAGTTCGTCGTCATCGCGGAAGCGCATACCGAACACACCTGCAGCCGATCGTCCCATCGGACGGGCGTCATCTTCGTCAAAGCGAATCGACTGCCCCTGCTTACTTACCAGCAGCACATGGTCGCCTTCGGTGACCAAGCGGCACGTGATGAGTTCGTCGCCGTCTTTCAGACCCAAGGCAATGATGCCGCCGGAATGAACGTTCTTGTATGCCGTGAGCTCGCTCTTCTTGACCACACCGTTGCGCGAGGCGCTGATGATGTATTTGCCTTCTTCGAAGTCGTCGATCGGCACGACGGCCTTGATCTTCTCGCCTTCTCCGAGGTTCAGAAGCTGCACGATGGGCTTACCCTTCGTGGTTGGGCTGCCGGCCGGAAGTTCGTACACGACTCGTTTGTAGACGCGGCCCGTCGACGTGAACATGAGCACGTCGGTGTGGGTTGAGGCCACAAAGAGGTCTTGGACAAAGTCCTCGTCTTTGGTGCCCATGCCGCGGCGACCACGGCCACCGCGTTTTTGAGCGCGGTAATCGTGAACTGGAGTTCGTTTAACGTAGCCCTGATGGGTGAACGTCACGACGACTGCTTCTTCGGCGATAAGGTCGGCGATGCTGATATCGCTGACGCCGTAGACGATTTCTGTGCGGCGCTCTTCCGAGTAGAGCTCAAGCACTTGATCGAGTTCTTCTCGAATCACGTTCATGAGCTTACCTTCGTCGGCAAGGATGCCGCGAAGTCGACCGATTTCGATGCGAAGTGCGTCCAATTCCTCGAGGATCTTGTCTCGTTCCAAACCTGTAAGGCTGGCGAGTCGCATCTCGAGGATGGCCTGAGCCTGGCGTTCACTGAGGTTGAACCCAGCGACCAGACCGGCACGGGCGTCGTCACGGCTCTTGCTGGCGCGAATCAAGGCGATGATGGCGTCGATATGGTCGAGCGCAATCTTGAGGCCTTCGAGGATATGCTCGCGGGCTTCAGCTTGTCGGAGCTCAAAGATCGTTCGACGGGTGATCACGTCGCGACGGAAATCCAAGAAGTGGCTGAGGATCTCGATGATCCCCATGATCTTGGGCTGATTATTGACGATCGCGAGGTTGCAGATACCAAACGAGGACTGCATCGCAGTCATTTTGAAGAGCTGATTGAGAACGACCTCGGCCATGACATCACGGCGAAGCTCGATCACCATACGCATACCGGTACGGTCGGACTCGTCGCGGAGATCAGTGATGCCGTCGATCTTCTTGTCACGCGCCAGCTCGGCGATGCGCTCGACAAGTCTTGCCTTATTCACCTGGAACGGGAGTTCCGTCACGATGATGCTCGACTTGTTGGTACGCTCGTCTTCTTCAATGTTCACGCGAGCGCGCATGCGGATGATGCCGCGGCCGGTTTCGTAGGCTTCGCGAATACCTGCGGCGCCATAAATCATGGCCGCAGTCGGGAAGTCGGGACCTGGCACGATCGCCATGATCTCTTCGATCGTCATGTCTGGGTTGTCGATCAACGCGATCGTGGCACGAACAATTTCGCCGGGATTATGCGGCGGAATATTGGTCGCCATACCGACGGCGATGCCCGACGAACCGTTGATCAGAAGGTTCGGAACCTTGGTAGGCAGCACCAGGGGCTCGAGCGACGAATCGTCGTAAGTTGGCCCCCAGTTAACGGTTTCTTTATCGATATCTCCCAGGAATTCCTGAGCGATTCGCGCCATGCGGACTTCGGTGTATCGCATCGCAGCAGCGCTATCGCCGTCGACGGAACCGAAGTTTCCCTGACCATCAACAAGCGGAACGCGCATGTTGAAATCTTGAGCCATACGAACGAGAGCGTCGTAAACGGCCGAGTCACCATGCGGATGGTACTTACCGATCGTGTCACCGACGACACGTGCAGACTTCTTGTACGAAGCGTTCCAGCGATTGCCGAGTTCGTGCATCGCGTAGAGAATTCGACGATGGACGGGCTTAAGTCCGTCACGGACATCGGGCAACGCGCGCCCAATGATCACGCTCATCGCGTAATCGAGGTACGAGTGTCGAATCTCGTCTTCAATGTTAATCGGAATGATATTTGGCGTGTCAGTCATGTTTTCATCTAAAAGTCAGGCATTTTTCAGAGTCGCGGGAGTCTACTCGCGATGAGCTTGAGGCGCAATGCCCTTGCCGGTCCGCCCCCGGTTGTTCGGCTCATTTGACTTCGACTTGCAGTCGGCCAATCTTGCCACCGGCCACCTCGGCGCTCCAAACCTGATATTGAGCGGCGTCGATGATTTTTAGGAAGCGCAGGTTGTTCAAAATCCTGATGATTTTTTCAGCACGTCCCAGGTCGATGACTCCCTTGCGGATGCGGCCACCAAACCTAGACGGGTTGGGCAGGATCGCGGCGAGCATGGCGACCTCGGGAACGGTGAGTTCGTCAGCACCCACACCAAAATATCGCTGCGCAGCGCGCTCAATCCCAATCACGCCACCCCAATTTGCCAGATTCATGTAGATCTCAAGGATGCGCTCCTTGGGAACCTCGGCCTCCATGCGCCACGTCAGGTAAGCTTCTTCCAGCTTTCGAGCCACCGTTCGTTCGGGGGACAAAAAGAGGTTTTTCGAGACTTGCTGCGAGATCGTTGACCCACCGCGTTCAAGACTGCCGGCCTCCAAATTATGAATCATGGCGGCCTTGAGCCCTTCCCAATCAAAACCTGGGTGACCAAAAAACGCGGCGTCCTCTGCGGCGAGCAAGACCTGCGGGACGTGGGGCGGCAAATCTTCGTAGCTTCGCCAATGCTCAAGATCGGCCTTTTCCAATTGGGGCGGCGGGCCATTGGTGATGAGGCTATGAACATCCATGGCGCCATCCCGTAAGACCGCGACATCGCCATGAAGTTCCCCGTCGAGGACGAGGCCTTTGGGGTAGGCAGTGTGGCCCGCTACATCGAGGCGAAAGCCGAAGCTTCCGTCCAAGATTGCTCCCTCTGCCACATCTCTGATGCCCGCGGGCATTGCGTCACGAAAAGTAACAGCATCCAGTTTATCGGCCTGAACATGCGCTCCGAAGCGCCAGCCTTTTCCGGCATCGACCAACTGTCCCGAAAAGTCGATCTCGTCTGCCGTTCCAAGCACCAGATGCCCCTGCGACACCGAGAAGGCCCGACCGCCGAAATCTGCCAACGCGTGCATGTTCAGCCCGACCGACGGGAAATCCAGCGGTTCCGAGTTAAGCCGGGCGATCATCACGATCGGATCACGCAAACGAATCGCGGTCTCGACCTCGACCACCTTGACCTCGATATCGATGCCAACTCGAATAGACCCGTCCAGAATTCCGGGATGAAAACGCTTGATCTCAACAAAATCAGCCAGCGAACTTGAATCGAAATTCTCACCAAAGACGGTGGCCTCAATCGAGTCATCCCAAGTCGCATCAATGTCGAGGGTTCCGCCTTGGGGGTCGGCGAGCCGGGAGCGAACACGCAGGTAGCCGGTCTTGGTGTCAAACCCAACGCGCGTTCGCATGATCCGGGCTCCAAACCCTGCTTTGTTGACGTGCTCCAACTCCATTTCAGGAGATAAAAGTTCGACCGAATCTTGATCACGGTTCAACGCGGCGTAGGTCGCGCTGAGGCTGAAATCTTCGCGGTATTTACGCGGCGACATGACGAGGTCTCGCACCCGCAACACTTCGGCACACGTCGAACAAAACTCGAAGCCGCCCACAAGCACACGAATCGGCGTCTCTCTTTTCAACCACGAATTCAGCTGAGTGGGTCGATCCAGTTTCACGATCGTGCGTGAGCCTGGGCCATCGTCATGGCTCTTTGCAGCCGCCTGGACGCCGTCGGGAAGAGTCGCGTACCCGCTCAGACCATGAACCTGCGAATCTCGGATCACAAAATCCGCACGCCCAATCTTCAGGGGTTGCGCCGTGGCAACGGTCCCTTGTGCGTCAACGACCACGTCGATCAACGTGACGGAAAGCTCTGGACGCGTTCGTGGGATACTTTGAGTCGGCGGCTTGGACGGGTCCGATGTGGGCGGGGCTGAGGTGACGGGTTCGATCTTAGGGGTTTCCGCCGCCGGCCGCGGAATCAGCCGAACACGGCCGTGGCTGGCTTCGATATCACCGAGGTCGACCTCGCCCACCAACAGCGACAGAATCGAAGGCGTTATGATGACTTCGTCGAAATGAATTTCGAGGGCCCAATCACCACGGGGCACGCGCAGCCACACATCGTTAAGGCTCAAGCCAATAAGCCCGTGTGGGCGCAAAGACTGAATCACCAGATCCGCGCCGCGTTTCTTGGCCTCTTTTCGTGCGAGCGACGCAACTTGGTGGCCGATCACCGGAGGCGTTCGCACCAGATACATCGCGGCCACAACGAGCGCGAGAACTGCGATAATACTGGCTAATCGGTCAGAACGCATGAAACCTAGTCATCACCAATCGAATGCGACACCACTGCCGCACCCACACTGTCTCCCCAGACGTTAATCGTCGTTCGGCACATGTCGAGTATTCGGTCGACTGGAATGACCAATGCGTAGGCGCTCGCCGGCAAACCGACGCTTTCCAGGACGATAATCATCGTCACAAGTCCAGCGCTGGGTACGCCCGCAGCACCGATCGCCGCGAGGGTCGCGGTAACGACAATGATAATTTGCTGCGTGAAACTCAGGTCGACCCCAAGGGCGTTGGCGATAAAGACCGCCGCGACAGCTTCGTAAAGCGCGGTTCCATCCATGTTGATCGTGGCCCCTAGAGGCAACACAAAATCCGAAACACGTTTGGAAACGCCGGCCCGTTCAGTCACACATTCGAGCGTGACGGGATAGGTCGCCGAGCTTGATGCGGTCGAAAAAGCAGTAAGCAGGCTGGGCATCATCGCCGCGACGAATTTGAATGGATTTCTACGGGTGGTCACGAAGAGCAAGAGCGGAAGGAACACAAACCCATGAATCCCAAGGCCTGCGACGACCGCAAACATATAGCTTCCCAGGCTTTCAAAAAACGCGCCCAGATCAAGGAGCTTGGGGTCGAGCAAGGTCTGAACGAAGAGCGCCGCCACCCCAACTGGGGCGGTTTTCATGACCCAGTCTGTCACGCGGAAAATCAGGGCGTTTCCGGATTCGACCAGCTTGCGCAGGAAATCACCTTCGCTGCCCAGAGTCAGAAGAGCCAAACCGATGACGATCGACGCAAAGATCGTGGGCAACATGTCCCCCGCGGCCAGCGCGCCGACAAAATTGGGTGGCACTATTTCGCGAAAGACTTCCAGAAGAGGCTTGGGCGAGACCGACGGAGGTTCTCCAGGGATACTGAGGCCGAGCCCCATGCCGGGCTCAATCACGTTAACGACCACCAGGCCGATGCAAACTGCGACCAGCGTCGTGACCGTATAATAAAGGATCGTCCTCCAACCCACTCGCCCAAGCTGTGTGGCGTCGCCCATCGTCTGGATGCCGGAGATCACCGAGAAAACCAGCAAGGGAATCACGATGAGTTTGAGCAGGCGAATGAAGACGTCGCCCACAAATTGAAAGGGCTCGCGAATCGAATTCAGAGTGTGTCGAGCGGCTTCCCAGACCTCGGGAGTGGCGTTGGCCGCGGGCAGAAAGAGCCCTCGCATCACCAGCGAAAATGCCAGCGCCACAAAAAGGCCGATGGCAATTTGCCAGTGCAATTCGCTGTACCAGCGCTTTTTCATCGGCATCTCAAGGGGTTAAAATCATGAGCAGTGCGTACTGCAACATCATCGTGCCGTCCACTCCCACGGAGTAATAGATGTCGCCACGCCGTGGAGTCATCGCCGCAATGATCGCCGATGTGACCACGGCGGTGATCGCGCTGGCCCAAAAAGTGCCGGAGGGATGGTAGAGCGCATGCAAGACGACATAGCCGACGAGCATCGCGATGCTCATCGCCTTGGTGCCGTTGGTTCCAAGCCGTTGCGGCAAGGTCTTGATGCCGGCGGCGAGGTCGCGATCACGATCGCGGTAATCAAAAGGAAGGGTGATCGCGGACATGAACAAAAAGCGGGTCAAAAGATGAATGACAAACGAGACGTCGATCACGGTTCCAGGCCGCCACACGGGAAGCCACGCTGTCACGACCGTCCAAACACCGGCCACAATGAACGTTTTGAGGTAGGGGATATCCTTGAGCCTGAGAATCCCCAAAGGCACGGTGTACCAAACGGAGAGCAGACCAAGCGGGACCAAGGCAACAAGCACCTCAATCCGTTGAAAGAATACAGATACCCCAAGCCCAACCAAACCGAGTGCCAAGAGGGTCTGGATGGCCTTTCGCTCTCTCAAATAGGCGACGAGTCGCTCCCCCGGGTTGGTTTGGTCCTCGATGCTGGGGCGCAGTCGATCGACGGTATAAATAACGATGGTGGCGAAGAAGACGAGGATCGTCAGGGGAATATCGTGCGGCGCACCGAGCAGTCGTATGCTTCCAAGCGCCATGCACGCTGAACAAAGCGCGATAAAGATGGTGAGGATGACTGCCATCAGTGGCGGCTTTCGAGCCAATCCGATAATGGGGCGAACACGAGCGCTTGGGCGTGGTCACTGATGAAGAGGTCTGCGTGAGCAAACCAGTGGTGAGCATCACCGACTTCCAGAATATCGACACTTTCAGATTTCATGAGGTCTCGCACCGAAAGCGCCGTTTCCGGCGGCACAACCCCATCAGCGTTGGCAATCACGGCGAGCGTCGCCAAATCAAAACCTCGAAGTCGTTCAGAAACGTTGACGCCGCGAACGACGAGGTCCTTCTTCTTGATCCAATGTGCGATTTGGCGATTCAGGTGCGGAACAGGGTCATCCACGGTTTGCACCAGTTCGTCTGAGCGCGACAAGTCGATGGACGCTTTGTTCATGTAGAGATCAAGCACCTTGGGCATGTACTTCACGATCGGTAAGGCCCGCCGGGCCAGCTCCCGCGTGCCAAAGAAAGGCACTGCGCCAGCCAATGCCGGAGAATGAAACGCGATTTTGGCCAGCGGATGGACCTTTTCCCAGCGCAGTGGCCCGCCCATCGCCACCAAAGAGCCAAATGGATGATCGTCGAGATGATGGGCCAGATAGGCGTATAAGAAGGTGGCTCCAAGAGAGCACCCGATCGCCGATATTCCTGTTCCTTTCACGCGTGTATTTTGCTGAGCGAAGTCGAAGACGACAGGCAAATCCACCAACGCCAATTCAGCGAATCCAAAATCGCGGGTTCCTCCCACGCAGCGCGCCCCACCTTGGCCTCGAAGATTCGCCGTCCAGACTTCGAATCCGCGATCCGCCAGGAACTTGACCATCGAATCGCCGCGCGGATGGAAGTTCAGGATGAAGGTATTCATCCCGTAGCCGGGAATCATGACGATGGGACGGCGAGAAGTGTCCAGGTGTTCAGGGTTCCAGAATTGCCGGATCTCCAAGAGCCAACCGTCCCCGTTGTCTTCGAAATGCAGTCTTTCCTTCACCGCTCGCCTCGATCATGGGGCTGTATTCGTAGCAGAAGCTACTCGACGCAGTAAGTGACTTCGACACGTGCAACATCAGTCAGCGCTGCAGCGTTGAATCCGAGCTCGCCATTTGGGCAGAAGGCTGTGGGTCCCAGAAATTGAAATCCGGCACTTCCAAGCTTGATCGGGCTGGCTTCATCGTCCGAATCAAAGCCGGTGACGTCCAAGGGTTCGTGGGCAAGCTTCTTGGCAGGGCAAAGCGACACGTGCGATGCGATGGCAAATCGTTCGGTGAGGTCCCCGAGCACGGTGATGAAGTCCTCGGCGCATGAACTTACGAAATGCCCGCGATCGCCGAGCAGGCGTGTCGTGGCATACAAACGAGGCGACGCGTACGAGGCGCCCAGGCTCGATGAACAAACAGGTCGCAATTCGGCGGCGTCGGAAGCCGAGGGAGGACCAGCGATTGCGACAAATGCAAAGCCCTGAGGCGTCACACTGATGTCGGCAAGCTTGTCGACAAAATCACCGATCGCCGAGAGTTTCTCGGCGTTATCCACGCAAATCTGACGAGGCGGGCCGTCTCCGGACAAGGTCTCGGTATGAGTGCAATCGTCTTCGTTGCTAAGGGCGATCACCAGCAGGCGTGCGTCTGCTCGGAAGAACCCTAAATCGGAGAGCGAGGTGTCAAAAAACAAGCCGTCTAACACGCCCAAAGTCTGCTGAAACGGGTCTCCGTCCTCACCCTGAATGATGTTGCACGCGATCAGCCGCGTGAAATTGCTTTGCGAAGAACGCGCAATCTGAGTGGTGTTTCCCTCACATCCGCTGGCCAAAGTCCCAGGAGGCGCGAGGCGAGGTGGTCCCGTGCCATCGGCCGTAGCGACTGCAACGTTGATATCGAGGTCGCCTTGAAGCCCTTGCAGCCACTGAGCGGCGGCAAATGCCATGGCTTGTTGCAGGTCCTCGACGTCGCCCGAATTATCTACAACAAAGAGCACATCAAGCTTCCCGGGCCTTTCGAAAGACTGAAACGTCTCGGTCGAGGCCGTTCCGGCGCGGCATTCACCTGGCAGGAGCGGGTCGGGGTTATAAGCCGGGTTATCCTCAGTACACGCCGAGACAGCGACAACCGCGAGCATCAAGCCAATTGCAAATCTTCTCATTTTCCAACTCGGTCGAGGTGTTTGAGGTCACGCCTACCTTCGAGCACTGCGATCATGATTTCGAGGGTCTTCTTTTGATCCGGCTCGATTCCAAGGGCTAAACGCTCGATTTCTTCGAAATCCCACATCACCGGAATGATCTCGGGAGACGCTTCGACAGCTGCCCTGAATTCATCAAGACAAGCTGCATAGGCGCTGTCTTCTCGACGAAGGCCGTGGGCAAGATATTCGATTATAGATTTCACCGGCTTCCATCGTGGATCAAAAGTCTCGACGGCGTTGATGAATTCCAAGACGCGGTCTGCTCCGCCTAATCGCACGAGATCTCTAGAAAACTCGAAGATCCCAGTGGCATCACCCACGATTGTCTGCGTCACCAAGGCCGCGCTTTTCATCGCCTCTTCCGTTTCGCCTTTGCGCAACAAGATTTGTGCAAGAGCGATCGCATAGCGAGGTTCGTCAGGACTGAGATCGAGTGCGGCCTGGAAATGCGTTTCGGCGTCGGTGTTGCGATTGATCGACAACAGGATCACACCAAGATTGTACTGGTTGTCAGGATTCTCAGGATTCATCGCCACGGCTCGACGTCCGAGCTGTTCGGCCATTTCGATGTCACCGAGCTCAAAAGCCGCTGCGACCATGCCGTTTACGGCCTCGACTTCCTCTGGGTCGCGAATCGACGCCATCTCGTAAAAACGGCGCGCTTCCTCGCTCTGCCCAACTTCCAAGAGAGCGTGAGCTACATTGAGCAGGCTCTCCATGTCATCGGGTTCGAGTTTATAGGCGCGCTGGAAAGCCTCAAGTGAGTCTTCGAGCTCGTCGGATTCGCGGTACGCAAAACCCAGAAAGGTCCAGGCGTGTGCGTTGTCCGGCATCATCTTCACGACGCGGCGATAGGCCAGGATCGCCCGATCGTTGACGTCGGCATCGAGCCAAGCGTCGGCGGCACGAAGGTAATATTCTGGGTTAATTGCAGCGATTCGACCCGCGCGCTCGTACATTTCCGCGCAACCGACAACGTCACCCTGCTCCGCCAACAATTGCGCGGCGTTCGAGGCCACCATTGCGTCGTTAAGGCCGAGGTCTAGCGCCGATGTGAACGCGGCCAGAGCTTCCGGCAGCATGTTCATGCTCAGGTAGGCATCACCCAAATATGCGATATGACGTGGCTCGTTGAACGAGACGTTTGACAGCGCCTCGGTCAAGTCTTTGGCGGCTTCCATGTCTCCGCGCGCCAAAAGCAAATCGATCTGAGCCAGCTGCAACGCTGCATTATGAGAGTGATACTCGATCGCTTTTTTCAACACCCCGATGGCCTCTTCGGTCAGTTCCCGATGAGTCAACAGGATGGCATAGGTCAAAGCGACATCAAGATCACGGGCACCGCGATTGGCATACTCCGCGTTCGCCTCCTTGAGTGCCAAGGACATATCGTCACGAAAAAGCGCCTTTGCGACACCCAGTCTGAGAGAATCCGTGCCCTTGGAGAGAAGGGCGTTAAAAGTAACTGCGAGGGACGTGTCCTGCATCTGATCACCGGACGAAGATTTATTGGCTGGCTTTAAGACCACACAACGCCCCGAAAGTCCATAGAATCCACTCGCCGTGTATCGGTTGATCGTCGACTTGTGCTACTCTGAATACAGAAAAATTCTTGTCCAACGAAGGCGAGCGTGGAAGTCTATAAACAGACGAGCCCCCTTTGCCGTCAGTGAGCTGAAGTGGTCGACAAATCCGGAAATCTTGCATGGACCACTTTCGGTCGTTACGCCCTCCTCGAGAAGATCGGTGCGGGCGGTATGGCCGAGATCTACCGTGCCAAAACATTTGGTGCGGCGGGCTTTGAAAAAGAGTTCGCCGTCAAAATGATTCTGCCTGCTCTTGCCGACGACAAAGAATTTGTTGGCATGTTCATCAACGAAGCGAAGATCGCAGTGTCACTGTATCACGCCAATATCGTTCAGGTTTTTGACCTCGGCGAGATGGACGCACAGTATTATATTGCGATGGAATTTGTGCACGGAAAGGACCTTCTAGACGTCCTTGCCCGCTGCGCACAGCTCGACCTGAAGATTCCGTTCAACCTTGTTTTGCACATTGCGATGGAGTTCTTGAAGGGTTTGGACTTCGCTCATCGTGCCAAGAATTCGTACGGCGAAGAGCTCAACATCATTCATCGTGATGTGAGCCCCTCGAACGTCTTAATGTCGTATTCTGGCGACGTGAAGATCGGCGACTTCGGTGTGGCCAAGGCCGCGATTCAGCGCAACATGACTGAATCTGGCACCTTGAAGGGCAAAGTCGGATACATGTCTCCCGAACAGGTGATCGGCGAGGACATCGATTCGCGAAGCGATATTTTCTCTGCTGGAATCGTGTTTTTTGAAGCGATCTCGATGCAGCGCCTCTTTGTTGGCAACTCCGACCTCGATGTGATGTTGCGGGTCCGAGACGCCGACATCGACGACGCGCTTCACAAGGCAGGACCGCTGCCCCAGCAGCTGATCGAGATCATTCGCAAATCGATGGCAAAACATCGCGAAGAAAGATTTCAGACTGCCGGTGAGTTCTATCAGGCGATCATGGACTTCTGTTATCAACACAGAATCAAGGTCAACGGATCAGAGCTGTCGAACTTCATGCGACGTTTATTCGCGGCTGAAATCGAGCGCGAAAAGACTCGGCGAATTTCGGAAGAACGCGACGGTGGCAAACACCGTGCAGCAGTGCTCGCGAGTGAGCGTCATCGAATAGAGACCCCGCCTCCGATGGAGGCGATTTCGGTGCCAAAGCCTCCACCAGAGCAGCAGGCGACGCCTTCCAAAAACTTCATTCCAGCGGATTCGTTTGATTCCGATGATATCGACGAGTTTGTCGAGCGGGTTCAAGCGGCGACCAAATATCGCTACCGGGACGAGGCAGGCCTTGTTTTTGGTCCGATGGGCGAAAAAACCTTGGTTCGGATCATCACCGACCGGCCGCCTGAGAGCGCGGATCGAATCTCGGCGGACGGAGGGATCTGGCAGAATCCAGACGAGTTCGCTTTTTTATCCGAGTACCTCAAGAAACCCTCGGGCAACGCGGCCAAGTCAGTTCCTGTCGGTGCGGCGGTGTACAAACCCTCGTACAAACCCAAGACCCTTGGCGACGAAGACACCCAACTGGCTTCAAATAACCGCGAACTTGGTGACTCCTCAAGCCCTGTCATGGAGCAACACGCACCCGACGCTGTGATGCCGACAGGCCAAGAGGGCAAAGAGATCATCCGAAACATGCGTGGCCTGTACAGCAGCTACGACGGTGAACTCAAGACGGCCCCCTTCGCTCGATTATTGGCGCGACTTCATCGTGGGAAGGCGACCGGCCGTATTTGTGTCCAGCGCGATGACATCGAGAAGTCGATTTTCCTGGACCATGGGGAGCCCATTCTCGTGGATTCGAACCGCGAAGAAGAGTTGCTTGGATATTTCCTCATCTCACGAAAGATCATCACACAAGCGCAACTTGAGGAGGGCCTAACTCGGCTCAACGAATGGGGCGGACGACTGGGTGATGCGCTTGTCGCGATCGGCGCCATTCCAGCTCACGAGGTGTTCAGGCACCTCTCGGAGCAAATGCGCGAGAAACTGCTGGACGTGTTTACTTGGGAGGTTGGCGTCTACGGTTATTTCGAGAACCAACAGCCAGAAACCCATGGATACCCGCTTGGAATCGATGCCTACAGCACGATTGTTGAGGGGTGCATGCAACGCGTGCCGATCGAGCGTATTCGCGAAAGTTCGAATACGTATCGCTATCTACCTGTGCGGATTCACGAGAATCCCGTCGATCTGGATCGCCTAAAACTGCCGACCAAAGCGTTGCGTGTCATTAATCTTTACGAGCCGGGTGATGCCTTGGATCGCCTGCTCTCGAAAATGCCTCACGAAGAGTCTGACTTTGTGCAGCGCGTGTTCTACCTGCTCATTCAGGTCGAATACTTCGCGCTCGATGGGGATGTCGTTCCTGACCTTCCTGGTGAATAACGCAATCGTGTGTGGCATATTCGCCTCAGTCGATTGACCCCGATCCCTCCCCTGCATTTCGCTGACCTTTCAAACACTTCACGAGGGTTGTGCCCGCTCAGGCATAAGGTGTGCGGGGATCAGGCCAAAACACCTACATGTAGGCAAAGGTGGCACAGAAGTTGAAGTAGTTCATCGCGGACGTTGATCAGGAGACACGCGATGCAACCACATTATCTCATTTTGCCTTTGGCCCTTTTACTTGCAATGGGATGCGGACCTTCGGATTCTGCCGGGGACGGTCTCCTTCCCAACGGCGATCCCCTTCCAGACGGACTCGTCCAGACCGACGACGGATATCAGGACAGCGAAGGTCGAAGCTGCAACGACCCAACTCCCTGTGGCGATTGTGATTTCGATTGCACACCTGCCGGTAACCCTTATCGCGTACCGGGCCCCATTGGGCCTCAGGATCAATGTGCGCAATTGGCTGTTCAACTTACCGAAGCGATTCCAACGGTGGTTCTCCTGGTCGATCAATCGGGTTCGATGACCGCTGATTTCGGCGGGAACCAAGATCGCTGGGAAGCTACTCATTCGTCGTTGATGGATCCAAATAACGGATTGGTTTCGACTCTTCAGGAGCGCTTTCGATTTGGATTCGCCCTGTACACAAGTTTTAACGGCGGACCGACCTGCCCCAATTTGCGAGACGTACGGCCCGACTTTAACAACTTCGACGCCATCGATCGCGTGTTCTCAAACGCCAAACCCGAAGACGACACTCCAACAGGTGCGTCGATCATCGGCACCATGCGGCAGTTTGAAGACAAAGAGGTTCGTGGACCCAAGATTCTCTTGCTCGCCACCGACGGTGAGCCTGACACCTGCGATATCCCCGATCCACGCAATGAAGATGAGCGCGAAATCGCGCGCCAGGAGTCGATCTCGGCGGTTGAAGAAGCCTACAGCCGGGGTGTCGAGACAGTGGTTCTTTCGGTTGGCAATCAGGTCGGAGAAAAACACCTCGACGACATGGCGACTGCCGGCATGGGCGGCGTGCCCTCACCTTTCTTCCGGGCCACGAACCCCGATCAGTTGAAGACGACCCTCGAAAAAATCATCGTGGGCTCACGTGAATGCATCTTCCAACTTGATGGAGCCATTCTGGACCCGAAACTGGCCACCCATGCTGACATTCAGGTCAATGGTACCGCGTTGCCTTATGGCGATAACGGCTGGGTATTCCACCAAGACGAACAGATCTGCTTTGGTGCGAAACAATGTGTCGAGCTCAAAGGCACGGCATGCGACACGATTCAACGAGGCAACGCGCAGGTCGGAGGCAACTTCCTTTGCGCGTACGGCGACCCGAACGGTGATAACGGCTACGGCACAGCGGTGCCTGGAACGCTGATCCCAGGTGACAGCACCATCACAGGACTTCCTGGTGAACCGAACAACACCTCAGGCGGACCGAACAACACCACGGGCGGACCGAATAACACCCCTGGAACCAACGGCATGTGTACCAATATTGGTGAAAGCTGCTCGTATGATGGCGATTGTTGCACCGGGCTCTGTGGTCGCAGCGGAAGCAACTCAGCGTGTGTCGCCCAGTAAGCCCAAGGCTTGTCGCGCCTAGCCGCCTGTGTTTACATGCGGCATGCGATTTCTAATCTTCATTCTCATTTCCCTTCCCTTCACTGCCTTCGCCCAAGACACAACGCATAAGCGAACGGTCGCAAACGGCGAATTCTTTAATGCTTCGCATCGCAGTGAAATCTACCAGAAGTCCAAGAAATCAGAGGCTAAGGCCATCGGCTACACTCTGATATTCCCCGGGCTGGGCAACTATTACGCCCAGCAATACGTCACGGGAACGGTCGTTGGAATGGGGGTGGTTTTTGGAGTGACGGCGTTGGTCTTTGGACTCACCACCGATCAGACCGATTGGACGGTAACCGGCGCCGTGCTTGGAGGATCGATGTATATCGTTGGCGCAACCACCAGTTTTGTGGGCGTCCGGGACTACAACTCGGATTTACGCCGAGCGCTCAAAGTCTCTGATCTTGAACGAGCGCCGGGCCTGCAGCTCGCCTTCAGCTTCTAGGTGCCTGGCATCTAGTCGTCGTTCAGAATACGCACTGCTGGCGATTCCAAATCGTCGAATTGATCATGTTTGGTCGCCCATCTAAAAGCGACCACCGAAGCCAACGCCAGCGATAAAGCCAGCGGCACCAGTAAATACAGAATCTCCATTGGATTACTCCTTGGCCTGAAAAAGCGCCGTAGGCCGCCCAAGAGCGGTTGTGTCGGGAGCTTTGGACGATTCGCGAGGCGAAGTCGTCTGAACCAGCGACGAGAATACCACGACCAGTGATGAAAGAGGCATGAGGATGGCAGCAAAGAGCGGAGTGACTAATCCGAACGCGGCCATGGTCATTGTAACGGCGTTGTAGACGAGGGAAATTCCGAGATTTCTGTGGACCGTCTTCATTGCGACGCGTGAGACGTCAAAAAGCCCGTTGAGTGGCTCCAGTCCTGCGCGAGTCAGGAATACATCGGCGGCCACCAAGTTGAGGTCCGTGCCGCCCTCCACCGCGATCCCGACATCGGCAATACTGAGCGAGGCCGCGTCGTTTACGCCGTCTCCAATCATGGCCACGGTCGCCCCTGAGGCTTGAAGGCCCTGAATATAGGCGAGTTTTGCCTCTGGGCTCTGGTCGCCGAGCACATCTTCGGGAGCAAAGCCAAGCGCGCCGCCGACTGCTGCTGCGATTTTGGAATGGTCGCCCGAAAGAATCACGGGTCGACGCCCCGCTGCGCGCAGAGCATCAAGGACCGACAACGACTCGGTTCGAATCACGTCGCCCACACCAATGAGCGCGACGACCTTTCCGTCGACAGCCACCACGACAGGCGACTGTCCGTTTGCCACAAAAGCGACCAGCTCCGAGTCGTCCACCCCAAGCCACGCAGGCCTACCAACTTGCACGAGGTGGCCTTCGACCATTCCACGCATGCCGTTGCCAGCGATCTCGGTGACATCTGTGGCACGCTCAACCTGAGGTCGGTTTGCGGGGATGCCTGCGTCCGTGTCGAGTTGTGTGCCGGCTGGATGCACGCGTACCCAGTCGCAGATGGCTCGAGCCACAGGATGGGTGCTTTGAATCTCGAGGGCCGCCGCCAGTCGTAGCGCGGTGTTTTCACCCACGATCGAGGCGACTTCCAGCTTGCCGTGGGTCAGTGTCCCGGTCTTGTCAAAGACCACCACATCGACGGCCTCCAGG
Source organism: uncultured Bradymonadales bacterium (assembly GCA_964394615.1). Taxonomy (GTDB): domain Bacteria; phylum Myxococcota_A; class Bradymonadia; order Bradymonadales; family Bradymonadaceae; genus JBFFMO01. The sequence continues at coordinate 20,567 of CAYMYJ010000024.1, read as the reverse complement.
CGTTCGAGCACGTCATCGTATTTGATAAAAATCCCTTTCCGCGCCGCCTTCCCCATCGCCACGGTCAGGGCGAGCGGTGTCGCCATCCCAAGCGCGCAAGGGCACGAAATCACAAGGAGCGCGATCGTATGCGAGAGCGCCAATTCGGGATGGGTCGGATACCAGGCCAAAAAAGTCAGGGCGGCTGCCACCAAAACACCGAGGACGAACCAACCCGAAAGCTGATCGGCCTTCTGCACCACCGGGGCGCGTCGAATCGTCGCGGATTCGACCCACGACAGGATTTTGCCGAGTCGCGAATCCTGCCCAGCCGCGGTCACACGCACAATGATTGGCGCAGAAACATTGGTTTCGCCGGCACTCACGGGGGCGCCAACTTCGACATCTTCAGCTCGGCTTTCGCCCGTGATGATCGCCCGGTGAAGAGCGGAACGACCTTCGACCACAATCGCATCAGCTGGAATCACGTCACCTGCGCGAATCTCCAACAAATCGTTCACACAAAGAGAAGCCACCGGGACTTCCTCGACACTGCCCTCCGCGAGTCTTCGCGCCGTCGATGGCAACAACGACAACAAACGCTGCGCCGACTCCGTGGCCATGCGCGTGCCTCTGCGCTGCAACCATCTTGCGGTCAGCAACGCCGCGATCAACACCGCGATCGAATCGAACCAGATTTCACCGGTGCTAAACAGTGTCACCCAAACGCTGTGCGTAAATCCGGCCCAGATCCCCAGGGTGATCGGCACATCGATCGACAAATGATGAAGGCCGCGAAAGGGGCGCAACGAGGCCCATGCTCGGCGATAGAATTCTCCGCCGGCCCAAAAGACGCTGATGGCGGTCAAGAGCATCGAAGCCCATCTAGCAGCCATGGCCAGGTCCGCCTCGACACCCGTGTCGAGCCCCGCGTAGAGGGAAATCGCCAACAACATCACATTGGCAGCCAACGCCCACGCCGCGCCAATCTTGAACAGCGATTTTCGTTCCGCGCTGCCACGGGCGTCGTCGGCGCGGTGCATGGGATGGGCCGAATACCCAAATTGAGAAAGCCATTGGGCCACGGTCGGCATCGAGACCTGATCGGGGCTCCACCGAATCTCAAGTCGACCTCGCGACAGGTTCAGACGTGACTCAACGACCCCATCGAGCGCCGTGGGCATACGTTCGACCAACCAAACACAGGCTGCGCAATGAACCCCATCGATAAAGAGGGCCGTTTCGCATGTGCCATCGGGCAGTATTCGGATGGAGTCTTGAAACGCGGAAGAGTCAAAAGCCGCGTCGGTCTTGCTTGAGGGCGGTGTGCGCTCGCCGTTTCCCAGATCGTAATACTGGGAAAGTCCGGCGTGATGAATGGCGTGGTAGACAGTTTCGCAACCCGAGCAGCAGAAGGCTGGCTCGGTTTCGGAAGTGGTTGGAAGGCCACAATGAGCGCATGCAACCCGACGCGGATTCACGGGAGAACCTCGACACGTTTCGAGGTCACGAAATCGCCATCCCCCAAACGTGCCGTGAAATTGAAGTCCCAGATCCCAACATGGGTGATGGGAAACTCACCGGCATAAATGCCGGGCCCCGCAGGCTTCAGGTCAGCTTCACCCTTGGCCGCGATCTTTGCTGGCGAGTGCACAACGACATGAGGCAAAAGACCGTCGACGGGAGCGCCCGTGCGGTCCCGGACGACAAAACGAACGGCACAATCCGGTGCGACGGGGCCCACCAGAATTTCGACCGTCCACCCCATCTCTTTGACGCGTTTGAGTTCGGCTTGGCTCTCGTCCCAATTCACCGACTTTTCGTAGTAGTTATCGATGACCTGAGGTCCGCCGTCCGAAAGAGCCGCGCTCACCAAAATGATGTTTGCGACCACGCTGAGACCAAGAATGGCGACCACCATGCCGGGCCAGAAATACTTTTCGGGGATGCGCATCATAATTAGGGTCCTATGAGGGTAAAGCCAGCGACCTCGCTATCGCCCTTATCGTTCGAAATGTTGAAACTTGCGTTGACACGTCCGTGATGAAACTCGTCTTCGGGCACAATCACAAAGGCCTCAACCCGCTCCGAATGACCGTTTTTGACCATGAACGTCGCCGGCCCAATCATCTTGAGTTCCGAATGTTCTGGCTCAGAAATCGCGACACTGAAGGTCGCGTCATGTCCGCTTCGATTCTGAACGCGGAAGCGCACACGATTCATCACCTTTTCTTTCCCGAGCATCGTGAACGGAGCGCCCACGACGCGGCCGATATTCACGTCAACAGGGGTGCGGTGCGAAAGGGCCCACATGAACGAGGCCGACACCACAGTCAGAACCACCACATAGAGTATGGAACGTGGGCGCAATAATTTCGCCTGCTTATCTTCCAGTGCATTTTCAGAGGTGTAGCGGATCAGTCCTACAGGTTTTCCAACCTGAATCATGATGGCGTCACAGGCGTCGATGCACTGTGTGCAGGTGATGCACTCCATCTGGAGGCCGTCACGAATATCGATTCCGGTGGGGCAGGTTCGCACGCAGGCACCGCAATCGACGCAATCGCCAAGGCCCGAGACTTCGGCTGTTTTCTTGTTACGTTTTCCACGCTTCTCGCCGCGGCCCTTATCGTAGCTCACAATCAGCGAATCCTGATCGAGGAGCACCGATTGAATGCGGGCGTAGGGACATGCGATCGTGCACATCTGTTCGCGAAAATAGCCGAAGTTGAAGAGGACCAGACCTGTGGTCATGGCCATCATCACGAAATAGCCCCAATGCTCGGTCGGGGGACCGGTCATCCAGTGAATGAGCGCGTCCCAGCTCACAAAATAGGCGACAAAGGTGTGGGCCAAGACAGCCGAAATCACCAGGAAAATGGCGAGTTTCAAGGCCTTGCGCCATGTCCGGTCGAACGACGACGGACCTTCGTCGCGCCGACGACGTGCCGTTTCTTTGCCTTCGATCAACCGTTCAATGGGGCGATACAAGAACTCCATGTACACGGTTTGCGGGCACGCCCATCCACACCAAACACGACCAGCTACGGTGGTGAAGAGTAGGATGAACACAAATCCACTCAGCAGAAAGAGCGTGAGCAGAAAGGTGTCAGTCGGGTAGAGGGTGAGCCCAAAAAACGTGAACTCTCGATGCGCCAAATCCAAGAAAATCGCCGGCTTGCCTCCGATCTTGACGATCGGAAACGCCAGAAATATCAGAATGAGTGCCCACGCCACGACGAAGCGACGTTTCCACCACCGGCCCTTTTCGGGCACCGGGTACATCCACCGGCGACGCCCATCGGCATGAAGTGTCGAAAGTACGTCTTCGGGAGGAGAATTCAGAATATTGGGATCACCCATGGAGCTAACCTACTTTTCGGCCGGATATAGATCACCCTGCGGCTCTTTAGGGTCTGCAGGATTCGTGCCTTGAAGAGTCGAGATGAACGCGACCACGTTAATGGCATCGTCGGCGCTGAGGACGTTGCCCCAGGCTGGCATGCCCTTCGCCGCCACACCTTCGGTAACGACCTTATGGATGTCCATCGGGCCTCCACCGTGAAGCCAGTATTTATCCGTCAGGTTGGGACCAATAAGGCCCTGTCCTTGCTGATTATGGCAGGATGCACATGTGGTCGAGAATACCTTTTGACCCGCGGCAACACGCGCAGGGTCCCCAGCTGAGGCCATGATGAGGGCTTCGTCGACAACCGGGGCCGCGGCCTTGGTTGTTGCCCGAAGAGCTTCCACCTCCAGGGTGTCTTCACGGAGGTTTTGGCCGTAATCGTTGATGTAGCCGAACTCCATGCCAAACACATAGATAGGCGACCAGATCACGGTCACTGCAAACACGGCCTTCCACCAAAATGGCATCGGGTTATCGTATTCACGAATACCGTCATAGTCATGGCTGGTCAGGATATCCTGATATTCTGAGTCTTTTTTACCTTCACTCATACCGTCACCTCATCCGTTCCATCGGCCAAAGGGAGATTTCCGCATTCTTCGGCTTCAGACGTCTTCATCAAGGCCACACGAATCACAACCAGCAGAAAGCCGATCAAAAAAATGACAATTCCAATCTCGGCGTAGACCTCAAGACCTGCACCTTGCATCACGTCGCGGTTCATTTGGCCTCCTTCTTGATATCGGTACCCAGACGCTGCAGATAGGCCGCCAGCGCCATGATTTCCTTGTTTTCAAGTCCTTTCGGACCTCCGTCTTTCTCGACCTGGGCCGCAATTTCCGCAGCTTGTTTTTTCGCGTCGGCAACGGCCGATTCGGCCATCGCGGGTGTGTAAGGCACACCCAGCATCATTTGGACCTCAAGCTTCTTCTGCGTGTGAGAGAGGTCGAGGTCGTGTTCCAAAAGGAACGCGAATGGCGGCATGATCGAGGTCGGGGTGGTCGATCGTGGGTCCTGCATGTGTCGAACGTGCCAGAGGTAAGGATACTTCCCACCAATACGATGCAGGTCGGGTCCCGTTCGTTTTGAACCCCACTGGAATGGATGATCGTAAATGAACTCACCAGGCTTGCTGTATTCGCCGTAGCGCTCGACCTCATGAAGCATGGGTCGAACGGTCTGTGAGTGGCAGTTGTAACAGCCTTCACGGATGTAGATGTCTCGTCCTTCCAACTCAAGCGGGGTGTAAGGCATCACGCTTGCGATATGTGGGACGTTGCTCTTGACGAGAATCATCGGGATGATCTCAACGGCGCCGCCGATCAGAATGGCGATCGTGGTCAAAGCGGTGAAGAGCATGGGCCAGCCTTCAAGAGCCCGATGCCAGCCATCTTTGGTGTGTTTGTCGAGTTTAGCGAGCGCTGCATCGTAGGTCTGAGGGCCTTCAACACTTCCGTCGGTCGCTTTGTCCGCGTTGCGCCAGGTGGGTATGGCGACATGAGCGATCGTGTCGGGACGAACTCCGCCGCGAGCGGCGAGGATCATATTGACCGCACCAATACAGGTGCCCGTGAAGTACATCGTCCCACCCAGAACACGCAGCCAGTACATCGGCATCAGCTGAATCACGGTTTCCATGAAATCCGGATACATAAGCTTGCCGGTATCATCGAACGCACGCCACATAAGGCCCTGAGTTACGCCCGCAGTGTACATCGCGATGATGTAAATCAAGATACCCAGCGTTCCCATCCAGAAATGCCAGTTCGCAAGACGCTTGTTGTAGTCGCCCTTCCAAAGTCGTGGAGCAAGCCAGTAGAGCATGCCGAACGTGATGAATCCGTTCCATCCCAGCGCACCGGAATGAACGTGTGCGATCGTCCAGTCTGTGAAGTGGCTCAACGAGTTAACCGACTTGATCGACAACATCGGACCTTCGAAGGTCGACATGCCGTAGAACGTAATACCGACCACGAAGAACTTCAGGACCGGTTCGTCACGAAGCTTGTGCCACGCACCGCGCAGAGTGAACAAACCGTTGATCATGCCGCCCCAGCTTGGCATCCAAAGCATGATCGAGAACACCATGCCCACCGTAGAGGCCCACTCGGGCAATGCCGAATAATGAAGGTGGTGAGGACCCGCCCAGATGTAGAGGAATACAAGCGACCAAAAGTGAATGATCGACAATTTGTACGAAAATACGGGACGTTCCGCGGCTTTGGGAAGGAAGTAATACATCAGGCCCAGAAAGGGCGTGGTCAGGAAGAAGGCGACGGCGTTATGTCCGTACCACCACTGGATCAGCGCGTCCTGGACACCGGCAAAGAGCGAATAGCCCTTCATGCCCGAAACCGGAATCACCAGGTTATTAAAGATATGAAGGACAGCCACAGTCACGATGGACGCGATGTAGAACCAGATCGCGACGTAAATATGTTTTTCGCGACGGCGAATCAGGGTCCCAAAGAAGTTCACGGCAAAAACAACCCAGATGATCGTGATCGCGATGTCGATCGGCCATTCAAGCTCAGCGTATTCGCGCGCTTGGGTGAAACCCATCGGTAACGTGATCGCAGCGGAAACGATGATCGCTTGCCAGCCCCAGAAATGAAGCCAGCTCAACTTATCGTTGAACATACGCGTCTTCATCAACCGTTGGGTTGAGTAGTAAATACCCGTAAAAATGGCATTACCAGCAAAGGCAAAAATCACCGCGTTGGTATGCAAAGGCCGGAGGCGTCCAAACGAGAACATCTCGTGCGCATTGGCGGGCCAATAGGCGATCTGGGTGGCGATAATCACCCCCACAAGCATGCCTACGATCCCCCAGGTAATGGTCGCCCACGCGAATGCTCGCGTAATGCGGTCGTCGTAGACAACCTCTTCAAATCCTTGCGGGGGCGTTTCGGCCCGAGTAGTAACGGCACTCACAAGTCCTCCTAATACTGGTCACGCCCGTTCGGGGCATGCGTCGCTTACTCAAGATATGTGCCATACTCAACCACGAAATTCCAGATCTCCTAAACACCGTTGTTGGCGAGCATTTGAGACGAGACGTCGATACGGCCAAAAAATCGGCCAAGCGCATCAATTGCGCCTGTGCTGGTGCCGCGCATAATAAGCGCAGGCGTCTGACACCTCGACGCGGACTGCGGAAAGGATTTCTTTTCTTCGTGCAATGGCCTGCGAAACCACGCACCTTTTGCGGCCTGACTGGCACGAGCATTGCTGGCTTTCGACCTATGAATTTTGCCACATATTACGCACAAGTATTTTCGATCGGCTTCATCTGGGTCTTTTTCCATTGCGGCGGCATGTGTGGACCGATCCTCGCCGGGATCACCTCCGACATTAAGGACTCGTCACGCCCCAGAGAGCTGGCCAGACGTGCGGGTCGCGTTTTGAGCTATCAGACCGGACGCGCCATAACTTACGCGGTGATCGGTGCGGTCGCAGGCCTTGTGGGCAGCGCGTTTGAGAGCTCTCTTCGGGATTTCACTCAGGTGGCGGGGCTTGTTTTGTCCGTCGTGCTGGTTTTGGTGGGCCTGACACGCCTGCCTCCATGGGCCCATAAATTTTCGAGTGGAAAATGGGCAAGTCAGGGCGGAGCGCTGCTGGGACGCGGATTGATGACCCTGCAACGGCGAGGACCCAAGTCGGGGTTTCTGCGCTACCTGATGCTGGGTGCGATGATGGGGCTGCTGCCTTGTATGTTGATGTTCTGGGTCTTAAGCATCGCCACTTCCACGGCCTCTCCGATGCATGGAGCGGGGGTGATGGTGCTACTCGTTTTGATGACCACGCCAACGCTCCTCGTAGCAGGATGCGCAGCCGCATTGGGGGGAAGGCACCTTCATGGTGAGTGGATCGCCCCCTTGGCCATGATCGTATCCGGGATCTGGTTGGGGCTCATTGCTGGGGCGGCCAACGGTTGGCTGGACCATATCCACATTCAGTTTTCTATGTTCGGTGAGAAATACGTGCTCATGCTTTTTTGAGCGAGAGCAGCGTATTTGATGAAACGTTGATACGCCCGTTGAAACACAACAGGGCCTTGGTTCAAAATACTCAAGCAAACGCGGCCCCTTAGAGTCTGGCACGATCGATGCTCAATAGATGAGCGTGTAGTTTGACCTAGCAGAGAAAGAGCCATGACGATCATCGTACTAATAGCAGCAGTCATAATGGGTTTTACGCTCGGGCTACTGGGTGGCGGCGGTTCGATTCTGGCCGTTCCGATCTTGGTGTACCTGGCGCATGTTGACGAAAAGGTCGCGATCGCGACCAGCCTATTGGCCGTCGGCGCCACGAGCATTGGTGCGGTCATCGGCCATGCGAAGGCCGGCAATGTTTCCTGGAAAATCGGAATTGTCTTTGGTGCCTTCTCGATGGGCGGCGCGGCCATCGGCGGACAAATCGCAAAATTCATCCCGGGTGGCGTTCTGCTGAGCATCTTCGCAGGATTCATGCTCGTGACCGCCGTCATGATGCTGCGTGGCAAATCGGATTTGAAACCAAGTGCGGAAGCAGAAACACACCTGCCTATCCTCAAAATCGGCGGTTTAGGTCTTTCCGTAGGCGCGCTCACAGGCCTCGTCGGGGCGGGCGGTGGATTTATTGTGGTCCCAGCCTTAGTGCTGCTTGGCGGACTTTCAATGCGGGCAGCCATCGGCACGTCATTGATGGTCATTGCCATGAACACATTGGCTGGGTTTGCGAGCTTCGCTTCTTACGTGCCCATCGACTGGTCCTTGGCACTGAGCTTTGCCGGTGCAGCAATCGTCGGTTCGTTTGCCGGAGCGCAAGTTTCCCATCGGATTGACGCGAACAAACTTCGCAAAGGCTTCGCGGTTTTCGTCCTCGTCATGGGCGTCGTGATCCTCGCCCAGAAACTCTTCGTCTAAGATCCGCGACCTAATCAGCAAGAACGCCCGGTTCATCGAATCGGGCGTTTTATTCTTTTGGCGTATTGTCGCAGTATCTCGGTTCCAACTTCTCGCATAACTTCACGCCAGGCAGCAGGTCGGTCCCGACTGTTCGTGGCTGCGGACCGGAGGTCCGTGGCGCATCTGTGAAGACCAACCCTTGTGAAGATGTCCGGATAATCGGCCCGAGCGGCGGATCCACAACAAGCTTTTCATCCCCAAAATAGATCGCGTCTGTGGCAACCCGACCAACCTTTCCATCATGAGTGATCAACGCACCATCGGCGCTTGAGGCTGGCACTGTGACCACACTTTCTAAAACCAATTTTCCCGCCACAATCGATGGAGACTCGTTTTCGAATGCTTTATCCGCGATGGAAACCTGTATGGGTCACAGGTGTTTTCCTCATGGCTTCCCCACAAAATGGATCAAGATTTGCGCTTCACCGATGGTATCCGACTTAGATGGAGTCAAACCAGCGCCGTCGGGAACTTTTCCAATCACCAGTTGTCGACTCCGTATGCGATACGCTCTCCTTTTGATGCTCTTTATGAGTTCTTGTGTGCCGACAGACGTCGACGACACGCCGTTTGACCAGACAACCTGCGATGTCACACGTCGCGACGTTGCAACGGGCGTCGTCACAAACCAATTCGTTTTCTCTGAGTTCGGCCTTGTGAGCCACGCATTTCAGGTGGGGCCTGGCACAAGAGGCTTACGAGTCAACACCTACGAAAATGGCCGCTTGGTGCGAGGGGAAGCTGAAACTTGGAGTCGAGCCAACGAGTCGCAGACGTTTGGCGCATGGCAGAGTCGAATGGCGGTGTATGAAAACGACACCTATTTCCATGAAGATTTGACCTTCACGTATGACGCAGCGAGCCGCCTTATTCAGTGGGATACCGACGCGGTCACGAGCTACGCCGACACCAAGAAGACCTCGAAGCGACGCGTCGTTTACACTTGGAACCCCAACGGCGAGAAGATCCGCACAGACCAGTATTCGGGCGGCGTGCTTAAGCCTTGGCTTATTTATACGTACACCTATCGGTCGCAAGACGGACGGCTCGAAAATATCCATACCGTGCAAGATGGTCGGCCTCGCGATCTGCGGTTCATTTACGACGAGCAAGGCAACCTGATCCGCCAAGCCGAGGACGACTTCGCCGGCCTGCGCTACGACTTCGACGACCACGGACTCTTGGTCGGAAGGAACGGTACACGGTATTTCACGCGCGACGCGAACGGGTCGATCGTCGCTTCAACACTCGGCACACCGGTGATTTACACCTACGTCGAGGGTCGACTGGCTACCGCCAACTACGAAGATGGCTCGGCCTACACACAGACCTACAGCGCAGGCTGTCCGTCCGGGTTTACCCATCCGCTGATCACGCCAAATACGCTCTACATCGAGCATTATGAAGGTCCGCCGATGCACCACACTTGGTCCAGCTACTGAAACCGAAAACCGCCCAGCAAAAGGCCAATCGCAGTGCCATAGGCCCGCGTACCAATTAGACCGCTGCTACGAACTGACGACGGCCACAAACGCCAGCGTCCGCATTAAAGTGCTCGCCGCTCGCCGCTCGCCGCTCACTGCTCACTGCTCGCCGCTCAGCTCACTGCTCACTGCGCGCCCCGTCTTGCACCGAAACACGTCCCGGCCTAACGTGCCGCGCATGAATGAGACACTCTATATTGTTGACGGCTCGGCATATATTTACCGGGCTTTTTTCGCGATCAGGAACCTTTCGAACTCGAAGGGTGAGCCGACCAACGCCATCTACGGTTTCATCCAGATGTTGCGTAAGCTTCTGGAGCAAGAGAACCCAGATTATCTGGCGATGACCTTCGATCCTTTTGGCCATCCAGAGCCAGGGTTTCGGTGGGAAATCTATCCTGAATACAAAGCGAATCGCGACGAGATGCCTGGTGATTTGCGCTCGCAGATTCCGTGGTTTCAAGAGTTTGTCGAAGCGATGAGCATCCCAGTGCTGGTCGTTCCTGGCATGGAAGCCGATGACCTGATCGCAACGCTGACCAAAAAGGCGCTCTTGGAAGACCTCAAAATCTGCATCGTGAGCGCCGACAAGGACCTGATGCAGCTGCTGGGAGACCCGCGAGTTCGCATGATCGACACGATGCGCGACAAGGTTTTCACCGAAGTCGACGTGATCGAGCGATTTGGCGTCACTCCGGACAAGGTCAAGTACGTGATGGCGCTGTCTGGCGACACGTCCGACAACGTTCCGGGAGTCCCTGGAATTGGCGAAAAGACAGGCGGAAAGCTCGTCGCGGAGTTTGGCGATCTGGAAACTGTTCTGGCGAGCGTCGATAAAATTTCGGGGACCAAGCGGAAAGAAAACCTGATCAATTTTGCTGACCAAGCCAGGCTTTCGCTGGCTTTGGTGACCTTGAAAGATGATTGCGATATCCCGCTCGATCTGGATGCGCTTCGGATGTCTGCACCCGATGTGCCGGCGCTGACCGAGCTGATGACTCGGCTCGAGTTCAAAAACCCGCTTCGCGATATCCAGTCATGGATGAAAAAGAAGGGGTTCATTGAAGGCCATGCGCCGCCTGTGATGCCTGAGCCTGAGCGCATGGCATCCAAAGTCGTCAAAGGTTATCGCATGGTCACCACCGAAGCCGATTTGGCCGAGGTTGTGCGAGCGATCCGGCGCGCAGGTAGGGTGGCCGTCGACCTTGAGACCACGGCGATCGACCCGCTGGATGCGGTGATCGTGGGTGTTGCCTTATCGTGGGAGCCACATACTGGTGTGTACATCCCGACCAGCCATCGGTATATCGGCGCGCCTAAACAGCTTTCGACCGAATACGTGATGGAAGCCTTGCGATCGGTCTTAGAGGACCCGGATTTCCCGAAAATTGCCCAAAACTACAAATACGAGTGGATCGTGTTTGGGCGGCATGGAATCACGCTGCGCGGCATCGAATGGGACACGATGTTGATGAGCTACCTGCTTGATCCAGGCAAGCTTTCGCATGGGCTTGATGCCATTGCACAAGACTACTTGAGGCACGAAACGATCAAGTATTCGGACGTGACGGGAACCGGCAAAAACAAGATCAACTTCGAGATGGTGGACGTTGAACAGGCCACACAATACGCGGCCGAGGACGCCGACATCACCCTTCTGATCTGCGATAAACTCGCCCCAACGATCGACGAAGCCGGTCTGCGCAATATCCACGACGAAATGGAATTGCCGCTCTCGATCATCTTGGCTCGCATGGAGAGTGCTGGGATTTCGATCGACACGTCGGTGCTGAAGATTCTGGGCGCCGAATTCGGCGAACACCTTGATAAACTGCATGCGCAGATCAACGAGATCGCTGGCCAGCCGTTGAACCCCAACAGCCCGCTCCAACTACGAGAAGTGCTTTTTGATAAGCTTGGGCTTCCGATCAAAAAACGAACACGTACGGGTCCTTCGACCGACCAATCAGTTTTGGAACAGCTTTCGGAATTGCATGAATTGCCTGCGCTGATCCTTGAGTACCGCAGCTTTTCGAAGCTCAAGGGCACCTATGTCGACGCGCTGCCCGAACTGGTGCGGACCGACACGGGGCGAATCCACACGGATTTCAATCAAGCCGTCACTGCGACGGGGCGTTTGTCGTCATCGAACCCGAACTTGCAGAATATCCCGGTCCGAAGCGATTACGGACGCGAGATTCGCCGAGCCTTTGTGCCTGCAAAAGGCAAGAAGCTGATTTGCGCCGACTACTCGCAGATCGAACTTCGGATCATGGCGCATATGTCGGGCGACCCAGAACTGGTCGAGGCCTACAAAACCGGTCAGGATATTCACAGCCTTACGGCCTCGAAGATCTTTGGCATCGAATTGGCCGAGGTCACAAGCGACCAACGCCGTGCCGGCAAGACGGTGAATTTCGGCGTGATGTACGGCATGGGAGCCAATCGCCTGGCCCGTGACCTGAAGATTTCGCGCAAAGAAGCCAAACAGTACATCGAGAACTATTTCGACAGATACAGCGTCGTGAAGACCTTCTTTGATCAGCTTCAGCACGAGGCGCGCGACAAAGGGTATGCCGAGACCCTCTTTGGACGGCGACGTTTGTTGGCCAAGATCGACGGTTTTGGTGGGGCTCAACGTGCTTTTGAGGAACGCGTCGCTGTGAATATGCCGATTCAGGGCACGGCTGCCGACATCATCAAAAAAGCGATGCTCAATATCCAGGAGCGCATCGACACCGAGAAAATCCCGGCTGTGATGCTGTTGCAGGTCCACGATGAGCTCATCTTCGAGGTCGACGAGGCCATCGCTACCGAGTTCGCAGAGATCGTGCGCGAGGTCATGTCGAGCGTCGTGACGCTTGATGTGCCACTGGAAGTGGATGTCGGGATCGGGGATAACTGGATGGACGCAAAGTAGAATTTATCATCGCGCACATCGGCCTACATTTTGCTACACAAGGGGTGTGATCATTTTTCGAACACTTCCCCTGACCAAAGAGGTCGAAATGGTATTGAGACGCACTGGTGTTGCATTCCTATGCGCCACCGCGCTCATTGTTTCCGCGTGTGGTTCCGACGACACCAAAGAATCCAACGAGGGCTGGAACATCGACGAGGCCACTAATGAGGCCGATGTTGGTAGTCTGCCCGACGCCACGCCGGACACAGACGTCATTGACGAACCTGATGTCGCGGTCATCGCCCCTACAGGGTGCCAGACCGATGGATGTCCTCCCGGAGACACGTGCGCCGACGACGGCTCTTGTGTCGCGACGCCTTGCGGAAACGATGACCAGTGTCTCGACGGGCTGGCATGCGTTCAGTCCCCTGAGGGTCGACGTTGTCAGGCTCCAACCGGCGTGGCCGATGGAGAAGGCTGCGCGCTGGATTCGGACTGTCAGGGAGGAACCTGCATCACCGAATGGCCGGGCGGTTTCTGCACCACTCTGGACTGCGGTTCTTTCGAAGACTGCTCGCGTCTGGGCAACGAAAATCGATGTCTCCAGGTTCGTGGCCCGGATTTCTGCGTGCGTTTGTGCACGGCGGATACGGAGTGCCGTGACGGCTACATCTGTCAGCCGTTGAACGGCGCACAGGGGATGTGCACACCCGACCCATCGATTCCGATCGATGCCGAGGTGTTGACGGGCAATCCATTTGCGATTTCCTGCGTAGATACCCGCAACGGAACCGCAGAGATCCCGTACACTGTGGCTGCGAACAGCACCTCGTATATGGTTACCCCCTTCACCCCAGATGGAAAAGACATCGCACCGGTCAGCATCATTCGGCCGTCGAACACGGCGACTCTGTTGCAGAACGAGAACTCGTTCCAATCGGTTCCTAGTGAAATCTATGGCAACATGAACCCCACCATCGTCCCACCTGCCCCTTTGTACACATCACAATTTGAGACTGGCGCGCACACCTACACAGTGGCGACCACGTCGGATGAAGTGTGTTGGTACATGCTCGAAGAATCGGAAGCTGGCGACACCTTGGACGTGAATGTTTACCTGGTCGGTGTGCCGGGACTCACAGCCGCCACAGCTGCGACGCACGTGGCGCTGCAGGCGACGCTTGATGACTTTGACACCATCTATCAAACAGCCGGTTATCATCTTGGCAAGATTCGTTATTTCGATGCGAGCCCCGCTGCGAGTCAGGAATTCGCGATCGTGCGCGACGAGGCCGCCTTGCCCTCACTGCTGATGGAAACTAAGCGGCCGGGCAACACCATCGATGATGTCCTGAGCGTGAATATCTTCTTTGTTCGCGGGATGGAGCTCGGGGGCGCCATCGGTATCTCGCTTGGACTTCCGGGTCCTGCGGGCTTTCATGGCACCCAGGGCAGTGGAGTGATCTTCACATCCGAATACATGGGCGGACAGACCACCGATGGTTCCGGCAGCCCCGTGGATGGCAATCTGTACACCGCTCAAATCATTGCCCACGAAGTGGGGCATTACCTTGGGCTCTTTCACACGTCTGAATCCACCGGCCGCAGCTTTGATGTGTTGGACGACACACCACGCTGCCAGAATATCGGCCCCAACTGTCCAGATGTGAATAATTTGATGTTCCCGTTCGCTGGCTCCGCCAATGCCACGATTACCCCAGACCAGGCCTTTGTCCTTGGAGTCAACCCATTGACCAAGACCGCCGTAGTAGGAGGTGGCCAATGAAACGACTTATCCTGATTGGACTCCTCTTGTTGATTCCGTCGATCACCTTTGCGCAAGACGCGGGCGATGCGGCAGAACAGAATGTGATCATGCAGCTGCATCACCTGCATCAAACCCCGACCTTCGAATCGCTCCAAGAAATCTCGCCGAACGCACGAAAAGTTGTCGAGAAAGTAGCGCGAACGACGAATGGAATCGGGCAAGCCCGAGCCATCCAGGTCTTGGCACAAATCGGCGACGACAAAGCTCGGGACCTGCTCCTCTTTTTGCTCGATGCCCCGAATACGCGTGAGATGACCCGGCACTCCCTCTTGAGCGCCCTCGTGGTTCATTTTGGACCCGACTCGCTGGAGCTCGCCAAAACATGGCTTCACAGCGAAGACATGGACCGACGTTTGACCGCGATTCATGCACTTGGTCAGCTCGACACCCCTGCCTCGCTAAAAATCTTGGACGCCCACCTGCTTAAGGTGAAGTCCGGCGTGGAAGAGAAAGCCACCCTCAAGGCTCTTGAATACGTTCGATGAACCAAAAAAAAGCGCCGCTATAAAGGCGGCGCTTTTTGACTTTTATCGAGCATCAGGCCCGACTCCCAAAACCTAGAACGGGATATCGTCGTCGTTGAACGACTGGTCGAACGAGGCCTCTGGGCCGGAATCGTTATTTCCGCCACCGCCACCGCCGCCGCTGCTCGGTCCGCCGTAATCACGGCCGCTGGGGCTGTCTCCACCACCGCTAAGGAACTGAACGTTGTCAGCCTTGATTTCGGTCGTGTAGCGTTTTTTGCCGTCCTTATCTTCCCAATCACGGGTCTGAAGGCGACCTTCGACAAAGATCTGACGACCTTTTTTGAGGTATTTACCGCAGTTTTCTGCCTGCTTGCCCCAGACGACGATCCGATGCCACTCCGTCTTTTCCTGAAGTTGACCGCTCTTGTCGGTCCACTTTTCGTTGGTGGCCAGATTGAAGTTGGCCACGGCCGATCCACCCTGCGTGTATCGAAGGTCGGGATCTGAACCGAGGTTACCAATAAGCATTACTTTGTTGAGACTCATGAAAGCTCCTTGCGTTTGACGCTGACGTCGGGACCGAATTGCGAACGCCCAATCGGCTGTTCGAATCCGTTATCGGTCAATGCCATCAAAATGTTGCGAAATGGATCCTGATTTCAGGAATCCTCATAGATAAAGCGACCTTCGGAGGTGATCGCGTTGGCCTCGATGGCCTCTTCGATCAGCGCAACCGCGGCTGAAAGCTTTTCCGACTCCACGACCACCCGTGTCTGCCCCATATTACCAACGTTCATGGGAAGTTGTGAAACTTCCATGCCGCGGATGAAACAAGCGACGTCGTTGTCGTCGAGCATATCCTTGATAAATTGAGCCTCCATCGGGTTGTACGTGATGTACAGGTCGATGAGTTCGAAGTCTTCTGTCTTGTATCTTTGGTCACTCATTATTGTCTCCTTTCAAGCGCCCGACGCTATCAGGATTCGATGAGGTCGGAAAGGATCTCAAGGGCCACTTGCGTCGCTTCCGTGGCGTATTCGTCGGCCTGCAACCTGAGGTGACATGCCTCATAGACAGCCTGTGCGGCATCGACGTCGGAGGGCTTGCAGCCGTACTCCAAAAGAATGTTGGCCAGAGGCTTGGTCGGCAAAAGCTCGCCGGTCTTCCAGTAGTGCAGCTCGATATTGCAGCAATAAGCCTCAGCCTCAAGTAGAGCGCGCTTCCGCGTGCTTCCACCGTACCTGATGGTGTAGGGCAACATCCCCGATCGCTTAAACTGAACGATGTGTTGGTGTTCATGAATGCACACGACGATCTGCCGCCACAGGGCGTCGGCGTCTCCGTGTCCCACGATGAACCAGGGATAAATCGTGCGTCCGATCACCGTGGTGTAACGGGTCATGAAGGTATGGGACGTCATGATACGAATGGTCTGCAAACCACGTCCCGCCGCCTTCATGAAGAAACTGTTGGGTTTTTGAACGACCCGAGTCCCAAAATGATCATGCATGCGGCGCCAGAACTCGACCGTAAGCTGGGGCGTTGGCTCAAAAGCGATCATGTTTCCTGCGCGGCCTCAGGGATGGGATCGACCGGAACGACGAGCACGTGACAAGAGGCACGCCGCGCGACTTTCTGAGCCACTGTTCCCAATCGTAAACGGCCGGTGTCATCCAGACGCTGACCACCCACCACAATCAAATCGACTTCCGAAGCCTGGGCCCGATCGAGGATCTCTTGAGAAGGATCACCCGCATGAATTCTACGTTTGCCCAATAACTTCGAAACCCGGTCTTTGATCGGGAACGGAATATCGAGACCGTCCTGAATATGCTCGAAGAGTGCGTCGATCTTGTCGCGCGACCGCGTAACAGCTTGTCGACGGTCAAACTTGATCTGTCCGCGAAGGAAACCATGAAGATCGTCGTCGAGCGGATCGGGCAACACATGAAGGGTTTCGATCGATGCGTCGGTGGCAAAGGCCACGGCGAGCGCCGCCGAAATGACCGCGCCTGAAACAGACGTAAGGTCGGTGGCCACCAGAATCGAAGAAATCTGTTTGGCCTGAGGCTCGCGCGCGACCATCACAGGCTGCCTGCCCGCGCGAAGAATTCTCTCGGTGAGTGCGCCCAAGCCGTCAGGATACGAGGCCCCCTCACCAAACGCGCCCATCACGATGAGCTCAGCGGCACTGCGTCGAATCAAATCCGGCAGCAACGCGCGTGGTTCGCCAAGTTGGACATCGATCCCGTCGAACTTGTGAAAAACCTCAATGCGATCTTGGGCAATCTTGAGCAATTCCCATTCGAACTCGGGCTCGTCTTCACCAAGCGGAGCATAGGGAAAAAGCGCAGCCCGGACATGATCGGGAAGGCGAGGCAGCACATGCGTAACATGCATCTGTCCGCCGGTTGCCAGCAGCGATTGCCCAACTTTTAGTGCATTGGTGCTGGCCGATGAGAAGTCCACCGGAACAAAAATATTTTCAAATTTATACATGGCACTCGGCCCCGTGAAACAACTGTGGGGGACGCAGACCGAAACTAATCGAGGGTATCAAACCTGTCCGGGGCACCATCTCCGTTCTCGTCCCATCCAACACGGACGCGACGATTATTCTCGTAATACTCAAAAATATCCGCCGTGCCGTTGGCATCTTCGTCGCGTTCGACTCGGAGCAAAGAACCAGCTTTATCGTAGTATTTCGCGATGGTCAGAACGCCAGCGAAGTCGACAGACATGAACTTCTTGACGGCAATGCCTTCCTCGTAAAAAACAACGAGGTCGACGCGGCCGTCATAGTCAAAGTCCATCTCTTCTTCGACAATAACCCCAGCTTTATCAGGGTACTGCCAAACATCGACCTTCCCATCAAAGTTCATGTCGCGTTCGTATCGCCTGACCCCGGTAGAGTCCTTCAGCGCCCACTGATCGTCTTTTTTGTCTGCGTTCAAATCGAAAGGTTCGACCGTAAGGCCTTTGCGAGAAAGATCCCCAGCACGAGCGCGACCGCCCTCACCGCTGCCGGCCCCAAGCGCCTTATCAGCGTCTTTGGCAGCAGGATCGTCCCCACATCCAATCATGAAAATCGCAAGCGCGAAGAGCAATCGAGGAAGGGTGGTTTGAAACTCGTTTTTCATGGCTTCTCGCCCGGCTGTTGCTCATCCGAAAAGGTGAGCCCGTCCACTCGAACACGTAACACAATGTCTCTAATAGAGTCACGACGGTTTTGATGTTGGCCGTCTTGCGAACGTGACAATCGTAAGAAGATTTTGCTCAATTTACACGCATGGCGTCGCGACCGCGGAATACCTCGCTCTATGCCCCCACGCCCATTCAAGCCAGCTATTGAATGGCCCCACATAAAGTGTTACGAATCCGCCCGTCTGAAACGACGGTCGTAACGACGACTTACGACTCGCGATTTTGAAATTTTGGTGTTGGCCGTACTGGCCAGTCACTTGGACCAGAAATTAAGGATGAAACACATGACAAACCGTACAGCTACCACCCTTCTTCTCTCACTCCTCGTGGCCTTCGGGTCAGCATGTGGTGACGATGCTGATCCAAGCAAGAGCAACAACAACACGAGCACCACCAACAACACGACCAACACCAACAACACGAGCACCACGAACAACACGACCAACACCAACAACGTTGCGACCAACAACAACAACACGACCAACACCAATAACGGTACGACCAACACCAACAACGGCACAACGCCAGCTGCTTGCCTGTTGCTCCCGAACTTCTTCGGTCAGATCAATCCTGACGGCGAGCACACGGGTGGTGCTCCTGACGCAAACGGTGTGTTGGATTACGATGCGGGCCTTAAGGCTGTTTACGACTCTGTCCCTTTGACCAGCGATAACACGGACACGGCCGACATCAACGAAGGCCGTGCCGAGGTTGACCTTCAAGTGACTGGCGCGCTCGTGATCGCCACAACGTTTGATAACTTTGCAAATGCGACCTTCTGGTTGCAGGACAAAGACACCGCAATTCGTGTCCGCTTGGACGACGGTGCAACTCAAGAAACTGTGATCAAGGTCGGCCAACGGATCAGCTTCCATGTGAGCGCCGTGCTGAACTACGCAGGAACTCCTCAAATCGCGCTGCTGGATACGGTGGTGGTGGACTCGGCCGGAAACGCCGTGCCTTTCCGCGAAGCTACTGGAACTGACCTCACAGCTGCCGACGTCGAACGAAATGTCCGTATTGCCGGTACAGTGACTGACGCAGGCACCATCTGCGGCGGCACCAACAAGTGTTTCACGTTCCAACACGGCGACAAAACGACGACCTTCCGCACCAAA
Organism: uncultured Bradymonadales bacterium; assembly: GCA_964394615.1. GTDB lineage: Bacteria > Myxococcota_A > Bradymonadia > Bradymonadales > Bradymonadaceae > JBFFMO01. Next base: position 1,227 of record CAYMYJ010000024.1, on the reverse strand, counting down.
TCGCAGTTCATCGAAATGGGCGATTGCTTGACCTTTGTTGGACCTGCGAGCAGCAACCCAGGGTCACTCGCGACCGGCACCAAGACGCTCCAGCTCGACCAAGTCAACTTCGACTGGGCATTTGAGCAGCGCTAATCTAAGCTCCCGGCCAACCTGAAAAGGTTGGCCATTTTTTTTCCCGAACCATTGCTTCGTAACCATGACGAAATCGATCCATCCGAGTTCTGGACGTGTCGGCCTAGCGGCAGTCCTTTTGGTCACCCTTATAACTGGGTGCGGAGCAGAAACCGATCCGTCGACTCAAGCCGAGATTGACGAATCCTTTGGTGAAGGCACCACGCAATACGTGCAGGAGTACGTCAAATTCATTGACACTCCCCTCACAATGCAGGGTGAAACCTCGATCAACGACGTGCTCACCAACCTGATCGGCACTGATAATGTTTGGTACGGCATGTCACCCGACTCGCCGTTCCCTCAGGCTCAGGGATGCGATGCGCGTGGAAACGACGTCGCGACGGTCAGCGAGCTACCGACCACGATCGAAGGCATCGTGACGCTGCAGCCTCGTTATTTTCAGAAAATCAGCTTCTGCGGGTCCGACGAGCGTTTCTACGGTTCTTATTTCCTCGAAGACAAATCGGGCGGCATTCTGATTCTGAAAGAATCACGGGTCGAAGATTTCAATATGGGTGATCGAGTACGTCTTCGTGTTCGTGGCCTCATGAAATACTTCGATACCCAGGCCGTACTGGTTTACGACGAAGAAGAAGTCATCGAAAAAGACTTCGGCGTCCCCTACCGCGTGCTCACCGGTCCGATCACCGTCGCCGATGTCGGTCGTGTGGGACGAATCACCGCCAAGGTCGCCGGTCTTCCGACGAACACCAATTTCAATGAAATGTGTTTGGTCGGGCTTAACGACACCTCGGAAGAAGCCTGCGCCAAAGCATGTAAATCAAATACGGAATGCCTTTCCGGCGAATGCACGACCTTTCCTGGTGCGTTGTCCGGAATATGCGAACGAGAGGGCGGCTACTGGCTCGCGTCTCTCGATAAAGAAATCGGCCAACGCCAGCCTCGGATCATCGAGGTTGGACAGAAGCTTGAAATCACTGGTCCCGTTGTCAATTCATACGGTCTGAAGTTGCTTGTGAGCCGCTTTGGGCAGATCAAATTCCTCGACTGATCTAGGTCTGACATGAACTTTCGATCTCGAATCACTCC
>CAYMYJ010000023.1:0-101150 GCA_964394615.1 uncultured Bradymonadales bacterium | reverse complement strand
TTTTTAAGACAAAACCCAGCTTCGGCTGGGTTTTGTCGTTTCTTGGGTTTGCTGCCTTTTTGCCAAAGATGGGTTCGCGGGCGTCTTGCCTGCTTCATCCTTGGGCCCCTGCGTAGAGATTCGTTCGTGGGCATTTTGCCCGCTTCGACTCTCGGTCGCTTCACATCGGTCGCTGCACATCGGTCGCTGCCTCGGTCGCTGCACCTCGATCGCTGCACCTCGGTCGCTCACCTCAACAAAACAGTGCGCGTGGTACGGCGGTCGCTTTCATTCAAGATAGACCCAGCTTCGGCTGGGTTTTGTCGTTTCTTGGGTTTGCTGCCTTTTTGCCAAAGATGGGTTCGCGGGCGTCTTTCCTGCTTCATCTTTGGGACGCTGCGTAGAGATTGGTTCGTGTGGCTCTTGCCCGTGTGGACTTTAAGACGGGTTGGGTGGCGTGCCTCTTGTTTGCTTCGACTCTCGGTCGCTGCACCTCGGTCGCTGCACCTCAACAAAACAGTGCGCGTGGCACGACGGTCGCTTTCATTCAAGATAGACCCCGCTTCGGCTGGGTTTTGTCGTTTCTTGGGTTTGCTGCCTTTTTGCCAAAGATGGGTTCGCGGGCGTCTTTCCTGCTTCATCTTTGGGACGCTGCGTAGAGATTGGTTCGTGTGGCTCTTGCCCGTGTGGACTTTAAGACGAGTTGGGTGGCGTGCCGCTTGTCCGCTTCGACTCTCGGTCGCTGCGAGGAACCCAAAGAACAATAGGCTTTCATTCGGGATCCGTCAGGATAGAGACCCCGCTGTGCGGTAGCTGGTTAACGCTTGCCAAGCGATTCCGATTCAAATGGACGTCGTAACGACGAGCTACCGACCATCTACTTGGCATGCCGCCCAGATATGAAGTTTTCTGAGAACGATAAAGCCGAGGCGGAATCGGTTTTCGCGGTTGGAAGCCATGCGAGACTTAGTGCCGTTCAGCCGCGGATTTTGCGAGCGATCCATCCGAGTAACCCAAACTGGACGTGTAAACCGCGAGAGCCCATGGTTACGGGTTTGTTTAGTGTCTTGAGTCCGGCGTTGTTCGTTTTCGCAGCGTGAAGGCGTTGGGTTTCGCGGCCCAGACTGAGCACCATTTCTGCTCTCTGTTTGGCGAGCGTTTTTCCTGTGCCTCCTGGGTAGTCTCCAGCGATGACACATTCTTCACACCAATGGCTGTCGAATCGGAAGGCAGTCTTCTCGCGCGGTGTGCGTTTGCCGCAGCCTGCACAAGTTACGTCCTGGGCTTGGTGTTCATCAGGGCTTTGCGGCAGAACTCCCAACAAAACGTTCACGCTCAAACCATCCAACCACAAACCATTACAGGCCATGCATGTGTGGAACGTGACGCCGTCCAGGGTTGCCTGCAGCAGCGGATTGGAATCCGCCGGGCACGCGAGCAGGTCGTCGCTGAAGTCCGCTTGGTCTCGGGCCTCGGCTTCAAGCTGGGTTGGTGAAAGTGAGTCCAATTCACCATCATCGAACCAGATTCCGCCGCAGCGCTCGCATTCGTCAACGACGACGTCTTCGATGATGTGTTGAATCAGGTCTTTTTGACAGGTTGGGCACTTAAGCATCTGAGTTCCGGTCGTAATGGCCTTCGCGTTTTTCGAGTTGTCTGTCACCAAACAGTATACGTTGTTCGTGGTGTGCTCGAAGTTGAGCATAGATGAATTTTAGAAATGACTCAGGGTTGTCTACCCAGTTGGCCTCAGGGATATCCAGCTTTGTTGCAATCTTCGCGGCCAGCGCTTGGAGAGTTTGTGGGGTTGGGAAGTCGCGTAAGATTTTTTCGAGGAGTTGAAGTTCCTGAATTCCGTACATCTCAAGCTGGCCTGCGCTCAGTGAAAAAGCTGGTGCGGCGGAGGTCTTGAACAAATCGTCCCTAAGCTCAAGTCGTGGCTGCATCACCACCACGGTACCCGCGATGATGTCTCCGGGCCGAAGATTTAGGGGAGAGAAGAGCGGAAAGACTCCCAAGAGCACAACCCAGACGAGCGGGAAAATCATAAACCACCAGGGCGCGCCGGGCAGGAGTGCTTCGGGAGCCAGAACGACAACGAGCGGCAAAAACAGTTCGACGTCTCGGCTGACATTTCTCAAAAATGTGGCTGACCCGGTCAGTGGGGTTCCGTGGGAATCCACGACACGAATCCCCATCACCTTTTTACCTGGCGTCTGTCCGCGACCGCGCATCTCAAGGACGATGAAATAGAGAAGGCGGAAAAGAAAGAAGAAGGCCATGTAGGCGGCGCTGAGCCAGCCCGTGAATTCAAAGGTGAAAATGCCGATCAGGACGAAAACTCCGACCAGAATGTTGACCCCAAACACGATCATCATATCGAGCACGAACGCCATGAGCCTGAGCTCGATGCCGGCGAGGTGAAACTCGAGCACTACGCCTTCGGGAGTTCGAATTGGAAATTGGCTCATCGTCGACCTACGAAGCCGAAGTAGTAGAGCCAAAAAATCGCGGTCCCGCTCGCCACCAGCCATCTCAGGTCGATGGATTGGACCATTTGGCGGAAAAAGCCCTCGATCACCGCTGCGATGAAAAACATGATTACGGCCCCGATAACCATCGGTCCGACTCTACGCATTTGGATTTTGACATTATCCCATCGCGAAATTTCGCCGGGGAACGCGGCCGATTTGCCCAGACACAGGCCCGCGGCACCGCAAAGTAGAACCGCGAGCAACTCTGTAACTCCATGAGGGAGAATCCATGCGAGGACTTCGAGAGTCAGTCCACGTGAGGCGTAGAGGCCGACGAACGCACCGAAGACCAAGCCATTATAGAAGAGCAGGTAAATGACGGGCACTGCGAAGGCGACGCCCAATGAAAAACACGTGATCCCGATTTTCGCGTTATGCGTCGCCAGGAAACTCGAAAAGACAGCCAGGGAGTCCGCGTCGCCGCCACCGTCGTCGTAAAGCGCGGCCCTCAGCGATTCGGTCGTTGCCGCAGGGTTTCTTCCACCTGCCATTTCGACGGGAACGAAGGCGTAATATTGAGATGGGTCGACTGCCACCAGGTGCATCGCCAGTGCGATGCCGCACCCTGTGATGAGTGTGGCGATGGCGAGGTAAGGGCTCGCATTTCGAACCGACTGCGGGAACTCGTATGAGAAAAACTCCCAAGTAAGTCGTAGGAACGTCTTTCGGGTTCCATAGATCATGATGAACGCGCGTCCCGACAACGACTCCAGATACTTCAAGAGCGCCACATCGAGCGAGATTTCTCTCGCGATATTTAGGGCCGAAAGCGTTGAACGGTAGAGCATTGGAAGGCGTGCAAGTTCGTCGGGGGTAAGGCCTGAAAGGCCTTCGGCTTCTGCCTTCAGAATGGACGCTTCAAGTTCAAACCAGATCTTTTGCCGATCTTTTCGAAATCTCGTGCTTCTGGGTTGAGTCATACGAGCTCCCTGCGCTGGATATCGAGATATTTGTTCAGCAGTTGGATCGACATATCCTGCGGAGCCGTATCGATGCAGTGGATTCCCTTGCGTCGCAACGTCGTGAGAACCTGTTCGCGGTCTTGGAGCAAGTCGTTTGCGACCACACTCCTGTTTACGTCGTTGACCGACGTCGGTTCGAATCGAACGATTTCGGTCAAGGCTGGGTCGCGAAGAGATACGAAGATGACCAGGTGACGTCGAGCGAGATGATCGAGGTTTTCCACCATCAATTCTGCTGAAATTGGGTCGACAAAGTCGGTCATGATGACAACGACACTTCTGCGCGTGAGTCTGCGTCCGAGCTCGGAGATTGCGAGAGTGAAATTCGACTCTCTCCACGTGTACTCGGTGCCAGCGGCTGCGTGCATCAGCGTTGGCAAAGTCTTCACGCCTGCCGATGGTGGCACGAAGGTTCGTATTTCACTGTCGAAAGTCAGCAGTCCGACTTGGTCTCCGGTGCGCAGGGCAAGGTACGCCAAAAGCATACCCGTGTTGATGGCGTGGTCGAGGCGCGGCATGCCATTTAGCGGTTCACTCATGAGGCGGCCCGTGTCAAACGCCAAGACGATACGGTGATTGCGTTCCGTCCGATGTTCACGCCACAGCAATTTTCGGTGTTTGGCCGACGCCTTCCAATCGATCATTCGGTGATCGAGTCCGGGCAGGTACGAGCGCAGGGACTCGAATTCGGAGCCGTCTCCCATATTCCGACGTGTTTTGACGCCTGTCAGAAAGGTGTGGTGGGTCGAGAGTCGCAGGGCTGCGCGTTGCACGGCCGAAACGTTGGGGACGACGGCACATTCCTGAGGTTGGCTTTCGAAGGCGATGGATTGCACCAGCCCAAGTGGTCCAGTCCACCCGAGCCAAAGTCCCAAGACATCAATTTTGCCTCGTCGCTCAGCGGAGATTGGAATCTGCCATTCACGCTCGGGTCCTGACACTTGATGTTTCACCGAGGGGGCTTCTGCAGCGCCCTGGAGTTCAAGATTTAGCTCCAACGAGGTTCGATTTGGAAGATTGGGTATGGAAACCGCTGCTTGAAGGGGGTCGCCAAAATACGCGAGCTTTGGCACCTTCAGCGAGACATCCATTTGAGCTCGCGGCAATGTCATTCCCCAATCCGCCACAGCCAGGACGCAAAGACCCAGCAGCGCTGCCGCCCAAAGTGGCCAGACGGTAGGCACAAAGGCGATCGCCACAGCAACGGGCAACAGGGCGAACATGGCCTTTGCCAATCGAGGAGTCGGACGAATCATCTGGGTACCGGGATTCGTTCCGAGATTCGTTTCAGCACCTCGACTCCGGTCGTGCCTTCGATTTCGGCGGAAGGCGAAAGTACCAGTCGATGCTCCAAGCAGGGAACCAGCAGGGCCTTGATGTCATCGGGGACCACATAGGACCGACCGTTCAGCGCAGCATTGGCCCTTGAAGCGGCTGCGAGCATATTTGCGGCTCGCGGGCTGGCCCCCGAAAGCAGCGCCGAATTCTGCCGCGTCTCCCGAACAAGATCGACGATGTAATGGATGATTGGGTCGGCGATGGTGATGGCAGACACCACTGTGCGCATCGCCTGAATCTGGGACAGATTGAGGAGTGGCAAGACATTCAGGCTATCGAGGTCCGTACCAATGCTCTGATGTCCGTGTTGTCGAACCATTGCGACCTCCAGCTCCCGTGTGGGGTAGGTCACTTTGACCCGAAACAGGAAACGGTCGAGTTGAGCCTCGGGCAACGGGTAGGTTCCTTCTTGTTCGATGGGGTTCTGGGTCGCCACGACCATGAATCCGGCTCCCAGATGATGGGAGGTGCCGTCCAAGGTCACGCGACGCTCCTGCATCGCCTCGAGCAAAGCCGATTGGGTCTTTGGCGGCGTGCGATTGATTTCGTCGGCCAGCAAGAGTTCCGCAAAAATTGGGCCTTTTACGAGTGTGAAAGAGCTGGTCTGGAAGTCGAAGAGATTGGAGCCAATCAAATCACCGGGCATCAAGTCAGGCGTGAATTGGATTCTGCCAAATTTGAGGTCCAGCAGGCGTGCAAACGTTCGAGCGAGCAACGTTTTTCCCGTTCCAGGCACGCCTTCGAGGAGGACATGGCCTTGAGAGAGTAGGGCGATGAGCATCAGGTCGATCGCCGATGTCTGGCCCACCACGATTCGGCTGACCTCGTCACGAAGCTGTCCGACCGTGTGTTGAATTTGTTCTGGGGTCCACTCACTCATGAAGCAATTCCTGTCGAAGTATGTAGGTCTCTTTGGCCAGACTCAGAATTTGTCGATCCAGCGTGGGCCCACGAGCAAACGCGAGCGTTTCGGCCCGATCAACGATATTGGCGAGGTCTGTTTGGATTCCACGCGCATCGATGCGGTCCTGCAGCCATTTAACTTGGAGGTCAAAATCTGCAGCGGGCGCGTGAAGTTTGGCGCAGAGGTCGAAGACATTTGCGCGGACGTATCGAGAAATCATGTGGCCAGAGTGGCCGCCAAACGCCATGAGTTCAGCCGCGTTTTGGATCATTGCCTCTTTGCCGAGAGGCAGATCCAGATTTGCGGACTTGGGTTTGCCGAGTCGCACCAATGCCATCCAGGCGAAGACCAAAAAGATCAGCGCGAGTTGCCCGGTCAGTGGGGTCATCGGCCATGAAGTCAGGAATCTGCCAATGGTTGGCGGATGAATGTGGCCGTGCGTGGTCTCATCGATGACAACTTTTGCGGTTGCTCCAGCGGCGTCACGAATGAGGCGCCGAGACAGCGCTGCGATTATGGGCTCGTCCTGCCGAAAATTCGAAAAGATGTCGGGGTCACTGACCACCCAACGAACGAGACCTGCGCTGTTTCTAGCCACCAGCACGCCGTCGTCACACGCGATGATGGGCTCGCCCCACGCGATATCGAGTAATTGTGCATCTTGAATCTCGAACTCGTCGCCATCCTGGTTTCGACATGTTGTCGAGACGACGCGTTTTAGCACCAACGCTTGGTCGAACGCGTCTGCGGCCCATTGCGAGTCTTCGAGGGTTTCAAGCCCATGCCTTGAAATATGTGGGTTTCGCACGTCCGCCGGAGAGCCCCAGCGCTTGGGTATGGCCACCAAAACAGGCGTTTTGAGCTCGTTGATTCGATCAAAAGCGTCAAGTCCGATGCGGTTACGGGAGGATAAATAGGGTTCCAAGACCAAGACAAGACCAGCGTCGGAGCCAACGACTTCGGTGGTATGGGTGCTGATTCGGACGTTGATTCCGCCATTTTTCAGATTCCGCGTGAAGCCTTGGTGTCCAAGGGCTGACACGCTGTAGGAATCGTTTCCAGAACTGCGCGTGATAGAGAACCGGTCACCGAAAAAGAACCACACCATCGTGGCGGCGAGCGAAATAATGCCGGCGACAATCGCCGCGCGATAGGCTCGAATCTTCCAGTTCATTTTTCCCCCAAAATGATCTGGCCATGAAGCGCAATAGCCCGAAGGTATTGATCCTCGGTCGCTACAATCAGGGCAAAGACACAAGATTCTGAGATGCCAACCAACTCAGTGAGGGGGCCATGCCCGGTTTCGATATGCGCAGCGATTTCGCGGCAGGTGATGTGCGGGGATTCTACGATCGCAAATCGTGGCGATAGCTGGGTAAGGGCGTCCAGCAGGAGTGCGTGAATCGCGACTTCCCAGCGCGATTCTACGGCGTGTTCGTGATGGGGAACCGAGGCTGTGCGCTCACGAAGGTCGTCGAGTGCATTTCTTGTCGGCCCTGGTGACGTCGGCAGACGAAATCGTCGAAATCGCCGGAAGACAGTCGCCAAAATGATCAAGCAGAGCACGATCAAGAGGCCGATTCCTAATGTTTTCAGAATCGGCATGACGTCAAGGTCGGGGCCATCCAACGATTTCAGCCAGTCTTCGAAATCCTTCAGCCAGCCTGGAGGGTCAACGTCTGTGATTGGTGGGCGTGGTCCCTCGATACCTTTTCGTGGCACGAGGTCGTCAAGCTCCTCATCATCGTAGGTTGAGTCGTCGTCTTCTTCGTAGGCTGGGTCGTCATAGGCTGAGTTGGTTGACTCGTCGTTGGGCGCTGAGTCGTCGTAGGCTGAGTCGTCGTAGGCTGAGTCGTCGTAGGCTGAGTCGTCGTAGGCTGAGTTGGTCGGGTCGTCGTTGGGCGCTGAATCGTAGGCTGAGTCGTCATTCGCGGCTGAGTCGTCGTAGGCTGAGTTGGTCGGGGCGTCGTTGGGCGCTGAGTCGTCGTTTGCGGCGGAGTCGTCGGCTGAATCGTCGTAGGGTGAGTCATTGTTGGCGGCTGGATCGTCGCCGGGGGCCGAGTATTTGTCATCGCCGTCACTGGACTCGCCAGCGGGCCCGATTCCCAGCTGCTCCGATGGGTCGCTAGACACCTCGACTGGAGGCAGTTCTCTTTGAATATCCGCGCCGTACCACGCGGGAGGATCCGCATGCGCATACTCCGGCACGGCACCGAAGAACCAGGCCGCCATTAGGAGATGTAAGAGAATTCTTCCCACGATTTAATTTACCACTTCAGAAAAGAGCCGCTCAGCCAGCTTCGCGGTACTGCAATCGATGCAAGGTCGCATAATGCCCACCCGCCGCGAGTAGCTGCTGGTGCGTGCCGTCCTCCAGAATCTCACCTCGATGTAAGACGATGATACGGTCCGCATTCTGAATGGTCGACAAGCGATGAGCGATAACGACCGAAGTCTGGCGAGACATCATGGATTCGACAGCATCCTGAATCAGCGCTTCGGTTTCGGAATCGATGTTCGCAGTGGCTTCGTCCAACACCAAAATATCTGGCTGATGAGCCACCGCGCGTGCGAAGGACACCAGCTGTCGTTCGCCGCTGCTCAGGTGTTGACCACGTTCACCCACAAGGTGTTCGAGCCCGTCGGAGTAACGCGCAGCGAGCCTTTCGACATGAACGCTCCTTGCGGCCTCCAACACAGCTTCGTCGCTGACCTCGGGGTCATCGAGTGTGATGTTCTGACGAATCGTTCCCTGAAAGAGGAAACAGTCCTGCATCACGACTGCAAAATGTCGCCTATACGCGATTGGGTCTAGCTCTCGGACATCGATTCCGTTGACTCGGATGACGCCCGAATCGGGGTCTCGCAGGCGAAGCAAGAGCTGGATGATGGTCGATTTGCCTGAGCCGGTATGCCCCACCAGAGCGATTTTTTCGGCAGGGCGAATCCGAAGCGAAATATTCTTGAGGACGGGCTCATCAGGCAGGTAAGAGAAACACACATTATCGAATTCGATTTCAAGCGGACCTTCGTCGAGCGTCAGTGGTGATGCGACGACTGGAAGGCGGTCGGTTTCGTCGAGCAGTTCGAAAACGCGTTCACTTGCAACGATTGCGGCCTGCAAAAAGTTGTACTTCTGCGCGAGATCTCGAATCGGAACGAAGAATTTTTGCATGTATTCGATGAACGCGACGAGCACGCCAAGGGTCACGACATCACGGACCACGGCGCCGCTGCCGTACCAAATGATCACGCCAACCGTGACGCTGCCGACGGCCTCGACCACCGCATAAAGCAAGGCGTCAAATCGAATGGCCATGAAGTTCGCGTCGCGGTATTCGGCGTTGATCTCCCGATATTCGTTGCCACTGATTGTCTCGCGGACGAAGAGTTGAATCACCTGCATGCCCGCGATGCTCTCCTGCAAATGCGAGTAGAGGCGAGAGACTTTGGTGCGGACCTCACGAAACGCTTTGCGCATGAAGTGCCGAAAAACGGCCGTCAGCGCGAGCAGGAAAGGAACGACGACGAAGCTTGCCAATGCAAAACGCCAATCCTTCCACAACAAAATCACGACGATCGCGGTCAGCGTGAAAATGTCGCCAATCATGGTGACCATTCCAGATGCCAGCGCTTCCTGCAAAGACTCGATGTCAGTGGTCAGACGAGCCATGAGGCGGCCGAGAGGTTGGCGTTGGAAGAACGCGACCGAAAGTGATTGGACGTGGTCAAACACGGCCTGCCGGAGATCTCGCAATGCCCGTTGCCCCGCAGTCTGCATGACCCAGACTTGTGTGAATTGAAGTATCCCTTGAGAAAAAACGCAGCCTGCGAAAGCCAGTACAATCAGGTGAAACCCGCTGAGATCACGTGGGACGATGTACTGGTCGATGGCAATCTGGAGCAGATAGGGCTGCAAAAGCTCCACGGCCGAGATGGCAGGTAGCAGCACCAACGACAGAAAAAACATGCCTCGATAGGGGCGCAGATACTTCCAGAGTCTGCGAACGACCGTGACTTCGGACATGTCTGCAATCGCGGATTCACTGAACGTTGACCCCATGCCTGTGCGTTTGTTGTCGCTCAAAGCTCAAGCTCCGCTTCAAGTTTCTGTCGCTCGAAAAGCTCGGAATAGACGCCGCCAGATTCGAGAAGCTGGTCGTGGGTGCCGGTTTCGACGATTCGACCTTCATCGAGGACAAAAATCTGGTCGACTCGGGCCAAGGCGTTGAAACGGTGAGTGATGATGATGCAGGTTCGGCCCTGCATGATTCGATCGAGATGGTCGAGAATCACATTTTCCGTGGCGGTGTCGACGCTTGCGAGGGCATCGTCGAGGATGAGAATGCGCGGGTCCATGATCAGAGCGCGTGCGATGGTGACGCGCTGCTTCTGGCCACCTGACAAGGTGACGCCTCGTTCACCCACCATCGTATCGATGCCGTTCGCGAGCGTCTTGAGGTCGTCGTCCAATCCGGCGATCTTGAGGGCTTGGAGGACTTGTTCGCGGCGCGTTAAAGGTTCGCCGGACCCCAATGAAAGTTGTGGGGCGTCTCGTTGAATCGTCGTGTCATTTTCAAGGGAATCGAGCCCGAACCTGACGTTGTTTTCGATGCTCATCGAAAACAAGAATGGGTCCTGGGGGACAACTCCGATTTCTGCGCGCATCTCTCGCAAAGCAAGTGCGGTGAGGTTCTCGCCGTCAATCTTAATGCTTCCGTGGGTGGGGTCCCATAGACGTGAAATCAATCGGGCAAGAGTGGTTTTTCCTGACCCGGTGCGCCCGACAATTGCGACTGTGGAACCGGCTGGAATAGCCAGCGAGATGTCCTTTAAGACAGGTTCATCGTCGGAATAGCCGAATGACACTTCGGTGAACTCGACGCTGCCTTTGGGCCCCTCGGGATTGGGCAAACGTCGCCCATCTTCGGGATCGGGAATGTCGATCGGTGCATCCAAGATATCGAGCACGCGGTCGAACGCGGCAACTCCTCGGTTCCACACCGAAAACACCCAGCCTAGACCAATGGTAGGAAAGGCCAGCGCGACCACGTAGCCGTTGAACTCCACAAATTGCCCGAGGGTCAGGGTTTGGTCGACGACGCGATGGGCGCCCACATAGAGGACGGCGAGTGTGCCAATTCCTGCCAAGAGGGTCATCGTCGCCTGCATCGCACCACGAATGGTGATGAGCTTGATGTTGGCTCGGACAAAGGACTCATTGATCAGCGCGAATTCGGCCTTTTCGCGCTTCTCCATGGCGTAAGCCCGGACAATCGCGATTCCCGAGAGGTTTTGTTGAACCTGGGAGCTTAAGTTCGACAATTCACCCTGGACTATTTTTGTCTGGTTGAAGAGGGCGCGAATGATGAAGCGTGCTGCAAAAAGGATGACCGGGAAGGGACCCAGGCAAATCACCGTTAGCTTCCAATCCAGGGGCAGCATCTTGGAAAGCGCGATAAAGTACGCGGTGATCGTGTTCACGACGTGTAAGAACGAGATCGCGTAAAGCAATCGGATGAAGTTCACGTCGTTTGAGACACGGCTCGTAAGGTCGCCAGTCGCCATCGTGCTGAACCAAGCCGGCGATAGACGCGTAAGTCGATCGTAGAGTTCGTTGCGAACGTCGAACTCGATGAGGCGCCCGGCGTTAAAGATCTGAACGCGGCTCACGACTCGTGCGATTCCGGCTCCCACGGCAAACACGATGATGGCGAGCGCGTGGTCTTTGCAGGCTTCGAGCACGGAATCAGTATTTACGCCCTTGGCCTGCATGGACGAAATGGCGTCGCCGATGTGTCCGGGAATGAGGAGCCCCAGATAATTGGTCACCAATAGAAACATCGCCCCCACGATGAAACTTGGCCAGTATCGCACGAAGTAAGTCGCGATGCGGCGATTTCGCTTTGAAAATGCCATAGGTCAACGAACTCGCAGCCCGATTCGATTCCATCGGACGTCCCCAGAGATCGGGTCGGTCGACCATGCGATGAAAAGGGGCTTGCCCATCAACGAAGCCGCATCTACGGGCCCGAAAGTTCGAGAGTCTCGGGTCTGGGCAACGCCGCCGTCGGCTGGGACCAGGCTTCGGTTATCCGACAGCGCGAACACCATGTGGTCGGGCACTCCCGCGATGCTGGTCATGGTGTAATTATGGACGCGTGGCGAAAACGCCAGTGGATACTGAGCCTCCGAGTTCCATTCAACCACGTGCATGACTTCCTCGGATTTCCCATCCAATTGAATCGGCTGACGGGGCAAGGAATCTTCGTTCACAAAGACGACGTCTCCTTCAAACCGCACGGCGTCCCCAGCGATAGCGATGGCGCGAAGCAGCAGGGGGGCGTCGTTGCTATCAGCGACAATCAACTCCCCGCGGGCCGGAAGTCGCTTCTTGAAGGCGGTTCGATCGATCAGAACAACGTCTCCGGGACGAAGCGTGGGAATCATGCCGGCAGAATTCACGGTCATTGGGGTCACCAGCTCTGAAGTGGTGAACTGCAGGGTAGCCAACACCGGGGCAAAAAACGTGATGAGCGCAAAAAGTCCGTACATCAGCGGATGGTTGTAGGGTTTGAGAATGTACTCGTTTGGCCCGATACGATTTCGAGCGCTTCGTGCCGCAAATAGGACGAATAGGGCCCAGGAAAAGAACAGCACGACGATGGGAAGCAGCGGGAAGAACTTCAACGCCGCGAAGAGCAACATGAATCCTTCCACGAGCGCCACGAAACCGAGGTTAGCAAGCAGACCTCGCGCCCACTCGCCGACGTATATCAAGCCGAGTCCGGGTGAGATGAGACAGAGCAGCGTCGCGGTTTTTGCGTCCCGCGGCTTACTCTCGCCCTTATAATCTGTGGTTGTGCTCATTTAACGCCATGGATTTTCGCTTAGCGGAATCTACGACGTGACTGGGACCACCGTCAACGCAACCGATGCGTTGATCAGGAATGGAATTCGCATCCATCGGGTTGTCGTGCGCGAGCTAACAGTGATTGGTTGTCAATCCATGGCATGAAGAATACAACGGGCATCGAATTCAGACTAAGGTGGTAACCCCCATGGCCCAACAAGAACAAAACAAAATCAGCATCGCGAATAGGCTGGTATTACTGGCGGTGGCCGTGGTTCCGGTGGTTTTCGCCACGGCGTTTTCGTCTTTCGAAGATGTGAAATGGGCGGCGATGCTCGCGATCAGTGGATTAGGGGCGATTGCTCTTGCCGTGGACGTTCTGCGCAGTAAGGCCGTGACCATCCATGCGGGACGTGTGGCAACCATCGTCTATGTGTTTTGCGCATTTGTGCTCTTCGCCGCGACGTATGCGCCGGTACCGATGCTCGGACTGAGTGGAGCGTTGACGTGGGTTGCCGGGGGAGTGTTGTTTTTGTTGGCTTTGTCGTCATCGGGGCGAGGAATCAAATTTGCGGATTTGGCGCTCGCGGTCGCCGTTGCTGTGCTCGGAGTGGGCATTGTCGGGCTCTTGGACTTTGCGGGCGTCGGTCTCACGACGGTCGTTTGGGATCCTATTGGAGCTCCAGGGGCGTTTGACTCTATAGAGTTTTTGGCGCCGTTTTACGCGGGGGCCTTGCCTCTTCTGATGAGCGCAGCGATTCGAATCTCGGGACCACGCAAAGCTGTCTTGGTGATTGCGCTGATTCTTGGCGCCGTTCATTTCGGCCTCACCGTGTCGCCCACCTTGGCTTTCATCGCACTCGGGGCAGTGTTGGCCGTAACCATCGTGGTCGTGATTCTGCAAAAACCCGCTCGCGCCGTGCTCTTGTATCCTGTTTTCGGAGTTCTTTTTGCGGTGTCGGTGTTGGTGGCGTTGATGGCCATGTTTGGTCAGCCAGAGGACACGTTTTCGGACGCCAACCGGCTGCCACTGGCAACGTTCGAAATCGTGCGTACGGAGCAATTGGTGGGCGGTAAGCCGCGCGCGACGAATTTTGCGATTGGCAGAACGGAGGAGATTCGTGACGTAGCTGCGTGGAATTACACCACCGGTGTGGCGTTCGACCTCTTTCGGGATGCGCCCATTGGTGGTCAGGGGGCGGGCTCCTGGTGGACGATGCAGACTGAATTCCCGCGAGCCGAGGATCCTTTTGTTGCCCGGATGTTCGAGCAATACCCGGCGTTCAAACTGGCTCATAATTCGATTGCACAACTTCTGGCTGAGTACGGTTTGATTGGGATCGTGCTCTTCTTGGGATGGATGAGTTCGGTTTTTGTCATCACCTTGGCTTCGCTCGCCACCCGCGAGGAATCCGAAAACTGGATTATCGAGCATTGGGGATTGGCGGCATCTGTCACTGCTGTTCTGGCATGTTCAGTCAGGACCCCAGGCCTTGATCTTGCTGGATCAGCGGTCTTGTTTTTCCCTGTATTGGCCTTGCTCGTGCGAGAAGGTGCGGTGTTGAACAACTTCAAGGGGCTTTCGGCGCCGACAATGATTGGCGGCGAGCATAAGAGCTTGAGCGGGAAATTCTTTGCGGGACTTGTTCCGGTTGCGCTCGGGTTGGTTCTCTTAGGTTTTTCGGGGGTGGTTACGGTCAGCAATTACCATCGCGGCCTTGCCGATCACCTGATGCTTCGTACCAAATTTACTGACGCTGGCGTCGAGTATGCCGCGGCCCATGATGCTTTCCCGTACCGCGGCGATGTCGTTTATGACCACGCCCTGACATTCCGTCGTGCTGGAAGCATTCGAGACGCCAAGGAACTCATTCTGACCGCCGAACGCTTGCGTCCCAACGACGCACGAATTCAGGGGATGATGGCAATACTTGCCTCTAATACCCAGCAGGATTCCGAGGTCATATTAGCGGCGAAGCGGGCGATTGCCCTCTTTCCAAATTACCTCGACGCTCACAAACAACTGGCGCTTGGGTACGACATGGGCGGACGGGTGACGGAGGCTTCAACCGCGGTCAAAGCGGCGATCGACCTCAATCCGCCGGAGCGATTCAAGTCAACGCTTTATGCCGAGATGGCTCGCTATTACGAAACTGCCCTTGGTCAGCCAAGATTGGCCTCTGAGGCCTACAAGAACGCAGCGAAGTTGACCAAAGACCCGGTCAATCGCAATCAATGGGAAGTAAATGCAAAAGAGCTGGATAAGCAGATTGAGCGTGACCGTTTGATTCGTGAGGGCAAGCCGGTTCCTAAAGAACTCATGCCAGCGCTAGAAGGGCAGCATGACCACGGGTTGCCGGACAACCTGCAGCCAAACGTTCCGCCACCCGGCGGGCGCCATCCTCACTAAGTCGTCATTCTTTCCAGACGATCTTCCAAGGGCGTTGTTTGATGTTGCGAAGCATCTCGCGCAGGTCGTCGTAGATTTCTCGTTCATGGATGAGGGCACCGACGGTGCCTTCTCCTTTTTTGATGCCTCCGACCACGTCTGCGGCATCTTGAGTGATGGTCGCCAGGCGAGTTGAGCTCGCTGAAAGGTCGTCGATTGCGCCGCCAATTTTGCCTTCGTTGCCGGCCACGATGCGTTCGAGCGAGGCCGTGGTGGCTTCGGCGCTGCCGGCAATCTTGCCAACGTCGTTCATCAAGGGGTCGATGTCGCGTCCCACACGTGCGGTGATGACGTCTGCATTGCGCGCTGTGCGCTCAACACTGTTGAGCGTGCTCTTGAGGCCGGTCCCGTCGTCCACGGCCACGTTAAACGCCGTGAGCAGTTTGGCAGCTTCAGACGATGTGTCTCGGACATTGTCGACGGTGGCATCGAGGTCTTGTCGGTTATCGACGATGAGGGAATCCAATGACTTCATCAAAGACGCAGTATTCGTGATGAGCTCGCGGGTCTGAATCTCAGGATCGTCGAAAATCTCGTTCAGCGTCGTGAGCAATTCGGTGGCGCGCGCCACGATGATGTCCATGCGGGGAGGATCGACGCCGCGGAGTAGGGCGCCAGCCTTGATGGGGGCTTTCTCGAAATCCTTAGTCACAACTTCGATATAGGGTTCTCCCAGAACCCCTCGGGTGGTGATAAAGAACTCGGAGTTCTCGCGGACCGCTTCGGCGTATTCCTCATCGATTTTGAGCGTGGCTCGAACGGCCACAGCGCCGGTCTCTTTGCTGACTTTGTCGTTCTGAATAAATCGGAGTTTGTCGACGTTGCCGACATTGATGCCGGCGATGGCGACATCCGCGCCTGGTTTCAAGCCGCCGGCGTTGTTGAACTCGACGTCAAACGAGAATCCCTCGCTGAACGAAAAGTCCCCCAGAACGAGGACGAACGTGACCAGAAGTACTGTCGCGAAGAGCACGAGTGCTCCAACTTTGACTTCAATCGATGTTTCTGATTTTTGCATGGGTAATACCTCAGGCTCAACGTACGCGAAGACTTGGAAGTGGCAAGTGGTTCAAACGTCCATCGGCCCTTCAGGGTTTCCTGTTATGAACTGTTGAACGATGGGATCCTGCGAGTTTTTGAACGTCTCGCGGCTGCCATCGAGGATGAGTTTGCCTTTGTAGAGCATGGCGATTCGGTCGGCGATTCCGAAAATTGACCGTAAATCATGGGAAATTACGATGCTTGTCACACCGTGGAGGTCCGCAAGGTGCCGAATCAATTTATCGACCATCGCGGCTGAAATCGGGTCGATTCCAGTCGTGGGTTCATCAAAAATTACATATTCGGGGTCGAGCGTCAGGGCGCGTGCGATGGCGACCTTCTTTCGCATCCCATCACCAAAGTCCGCCGGGTAGCGATCCTGATACTCGGCCATTCCGACCAATTTGAGCTTTTCAAGCGCGAGGCGATTGGCTTCGGCGGTTGTGACGTCTTTGTGTTTCCGAATCGGCAACGCCACATTTTCGAGAAGGGTCATGGAGTCGAAGAGAGTGGAGTTCTGGAAGACCATCGCGCAGCGTTTTCTGACGTCGTAGAGCTGTTTTTCGGTGAAATCGGTGATGTCGACGTCGTCCAAAAAGATGCGGCCTTGGTCAGGTCGGATAAGGCCGACGAGCTGTTTGACGAGGACACTTTTGCCAGCGCCGGACTGCCCGATCACAAAAAACACTTCTCCGGGCTCGACGACCAGGTCGACTCCCGCCAACACAACCTTGGGGCCAAATGCCTTGTGGATTCCTTTGAATTCAATCCGTCCCACTAGAACCCCACGTTGAGTGAAACAAAACCACGATGGAGGGACCACTCGCGTTTTTTTCGTTCGGCCATCCCGCCGAAGTCGGTGCCATACGATAGACCTTGGATGAAGGGCGTTACGTAGCCGATTTCGAGCAGGCCAAACGATTCGCCTCGCCAAAGGTACCAGCCGGTTCGGAGGTCGAGTCCCAAAACCAGGAGTGGCGACTCTTCGAGGGAAACCCGCAAGACTGAAAGGCCACCTCCAAAATGAAACCCGCCGGAGTCACCGGCAGGAATGAACCTCCCAACCAGGCCAGCTTGCCAGGAAAACGCCTTTTCGCTCGCTGCTTTTCCGTTCGCATTCGCGGTGTGTTCGTTGAAGAACGAGCCGCCGAGCTCGAATTCTGCGGCAGCGTAGAAGTTCGTGTGAACGGCATGCTGAAGTCCGAATCGAATTCGTTGGCTCCACACGACCGATGATTGCGAAAAACCGGCTTCGTCGGGTGCCGAGTCATCCAACAGGAGTCCTGGCTCGCTGGTTAAGCCTAGGGTCAAGTACTGCTGACCCACGCGAGGCGGGGTGAAAGCGATGGCCGATGACGACAGCAAAAGGAAGCAGAGGGCAAGGAGCCTAGATAAAGCCAAGGACGACAAATCCAACTCCTGAAATGATGAAATCCAAAATCACGACAGCCAAAGAGCAATGCACGACCGCCGATGTGGTCGCGCGGCCAACGCCTTCGCTGCCGCCGGTTACCACGAGGCCGGCCTGACAGGCGATGATTGGAATCGCCATGCCAAAAGCCAACGCTTTGACCAGGCAGATGATGACATCGAACCACCCGATGAACGAGAGGTTCCAAAACGTGTTGAAATTGACGTTGAAGGCTGTATTTGCGACCGCGGCTCCGGCCAGAAACGCGACCAGAATCGCGAAGATCGTGAGTACGACGCTCATCAGAGTCGACGCCAAGAATCGCGGCACAACCAGGTATTCGATGGGTTGGGCCGCACACATCTTGAGAGCGTCGACCTGTTCGGTGACCACCATGCTGCCAATCTGTGCCGCCATGCCGCTTCCCACTCGGGTGGCAAGCATCATGGCCGTGATGGTGGGCCCGAAAATTCTTAATAGGAGCTGAAGAAAAAGCGCGCCAAGAAGCTGAAGGTCTCCCGTGATGCGCATCGCCTGATACCCGGCAAGGTAGATCAGGATCATCCCCAGAAAGCCCAGCGTGACCCCGATGAACACAACCGAATTATTGCCGATATCGTAGAGCTGCTCGAAGATCGCGGCGCGCCGTTTCTTGCCATTCAGGATGTAGTAGAGCGTGAGCGCGAATGTGGCTCCGATACCTCTCACAATGTGAAAGATCTCCAGAACCGGTTCGCCGATCGGGGCAAAAATGGCTTCTCGCCAGTCTGTGGTTTGGCTGGCCATTTAGGAGTCGATGTAAGTGATGAAATAATCGATGACAAAAATGGCGATGGCGCTTCCCACCACCGAGGAGTTTACAGCCTTGCCAACGCCTACCGCACCGCCTTTGGTGCCAAGGCCGAAATGGCAAGAGATTACGGCAATGGCAAACCCAAATGCCACGGCCTTGTACAAGCCGTGCAAGAAGTCGTGCAGGCCAATGTACGTGATGACGCTCCACGCAAAGAGCTCCATGTCGACACCCAGCAGGTATCGGCTGGTGATGGCTCCACCAAGCAGCGCGACAAAATCCCCAACCACCACGAGCACGAACATCATTACGATCATGGTGAAGACGCGAGGCATCACCAGATACCCAATGGGGTCGATGGCGAGCGCTCTGAGGGCATCGATTTGGTCTGTGACCTTCATCGTGCCCAATTCTGCGGTGTTATTCGCGCCAACACGCCCACTGAACATCAAACCAATCATGATGGGGCCGACTTCGCGAAAGATGCTGTATCCAGCCCCCCAACCGAGCAGGCCGTAGGCGCCGTACTGCTCGATGTAGGTTCCGCTCTGGATGACCATGATTCCACCGACCAAGATTGCGGTGACCGCAACGATGGGGAAGCTCTTGACTCCCACCCTGTAGAGGTTGCGCCAAGTTTCAGGCCCGTCCAAACGTGGAGGGAACGAGTGTGCGATGATTTCCCAAACCAGCAGCGCGCCACCGCCAATCTGCTCGGCGTTGGCCATGAAAGACTCGCCGACTTTTTTCATCAATCTTTTATGTAGTGCCGGGTTGCTCATCCGAGTTCATCCAAGCTGAAGCCGTCCCAGAACTGGCGAACGATCGAGATTTCTGAAGCTTCGATCGCGTCTCGATCACCAAAAAAAATCAGTTTTCCCCGCTCAAGCAGGGCGAAATTATCACAGATATCCTTGATGCCCTGAATGTCGTGGGAAATCGTCGCAGAGGTGACGCCACGTTTATCGCGCATTTCTTTGAGCAGGAGGAAGATCTTTGAACTCGTGACGGGGTCCAGCCCAGCTGTCGGGTCATCATAGAACATGATCGGCGGCTCGGGCAGTACCGCGCGCGCAAAGCTCACACGTTTCTTCATGCCGCCTGACAACTCGTTTGGAAATTGGTGTCCGATTCCGGGAAGCCCGACTTCCTCGAGGATTCCTTTTACCAGAACTTCGATCTCGGCTTCGGTGTGTTTTTCGCCCTGGCGCAAGGGGAAGGCGATGTTGTCCGCAACATTCATGAAGTCAAAGAGCGCGTAGTTTTGAAATAACATGCCGATTCGAAAGCGCAGCTGGGCAAGTTCGATTTCGTCGAGCGACAACACGTCTACATCGTCGATGTAGACTTTGCCTCGATCGGGGCGGACAAGTGCGCAGATGATCTTAAGGAGCAAGCTCTTTCCGGCGCCACCAGGTCCCATCAGGCCCAAATTAGAGCCGTCAGCGATCTCGAGACTCACGTTGTCGAGCACCGGTCGCCCTGAATGGTATTTTGTGATGTTTTCAACGACGATCATGGCTGCATCCCGGCTTTGCCCAGTCGATCCGAAGCCTTGGCCGCCCATTTCGATTCAGGATAGCGCTGAATCAGGTCTTTGAGTGCGGCGAAATGAAGTTGGTCTGCGTGCTGCAGACGCCTCGCCTCGGCCGCGAAATAAAGGGCTTTGGGCGCTCGTAGGCTGTCGTCATAGGTGTCGGCAAACCGCTCAAACCAATAGACGGCTTCGTCGTAATCACCCACAAAAAGCATGTTGATTTCGCCAAGTTCAAAGATGGCGTTGTCTACAAATTCGGAATCGTACGAGCCGATGAACCAGGAGCTCTCGGTGTTGTTGGCAAACACTCTCAGATTTTGAATCACGCTCTTCCAATCCTCAACTCGTCGGTACAGGGCGGTCATCTCCCACAGGGCGTCGTCGGCGATCGCGTCGTCGGGGAAGTCCATGTAAATGGTGCGGTAAGTCTTTGCGGCGGCACCGATATCGTGAAGGTTTTTGTCCTGATTCTGTGCCTTCAAAAACAGCACATTTCCCGCCAGCATTGTGTGCGCGAGGTAGGGCGCCATGTCTCCAAGGATGCCGTCCAAGGCATTCGGAGTGGGCTCAAATCGTTGATATATCTCGAGGAGAGCGTTTTCTGCCGAGATTTCATTGGGATATTTGAAAACGGTTTTCAGCAGCAGTCGCATGGACTCGTCATGTTCTCCGAGGCTTTGATTCAGCATCGCGCTCTGAAACATGGCTCGGGAGCCCCATTCGTCAATCTTGGTCGCGGTCCAAATCCGCTCATACGCGGTCAAAGCCGCGCTGAAGTCTTGTTTTTCGCGAAGGATTTCGGCTTGTCGGAATTCGACCCAGCGGCGCAGGTCCTCGCTGGGCGGGTCTTGGAGCAAGACGGCATAGCGTTCAGCGGCTTCGTCGAATTGTTCGCGGTCCTCAAGTTTACGAATCTCAAGGGCGTTGTCGGTCCAGATCTCGACCGGACGCGTCATGCTGCAGGACGCAACGACGGTGAGCGCAATGATGACCCCAAGGCGCGCGCTTATGCGAAGAACCTCCATCACGGAGCGAACATCGCCTCGTTGAGGGTCGCTCTACGGCCCACCACACCAACACGGTAGTCATGGAAGTATTTACGTGCGGCATTTTGCACGTCTTCTGGAGTGACTTCACGGATTTCCGCGAGAAACGCCTCAGCCAATCGCCAATCCCCAGACACGATTTGCGCCTGAGCGAGCATGTTGGCCTGTCCACCGTTTGTTTCCAAAGCCATATAGTGGTTGGTCAGGTAGACGTTGATGACTTCGTCGAGTTCGGTTTTTGAGATTTGGATGAGTTTCATTTCTTCGATTTGGTCGAAGATGACTCCCATCGTCGTCTGCGGATCGGTGGCGGTGACGTAGAAATAACCAAAATTGGTGCGTTTTTCCGACAGTCCTGCGGACACGGCGTAAGTGAGGTTTCGCTTGGTGCGAACTTCCTCAAAAAGGCGGTCTTTGAGGTATTCGAGGGCCACCAGAGTGGCCGGGTAGTCGGAGCGGCCCGGCGCCGGCGCTTCGAAGTAGCCGAGCACGTAGTTCGTAGGAAGGTCGCGGTCTGCGATGACGACGCCGGGTTTTGACGTGAAGCTCGGCAGTTCGATCTCCTTGTCACCCGAGGGCGCAATGCGTCCAAAAGTTGCCTTGAGTCGTTCCACGACGTCCGCTGCGCTGACATTTCCAACGACCACCAGGAGCATTCGTTCAGGACGCAGCATCTCGCGCTGGTAGGCCAAGAGGTCGTCTCGCGTGAACGAAGATACGGATTCTTTGGTGCCAATCTGAAGGTTGAAGTAGGGGTGGCCTTCAAAGAATAAGCGGCTTGCTGTGTAGGATAGCTGACGGTCAGGGTCCTCAAGAATGCCGGAGATATTGGCCAGTTGTTGATTTCGAGCCAACTCCACGTCGTCGACGGGCATGGCTGGATCAAGAACCGCTTGAGTAAAAAGATTCCAGGTCGCGTCGAAATTCTCGACGACACTCTTGAATCCGTAACCGGTGAAGTCGCGGTCATTGAAGTTGAAAACCGACGCGCCCATGGCGTCCAATTGGCCGTTGAACGCGTCTTTTGGAGTCGTGTTCGACCCGCCCTGAACCGCGACAGCGGTTGCGAGTTCTTCGATGCCGGATGTGACAGTGGTCAAGTCTGCCGAACCACCCACAATATAAAGATTGGCTGAAACGACGCTGTTGGCCGGGGTCGCGCGATGAATCACCGTGACTGCGCCGACTCGAAATGCCTGAGTCATGCCCAACGAGCCCAGATTGACGACCTCGGGCTCGGCCTCGATGTATTTGATGGGCTGGAAGTCCCGAATCCCCTTTTGCGCAGGAGTCAACGCGGCGGGTTGCGCGGTTGACTCACTCTCGATGGGTTCGACGAAGCGTTCAGGCCGCGAAGAGCAAGAGACAGTGAACGTCAGCCCAAGAAGCAGAGCTGCAGAGTATTTGAAGGCGTGTTGCATGGTCATCATTTCACCTGCTGGGAAGACGCGGCGGCAGTGATAATTTTCAACGATTCTGGCGTCAAACCAAGTTCCGTACGTGTGGCCGGTGAGACGAGAACCCCAAGAATATAGGGCTTGTTCAACAGGTAGGTGTTCACGTACCTGACGATGTCTGCGCGCGTCACAGAACGGAGATTTTCGATGTAATTCAGATAATAATCGAGACCAGCTGTGGCCCACCAAAACGAGATGGTGTGGGTGAACGAACTCAGTTTCTCTCGGCTGTAGAGGTCCTCAATCGCCAGTATCGTCTTGGCGCTCGTGAGTTGTTCATCCGAAAAATAATCGGGTTCGACCATTTTTGGCAGCTCCATCAGGATCGCCTGAATTGCCGCGGGGACTTTGTCCGGAGGGACTTGAGCGCTGATGGAAATGGGACCGGTGTATTTCTGTGTGTAGTAGCTGAGTCCCGCGCCAAGAGTCAGACCCGAATCCACCAAGTTCTTATGAAACTTGCTCGTTGGTTGGCTCAAAATATACGACAGGACGTCGGCAGCGAAGGTTGCTTTGGGGTCTTGCGTGACGCTTGGCCCGTGCATCGAAAATTCAACAAATGGGACCTGCACGTCGCGTTCCACGACGACGTAGCTGGATTCGCGCAGTGGCGGATGCGCCGGGACTGGATTGGCTTTGAAAGGGTCTGCCGCTCGTTTCCAGCCTGCGAAAATGTCGTTCGCCCACGTGAACACCTGGTTGGCGTCGACGTTGCCCGAAATCACCAAGGCCGAGTTGTTGGGGACGTAATACGTCTCTTTCATCGTCTGCATTTTTGCGACGGTCGCTGACTCGATTGTGGCTCGGTCTCCAAGCGGGTCTTTGCGCGATTGGTACTGGTACCAAAGCTGTGCGCTGACGGCCTGCGAGAACCAGTAATAAGGGTCAGATTCATTGCGGTCGACTTCACCGAGCACGACTTTCTTTTCTTTCTCGAACTCGACGCTGTCGAATTTCAAGGTCGTGATGGCGTCCCGCATGAAGGTTAGACCGTCTTTGAGTTGGTCCGAGGGGAGGGTGAAGTAATAGTTGACCCGCTCGCTGCTGGTGGTTCCGTTGAACACGATACCAAGCTGACGGATGCGCCTAAGGTAAGCCTCTTGATTCGGAATGACGGCGTTTCCTTTGAAGAACATATGTTCGTAAAGGTGGCTCAAACCATTCAGATCGGGAGTTTCTGTAAACGCGCCATTCTTGACGCAAATTTCGATCGTCGCGATGGGCAAACCAGGGGATGGAATCACGATGACGTCGAGTCCATTGGGCAGCGTGCGTTTTTGAACAACATCGCTTGCGGACTGGGCAAAAGCCGTCGACCAGGTTGAAACCAAGACCGCGACAAACAACAAAGTTTTCAAGGCTCGAAACATGTAAGTCCCTCGAAGCACATAAATCTGGGCTCTTCTAACACACCGGAATCATCAAGGTCACGGGCGAACACCGCTAACCGAACCGGCGTGTGAACTCTTTGCGGCGCGAGTGTGGGGCATTCTTAATCCACACCGACCGCATGGAGAAACCAAGGCCGGCTCTGAGGCATTCCCTCGGCCCATGGCGGCAATGGTTGCGAGGCATGCCGTGCCTTCGAGCCGATTTGACTGTTGATTCGACTAAGTCGGAGGTTGTGGGCTACGACGAGGACTCGGCGAGCGAGATTGCCGCCGAGGCTCAATGATTCTCTCGTGGGGAACGAGATTTAGCGTGTGATGGGCGTCGTTTCAGACACCAAGCTTATCTTTTGGAATGGGCTTGCGCTTCGAAACACCGTCATGGGCGGTCACGTTTCGTGCGATAAAATCCATGATTTTCATGGCGATATCGATGCCCGTGGCTTTTTCAATTCCCTCAAGGCCGGGTGAGGAGTTGACTTCCATGACCAACGGCCCACGCTTGGACATGATCATATCAACGCCACACACGCCTAATCGCATGGCCTTGGCAGCAGCGATTGCTGTCGCTTCTTCTTTGGGCGAGAGGTGATGAACAGTCGCGCTTCCACCCTGGTGGAGGTTGGAGCGGAACTCGCCTTCGGCTCCCTGACGTTTCATGGAACCGACCACTTCGCCGTCAACGACGATGGCACGAATATCCGCACCGCCAGCTTCCTCAATGAATTCTTGAACCAAGAGGTTCACGTCCATTCCGTAAAAGGCGTCCAAAACCGACTTTGCCGCTTTGGGCGTGTCAACCAAGACCACGCCAACCCCCTGAGTTCCTTCGAGGATTTTAAGTACCAGCGGCGTGCCGCCACTGAGCTTGATGATGTCTTTTGCGTCAGACTTATTCGACGCAAAGACGGTCTTCGGCATGTCCACGTGATGTTGTGAAAGGATTTGCAGGCTTCTCAATTTGTCTCGCGAGCGCGCGATCGCCAAAGAGCCGGCCACCGTGAATACATCCATTCCTTCTAAGTGACGGACCATCGCGGTTCCGAAAAAAGTTCGGCTGGCTCCGATACGCGGAATGATCGCATCAGGGACCTCTAAGAGTTCGCCCTCATAGTTAATCTTCAACTCGCCTTTCATGATCTCGACACTGAACTTTAGGTAGTCGAGCACCCGAACGTCCCAACCTTTTTGCTGCGCTGCCTCTAGAAGTCTTTTTGTAGAATAAAGGTTTTCATTTCTGGATAAGATATAAACTTTCACTAGTGGTTTTTCCTATTGTTTTTGCGACGCAACATAGAGCAGCGCAACATCAACAATGAAATGCTCTTCGAGCAATTTTCTGCCGATGAGCATCGAATACTTCATGGATTTTCGGTCTGTCAGAGAGATTTCAGCGTCAAGCGTCTTACCATGAAGTTCGAGGGGAGTCTTAATGAAGATTCGTTCTTCAAGAGTCCCGTTTGAACTCTTGACCTCTTTGATCTCGAAGACATCCATCGTGATTTCTTTGTCGTGATAGTCCGGATGCGATTCATCAAGCAGTCGGAAATGGACTTTACGATTCGCATCGTCCAAACGGACGTCATCACAATGTATGGAGCAAGAATAAGCACCCGTATCGATCTTTGCGTTTATATTATAAAACTGCAGTTCTGGTAGCGATACGTACTCGCGGCGGCCGATGATGAGCTTCTCGATTTCACATCCTTTTGAGGCAAGAATTGCGGTGGCAATTTTACATGATTCTTGATTTCCCATGAGCACAAAATTTCAAATTTTCGGTCTGATAAAATGAGCAAGAAGGCTTTCGCGATACTGGGTATTGGTATCCCTAGGGGCTGCATCAAGAATATTGAGCTTGAGCTTCCTAAGCTCTACAACCTTCCGACGTCCATACCAATTCAGGTGATTCGGGGCAAAAAGTCGGGTCCGACGGTCTTTATCAGCGCTGCGATTCACGGCGACGAACTCAATGGAATCGAGATCATACGAAGGGTTCAGGCGCTCAAAGTGCTGAAGAAAGTCAGCGGTACGTTGATCTTGGTCCCCGTCGTGAACGTGTACGGACTGAATACGTTGTCCCGTTATCTGCCGGATCGGCGAGATTTGAATCGAAGCTTTCCAGGCTCAAGCAAAGGTTCGCTTGCCGCACGAATGGCCAAGATCTTTTTTGATGAGATCGTCAAGAAATGTGATTACGGCATCGATCTGCACACGGGGGCAATCCACCGTTCCAATCTCCCGCAGATACGAACAAATATTTATAACGACGAGACGTTAAGGTTGGCTCAGGCTTTTGAGGCCCCGGTGATCTTGCATTCTCAGGTCCGAGATGGCTCTCTTCGGGCCGAAGCACAAGAGTGCGGTGTGCCCATCTTACTTTACGAAGCGGGAGAAGCCCTACGTTTTGATGACACCGCGATCAAGATCGGAGTGAAGGGAATCGTCAACGTTTTAAGGGCATTAAAAATGCTTCCGCCGAGTGAAAAGAAGCGGATTCGGGAGCCTCTGATATTCAGAGAGAGTCATTGGCTCAGAGCTACCAAGAGCGGGATGCTTCGCACCGTCAAAGCGCTTGGGGACTCCGTAAAAGCGGGCGAAATTATCGCGTTTATCGACGACCAGCCCTTGGGCGAAGGGAGTTCCGAGCTGATCGCCTCGTTCGACGGGATCATCATCGGAAAGAGCCAGATACCCTTGGTGCAGGAAGGCGATGCGGTTTTTCATATTTCAGTCTTGGATAACCATGAGCGTGCTGAAAAACGTATCGAGTATTTTCAGGAAGATGCGATATCGCGCAGTGATATCCACGGTTTGAATGATGAACACACGATTGAATAGCGGCATTTGGCGTGTTCGCAAATTGAAGCCAAGTGGCAAATTGACACGTTTGGATGCTGGCTCGTACTATTCCCCCTTTGCTTCCAGTCGACTTGGGGCTTGATGGATCTCAACCAGAAATTTGGCGAATACATGCTGCTGCGGCGTATCGCTGTGGGTGGTCAGTCCGAGGTTTTCCTCGCTATGAAGCGGGGCCCCGAGACTTACACTCGCCCGGTCGTCATCAAGGCGTTGCCGCCACAGCGTAGAGAGGATGAGAAACACATCGAAGTGTTTTATCGCGAGGCCTTCATCTCTTCGCGATTCATCCATCCGAACGTCATCAACGTCCATAATGCCTGCATGATTGATGGTGACCACTGCATGCTGATGGACTTCATCAGCGGCCAAACGGTCGCCGATATCGCCCGACGCGGTTACCAACGCAAGAGTCCGCCTACCTTGAAACAGGTGGCTCAAATGATTGCCGATGCCTGCAATGGTTTGCATTACACGCATAATTTTAGAGACCTGGATGGGCAGCAATACTCCGTGGTGCATTGCGATATCAGTCCTCAAAACCTGATGGTCACCTATCACGGCGACACGATGGTCTTCGATTTCGGGATCGCCCACATCATTGGCTACGACACGACCCCGCCGGTATCCGGGGGCAAATACGCCTACATGAGCCCCGAGCAGCTGAAGGGCGAGCCGATTGGCCCTCGTTCTGACATCTTCAGCATGGGCGTGATTTTGTACGAGCTGTGCACGGGCTATCGGCTCTTCCGCCGCCCATCGCCTCAAGAGGTGATTGGTGCGGTTCTTGACGATCCGATTCAGGCGCCCTGCGAGCTTCGACCCGAGATCCCACCGTTTCTAGAGTCCATCATTTTGCGTGCGTTGCAGCGAAATCCGTATGAACGTTACGAATCGGCAGCCGACATGCGCTCGGACCTGATTGAGTTTCTGGAAATGAGCCCAGAACGAGGGGACTTGCGAAGAGGGCTTGGCGCCTACGTTTCTGCGATGTTTAAGGACGAACGCGCCGACATCGCAGCGACTCTTTCACGGGCACCGGCGCTGCAGTCAGGCCCCGTCGCTTCTTTGGTGCATTTGAGCTCGCCTCAAGAGCCCGAGAATACGATGGACCTGGAATGGTCGGGCGAAATGCTCTACCCGCATCTTTCGCCAAATTCTGAACCGGCGATGACCTCAGGGTTGGGTGACGGCAAAGATATCGCGGTTTTTGGAAATGAGGCGGACACGACAACGCCACCAAAGGGCTCACGTGAGGTCGTCCTAGCGGTGGCGCTTGCAGCGATGTCGATTCTGTCGCTGGTGCTTTTTGTGGTGTTGATGCTGGGCCGTGCGGCTTAGCCGAGTTGCTCGCGCACTAGGCGCGAGAAGTTCGACACAGCCTCTGATATTCCGGCCGTATTATTCCCGCCTGCATGGGCCAAAGTCGGCCGTCCACCGCCACGACCGTCCACGTATTTGGCAGCCAGGTTCACCAAGTCGCCTGCCTTAAGCTTACGATTCTTGAACGCTGAATTCGTGACCACACAGATGAGTGCGGCTGAGTTTTCGATTTCGGCGGCGAGCAAGACCACGCCTTCTTCGGCGCGGTCTTGAAGAAGCTCTGCGTAGGTGACCAACTGGTCGCGAGAATCGACTGAAATCGTCTTTGAAATCACGGAGATTCCGCCAACGTCCTCGGCGCTCGCCAGGATTTCCACGGATTCGAGTTTGGCGATTCGCAGGGACAGGCGTTCGCGGCTCTTGTCGAGTTCCGCACGTTCTTCGAGCAGCGATGTTGCGCGATCGATGAGGTGTGTGGGGTCGGATTTCAGGATCAGCGCGAGCTGCCGAACCCGTTCCCGGTCCAGATCGAAGGCTTGATAAGCAGCTTCGTTGGTGACGGCCTCGATACGACGAATTCCAGCGGCGATGCCGGATTCACTCGTGATTCGGAAAAGGTTGATGTCCGAGGTGTTCGTGACGTGGGTGCCTCCGCACAGCTCCACCGACTCGCCCGGAATTTCAATGACACGTACGGAGTCTCCGTATTTTTCGCCAAAGATCGCCATGGCACCGAGTTCGTTCACCGCATGGTCGCGAGGCACGTCAAAATGCGAATGCACGACGTGCGAGGCGCGAATCTGGTCGTTGACCTGGTTTTCGACGGCTTGGATCTGGTCTTCCGTCAGGCCCGAACCGTACGAGAAATCGAATCGCAATTTCTCGGGAGAGACCTGTGAGCCTGCCTGGAAGATCGTGTCGGACACCAACCCACGCAGCGCGGCATGCAGAAGGTGTGTAGCCGTGTGGTTTGATTGGGTGAGCTTTCGTTTGTGAGCGTCGACTCGAGCCGTGGCTTTTCCGTTCAGCGTTTCAGCCGAGACGGTGCCTTTGACCAGTTTTGCCGAATGAACGATGCCAATCGGTGCCTTCTGCGTGTCGAGTACACTGAATAACAAATCTCCGCATGATACCTCGCCTTCGTCGCCAACCTGCCCACCGGACTCGGCATAGAAGGGGGTCTCTTCGAGCAGAAGTTCGAATTTGTTATCGGCCAATGGACGGTACTTCATGACTCGCGTCGTGGCTTCAAGCCCGCTGTAGCCAACGAAATGACTTGAAGGTCCTTCGTGAACCGTCTGCCAATCGCCCACGCCTGCAGCGTCGGCATACATGTCTTTGCCCTTCGAGGTCTCTTGATGCTCGCGCCAGAGGTGTTCGTAGGCGTTCATGTCGATCGTGAGACCGCGCTCTTCGGCCATGATTTGTGTGAGGTCGGGTGGGAATCCAAACGTCGCGTGCAGTTGAAAAACTCGGTCGCCCGAAAGCGATTTCTCACCGGCTGTGATGGCTTCGGTTGCGCTCTCTTCGAAGAGATCCATACCGCGGTCGATGTTGCGGAAGAAGCGTTCTTCCTCCAGACGGATGATTTCGGAGACTCTGGAACCCATGCCGTTGAGCTCTGGGTAGAATTCGCCGTATTCTTCGACCACGGTCTGTGCGAGTTCGAACATGAACGGCCCGGTGAAACCGAGGCGTCGACCGTGTCGAACAGCTCGGCGCAGGATCCGGCGTACAACGTAGCCGCGGCCGTCGTTGGCAAATTGGGCGCCGTCGACGAGTGAGAATGTGACGGTTCGTGTGTGGTCAGCGATGACGGCAAAATCGGTGAATTCCGGTGACGCGTAAAACGCCTTCCAATCTTCGACCTTTTTACCGAGCAGCTCCGCAGTTCGCGCCAGAATCGGGCGGAAGAGGTCGGTATGGAATACATTGCTGACGCCCTGTTTGACCATGGCGACACGGTCGAGGCCTAGGCCCGTATCGACACTCTTCATGGGCAGAGGATTCAGGGTTCCCTGGTCGTCGCGGTTGAATTCCATGAACACAAGGTTCCAGATTTCCACGACGCGATCGGGGTCGTATCCGTCTTCGACGAAATTGATCGGTCCAAGTTCGGGGTGCAAATCGATGTGGATTTCGGTGCATGGACCGCAGGGGCCAGTTGGTCCCATGGACCAGAAGTTATCTGCATCCCCAAGTTTAAGCAGGTGCTCTGGGGCAATCTTCATGTCGTTCAGCCACATGTCGTACGAGTCTTGGTCGTTCACATGCACGGTGACGTAAAGACGCTTCTCGTCCAGTTTGAGGACGTTGAGGCAATAATCCCATGCCCAAAGAATCGATTCTTTCTTGTAATAATCGCCGAATGACCAGTTCCCGAGCATCTCAAAGAAGGTCAGGTGTCGGCCGTCTTTGCCGACTTCGTCGAGGTCGTTGTGCTTTCCGCCTGCGCGAATGCACTTTTGAACGCTTGCCGCACGTTTGTAGTCGCGAACTTCGTTTCCAAGCAGGAGATCCTTAAATTGGTTCATTCCCGCGTTGGTGAAAAGCAGGGTGGGGTCGCCCTGAGGAACAACGGGCGCTGATTCAACAACGACGTGGTCCAGCTTTTCAAAAAATCTGAGATACGAGTTTCGGATGTCACGTGAGTGCATGGAGCCTACCTCTTTCAGTCGCCGGCGTGTTCGATTGCCGGGAAAAACGACCCAAGCGAATACCACTATCAATAGGGGAACTCAACGCCTGTGATGATGCGACTTTGCAAGTGTTGCTTTAAGAAATCTTTATGTTCTGGTTCAATTTCTTGACCGCGCCGACATTCAGTCCAAAATTTTGGAATCGAAGACGTTAAAAGGGTCAAAGATGAAAGTGATGCTTGAGCTAATGGAAGATGTGACGCAGTTGCTGTCTGCGGTCGAGGACCTCACCGAGATTCGTGAGGAGGCCAGGCCCCAAATGAGGGCGCTGATTGCGGCGTTGAACGACGAGTCGGGCCGTCTATTGTCGACGGTTGCTGATCCGCTTAAGCGCGAGAATCTATTTCAACGTGCCCTCGAAGCCATCGCGACCGAAAGGTACGAAGATGCGCGTGAGATGTTGAACTCGGCGTTGAAGCTCTTTCCTCAAGATGCCGAACTGCATAACCATCTCGGTTTGGTGGCTTGGGAGACCGGGGACCTTGAGGCTGCAGAAGGGCATTATGCGGCGTCGATGCTCGTGTCGTTTCCTGAATCTGAACACGTCGATTGGTTTGAATCGCGTCATCGCCCGTTTTTGCGAGCGATGGAGGGGCGTGGGCTCGCGCTCTACCGATTGAGTCGCCACGTTGAGGCTTTGGACCTTTTTGATTCTCTCTCATCGATGAACCCACGCGATTACGCCGGTTGCCGCTACCTTGCCGGCGAGATTCGGCACGTGCTGGGTGATCCCGCGGCGGCGCTTCAAGACTACGCACTTGTTCCTGCAGAACCGGCGGTCCTTTATAATCAGGGGCTTGCGCATTTTGAGTGCGGAAATCGGGAAGAGGCGATGCACTCGCTGATCGCTGCGTTTGTGGGTAATCGACACGTCGCGCATCACCTGGTTCGGCGCGGCGATTCACCTGAAACGAGCCTCCCAGGCTATCTGGCTTCAAACGCGTATGCGCGCGAGTTCGTCGATGCCTGTGAAGTGCTGTGGGAGCGCTCACCCGGTGCGATCGAATTCCTGCGCCGCGTGTACGAACACCCGCTGACGCAGTCGCATTTGCTCTTTTGCACGCAAACGATTTTGGATCGTGTTCTGGAGGGAGGCCCGGCCGCGATCGGTGAGGATTGGTATGCTCAGGTTGAGCATGAGCCCGAGGTCCAGCGCCTCGTTCAGCGGGTCCTGAGCCTCATGGACTCGTAGATATCGGCAAGGGCGCGGGCGCAGACCACTCCGTCAGCCATCGCATTGGACACGCTTCGAATATCGCACGAGATGACGTCGCCGACCGCGTATAAGCGTGGTCGCGACGTTTGTTTTTTTGCGTCGACCTTCACGTAACCCGACCCATCCATCGCGAGAGTCGGGTTGATTTTTGGCAGGTTCGCGCGAATTCCCAGCTTTAAGTAGATGGCCGAAACATCCCAGGCTCGCCCGTGGTCGGCGCTCAAGTGGCAACCGGTTTTACGCCGCTCGGCCAGTGAGATGGGGGTTTCTAGATGGATCTCGATACGTTCTGAATCTGCGACTGCTTCCAGATAGGAACGTCGTGCGGACAGCTTATTCCGCACAAAAATGTCGACATGTTCGCAGTGTTTCGACAGGCGAAGGGCCGCCTCCAGGGCGCCGTCACCCCCACCGATTACGGCCACTCGTTTCCCCCTGAATTCGGCAGGATCTTTTGAAGACGAAAGCCGAATCAGGTCCGCTACGTCGTGGTGACCCTCTACGCTCCATTGTTTGGGCATGGCTCCAGTGCCCAGAACCACAGCTTCGTACTCGATTGACGATTGTGGGGATTCCACCCGCCAGCCTTCTGGGGTCTGCCAGAGTTCATCGATATGAAAGATCTCCATCGAGAGTCCGGCGTCCCGGGCAAAACGGTGAAACGACTCATTTAGCGTCGGGCCGTCCTGCCAGCGAGTGGGCGGGAAGTCTTCGATGGGGTTGTGGACTCGTGTAAGTGTGCCGCCAAAATCTGCTCCTACCCAATCGAATGGGACGCCAAGCTTTTTGACCCAAATGGCAGTGCTGATGGCGGCTGGACCTCCACCCACGATCAAGACTTTCATGGGGCTGGCTCGTTGACAGCAAACGCTGCCATGGCTTCGCCACGGAGCTGTCCGTCGGCCAAGCATCCAAGTGCGTGAGTCGTGATGAAAACCGGTGCGGCGTCCGTACGACGCATCTCGACGCACATCTGACGGGCTCGGCATCTCACCAGCACGCCGCGCGCGCCCAGCGAGGTCTCAAGATGATCCCCGAGTTCCTGAACCAGACGTTCTTGAACCTGCGGTTTATGAGTGAAATGCTCGATGAGCCGGATGATCCCGCCGAATCCAAGCGCGCGGTCTCCGGGCACGTACGCCACGTCGATGTAGCCAAAAAACGGCATCACATGATGAACGCAGAGGCTTCTAAACGCGATGGCCGTCAGCAAAATGGGTTCGTGGGATTCTGCGGGAAAGGTCGAAAACTCGGGCGGTGGGCCGAACTCCGAAAACCCGAGCAACAGGGTTGTGAACCGTTCGGGTGTTCTCGCGAGTTCAGCATCGACCTCAGCCGTCCAGCCGAGTTCAGTGAGCATCTTTGCGGCGTGGTCTGTGGCCTTGGAATTCAAACCAGTGATCCTTGTTTGGCGTTCAACGGAATTTTCAGATGCTCAAAAGCTGCCCTTGAGGCAATGCGGCCTCGCGGGGTCTTCTGAATGAATCCAAGCTGAAGCAAATACGGCTCGACGACTTCTTCGATGGTGTCTTTTTCTTCGCCGATGCACGACGCCAGAGTCTCAAGCCCAGCCGGCCCACCGTCGAATTTGACGACGAGCGCTTCAAGATAGAGGCGGTCCAGGTAGTCGAATCCCATGGAATCAACTTCGAGTTTGGTCAATGAATATGCGGCCAATTCGGCATCAATCGCCTCTGCATCGTGAACAACCGCATAGTCTCGTACGCGTCGCAGAAGTCTGTTGGCGATTCGTGGGGTGCCACGGCTTCGTCTGGCGATTTCGGTCGCGCCTTCGTGGGTCACGGGCAAGTCCAGAATTCGTGCGGAGCGTTCAACGATCGAGGTCAACGCCTCGACGTCGTAGTAGTCCAGACGAGCCACGAGCCCGAATCGGTCTCGTAGCGGCGCCGACACAAGCCCAGCGCGGGTCGTGGCACCAACCAACGTGAACCGGGGCAGGTTCAGTTTCATGCTCCGAGCGCTCGAGCCCTCGCCGATGATGATGTCGAAGTAGAAGTCTTCCATCGCTGGATAGAGGTTCTCTTCGACCACCGTCGCCAGTCGATGGCACTCGTCGATGAAGAGCACGTCGCCTTCCTCCAGACCACTGAGAATGCCGGCGAGGTCGCCTTTGCGTTCCAAGGCCGGGCCACTCGTCATGTGGAGGTTCACGCCCAATTCACGCGCGATAATCAACCCCAGAGTCGTTTTACCCAGACCGGGCGGACCGCTAAACAGAATATGGTCGAGGGCTGCCTTTCGTTTTTGGGCCGAGCGCACCATGACGCCGAGGTTCTCGCGTAGGGATTCTTGACCCACGAAATCTCGGAATCCGAGCGGACGTAAGGACGTCTCGAATTGGTCCTCGTCATCGTTGATCTGGGTACGTTCTATGTTCGGGTCACGTGGCATCAATTAGCTCAGGAGCTTTAGGGCTTGGCGCAGAAGAGCTTCAATACTGATCAAATCTTCAGGTATTGGCAACATGTTCGCGATAACGTCATCGATCGCAGCCGGTTTGTACCCAAGGTTCAAAAGGGCCGAGCGAAGATCGTCTTCGACGGTGGGGGGCGCGGAAGCAAGCCGTTTGCCTTGCACATCGCTGGTCAAAAGGATGCCTTCGACGGAAGACTTGAGCTCAAGCAAAAGGCGTTGCGCGGTTTTTTTCCCAACGCCCGAGACCTTCGTGAGCCGAACAAGGTCGTCGGTCTGAACCGCGCGAACCAGTTGGTCAACACTCAGGTCGGATAGGACCGCGATGCCCAGTTTTGGTCCGATGCCAGAAACGGCGATCATCTTGAGAAACATCTCTTTTTCGAGATCAGTCGCAAAACCAAAGAGCAGGATAGCGTCTTCACGGACCACCGTGTGGATCGTGAGTTCAGTCAGCCCCGCGTCGGTCTGTTTTGCCCGCGCCGAGGTGCCGATCGGAGTGTGGACCAGATATCCGACGCCGTGGACGTCGAGGATAAGGTGGTCAAGCGCTTCGAAGGCGACATTTCCAGTGAGTCTGGCAATCATTTCGATTCCTGAAGGCGGTTCAAGAACGCAGCTGCGTTCATCTGGCAAATCGCGAGAGCCAGAGCGTCCCCGGCGTCTTCTGAAATGGACCCCTCGATCCGTAAATGTGTTTTAACCATCATGGTTACTGTTTCCTTGCTGGCCCGCCCCTTACCGGTGACGGCCTTCTTGACTTCGGTGGGAGCAAACTCGGCGAGGCTCAGTCCATGGTGTTTTGCGGCAAGAAGGGCCACGCCACGAGCCTGTCCGAGCTTGATGGTCGACATCACGTTTTTTGCGACAAAGATCGATTCGATCGCGCCACTTTCGCACGGGTATTCTTCCAGAATCGTAATCAATCCGCGGTAAATCAGATCGAGACGATCTGCAAAGTCGTCGCCCTCAGTGGCGTTGATTCTTCCGCTGGCGACATGGCGAAGCCGCTGACCGCTGCGTTCGATAATGCCGTAGCCCGTGAACCGGCTGCCCGGGTCTATGCCGATGACTCTCATGCGCATCCTTGCGACTCAGGGCGATCTAAAACGTGATCAAGAACACGAATATCATCGCGAGTATCACAAAAATCCCGATCACGGCGAGCTTGACGAAGATCGGCGAATACTTAGGCGGAGCGGGGCGCTCGACGTCGTCGCTCTCCGGGCGAAGCATCATTTTCGGCCCAGACGAAGGCGGCGCCGAGAAGTTTTGGGATGGCTGCGGAATTGGGTTCGACTGACTCAGCGGGGCCGATGGCTGCTGAACTGGGGCCGATTGAATCACGGGTGTGTGGGCCGTCATCATCGGTTGATGCAATCCTTGCCTGACGGTATCCACGCCAATGACAGGCGCAGCGACGGTGGCGGCCGGCGTGTGCAGCGGGCTTTCTTGTCGAGCCTGCGTCGCGACTGAGGCCAACGCCGGCAATGCATCTGTTGGGGGCAGCACCGCAAAAGCATCGGTTGGCTCAAGAGCAACCCGCTCAGAAGTTGGCGCGATGGCGTAACGTGGTGCGGAATTCGGTGGTGGTTCGAACGCGTCTTCAAAGAGCGCGATCGGTGAAGGCGACGCCGAAGGTTGAGCAGGTTCGGCAGGTTTTGATGAAATAAAGCTGGCATCAAGCCGGCTGGTTTCAGCACTCTCGATCTCGTCGTAACTGTCGCTCGCACCGGGATCGTCATCGATGGGTTCAAACTCCACTTCGATTTCGGCAAGGCCACTGGTCTTTGACGGGTGCTGGTGACCCAAGACCGCCGCCGTCTTGGTCTCGCCAGCGGTGTCGCGAACAATGCTCTGGCGGTACCCGGTCAGAGACACCAGTTCTGGTTGTGCGCTGCGCAAGGGGGGATGGGATGCGACGCTCATCTGCCCTGTCGGTTCGAGTTCTGCAGGGGGCTCCGCAATGGCTGCGGGAGCATTCTCAGAGGAGTCTTCCTCGGTCGGCATCACCGGCTCAAGTCCCAGGCCGATCAGGAATTCGGGGAGTGAGACCGGCGAAGGGGGGATTTGTTGAAGCACCTTATCGAGCGCCCGTCGCATGCTTTCGGCAGTCGTGAATCTGTCCATCGGGCTGACGGCGAGGGCTTTCAGGAGCAGACGTTCCAGCAAGGGCGGGCATTCTGGCCTTAAGCTCCTAAGTTTGGGAATCCGTGCGTACTTGATCGATTCGACAAGCTCGGGCCCGAGGTTGTTGTCGTCGTAGGCCGGCGTCCCGGTCAGCAGTTCGAAGAGGCAAAGCGCCAACGAAAAAATGTCGGAACGAACATCCTGCATGTTGCCCGTGGCGTACTCGGGCGCCATGTACCGTAATTTCCCCTTAATGATCCCAGTCTTGGTCTCGACTTGTTTCATCCCGCGTGCCTTGGCCACGCCAAAATCGGCGACCTTGATGCTGCCATCGACTCCCAGCAGGATATTCTCGGGACTCACGTCACGATGAACCAAATAGAGCGGCTCACCGTCTTCGGCGATAAGCGTGTGCGCGTGATGCAGGCCGGCAGCGACCCCCATGCCGATCTCCAGGGCGAGGGCGATCGGCACTTCAGTCTGAGTTTCTCGCATCTTTCGCAAGAGGATTGAAAGGTCGTTTCCCGGCACAAACTCAAGGGCAACAGCGATTCGATCGTCCACTCGGACGAAGTCGTACGCGGACACAATATTAGGGTGCTGGATCGACAGAAGCAGACGTGCCTCATCACTGAACATCGTTTCGTGTTCAGGGTTTCCGGCGTTATGGGGGAGCATTACCTTCAACGCAAGCCAGCGACCGTCACCATGGGCCGCTTTGGCCAGAAAGATCTCGGCCATGCCACCGACAGCGAGGCGTCGATAAAGAAGGTAAGGTCCGAAGGTTGAAGGAGCAGACATGGCATCAACGAATCAGGTGATAACAGTATAACGGTTTCTTTGGTTCCGGTCTGCAGTGAATCGAGGTTCATGTCCCAACCCTGCGTTGACAAATCGTGGTGCAGGATGCGATAGAATCAGCGTCTGGAGGTACTCGCGATATGCCTAATGCAAACGTGATCGAACTCGAAGCTTGTCTTGAAGACGTGTTGAAATACTGTGACGCCCACCCGGAAACGGCGTTCGTCCAGTATTATCATCCACGTGTTCTCCACTCGTGGCGCACTTATTCGTCTGCCATGACGGAATCTGATGCCAAGTTCATTCAATGGCGAAGGGAAGAGGAAGATGACCGCATGATGTGGAAACACGTCGCGCAGGAGCTTTCCGCCACCCAACGTCAGCTCAAACGATTGAACGCGGTGGGCTTCCCAACCGAGAAATTGGGTCATTGGGATGAGGATGCATTGGTTGACCTGGTCAACGAGATGCTTGCTTATCTTCATGAACGCCACTCGGTGATCGAAGGCGCTGCCAAGATGGAAGAAGGCCTGAAACAGAAGCTGGCGCGCGCCAAGGTCGAAAAGACCGAAGACAGCCTGGCGTTTCGTGAATACCGTCGAATCGCTTCTACGCGTGCTG
This sequence comes from uncultured Bradymonadales bacterium, assembly GCA_964394615.1. Taxonomy (GTDB): domain Bacteria; phylum Myxococcota_A; class Bradymonadia; order Bradymonadales; family Bradymonadaceae; genus JBFFMO01. The sequence goes on along the minus strand of CAYMYJ010000023.1, from coordinate 63,376 downwards.
ATGCGTTGGGCTCTCTGTCCGCGCACCTCTGGGATTTCCGCGGTGCCTTGCGACGTCAGGCCGGTAAACGCGACCCCAGCTACACGGCCATTCGCTGGCCATTCTCGCTAAATCCCGATGACAACGTTCTCTGAACGATACCGTGGCCGTCCAGTATTGGTCACGGGATCGAGTCGTGGGATCGGGGCTGCTGTAGCCGAATTGCTGCATGAGGCTGGGGCGAGCGTTATCGGGTGTGCCCGTGTTGCTCGTTCGAACATGCCATTTCCCGAATATTCTACCGATGTGCGAGACGCGGCCTCAGTTGCATCATTGGCAACTCATGTCCGAAAAGCGCACGGCGCCTTGGACCTCGTTGTTCATTGTGCGGGTGTATTGGGGCCTCGCCGGCCTTTGGCGAACGTCGATGTGGACACTTTCCGCGAAGTCTTAGACATCAACGTGGTCGGTAGTTTTCTGGTGTCGACATCCATGTACCCCTTGTTGATGCTCGGCGCGTCGCCGCTTCTGGTGCTGATGTCGTCGTCGGTTGGACGACGAGGTCGCGCGACCTGGGGCCCGTATGCTGTGTCAAAGCATGGCGTAGAAGGTCTCTCTACGACGCTCGCAGATGAATGGCAGCACGACCAGATTGGAGTTTGGTGCGTTAATCCGGGCGGCACAGCGACGCCGATGCGTGCTGAAGCCATGCCCGATGAAGATCCGACAACATTGCCGACGGCTCGCGAGGTTGGCGCCGCGCTCTTGAAAGAATGCGGCGACTTCGACCTGCGGAAGTCCGGATTGAGTTGGGATATTCGTGACGTGATGGCCGACTAGTCGCCGGAGGTGTTCTCACGGCCGTCGATGGAGTTAAGGCATTCCTCGATGGCTTTTGCGGCTTCCTGAATCACGTCTTCCGTTCCACCAAGATAAAGCCGTCCGAAGGCGCCCACAGCCCGCATTTCCAGCAGGTTAACAGGTGCGGCTTTCTCAGCCTCGTTGGCTGCGATCAAGGCGTATCCGGCCGGATGGCACTCCATCACGTAGAGGGTTTCGTTCTCGGCAATCAGGTCACCGTGTCGCATGCGGTTGATGAGCATGGCCTGATGGCCCGCAAGACCCGTGATGATTTGTGTGGTCAGGATTTTTGGCTTGAGACGGTCGGTCTCTTTGAGTCCGTAATAATCCAGAATCGCTTCGCCAGCTGCGCGAACCTGCCCTTGGTCGAAATGGTGGACTTCGAGGACGCCAAACGCACGTTCGACGATCTGCATGCCCGGCTGAACCGAAGTGCGCTTAAGGCAAACGTCGGTGACCTGATTGATCGAAATACCAGGCGCCACTTCGACATAAAGCGCAGCTTGGTTTTGAAGGGGCTGGTAGCCCTGCGAGATGGTCTGAAGAAATCCAGCCAGCTTGGGCTGAAGTACGTCGACATACGTGAATGTTCGCAGATCGATCATTATTCGACTCAGGGTAAGTGGGCGCTTGTCCGTTGGTTGCGCAGGGTTGTATCAGAGGACAAGTTCGGCAACAACCGTTGTTGCTGTCTAGTCTGGATGGGCTTAACCGACTCTTGAGGTCAATGTGTCGTCATTTGCTGAACATTTGCAACGGGTTCGCGCGCAAATTCGCGAAGAATCCGTCGAAGTCGTGGCGGCTCGGGTTGTTTCAGAAGACGTCGTATTGATCGATGTTCGCGAGCGTGACGAGTACGTGGACGGTCACGCCCAGGGCTGCATCTTCGTGCCTCGCGGCTTGTTGGACCAACGCATCGAGAGTTTGGTGAGCGATAAGGCGTCGCCACTAATCATCTATTGCGCCGGTGGCACGCGCAGTGCGTTGGCCGCACACACCCTTGGTGAGCTTGGTTACACCAATGTTGTGTCGCTGATAGGTGGGTTTTCGGCCTGGAAATCCCACGGATTACCCACACGAATTGCCGCTCAACTGACCGACGCGCAGACCTCACGCTACAGTCGCCATCTGCGTCTGCCCGAGATCGGAACCGACGGGCAACTCGCACTCTTGCAGAGTCGCGTGTTGGTGATTGGCCTGGGCGGTCTGGGGTCGCCCGTGGCGCTCTATTTGGCTGCGGCGGGGATTGGAACGCTTGGCCTGGTCGACGATGACGTCGTGGATCGCTCAAACCTTCAGCGTCAGGTGATTCACACCGATGAGAGGGTGGGGCAACCCAAAGTCGACTCCGCTGCGAAGTCGATCGAGGCGTTGAATCCCGATGTGAAGGTCATGAAGTTGCCCGTCCGCCTTGGTGTCGACAACGTCGACGAGATCTTTGGAATGGGCTGGGACATGGTCGTGGACGGTGGGGATAATTTTCCCACCCGCTACCTGGTGAATGACGCCTGCGTGAAACACGGAATCGCGTTGGCGCACGGCTCCGTTCATCGATTTGAGGGGCAGGTCACGATGTTTCATGCCGCTGGGGCGCCTTGTTACCGATGTTTGTTTCCTGAGCCGCCAGCCGCTCATTTGGCCCCAAATTGTCAAGAAGCGGGCGTGGTTGGGGTGCTTCCAGGTGTGATTGGACTGCTTCAGGCCAACGAAGTCATCAAGCACCTGCTGGGCCTTGGCCACTCGCTGTCGGGACGATTGCTCGTGTTCGATGCACTTGAAGCCACGCTGCGAGAAATACGCCTGTCGCGGGATTCTGAATGTGTGGTGTGCGGGCCTAATGCCAAAGGAAAGGGCTACCCCGACTATCAGGCGTTTTGTTCGTCGACCTAGTCTTCGAGCGTGTCGTCGATCGATTGCACGATTCCCTTCACACTCGATCTTCGTCGGATCGTGGTCACTGCGGCCGAAATGTCGTCGTGCAGCGATTCTGGCGCGCGTTGCTGGAACTCTTCGAGTCGGTCGGCTGCCACGCTATCAGTCGAGAACGATAATGCTCGTAGATAAGCTTGCTGCCAGTTTAGGTCGTTGACCGCATCGAGTCGGTCGAGCAAAAAATCTCGCGACGAATCGGTCCTCATTCGGCCCAGAGCCAGAAGGGCTCTCACCTGGAGGTTCACGTTTCGTGACTCCTCGAACTCCGGAAAGGCTTGGTCTTTTTCAATAACTTCGCGCAGAAGCTTCTCGTTGGCCGGAAGGGACCGGATTCCAAGTGAGTCGATGACGTGTCGCTTGAGGATGAAGCTGACTTCACGGTCCTGCAGCAATTGGCGACTCACGGTGTCTGAAATTCCGCGTTTCCCTCGTTTCAAGGCGTCCGCGATGATTTCGGCTCGAGGGGTATGGGGCGCCCGGAGGATTTCTCGCTCCAGGAAATCTTGGTCTTTCTCGTCTCCGTGAGTCACCATCACCGTGTACCCAGCGCTCAGGCCACGGGGCCATGTTTCATTGGCGGTGTAGACTTTCAGCGCAGGGACCGAGGAGCCGCCGTCTGGCCGGCGACCAATGGCTTCGGCTGCGGCAATGCGTACATCAGGTGAGTCGTCAGATAACGCGCCTTCCAACGCGATTCGGGCTTCACGTGTGTCGCGAGGTGCCAACGAATGAATCGCGGCCCTGCGAACCAGCGGATTACGGTCGCGCTGGGTAAGACCGATCAGGACGGATTCGTCCTCAGCGATTTTGAAGTATTCAAGCGTTCGAATCGCGACCATTCGGGTGCGGGACGACTTTGAGGACACGGCCAATGTGGCCAAAATACCCGCGCCATCGACCACGCCAGGGCCGTCCTGAAATACCTTTCGGCCGATCGTTGCCACGGCGCGCAACGCATCCTCGGACGCCGCGGTGTTGGGTTTGACGCGCATCACCGCAAAAAGATCCCCCAATACGGAGTGGCCGGCCCGCGCGATCGCTCGAACTCGTTCCTTGCGGATCCGCATGTCGCCTTCACCGAGCGAGGCCGTCAAAAAACGGAGGTCGTCGGGTTCGGCCAGACGTCCAACCATGCGTAAAAGATCAGAATGTTTTCTTGCATCTTTGGGCGGTGAATCGCGCAAATACCTGATCAATTGTGGTCCAGCGACGTCGCGATGCATTTCGAGCCCGCGGCGTACGGGCACATAAAATGAGCTCTCAGGCGACCCTTTTTCGAAAAGGTCGATGAGGATCGGGACGGCTTCGTCGGAGGGCAGATTGACCAGCAGAGGAGCCACACGGGCGCGGTCCTCGTCGGAGCCGCCTGTCACGACTCGGTCCAGAATCACGCCGAGTTCCTTGCCAAGCGGCGAAGTCAAAGTGGCGAGCCGTCGAGTGTTGCGGTTATCGCCTTCTTTGAGGAGCTTCTCGACGACCACGACCGCGGCAAACTCGCTTGGCAGGCCGTAGAGTTCCGACACCGGTGTGATTTCGCTGATCGCGGTCGCATGGGCCTTCCAGGCGTCATCACCGCTTGCGTTGCCCGAAACGCTGTCCAAGAGCGCGACGGTCAGGCACCGCGTGCGAACACTCTCGGGAAAGCGAACAAAGAAGCCACCCACAGCCTTCATCTGGTCAAAGGGCGTGTTTGGAAGCGTCACGACCATCGTGGATTCTTCAGTGCTGATCAAAAGTCGGGTAGGGCGTGCGTGGGATTTGAATTCCGCGATGTTGGCGCCATTTCCCGGAAATACCCTGAACCCGCGCAGCTTCAGCGAGGGATTGATTCGGGCTGTGACGAATTCGCCGTTGCCGTTTCCTGGGCGTCCCTCAACCCAAATCGAGTTGAGTTTTCCATCGCCGAGTTCGATGGGCCGAATCACCGTTCGAGAATCGTCGGTATTTAGGCGGTCACTTGTGGCCAGAAACCACAGGGAGAATCCTGGCAGTGTGTCGTCCTGAAACGGCTCAACGGGAAGCAGCGCCGATATTGGAGTGGCTTTGGCCACCAATTCTTCCATATCGAGGCCAGTCCTGAATCCGACGAGATCGGGGTCAAAGACCTGAGTGGCCGTGCGTGCGCCACAGAACGTTGACGGTCCGGTGGCTGTTTTCACCAGATCCGCGCGATTATCCCGAACCCGAACCACCAAGCGCTCGCCGCCATCGAGTTCCGAAAATCGTGTCGTTGCCACTTGTTTCCAAGCACTCTGTTTTGATCCACGGGCGAAGGCGACTTGGAAACTTGCGGCTACGGTGGGTGCGTTGGGTCCAGGCACAGCCTCAAGAATCACCACAAACGAAGAGCCAATGCTGACCGTCGATGCCTGATAGGTGTAGTACTCGGCGCCGGCCCATTCGGGCATCGAGGCTTCGGCGAGAGTCTTGCGAGAACGTGCGTCGACAAGCCGTGCATCCCAAGAGTTCGACTCGGGCGTCCGGTCAAGCACTACGCGCGTTCCACGTGACCCGACGTCGTCAAATTTCCGTTCAAAACGGGTCTGACGCTCCTGGGCGCTAAGGGGGGCTCCGATCAAAATGAGCACAACGAGCATGGGCCAGCGAAGACTCACCGATCGCCCCCAGGGAGTGGCCTTGAGCCCGATCGTTTGAACTCAACGTAGTCTGACAAGATACGTCGATGGTCAAAACAAAGCTCGTCTGGCAACTGACTTGGATCGACAACTCGTACGTCTTTTGCGTCGTCGGCAGCACGGGGAACCCCGGATGCTACCGCAATGAAGACGGTGGACATCGTGTGCTGACGCTGGTCTCGAGCAGGGTTGGAGTAGACGTAAAGCAGTTGCGTCAACTCAACATTGAGCGTTGTCTCTTCGAGGGCTTCGCGAATGGCCGCGGTCTCGACAGATTCGCCGTAGTCCACGAAACCACCGGGCAGGGCCCACCCGACGGGATCGTGTTTTCGTTCGATCAGAACGATACCGTCTTCGAGCTCAATGATGATGTCGACCGTGGGTGTGGGATTGCGATATGTCATGGTAGCTTTCGGACCGTTTTTAGATGAAGGGACTCATGAGACGCGTAACCAGCGAGAATCCACAGATTGTATTGGCCAGCGGATCTCCGCGTCGACTAGAGCTTATGCGCATGCTGGGTTTTGATCCACGCGTGCGTGTGAGTGCGGTCGAAGAAGTTTTGAAGCCGGGCGAATCCGGAGAAGCTTATACCAGTCGGCTCTGCCGCGAAAAGGCGGCAGGTGTCCAAAAGACACTGAATTCCGAAGACCCAGATTGGATTTTGGCTGCGGACACGATCGTCGAACTCGACGGGCAGATCCTTGAAAAACCCAAGGATATCGCCGATGCGGTCGACATGCTGCGCACGCTTTCGGGGCGCGCCCATTGCGTCACGACATCGTTTTGTTGGTTGGATCGAACCTCGGGGACCGAGGTTGTGCGTTCAATCAGCGCCCAAGTATGGTTTCGCGAGCTCGACGACGACACGATTCGAAATTACGTCGCGACGGGCGAACCCATGGATAAGGCCGGTGCTTATGGTGTTCAGGGGATCGGTGCATGCCTCGTGGCACGCGTCGAAGGCTCGTACCATACGGTCGTTGGATTGCCGATTTGTGAAGTCATCGAATCGCTCGACGCTGCCGGCGGTCTGGCGGCTTTCCCATTCGCGAGGCGTCGATGACACGCGCTTCGGAATTGATTCTTCGCCTATCGAGCGTCAACGAGCGGATCGTTGAAGCGTGCAACAGGTGCGGCAGAAGTGCCGACGAAGTCACTCTGGTAGCGGTTTCTAAGACCTGCGGAAGTGACGACGTGCAGGCGCTCTACGACGTTGGACATCGTGATTTCGGCGAGAATTACGTTCAGGAGTGGGAAGGGAAGGCCGACGCGCTTCCCGATGATGTGCGTTGGCATTTCATAGGTGGGCTGCAAAGCCGGAAGGCTAAGCTGGTGGTGAATCGGGTGGAGCTGATTCAGGGGGTTGATCGGGAAAGCCTTGCGGAAGCGATTTCGAAGCGCGCGACGGCGTCACAAAAGGTCCTGATCCAAATCAATACTGGAAACGACCAGGCCAAAGGTGGCGTGGATCCAGTTGATGCCATGGCCTTCTTTGAGCGTGCTCAGGCGCTCGAAAACGTGACGGTGGTTGGACTGATGACGATTCCTCCGTTTGATGCCGATGAGCTCGAGCTTCGTAAGTACTTTGCGCAGATGCGTGATATTTTTGAGACCCTCAAAAGCACAGACCCACGCGTGGATACACTCTCGATGGGCATGACCTCCGATTTTGAATGGGCGATTGAAGAAGGCGCGACCATGATTCGTGTCGGCACGGCTATTTTTGGGGCCAGGAGCAAAACGTGAAAAAATTATCAGAGTACGTCGTTTATCTGGTCGGTTGCGGGCAAATGGGCACCGCGTTGATCCAAGGAGCTCTCGATTCGGGCCGCGTCCATTCCGACCGATTGGTGTGCATCAAACATGGCGCACGTTCGACCGCATTCGCGACGAGCACAGGTGCGCAGGAATTGGCTGTGGGTCAGGACTCGGGCGTATCCGGGCCACGGATGATTCTGGTCGCTGTGAAACCCCAGGACGTTGGGGCAGCGTTGTCGGGCTTTGAGTTTCGCGATGACGACGTGGTCGTGAGCGTTGCCGCAGGCGTGACTGTTGCTCAGCTTGCCGCATGGTGTGGACCTGCAAAAATTGTCCGGTCGATGCCCAACACGCCGTCATTGATCGGCAAGGGGGTGACTGGCGTCTACAGCGAAACACCTTGTGGCGCGGCGATCGAGCTCTTCGATTCAGTGGGAGTGGTTGCTGAACTGAAATCTGAGTCTCTTTTTGGAGCTTTGACGGGGATCAGCGGCTGCGGACCCGCGTATGTGTTCATGATTCTTGAAGCACTCGCAGACGGTGGAGTGAAGATGGGGCTTGATCGAGCAACGGCCCGGAAAATTGCCGCGGCTACCGTGGAAGGTGCGGCCGCACTCGCAACGGCGTCTCCGGCTCATACGGCCGAACTCAAAGACCGTGTTGCCTCTCCAGGCGGCGCTACTATTGCGGCACTGGCGTATTTGGAGTCTCAGGGAGTGCGTTCAGCTTTCATCGGTGCAGTGGAAACAGCCGCGATTCGGTCAGCTTCATTGGGTGAAAAATTGTCGTGAATCTTGGGTGAGGTAGGATGTCAGAATCCAACGCGCGGCATGGAGGCCCCAATGAGATTCAGCAGCGACGATATTCTTAAACAGAAATTCCAAAAGAGGGTGCGAGGCTACGACCCTGACCAGGTTCAGGAGTTCTTGGACGGTCTTGCACGCGAATGGGACCACCTCTCCGAAGAACTCAAGCGAGCGCAGCGCGAGGGGGAGAGCTCAGCACGTGAACTCAAAGATTATCGGCGGCGTGAGCGCAGTCTTCAGGACGCGCTCGATATGGCGCGGCAGGTGGCCGAAGACGTTCGGCATCAAGCAGAACGAGACGCGGAACTCATCGTAGCCGAGGCAGAATTGAAAGCCGAACGCATCCTTTCGGGCGTAGAGTCCCGGTTGAGGGTGATTCGTGAAGAAATGATAAGCGTCCAGCATCAACGGATTCGGTTTGAAGCCGAGATGAGGGCAGCCCTTGAGGGGCATAGCCGCATGTTGGACGTGTTTAGCGGAGTCGAAGTCCAAGACATCGATGTCGCCGCGCAGGATCTGCTCTAGAGCCACTCCCGAACTTTGCAAGAAACAAAAAAGCGCGCCATTTGGCGCGCTTTTTTAATAAGTTGACTAGTCACAGCCACCGGTTGGCACGAGGCCCGCTTGTGGGCAGTGTGTCTCAGGGTCAGTAGCGGCTTGTTCGAGGTGGAGCGAGCGGCAGGCGAGCTTGCCCGTCACGTTGTTAGTGTTGGTCATATCGAAGCCAGCACATTCTGTCAGGCAACCACCATTATCCGTGTAGTCCGCGGCGAACTGGGCAGCACACACCTCTGCGAAGCCCGAGCAGTAAAGCTCACACCTGGTTGCTGGAGGATCGATGTGGTTATTCGTCGAGTTGCTGGTTTCGTTATTCGTCGCGTTATTTGTCGCGTTATTCGTGCTCGTGGCGTTATTCGTGCCCGTCGAGTTGTTGGTCTCGCCAGTCGTCGAGTTGTTGGTCTCGCCAGTCGTCGAGTTGTTGGTCTCGCCAGTCGTGTTGTTCGATGGTGTTTCGTCATCATCACCACATGCAGCAACCAGTGATGTCAGCGCGAGTGCAAAATCAGTTTTTTCATTACGAACTCCAAAAGTAGAATTGAGCCTGAGCCAAAAAAAAGGCGCGCCAATCAGCGCGCCTTCAGTCAGCAAGAACTGAATTAGTCGATGCAAGCAGCCACTGGTGTTTTGCCAGCGTGAGGGCAGTGTGTGATAGGGTCAGCAGAAGCTGCATCCGTGTGGTACTGACGGCAAGCGAGGGTGTCGCCTGACGTGTCGCCTTCCGTACCTGCAGCGAATCCTTCGCACGCCGTCTTGCAGCCAGCTGCATCGGTGTAGTCGACAACGAACTGAACAGCACAATTTGTGGCGTAGTCTGCGCAGTAGGTATCACAAGCGGTGAGACCGTTGGTTCCGTTGTTGGTTCCAGTGGTTCCGTTGTTGGTTCCAGTGGTTCCGTTGTTGGTTCCAGTGGTTCCGTTGTTGGTTCCGGTGGTGCCGTTGTTGGTTCCAGTGGTGCCGTTGTTGGTGCCGGTGGTGCCGTTATTCGTAGTGGTCGTGCCGTTATTTGTAGCGGTCGTGCCATTATTCGTATTGGTGGTGCCGTTATTTGTGTTGTTGTTCGACGAGGTATCGTCGTCATCACCACATGCTGCAATCAAAGACGTCATCGCGAGGGCCAAAATTAGTTTCTTCATTACCGAACTCCAAAGGTAAAAATTAAGTCCGTGCTCAATTGAAATCACGGCTCTGCATTAGGGTAATGCACGTCCCGTGCCTAAAGTTTAGAAAGTCTTAAAGTGTTGTGAATAGTGCCGTTCGTAGCCTGGGTCCCCCGAACCCCTTTTCTTCAGGTCGGACATTGATGTCATGGGGTGTGAAAAATCTTGTCAGCTTTGATTTGGCGCGTCTGTGCTTACCACTCGATGGCTGGGAATCGACGCGAATCCTTCTGGGGAAGCGCGGAATCCTAGTGTGAATCGAGGTGAGAATGAGAAACTTAATCTGGCTTTTGCTCTTAGTCCTGTCATTGGGCAGCGCGCCTGCATGGGCCACGACTCTCGATGATTTTGTGACGGATTCGAGCGCGAATGGGCTTACGTTTCATTACCTTCCACAATACGAGAACGCGACAAAGCCCATGCGTGAACGGGCACCGGCAGACCTTGACGGGCTTCGCCAAGAGCTTGGGTTTGATGATCTAGCAGGCATCGAAGTTTGGGTGGTGAAGGATGTGTCGGACTACTTCACTTTGCACGTCCTGCCCGATAGTTCTCCCGAATGGGCGGTAGGCCTATCTCTGTCGAATCGGTCGGTGGTGATTATTCAGATGAAAGCCGCAGCCGGAACGCCCGCCAATGAATTTGAAACGACGTTTCATCACGAATTGGTTCACGTCGCTCTTGACCGCGCAGCGGGCGGGGCACCATTGCCACGATGGTTTCATGAGGGGTTCGCCATCATGCACGCCGACGAGTGGAGCGCCGAGCGCAGTGAGATGTTGTCGCGGTCCGCGGCTCAAGGGGCGTTGATGTCGTTTGACGACCTGACCTTTGCGTTTCCAGAACATCATAATTCTGCTTCTCTTGCGTACGCACAGAGCTTTCATTTTGTCCGGGAATGGAAGACTCGCTACGGGGCTGATATCTATGCGCGGGTTTTGAAACGTGTGAGGTCGGGTGAGTCGTTTCATAAGTCTTTTCGAAATGTTACGGATGATTCGATCGTGGTTGCCGAGGCCCGCTGGTTGCAGGCCTTGAAGAGTGGATCCACGATGTGGTCGATGTTCAACGATGGTGCACTGGTATTTTTTGGCGCCTCGATCCTTTTCCTTGTAGCTTGGTGGCTGCGGAGGAAACGCAACGCTCGCAAACTTGTGTCCATGGATACGGACAACAACAAGCAGTGGGATTACGACGAAAGTGCGTACCCCTTGCCTGGAGAGCGCTTGCGATAATTCTTCGTGATGGTGCCAAGGACGGCACAATACGAGGAGAGCTAGGATGGCGAATCAGTCGACCAATACCCCTGTTGCGCAAGAAAAAAACCTGAGAGCTGCCCGATTCGTTCGCGGCGAGCATGTCACCGAGCGGAATGCGACGTGGCGACCTCCAGAAGAAATTGCGAAACGTCGTGATATCGTTGAAGCCTACCGCATGTCGGCTGGCCACGATGCAGCAGCACTCACCAACGATGACGCCACCCGGGCGTTGATGGGATTCTCGGCAGCACTCGCCGACGAGTCGCTTGGTCACGTCGACCGCGCCCATATTGCCCTTGAGCGATATGGCGCCCCGGACGAAGTCGCCGCCGCCGCGCTGCGTTTGCGTTTATCTCGAATCGATGGCGATGCCGCTGGTGTTTCGAATGCTCTTGAAGGCCTTTTCGAAGTGACCACGGACTCGTTCCGCGCGCTCGTCGGACTGCAATCCGCGCTGATGGCATGGAAGAAGGGCGTTGCACCTTCGGAGGTCCTGTCGCAAATCAGTCAGGCCACAGCCGGCGTCGAAGAATCAATGGGGGGATTTGCGGTCGTTGCCGCGACTCGCCTTGCGGTCGACGTGCTCCTTGAGGGCGGCCGATTTGAACAAGCTCTTCAATCGCTCGAAGCTGCCTTGGAGCACCCACGAGTTTCTCGAACTGAAAAATCCGCCATCGCTGCTGTTTACGCGGTGTGGGCGAGCGTTTTTGGCAACCGTGAAAAGGCCGTCGAGTTGCTGGCTCGGCAATCGCAGAAAGGTCTGCTCCACGAGGACGTGGAACGAACCCTTCTGCATTTGTTGTACGAACTCGATCGAGGCGCCGAGGCTTTTGACGTCCTGGCGCGTTCGACGATGGCCCGCCAACGACCAGAACTTGCCGCCGCTCTTGCATCCCATGTTCAATCGCTGGATGCCGAGGCGTCTTGGGAGACCTTGCGTCGCGCGATGCGCGATTTCCCTGAAGACGAGGCGCTGGTTGAGTTTGCCGTTCAGACGCTGATCGAAATGAACGCTTTCGAGGACGAGCTGATCGACCTGTTGAATCGTCGGCTCGAGACCACTCTGTCTGACGCGCGCCGTGTGTGGACTCTCTGCCATCTTGGTCGGGTCTATGAGGCTCGGACCGGTATGGAGACTGCCGCTGCAGAGGTGTATCGGGAAGCCTTGGGGATCGATCCAAGTCACGCCACCGCGACTCGCGCGCTAGGACGTCTCTTCAGCCGTCTTGGTGAGTGGCAGGCGCTGGGTTCCCTCTATGAGCAAGAGATTGCGGGAGAAAAAAACGCTCCAGGTGTATGGCGCCGTCATTTCCAGGCTGCCGAAGTCTTTGAACATCGGGTCGGCAATGACCGTCAGGCGATCAAACATTACCGAGCCACGCTGAACATGCGCCCTGGATTTCTGCCGGCCCTTAAGGGTGCGGCGCGGATTCTGGAAAGGCATGAGGAGTGGGCGGCGTTGGCTGACCTCTTCTTGTCGTCGGTTTCGGCGGCGTCAAATCGTCGCCAGAAGCTCTATCTTTTGGATAAGGTGGCCGACGTTGCAGAATCGCATCTTCAGAATTTGGACGTTGCGATTGGCGCATGGGAAGAGATTCTTCATCTCGAACCCGAGCACCCAACTGCATTTGCGGCGCTTGGACGACTCTATGCCAAAGCTGAGCGATGGCCGTCGCTGGTGCATCTAAATGAACGCGAGCTCCAGCTCATCGATGAGGCCGAAGAAGCCGCAGCGATGTGGGTTCGTAACGCCCAGATTGCGAATGCGAAGCTGAATGATGCCGTTTTGGCCGAGCGTTCGTATCGCGCTGCGTTGTTGTTGGTGCCCGATTTCATTCCGGCTCTTGAAGGGTTGGGACGCATGCTTGTTGGCGGGGATCGGTTCTCGGAGCTGATCGCGATGACCGACAGGCAGATCGAGGCGACACTCGACGACGCCGAAAAATGGCGCAAACTTGGTGCTGTGGCGGAACTCGTGGAGACGCGGCCTGGGCACGAGGTTGAGGCTATTGCCCTCTACGAGCGCATGCATGCTACGCGTCCTCATGACGGACATGTTTCAGAGACTCTGGCTGTGCTTTACCGGCGCTCAGGTCAGTGGCGGAACCTCTGCGCATTGAATGCCCGACTTTCGGAGCGCAGCGACAGTGCTGAACGCGCACGTTTACGAGCTGAAAAGGGATTCGTGTTCGAGTGGAAACTCGAAGACTCGGTCGCGGCTTTCGAAAATTACGTTTTGTCGCTCGAAGAAGCGCCAGAGCAGGTGCATGTGGTTGAGGGCCTGATGCGGACGTGGTCGGCATCCGGTGTCGATCCGGCGGTCCTGGCTGATGATCTGGAAGACCTCGCGGGTCGAACCACGGGTGTGGCGTGTCGCTCGGCGTATAATCTTTTGATTGCGCGCCTGCGGGAGCGTTCAGACAAGTCTGCAGAACGCAGCCTGACGTTCCGACTGCACGGCGATGCCGACGTATTCGAGAATCAGGCCGTGATTCGTCTTGCACGTGCATGTTCTGGCCAGCGTCGCACGCTCGCAGATTTCCGTTCGACGCGCCCGCTGAGCGCCGGGGAACAGATTATGGACGCCGAACTTACGGCTCCAGATGCTCAGGTTCGAAAAGCGCTGATCGAGGTCCTGTCGGACATGACCACAAACGAGCGTCAATGGGCGCTGGCGTCTTTGCCCAGCGAGCATATCCGTGGCTTTGTGGCGGCCGAAGACAATGAATGGGAACACGTGCGCGCCGAGTTCGCTCGTGTGCTCGAGGGAGACGAGCATTACGACGATGCCACGTCGCCTTCGGAAATTCGCATTCGGGCGATCGAGGCCAGATTGGGGGGTGACCTCGAGGCCAGCATCGAATTGACCGAGCGGGAGCTCTCAGTTCTGCGAAATCGGGAAATCGGCATCTTGCGTTGCGTCGAACTTGCGAATGCGACGCATGACCGTGCTTGGTTGTCTCGCGCAACCGATATGGCGTTTCCGGCTGAAGGCTCGCCGATCGGCGACGGTGCTGTATTTGAACGCCTCCGACACGCGTTGGAAGAGTCCAAACAATGGGACCGCCTGCGTTTTGCCCTCGAAGTTCATGTCGAATTGTCGAGTCATTCTGTGCAACGTCGCGCCGAGCTTTTCGAGGAACTCGGATTGCTCTTGGAGCGCGAGTTTGGTGACCTCGATGCGACGGCTTCCGCTTATCAACACAGCGCGAATCTTGTGGACTCGCGTGCCATTCAGGCAGCTCTCGTGCGGGTGCACGAGGGACGTGGAGACATCGAATCGGCCTGTGATGCTCAGGCGCGCCATCACGAATTGACGCTCGATAGCGACGTTTCGATCGATGAACGCCATGTTTCGGGTCTCCATCTGGCAGACTTGTTGGCGCGAAGCGGGCAGGGTGAAGAGTCGGTTCGATTGCTTGAAGGTCTCTTGCATCCGGCCGTCGAAACGCCGTCGTACCGCACCGTTCAGCGAGTTTTGGCTCATATGCACGCTGATCACGGCGATCTTGCCCGCGCCGCAACGCTGCTTGAGGCCTTGATCGACCGCAAACCAACTCTTGAAGATGCGCCTGATTGGCGTCGGTTGGTGCGATTGAAGCACGAAGACTTTGGCGACTTGGCGGCCGCGTATGGGCTTCAGTGGAAGCTCGTTCGCTCGTTGCCAGGTTGTGTTGAAGACGTCGACGACCTCTTTGAGTTGGCTTTCGACATGAATGAACTCGGTGAATGTTGTACCCAGCTGGTGGCATTCGCACGCGAACTTCGTGAAGAGCCGATTCGTTGGACGCTGATTGGTCGTGCGGCCGAAGCGTTCGATGAAGACCTGCATTGGGCTGACGAAGCGGCACGACTCTATCGTGAGTTGGTCGAAGTCACCGTGGGTGAACGCCAAATTCATTTCCGCCGTCGCTTGAGCTTTTGTTTGAGCCGCTCGGCGGGCCGTGAGGCGGAAGCGATCAAACACTTCACCGCATTGGCGAAGGTTGAGCCTTTCGAACTCTCGAATTATCAGGGCCTTGCTGATTTGTACGAACGCATGCAGGCCTACGACCGTGCGCGCCTGTCTCGTCAGATGCTTCGTGCCCTTCGGGTCAATGTTCCAAACGACGATATTCGCATCAAGACGGTGCCCTCTCGCCCACTTGAGTCGGCCGACGTGCAGGCGCTTCTGGTGCCTGAGATGCTGCGGCACGGCGTTTGGGATGTTCTGAGTGCAGCGATGCCTTTGGCCGAGAAGCTGTGGCCAGATGCGTTGCCTCAAAAGAAAGCCCTCGACGGCGAAAAGGTCCGGGATACCCACGTTCTTCAGATTCTCGAGAATGCGTTTGCGATGTTCGGGATCAAGCGAGTTCGCGCCGTGTCCAGTGATACGGGCCCGGTCGTTCCATTTGTGTTCGATGACGGAACGGTCTGGTTCAACGAAGACGTATTGGCCAACGCTCCCGAGGCGGAGGTTCGCTTCCTGGCTGGATTTGCGGCTGCTATGGCGTACTCAAGCATGTCGTCGCTCGTCGCGTTTGACGGACGCAACGTTTGGCACCTGATCGAAGGCGTCAAATACCGACAAACGGGCGAAGGATTCACGGATCGTGTCGACGTTCAGAGCCAGGCGTTTGCGGAGTCGGTCGGCGGTGCGTTTGATACCGTTGCGCGTCGCCGTGTGCAGCAAGCACTCGAAGGTTGCGATCAGCTTGCCGATGCACATTGTGAAGCGTGGCCGCTTGAGCTTCAGCGATTCGCTTGCCGCGTAGGCTTGGTCGCTTGCGGAGAAATCGAGGCAGGAATTGCAGCGATGTTGCGAATCGACGGCTGGATTGAACCGCTGAGCGAGGATGCGTCTCAACGCCGCATGCAACGGTCACGAGAAGTCGAGGAATTGGTGCGGTTTGCATTCTCCGAGGAATACCTCGAGGTCCGTTACCGTCTGGGACTCAGTGGCCGTCCAAGTCAGCTCGCCTGAGGGTGAGCCTCGGCAATCGGTCGCGCCGAGTCATAAGCTTGAGGTGAGCGGGGCAGGGTGATTCTGAACTCTGCCCCGTGATCTGGCGAGCTCTTCACGGTGATAAAACCGCCGTGCATCTCCACAAATCGTTTTGACACCGACAGACCAAGGCCGATGCCACGTTTGCCGAACTCGAACTCACCGCTGCTGTGATATTGCGACTGGAAGGTGCTGAAAAACGGCGCAAACACCTGCGTGATGTCTTCTTCGCTGATGCCAATCCCGTGGTCTTTGACCACGATCTGGAAATGAGCAGCATCGCTCGCGGGTGTGAATTTGACCGAAATCGCCTGACCATCCCGTGAAAACTTGATGGCGTTCATGACCAGATTCACCAAAACATCGGTCATTTTCTCGCTGTCGACTTTGACTTCTTCGAGCGATGGGGCGACCTCAAACACGACCTCTTGACCGCGTTTCTCGATGAAGGGGGCGACCTGTTTACGGACCATTTCGATCAATTCTGTCGAACGGATTTTTTCCAGATCCAGCGTGATGTTCGTTGCCTCGGTCGAGAGCATTTTGAAGATGCGATCCGAGATCCGCTTCAGCCTGTTTGCGCTGGCCTCGATGCCCGTGATCGCCTTGCTGATAATGACATTGGGCGTCGACATGAGTTCTCGCCTCAGCAAGAACTCGTAGCCCAGAATCACCGCGATCGGGGTGTTGAGCTCGTGGCTGACGACCTCCATGAAGACGTTTTTGATGCGGTCGTGCAGCAACAACTCACGGTTGGCAGCGCTGAGTTGTTCGTTTTGTTCAGCCAGCCGAGCATTTGCCTGTCGCAGCTGCTCCACAAGGGTTTCGCGTTCCTTTCGCGCCGCATAATACTCAAAGGCTTGGGCGACAAAGAGCTTGAGTTCCGAGGGGTTCCAGGGTTTGGCGATGTAGCGATAGACGTGGCCCTCATTGATGGCCTCGACCACGTTTTCGACGCTGCTGTAGCCGGTCAGCAACACGCGAACGATATCAGGGTGGGTGACACGCAAGTCGGCCAGAAACTCGATGCCGCTCTGCCGAGGCATTCGTTGGTCGGTCATGACGACGTGGATTTCATTCTTGGCCAACAAGTTGCGCGCTTCGTCCAGCGTACATGCGGTCAAAACACGGTACTCATTTCGAAAAAGTCGTTCGATGGATTCCAAAATGTCCGGTTCGTCATCGACGACCAAGAAAGTCTGCATTCGATTCCTTCTGCGCACTTTGACAGAACCTAGGGCGTCCCGATGATCTCTAAAAATTCCGACTCACCGATAATGCTGATTTTTGCGCCATCAGCATTATAGGCTTCTGCCTTCTCCAACTTGTTCGTTCGCCATCCGCCCTGAAACTTCTCAAAATCCGCGTCGCCGATCACGAGATAGTCTAGATCCTTGATGACGCCTGAGGGAGATTCCCCTCCAAGTTCTGCGACTTTCTTCTGGGCATCCTTACGGGACATGGATTCCAACGCTCCGGTGAACAGAAATTTCTGCCCGGCCAGAGGCGCATCTTCAGCCGGGGCGTCAGCGGCGGTCGGAAAGCGAAGGTTGAGCATCTGCGCGAGTTCCTCGATGTCTTCACGACGCTCGTTTAGACCTGTCGTGACGCTTTCGGCAATCACGTCACCGATCGTGTGGATGGCGGCCAGCTCGTCTTTGGTCACGGCCAAGATGGACTCAAGGTCTGGGTAAGTGTTGACCAGAATTTTGCTGACGTGATTGCCCAGTTCATGAATGCCAAGCGCTCTCAGGAACACGTCGGCCTTCACATTTTTCTTCTCGGCAATTCGCTCGATTTGTTTTTCGGCCAGTTTACGGCCGACCCGTTCAAGGTCCAGAAGCTCCGCCACTGTCAGCGTGAAGAAATCAGCCGGAGCCGTGAGGATTTCGGCGTCGTACATGGATTCAAGGAGTTTCGGGCCGAACCCTTTGATCTCCATCACGGAGGCAAAATGCTCCAACTGGCGGATGCGCGAGCCACGGCAATTATCGCGATGGTTGGCCGTCAGCACGTCAGCTTGGCGCACGGTCTCGCCGCCACAAAATGGGCATTCGGTCGGAATCAACACGGGCTCTGTGCCCGGTTCCAGGACTTTTTCGAGATGAGGAATCACGCCACCCCGACGAATCATGAGCACGCGCGAGCCCAACATCAGTCCGCCGTCTCCACCGAGTTTTTCCATGATGCTCAGGTTGTGGAGGCTGGCTCGGGTGACTGTGGCGCCGGAGAGGTCGACGGGGTCGACAATTCCGACAGGGTTGAGGGCGCCGGTTCTCGAAACGCTCCAGTGAACCTCGCGCAGGATCGATTGCCCGGCGTCACCTTGGAATTTGTACGCGATCGCGAAACGTGGATGGTGGGCGGTGAGGCCCATACGCTTTTGTTCTTCGGTGTTGTTGACCTTGTAGACGACACCATCGGTGTCGTAGTTCAGGTCGGCTCGTCGGCCCAAGATGCTCTCGTACGCCGATTGCAGTTCGTCGATTTTGACGTGATGGTTTTCGACCTCGCTGAAGCCCATCTCTCGCAGGAATGCCATCTTCGCGGCTTCGCTTTCGAACTCGCGTCCGATGACGTCGTAGCCAAAAAAGTGGACCTGAAATCTGGCGGTCTTCTGTGGATCTTTCTGTTTCAGCGCCCCTGCAGTCAGGTTGCGCGGGCTCGAATACTCGCCCTCAAATTTTTCTCGGAACACGTCCAGCGGAATATAACATTCGCCTCGGACTTCGAGCGGTCCAGATGCGATCTTCTGTGGCAGATCCACGATATGCCGGGCGTTTTCGGTGAAATCTTCACCCACAACGCCGTTTCCGCGTGTGGCAGCCTGCAACAGGTGACCGTCGGCGTCGTAGCGCATGCATCCAGCCACGCCGTCGACCTTGGGGCTTGCAATCACCTCACCGTTGAATTTCCCGAACCATTTCGTGATGGTGTCTTCGTCGTAACACTTGTCGAGCGAAAGCATCGGTGGGTTGTGCTCGACCTTGACGCCGTCGAGTTCAAACGCGCCAGCACCCGCAGGGCCAATCGCGTCCAGAACGGGGCTTTCGGGGGCCTTGGTGCGCAACGCTTCCAAGAGCAGGTCGAATTCGACGTCTGAAATGACGGCGTTATTGTCGACCCAATAGGCGGCGTTGTGAAACTGAACGGCCGCTTCCAAATCCGCGACGGCCAGTTTCGACCAGTCCTGAACCTTCTTGATGTCCACCATATTTGTCTCTCAGAGGGCTGCGCCGATTTCGCGGCGTTGAGCTTCGATGACCGTCATCACGGTCAGATTAACGATAGAGGCTACGGAACCGGCACGGTCAATGATGTTCATGGGCTTGTTCATGCCCAGCAGGACCGGTCCAATCACTTCGGCGCCGCCAACAATGCGCATCAATTTGTAGGCGATGTTCGAGGCGTCGAGAAGAGGGAAGATCAATACATTCGCGGTCCCCTCGAGCTGTGCAAAGTCGAAGGTGGCTGCTCTGAACGGAAGGTCCAATGCGGGGTCGACCTGCATTTCGCCGTCCACTTGAAGGTCGGGGCGTTTCTGGCGCACGATAGCCGCAGCTCGTGAAACCTTGCGGGCGAACTCGTGATCGCTCTGACCAAAATTGGAGTAGCTCAGCATCGCGACGCGGGGGGTGACGTCGAACGAACGCGCGAAATCGGCCGTATGCATGGCGATTTGGGCCAACGTTTCTGCGTCAGGATTGATGTTGACCGTCGTGTCGGCAAAAAATAGCGGACCGGCTTTGGTCAGAACGATATGAACGCCAAACGCCTTTTTGAGGCGTGTTCCCACGACTTCAAGGCCGGGGCGCAGCGATTCGCCATAATTCTTGGTGATGCCAGAAACCAAACCGTCGGCACGCCCCTGATCGAGCAAGAGCATCCCGTATGTTTCGCGGTGGCGCAGCCGTGCTCGCGCTTCATCACGGGTCACGCCGCGGCGTTGTCGCTTCTGGTAAAGCGCTTTGACCATCTGCTCGTATTCTGGGTCTTCGTTATGGTCAAAGATCTCGGTGCCACTAAGGTCGATCTCAAGCTCTGCTGCTCTCGCCCGGATTCGCTCCACGTTCCCCATCAACACGGGGATCGCGATCTGTTCATCGACCAATATCTGCGCGGCGTGGAGGATCTTGTCCTGACCACCCTCGGGGAACAGAATTCGTTTGGGC
Organism: uncultured Bradymonadales bacterium; assembly: GCA_964394615.1. Lineage (GTDB taxonomy): Bacteria > Myxococcota_A > Bradymonadia > Bradymonadales > Bradymonadaceae > JBFFMO01. Next base: position 43,268 of record CAYMYJ010000023.1, on the reverse strand, counting down.
GAGCGGCGTGCCTTACGAATAAGGAAGCGCATCATGCCTTTGGAGAGTGCTTGAGATGCCTCAAGCTTGTCGCGGTAGGCGTGCATGTCTTTGATAGGCCTCCGTGCGACACCGCTGGCTGCGGCGGCCTCGGCAATCGCGGGGGCAACGCGCAAGAGCACGCGTGGATCGAAGGGTTTGGGGATGATGTATTCCCGTCCAAAATGAAGGCGTTCAGTACCGTAAGCTTGAAGCACCGATTCGGGCACTTCTTCGCGTGCCAGCGCCGCGATGGCGTTTACAGCGGCGATCTTCATTTCTTCGTTGATGGCTCTCGCTCCCACATCAAGGGCACCGCGAAACACGAAAGGAAACCCCAGGACGTTGTTCACCTGATTTGGGAAGTCCGTTCTGCCCGTGGCCATGATGATGTCGGGACGAACCTCGATCGCATCGGGGTAGGAGATCTCTGAGTCAGGATTGGCCAGCGCAAAAATGATCGCACGATCCGCCATCGACTTGACCATGTCTTGCGACACGATCCCGCCCGCTGACAGACCCACAAACACGTCCGCACCCTCCATCACCTGTGCAAGCTTGCGAGCAGTGGTTTTTTTGGCGAAAAACCGTCGCCATTCATCAAGGTTTTCACGGTCGCTGTGAACGACGCCGTCGATGTCCGTCATCGTGATATTTTCGACGTTGGCGCCAAGCAGGCAGAAGAGTCGCGCGCAGGCAATCGCAGCAGCCCCCGCGCCAGAGAACACAATTTTGACGTCCTCGATCTTCTTTTCCTGCAGCAACAACGCGTTGATCAGCGCGGAGCCGACAATGATCGCCGTGCCGTGCTGATCGTCATGAAAGACCGGGATATTCATCGAAGCACGCAGCTGTTCTTCGATGTAAAAACACTCCGGAGCTTTGATGTCTTCAAGGTTGATCGCCCCAAATGTGGGCTCCATCGCTCGAACACACTGAATGAACACGTCCGGATCTTTGGCGTCGAGTTCAATATCGAACGTGTCGATCCCGGCCAAAACCTTAAAAAGGACCGCCTTGCCTTCCATCACAGGTTTGCATGCGAGCGGTCCGATATCACCGAGTCCGAGCGTGGCGGTGCCATTCGAAATCACGGCTACCAAGTTCCCCTTATTTGTGTAGCGAAACACATCGTCGGGATTTTCGACGATCGCTCGGCAGGGTTCGGCCACGCCGGGTGAGTAGGCGAGCGCCAGGTCACGTTGCGTGGATAAGGGTTTGGTAGGCACGATCTCGAATTTTCCGGGGACTGGAAATTCGTGATATTCGAGCGCGTCTTTCTTGCGTATCGGCGAGTGGGAAGCCATGGGGTTAGCCTGCGGGAAGGGTGAGCGTAACGTGGTAGCATAACGCCCGTATTGTGGAAACGATTAGCGATCGTGACGAGCGGCGAGACCGTTGACGATGGACCTCTGAAACGAGCGTTCGACGTGATGGGTAGAGGCTTTTAGGGGATTTGAGGTTGCCGGCGGATCAATCGGCCAACCGACATAGAACACGCAGGGGGCATCGTTTCAATGGCAGAGAAATCCGAATCGGTTAAGCCAACTGCGGGCTGCTCGGAACTGACACTGTCGTCACCGGCCTCGTCGAACGACCGTCGATATTCCTCAACATAACTCGCAAAATTTCATGGAGTCCCGCGCGCCACCTTGACCCACGGACACAAGTTCCTGCGATACCCCACGATCGCGATCGCGATCGCCTGCGACCGCTCCGCATTGCAGCAGAAGTGCGCCATCGGCGGACCGCCAAAGCGGGATGCAGAGGGTGCAATTCGGATGTCAGATCACGCTAGGCTTGAAATGCATCTAAAAAAGTATAGATTAGGAGGCGGATGAGGTGCTTTTTGCTCCGATACATACCTAAAAAGGTATGTTTTCCGTTGAGGAGTCGTTGAATTTTGGCTAGGGTGCGCGCCGATAGGCGCCGACAGGTGAATTTATGAAGATCACAGCATTGGAAGAATACGGCTTACGTTGCCTGGTACATGTCGCCCGGCAACCAGAAGACGAGCCGATTTCGGCTCAGCAAATTGCTGAGCGCGAAGGGCTGTCGCTTCCGTACACCCAGAAAATATTACGCATCCTCGCCCAGGGAGACCTCATCCTAGCGCGGCGCGGTGTCCACGGTGGTTATATCTTGGCACGCCCCGTCGAACGAATCAGCGTCGGAGACGCGCTGCGAGTTCTCGGTGGGATGATCGATATCGAAGAGATTTGTGACCGATATACAGGCGAACTCGAGAGCTGCTCACACGCATGTTCCTGTTCGATTCGCCCACTTTGGAACCATATCGCGGAGTTTGTGGCACGAACGCTCGACAACATCTCCATCCAAGTGCTGCTGCAAGACCGTGCGTCTGTGGCCGGATACCTTGAGCGATTGGCGCCGAAGCCGACCGAAAAGTTTTGCCCAGTGGGCGCCTGAGGCCCACACGGAGAAGAATCATGACAAGCGAATTTCAGTCCTACATCGATCGCCCGTACCAGTACGGATTCACCTCGGATATCGAGGCTGACCAGCTTCCACGGGGCCTGAGCGAGGACATCGTTCGTGCCATTTCGGTCAAGAAGAATGAGCCGGAGTGGATGCTCGAATTTCGTCTGAAGGCCTACCGCCATTGGCTCACCATGAGTGAACCAGAGTGGGCCAACGTCACGTACGAAAAACCAGATTTTCAGAATATTATCTATTATTCAGCGCCCAAGACCAAAGCTGCGAAGGGCTCGCTTGATGAGGTAGATCCGCAGATTCTGGAAGTCTACGAGAAGCTCGGCATCCCGCTGCACGAGCAGAAGATGCTTCAGAATGTTGCCGTTGATGCCGTGTTCGACTCGGTTTCTGTGGCGACCACATTTCGTAAGAAACTCAGCGAAGCTGGCGTGATCTTTTCGTCGTTTTCGGAAGCGGTCCACGAACACCCCGAACTTTTGAAGAAGTACCTTGGCAGCGTCGTTCCTTATACCGACAACTTCTACGCGGCGCTCAATGCCGCGGTGTTCTCGGACGGAACCTTCGTTTTCATCCCGAAAGGGGTCCGCTGCCCGATGGAGCTTTCGACGTATTTCCGCATCAACACCAAGGATGCAGGGCAGTTTGAGCGCACTCTGATTGTGGCCGAGGAAGACACGCATGTGTCGTACCTTGAGGGCTGCACCGCGCCACAATTCGACACGAACCAACTGCACGCCGCTGTGGTGGAATTGGTCGCCCTCGAAAACGCCGAAATCAAGTACTCGACCGTGCAGAACTGGTACGCAGGCGACGAAAACGGTGTGGGCGGCATCTACAATTTCGTGACCAAGCGCGGCATGTGCGAAGGGCGCAATTCGAAGATCTCTTGGACTCAGGTCGAGACCGGCTCAGCGATCACGTGGAAATACCCGAGCTGCATCCTCAAGGGAGACAATTCGATCGGTGAGTTCTACTCGGTGGCGCTGACGAATCACCTTCAGCAGGCCGATACCGGCACCAAGATGATTCATATCGGCAAGAATACCCGCTCCACGATCATCTCAAAAGGTATTTCGGCGGGTAAATCGCAGAACTCTTATCGGGGTCTTGTGAAGATCGCCAAATCGGCCGAAGGCGCTCGAAGCTACGCAGAGTGCGACTCGATGCTCATCGGCCAAGAGTGCGGTGCCCATACGTTCCCCTATATCGAGGTTCAAAACCCGACCGCTCAGGTGGAACACGAAGCGACGACCTCGCGCATCGGTGAAGACCAAATCTTCTATTTCCTGCAGCGCGGGATCGATGAAGAAAACGCGATTTCAATGATTATCAATGGTTTCTGCAAAGACGTGTTTCGTGAGCTCCCAATGGAGTTCGCCGTCGAGGCGCAGAAGCTTTTAGGAATTAAACTCGAAGGCAGCGTGGGCTGATTCGGATCAAGTTGTACGGAGTTTTATTATGTTGAGTATCAAAAACCTTCACGCCTGCGTTGCCGAGACTAAAACCAAGATTCTCAAAGGTCTTAATCTTGAGATTCTTTCTGGTTCAGTCCATGCCATCATGGGCCCCAACGGCAGCGGCAAAAGCACGCTGTCGAAGGTGATCGCTGGCCATCCTGCCTACGAGATCACTCAGGGCGAGGTCTCGTATTTTGGGAAGAACTTGCTGGAGCTTGAACCCGATGAGCGCGCGCTCGCCGGCGTCTTTCTGGCATTCCAGTACCCGATCGAAGTGCCTGGCGTCTCAAACGCGTCCTTCCTTCGCGAAGCCTGCAATGCGTCCAGGAAACATCAGGGGCTCGAGGAACTCGACCCGCTTGAGTTCGACGACTACGTGCGCGAAAAACTCAAGATGGTGGAGATGGATCCGAAGTTTCTGGATCGCAGCGTCAATGTTGGGTTCTCGGGCGGCGAGAAGAAGCGTAACGAGATCCTTCAGATGGCGGTGCTCGAACCTAAACTTGCGTTGCTTGACGAAACCGACTCGGGCTTGGACATCGACGCCTTGCGCATCGTGGCTGACGGGATCAACAAATTGCGTTCACCCGAGCGTTCGATCGTGATGATCACGCATTATCAGCGGCTTCTGAATTACGTGGAACCCGATTTTGTACACGTCATGGTCAACGGCCAGGTTGTGAAATCCGGCGGTCGTGAACTCGCACTTGAACTTGAAGAGCGCGGTTACGATTGGGTGCAGGGGGCAGCATGAGCGCGTTGGAACATCCCTTTGTTCACTCGATTCTCGCCGGTGCATCCGATGCCGCACAGCTTTTTGGGGATACCGAATTGCCGATCGCTCGTGATGAAGATTGGCGCTTCTCGAACACACGTGGCCTTTACGCCATGCGTTTCCTTGGGAAGTCTGCCGAGGCCGACGCTGGCATTACGGTGCTTGCGGAGAGCCAGAAAAGCCATGCTTTGACCTCGAACGGCAAGATGATCTCGCATGTCGGGTCGGGTTTTGAAGTCGGTCCTTTGAGTTCGTTGTCTGAGGCCTCACAGGCCATGGTCAAAGATCATATTGGCAACGTGGCTCCATGGGACGATGCGTTTTCTCGCCTGAATTCATGGCTCGTTTCCGAGGTGATTTGTGTGGTTGTGCCACCCAAAACCGTGCTCGAGGAGCCGATTCATTTGGCGCATTGGGCATCGGGAAATGGCGCGTCGGGCATCCGAACGATCGTCGTTGCTGGGCGTGAATCACAATTCACGATCGTCGAGGATTTCCGCGGCGAAGGTGCTTATTTTCGCAATGCGGTGACCGAATGCGTGATTGGGGCCAATGCTCACGTCACTCATATCCGGGCCCAGCAAGAATCGCCAAAGGCGGCTCATATCCTGCGCACAGGCGTCAGGCTGACCGAGGCCGCCCATTACGACTCCTACACGGTGTCGGTTGGGGCCGTTTGGTCACGTCATGATTTGATGGCTCGCCACGAAGGCGTTGGCGCGTTTTGTCGAATCGACGGTTTGGTGCTCGCCTCGGGCGAACAGACGAGCGACACGCACTCGACGATCGACAACACCAAAGAACATTGCGAGAGCCATCAGCTGCACAAGTCGATTGTCGGTGGAAAAGGCCACAGCATCTTCAATGGCAAGATTCTGGTCCAGAAGGGCGCCCAAAAGATCGACGCGTATCAGCTGAATCGGTCGCTGCTTCTGTCGCGTACCGCCCGCGTGGATACCAAGCCACAGCTTGAGATCTTAGCTGACGATGTACGATGCACCCACGGCGCAACGATTGGGCAGCTCGACGAAGATCAGCTCTTTTACCTTCGGTCTCGCGGGTTCGATGCCGACGCCGCGCGTGGAATGCTGACCTACGCCTTTGCCGGCGAAATCCTTGAGCAAATCAAGGTGCCTGAACTGCGTGCACGACTTGAAGCCGTGGCGCATTCCCATATCCATTAAGGTCCGTCATGAGCGCAGAAGCGATACATTCCGGTAAGACCGATTGGCAGAGGATTCGCGGTGACTTTCCGGTCCTTGACCAAGAAGCCCACGGTAAGCCGTTGGCGTTCCTCGACTCGGCTGCATCCAGCCAAATGCCTGAGGCTGTGCTGAATCGCATCATCGCGTATCAGCACAAAGAACACGCCAATATTCATCGCGGCGTACACCTGCTTTCGCAGCGTGCCACTGATGCGTTTGAAGACGCGCGGCACGTCGTTGCTGAACATATCGGTTGCGAAGATCGCGAGGTCATCTTTGTTCGCGGGGCCACCGAGGGCATCAATCTGGTGACTCACGGCTATGGACGGAAATTCTTGAAAGAGGGCGATGAGGTCATCATCACCACGATGGAGCACCACGCGAATATCGTTCCGTGGCAGATGCTACGTGAAGAGAAAGGCATCGTGCTCAAAATCGTGCCCATCACAGACGACGGTCGGGTGGAGCTCGACGCGTTTGAGGCAGCGTTCACTGAAAAGACCGCTTTTGCCTCGGTGATTCATGTCTCGAACACCCTTGGGACCATCAATCCTGTGAAGGAGATGTGTGAAATTGCGCATCGCAAGGGCGTGCCGATTTTGGTCGATGGTTGCCAGGCCGCGCCGCATATGGCGTTGGACATGAATGATGTTGGCGCGGATTTTTACGTGTTTTCAGGCCACAAAATGTGCGGCCCAACAGGCGCCGGCGTGTTGTTTGGTCGTGCCGAGCACTTGAAGCGCATGAACCCGTTCATGGGCGGCGGCGACATGATTTTGTCGGTGACCTTCGAGAAGACCACCTACAACGAAATTCCGCATAAATTCGAGGCCGGAACGCCTGCCATCATGCCTGTTGTGGGCCTGGCCGCAGCGATTCGCTACCTGAATGAAATCGGGCTTGAGCGCATTGCACACCGCGAAAACGAGTTGGTGACTTTGGCCCTCGCAAAATTGCGAGCGATGAAGGGCGTTCGGATTTTCGGACCAGATGGGCATCGCGCGCCCGTGATTTCGTTTGGAATCGACGACGTTCATCCTCACGATATCGGCACGATCTTGGACCAAAACGGCGTGGCTATTCGTGCAGGACATCACTGCACGCAGCCGCTCATGAAGCGTCTTGGCGTGCCAGCGACCGCTCGTGCGTCTTTTGCATTCTATAATACCGAAGCTGACGTTGATGCTTTGGTGAATGGCATCCAAGCCGTTCAGGAGATTTTCGGATGACCGACATGCGTGACCTGTACCAGGACGTGATCCTGGCCCATAACAAAAAGCCCAAGAATTTTGGACGGCTTGACCCCTGTACGCATGAGGCGCACGGCCATAATCCGCTCTGTGGCGATGATTATGAAATCATGGCTGTCGTCGAAGACGGCGTCGTTCGCGACCTTGCTTTTGACGGTTCGGGATGCGCGATTTCGAAAGCCGCGGCTTCGATGATGACCGCCCGCGTAAAAGGCAAACCCGTCGACGAGGTGCTGGGCTTGATCGCTGACTTTCGCAACATGATGGTGGGCGAAGCGAGCGACGAGACCAAAGAAGAGCTTGGACATCTACGAGTCTTTGAAGGGGTGGCGCAGCTGCCCAATCGAATTAAATGCGCAGTGCTGCCATGGCACACGCTAAACGCAGCGCTCACTGGGTCCGAAGGGGCTTCAACTGAGGGCGAAAATGACGAGTGGGAGGGTGCATGAAAATCAAAGAAATCGAGTACACACCTAACCCAAACGCCGTGAAGTTCATCTTGGATGAACCCCTCACTCCATTTGGTGTCGCAGGAGAGTTCCATAACGCCGAACAAGCAGCCCATGTGCCACTTGCGAGCCGTCTTTTTGAAGTCGAACACGTGATCTCGGTCTACTACACCGACCGTTGGTTGACCGTGACGCAGGATGGCGATGCCAGCTGGCACGAGTTGTTACGCGCCGTTGCGATTCCGATTCGCGAAGCAACGCCCCAAGACGCGTCGCTAGGCGACACGATTATTGCGCACGCCGGCGAGCCAGTCGAAGGCAATGGCGTAGGCCTCGATGATCCACGAATTCCGATGATTCGCGAGATCCTCGAAGACCAGATCATGCCCTTCCTTCAAGGCGATGGCGGTGGTCTGGAGATCAAAGGCTTGGTCGATAACCGCCTGCTGATTCGCTACCAGGGCGCCTGTGGGACCTGCCCGTCATCGACGATGGGGACACTCATGGCGATTGAGAATCTGGTTCAGATGGAAGTCGACGACGACATCGAAGTTGTGGCCATCTGACTTGTCGATGAGCCGTGACCGGTGACCAGTCTTATGCGGCACACTGGCGTTATGATTGGTCCACCAGACTCCCGTCTGGCATTGCGAGTGTGTGTTTGCCAGAGAAGTCAGGGTTCGAGTTCGCGGGCGAGCCGCGTCAGGGCGTCTTGGATGACTGCCTCGACTTTATCCGCGACTTCGCTGACGTAATCATCATCGTCGGCCGCTTCCTGCCCGCCTTCAAGATATATCGGCTCTAGAATCTCGACGGTGATTCTTGATGGCAGGGGAAAGTACGGCGGCATCGGCCCCAACCACAACCCGTAGGGCAAGGCGAACGAAAGGGGCAGACGTCCGAAGCGGAAGCGCTCGTGCAGCTTCAGCAGCTTCGCCAGTCCCTCGAAATCATGCAGAATACGAAGCGTCCCATGTGCTCCGTGGGCAACGACCGGGATGAACGGCACGTTGTTCGCGATTGCGAGTCGCGCAAATCCCTTGCGGCCGGCAAACATGACACGGTTGCGATCACGATAAGGTCGATAGGACTCCAGATCGCCGCCAGGATACACGACCAGCTTGCCTCCCGCGGCAAAGGCGCGCCGCGCATTTTCGTGCGACGCGCGGATGCCACCAAGCGGACAAATGACATGATTCAGCCCCGGTAGATCCATCACAAGGTCATGTGCCAAGCCGTGGGGAAAGGCGTCCAATCCGTGCACGCGATAGGCCTCGGCGCACCAAATGAATGTGTCGACCGAGAGCGTGGCCCCGCTGTGGTTTCCAACATAGAGGGCCGGGCCCTTCGGAATGCGTTCCAGACCACGCACCTCGGCGCGGTGGTAAGGAATCACCACACGCTTGATGAAGGGGTAGACCTTCTTGAGCAGGTCTTCGTCGATATTTTCGAGGCTGTTGGGATCGTACATTACGATGAGCCTAACGGTTGTGGTTCTCTGCCACGAGAACATTTGGCTGAATCAGTTGCATTCGCCAGGCAGCGCAGGAACAATCTCCATCCTCGCATATTCAAGAGTGTTCAGCGGGTCTGCGCAAAAGTCTATTATGGGACTCCGGCTGCAAATAGAACTCATTGAGGCTAGTGGCTTCGTATGGGTCGGCTCAAGAGGAACAATGATCCACTACTTGGCAAACGGAGATCAATAAGTGCGTTTGGTGCCCAGAGGATAAGGAGTTCAAGGTCGCTCCCGCCAAACTGTGCATGACGATCATGCCAGGACAAGCTGTGGTGTGCGGTTGCGTCGCCGCCCGCTATTTGTGTAGATTCGCGCGCGTAAGCGATTTCGTTGAAAGGTGTGAAAATGGCTGTGTCTTTGAAGGATGCCTACATGGCGTCAAACCCCGTCCAATTATCGAATCCTGTTCGGTTCGTTACCGCGGCCAGCCTCTTTGACGGGCATGACGCTGCCATCAACGTGATGCGAAGGATTCTGCAGGCGTCGGGGGCCGAGGTCATTCATCTGGGGCATAACCGCTCGGTGATGGACATCGTCGACGCAGCGGTCCAAGAAGACGTCCAGGGCATCGCCATTTCGTCCTATCAGGGCGGCCACATGGAATTCTTCAAATACATGTTCGACCTGCTCAAAGAGCGCGGGGCAGGGCATGTGAAGATTTATGGTGGCGGTGGTGGTGTCATCGTTGCCGACGAGATCGACGAGCTTCACGCCTACGGAATTTCACGCATTTTCAGCCCTGAAGACGGCCGCAATTTGGGCCTGCAAGGCATGATTGACCTCATGCTGCGTGAAACCGACTACAGTGTGATGGAGCGCGGCGCTGAGCCCAATATCGACGAGATTGCCAAAAGAAATCCAAGCGCCATCGCGCGTGCCATCACGTGGGCCGAGCTCGGACGTTTTCAAGAACTTGAGTTGCCTAAGCGCGATTCGCACGCGCCGGTGGTGGGTTTCACGGGAACGGGCGGAGCCGGGAAATCATCGCTCACCGACGAGTTTCTGCGCCGTTTTTTGATGGATTATCCAGACAAGACCGTGGCCGTGTTGAGCGTCGATCCGTCGCGAAAAAAGAAGGGCGGGGCGCTCTTGGGCGACCGGATTCGCATGAACTCTTTGAGCTCGAACCGAATCTACATGCGCTCCTTGGCCACTCGTGGCGCCAAGGGTGAGCTTTCTGAGGCCATCGACGAGGCCATCGCGGTGGCTCAATCTGCCGGTTTTGACCTGATTATCTTGGAGACCAGCGGTATTGGTCAGGGAGACGCCGACGTCGCCGACCATTGTGATGTTCCGGTTTACGTGATGACCGCAGAGTTTGGCGCCCATTCTCAGCTCGAAAAAATCGACATGCTCGATTTTGCGCAATTTGTGGTTTTGAACAAATTCGAAAAGCCAGGCAGCCAAGACGCGGTTCGGGCTGTGCGCAAGCAATTCCGCCGCAATCATAATGTTGGGTACGATATTGCGGACGAAAAACTGCCGGTATTTGGCACGATCGCCTCGCAGTTCAATGACAGCGGCGTGAATGCGTTTTTTGTGAACCTGATGGATAAAATTGGCTTCGATACCAGCAAAACCCAGTTCAAATTTGAAGGTCCGGTTTCGGCCAAACAATACACAATTCTGCCTGGTGACCGGCAGCGCTATCTGGCTGAAATCGCCGAGACCTGTCGCGGCTGGAGAGCCTATGCCGAGGCTCAGGCAGATATCGCGACCAAGCTCTATCAGTTGGATGGAGCTCAGAAGCTGATTGGCGAGGATTCGGCGATTGATGCCAAGATTGTCGAGCTAAAACGGACGATTGGCCGCGATGCTGAAGCATTACTTCAGGAGTGGCCTGAGCTCAAAGAACGCTATTCAGGCGATGAATACGTTCAGGTCGTGCGTAAACGAGAGATTCGAGTCGAGCTGAAAACCATCTCGCAATCGGGCACGCCGGTTTCCAAAGTGGCGGTGCCTCGATTCCGTGATTGGGGCGATATCGTTCGTTGGCAGATGCTCGAAAACCTGCCCGGTCGGTTCCCATACACCGCTGGCGTTTTTGAATTCAAAAGGCAAGGCGAAGATCCCAAACGCATGTTTGCGGGCGAAGGCACACCTGACCGAACGAACACGCGTTTTCACTTCCTATGCGAGGGGGAAGCCGCAAACCGCTTGAGCACGGCGTTCGACTCGGTGACCCTTTACGGCGAAGACCCGCATCCTCGCCCTGATATTTACGGAAAGGTCGGAAATTCAGGCGTCAGCGTGTGTTCGCTTGACGACATGAAACGGCTGTACGCCGGGTTTGACCTGAGTGACCCTAAGACCAGCGTGTCGATGACGATCAACGGACCCGCGCCGATTATTTTGGCGATGTTCCTGAACACCGCCATCGACCAGCAGGTCGATAAATTTGTGGCGGAACACGGCAAAGCGCCGACCGCTGCTGAACATGCCGAGATTTTTGACCGCACGCTGAAGGTGGTTCGCGGCACAGTTCAAGCCGATATCTTGAAAGAAGATCAGGCCCAGAATACCTGCATTTTTTCGACTGATTTTGCCCTGAAAATGATGGGCGATATTCAGCAATACTTCGTCGAAAAAGAGGTTCGCAATTACTACTCGGTTTCGATCTCCGGCTACCATATCGCCGAGGCCGGAGCGAACCCCATCACCCAGACCGCGTTCACGCTGGCCAATGGATTCACGTTCGTCGAGTACTATCTGGCCCGCGGCATGAACATTGATGATTTTGCGCCAAACCTCTCGTTCTTCTTTAGCAACGGAATGGACCCAGAATACGCAGTGCTGGGCCGAGTCGCCCGTAGAATCTGGGCCGTCGCCATGCGCAAACGTTATGGAGCAAGTGAACGGTCGCAGAAGTTGAAGTATCACATTCAGACTTCAGGCCGTTCTTTGCACGCTCAGGAAGTCGACTTCAACGATATCCGCACGACCTTGCAGGCACTGCTGGCATTTTATGACAACTGCAATAGCCTTCACACAAACGCTTACGACGAGGCGGTCACCACGCCGACCGAGGAGAGCGTTCGTCGCGCGATGGCGATTCAGCTGATCCTGACGCGTGAGTTTGGGATGATGAAAAACGAGAACCCTCAACAGGGCGCGTTCATCGTCGACGAGCTGACCGACCTGATGGAAGAAGCGGTACTTGCCGAGTTCGAGGCGATTAGTTCTCGTGGAGGCGTGCTGGGCGCCATGGAACGGCAATACCAACGCAGCAAGATCCAGGACGAGTCGATTCTCTACGAGATGCAGAAGCATTCCGGCGAGATTCCGATCGTTGGGGTAAATACGTATCTGCCAAAAGATGGTGCGGCCAACGTTCCCATTAAATTGGACCTGATTCGATCGTCGGAAGACGAAAAACAGACCCAGTTGAAGCATTTGGCCGAATTTCAGACCGTTCATAAAAACGACGCCGACGAGGCCATGAACAGACTTCGTGAGGTGGCTTTAGCCAACGGCAATGTTTTTGAGGAATTAATGAACGCCGTCAGGCATTGCAGCCTCGGCCAAATTACCCATCTATTATACGAGGTTGGCGGTCAGTATCGGCGTTCGATGTAGGCCCGAGCCATTATTTTTTGGGCTGAACCCAGCGCGGACGTGGGGTGTCTGGTTGGCCCATCATGATGTCGACTTCGCGTCCAATGATACGGATGCGCGTATTCGCGACGTTAGCTAGTGGACTTTCTGGGTAGGATTTGAGAAACGACTCATACCTGTCGAGGGCCGTTTGATAGTCCCCACGTCGATAGTGGACTTCGGCATCTTCGAAGAGTGCCGTTTCGGTTTTTCCGGGCGCCTCACAAGCGACAAGCAGTACGGTCGCAAGAATCATCCAGCGTACAGCAGGCAGGTTATTAAGATGGAAGAAACGCATCACGATTTTCACTCTGGCTTCGTAGCGCTCGTAGGAGCACCGAATGCGGGGAAGTCGACTTTGATGAATCACGTGCTTGGGGTCAAGGTTGCGATTACGTCGCCGAAACCACAAACGACACGAAATAGAATCCTTGGCGTGCGAACGTACCCTAATAAGGGTCAACTTTGTTTCGTGGACACCCCGGGGCTTCACGAATCCTCGAAACGTCTCAACAAAGCCATCATCAAGATGGCGTTGGATGCGCTTCAAGAAGTTGATTTGATCGTTCACGTTGTGGACGTCGCTTCTTGGGTCGCGGCTTCATACGCGGGCAAAGAGCGGCTTTGGGCGCAGGAAGAATTTGTCGCTGAAAAGCTGGCAAATGTGGAAGTCCCAGTGATTCTTGCTCTGAACAAGGTTGACCTTGTTACGAATAAAGAAGATCTGCTTCCCGCATTGCAGAAATTCTCGTCGCTACGAGAATTTGCGCAGGTGATTCCGCTGAGTGCCCGTGACGGTGCGAATGTGGAATCGATTGTCGAGGTGCTGCTCGCAGCATTGCCGGAACAAGAAGCTCTTTTTCCGGAAGATATGGTCACGGATCAGGCCGAGAAATTCATCGCGGCTGAGTTCGTGCGGCAGGAGATCATGAAGGCAACGCAAAAGGAAATCCCTTACAGCGTCGCCGTCGAGATCGAACGTTTTGCAGATGGTGAGACCGGTACACTGGAAATTTCTGCGGTGGTTCATGTTGAACGCTCATCGCAGAAAGGAATCATTATCGGGCAAGGCGGCGCGCGGATGAAGGTGATTGCCACCGCCGCACGTCTTGAGATGGAACGGTTTTTTGGCCGAAAGGTCTTTTTAGAAACATTTGTGCGAGTCGAGTCCAATTGGAGTGAAAATCCAAGGGCGCTGAATCGCTTCGGGTACGAATCATGAGGTCGATTGTAGCTATTGTTGGACGCCCCAATGTGGGCAAGAGCCGCCTGTTTAATCGTTTGACGGAATCGCAACGTGCGATCGTTCTCGATTTTGAGGGTGTGACGCGAGACCGCCAGTATGCAGATGCTGAGTGGTACGGCCGTCATTATACATTGATCGACACGGGCGGCTTTGTGCCCCAGACCGAGGAACCCTTGCTTGCGCTCATGCGTGATCAGGCGACTCTGGCGATGGAAGAAGCCGATATCATCATCTTCATGATGGACTCGCGTCAGGGAATCCTGGCGTCAGATATCCAGATCGCTGAGATGCTCCGGACGACCAAAAAACCTGTGTTCTACGCGGTTAATAAGGTCGACGCTTACCAGAAGAAGGAAGAGTCGCTCGCGGATTTCTACGAACTCGGCGTCGAACTTTATCCGGTTTCTGCCGAACATGGCCACGGTCTGGACAACCTGATGGATGCCGTCGCGACGTGCATTCCTCTTCAGGAAGAAGATCCAGCCGAGGAACCCTTTGCTCGAATTGCCGTCGTTGGGAAACCCAACGCAGGTAAATCCAGCACAGTGAATGCCTTGCTCGGTGAGAATCGCCTTCTGACCAGCGACATCCCGGGCACCACCCGCGACGCCGTTGATACGATGGTGCATCACGAGGACCGACAATACCTGCTCATCGACACGGCTGGACTTCGACGTAAGTCATCGATCAGCGAAAAGCTGGAAGAATTCAGCGTCGTCCAGGCGATTCGTAGTATCGACCGTGCTGACGTAGCGCTTCTGGTTGTTGATGCGATTGAAGGCATCACCATGCAGGACAAGAAGATTGCCAGCGTTGTGGCTGGTCGTGGTCGCGCATGCGTTGTGTTGGTCAACAAGTGGGATTTGGTCGAGAAAGACAACACGACCGCTGGTGAGTGGGTCAAACGGCTTCATTACGAAATGCCGTTCCTGATGTGGGCTCCGGTGATTTTCATCTCGGCGAAGACACATCAGCGCGTCCATAAGATTCTCGATGAAGTCGATCGTGTGTTCGAGCAGTACACGCGCCGAATCACCACTTCAGCGTTGAATCGGTTCCTTGGCGCCGTGATGGAGAAGCACTCTCCACCGCTCTATCAGAATCGTCGTCTGAAATTCTATTACGCGACTCAGGCCGTCACGAGACCGCCGCGATTTGTCTTTGTGGTGAATCATCCCAAAGGTATTGCGCCGGCGTACCGTAAATTCCTTGAGAATCAGATTCGTGAAGAGTTTGGATTCGAGGGAACGCCTATCAAAACCCTGATTCGGGAGCGCCGCCGCCGTGAGGGCAGGGAAGACGTCATTTATGACTAAGCTCTGTTGGTGACGACCTGTTTCTGGACAAAAAAAAGCCCGCGTTAGCGGGCTTTTTTTTATCCACGTTCACGTGGGTCGTCGTTTTCATCTTCCTCGTCGTTCATCGGGTTGGCGGACGGGAAAGAGAAGATTTTTTCACGGGAAATTTCCCAAGCTTTTTGGACCAGCCAAGACATGGAACGGTCTTGACGCAGTGCCTCGTGCTTGATTTCCTCGAGATAATCATCTGGGAAATAAAGGCTTTGCTTTCTTTTATCACTGGCCATGGTGTGTCCTTTCCACCGGTGATCTCAAAGGACCACGTCGTTTCATGTAATCAGAAGTGTTCTAATTGAATACGTTTAATGTGTAATTCCGTCAACCAGTTCCGAGAGTCTATGGGGCGGCAGGAGCCTCCTCTTTGACGCTTGGGTTCTTGAGTTCTTGCAGTTTGCTTGACTGTACGGGGGCGGCCACGGTTGATTTCATACGCAATTTCAGGTTTTGCTCCATCGTCTTCATGATCTCCGGATTGAGCTTTGGAATCGCGACGTCGCTCGAAGAAAACGTCCATTCGCCAAATTTGTCGACCTGATGGAAATCGCCTCGTGGAGCAGTGCTCCACCCATATGCGTGAGAGGTCTTTTCGTCGGGGCGGTCGAATCGGTAGGCGTTTACAGCCCATTTTGAAGCTGCTGCGACCGGGAGCTTGACGCCCGGTATCGACGAGAGAGGGACCTTGAACTCGATCGTCCAACCTTTGTCTTCGTCAGAGTCGTCGTTGAGGGTGCCGTCGACCAGAACTTTGGATTCTAATCCTTCGAGGTTGAACGCCTTCGCGACGTTGATTTGCTCCTCGCGAGAGCCTTCGCCCTGGCCAAGCCGCTTCTTGAAATTCGCGTCAAAGATGGTCCCCTGAGGCGTGACTTGAAGTTCGAGGTAGTCTTGTCCGTCACCGTCTGGGTCGAGAAAGAGCTCGAAGACCTCTTGGGTCCACGTGCTGTCGTCGCGGTTTTTCAACGTGCCCCACGCGTGTTTATCGTCGAGCTGGGCTCCCACATAGAGCGTGTCCTCGGTGATGAACGCTTTTACCAGGGTTGCGGTGCGCGGGGCATTTCCCAGTGGCGACAGGGTGAATGCGGGGATGTTGTCCCATTGCGGCTCATCAAGCTTTCCATCGACGACGATTTTGGTCGTTTCGTTTTTCTGCATGCGAACCGCGTACGTTGGCTTGGGTGTCGCTTTTACGGCTGTTCCCGACACATTCAGAGTGGGCCCGATGACGCGTGGTTGGGCTTCTTTAGTGGTCGCGACGCCTGCCGCTGGTGCCAGTCGTTTGTCGGCACGGTAGAGGCCGAAGTACGGGATCGCGGGACCGTCAGGCCAATCCGAGCGCATCGTGACTTCCTGAATGTCTTTGATGATATTTCCCTTTTTCCATTTGCTGGTTGGAAAGAGGTCCTTGACCGGTGTGTGGTCGAGGTTCTGGCGGAAGGGGCGGCCCGACGAATCGAAATGCACAAAGACTTTCCAGTTGTCGGAAACGTCGGTGAGCGCACGCCAATACCAGGTGAATGTGGCTGGTTTTCCAGCGATCAGAGGTTCAGAAACATCGAATCCAATAAGTTCGATTTTGTCTTCGAATTTGGCGCCAACGCGATATTTAGGCTGAGGCTCTTCGTTAAGGAGATGCTTTTGGACATCTGCCCATTGCGCCTGCGTCAGGACAACCGTGGGTTGTTCGACGTCCTGACAGGCCGATAATCCAAGGCCGAGACAAATTGTGATGAGGGTTCGTTTCATTGCGCCACTCCGGGTCAGTTTCAACGGCGCAAGCTAGCGGACCACTTGGCCTCTTGGCAAGTGAGCCTCTCGGATCCTCCATCACTTTACCTTGAAGGGTGCCGGTGTTAATGCTGCGCACGTTTGATTTGAACCCCGAGAGAGCCATGCTGGAAGACGTACGACGAATTCATCTGTTGGGAATCGGTGGAATCGGGGTGTCGGGTGTTGCCCGAATTCTGAATGGCCGCGGTTTTGAAGTTTCGGGCTCGGATGTGCGCGAAAGCTCGCTCACCGAGGCCCTGCGTGCTGAAGGTGTGACGGTTCATATTGGACATGCGCCTTCGAATATCGACGGAGCGGAAATCGTGGTGGTTTCAACCGCGATTCCTGAGACCAATGTCGAGCTGGTCGAGGCCAAAGAGCGGGGGGTCAAAGTTGTGCATCGCTCCGAAGTGCTTTCGGAGTTGATCGGCTTGTACCGCACGGTGGGAGTCACCGGAACACACGGCAAAGGCACCGTATCGAGCATGATTGCCTGGATCATGGATCAGGCTGGATTGGAGCCCGGTTTTATCATCGGCGGGATGCTCAATAATTTTGGCATCAACGCACGAGCGGGGCGTGGTGACTGGATGATCGTCGAGGTCGACGAGAGCGACGGGTCGCACCATAACGTTCCTACCGACTACGTGGTCTGCAATTTCCTGGAGCTCGATCACCTCAATTATTACGACGACTTGAACGATATTATCGCAAGTATGACGCGGTACCTTGAGGAGAACCCACGCCTGAAAGAGGCGTTCGTGAATATTGATTGTCAGGGCAATCGGCAGATGATTGAAAACGTTCAGATGCGTCCGACGGGATACAGCGTCGAACACGGCGCAGAATGGCGCGGCGACGTGATCGGAGACGGCGCGTTGCCGATCGTGTTCAAGGCGTTTCACCGAAACGCGGAGATGGGCCAGTTCGAATTGAACCTGCCGGGCCGCTACAACGTCGTAAACGCGATGGCTGCAATCGCCGTGACACATAGAATCGGTGTCGACATGGAAATCATCCAGAAGGCTCTGGCGAGCTTTCGTGGGATGGAGAATCGATTCACGATCGAGAGAGGGGGCGGCGTGACGGTCGTCAAGGACTACAACTCACACCCAACCTGCATGCGCAAAGTGCTTGAGTCGGCTCGCGACATGTCTCCTGGACGTATCGTCAGCATCTTTAAGCCTTATCGCTACACGCTGATCAAATACCTTCAACATGAGTACGGCAGCGCCTTTGCCGGCAGTGACGAGGTCATCATCACCAAGATGTATGCGGCGGAAGAAGATCCGATTCCAGGTGTCAGCACTCAGACGGTGGTCGACCGGATTCGTGAAAACGGCCTGAAAGTCACCTATATCGACGACCAGACCAAAATCCCCGAGTACCTGCTTGAAACGCTCCACCCGGGTGATCAGGCGATCTTTTTTGGAGGCGATGATTTCTTTCGAATGGCCGACGCCATCACAGCCGAACTTGCGGTTCGTGCAGGTGTGACCGCGGACGACCCGAAAATGCCAAAGGTCAGCGGGCCACTCGCCCATGAGGTCAAATGAACTGGCTGAACCACGATTCGTTTGCTGTTTGGGGGATGGGGGTCAGTGGTATCGCATCGGCGAACCTGCTGGCGCGCCGGGGAAAACGTGTGATCGCCAGCGACACACGGTCCTTGGAGTCGTTAACGTCGGTCCGTGAGGCATTGGACCCACGAATTGAGTTGGTGGGGGGCGGAAACGTCGTGGATTCAGCCCAAGTCGTCGTGGCGTCACCCGGATTGCCACCCACACTTGAGGTGTTCAAGGGCCTCAACGTGCCGGTGGTTTCTGAGATTGAGATCGCGTTCGACGCCGCCAAATGCCGTTTTTTGGCGATTACCGGAACGGACGGAAAAACCACGACCACCGCGCTCACTGCTCATATTTTGGAGGCTGCCGGCCTTAAAACCATGGCGGCGGGTAATATCGGCACGCCGCTTTGCGAGGTTGTCGAAAGCTTTGGTGCTGCGGACGTGATTGTGGCTGAAGTCTCTGCTTTCCAGCTCTGGTCGACGCACCATTTTCACGCCGAGGCGTCCGCGTTCACCAATATTGCCGAAGATCATCTCGACTATTTTTCGAGCTTCGACGAGTACGTCGCCGCCAAACGTCGGCTGCTCTCGTTTTCTACCGACGAGGATTGGGCGATCCTGAATATGGGCGATGCCTATATTCGGAATTGGGGCGAGGACTTTGCGGGGACGGTCGCAACGTACGGCTTGAAAGCATCGGACACTGAGAACCATCTGTGGTTTGACGGCGATTTGATTCGCCGAAACGACGAGGTTCTGTGGCGCTTTGAGGATTGTCAGCTCAAAGGGGCACACAACGCCTTGAACATGATGGCTGCGACCCACCTGGCATTGCGTACAGGCGTGGAAATGGACGTCATCGCCAAAGCAATGGCCACCTTCAGGCCGCTCGCCCACCGCGTGGAACCCGTGAAAGTTGTGGGCGATGTGGCGTATTTGGACGACTCGAAAGCCACGAATGCTCACGCGGCGATGGCTGGGATTCGAAGTCTGGAAGGTGATTTGGTGGTGATTGCCGGTGGCGTCGACAAGGGGTTGGACCTTGTTCCCTTCTGCGAAGTGCTGAGAGTGCGCGCCAAAGCGGTCGTCGTCATCGGAGACATCGCGACCCGTCTAACAGACGGTTTGGAGCGGGCGGGGCACACGAAAGTCGTGGCGGCCTCAACGATGGAAGAGGCCGTACAAATGGCGCAGAAGCTAGCTGCAGGGCAAGGCTCAGTGCTGCTGAGTCCGGCTTGTTCGAGCTTTGATATGTTTCGGAGTTACGCGCATCGTGGAGACGTCTTTCAAGACGCTGTGCGCGCATTGAAGGCCTGATTAGGCTTTTTCGATGACCAAAAGAACCTGGCCTTCCTCGACCGCATCGCCTTCTTTCACGCGGATTTCGGTCACCACGCAATCGTATTCAGCGACGATTGGCATTTCCATTTTCATGGATTCCAGAATCACGAAGTCGTCGTCTTCTTCGACTTCATCTCCCACAGCCACTTGAATCTTCCAGATGGTGCCTGTGATATGTGCGGTAATCTCTTGAGCCATGAAATACTCCTGTCGTGCGCCTGGGCGCGATGCTTAACTTGATGGCGTAATCTCGGGCAGATTGCCCGACTCGTCAACTTGTGATTGGTCCGCGGGCCCTGTGATTCGGTGCGCGAGCCTTATGGCTCGCTTGCGATTGGTGCGCGAGCCCTATGGCTCGCTTGTGCTTGAATATTCGCATGAATCGCATGCAGGCCATAGGGCCTGCGCACTCATCGCAGAATCGAATAAATCACATGCAGGCCATAGGGCCTGCACACCCATCGCTGACTATTGAGTCTTGACCCATTCTTCGAGCCAGCCAGTGTGAAAATCACCTGCTGCGTACTCGGGGTCGTCCATCAAAGCCGCGTGCATCGTCAGGTTCGTGTTCAACCCCTCGATCACAAAGCTGTCCAACGCGCTCTTCATGCGAGCTCGTGCGAGGTCTCGGTTCGAGTGGTGAACAGCCAATTTGGCAATCATCGGGTCATAGAAAGGAGTCACGGCCCAGTCGGCTTTGACGCCGCTGTCGACCCGAACGCCTTCGCCTTTGGGCTCGGTGTAGGTGCCAATATGGCCTGGCTGCGGCAGGAACATGCGCTGTGGATCCTCAGCGTACACGCGGCATTCAATCGCGTGACCGCTCGACTTAATGTCGCTCTGTGCCGGCAGGGACTCGCCTTTTGCGATGCGCAACTGCAGTTCCACAAGGTCCAAGCCTGTGACGAGCTCTGTGACGGGGTGTTCAACCTGCAGTCGTGTGTTCATCTCGATGAAGTAGAAGTCGCCGTTGGGCGACACGATGAATTCGATCGTGCCGGCGTTCACGTATTTGGCGGCACGGGTCAGGTCGACTGCCGCTTTGAACATCCGCTCACGCAACCCCGGGAATCGGTCCAAAAATCCCGAGGGCGATTCTTCGATCACCTTCTGGTGCCGGCGCTGAACGCTGCATTCGCGTTCAAACATGTGAACGACATGACCTTCCGAATCACCAAAAACCTGAATTTCGATATGGCGTGGATTCTCGACGTAACGCTCAAGGTAGACGCCACCATTGCCAAAAGACGACTCTCCGCGGCGCTGGCATTCAAGGACAGCCTTTCGCAACGCCTTTTCCTTTTTTGCGACCTTCATTCCGATACCGCCGCCGCCTGCCGAGGCCTTGACCAGAACCGGATACCCAAAGGTCTCGGCAAATGCCACGGCCGCATCGTCGTCTTCCATTTCTCCTTCTGAGCCAGGAACCACGGGAACTCCGGCCGCGGTCGCAAATGCTCGGGCTCCCGCTTTGTCGCCCATCAAGTGCATCACGTCTTCGCTTGGCCCAATGAATGTCATGCCTGCGTCTCGGACGGCTTTCACGAACGTGCTGTTCTCGCTCAGCAGGCCGTACCCCGGGTGCACCGAGTCACATCCAGCTTCCAATGCAATTTCGATGATGCGGTCGATGTTCAAGTAGCTCTGGGCCACATGCGCAGGGCCAACCAGGAATGCCTCGTCGGCCGCGAGCATGTGAACGGCGCCATCATCGGCTTCGCTGTAAATCGCGACCGTCGGGATTCCTAGGCGTTTACAGGTTCGGGCGATACGCGCGGCAATTTCACCACGATTAGCAATGAGTAATTTACGAAACATATCGTCTATCCTTGGGGTGCATGAAATTCGGCCGTAATGTACGTCGTGCGTGGCCGCGAGCAAAGTGGTTTTGATGAGTGGATCGATGAAGGGAAGAGTTCTGAGCGTGGGGTTTGGTGCGGTGGTTGCGGTGGCTGCACTCCTATATGCCACCTGCAGTGGTCCAACGGAAGCCCCATCCAACGAGCCCCAAAACACCGAGGTTGTCGAGTTAGACGGCAGCCCGCCGGCCGCCGACGCTGGTGGTTTAGACGCTGGTTCTCCTCAGGGGCGGTCGGCCCAAAGCCTTCATATTTTGCAGGACGGTCAAGATGCATCGGCTAACGTGATCATCGGTGCTCCAGCGATTTACCCGCCCCTTGAGGGGCAGGCTGTGGGCGGCTGGCTGCCCGTGGCGGTCTCTGTCGACGACGAACCCCTCGAGGAAGCCGAGGTACTCGCCACGAATCCGACCCATGGTTTTTGGGGCGTCGTTAATTTTCCGAATGGCCATATCGAGCTGACGCCGCTGCGAAACGTTGAGATTTGCGCTGACGATGCCGAAGGAGGCGTGCCGGGCACGAAGATTCGGGTGGGTTTGGCGCCCGTTGGCTTTGTGGCCATTCACGCCACGACGGGCGAAGACGGCTGTGTCCGGATTTTGCTTCCGCCTGGTGAATTTGTTTACTCGGCCAAGGCTCCCGGGTTTCTGACTTCGGTGGTGGCGTCAGCCGAGGACCACCTGCGACTTGATCTGGTGATCGCGGCCGGATTTCGAGGCAAAGTCTTGGATGTTGACGGTCGTCCAGTATCGGGCGCGACCGTTGCCGCCGTGCAGACCCTTGGGGTGGTGGCGCTGACCGCAACCAATGACCAGGGCGAATACGCATTAGAGAATGTGCCGATTCGAACCACATCTTTGAGCGCGAATGCGCCAGGATTCGTGCCGACTCATGGGGCGAGCTTTGAGCCGGCCCGGGTGGAACATCAAGATCTTATCCTTGAGCGGGGCCAACGCGTTCAGGTTCGCGTGGAGACACGAAATGGCGAACCCGTCGCAGGCGCCTTGGTGCAATGGCGCCTGAAGGAAGCCGTGGGCGCCGCCGCCACAGATCAACAGGGTATGACGAGTTTTGATAACGTTCCTTCCGCCGCACAAGTCATCGCAAAATACCAACGATTCACGTCGCGGCCCGGGAGAAGTGCAGCCCACGTCACCCTGGTGATCGACGCGGAGTCGTTGGCTCCAAAGCTTTTGCGTGTGCTCGGCGTGACACCTTTGGCAGTTCGAGTTTTGAGTGACAAATCCGGGGAATGCCCAGTCACTGGCGAGGGCAGGGATTGGAAAATCGAGCAGTGTGCCGGGGGCAAGGCCAGCGTGTTGATCGAGACCGAGGAGGGAACCTATGCCCACGACTTAGTGCTCGAAGACAGCCAAGAGGTCGAAGTGCCCCAACCACGTCAAACGACTGTGGAATTCGAAGGGAATTGGCCATTTGAACGTTCACGCGTTTTCTTGGTGCAGAATGGCACTCGAAAGCCTGTCGACATTCAAAACGGACGGGTCACAATCACGTCGAGAGAAGCCGAAGTGCACTTCGTTTTCGTCTTGGGTGATGCACAAAAAGACGTGACCGTGAGTGCTGGTGGCGTTCAGCGGGTGGTTGTCGAACGGGTTTTGAGGCGCTCTTTCAGAGTTGTCGATGGTCGTGGGGCGCCTTTGACTGGCGCGTATGTCGCAGTTATTCGCGACGGCTTGGTGTTGGACACCACGACAAGCGCAGGGCTTTTGCCCTTGAATCTGGAAGTTCCAAAGGGCGCGTGGGTGGTCGCGGTCGACCCGCGACGTGGACAAGGAACACTCGCCGATGCAGGCGATTTGATTGTGTTAGAAGAACCGGTAGGGACTGAACTCGGTGGAGTTCCATCCCTCAAAGAGGTCGCTCGACGCACAGGTGTGGTTTTCCAGAAGGACGGAGACGGCCAGCGATTGGAAACAGTAGGGGCGGCCGCCAAAAAGAAAGGTGTGGAGCGAGGCGCGTGGTTTGTGTTCGCTCACTCACCGTCTCATGTGTTGGTTGTGATTCTGTGGCAGAACGGAAAGTTCATGACGTTTAAGTTCTAAAGAAAGTTAGGTACGCCGTGAGAAATGTGTCGCTTGAAGCGCTCAAAGAAATCCCGTGGTGGGGAGCCTTCGATCTTGTCGTCGATACGATTGGTCATTGGCGACTCGCGGGCCTGATGGTTTGGATCGAAGCCAAACCAGGGGAGTGGCGGATTCACAGGGTTGCTGGGACGGATCCGATGGATGAGCACGCTTCCTATGAGATCGTTGACAGCTTTCCACTCTACGTTGATGCGACACATGTCGCGGTTGGGAAGCGATCACACGCCATTCGC
Source organism: uncultured Bradymonadales bacterium (assembly GCA_964394615.1). GTDB lineage: Bacteria > Myxococcota_A > Bradymonadia > Bradymonadales > Bradymonadaceae > JBFFMO01. Next base: position 19,068 of record CAYMYJ010000023.1, on the reverse strand, counting down.
GTGCTGCCGATCCTTGGGGATCGTGACGTCGTGGCTCGCCCCGAAACGACAACGATCGTGATCCGTGGCGACTCGATCGACTTTTTTGTCAGCACTCCGATTTCGGCCTCCATTGAGACCCCAGATCAATTTCAGCTGATGGAGGTCCCCTCGTACCGTCCGTCTGACACCTGGTTTGGCGACAAGCTGGATGGTGAGCTCTGTTACGCCAGCAAGCTGAAGGCCTATACCCATCTTTCTCGTGTGAAGTTCCGTGCCGCCCGAGCGGTGACTAAAATCACAGTCCGTAATCTGCAAAAGACCAATATCACGCTCGAAAGATTGCGCATTCCCGCACCGAACCTGAGCCTCTATCTCGACGAGTCCAATAATTTTTGGACCGAGGACGTGGTGCTCACGGTGGGACTCGATGATGTGCCGAGCATGCGTATCGTCAATGGCCCTCCCAAGGACGCCGTTGCCCCAAGGATCGTCGTGGGGCCGCGAGTCGAAGGTACCAACGTGTTCGTCCGAGCCCTTTCCCGATTCTTGAGTTAGCCCATGCAAGACCTGCTCAACGAATTTTTTCACTATTTCTCGAGCAAGCGCATGCTGCTCTGGGGCACGTCGTTCGCTTTGCTCATGATTGGTGTGATGCTGTCACGCCTGCTTGCGTTCATCGTGGCAAGGATCGCTCAACACTCCACAGGCCCCAGGCAAGCCGCGGTGCTTCGCCGACTTTCCTATTATGCTCTCTTGGCCATGACCTGGTCGTTGGTCCTTGGGCGACTGGGATTTGATTTGAAGGTCCTGCTGGGCGCCGCAGGTGTCTTGACGGTCGCCGTTGGCTTCGCATCCCAAACCTCGGCATCGAATGTCATCAGCGGTCTGTTTCTGCTGGGCGAGCGCCCCTTCGTGATCGGCGACTTTATCCAGATCGACGAAATCGTGGGCGAGGTGATCTCTATTGACCTGCTTTCGGTGCGAATTCGTACGTACGATAATTTGGCTGTCCGAGTGCCCAACGAGACCTTGCTCAAAACCAGCTTTACGAACCTGACGCATTTTCCGATTCGTCGGCTCGATATTCATCTTGGTGTTTCTTATCGCGAAGATATCGAGCATGTACGGGACGTGTTGATGGCCGTCGGGGACGCAAACCCGCTGTGTCTGGACGAGCCCAAACCCATATTCCTGTTCAACGGTTTTCAGGAGTCGTCACTCAGCGTTCAGTTCTCGGTTTGGGGAACCCGTGAGACCTACTGGGATCTGCATACGTCCATGTATATCGCCATCAGGCGCGCTTTTGACGAAGAAGAGATCGTGATTCCATACCCACAGCGGACGCTGCATATCAATCGCGATGACGGGGGCGAAATCTTCTCGTCCTATTCCGGGGATTAGCGACTTTTGATTTCGGTTTTGGTATCCTGTCCTCAGCAAGCATCCCGGAACTCAAAATGTCAGATTCTTTCGACCGTACAAAAACGACTCGGACGCAGACTGTTAATGTCTCTAACAGCCACGTTCTTGCGGGCTTCAAAGAGGCAATCGAGTCTGCGATCACGGACGCTGGAACCGCGCTCTCATACTCGCACGCGCTCGCCGACGTGAATTTCGATGAAGCTGAGCGCGCCTTCAGGCGTCTTGCTGAGATGGCGCAGGTTGGCATCGAGAGTTGCGCGAGTCGGCGCACCCAACTGGCCGAGTCGAGCGAACCACTCGTTGGCACCGTGAACGAAACCGGCGAATTCGTCGAAAGCGACACAGCAGATGACGAGCCGTCTCCTTTGCTGCTTTCGATCGACGAGTCTGCGCGCTTCCTGAACATTTCTCGTGAACAGTTGGTCGGCCTGATGGACGACAGTGAATTCGCTGCCGAATTCATCGATTCCGAGCTTCGCTTGAATATTCGGGACTTGGACGCCTATTTGCAGCGAAATGGAGCAGGGCGCGCTCCCACGCCGGCATCAGGTACACCCGTGGCGGTGCCATCCGGCCTGGGCGACCTGCACGAGGATGATTTTGAATCGATCATTTCACGGCTCTTTGACACCGAGTAAACCTCAAAACGGGGCATCGTCTTCGTCGATGTCTGCCTGAGTGCTTTTTTCGTTTTCGGGCAAGGGCGTCGAGAAATCGGCGTCTTCGAGTCCTGCCAGCTCTTCCTCAAGGCTGGTCGCCACATCCGTCGACTTTTCAGCCAACACACGCAAAGACTTCGAAAGACCGACCACCTGGTCGAGTGATGCTTTCGAGATCAGCGCTATCTCCCGCGCAGCGCCCACGATTTGGTCGATCTCGTCGCCACGATTTCCTTCAAAAAACGCTTCGACGCGGCGCTTATGGCCACTCACGTAGCGCGCAGACGGCGGTGGCGGTGTGTAGGTCGTGTCTGAATTCTTGAGCTCGATTTCACGCGCGACTTCTTTGATGGCGCGTGTCGTGATTTCCCGTTTCTCGAGTTGGTCGCGCACCGTGCTCGCGGTTTCTTTGATGTCTCGATTCGCCCGGGTGAGGTGCTCAGATTTGGCCACACGTGCCGCCTGAATCTTCTCTTTAACTTCCGGAGCGGGCTCCATCGGCGTTTTGGCGATCTCTTCTTCCAGCGCCACGATGCGTTCGTCCTCGCGCTTCTGCGCTCGTTCAGCGGTCTGAAGGCGATTACGGGTGGCCTCCACGAGCTGGCGCACGGCGGAGGTTCCCATGCCCATGAGCTGCCCGATGGGCAAGATGCCAAGCTCGTCGAGCTCAAGCGCGCCAAAGATGTATCGCGACTTGCGGTCATCCCAGTTGAAGAAGCTTGAGACGGCCTCAAACGTATATGCAGGGCCCGCCGCGACATCTCCCGGTTTTGGAGCGCAGAAACTGGGCGCGTACCTGATGTCGGCTTCGTGCGCGTCCTCAGGCACCACGACCTCGATTCTGCCGCTTGCGATGGCGTGGATAAGCGCTCGAGCCGTCTCAAACTCGTTGGCGGCCGCGTTGCCGCGCTGATTGATGTTCTCGGCGATCATCATCTTGAGCATCTGGCGGTCATCCAGGTCTGCGATGGCGATCTCGAGCTCGTAGTCATCGCCGTAGAGCCGCTTAATCGCTTCGATTCGGTGGTGGCCGTAGGCGATCTCAACACCATCATCGGCGACGCGTCCTGTGACGTTGGCCCAGAACCCAGTGTCTTCGATCGACGCCATCAGCCCGGTAATCGTGTGTGGGTCGAATCCGTTGAAGTCCAGGTCACGGAAAGGGTTGGGGCGAATCTTGGAGACGGGAAATTTCATGAGGACACCAGAGTGAAATGACGAGGCATATCTCTTATCAGATTACCGTCGCCCATCAGACCCTTGATATGGGCAAAAAAAACGGGCGCTCAACATTTCTGTTAAGTGCCCGACTCATAGCGGATTACTCGAATCACCATCGCGAAAGCGACTCCCCTTATTCTCCGAATCACCCGTTGGATGTAGCAAGTTGACAAGGATTTCACAAAAATGTAGGCCGCCCGCGCCACATGACGCTCGACGCTGCAGTCGGTTGGAGGTGGCAGTCTTGAGAAATACCCAAAAGGAACACGATGAAATTAGGCAAATTTTTCGCGTTGGTTGTTCTTACCGCCGCCTGCAACGACCCCGATAACACTCCGCTCTCGAATTCGAACAACACGTCGAACAACACGACGAACAACACGTCGAACAACATGTCGAACAACACGACGAACAACACGTCGAACAACACCGCGACGAATGCATGTGCGACCTGCACGGACTCTGAGGTTTGTTTTGAAGACGTGTGCTGCACGCCTGAAACGGTATGTGGCGCCGGACAATGTGGCACAGTCACTGACGGCTGTGGCGCGACGATCGATTGTGGCGTGTGCTGCACCGCCGATAATTTTGCGGAGGTCTGTCCAAGCCGTCCCTGTGAAGTAGTGACCGCCTGCGACGAAAATCAAGAGTGTGTCTACGAACCCGTGACCTGTGGCGGAAGTGCTTGCGTTTGCGCAGGCGCGACCTGCACTGATACCGAGATTCGCGATTGTCGAGATCCCGGCGCGTTGGTGTGCCCAGCAGATTTCTGTGACCCATCACCCTCGATGGTCGACAACAAGATAATTTACGCAAACACGTGCATTGAACCTGATGGCGCGATTTGTGATTTCAGCAATCTTTGTGCTCAAGGCGCTTGCTCTGGCTCGACCTGTGTCGAAGCGGAGTGTGGTCCGTGTAACCTTGGGTTCTGGGAATGTGCACCGATGACGACCAACGCGACCTGCTACGGCATCCCGTTGAGCGCAGCTGACCTCGCCTCGACAAACTGCAACGATAGCTCGGCGAACTCGACGTTCATCTATTTGGATCATTTGGCGGGTACGGATGCCGCGGACTCGGGCTCACGAGCCCAGCCCTACGAATCGTTCGACTTGGCGGTCGCCGCGGCAAAACAGCGTGGTGCCAAAGGTGTGATCGTCCGCAGTGGCTTGACGCTATCGTCTACCGTTGTGCTGGAAAACGGAATTTCGCTTTATGGCGGTTTTTCGGGCGCACCCAACTGGAAATACGACGGCGGGACATTGAACGTGAACGTCACAGCAACCGACGCAAATGGTAACGTGGTTGCCGTGATTGCCCACGACATCACAGAGCGTACTGTGCTCTACCGGGTCAATATTCACGCGGGCGATGCCATCACGCAGAAGTCGTCGTCCTACGGCGTTCATGCTTTGAATGCCGCGGGTCTTGTGCTCCAGGAAGTCGCAGTCCAAGCGGGCAACGGCGCGCCAGGAAATGACGGTCTTATGGGGTCGTTCGGCGCCGGTGGCGGAAACGGCGGGGACGGTGGATATGGTGGATCTCCCGGCTCGGCGGGGGAAAATCCTTCTTGCCCTGACGCCAATGGCGCGCCTGGAGGAGCAGGAGGTGCGGTAGGGCTCCAAGCTGGCGCCCCCGGCGAGAACACGTTCTATGTAGCGGGCGGGGCTGGTGGGGGACCCGACCAATCTGGGGAACCTGGTCGATCTTACGGCGCAATGGCGACGGCGGGGGCGAATGGTGCAGGTGGAACCCATCTTTATGAGCTGCTCACGAACTTCTATGTTCCGACCGGCGATGGGGAATCAGGAATGGTTGGGGCGGATGGTTTTGGTGGCTCAGGTGGTGGAGGCTCGGGCAGTAGCCGGCTTTACGGGTGGGAATATGCTGGGGGTGGTGGCGGCGGCGGCGCGGCAGGTGGTTGTGGCGGCGCAGGCGGCACGGCGGGACTTGCTGGCGGCGGTTCGTTTGGGGTCTTTGCGTCGACTTCGACCGGTCTTCAGATCATCGATTCGAACGTGAGTTCGGGTGATGCGGGCAACGGTGGCGCGGGTGGCGTCGGTGGCGCCGGTGGGGGCGTAGGAACGTTTGGTGATGGCGCTTATAACGCGGTCGCGAAGAGTGGCGGAAACGGTGGTGAGGCTGTAGCAGGTGGCACTGGAGGCGCAGGCGGCGGCGGATCCGGCGGTGCCACCTACGCGATCTTCTGTAACGACACACAGATTGTTAATTCCGGTTCCACACTCGCGCACGGTGCATCTGGGGACGGCGGAGTATCGACCGGATTCGCCGGCGAGAAGGGCCCGGAAGGGGATACCCTGAACTGTGAGTGATTTCGGTTTGTGCTTCCCACCGCTAGATTGACTAACGAGGCCCGTATGGGCCTCGTTTTGTTTGAGCAACCTCTGGTCGCAAAACTCATAGCGGACTCAAAAAAAAACGGGCACTCAGCATTTCTGCTAAGTGCCCGTAATTTTGAGTGGAGCTACGGGGAGTCGAACCCCGGACCTCTTGACTGCCAGTCAAGCGCTCTACCAGCTGAGCTACAGCCCCATATTTGACGCCTTTTGCGTCAGGGGCCGTGTAAATAAATGACCCCAGAACCTGTGTCAAGACAAACGTGTCAGTGAGCCGCCACAGTCGTGCCAATTTTGTGATTTAGGTAGTCGCAATACTTCTTCAACTGCAGGTCTGCAGGATGTTTGGTGCAGGCAATCTCGTACGAAGCCGCGGCCTTAGCAAAGTCTCCGGACTGAAAATACAGGTTGCCGCGCATCTCGTTGGCCGGGAACCCTTTGACCTCGGTTTCGGCGGAATCGATGTATCGCATGCGATCAAGCACTGGAATCGTCGGGTTTGTGACTCTCCAGCGATACAGAATCTCGCGTTCGTAGTCGCCAAGCGACAAGGTCGGCTTCTTGCGGAGGCTGATGATATTCGCGAATCGCAGGCGATTCAGGAGCTCGAGCATGTAGGGGCCGCTGTCGGGATCGATCCATTGGCCTTTATCGTCGACGACGCCCACTTGTTTGAGCATGGGCAGCGCATTGCCACAGGTCTCGGCGTAGACTTCAAAACCTGGCTGAACGCTTGTGCTCGCGTCCTCAAACGTCAGCGATGAACTTGCGAGGGCGCTCTGGATACCGGTAAATGCCGTGAGGCATTCGTGGTAAAGGTCGTCGCCCAGGGAAACGAAATTCTTGTAGCCGTCGGGTATGGCCACTGCAGCTTCATCCGCGGCAAATTGCACCGCGATTTCATGCTGAGGATTGCTCATCTTTGAGCCGCCGAGTTGGGCCAGGTTGGCCGCGCGGACGGCAACTTGCAGTTCTTTCACCAGCTTCGCATTCTGCGCGGAGACCTTGGCTTGCATCGACTTGCGTTCGAGGTCGAGCTTGCCACTTTGAATCTCTAGCTTTCCGAAGTCGAACGACTGGTCCGTGACCACGACGAGTTCTTCGGCCTTTGAAACGAAATTGTAGAAGAGGGCCGCACCGAGGACGAGTGCGGCGAAAACGCCGATCGTCACAGACAAATTATGGTCGACTTCTTTGTGTGCCATGTACCGTTACCTTGTCAGTGCCTCATGAGTGGGGCAGTCTGCGCGCACGATAACCGCCCAAGCCCAATAAGGGAACGATGTCCATGACGCCGCGTGACCGTGTTGATCGATTCATCAACAACAAAACGACAGAATACTCAGTCGCGTTCCTGATTCTTGTCTCCGTGTTTTTGATCCTCGTCGAGTTCGCGCTGGCGGGATCTGGAAGCAAGGCGCGGGAAATCATTGTCGTCGTCAATGACGTGATCACGGGTGTGTTCGTCGTGGAGCTGGTTCTCAGATTCATCGCGGAGCCTCGAAAATCCAGGTTTTGGCGACGATACTGGATCGATATTCTGGCCGTTCTGCCGTTGTTGCGTGCCTTTAGAATCTTGCGGCTGCTGCGATTATTCCGGGTTGGAATCATCTTGAGTCGCCAGAGCCGGCTCTTTAGAAACCCTCTGTTTAAGGTCGAGTACGTCTTCATCAGTCTGGCCGTTTTTGTAACCGTTGTGATTGGTGCGATTTCGATGCGAGTCGCAGAAGGGCCACAAAACCCGGACTTTGCCACGATCGAACAGGCGTTCTGGTTCTCAGCCATGACCTTGGTCAGCGGCGAGCCGATTGGCGCATTTCCTCAAACCACGCTTGGGCGTCTCGTGTCGTTGACGCTCATGATGGCTGGCCTTACCGTGTTTGCCATCCTCGCCGGTACCGTATCCGCGGTCATGATCGACACCCTCCGAAAAGTGAAGTTTAGACCTATGGAAATCGACGAAATCAAAGACCATTGCGTTGTGTGCGGGTGGAATCGTTCGGCCGAGCTGATTCTTGAAGAGCTCTTGCACGACAACCATTACAAAAATGCGGTTGTGATCACCGAACAGGAAGACCTCGATTCGCATCCGTTTTTCCAAATCAATTCTCATCGAGCTTTCGTGCTTCATGGCGACTTCACGCGCGTTGATGTCCTCAAAGAAGCTGGAATCGAACGCGCTCGAGCGGCCGTTCTTCTGGCGGACGCCAGCAAAGATGCCCGTTCAAGTCAGGACCGTGACGCCCGAACCGTGCTTGCGGCGATGCTGATCGAGAAAATGAACGACACGATTTTCACGACCGTGCAATTGCTTAACCGAGATAACGAGACGTCGCTTCGCCGCGCTGGGGTTGAGGAAATCATCGTCACCGACGAATATGTGGGCAATATTATCGGGTCGGTTGTTCGCAACCGTGGAATGACGACGATGCTCGATGAGTTACTTACTTCGAGGTACGGGCATCAGTTCTTCAAAGAAAGGCTGCCCAAAGACCTCGCTGGCAAACCTGTTGCGGAAGTTATGACAACCTTGAAGGTGCGCCATAATGCGACTCTCCTCGCAGTTTCTTACGATGAGCGCGGGAAGGGGATGGTCGTGAATCCACCAGCGGACTTGATTCTGGGCCCGGAGGTCTGGGTGATCGTCGCCGCTGCAACCCCAATGAAATCGTAAGAACTGATGCAACGATCCGGTCCGCCGTGCATCCTAGTTGGTATGGCTTGTTTTCTGACGTGTTGAGTGTTTCATGCTGACAAATTTCCTCCTTCAATTTACGCGCGTTGGTGCCGAGTGGGTCCTTTGGGTCCTGGTGATGCTGAGTTTCGCGTGTATTTTTATCATGATTCAGAAGTTCATCTTCCTGCGGTCTCGGCGCTTGCCGATGCAGGAATTGCGAACCAAGCTGAACAGCGCTTTCGACGAGCGAGACTACGAAAAAGCCGCAGGCTTGCTCGCTGATAACGACTCGATGGAAGCCAAATGTGTCCTTTTTGCGATGATGCATCACGAGCGTGGCGCTGAAGGCGTCGAAGACCTCCTTGCCGGCGCGTTGTCGACCGAAAAGGTGCGTTACGACAAGGGCCTCACGTTCCTTGCGACCGTGGGCAGCAACGCGCCCTTCATCGGGCTATTCGGAACGGTCATCGGTATCATCAACGCCTTCGACTCGCTGGCTGCGGGTACCGAGGAAGGCGCGAATCTGGTGATGGCCGCGATTGCCGAGGCATTGATTGCCACAGGCGTGGGCATCCTCGTCGCGATCCCCGCTGTCATGGCCTACAACTTCTTCAAGGGCCAAATCAAAGTCTCGGTGAGCCAAACCGAACTTCTGGGGCGCAGCCTGATTTCTCATCTACGACGCGGCGACGGAGGCAAGGATGGCGGGATTTAGTTCTGACGATGAAGACGTCATTGCGGGGATCAATGTCACGCCGCTTGTGGACGTTACGCTGGTTTTGCTCATCATTTTCATGGTGACCACCAGCTACATCGTTAAAGCTCAGATTGAAGTGAATCTGCCCAAAGCGGCGACCGGTGAATCCAAGCCGTCAACGACTCTGGTGCTGCAGATCACGGCTGCCGGAGAGTTCGCGCTTAACGGTGAGCTCACGACGCTGGAAAAGATTGGTGCAGCCGCAAAAGCCGAGAAAGCCAAGGACGCAGAAGTGCGCGCGATCATCGCGGCCGATAAGGCTGTTCCTTACGAGAAAGTCGTCGATTTGATCGACACCATCAAGTTGAACGGTGTCGATAAGTTCGCCCTGAATATCGAGCGTAAGGCGAGCGTGAAGTGAAGGATAATCGTCCCAAAATCAGCGGCATGAAGATCCACGATCCGCTTCTGGAAGAACCTAAGGATCCAAAGCAGCGTCTGGCCATGTGGTTAGGGGGCGGTCTTGCTGCGATTGGCGTGCATATCATCGCCGGTGTTGTCCTGGTGACCGTGGCGCCTCTGCTTCAGACGGAACATCAGGAGCCGAAATCCGACGCCGTCGAAATGGAAGTCGTCGACCAATTCGAGGAAATTCCTGAGCCCGAGCCTGAGCCCGAACCGGTGGTTGAGGAAGAGCCAGAGCCCGAACCAGAACCTGAGCCTGAGCCCGAGCCTGAGCCTGAGGTTGTGAAGCCAGAAGCCAAACCGGAGCCTGCTGCCGAACCCCCTCCCGAGGATGCTCCTGCAAAGGCGACCGAGGCGATGGATCCGGTGAATCTTGAAGGGCTGACCCTGGAGTCGACCTCGGATTCCGGTGGCATGGCGATCAAGGTCGGCACAGGCATCAAGACTGGCAAAGTCACAAATAAATATGTGGATCCTAAGAGGTTCGGAAAGATCAAGACGGCCGTGGGCGGCGCGGGTGAAGGCTATGGGGATCCAGCGCCGGCGAGTGTGGCACCCAAAAAGTGTCCGTTCGTGAAGCCGGAAGCCATCAAAAAGGTGAAGGGCGCCTATCCAGCCGAGGCGCGTCGTCGCCAGATTGAAGGCAACGTGGTCGCGCTGGTCTCGATCTCGGCTCAGGGCCGCGTCACGGACGTCAAGATCGTGTCCTCAGTGGGGTATGGACTCGACGAATCAGCGACTGAGGCGTTCAAAGCATGGACGTTCAAGCCAGCGCAAAAAGACTGCGTGGCGGTCGATTACAAGTTGCGCCTGACGCACACGTTTTCGATGGAAGACAATTAGGGCTTAGAAGCGCACGTCGCCGCCCAACCAGAACGCGGCTCCATCGCCGAGCTCCGTTCGAAACTTCAGAAATCCGAAATTTGTCGCGTAGGCGAATTCCAACTCTGTGACACCAAAAAGTCGACTCAGGGACGGAACGATCGACGCGGGATGGCTGCCGTGGGCTAACCTCATGTTTAGTTTCGTGGTCAGATTCAGGTGAAAGAACGCCTGGTGGGAAAGGAAGTCGGTGTGCGAGTCAAAGCCGTTTCCGAACGAGAAATATTGCCGTCCTGCGCCAAACCACATGCCCACAGCGACCTGATTAAACTGGCTGAAAACCGCGCCAAGATCGAGGCTGCCACCCAGACGCGCTTCGGCCCCAATTCGGTCGAAGGCGCCTGTTTCGCTGAACTGGTAATAATCCCCGACCACATCCATCGTAAGGAAGGTCTGAGGCCGAACTCGAAAGAGGCGCGCTCCGAGCAGGCCTCGATACTCTGCGGCTCCAAGCAGTAGATTCTGTGTGGTCTCGACGGCTACATGCCCCACATCGAAGTCGACCCCTCCGCGTGCTCGAATCACGTGACGTGATGACGCCTGCGTAGAGGTCACAAAGCCATAGGCGACCTCTGCGAAGAACCCGCGTTGATTCAAGATATTGGAAGGCGGCAACAATTGATTGCCTTGAAGCGTCCCAACCACATCCAGCAGGTACGAAAGAATGAAACCGCTGAAGCCGAGCTGAAAGACTGGCGCCGCAATGCCCGTGATGCTTGATGCGCCGCCATCGGCGTAGGCCGCCAACGCCGAGGCTCCCATCAGCCCGAGGGCGATGGCTTCGCTGGTCAAAAGCGCGGTACTGGTCCGGGAGTCATCGATCCAATAATGGCCGATGCCGTGAATCGGAATTCCGGCTGTAAGGGCGATCAGTGCAGCGGTGGTCGAGGTCGTTGACTGCGCTGTGTCCGAGAATACGAACCCCTGCTGTCGCAGGGTCGGCACGGGCGTTTTGCTCAGCCCGCTTTCTTCTTCGAGAGTCGTCCCATCGGGCACATCCAGAAGCCCTTCAAAGGGGTCTGTTGATTCCAGCGGCACTTCGTCTTCTTGCCGGGTCTCTGGTTTTTCGGATGTTACGGGGGGCTTTTCCTGTGCCGCGACGTTCAGGCCGCACAGACAAATACCCACCAAAAATGCAGACCGAATCTTCATGCCGGGAAGCATCATTCGGAGGGCACCACGGGGTCAACCGTATCAGGCACATAAACGAATTCGCTTGGTACAAATGTCGTCGCCACGCTGACAAATCCGAGCGCTCGCTTGGCTTTGCCGTTGAGCCCCCACATGACCGACGAGGCACCTGTGCTTGGAGTCGTATCCAAGAGACCCTGACGAAGCGATACGCGTGATGGTCGTGAGCCCCGAGAAAGCTCCGAGACGATATGAGACACAGCATCGTAGCTGAAAAGCTCCAATTCGCTGGGCGTCTGCGTGAATCCTTGAGCGTTCCAGGTGTTGTAGAACACTCGCGAAGCAGGGGTCGAAAAGACCGGTGAGAACCAGGCGGGAATCAGGGCACCTTCGACGTAGGTCCCGGCCTGTCGCAACAGGGCATCGTCCTGCCAGAGGCTGGTTCCCAGATAATACACTCGGGTGCGCCCATCGCGTTTGGTCGATTCACCAAACGTACGACCCCAGATGTTTTTTGCGGCAAGGAACGCGGTGACTTCAGCGACTTTGGCGCCTGTATCCGGGATGAAAACCGCGTCTGGTTTTGCAGCCAGAAGGGCTCCGGCGATTTTGGTGAAGTCCGTGGATTTTCGGTCATAGGTTTTTTCGAAAACAACCGTTCCACCATTGGCTTCCACCGCCGTTTTGAATTCCCGCGCCATCCGTGTGCCGTACCCGATGTCTGGGGACAAAATGGCGACGCGTTTGGCCGCCAGGCGTCGAACGGCGATCTGTGCGGAGGCCCTGGCTTCTTCATCGGCATCGACAAAGTCCTGAAAAACCCAGGCGTCGGTCGATGTCGGGATTTCGGTCGACAGCGCAATGACCGGCAGGCGGCGGTTCAAAGCCAATGGAGCGACTTCTTTGGTGCGAGTCGCATCCACCGGTCCGACGACCGCGATAACTCCGGCCTTGTCGAGGCGATCAAACGCGGAGCTGTCTTCGGAGTCTTCGATGATAAGCGTGATTTTGCCGTTGGGCGTCGACAACGACGCCAGCGTCGCCCCACGCACGGCTTTCTCGCCGATGGCGCGGTTGGGGCCTGTGAGTGGAACGAGCAAACCAACCCGTAAGGGACCGCCTGAGGCTTCCTGAGGGCGAAGGGCGAGGAGCTCGATGGCTCGAGCACCTTCTTGGATCGCATTGAGGGCATCGGTTGCCCGGTCGAGCACGTCGACGGGCGTTTGCGCACCGGTTTTCCTGGCGAGCCCGTATCCGCCCACAGCGCGAAGGAATACCGACTCGTCCGTCGACCAGTCGTTTAGGACGTCTTCATCCACCTTTGCGATGAGCTCAAAGGCCCGTGAACGAGCATATCGAGCGATCTGGGAGTCCTGGTTGGTGACCTCTGAAAATGCTTCAGCCAATGCTGCCACGGCGTCGCTTTCACGATGTGCGTGCGCGAGGCCTTCGACCACCAAAGTCCAAGCATCCACGCGGTCTCTGGCAAGGATATTGGGGCTTAGCGATGCGCCAGGATAGGACTTGAGGGTTTCCAAAGACTGAGCCGCATCGCCGAGGGCTGCGTGTGCTGCCGCGAGGTAGACCATGGCCGCGTATCGGATTCGTGAATCCACCGATTCAGCCTCGGCCAAGCCCGAAAGCAAGGGCAGGGCGCGCTGTGGGCCGGCATCCGCGTTTTCGAAGTCCCGAAGCGCGGCTCTGGCGGAATAGAGCTCTGAAACCTGCGCGATGGCGTCGTTGGGGAAGTCTGATTGAATGAGGCGGAATTCTTCTTCTGCGCTCGCCCATTGTGCGGACTCGAGCAGCGCCAAGGCCGATTCATACCGCCGTTGTGCCTCTTGTGAATCCGCCTTGATTGCCGTTGAGCCGATGACTTCGTCGCCGCGCTTCGGGCTGCTTGAACATGCTGATGCCGAAAGAACAGCCACCAACAAAAGGAGCGTCGTGCGCCTCATGAGTACCTCCATCCAGGATGCACAAAAGTAACACGAGAACGCGTCCTAGAAAGTTCTTAGCAGGACTTCTGGAAGCATGAATTTTTGGTGGCCCGGGCCAAGCTCTCGGTGATCGACGCAGCGAGGGGCTCTACGACTGTTGCGAGATCTGTAGGCTCGAAGGTGGCAGGCACTTCTTTCCACGCGAAGTTGTCGTTGTCTCCGCAACCGCTCCATAGCGAGTAGCCGAGTCGATCGTCACCGGAGCGCCAGATGTCGACGTAGAGGTGGTCTCCACCACAAGCGACATGATTCAACGGATCGAGGATCGACTCGTCGTAGCTCACCTGAGCCTGCACATTCATCTGCGATTCGCTGAGGTGAAACGCGAGTGATTCGGCGATGACTTCGAGCAACGGATCGTTTGGACCAGGCTCAGTGCGCTTCAAACCGACGTCTTTGAACGAGACTTGTTTGAATTGATTTGAGCCCGCCAAGCTGACCACAAAGGGCGAATAGAAGTAGTCGGGCGACTTTGCTGCGGCGCAGTTGGCACACGTCGCACAATCATGACACGTCGCTTTCACGGCCACAGGGGCTTTTTGGACGGCAGGTGTTGTTGTTGGTGCGGGCTCAGATTGGCAGGCACTCAACAACGAGATCAGCAAAATTAGGTACTTCATGGAACTACACTTGCTTAAGGACCCCTTGATTATACTCACTGTTCGATGCGAACCAAGTGGTATTGCGAGGGTTGGTTCAGCACTGTGATATTATTCATGAATTCGACGGTGGCTCGGTGATGGCACCGAGACGGTCGGCGATTAAGTTCGCCAGAATGGCTCGAGTGGTCTTGCCGTTGGCCTTTTCCCATAATCGGACGTCTTGCTCCGTTACGTCCATCACGCGGAACTCCGTCTCACCGGCCCGTGTCCAAACCACTTCATGAATGTTCCCACGGGCAACAGCGGCAAAATGAGGCTTCTGAGCGGTTGATGCGCTGGTTTCCCATGCGTGACGAATCCTGACCTCGATCGCCTGAGTGCGTTCATTCAAGGTGGCGTATCGACTACCCACGGCGGTGCGAACGTCGACCAATCGTCGACCTTCATAAGAGATTGTGCCGAAGGCGGGGGCCAATTCGATTTTCAGTGCATCGGCTTTGAAAACGGGTCCAACCACCACAGGAAGAGCTGCTGCCGCGGGAGTCGCGATGGCCACGATTGGAGCCTCGGCGACCGGCGTTGCGGACGAGCCACCCACGCTTAATGCCAATCCGGCTCCGCCGATGAGCAATAACGCGGCGAGTCCCAACCACAAACCTGTCTTGCGGCGTGGCATTTCGAAAGAATCCATCTCGAGATCGAGGTCTGACCGCTCGTCGATGTCATGCATCAACAGGTTGTTGAACGGCTTGTCGGCCACTCCAGCACCACAATGGGGGCAGAAAATAGCTTGATTCGGAATTTGGTGGTCGTTCAAACAACGCATGGCGTCTCCTTGGTTCTGGTAGTTCAGACGGCATCCAAACCCAAGATATTCAAGCGATTGCCCAAGAAGTCTAAAGTGACCTGCGTCGTGCCATCCAAACCAGATAGAAGAGCGCCTTTGCGACCGCCGTTCCGCCGATGGTCCAGGCGATGACGACGAAGCTCCCGGTCAGGGCTGGCGCCATTCCGACGCCTGTCGTGGCCCATAAGGTGGCTGGCAGCAGTTGGTCCCACCCAAAAAGCAGGCCGGCAACGATGGGGACGCGCGCGATATTGAGGAGGCCGCTTACAAAAAGGGTGATTTCGGTGCGTCCGCAGCCAATGAAGGCGCCGTAGAACGCCATCTCGAACCCGACAGCCCACATGAACCAACCGATGATCCACACGTAATCTGACGCAAATTGATGGGTAAGGGGATCGTCGGTGACCAGCGCGCTGAAGGCGTCGGGAAAAAGCACAAACGCAAATCCAACCAACTGGCATAAAAGCGCGGAAGTCAGCGCCGTCATCCAGGCGCCACGCCATGCGCGTTGTCTCTGGCCGGCGCCGATATTTTGCCCAACGATCGTGACGGTCGCGACCAAAAAGCCGTCGCCAAAGGCGAAGCCCAACCACTCGATGCCCCGCAAACCCGCACCCAGCCCCCCTTGTGCCTCAGGGCCAATCTCGCCGGCCATTCTGTTCATCACTAGATAGACCAAGCCGTAAAGGGCGGTCGACATGCTTTCAAAGAGTCCGATTCGGGCCATGCGACGCACGATTTCGAGCGTCGGTTGCCAGAGCCGCCACGGGCCGCGAGGGTCGAAGAGTAGGGCGCCTCGCAACATCAGGAAAAGCCCGATAAGCCCAGGGAGAGCCCGGCTAAGGGCTGTGGCGATGGCTGCGCCTTCGATCCCTCGGGCCGCAAATCCCAGGTTCCCAAGCACAAGAACCCAATTCAAGAAAGTGTTGAGGACGAGGCTTAAGACCTCAAGTCCCAGGGGGATACGGGTGTTTCCGCGGGCCCGAAAGGCTCCGTCGACCACCAACATCAGCGAAAACGCCGGTGCGCTGATGAAGAGCACGCGCAGGTAGTCGCCGATACGCAGCGACACATCGGGCAGCGCGTTGTTCACGGCCACGATCGAATCCAGGTAGACGTATGCGATCAGGCCTGCGGCGGTCGCGCCGACCATGCTCGATACGAGCGCGGCTCGAAACACATTCGCGACGTCTGCGGTCCGGCGGGCTCCAGTGTATTGGGCGATCAGCGTCGTGCCGCCGGTGGGCAAAATACGCACGACGGTGAAGTGAATCATCAGAATCGCAAAACACGACGAGAGCGCAGCCGTGGCGGCTTTATCGGAGGTCAGTCCGACAAAGAAGTAATCGTTGAACGCGTAGAAATTGACCAGAATCGCCTGCAAAACAGCAGGCCAGGCCAGAGCGAGCGATTTGGACCACAGGGGGCCCTCTGTCGTATCCACCATGTGGCGAGACATCGGGAGCCTAGAATAGGTCGTCGCCGGATTGGCAGGCAGATGGAACCGGAATCTCGCGCCCTGTTCGGGTTAGGCCCTTGTCGAGCAAATGTGAAGTTCGCACATTTTGCATCGAGGCCAAGATCGAGTGACGCACCTGAGGAATTGTTTTTTCAAGCTCGTCGATCGTGTTTTTGATGAACTTACGACGCCCTTCGACCGAGCCACATAAGGTGCACGGAATGATGGGGTAGTTCATGTGGATCGAGAACTCGACCAGGTCTTCTTCGGCCACGTAGAGCAGGGGACGAATCACGTCGAAACGCCCGTCATCAGTGGTGTAGGTCACGGGCATGCCCTGCATCTGCCCCGTATGGAAGATGTTCAGTAGCAGCGTTTCGATGCTGTCATCGCGATGATGGCCAAGCGCAATCTTATTGCAACGGTGTTGCTCTGCGTGGCGGTAAATCATCCCGCGGCGCAATCGAGAGCAAAGCGAACAGGGTGTCGCGTCCGGGGCAAGCTTGTCTTGAACCACGCTGTAGGTGTCTTCCTCGACGACTTCAAAGGGCACACCGGTGGACTCAAGATATGTCACCATCGCTCCGGTCGGGTAACCGGGTTGCTTTTGGTCGAGGTGGAAAGCCACCAACTCAAATTTCACGGGGGCGCGCTCTGAGAGTTCTTGGAGCAGCGTGAGCATGGCAAACGAGTCCTTCCCGCCTGAGAGGCAGACAAGGATACGATCGCCTTCTTGGATCAAGTCGTAATCGAGAATGGCGCGCCGCATGCGGTTATGAAGGCGTTTTCTAAGTTTTTCTGGATCCATGATCTGACCGGGCTCTACAGGGCGCGCATCATTAGCGAATCGCGCGCAGATTCTCAAGGTTCAGCAGAAAAATACGCCACTGAACAAAAAAGAGGTGCTGAAAACTTGAACACTGCTTTTCTGTGCAGTATACCTTTGTTCAGTACGGTGAGTCTGTTCAGTGAAGTCAAGGAGTGGCCGTGATTCTCAAATTTCAAAACCTGTCCGAAAACGCCTCAATCAACGAACGAACCGAAGATGGATCGACGCGTGGACATGTGTTTCCGCCTGATTTTGTGCACGGGAACGCCGAATTGGACGAACTCTACGGCAGCTTCGAAGGCTGGGCTGAGCGATTGACGTTCGTTCGTCCCGTATTCGTAGATGGAAGATGTGTCGCCGTATCCGTTGCGCGTTTCGACGATTGGTTTTTGACGATCGAACACCGCCGCCTCGACGAACTTCAAGCCATTGAATGGGTTCGCAGCATGGATGCTGATCAGAATGGCGTTGTGATCGAGCTCGCCCTTGACGGCGCGCTTGGCCAAATCGCGGACGAGTGGGTTGTGGTGGAGTGCAATCGCCAAAGGCTCGAGGTCATGGAATGCGATGAACTCGATGTGACGCGCGAAGCGGCGCTCAACGAAGAATCTTGGTGGCAGACAGCCCAGACTGACCTCTTGTCGTTGGTCTGCTTGACCGCACGCCTTGGTCGTTTGAACTAAAACGCGTCTTCTGGAACGTCCATCAAGGACAGGTCACCCGATTCGATGAGTTTTCGTCGCAAGGTGAGTTCGGGCAGGACGTTGGCGCAGAAGAATCGTGCCGCAGCGATCTTGCCGGTGTAGAATTCGGCATCTGAGCCCGTGGCGTTCGGAAGCTTCGCCACCGCAATGGCGGCCTGGCGAACCAGCAGCCATCCCATCACCAATTCGGCGAGACAGCTCAGGATGCGATTCCCCTGAAAACCGACGTGGTAGACGGACTCCTGCAATTTACCCAACATCGTCTGAAAAATGCTGCCCATATCGTTGAACGCACGCTGCAGGGCGGCTCGCTCGGTGGCCAAATCATCTCCACCGGCGTTCGAGTCGATCGTCGCCTGAATGTCCGCCAGCAAGAACTGAAGCGTCTCGCCCATGTCGCGGGCGACCTTACGGAAGAAGAGGTCGAGCGCCTGAATATGGGTCGTTCCCTCGTAAAGGGTGTCGATCTTGGCATCTCGGATATACTGCTCCATCGGGTAGTCACGGCAATAGCCGGAGCCACCAAATACCTGCAATGACATGGCGAGCAGGTCGTAAGCTTTTTCTGACGAGTAGCCCTTCACCAGCGGTAAAAGCAGGTCGTTTCGGCGGTCGGCGGCTTTTGCATCAGCGGATCCATGGCCGCCCTGGATCTCGACCTGGTCCTGCAGAACGGCCGTATAGAGGCAAAGTGCACGCATGCCCTCGGCATAGGCCTTCTGCGTCATCAACATGCGACGAACGTCGGGGTGTTCGATAATGCGGACGCGAGGCGCGTCTTTGTCTGCGGCTTTTGCCAGATCTGGACCTTGAACACGCTCTTTCGCGTACTCCAACGCATTCAGGTACGCGGTCGACAAGGTCGCCATCGACTTCATACCGACGGCCATGCGGGCGTGCTCGATCACATGGAACATCTGCCGGATGCCGTCATGAACCTCGCCCATCAACAACCCGCGGCATGGAATCGTGTCGCCAAAGGTCATCTCGCAAGTTGCTGAGGCGTGAAGCCCCATCTTGTCTTCGATGGCCGTGACAAACGCACCATTTCTCTCGCCTAACGAGCCGTCTTCGTTCACCCAGAATTTCGGAACGATGAACAACGACAAGCCTTTGGTGCCATCGACCGCG
>CAYMYJ010000022.1:92459-103996 GCA_964394615.1 uncultured Bradymonadales bacterium | reverse complement strand
CATAGAAGTTCCGTTCCGAGTGGTTCCGATCTCATTCACCAAACCCAGTGTTTGATAACTAGCGACCGGATGCCCCCAAGCCATCGACCCAAAACCCCTCGACTTTAGAAAATAGATTAAATAATCGGTCCCCATGAATTAGAACAACGACTTTCCTTCTTCATTTCATGCTTCGTTCACATGAAATCCTCGACCTACGTCGGCGCCAAAAAACCACGAATAAGTTGGCAGTTGGTCGACCAAATTCTAGTCGTGGCAATGCGCTTTGGCTGTGTGGAAGGGGCGTGCGCGATGAACATGTGCGCACGCCCGAGCGTGAACTCGTGTCAACGCACTGGGAGGTATATCGAATCGCATCTCAGTTGAAGTCCAGTGGCCCCCTGTGTTCCCGGCGACTGGATGAACTGAAAAGATCGCGCGATTTTCTGCGATGCACAGTCTTTATCGAAGTCTCCTCCGCCGCCACTCCCAACGATGTTGCTCTCGCTAATCGCACCTTGAGTAATGGTTCGTTCGCCGCTTTGATCGGTAAGCGAATACGGAGCACAACGGACACTTACCGCGTCAAGAGCCGCGCCTGCTCGGCCACCAAAGCCAATCACGGCTTCATTTGCAGGACATTGAACGGTAGCCACCGTGCCACCACTAGCGCCATAGCCAAGCGCCGCTGTGCCTCCACGCACGGTCATTGTGTAGGTGTCTCCAGTGATACCCACGGTCGAGCAAATCCCTTGCACGTAACCGATCCAGCTCATGAAATAGCCACCATAACGAACAGTCAAACCCGTCAGAACCTCGTTCGCACCACAATCAGCGGGCCCGTCGGCCCAAAATGTGTCGCTGGAACCGGCCCATCCTGTGTTGCTACGCGACAAGAACGTCGCAGGCTGTTCCAGCGGACAAACCGCAGCCGCGCCGCTCAGTGCATCGCCGATGCATGTGCCTGCCTGGCAAAACGAAGTCGGAGTGTCACAGCTCACGAAGCTATCATTGCATGTTGTGCCATTGGCTGAAGCCTGTGCGGTGCAGGTCGCTACACCACTTTGCAGGACACAAACACCCGTTTCACACACGCTATCTAGCGCACTGCAGTCGACCGAATCGCAAATAGACGCACACGCGCCCGACATGCAGAGCTCGTTAGCTCCACATGCATCGCCGCACGCGCCGCAGTTCAAGACGTTGCTGTCCGTATCGACGCAGCCCCCCGTAACCCCACAGAAGGTCTGGCTGCCATCGCACTCGACAGTGCAAGTCGCCGAGCAACCGTCAGCATCATCCGTATTGCCGTCATCGCACTCTTCGGTCGCGTTGTTGATGACGCCATCACCGCAATACTCGGTCTTACAAGCCGCCGAACACCCGTCATTATTGATGCTGTTACCATCATCACATTGCTCACCGGCATTCGCATTGATGTAGCTGTCGCCGCATGTTGGAAGTGTGCAATCCATGTCGCAACGAGCCGTGTCACCGCCATCATCACATGCCTCGCCTGCACTCGTATTCAGCGTGCTATCGCCACATTCTGCAACGGTGCAATTATCGTCACACGCAGCCGATTCGCCGGCAGCATCACAGGTTTCAACACCTGCTACGATTCCATCGCCGCAACCGGCGGTGCACACGCTGGGGTCGACAGTGGTGCAGCTGTAGCCGTCAACCACGGCACACGCCTCGCAACCGTCAGCTGCGATGTCATTTCCGTCATCGCACTCCTCGCCGGTCGCAACCAAGCCATCACCGCATGTTGCCATGCACACGTCAGGTGCGTTGCCGTCGCATGTGAACCCGTGGGCAATGCGATTGCAGTCTGCAGAACAACCGTCTCCATCCGCCGTGTTTCCGTCGTCGCACGCCTCTCCTGTATCTCGGACACCGTCGCCGCAGGCAGCCACAGTGCAATCCGTGCGACACACATCAGCGACGCCATCAGCGTTTGCGTCTCCGGCATCACATGCTTCGCCAGGATTGACCACGCCGTCGCCACATAGAGGCGACACACATACTCCCGCTGAGCACAATAAACCGGCCACACAATCTGCTTCGCCACGACACGCAGCGCCACTTTCACATGGTTCGCAATCCGCACCGCCACAATCAGTATCGGTTTCAGCACCATTCTTGATGCCGTCAGTGCAGGTTGGGCCTGGGTCCGGCTCGACCGCATCGCCGCAGGTGCCTTCATTACACACCGAATCTTCCGCACAATCGAGATCGCCTCTGCATGTCGATCCCGCTTCGCAGGCTCCGCAATTCGCGCCACCACAATCGATGTCAGTTTCAGCACCATTCTTGGTGCCATCAGTGCAGGTCGGTTCAATATCCGAGCCGGGGGACGATTCCGTGCTGCTGCTGCAACTGACGGAAAAAACAAGAAACGGTACTAACCACAAGTGAGTTTTCACTTCTGACCTCAAAAAAAGAATAGTGGAGATTCGATATTCCATATTCAATCATAGAACCTCCCGTTCGCCAAGGCACACCGCGGACCACTCGTCTTTTTGAATAATTGGCACCTGAATTTTTTATGATTTTTGAGTTTGAGTACGGACACTTATCTTGACCGAAACCCTTTCAAATAAACCTGTGTAGATCGCCAAAATTCGATGTCTAATCGGCGTCAAGGACGATCGTGACCGCGCGGTCGAGCGCACGCTCCAAATCCCCAATCGAGATGATACGACTCAGCCGTTCAAACTCGCGCCCAAAGATGAAAATTATGATGGTCGGGAACGCCAACACGAGGTGTTGACCTGCGATTGCCGGATTCGCACTCGTATCAATCTGTGCAGCCTCGACCGGGCGACCAGCCAACACGGTGACCACCTTGTCGAACAACGACTCACCGACGTTGCAGGTCGGTGGCGCAAAGTACGTCAACAGCACGTCGTTCGCTGCTTTCAATTCTTCCAACTGTGTTTCGCTTGAGACCGTAATCATGTTCATCACCCTATGGCTTTTTCCGGCGCCATCATGGCTGATCGGGCCCAAGAACGCGAACATTTCGGCATCAGTGTGCCCCAACGAGTTACAATAATTCGTCATAACGTCGTGGTTCCCTGTTCGAATCACTCTTCTCAAGTCTTGAAATTCAACCTATTTATTTTCCACACAAGTCCCCTAACTGGTTGTCTGGAGAAATCGATGGACGTCATTCGTTCCACAGCCATATACGCCATTGGCGCATCCATCCTGTTAAGTTCAGGGCTGGCTCACGCTGAAGATGGCTTCTCGATGATGACGGCGTATTCCGCCACTGTTGCCGGATTTTACGAACTCGGAAGCGGTGAATTTGGAGGCTATCGTACCGACACAGGGCTCAACCCAACCGTCGCAGGATTGCGTTATTACGAGCGTTCCGGACTGATTACCGGTTTCACTGCGGGACTCATTGCAGCAATGGGCGGCAGCATGGCAGCTGCCGGCCCCAAAAGCGTAAAAACCTGGGAAGACCAAAACTACCGGTACACCGAAACCACTTATTATAGTGAAGCCGAAAAAGCCGAGATGAACGAGCGTACGGCGGCTTCCGCGGCTTCAATGGCGGCGGCCTCGAACCAGACCTTTGACCTCGAAATCTACACCCGAGAATTGGGTGACGCATCGGGTTACAAGGTCAATTTCCTATTCGGAATCGCATTCGACGACTACGCGCTCCTCAGTTTTGGATTGGGCTGGGCTAACGTAAAAACCGAAACACGCGATGGCGATAACGTCCTGCAGACCAACTACAAATACCTCGGGATGCCATTCCGGCTCGATGTACCGGTGTCACGATTCATTCTCTTCACTCAATTTGACTGGAACTGGTGGGGACACGACGAAGATCGCCCGATTGAGGTCGTTGGCACGACCACCTTTGTCGAAAACAACCCGTTTCCACTTCGACTGGGCCTGGCCACTAACATTTTTGGCCGCGTCTATCTGGAAGCCTACGCCACGACGCCCGATATCGGATCTTCGAATTTTGCGGCCCGCGCCAATGCTGGAGTGAGGTTCTAATATGAAAAATCTCATCAAATTTTCCATTTTTTGTTCGCTCCTCGCTCCATCAACCCTGCTCGCCGAGGAAGGCGTTGGCACTTTTGGCCTCTCCGAATACGGGGGCATACACGCCGTCGTAGGAGTCGGAGAACGCAGCGGCGAGTCGGGGCAACAGTATTCGATTCACGCGGAAGGCGGGTATCTGGATATGCCGACGCCACTTGGAAATATCGGTGGCATCGAAGGTGGCGCGATCCTTGGGTACGACGGAATTCCAATGCCCGAAGAAGAAGCCGTTTTGCCCGGAATGATGTTCGACATGTGGCTGGGATTTCCCATCACCGTATTCTACCTGGGCGAAAATCAGACGTCGGCGTATTTCCGCGCCAATATTGGTGTGGGAATGGGTACGAGCCTGGTCAGCGCATATACGTTTCTAAAAGCGCGCTTGGCGTTCGGCCAACCAAAAGAGATGAACGCGGACCTTTCGTTGACATGGTTTCCCGGTGTGGCTGGAATCCCTTACGGCACAACGACCGAAGACCTCGACACGCTCGCCTGGCGCTCCACAGGCGTATACCCGGTGTCGGAAGACTGGACCCTCACCTATTGGGCGGAATGGCGCCAAAGCACCCGGCAGCTGACCACGTTCACGCCTGGCGACGCCGGTGAACAGGACCTCTTCGGCGATACGACCAGCCGAGACTATGAAAAAATACTCTCGATTGGTGCGGGCATCGTTTTTTGACCAAGCCGATATCAGCTCACTCCGCTGGTTGAGCGTCCTGCTTCATGAAGGTCGCTCGCAGTCGCCAAAGCAACGAGAAGAGCGACGGCACCACAAAGAGCGTCAGGATCGTCGACAGGAACAAACCGCCCAGCAGGATCGCGCCAACACCACGGTAGAGCTCAGATCCCGCCCCCACCGCCACAGCCATCGGAAGCAAACCGGCGAGCGACGTGAACGTACTCATGAAGATGGGACGCACTCGGTCGGCCACGGCGCCGTTCAAGGCCTCGTCGATGGTTGCGCCTTCACGCAAACGGCCCATGGCGCGGTCCACGATAAGGATCGCGTTGTTGACGACCACACCAATCAAAATCAAAAAGCCCACCGCTGACATGATGTCCAGCGGTTGCTCGCCCACAAAGGTGTTCACGAGTCGTAAGCCAATCACGCCGCCGCCTGCAGCAAGCGGAATGGTGACCAGCACCACGACTGGTGCAAGGAAATCCTCGAAAAGTGCGGCCATCAGGAAAAACGAAATCAGCAGCGCAATCAGGAGAACCCAGCCGAACTGAATCTGCGCGTCCTTCAATTTACCCGCAGAACCGCCAAGGTTGATGCGAACGTTGGGCGGCAGTTCGCCTGAGGCAATCAAGGGTTCGACAACTTGCGTCTGCAGCGCGTCGATGGCGGTCTCGAAAGGCACGTCATCAGGCGGAGTGACCTGCAGCGTGACCGAACGCCGTCTCTCGACGCGTCGCACGATGGTCGGGCCGAGCTTCGTATCAAGTTCAGCCAGAACCGAGAACGGTACGACGTCTCCCTGGCTGGTCGCGACCGGCGCATCTTCGAGCATCCGACGCGCCTCGAGTTCGTCCCGGGCCCCGGTTCGAAGCATGACATCGATCTTGGGTTCCCCCTCACGGCTCCACTCGCCGATTTTACGGCCGTCAATATACGCATCAGCCACAAAGGCTAGCTCTGCCGGGCTAACACCGAGCTCGGCGGCCTCTTCGCGACGTGGAATCACATGCAATTCAGGAGCGCCTTCGTCGAGTACTGGCACAGGTCGGACGCGCGAATTCGGCACGGCCTTGCTGACCGAACCCATGAGCTTACGGCCAACCGCGATCAGGGCATTGAGGTCAGGGCCGGACAACTCGATTTCGACCGCGCGCCCTTCGCCGATGCCGCGCGAGAATAACGAGGACTGCGAAGCAAAATTGATGACGCCAGGAATCCGTCCGTGAAGCTTTTGCATGAAGTCGCGGAGCCCCTTGATTTGCTCAGGGTCTTCGGCCACGCCTCCAGCGATGAAGAGCGAAGGGTCTCCGACAAAAAAGCTCCGGCGAATCTCAGGTACACCGCCAACAGACTTCCCGGTGTGTTCCACCATCACGGCCTGATTTTCATGACCAATGCGCGTCGCCTCTTCCACCGAATAGCCAGGAGGCGGCAGAATGATGCCAAATACGAGATTACGGTTGCCCGTGGGCAGGTACTCCATCTTCGGCAACAACAAGAGGGCCACGAACGACGTTGATACAACCGCGACGACGACCATAAGGACCGCGCTCCACGTGCGATTGGCAACCCAACTGCTCACGTCGGCTATCGTCGTTCGTGCCACTTCCCCCACTGCCGCAAGGCGGCGTAGCGGTGGTTCGCGCGTCGAGGCCGTTCGCAGAATCACCGCGGCAAGACTCGGGATCACAGCCACCGACACGATAAGAGAAATGCCCACCGATAACGCGATAGCGTAGGCCAGATCGCGAAGAATTTCGCCGACTTCCCCCTGCCATACGATGATCGGGATGAAGACCGCCGCAGTGGTCGCGGTCGAGGCCACCAACGCACCGGCGACCTCGCGCACCCCATGCCAAGCAGCCAGTCGCGTGTCATTGACCTTTTTCATCCACGTGTCGATGTTCTCAAGCGCAACGATGGAGTTGTCGATCACCATGCCCACAGCGAACGTCATTCCGGCAAGGCTCACCACGTTGACCGAGCGACCAAGCATCGCCATGCCGATGGCCGTTCCGAGCACGCAAATCGGGATCGCCATGCTGATAATGAACGCCGCCCCCAGCCTGCGCAGGAAAAATAGCAGCACCAGAACGGCCAGTATGCCGCCGACGAGTAGATTGCCTCGTACGACGTCGATCGCGCCCAGGATATAGCCCACCTGGTCGTCGACCACCTCGATTTTGAGTCCCTCAGGAGCGAAGCGTGTCTCGTTAAGCTCCTCGATGACACGGCGTATTTCGGACGTGACTTCAAGGACATTATAGCCTGCCTCACGGCTTGGCAGCAGGGCGATCGCGACGTCGCCGCCCGCAATGGCGAAGTCTCGCGCTTTGCCGAAGCCGACCTCAACCCGCGCAACATCGCCCAACCGTACCGCGACGCCCTCGTCGCTGGACGCGATGATGACGCGCTCAAGCTGATCCACCTGTTGGGGCTTCAGCATGCTGCGCACAACGACTCGGCGTTTTCCAAGGTCAAAATCGCCCGCGGAAATATCCCGAAGCTCGCCCGTGATGCTGTTGGCCACCTGGCTCATCGTGATGCCGCGAGCTGCGAGCGCCTCGACGTCGACATTGATATGCACCTCGCTGCGCAAGCCACCGCGCACTCGAACGCTCGCGACTCCAGGAATTCGTTCAATCTCGGGGACCACCACATCGTCGACCCACGTCCGGTACGGCTGAGGGGAAACGGTCGGGTAGCGCGAGCTAATGATGATAACCGCAAGAGGCGGGCCCGCAGAATTGGACGTCGAGATAACCGGCTCGTCCACGTTTTCAGGGTAATTAGGGACCTGTCCCAGCTGGTTCGATACGCGTACAAGCGCCTGATCCATGTCACTTCCGACTTGGAATTCCAGCGTGATTTCGCCCTGACCAAGCTGTGAGGTCGACTCCATATCGGTGAGGCCAGGAACCCGCTTCAGAACTTCTTCTTGCGGTTCGATGACCTCGCTCTCGACATCAACAGGCGCGGCGCCTGGCCATGTCGTGCTCACCGTGATCGTCGGAGCTGCGATGTCTGGGGTCAGCTGAACAGGCAGCTGAAACACCGACAAAACACCAAAGAAAAGGACAAGTAGAACAACCGAAACCACGCTGACTGGGCGGCGGATCGCGACCGCAAGCAGGCCTGTCGCGTCTTCAAAGCGTTGATTCACGGCTGCACCTGCACTTCTTGGCCCGGACGCAAACGCTCGTTTCCACGGACCACTACATTGTCCCCGAGCCTGAGCGCGGGGGCTTCAATCAGCACTTGGTCGTTAAAACGCGCGACCACACGGACGTCGTGGGGTTCCGCTTTGCCGTCAACGACCCTGAAGACTCTCGTGCCAGCCACCCCTTGCACAATCGCGTCGCTCGGCACGACAACGCCAACATTGTCGCGTTGCAGGTTCAAAAGCGCGTCCACGGTTTCGCCTTGACGCAACCAGTCTGTCGGCTCCACAGGAACGACGCGCAAAAGCGCAGTTCTTGTGCGCCGATCAAGGCTACCCACGATTCCTGCAACTTCTGCCTTCGTGCGATGGGTCCCTCTCACGATCTCGGCTGGCTCTTCGGTAGACAGAGCGTCCAGCACCTCTGCCGGCACCCGCACCAAGATTTCAAGCGTCCCGTTTGAACTCAACTCGATCGCGGTCTCCCCTACCTGAAGCCATTGGCCTCGTGAGACGTACCGACGCGCCACCACACCGTCGAACGGCGCCACTACACGCATCTGCGCGATCTCTTCCCTCAATCGCTGTATCGAAGCCTGCTGGCCAATTGCGGCGACTTCCAGGGCGTCCTTGCGCGATGAAAGCTGCTCCGTCTCGGCCGGAGGATGGAATCCTTTGGCGCTGAGCTTGCCGAAGCGATCCACGTCGCGCTGAGCCTGGTCGAGTTCAACAGCAGCGCGGTCCGTGGCCGCCTGCGCCTCACGCAGGCGAGCACGCTGGATGCTGTCATCGAGCTGCACGAGGACCTGCCCACGCTTGACCTCGTCGCCTTCAAGCACGTCAATCCGCGTCACGGAACCCGCGCCACCCGGTGCGAGCTCGGCAGACTCGGAGCTGCGCACCTCGCCAATGAAGCGTCGGACCTCCAGCAGCGTCGTGGCGTCAATTGCGGCGACCTCGATCTTCGCAGCAGCCGGCCCGCTGGGTTTCTTAGCGGTTTCTGTTTCATTTTCACTGCAGCCGCTGAGAACGACTGCGAGCAAGGCAAAATTTAGGAGTAAGGTTCGAATCATGAGGGCTAGGATGCATCGTGAAAGGCAAGAGTTTCATTCTCGGCGAAAATTTTTCACCGGTGTTTCAGCGTGTCTATCTCATCACTCCGACACAGCTCAAACTTCATCGCTGACGCGATGAGCGAACCCCCTCAGGCCCCAGTGGTGTTTGTGTTGCGAGGATTCGACCCGTTCTCGCTGCGCTGTTTATCAGTCAAAAGGATGCGCAATCAGACACAAAAAAACGGCCGAAGGCATTGCCCTCGGCCGTTTTCATTCTACATGGAGCTGATCGGGATCGAACCGATTACCTCTAGAGTGCGATTCTAGCGCTCTACCAGTTGAGCTACAGCCCCGCCGGGAAAATAAATAAATCTAAGACTGCGCGCGGTCAAGAGACAATCAGTTACATGTTGATGAAGGTGGAGTGCCGAGGTCGGTATATTGTAGGGACGTGGTCACCTCGAAAAATCCAGAAACATCCCAAGAGCCCACGCCGTTATAGGGCGTGAAATTGCAGCGCGAATAAGTCGTATTCGCCCAGATGAGGTCGAATGGTCGGGTCGCCAACTCGCCAAAAGCATCGATCACTGCATCGTTGGTGCTCAGGCCCGGCATTTTGTCCAAGTTCAGGAAGAGTGCCAGGCGGTCATCACCGTTGAACGCCGTCGATGCGCTGTCCTGAACATCACAATACATCGCTGGAATCATCCCCCCGGCATTGCAGTACGTACGCGTACCGCCAGGTGGAATGATGCCGGTTAGTGCTTGGGAGACCGCACACGTCGTCTCGGCGTTCGTAATGGCGCACAAGTGGATGCCGTTCAAATCGATCGGCGTCGTCTCGCAGTTGTAGAGCTCAATCGCTTTGTCGTTACCGGGCCCTTCGTAATACTCCGAGATAAGCAAACACACGTCGCATGAATTTATGTCCGTCTTGCAGCTGCTGTTGCAGCAAACACTGCCATCGCATTCCTCGCCCTTACTGGTCTGCACCACGCCGTCACCGCAATACTGGGGCGTGCCAGCAATCAATTTACATTGCGAACACGTCTGGCACGACGCTTGACCATAGGTGCACGGCTGAGAAGGCTCATCGCATTCTTCTTGAGCTTGTTTGGTGCCGTCGCCACAATAACCCGTGACCGTGCCCGCCACCATCTGGCAGCTCGAAGAGCAATACGAGCACGAACGCTCTCCGTACGCGCACGAAGACGATGCTGTCCCAGGCTCGCAGGCTTCGTTCCCGTCAACCACGCCGTTGCTGCACACGCCATCGACGTTGGTGAGCTGGATATTCTGAGGAGGAAGTGCGTTGAAAAGTGGCTCGGTGCTGTTGGTCGGGCCAAGCACCAGATTGAAGGTTTGATCGCCGTCTTTGGTGCGGTCATCAATGCCAGTCACCGTTACGCGCTGTGCGATATTCCAGTTCAACGCATTGAACGTCAACGAGGTCACGTCCACGGTCGCTTCGGTTTCGTCGTCGATTTTGACGGGCACCAGCACGTCGCCGCCCGGCTGGGCACTAAGTGAGATGTCCACCAACGCTGGCGTGCCGTCTTCTTTGGTTAAAAATGCATCGGCTTCGACCACAAACGAACCGGGCTCGTCGTCGTCAATCACCGTGATTTTTAGTGGGTTAACCATCCGTCCCGAAAAAGCCGCATCATCGCTGACCAACGAGAATTCAACCGTCGCGAGGGCATCGGCCTCGTCTGTGAAGTCGTCGACCGGAGTGACGGTCAAAATCTGCGACGACGAAAACGCTGCCGCAGCAAACGTCATCTCGGACGGCGACACCGTGACGAGATCTGGGTTGAGCGACACGATCAAAACCTTGACGTCGCTCATGGGCTGACGCTTGAGCTTGATGGCCGAAGTCTTGGCCGGACCGCCCTCAATAAGCTCGGTGATTGGATCGACCGAAAGCTCGGCACTGCCCACATTCACAACACAATCTGTGCAATTCTCTCCTTTCTTTGACGATTCGGAATCGCCACATGACATCGCAAGCACGGCCAAAACACATATCCATCGATTCATTTCCATCTCCATTCGGAACGCACCCATCCTAGCGAATTCCGCTCCATTCGGAAACTTTAAGGAGTTTAGGAAAGGATGGGTTTTCGAGCGGGTTCGTCTGCGACCGCTACGCGTGGCTTCAGCCGCGCATTGCGATTTGCGACCGGTACGCGTGGCTCCTAAAAGTTTTCCCATCGTGCTGGCCGCGCCCTCGATCAAGGGTTTCGCGAACTGGACCCGTTTTCCTTATTGGACTAAGGAACCACAAGACGACGGCGGCTGGCTCGTCACATTCCGCGACCTTCGTTACGTCGACCCGGGTCAAGCGGCTCAGGGTATCGGGTTGGTCCAGGTTCGCCTCGATTCGGCGCTCAACCCCATCGACTAGTCAGCGCGCGACTAAATCGTGCCAAATCGTGCCAATCGCGCCAAATCGTGCCAAATCGTGCCAATCGCGCCCAATCGCGCCCAATCGTGCCCAATCGTGCCCAATCGTGCCCAATCGTGCCCAATCGTGCCAAATCGTGCCAAGTATGGCACAATACGCCTGATTGCGCCAACCTGG
>CAYMYJ010000022.1:0-92359 GCA_964394615.1 uncultured Bradymonadales bacterium | reverse complement strand
AATCGTGCCAAATCGTGCCAAGTATGGCACAATACGCCTGATTGCGCCAACCTGGACGCAATCGGGAGTCAACGATGACAGACGAGCACACAATTCTGAGTACCATATTCGATGCGTCCGACAACGGACTCGCGATGCGCGACCTCGTCGATCGCCATCCCGAGGTATCTCGGAGGACGTTGCAGCGGCTGATGAACGAACTCATCGAAGCTGGACGGATTGAACCACTCGGCGCGGGTGCTGCCCGCCGATACGTGGCGCGGTCTTCAGGCCACCTCGCCGCCGCGTCCGATGTCATGCGCCTATCTCCCGAGGCGCTTGATCTGCGTGAGTACGTCCGCGGACCGATCCAGAGTCGAGCCCCGGTCGGCTACCAACGCGAATTTCTCGACGCGTACACCCCGGGGCAGACGTTCTATCTCGCCGAGCCGCTGCGCGACCGGCTCCGGCGCGTCGGGGCAACGGGCGCTGAGGCGCTTCCCGCGGGCACCTACGGACGAGGAATACTTGACCGATTGCTCATCGACCTGTCGTGGGCTTCAAGCCACCTCGAAGGCAACACCTACAGTCTGCTCGACACCCAGGAGCTTATTGCGCATGGTCGCGTCGCAAGCGGTAAAGACGCGACCGAGACACAGATGATCCTCAACCACAAGGCGGCCATCGAGTTGCTCGTGGAGAATTCCGAGATCATCGGATTCGACCGCTACACGTTGTTGAACCTTCACGCGATGCTCAGCGAGAACTTACTGCCCAATCCCGCTGACGAGGGGCGAGTTCGGGAGTTTGCCGTCGCCATTGGCGGCAGTGTCTACACACCGCTGTCCGTTCCTAGTTTGATCAACTCCGAATTCGATGTGTTCCTCGCAAAGGCTGGCGCAATTTCGGATCCGTTCGAACAAGCATTCTTCGCCATGGTTCACCTACCCTACTTGCAGCCCTTCGCCGATGTGAACAAACGCACGTCCCGACTCGCCGCCAATATTCCTCTCATCAAGGCCAACCTCGTCCCGTTGACCTTTCTCGACGTGCCGCAGGCGGACTACACGTCGGCCATTCTCGGCGTGTACGAGATGACGCGCGTCGAGTTGTTGCGAGATGTATTCGTATGGGCGTACGAACGTTCCGCCCAACGATACTCGGCCGTGTCGCAGGAGCTTGCCGAACCCAACCCACTCCGCCTCGCGTACCGCGATCTCATCAAGACCACGGTCCGTGAGATCATTTTGAACCCTGCGCGAGACCTTCAAAGCACGCTCGATGAGCAACTGAGTTCCATCACTGGACCGGAGCGGGACGCGCTGTCAGAAATGGTCAAGCAAGAAGCGGACCGCCTTCATCCGGGAGTGCTCGCTCGATATGGGCTTCGACCGTCGGAATTTGACCGGTGGAAGAACGCGCAAGGCCGATGATGCGCACCCGTGGTGCGGGACCAATCGCCGATCGACCAATGCCGGCAGCGGCGGCGCACCCGTCAGCGCACGACCTTTCCCCGTCCTTCCTCGACGATTGCACCGTCGATCTTGGACTTCTCGACCACGATGTCGCCCGTCGACCCCATGAAGGTTCGCACCGCGGCGTTCGGCTCTAAAGGCTGTCGGTGCTGTCAAAGATTCACAAGTCGTCTCAGACCACGAGAAAGCGCTGAACCCGCCCCACAGCGGACGCCGGTCGTTGGGCTCGCGAGCAGTCGGAAATAGCCAGTAGTCACGTTCTCCTGCACTCACCAACCGTCGCGATAACTGTGATCGGCCCAGAGCTAGGCGCCGCCTATAGTGGGGATCTTGATGCTGGCCAGATAACTTTTCGTTCGAAATGTTTCTACCCAATTCAAAAATCAAATGTGCCCCCCTGCAGTGCCAGCCCACTATGCGTCGCTACAAGGGAGGCGGCCGCGATGATCACGAAGAGCAACGCGAGAGAACTCCTGATGTTCAAAGGCGGAATATAGCGGTGGAGTTTCCAGCTCACGGCGCCAAATACCATTCCCAATAGTATTGAAATAAATGCGACTGGAGACATCAGACAAATGACTGCATACATCGGCAAGGCCCATAGGAGCGCATAAAAGATTGGAACCCCGATGACGATAGGCCACACGATGATCATGCAGACGGGCAAACTCAGATAGGCAACGAGTATGTGATTAAGAACGTACTTTTTTCGATCGGTCATCTCTAACACTTTCTACCTCCAGCGGTTGCCGGAGCGTGAAACGCAACACTCGCGCCAGCTTGACTAGTTGACAGTTTCACTCATTTTGTCAGGCACTTGAGGTCAGAACATGTATCAGGGCGCGTAATGACATCGAGCACGGTGTGTCCATGCCATGTACATTCACTGCCAAGTCATCCATGTCGAGGGTTCGATGCGGAAGTCGAGCGATGACTGTAGCGCGCTCGGATTTGATGAGCTCGCCGGGGTACTGGTTAGAACGTCCAGCCGTAGCCACATAAAAGGCCGCCAAAGAAGGCGTTGATGCTGGCCTCACAGGTATAAAAACCATCCGCAACATGCCAATCGGCCACGATCGAAAACTCTTCGACCCCCGACCACTCTTCGGTCTGCGCTTTGATGCGTTCGTCGTCAAAGACACGATATCCGTACCCCTTGCCGTACTGAAACCCGAGATAAAACGATGACACCCAAAAGCCGAGGCCAACACGTGCGCTCAGAATCGATGAGCTGAAGTATTTGCCAAAAATCGCATCGTCATCGTGCGTGTACGGAAGGCTTTGTGCTGAAAGCACGAGTCGAAATCCAAACGGCACCGAGAGCCCGCCCCTGACCCCAAGCATCGGCCCCCAGAGGCGATAGAGCGGCGTGTCGTCACCATACGAATCGGTGGCCCCTGCCACTCCGCCCAACACCGCGACGAAGGGCAAGAAATCGTGCCAATAGTCGACGTCGCGTTCGCCAAAATCCATCGCCCAATCTTGGTCGGGTTCCGCGGCGACAAGACCATTCGGAGCCAACACCAACGCGCTGACAACACAGGCCATACAAACGAAATATTTGGCGTTGATTTCCATCAGTGTCCCGGCCCAAAGACGCCAAAGGTCAGGCAATAGCCCTCAAGATCCTGGGGAAATCGTTCCACCGCCGAGCCCACATGGATGAAACCGACGGTCAATGAAACATCGATGTCCCCAAATCTCCACATGGGGCCGGCTTCGAGTCGGAAATTAACGCCATGGCCGGCGCCCCCGACTGCCAAAAACGCCTGAAAATCACCGACGTCGCTCGCCGGCGCGACCCATCGGAATGTGGCAGCAGGCCAGACCTGCGAAAGCTCATCCTTCATCTTGTTCCAGGCGAGCTGTGCCCCAATCCACCCGTACGAAAATAGGTTGTATTCGGCCACGCCCGACAACCCGCCATCTCCGTTGATCAGGGTGCTGGTAAACGCGAGTCCAAATCGTAGGTCGTCGATCAGTGGGCTGTCCGCTGGTCCGTCGTCTGCGCAAGCCAGCGCCGGGCCCAAGAGAATGCCCAAGACGATCATTATCACTGGCAAGGCTTTCATCGCGCCACCCCTCACTCGGCCCATAAATGCAGCGTCGAGCTTCGTTATTATCCACAATGGCGACGGCTCGGTCGAGCATGTCATCGAGGTCACCGATTCTAGATGATGAGGCTGCGGCCGCCGAACTCGCACCAATCACAAAGCCTGCGACCTGGCCTCCCGAAACCCGACAACCTGAAACCAGCCCCTGACCACAGCGATTTCGACCTCAGGGTGTTTCGCAGAGCGGCGCAGATAAAGCGGAGGACGTCACAAGCACTTGGCCGTCGTTGTCGGCTGTCTCTTCATCGCTAAACACCCAAAGCGTGTCATGATCCGCCAATGCCGCGATCGAGATCCCCGCAGCCGGGATCGAAACTCCCGGCGACACGAATGCAAAACCATCGGAAGAGGTAAAAACCTCGAGCTGACGAGCAGATTCTTCGGCACCCGAATCACAAGCTTCGTGGAGCACAGTCAACGCCAGCTGCTCGGCGCAAAGCTCCTCTTCGCAAATACTCCGGACGATGCCACTAACTGAAAAGCCCTCGAAATCCCCTCCCGTCGAGCCCGGGCATTCGCTTGCTGCAAAAGGAATATCGACGTGCGTAAATGCAAGCCCGTCATCCGACGTCGCATGAGCGATCGACGACTTCGAGCCTCCAATGTCCCCGTCAAAAACGAAGTCCGTCAACACGGTATAATAAAGGTGGAACCGGGTGCCGTCGTGCCATACCCGCGGCATGTAAATCGAATGGGTATCCGGCATGGCCTCGTTAGGGCCATCAAACACGGTGCCCTGATCTTCCCATTGAAGCCCATCGGCCGACGTCGCGAGCCCAATCGTATCGTGGTCGAGCTGACTGTCCCATTGCGAGGACCGGTAGAACAGAAACCAAGTGCCGTTATGATGCACGATGGATGGCGACCACCAGTAGTCGCTGCCGGCAAGGCGAGTTGGGCCTGTAAAATTAACCCCATCGTCGGATTCGTAGCGCAGCACCGGACTCTTTTGCGCCCCAAAAACCAGCTCGTTGGCCAGCAAGATATAGCGCCCATCCTCTATGAATACTTCTGGGTGAATGAGCCGACCGGTCGGAAGATCCAACATCGGCGTCGGTGAGGACGGCAGCGCCGGCAACTCGTAGGCATTATTATCGGTGCTATTTTCATCGGACGAACAGCCACCGCACACTAGCAGCAGGACGATCCCAAGTCGGACAAGGTGCGGCTTCACGTTCAAATTCAACATCTGCATCCCAATGAAAATTCATTTATGCAGCAGACGTTATGCAGAACTGAATCGCTATTCAACACCGATGTGCGATTTCGACGACGGCACAAAAAGCGGCGCCTGATGGCCTTCAGAAGCTGGTTCGAAGGCCCACGCCGACATCCATTAATGGCCCCACGACCTTCACGCCATCGGTGACCGCAGCGGGTAGAGACGCGCGTTGGTCTTCAGGGATCATCTGCACCAAGGCAGGGTCGATCAGTGGGCCTTGCGAGTAGCCGTAATTAAATTCGCCCTGCGCACCAAAATGCCCTTGTGCATACGCGTTAAACGTCAGGTAGGTCGCAAATTTATACGAATAATCCAGGCGCGAAATGAAGGAGCGGTCGCTCAGATTTCCAAAGCCAGAAACCGTGAAGGACGTGTCGTCCCAATTGCCCGGTGCAGGCAGCGATGCGTAGGCTCCAGCGTAATGACGGCCCGTGTAAAACGGCGTGAAGGCCCCGGACTGAATCAGCACAGGATAGAGGTCGGCGTTGTCGTATCCGGCATCGTTAAAAAAGTACTCGGCGCCGATATAGATCGCGTCGTCTTCCGTGTAATTTACCGAATACTCGACACCAGCGACCACCTGCGGAATCCAATCGTCTTCGCGTGAATAGGACTCGGGTTGGCGCGCCGCCAAAACACCGGGAAGCTGCGCTTCGATGGCGGCTGGAATGTCGGCCACGGCCACACCGTTCAGGTCGAATTCATCGATTCCAAGCGGGCTTGTGTTGTAGGCTCCTCGATAAAACGGGGTTTTCACGCCGTGTTTAAGCACGGCCTCGACCTTCAAATCAATTGGGCCCACGGCGCCATTAAAATCAGCACCAAGGCGAAGTGGATTATTTTTACGCACCGCTACCGAGGTCGTAATTTCGCTGGTGCCAATCACAAATTCACCGCGCAACGCCCCGCCCACATCCGATGGGCTTTTGGCGTCATCAAGCGTCGCGATGGCGTAAAAATTGGCGGCAAGCGACTCGACAGGCACGTGAACTTTTAGCAACGACACACCAAGACGTTCGTCAAAAACAGACACGCTTAATGGGTCCAAGGTCTCGGAATTAAGAAAATCTGTTGGATTCCAGAAACGCCCTGTCCCCCATTTGATTCGCTGCTTTCCGACCGTCACGTACGCAAAACGTTCGACATCAAATTTGAGCCATAACTGGTCCAATTTGACGGTCGTTTGGTCCTGCGTGGTTCCGAATGCCGACACGGCGCTTTCATCGACCGTAGGGTCATAACTCAAGCGACCTCGCGTGAAAAAGCGAACACGGTCTCCCGGGCGTGCGTCCAAATACAAGTCCACTAGATTAGGCATCGACAGCGAAAAGTCCTCGGGGTCGCCTTCATCCACAATCGAATAATTGCTCCGCAAAAACACCTGCCCGCCAATAGCGAGTGGGTCCTCGGCTTCCATCAACTTCTGATAGATGTCGGAGCTTGAAGTTTGAGAGCTAAGCGTCGCCTCGTCGCGTGAGGCCGGAGCCTCGGCCACAACCGAAGTGACCGTGTCTTCTGGCTCACCAAACATGTCGTCTTCACGCGCGGATTCGGCGTCGGTTTGCGGCGTGGCTTCGGCGTCTACAGGGGCCTCAGACGACTCCTGCGCTGTCTCAGTGGTCTTATCAACATCAGGCGCAGCAACCGTGTCGGGCGTGACTTCGGGCTCACCAAACATCTGTTCTTCACGCACCTCTTCACTGGTCTGCGCAAAGACCGCAGGCGAGCTCAGAAGCGTGGCCAGAACGACGACAAGTTGGGGGCGCCTCATCGGCTTTTGCTCTCGACCCAGGCTTTCGTAAAAATATTCTTGGGCAGGGCATTCAAGTCGATGCTCAAGAAAACAATCGTCGTGTTTTTGCCTTTTTCAATCTCATCAAAGATTCTGATTTCTTTAGGGAAATACACATCAGCGCCTTTTGATTCCGAAAAAACTTTTTCCCATTTTGGGAAATACGAGGTCCGCATCAACTTACCGGACAACGCAAAATCCTGTTGTTTCAAAATATTTCCGGTCTCTTTATCGACCAGCAGATCGAGCACAGGATACGCCACATCGGCGTCGTCTTTGGCCGTCAGTTTAAGGTGGTTCACCTTGAATTTCCCGAGCGTTTCTTCGCCCACAAACTCCGGCACAAATTCTTCGGCCAGACGCGATTCATCAAAATCGGATCGACGTGAGTTGGTGCCACCGATGCTCTCACGCTCGGTGCGGCGCTCCCAACGGCCCACCGTCGGGTCGTACAAGAAAAGGTTTTTGTCTAAACGCAGATATCCTTTGCCTGCTTCTGATTTTGGTTTCACAAAAAGCAGAACAAACTGGTCCGAATTATCGCGACGATAGATCAAAGATTCGTAGACAAGGTCTTCTTTGGTCTTCTCTTTTTGCTCGATATAAACCCGCGCTGTGTAGTCGCCGGTATTTTGCTGACGCTTATCGATGACCTTTAGGATTTCGATCATCTCGGCTTTATCAAGCGCCATGGCGGGAACGGCGCTGGTCAAAACCGCGCCCAACATCAAAATAGCCACCAATATTCGAGTCATATTCATCCTTTATTCAATCGCTTGAAGCGCCTCGACAGGCTGCATACGTGCAGCGCGCATCGAGGGCCAAAGCGCAGATAGGCCGGTAAAAAGAGTCAGAACCAGAACGCTAAGGGCCGTTTGCCCGACTTCAACTTTAAGACGCAAAACATCGCTCAAAAGTATCGCCCTCATGGCCGCGATGGGGACTTCGATGTTCATCGCGTTCAGTGACACTGCGATCAAGCCACCGGCCAAAGCCCCGACCACTGTCGCAAAGGCGCCCAAAATCAAGGCTTCGAGCATGAACATCAGCAGGACCTGCCCGCGTGACATGCCCATCGCCCGAAGGCTCCCAATCTCGCGCGTTCTTTCACGCACCGAAATCATCATCGTGTTGGCGATGCCAATGGCGATGATGGCAAAAAGAATCGCGATGAGCGAAAACGAGACCGTGTTCAGCGCCGTCAAAATCCAGGTCAAGAACGAGACCTCGTCCTTCCACGTCGTCAGGTCCAGCTTCTGCCCCGTCCAGTCCTCACCCGCCACCTGTTCAAATTTGAAGAAAAACGGCTCAGGTCGATAATCCATCAACGTGTAGCCTTCTTTGATCAACATCGTTCGAAGCTCTCCCATCGTGGCCTGAGCGTCGTCGATATCCTTCAAATAAATTAGAAAGCTTCCCGTCGTTGTGTCGCTAAGTTGGTACAACGTGAGTACGTCTTTTTTGGGCAAGAATACCGACCACGAGCTCAGCATCCCAACGTCTCGCATGATGGCCACAACGGTCAGATCCACTGTATTGGTGCGGCCTCCTGGGCTTTCCGCACGA
The DNA here is from genome assembly GCA_964394615.1 of uncultured Bradymonadales bacterium. Classification (GTDB taxonomy): domain Bacteria; phylum Myxococcota_A; class Bradymonadia; order Bradymonadales; family Bradymonadaceae; genus JBFFMO01. The sequence goes on along the minus strand of CAYMYJ010000022.1, from coordinate 84,211 downwards.
ATCGTTACGACGTCCCCAATTTGCACGCCGAGCCGCTTGGCTTGGCTTGCAAAGAGCATCACCGTGCCGGATTCGGCCAGCTTTTGTGGGTCGCCAAAGGCTTCTTCTCGGCCGCCGTCTTTGTACTCGCTCTCCTTGGCCAGTTGCAGGGTCGAAAACAACACCTTTTCTTGCGACGCATCGATGCCATAAAGCCCCGCCTGAATCGACGCTGACTCGCCCACCACCTTGGCCCAGCCTCGATGGCGATCGATGACGTAGTCGAGCCCAGGCGTGTTTTCCTGGAGCAACTTCCGTAGCGGCGCGGCGTTGGTCACAATCGGCGAAGAATCGCTGGATTTTGACTTATGAAAACCGGCCACATTGATATGCCCCGCAGACAGCGTGGTCGCCGCGCTCACAAGGTTTGAAGACACACCTGCCGTCAGCGAATTCAAGAGGACCAAAAAGGCCGTCACGATCGCCACAGCGATGGTCAGGAACAGCGAACGGCGTTTGGCCTGAATCAGGTTTCGCCACGCAATGGTAAAAAATATGCCCATCAGTCTTTCCCTCGCATGGCCACCACCGGCTGAACACGTGTCGCCACGATCGCGGGATAAAGTGTTGAAATAAGGCTGACAATCAAGATAATAAACGCGCCAAGGAACAGGTTTCCTGCCGTAAAGGTCGGGTACAGTTCTGGACCGCCAAACAAGAAGACCATCACGTCGTTAGGCGCCTTGATGCCGACGACCCCAAGCCATCCGATAAGCCCAGCGCCTAGACCCGCGCCAATCGCCCCGGCAATCACGCACAGCGCGCTGGTTTCAAGCAAAGTCATCAGCATGATGGTGGACTTCTGGGCGCCAATGGCACGCATCGTGCCGATTTCGGGGATACGCTCCATCGTCGCCATCACCATCGAGTTGTTGATGATGACCAGCGCCACCAAAAAGATGATGAAAATTGCCGTGTAGAGGACCAATTCGATCACCAGAATGAATTGGCCGACCATCCCAGAAGCCTCTTGCCAGTCGATGGCCTGAATGCCCAAATCTTTCATTTCTGAGATCTGGTCGATGAACGAGGTCAACCCAGATGGGTCCTTCAAAATCACGGCGGCGTTCAAGACCACACCTTGCTGCAGATCCTGAGGCTCATACGACTCAAACTGCGCCACGAGGTTCTTGTCGCGTTCAATCACCACGTCCACGGTAGCGTCTTTGAAGTCCGCAACCGACTCAAGGTCGGCATCGCCACCAAACAACGCGTCCTCGGCGTTCTCAGCCGTTACCGCAGTCACGCCAGCCTCGGCCTTGATGTCCGAAAGCTCCTCGCGCTGCTCAACGGTCATCTTGCCGTAAAGTGCGCGGAACGTGACCAGGTCCATAATATTCGTGCTTCCCGCAAGATCGGAGGTTTCAAGACCTCGAAAGTTGAACGTTCCCCAGATCTTGACCTTCACCGACTTGGCGTAGCCCGTCTTTGTGAACGATTGCAGCACCATTTCATCGCCGACCTTGATGTCGTAGACGTCGATCATCGGGGCGATTTCTTTGTAGAAATAGGCGTACCTATCGTTCAGCGTTTTATCGTCGACCTTCAGGAACTCGGTCATCATGGCGTCGATGCCTCCCTTGGCGCCAGGGAGCGCCGTGCGAAGCTTTTCAAGGGCAACCGGTGTCTCTGCCGCATCGAGCTGGAAGACCACCAAAGCAGACAAGCGCGATAAGCGGTCGATCCGATTCTTGAGAACTTCGTCCGTGGCAATCACGCCGCCTTCGTCGACCTCTTTTTTGATCGCATCAAGCTCACGGGCGACGCGGTTTTTGACCTGCATCTCGTAATATCTCTTTGAAAACAAAATCCCTCGTTTCCCTTCTGGAATCATCTCGCCGTCGACCACTTGAAAACGATCAAACGATTTTACAAAAAGCTCGGGATCTGTAGCGATATAGCGCACATAGAGCATTCGACCTTCGGTCGAGAGCGGTGCCAACTTGGTGTCTAGGTATTCAAGTTGGGTCTCAGGTGCGTCGGCGAAACCGGTCCAAAAATCATCTTCCAAGACTCTCAAGATCTGAGTCCGCTCCTCGGCCACTTTTTCGGTGTCGGTGCTGATTTCGGCGGCGTTGGTGTTCTCTTGCAGCATCAAGGCTGCGATCTGACGCACGTGCGCTTCTTTTTGGGCGAGCATGGGCCGGTCGTTTTCTTTGGCCGCCTTACGAAGGTCAAGCAAAACGCGGTCGAGCTCACTTTTGCCAAAAGACGCCGCGTTTCCAAGCGCCATGGGAACGACGGCTTTCACGTTGGGCATGGCTTTCAACTTCGCAGACACCTTGGTGAAATCCTCGATTTCGCCGATATCGTTGCCGGCCCCCATCTGCCCAAAGATCGCCAGCTTGTCCTCGGCCGTGCTTGAAAAAATCTGCGCATCCCCTGTGATGCTCGACGTGATGCTCTTCTGCATCGAGGACTTAATGCTGTCGAGCAACGAGGTGCCGACCACGACGAGCATCGTTCCAAAAATCATGATCGACCCCACGATCGTGTTTTTCACCCGATGGCTCACCATCGTGCGCAGGGCCAACAAGGTCAGCATCTTGATGCGGTCCATCTTTAGACCTCACCAATTGATTCTTGACCCGGCAACACCGTCGCGCCGTCCAGAAGCTCGATCACACGGTCGGCATGCTCCATCACCTTCGAATCATGCGTCGAAAAGATGAACGTCGTGTTGTCCTTATGGTTGATTTCCTTCATCAACTCGATGATGGCGTAGCCGGTCTTGGAATCCAGATTTGCCGTGGGTTCGTCCGCCAGAACGATTTTTGGACGTGTCACGAGAGCCCGTGCAATCGCGACCCGTTGCCGTTGTCCTCCCGACAACTCGCTTGGACGCTGCTTCAACTGAGGAGTCAGTCCGACCTTGTCGACCATCTCCAGAACCCGTTTATGGCGTTCTTCTTTGGTCAGCCCGCCCTGTAAAAGAAGCGGAAACTCGACGTTTTGAAAGAGGTTCAAGACCCCGATCAAGTTGAAGCTCTGGAAGATGAACCCAATCGTGTGCAGGCGCAGGTCCGTGAGCTCTTTATCGCTCATCTTGGCGGTCTCGGCCCCCGCGACACGCACCAAACCAGACGTAGGCACGTCGATGCACCCAATCATGTTCAAGACAGTCGTCTTGCCACTCCCGGAAGGTCCAGCGATCGCCGTAAACTCACCGGCATCGATCTGGAGGTCGACGTGGCGCAGGGCCCGCACGACGGTCTTCCCCAAGGGATAATCCTTGGTGACATCTTTCATCTCAACGATTGCCGTCATGGCATCTCCTGCAAAACTGATGGGTGTAGGATGCTTCCCGCCCCCAGTCGTTGCTGAATTTAGTGCAAAAAAAAAACCCGGCACAAGGCCGGGTCAGCTTCGCTTGTCGATGCTTAAATTGCGTCGATGATGGCGTTCAAAGTCCCGCTGGCTCGCATGGCCTTCGTAGCAAGTTCATCGTTGGGATGAAAATACCCACCGATGTCGACAGGCTTGCCCTGAACCGCAATGAGCTCGGCTGCGATCTTGGTTTCGTTTTCGGTCAACGCTCGAGCGACTCCAGTGAATCGCTCTTTCAGTTCTGCGTCTTCTTCTTGTTTGGCGAGAGCCTGAGCCCAGTACATGGCGACGTAGAAGTGAGACCCACGGTTATCGATCCCGCCCACACGGCGTGCAGGACCTTTGTTATTCAACAGGTACTGCGTGGTGGCTTCGTCCAAAGTCTTGCCGAGTACGCCAGCTTTCTTGTTGTTGAATTTTTCAGCAAGATGTTCGAACGACACACCGAGCGCCAGGAATTCGCCGAGCGAATCCCAACGAAGGTAGTCGGCTTCCAGGAATTGCTGAACGTGTTTCGGAGCCGAGCCACCCGCGCCAGTCTCAAAGAGCCCGCCGCCAGCCATAAGCGGAACGATCGAGAGCATCTTTGCGCTGGTTCCAAGCTCAAGAATCGGGAACAAGTCGGTCAAGTAGTCACGAAGCACGTTTCCAGACACCGAAATCGTGTCTTCGCCTTTAACGATGCGCTCAAGTGAGAACTGGGTCGCGTCGTCGGGCGTCATGATACGGATATCAAGCCCCTTCGTGTCGTTCTCTTTCAAGTAGACTTCGACCTTTGCGATGACCTGAGCATCATGTGCGCGGTTCTTATCGAGCCAGAACACGGCTGGCGTGTTGCTAAGTCGGGCGCGATTCACGGCCAACTTCACCCAATCGCGGATCGGAGCATCCTTGGCCTGACAGCCGCGCCAGATATCGCCCTGCTCGACTTTGTGTTCCATCAGAACTTTGCCGTCAGCATCGACAATCTGCACCACGCCATCAGCTTTGATTTCAAAGGTTTTATCGTGTGAGCCATACTCTTCGGCTTTCTGAGCCATCAGTCCCACGTTTGACACGCTACCCATGGTCGCCGGGTCGAACGCACCATGCTTCTTGCAGAACGCAATCACGGTTGCATAAACACCTGCGTAGCTGCTGTCAGGGATCACCGCGTTGGTGTCCTGAAGCTTGCCTTCGGCGTTCCACATACAGCCCGAAGTGCGCAGCATTGCTGGCATCGAGGCATCAATAATCACATCGCTAGGGACGTTCAAATTGGTGATTCCCTTGTCGGAATCGACCATCGCAAGGGCGGGTCCCTTGGCATAAATGGCTTTAATATCGGCCTCGATGGCGGCACGCTTGTCTGCGGGCAGCTCTGGAAGACGCGAAAGCAGGTCACCAAAACCATTTTTCACGTCCACGCCAAGCTCATCAAAGGTTGAGCCGTATTTTGCAAAAAGGTCTTTAAAATAGACCTCTACGGCATGCCCAAAGATGATCGGGTCCGAGACCTTCATCATCGTTGCCTTCATATGCAACGAAAACAAAACGCCTTCTTTACGGGAATCCTCGATCTGTTCGTCGAGGAAGGAAACCAAGGCTTTCTTCGAAGTGAACGAGCCGTCGATGATTTCGCCAGCCAGGAGTTTCAGGCTGTCTTTCAGCACGGTCACCGAACCATCGGTCGCAACCAATTTGATCTGCGCGGTCGTGGCCGCATCAAGCGTAATCGACTTTTCATTATGGTAAAAATCGCCGCTGCTCATCGTCGACACGTGGGTCTTCGAGTCAGCCGACCATTTGCCCATGGAATGAGGATGCTTGCGGGCAAATTCTTTGACGGCTTTAGGGGCACGGCGATCCGAGTTGCCTTCGCGAAGCACCGGATTCACCGCGCTTCCCATCACCTTGCTGTATCGTGCCCGAGCTTCTTTTTCGGCGTCAGTCTTTGGCTCTTCCGGGTAATTTGGGATCTTGAATCCCTGACTTTGAAGCTCCGAAACGGCCGCTTTCAGCTGAGGTACAGATGCCGAGATATTTGGCAATTTGATGATATTTGCATCGGGATTCTTCGTCAGATTCCCAAGCTCAGCCAAGTCGTCGCTGACCCGCTGGTCTTCGGTCAAAAATTCTGGAAAAAGAGCCAAGATACGAGAGCCCAACGAGATGTCTCGCAGTTCAACATTCACGCCTGCTGGCTTCGTAAAAGCTTGCACGATGGGCAGAAACGAGTACGTCGCCAGCAAGGGGGCTTCGTCAGTTTTCGTATAAAATATGGTTTGTTTCGTGCTCATATGATTCCCATGGCAGAGGTTTGCAGAAGGTTGCGCTCATCAGCGGCCACCTTTCTTGATCAAACGGCGCGCCGCGTCAATGACCTCCGTGACATCACTCTTTGGACTGGATAGGTTAGCTATTCGACCCGGAGCCCCCATGAAGCGATTCCTAATTTTGGCGATGTTGATGATTTCGTGTGGAAGCGACGACGCTACGCCCACGGATTCCTGTACCCCCGCCACGTGCGAAGTCGGCCAAACTCGCTCAGACCAATGGTGTGAGGGATGTCAGCTCGTCGATGATGAATGCGGCGGCACCTTCTATTGCCAAGCCTCTGCATGCGATCCCTGCCAGGCCGGCGAGTATCAGGAGTACGGCACCTGCACCGATGCTTCTTGTGTGATGCGCACGGGTTGTGGGCAAACGGTCACCTGCGCAAGCCAGGAAAGCTGCATCGAAACCATTACTTGCCCGGACGGAGGCACGCCGCTCGAGGCATGTCCGACGAACGGCGAAATCTGCCTGACCTACCCCACATGCGGGCGAGACACCTATTGTGTGTACTTGCTTCAATGCGCCAAAGACGCGTGTGCACCAGGCGAAACCTCAACGACGTTGGATTGCGGCGACCCCGCAATCAAGCTGCCCTGTCGCTCAGTTCAAGCCTGCGGCGACACCGAAACCGTGAGTTGTGTATGCGGGTCTGAAGATCTTGCCTGCGACAAAAACGAGACCTACGACACCGCGCCGTGCACGCCGGGGCAACAATGCCGCGAAGTCACAGGCTGCGGAATCACTTTTTACTGCAAAGGTAACTCCATCTGATGCATGACCTCACCAAACTCTCTGCCACACGGCTCGCCCAGCTTATCCGCGATCGAGAAGTCACTCCCCGGTTGGTGGTTGACGCCCATATCTCCAAAATCCAGGCGGTGAACCCGCAGCTCAACGCGGTCGTTCGCGAACGATTCAACGACGCCCGCGCCGAAGCTCAGGCGGCAGATGACCTCGTGCGCACGTGCGCAGCAGAGGAGCTGCCTGTTTTTCATGGCGTCCCATGCACCATCAAAGAATGTTTTGCGGTCGAGGGTATGCCCCAAACCGGCGGTGTCGTGGCGCGCTCTCATGTCGTTTCAACCAAAGACGCCATCACCGTCCAGCGGCTGCGCGACGCGGGGGCCATCCCGCTTGGCATCACGAATCTGTCCGAAGGCTGCATGTGGATGGAATCGTCCAATAAAGTCTACGGGCGAACCAATAATCCTTACGACCCCACACGCATGGTGGGCGGCAGCTCGGGCGGCGAAGGCGCCATCGTAGGTGCAGGTGCGTCACCGTTTGGACTGGGATCAGATATCGGCGGTTCCATTCGATTGCCCGCGTTTTTCAACGGTGTCTTTGGCCATAAACCCAGCACTGGATTGGTGCCTTCAACGGGTCAGTGGCCGATCGCAGAAAACGAAGCGATGCGATTTTTATGCACCGGCCCAATTGCCCGACGTGCCGAAGACCTCTGGCCGCTCCTCCAGGTCCTGCGGGGTCCCGACGGAGTCGACCCTGTCGCAGAAACGATGGAACTTGGACATCCTGATGACGTCGATATCTCCAAACTGAATATCGTCTACGTCCCGGATAACGGCACGGCCATCACGGCGGAACTCAGCGAAGCACACCACGCCGCCATCGCAGCCCTCCAAAGCATGGGCGCCAATGTTCGCGAGCTACGCATCGACCGATTCAAGAAATCCTTCGATATCTGGTCCCAATTATTGGGCTCGGCCGGCGACACGTCGTTTCGCGAACTCATTGGCAAAGACGGACCCGCCCCACTTGGCCGCGAATTCCTGAAGATGATGCTTCGGCGCTCCAACCATACGTTGCCGTCTCTGGGTTTGGCCTTTTTGGAAGGTCTATCTTTTATGGTGCCGGACAACCCAGCGCCGATGGTCGCGCTCGCCGATGAATTGCGCGCCGAACTCGAAGCGGAAATTGGCCCCAACGGCGTGATGTTATTCCCGACGTTTTCGCGCCCTGCCCCGCGCCATAATTACGCGATGCTGGTCCCCTTCCATGCGGCCTACACGGCGATTTTCAATGTTCTGGAAATGCCCTCCACTGCAGTTCCGCTTGGATTATCTGCCACCAAGGGTGTACCGCTCGGCTTGCAAGTAGTCGGGACCCACGGTCAGGACCATTTGACGATCGCAACCGCGCTCGCCCTCGAAAAAGCACTCGGCGGTTGGATTCCGCCTCAATCCAGGAAGTTTTAATGCCCTTAAGCGCCACAGAATTATTCTGGGAAATCGCGGACGACCTTCGGGCCGAGGACCCACGCGTCGTCGAAGGAACCATCATGGGAGGACGTTGCTTGCGACTCGGACCCGAGTTTCTGGCTTTAGCCGGATTCAACGTGAGCGGATTGGTCGTAAAATTGCCCGCCAAACGGGTCGAAGAACTCATCGCCAACGGCACAGGAGAAGCATTTGCTCCGGCCAATAAGGTGTTTACAGAATGGGTGTCCGTCCCGATTCCAAGCCGTGTTGAGTGGAAAGCTCTACTGCTCGAAGGGATCGCCTTTGTCGGCGCACCCCCTAAACCAAAAGCAAGTTCCAAATCGGCAAAGTCAAAACTGAAATAAAAAGCCCCACGACGACCATGCGGCTGGCGAGCGCGGGCTCCAGCCCAGCTGACGCCGCCACGATTCCACCCGTGACCATCGGAGCCATCCCTGCCTGCAAAACGGTGGTCTGCGTCCACAGGTCGCCCGTACCGAGCGCGTAAGCAAGTCCCCACACCCCAAGTGGGGCCAACACGAGCTTCCAGACCAATCCCAACCCAAGTTCGCGAACGTTTGAGATTCGCGAAACCGTGGTCGAAAGGCCTACCGCCAGCAACGCGACTGGACTCAAGCTTTTGGCGGCCAGGCTCAAAGCCGGCAACACCGGCGACAACATATCCGCCCCCAGCACCAACGCTGCGCCAAGCGCCAGAGTCGGCGGAAAGGTGATTAATTTCTTTAGAACATTCCACCAATCCACGTCTTCGCCTTGGCCCCACGACACGGCGAGCGCTCCACCGACGGCCAGAGGCAAGAAAGAACCAACCTGGTCGAAAACCAGTGCCGGTCCGATGCCGTTTTCACCCACCAATAGTCGAATCGCTGGCAACCCGACAAAGCTTGTGTTCCCAAGGCCAGCCGTAAGAATCAGGCAAGCAATCGTGGCTCGCGACCAGCCCAGCCATTTGCCACATAGCCACAGGAACACGACCGCGCCACCAAAGACCCAGAGCCCGCCAAGAAGCGCCAGCCAAGTATCTGAACCAAAGGTCATCACCGGAATTTCTTTGAGGATCACGGCGGGCAGAGCCACGTAAATCACCCACGTACGGGCCACCGAGGTCAGCACCGCGGCTTTTGCAAAGTAGGCATTGAGCAGCGCACCTGCCACCAAACAGCCAAATAGAATCAGAAGTGTCGTCATAATGACCCAAACGCCAACGAGTTGCCGTCAGCCTTGATTTTCCTCATAATCGAGCCTCTCCGAACATGCCAAGACACGATTGGAACTCTCAGGGTGCTGCAGTGCTGAACGACACATTCAAAAAAAAGATAGCCGAAGACTTTCATGGCACCGAACAACAGGAAGCCACCCAAGCGCTGCAATCGATAACGTTGCAGCATGTCATGGCCGAATCTCAAGATAATCTGAACAATGCCATTGCGGCCATTTTGCAGATCAGCCACGGGAATCTAAAAGAACTGAAGACGTTTGTTGAAGCGGCCAAAATCGATTTTAGAGATGTGATTTACTGGGCCTATTTGGAAAATCAAGAGGACGCATAAGCATGTTCATCACCTCGATCATTTTCGGATACTGGACGGCGATTTCCGCCGTCGCGGTGCTGGTCTACCTCTTATACGCGGGACAGCCCGACACTGATTTGCCCCAGACGAAATTACCCAAAGAAGAGATGCAAAAATTCCTTGTATACAAGGCGTTTTACGCGAATCCAGCGGACGGCCGTGGTTGGGTTCCAAAGATCTATGGTTACGGATGGACGGTGAACTTTCGCACGCGGCAACGTGTTCACTTCTTCATCTTCTTGATGGTCTCGGTCGTTCTGGGGGCCATCCTCGGCAGCCTTGGCGCTCTCGCCTAGAACTCAAGACGCCTCAACGGGCGTTTTCTTGAAGACCTTGCCTGCCAAGGTGACCACGCCGAGCACGATTCCGCCAACGATAATGCCCACCAAACCGCCCATAAGCGAATTCGCCAACCAATCCAGGGGACCGGCCATATGCGCGAGGTCGTGCACGAACTTCTCGCCACCAGGGATGCCGTGGACGATGATCCCGCCGCCCACTAAAAACATCGCGATCGTTCCAACGATCCCGAGTCCCTTCATCAGGTAGGGAGCGGCCGCCAGAATCCAGTTTCCCACGGTCGCCGTCGCGCCCCCGCGTTTGCTCATCGCCAAACCGAGGTCGTCGAGTTTCACGATTCCCGCCACCAAGCCGTAGACCCCGAGGGTCATCACCACGGCGATGGTCACGAGCACCAGAATTCGGGACTGAAGGTCCGCGCTCTCGACCGTTCCCAAGGTAATGACGATAATTTCAGCGGACAAAATAAAGTCGGTACGCACGGCGCCTTTAACCTTCTCCTTTTCGAACGCAACCATATCGACTTCTACATTTGAGACGGCCTCCAGAAGGTCTTCGTGTTCCTCTTCGTCCTCGTCTTTACGGTGAAGGAATTTATGGGCGACCTTTTCGAAGCCTTCGAAACACAGGAAAGACCCACCAAGCATAAGCAGGGGAACGATCAGCCAATTCGCAAAGACGCTGATGGCCAGTGCTGCGGGTACCAAGATGGCCTTGTTGATCAGCGAGCCTTTGGCGACCGCAAAAACCACCGGTAACTCGCGGTCGGCATTCACGCCCGTGACCTGCTCGGCGTTCAACGCCAAGTCGTCACCAAGCACACCTGCGGTCTTTTGGGCCGCAACCTTGGTCATCACCGAGACGTCATCGAGGAGCGTCGCAATATCATCAATCAGCGCAAGTAAGCTCGTTCCAGCCATCGGTCACCTTCGGGTTCCAGAATGTCCCATCTATAATTCAGTTTCGACAGGGTTCCTAGGCTCCCCTGCCCCGGCCATCAGACAACACTCCGTTTTTTCCACTGTGCTTTTACAGTGCAGGCTTGCACCAAAGTGTCATATATTGTTTGCGAACAGACTTCCTCAAAAACCAACAAGGGCGGGCCAATCACCCGAAACCACCCTATCCAACCATTTAAGAAGAAAGCAGAATAGCCGATTCCAAATGAAACTTCTTGCGACCTTCCTGCACGGAATTTGCGCAACAGAAAACTGACCGGTGGTACGATGATAAGAGCGTATCCACAAAGTCAGGGGCACCATGAAAACTCCATCCATCATTCATCGTTCACAATCTTCGGCCGTCGAAGTTGACCAAGCAATCGATGAACTGCTTGCATCGACGCCAGATGAATCGAGCTTGAACATCATTTTTGCCACAACACCCTACGATCTCAAAGCACTTGGCGCTGGCATCAAATCTCGATGCAACGGAACCGTGATTGGTTGCACGACGGCTGGCCATATCGGTCCGACGGGCTTCCAGAAAGCCGGTGCTGCGCTGCTTACGTTCAGCGGTTCAAAGACGTTCGAACGCACGTGGGTCATCGAGAACCTTGCGAAACCAGAAAAAGAGATCGCCCACATTCGAGCCGAGGTGAATGAACTCCTTGAACATCTCGATGCGAAGACCGTTTTTGGCGTCCTTCTTGTTGACGGCCTCTGCCACGAGGAAGAACGGCTCTCAGCGTCGCTCTTCGCCGCCATGCCGAGCGTCCCCATGGTCGGAGGGTCTGCCGGCGACCAGCTCACCTTTCAAGCCACTCACGTGTTATTTGACGGCGAGTTCCGGCAAGGGATTGCGACGTTTACGCTTGTCTCTACCGACATGCCTTTTTCAGTGTTCTCGCTGAAACACCACCATCCCACAGAGACTCGCCTGGCGATCACCAAATCTGATCCGGTCAATCGAAGCGTCCTCGAAATCAACGGATATCCGGCCGCGGAGGCCTATGCCGCATCCGTCGGGGTAAGTGTCGATGACCTTGGACCTTCGATTTATGCAAAGCACCCACTGATGTTTCGCGTGGGCCGAGAGTATTTCATTCGGTCGCCGTTCGAAATCACACCCGACGGAGCCATAAATTTCTTATGCGCGATCGATGTTGGAGATATTGTCCGAATTGGTGAATCCAGGACCATGCTTGAGTCGTTGGCCAGTGAGATGCAGGCCGTCTACGACGTCGTTGGCGGCGCCCAGGCGATCTTGGTTTTCGACTGTATTCTGCGAAGGGTGGAGTTCGAAGAGCATGGCCTCGCGAAAGACGCCGGTGATGTCATGAGCCGGAGCAACGCGATGGGATTTTGCACGTACGGAGAGCAACTCGGCTCAGTACACATCAACCACACCATGGTCGGCATCGCGTTTGGGCCATCGGCGGCGGTTCTGCCGAGCTGATGCCTCATCTGGAATACGAAACTCGAAACTCGAATACACTAATGATTAAAGCGAAACTCAATGAGGACCGATGACAATGATGCCCCCCAATCGAAAGGAACACCGATGAGCAAATCCATTGAGCGCAGTCAGACCTCCGCCTCAGATGCTGAAACCGCATTGAACGACTTAGCTACGCCTGGATTTCAGACTGCCGCCGTCAACATGGTGTTTGCAACTTCTCCTTTTGATCTCGAATTTTTTGCCAGCGAACTGAAAAGACGAACGTCGGGTCTTGTGATTGGTTGCACAACCTCTGGCCATATCGACTCCACAGGTTTTGCAAATGCTGGAGCGGTATGCCTGTCGTTTTCACCCGAAAAGACGGCCTGTTGGACGTGGGTGATCGACGATGTGAATGCACCGACAGCGTGCATCGAACGTATTCGAAAGGACATCGATGAGCTGCTCAAGACTGTCGATATCGGGTCGACCTTTGGTGTGTTGCTCACCGACGGCCTTTGTGGAGCAGAAGAGAACCTGATTTCGTCGCTTTTTGGCGCCCTTCCGCTTATTCCAATCGTGGGCGGTTCGGCAGGCGACCACCTGACATTCGAAGCAACTTATGTGCTTCATGACGGTGAGTTTCGTCAGGGTGTTTCGACATTCACGCTCATCTCCACTGACCTTCCATTCTCCATCATCTCTCTTAAGCATCATCAGCCGACCCCGGCTCGTCTTATCGTCACCAAGGCCAACGCTGCCGCGCGAAGAGTCGTTGAGTTCAATGGAATGCCAGCGGCCGAGGCCTATGCCGACGCAGTGGGCTCCCGGGTCTCGGACCTGAATTCGGTCATATTCGCAAAGCATCCGCTGATGGTTCGCGTTGGAAATGAACACTACATTCGCTCCCCACGAAACGTAGAGGACAACAACGACATGAATTTCTTCTGCGCGCTCGAAGAAGGCATCGTGCTTCGAATTGGGCAGTCAGAGTCAGCGCTCGAATCGCTTCAGGAGGCCGTCGACCAAGCGCAGAGTCGGGTGGCAGGTGCGGATGCGATGCTCGTCTTCGACTGTATCCTGCGCCGCCTTGAGCTTGAGGCAGACAACCTCGACAAAGAGGCCGGAAGTATTTTCGCGAGTGCCCACGCTGTAGGGTTCAGCACCTATGGGGAGCAACTTGATGCACTTCATGTGAATCAGACCATGGTGGGAATCGCCTTTGGAGGACTCAATGGCTGAAATCAGCACGGTCGAAATTTCGCCGGTATCGCGGCTCGAGCGGCGCATTCTCGCCCAAGAGCGCACCATCAACGCGCTCATGGACGCACTCGAGGAACGCCAGGCCAATGCGGAAACCACACAATTCCAAATTTGGACTCAAAACGTTCAACTCGAAGACGTGTTGAAACGCAAAACCGAAAACCTCGAGCATGGACTGCGACAAAACCAAGAACTGAACCGATCCTTGAAAGACTCCGAAGACTTCCTGAACTCCGTGATCGACACCATTCCCGCCCGCATCTGCATTTTGGACAAAGACGGGGTGGTCATCAAGGTCAACCAGGAGTGGATGGAGCTCACCAGTTCAGATTATTCGATGGCAATTGGAGATTCCCTCGAACAAAAATACCGCAAATATTTCAGCAGATTTAACGGCCCTCAGCACCTTCCTGATGCCATTAAAGCGGTGGTCCAAAGGGAGATTCCAGATTACAGCGAAGTCAGCCATGTTCAGGGACGGCACTTTCAGACCAAGGTCTCTCCTATTCAGGGGTCGTTGCACACACTTGTGACACACACAGATATCAGTGCGCAGGTCCACACTCAGCTCGCGCTCAACGACGAGCGACATCAAAATGAACTCCTTTCACTTGTGGCCAAGAACACCGGCAGCGGCATCGTCATCATGGATAATGACGGCGCCATCGAGTGGCATAACAGGGTCTATGAAAGCTTGATCGGCTTTAACAGCGACGGCATGACGGGGTTCGAACTGCTCGAACGGCTGACTGACGACTACGAACAGATACAACAAATCGCCGAACATCTGCTGAATCGAACCGAATTTCACGCCGACGTCAAAATCAAAGGGGCAGACGGCGAGGACCATTACATGAATCTGGAGTTCCGCCCGACAGCTCCAGTCAACGGTGCCACGAAACTCATCCTGGTCGCCAAAGACGTCACAGAGCGAGTGCTTGCCAAACAAGCCTTGAGCAATGAAAGACAGATTTTCGAAAATGTCATCGCGAACGTCCCGCACGGCGTCTATTGGAAGGACCGTCAGGGTCGCTATCTGGGATGCAACGAAGCCTACGCATCTCAATTGAATCTGCCCGGTCGCGAGGCCCTCATCGGAAAAACCGATGCGGAATTTGATTTTCCCGCCTCAAAACTGGAATCCCAAACCAAGCACGAAAAAGAAGTGCTCACGACCGGTATCGCGATTCTTGGAAGCGAGGAAAAATGCACCATGCGGCCACAAGTCGCCCATATGTTGACCAGCCGCGTTCCGTTGCGCGACGACGACGGAAATGTGACCGGCGTGCTTGGAATCTTTGCCGATATTTCGTCGGTCAAAGCAATGGAAGATCAGTTGAATCAAGCGCGACGGCTTGAAGCCATCGGCCAGCTTTCGGCCGGTATCGCCCACGAAATCAACACCCCCATGCAATATATTGGCGACAACATTCAATTTTTGGAACGCGCCACAGAACTGCTGATTAAAATGGGCGAAGAGATCGAAAAGCTGTCGGTCAGCTTGGATGACGAAGACCTGAAAGAAACCTTCCAGACTTGGCTGAGGGTCGGTCGCTTTGGTCAACTCAAAGCCCGCGTCCCTACCGCGATTACGAGCGCCAAAGAAGGTGTCGTGGTGGTGAGCCAAATCGTGCAGGCGATGAAGGCTTTTGCCCACCCAGGCGAGCGGGAACTCAAACTTGCCGACCTAAATGCGGCCATCGCGAACACGATTATCGTCAGCCGAAACGAATGGAAATATGTGGCAGAAATCGACACCGAGTTCGCTGAATTCTGTGCGGTCAAATGCAATCTCGGCGAGCTCAATCAGGTTTTCCTAAACATCATTGTCAACGCCGCCCATGCCATTTCTGACACTCTGACTGACGAGCATCGCATGGGCCGAATTAAGATTTCGACCCACGACGAGCCGAAGCACATCGAAGTCCGTATCAGAGACGACGGTTCGGGTATGCCCGAACATATTCGAGCTCGTATCTTTGAGCAGTTTTTCACAACCAAAGCGGTCGGCAGCGGCACAGGCCAGGGCTTGGCGTTGGCGCACGCGGTTGTCGTGGACCGGCATAAGGGTGCGATCGATGTGGAGTCGGCCCCGGGCGAGGGCACGGTATTTCGAATTCGCATTCCAAAGGTCATCGAGGATTCGGAGGCGGCATGAAACGCGAGGGCATGACTGAAACGGAAGAGGCATGAAGCAGCCATTCAACATCCAGAGGCGTGACAGCCTCGTGTCAAAGCCGGCGCTGTTGTTGGTCGCGCTCTTGCTGGCTGTGCTGACCAATTTTAGCATTTTTTGGTACGGCAATTCCCAGATGGCCGACAGCCCCGACCGACAGTTCATGGCCGGGCAAGCCAATGCGCGGCTGGTGGTCTTGGAGCTTCAGATCGCCGCGTCTCGCCACCCGGAATTTGACCGAACCGTCCTTAAAGACACCATCAAACAATTTAATGACTCATTATTATTGGTTGAGAAAGGCGGAACTTTTGACGATGGACACGTCATCCAACCCCTTTCGGGGACACTCCGTTCTGAATTCGAAGAAGTTAAAAAAAGCTGGAATGACCTGGCACCAAATCTCCAAGTAATCTCCAAAGCCTCAGTCGGAAGCCCAGAATTCAATCAGGCGAATATCGACGTCATTGAGCGGCTCCAGAGGCTAGAAGCCGCATCCGGACGTTTTGCTGAGGCATCGGAGAAACGTTTTTTCGACCTGCGAACTCGCACAAATACCGGTTTCTTGCTCACGGTTATGCTCGCCCTCGTGGTTTTGTTCGTGATCATTCGCCACGCCTTCGTACGGTTATTTCAACCATTGCGTCGGCTCAATGACGCAGCCATCCAGGTGGCAGACGGCAACTATTTTGTTGCCCTTCATTATCACTTCGACGACGAGATCGGCCGATTCGCCTCCACATTCTCCCAAATGGCCTCACACGTGGGCTCGCTCGTCGAAGAACTGCGCGACTCTCAGGCATTCTTAAACTCGGTGATTGACACTCTTCCTGCAAAGATCTGCATCTTGGACGAACACGGTGCCGTTATTAAAATCAACAGCGAATGGCAACGGAACATACACCTGGGTGAGCTTCGCCCCGAAATAGGGGTGGTGCTAGAGGGCTTCTACCGGGACCTATTCATGGCCATGGACGGTCCAGAAGACCTGCCCAACGGGATCGCGGCGGTGGTTGGGCGGAAGACCGAGAGCTACTGCGAAGAAACCCAAATTTTATGGCAACATTACCAGACGACCGTCACGCCGATCCTTGGCACGCCGTACACACTTGTCACCCATACAGACATCACGACCCTGATCGACACCCAGATCGCGCTGGACGACGAACGACGACAAAACGAGCTCCTTTCCTTGGTCGCACGACACACCCGAAACGGAATCCTGATTCTCGATGCGAATGGAGTCGTCGAATGGTCGAATCACGCACAAGAACACATCACGGGAATCCGCCCTTTGGGAATGGCTGGATCCGATTTGCTGACCCAATTGGTCAACAAGCCTGAACAAATTGAAATACTTCGCACGAACCTGAAAGCTAAGGTCGAGTTTCAAATCGATCTTCAAATTCTCGGCATTGATAACAACACTCATCATATGAATCTGGAGTGCCGACGAACCGACGCGGCGCTCGCTGCACCAAGACTCATTCTCGTCGCGATCGACATCACGGACCGTGTTCGAGCAAGGCTGGCCTTAGCAAAGGAACGCCAGATCTTCGAAAACGTCATCGCGAACGTCCCACACGGCGTCTATTGGAAGGATCAGGAGGGGCGCTACCTTGGATGCAACGAAGCCTACGCATTGCAACTGAATCTGCCCAACCGCGAGGCGGTCATCGGAAAGACCGACGCGGAATTCGACTTTCCAGCCTCAAAACTGGCATCCCAAACCAAATACGAAAACGAAGTGCTCACAACTGGGATCGCGATTCTTGGCAGCGAGGAAAAATGCGCCTTGCGACCAAAGGTCGCCCATATGTTGACCAGCCGCGTGCCGTTGCGCGACGACGACGGAAATGTGACAGGCGTGCTCGGAATCTTCGCCGATATTTCGTCGGTCAAAGCGATGGAAGATCAGTTAAATCAAGCGCGACGGCTCGAAGCCATCGGCCAGCTTTCGGCCGGTATCGCCCACGAAATCAACACCCCCATGCAGTATATTGGCGACAACATTCAATTTTTGGAACGCGCCACGGAGACGCTGATTAAAATGGGCGAAGAGATCGAAAAGCTGTCGGTCAGCTTGGACGACGAAGACCTGAAAGAGACCTTCCAGACTTGGCTGAGGGTCGGTCGTTTTGGCCAACTCAAGGCCCGCGTCCCTACCGCGATTACGAGCGCCAAAGAAGGCGTGGTGGTGGTGAGTCAAATCGTGCAGGCGATGAAGGCCTTTGCCCACCCAGGTGAGCGCGAACTCAAACTCGCCGACCTGAACGCTGGCATCTCGAACACGATTATCGTCAGCCGAAACGAATGGAAATACGTCGCGGAAGTCGACACAGAGTTTGCTGAATCCTGTTCAGTAAAATGCAATCTCGGAGAGCTCAATCAGGTTTTCCTAAACATCATTGTCAACGCCGCACATGCCATCTCTGACACTCTGAATGACGAACATCGTATGGGCCGAATTAGGATTTCCACGCATGATGCCCCCAGCCACGTCGAAGTACGCATCGCCGACGATGGAACGGGTATGACCGAGGAAGTGCGGGCGCGGGTCTTCGAACAGTTTTTCACGACTAAGGCCGTCGGTAGTGGCACGGGGCAAGGATTGGCCCTGGCCCACGCAGTGATCGTGGATCGTCATAAGGGCGTGATCGACGTGGATTCGGCACCTGGTGAAGGCACCGTGTTTCGAATTCGCATTCCCAAGAATATTGAAGCAGCGGAGGCAGCATGAGACGCGTACTTTTTGTCGATGATGAACCTAGGATTTTGCAGGGCATCGAAAACCTACTCTTTGACATGTACGAGGATTGGGAGGTCACGACCGCTGACAACGGCCTCGACGCACTTTTGCGGTTGCGCGAACATCGCTACGACGTCTTAGTCACGGACATGAGAATGCCGGGAATGGACGGGCCTGCACTGCTGGAGCAGGTGCGTGCTCAGTTCCCTGACGTCGCGCTCTTTGTCCTTTCTGGTCACGCCGATAGAGACGCCCTTCTGTCGACCCTTGGAGCCGTTCATCGATTCTTGGCCAAACCCTGTGACGGTCCTCATCTGATCGATACGCTGCAAAACACGTCCGGATTTCTGAACCAGGTGTCGTCAGGGGTGAAGCGAAATATCGGCCGGGCCACACGGCTTCCTAACGCTTCAACCTTCACCATGACAGGCTGCGGAACAGGACGAGCCGAACTCATCAAAAAAGTGGAGTCCGATGCCGCTGCGGCGCTTCTAGTGTTGCGAGCAGCCGACCTCTTCCTAAAGAGCGACGCTGGCACCACCGATATTGGCGAGGCCATCGACCGCCTGGGGGGGGAATTCGCTCATTCGATCCTCACAAGCATGGATCCACCGTCAGCATTTGAGGGAATTGACCAAGGCATCGTGGACGAACTCCATGCCCACGGACGTCTTGTTGCCGAATGTGCTCGCGCCATTGCCGGCGACGCGGCCTGGAAAGAGACGGCCTACATCACGGGACTGGTTCACGATATCGCCCATCTTGTGTCCTACAGCATTGAGCCTGACTCATTCGATGAGTCACCGCTGGTCAACGCAGACACCGATTCTCATGCAGAACTCGGCGCAACCGTTCTGGGCCTATGGGGATTTCGCGAAGAAGTCGTCGAAGTCGTCAAACATCACCACAACTTAGAGATGGCCTGCGCATCGTATCCGAGTGTCATGAGCAGCGTAGTTCTGGCTGAATGCATGGCCTATTCTGTGTTACATGATGATGCCCCGTGCAAGGCAGAAAAATACCTATCTGCCGAAGTTCTGGACCCGATGCGCGAATCGGTCAAAGCGGTCATTGAGAGACTCAAAAATGAAACAGCCGAAACTCCTGTGTGTTGATGATGAGCCCAACGTCCTGGAAGGACTCCAGAACACCCTAGGTTGGGACTTCTTGGTCGAGACTGCAGTAGGTGGTGTTGCAGGTCTTCAGAAGCTCGACGAAGCGAATGCGGCAGGCGAGCCCTTCAACGTGGTTATCTCCGACATGCGCATGCCTGGGATGGACGGGGCCGCGTTCCTGACCGCCGTTGCAGCACAGTACCCAGACATTACGCGCATGCTCTTGACCGGTTTTTCGGATATCGAGTCGGCGATGCGTGCCGTCAACGAGGGTCGGATTTTCCGGATGCTGCTAAAGCCTTGCCCCGCAGACATGCTGACTCAGGCGGTCAACGAAGGTGTGAGGCAAAATGAGCTGATCAGGGCCGAGAGGGAACTGCTCGACCACACCTTGCGTGGTGCCGTAGAGGCATTGACGGATGTTTTGGCATTATCTTCCCCATTCATCTTTAGCCGATCCAAGAATATCAGAAATCTGGTGAAGCATTTAGGGGACGCGACCGGACAAACCGACCTTTGGGAGCTCGAGATGGCAGCCATGTTCGCCTTGGTTGGGCTGATTGCCGTTCCAGAGGAGACCACCAAAAAGTTCCTGTTGGGAACCCCACTTGACGCCGAGGAGCGTAAAATCGCCGAAGGCTATCCGGAGGTTGGATTCAAGCTCTTGGAACACGTGCCACGCCTGAATCGGGTCGCCGACCTTGTGCGTTATCACCTTAAACCAGCAAGTGTTCCTGCAGGTCTGGACCTTGGTCCCGCATTAACGCTGCTGAACGCCGCGGTGATGTACGACCGATCGACGCTGCACGGCGATTCGCTGTTGGCCGCGACCGCCAAACTCAATGCCGCCGGCATTCCGCAGGCCATTCGCGACGCGTTCGCAACGTTCCACCCCGCCGAGGTCGACAACGTCATTCGAATGGTGACTTTGGATGAGTTGACGCCAAATATGATGTTGGACCAGGACATCATGTCCAAAGCCGGCCAGCTGCTGGTCAAGGCCGGAACCGAGCTAAACTTGGTGCGTGTGGAATGGTTACGAAACTATAATCTTGGTGTCGGTGTCGTGACCCCGATCCGTGTTCGAGTCGTCGTCTAAGCCCACGGAAAAATCACTCCGCCAAAGCCAACGCCGCAAGCAGCACCTTGGTATGAATTGGCTTTGAAAGCACCTTGAACACGCCGCTTGTCGTGACTCGCACGCCCGCAGCGCTGGTTGCGCCGCCCGTGAGAACAAAGACAAAGGGACATAGCGTGGGCCGGTTTTCTTCGATCCAATCAAGAAGCTCTGCACCCGACCCATCGGGCAGGCTCAGGTCACACAGGATGCGGTCCGGCTCAAGGCCCCCTTCCAACAACTCGCGCGCCTCAGCGATCGTTCCGGCGGTCCTCACCGAGTAGCCGCCCCTTGCGAGCGTACGTACCATGATCCGACACACGGCCTCGTCGTCTTCGATCACGAGCACGGTTTGAGCCGACGTCTCCACTTCCAACGTGGTGGAGCTTGGCGACGAGACACTCTTGGAGTGCTCCAAGAGCTCCGCAGCCGATCGAAGCAGATCTGCAGCCGCCACGGGTTTCCACAAAATCGGCAAGTTTGCCGCTTCGGACAGTCGTGCAGCGTCGTCGACAAAACCGGAGGTCAAAAGAATCGCCGCACGTGGGCTCACGCTACGAACGTACTCGGCTATGTAGAATCCACTATCAGCCTGCAACACCAAGTCGCAGACCAAGAGGTCCAGCTCCGCCCCAAACTCGTCGATCTTCGCCCGTGCACCGCTACCTTCCACACCGTGCACGGTGTATCCCACGCTCTGAAGGATCCGAACCACCACTCTCCTCAAGGCATCATCGTCTTCCACAACCAGCACCATTTCACCGTTGCCCGAGCCTCCAACATCCCGTGAAGCTACGGTGGCCGCAGTCGCCTCCTTGCCGCAGAGCGGCATATCAACCGTGAAAGTCGTTCCCACTCCTAATTGGCTCTGAACGTCGATCGTGCCACCCGCCTCAGTGACCACTCCCGCACAGATGGCGAGGCCAAGACCCGTGCCGCGACCGTCCGCCTTGGTCGTGAAAAATGGCTCGAAGATTCTCGAAAGAACCTCGGCGCTGATGCCCTCGCCAGTATCGGCGACCTCGAGTCGAACCGACCCAAAACCTGAATCCGTTGGAGGCAAAACGGTAAGCGCGATACGCACGTCTCCTCCCTCAGGCATCGCGTCGCGGGCATTTACGGCAAGGTTAAGCACGATTTGATCGAACTGCACCGGGTCGATTTCGACCACGGCCGGGCGCGACGACGGGACGATGGTCAGGCCTGTTTTTTCACCCAAGGTCATGACCAAGAACTTTTCTAAGTCGACCAGCTTCTGATTGAGGTCCACCGCAGATTTCTTGACGGGTTGCTGTCGTGAGAACGTCAAGAGCTGCCTTGTGAGGGCGGTCGCGCGGTCGGCAGCATTGAGTACCTCGACAATGTCGCCATGGTGAGGGTCCTCGGGCGCCAACTCGTCTCGAATCATGCAACCGTACGACAGAATCACCGACATGATGTTGTTCAAATCGTGCGCGACGCCGCCTGCAAGCTGACCCAAGGCCTCCATTTTCTGGGACTGCAGAAGCGCGTTTTGCAGTTGAACGCGCTCTGTTACGTTTAAGATTGCAGAGGACACCCCAAGAACACGTCCGTCCGCTGCCGTCATAGGGGCGTTATGCCACTCGCACGTGACGGTCTGTCCATGGCGCGTAACGTTGTCGCCCGTCACTTCTTTGTGCCGACCACAAATCAACTCATACCAAAGCGCGTCCATGTCACTGCGTTGCGCACCGGCGACAAGAAACGAGGCGTGCCGGCCCATGGCCTCGGCCTTCGTGTAGCCAAAGAGCGTCTCGGCTGCGGGGTTCCAAGAAACGACCTCAAAGTCTTCATTCCAAACAATCTTTGCGACCGGTGAGTTCTCGAAATGCAGTCGATACAGGTGGTTTGACTCTCGGAGCTTGCCTTCCATGACATGCAATTCACGCTCACGGAGTCGCTTGTTTTCGACGAGAGTTCGAATCCGACAGCTGACTTCGAGGCCGTCGATGGGTTTGGTTAGAAAATCCACCGCCCCGGCCGTTAACGCGTCGATGCGCACCTTGCGGTCCTCGTGAGCGGTCACGACTACCACCGGCAGCAGCGGAAGCATCTGGCGGCGTTGCAGTTCCGCCAAGACCGCCATGCCGTCAACTTCAGGCATCATGAGGTCGAGAAGCACCAGGTCGACCTCCTGGTTGGCTAGGATCGTCAGCGCGTCGGCACCGCCGACCGCAACAATGGCTTCGTGCCCATCACGCCTAACCAGGCCTGAAAGCAGCTTTCGATTGGATGGGTCATCGTCAACGATGAGCACCCGTGATTTTCGATCTTCGGATAACATACATGCCCCACCTTTTTCCGAGACGTACCAGACATCAATTCAAAACGAACATTCGCCTTACACGAGCAGCCGAGATATCTCCGAAAGAAACTCTCGGTAAGCGATTGGCTTAGCGATATACGCATCAAAACCTGCGTCGAGGATGCGCTGTTCATCGCCCCTCATCGCGTGGGCGGTCACCGCCACTATGGGCAACGTTTGGGTTTTGGGGTTGGCTCGCAACAGGCGAGTCGCCGTGATCCCATCCGTCCCAGGAAGCTGAATATCCATCACCACCAGCTCAATCGCCCCCAGAAGCGCCACCTCAATCCCTTCTTCGGCCGTCTCCGCTTCAACAACCTCGTAGCCCGCGCGACGGAGAATGCCGCCCATCAGCTTGCGGTTGGCGCGGTTGTCCTCGACCAGCAAAATCTTCTTCATAACCTGCCACCTGTCTCGTGATTCGCAGCGGTCGTATCTAATATCTCCCACACTCGCTCAAGAAGTTCTCCCCGACCGACCGTCGCCTTGGCGAGAGTCGCCTGGACATTCTCGGCGAACGCCGAGCGGTCCCTCGCCGTCAGGTCCTTCGCGCTCAAAATCACCACAGGAATGGACGCGGTCGCTGGGTTGGCGCGCAAGGCCGTGAGCACCTGATAGCCACTCACTTCCGGCATCATCAAGTCCAGGATCACGATGTCTGGTCTGCGGACTTGTATCGAATCGATCGCCTCTTGGCCGCCGTGGGCACAGACCACCTCGACCGGTTCATCCGAAAAATACGACGACACGATTTTAACGGCCTTGGGATCGTCATCGACCACCATCACGTAGGGACGGTGCTGAGAAGTCGCGTGCACTAAATTTTGGATGACCTCAAGGAACTCGTGGCGACGGATTGGTTTGGGCAGAATAGCTTGTGCTCCCACAGCCAACGCCTTTTCGAGCCCCTCAGCGCTCGACACAACGAGCACAGGCACACCGCGCAGAAGGTCGCTGTCCGCATGTTGCGTTAGGAACGAAAGCCCGTCCATACCTGGCAAGGTCAAGTCCAAGGTAATCAAGTCGGGCCTGAAGTGCTTGATCTTAGACACCCCATCTTCGGCGCCATCCACCGCCAACACGGTGAACCCGGCATCCTCCAGATACAAACGCATCAGCTCCCGTGCATTCGGGTCATCATCAATGACCAAAACGCGTCGGATCGGCGCGGGCGGGGGCGGCTCTATATCAAGCTTTGCCTGGGCTAGCGTTCGCCGCTTTCGTCGATGGATCGATGCCCGGATCAGCTGGAGGAACGTCCGCTCATCCCAATCCTCCTTCATCAAAATCTCGACCACCGACTTCTTGAGCACGGCCCGTTCACTGGGCTCAAGTGCCTTAGCCGTAAGAATGATCACAGGCAGATCGCTGGTGGCAGGATTCGCCCGGAGCTCTCGAAGAACATCAAATCCGGAAACGTGAGGCATCATGAGATCGAGCACCACGGCCGAAAACCTGCCTGCCGCGATGGCGTCAAGCGCTTCTGCTCCCCCGTAAGCGCGCGTGACCGCCAAACCGGCCTGTTCCAGACGCCTCGAAACATGCTCCACCGCGCGCGCGTCGTCGTCCACCACGAGGACGCGAATTGCTTCTCCCAGCTTTTCGGGACGAAGGCCCAGACCATCGATCGCCAAAATCAAATCGGCGCCCGCGATAGGCTTTTGCAGCACGTCTTCGGCACCAAGCGCGAGGCCACGACCAAGCTCGGCCACAATAGACACGATAACCACGGGAATCAGCGCGAATTCAGGCGTCCTCTTAAGATCTGCGAGACATGTCCAGCCGTCGTCACCTTGCGCAAAGATGATATCCAACAAGATCGCATCGTAATGTCGCTCGGCAAGCATCGCCCAAGCCTGACCACAATCCATGGCTCCTTCGACAGTATATCCTTCTTTCGACAGCCATCGGCGAGCAAGATCGAGCGCCGCCGGATCATCGTCGACGACGAGAACTCTGGGATCGGACGAACTCGTGGAGCTTTCAGCTTCGCCAAGCGAGATTTCCTGCAGCGACGTATAAGCGCCCAATCGTGAATGGGGTATCCTCACCCAAAAACGCGAGCCTTGGCCTTCTGTGCTCTCGACGCCCAGAGTACCGCCATGCAACTCGACCAAGCTCTTGACCATCGACAGACCGAGTCCGGTACCTTCGTATTTACGGTCGATGCCGCCATCGAGTTGCTCAAAGGGTCTGAAGAGTCGCGCTTGGTCGGCCTTCGAGATGCCAATTCCCGTGTCGATCACAGCGAACTCAACGCCGTTATCATGCTCGAAAATATCCAGCTTTACGGTCCCACCCTTGGGGGTGAACTTCACAGCATTTGAGAGCAAATTGTAGATAATTTGCCGAACTTTCCTGCCATCGGCTTCAAGATACACGAGCCCGGGTTCGATGGAGTGGTTCACGATGACACCACCGCTGAAGGCGCGATCCTTGACGATCGTGAGTGCGTTAGTCGCCAGCGATTCGAGATCGATCGTCTCGACATCAAGCTCCATCTTGCCGGCTTCGATCTTGGACAAGTCGAGAATATCATTGATGAGCGACAGAAGATGACGCCCACTGCGGAAAATCTCGCCCACATAGTCCAACTGTTCTTCTTCAAGGTCGCCCAGCAAACCATCTTTGAGCACTTCGGAGAACCCGATGATGGCGTTCAAGGGTGTGCGCAATTCATGGGACATGCTCGCAAGAAACTCCGACTTAAGACGGCTTGCCCGAGCCAATTCGGTGTTTTGCGCCTCAATCTCATGAGACCGTGCATTGAGCTCCAAAGAGAGTTCCTTAAGCTCCTGGTACTGCTGGAGTGAGTACAGACCCACAGCAACCTGCCCTGCGAGCTGAGACAACCACGAGCGTTCGCGCTCCAAAAGCCGCGCGTGGGAGGCTCCCGCGATGACTCCCAAGAGTTTTCCTCGGTGCACGAGCGGCAGCGCAAAAACCGTCGCCGCTCCGACCAATCCCACGCCCGTATCCAGGCTGAACAACGAATCCACGGCGCTGTTCATGAAGGTCGGCTCGCGTAAAGTGGCCGCTTCGCCCACCAGACCTTCGCCGAGCCTGAACTTTTTCTGAGCTCCTGGGGCAAGGCCTAACCCTGCCGAGAGCGCCAATCCGCCCTCCCACTCGTCGTATGCGTAAAGGGCAATCGGGCGGTAGCCTGCCTCGTCGGCCAGAACGCGTAAGACCTCGACACCTGGATCGCTTTCTTGATCTTGCTGATTCAGCGCCACCATGACGCGGGCACCGATTCGGTCGATCAGAGCGGCGGCCTTGAGGGCTTCGTCGCTGGCCTTGCGCGCCGTGATATCCGTGCGAATGGCAACATAACCAATCGGCTTGCCGTTCGGGCCCAGCGAGGGAACGACCGTCGTATCACTCCAATAAAACGTGCCTCCTTTTGTCCGATTCCTGAACTCTCCCTTCCACACATTTCCCCGCGCAATGGTGTTCCACATGTCGCGAATGAACTCAGCCGAATGATGGCCGGAGTTAATGATGCGGTGGTCTTGTCCGAGAAGCTCATCAGCTGAGTATTCAGAGACCGCACAGAATTTATCGTTAACGAAGGTAATCTTGCCCGTGACGTCGGTCATCGAGACCATGGAGTGTTCGGCGAGCGCGGTTTCCAGGGTCTTCAACTTGTCCAACGCAGCGTTGGTTTGAGCCGCGGCGCGCAGCCGCCCACTGATGTCTTTTGCAAATTTGATGACTCGATCTGGCTTACCATCCAGGCCAAGAACAGGCGTGTAGGTCGCTTGCAGCCAAAGGGTCGACCCATCTTTGGTGCGGCGGGGGAACTCACCCGTTTGAACTTCGCCCAGCTGCAGCTGCTGCCAGAATTGCCGAAACTCTTCCGTCGCTGCGGATTCAGGATCCGAGAGGATTCGCCGATGGCGGCCCACAAGTTCGTCTTCAGAATACCCAAAAAGCACCAGAAAGTTTCTGTTCGCGTGGAGGATGGTTCCATCCATGGCGAACTCAATCATGGCCTGCGAGGCGTCGATTGCGGCGGCCTGCCCGCGGTACCGCGCCAAAATCAGTTCAGTCTCGGTCAAGTCCCGTATTACACCGGTGAACATCCGCTCGCCGCCCACCAGCATCTCAGAGAGTGAAAGCTTGAGCGGAAAGCGCGAACCATCTTTGCGCACGCCTTCTACTTGACGCCCATCCGTGCCGATGATCTTTCGTACGCCCGTTGTCAGGTAATTGAGGAGGTACTGGTCGTGGTTCGAGCGATGAGGCTCCGGCGTCAAAATGCGTACATTTTGGCCGATGATCTCAAGGGCTGTGTAACCAAAAAGACGTTCCGCAGCAGGGTTGAAAGTCCGAATCGCCCCTTTGGCGTCGATCGTGATGATTCCATCAGCAACGGTTTCGATCACAGCACTAAGTTGGTGCTCAAGATCGTCAATTTGCGCTTCCGACATAAGTCGTCCGAATGCAGCTGGCCCAGGTTCAAAAAGAATCGTGATGACACATAATAGCGAGGGAAACCGCAGTTGTGTCAATAACCAAGATAGATTTCCTCGCTTGACACCGTGTTTTTCGGACAAGTGTAAGAGTCCTACCAATGCACAGATAATGTGACGTCGCGACTACGCAAAATGATGGTGTACTGACCTGCCCGCGCGAACTAAAATCGAAGGGGGATGTTTACTGGAATCAGGATTGAAATGAAAATGAACTACTCTTCGCCACTCGAAGCCCAACAAGCGCTCGCCCTGGTTAACCACCTTCAAACCCTGCTCGCGAAACGCCTCAATCGCGCTGTAGATGCAAAGGAAAACGTCGAGTTCGAACGCGTCGAATGGCTTCGCGACGAGGGCGTCCATGGAGGCGGCTGGAGACTCGGCAAAATTCTGACCCCGGCGTTCAATCGCGCCTCGATCAACGTGTCACAGGTGCATTACGACGACATGCCTACCAAGCGCCTATCGTCGGCCACCGCGGTGTCGACGATCATTCATCCCGCCCACCCGCTGGCTCCCTCATTCCACATGCATATCTCGTGGACTCAAATGCGGGATGGAGACGGCTATTGGCGCATCATGGCGGATCTGAACCCGGCCATTCCAAATGCCGAGCACACCGCGATTTTTGAGGATGCGCTCAAGTCGGCGGCCAAGGAACATTTGGCCGAAGGCAAGGCCGACGGCGAGCAGTATTTTTTCATTCCGAGCCTAAATCGGCACCGAGGCGTCTCTCATTTTTACCTGGAGGCGTTCCGACTGCGGGGATTCGCTGCTGACCTTGAATTCGCTTCGAATTTTGGGACGAAGATGATCAACACCTACGGTCAGATCCTTGAGTCAACCCTGCGCGTTGCCGGCAAACCAACGCCAGACGAACGAATCCAGCAGCGCGACTACCACAGCGCCTATATTCTGCAGGTTCTGACCTTGGACCGAGGCACAACATCCGGATTGTTGGTCCACGACCAAAACGATGTTGGAATTCTTGGGTCGCTGCCTTCTTTCGCGAACCGCGAATTGTTGGAATCATGGGTCGATCAGCAACCAGCCCCTCAAGACGAGCTGCTAAGGAATATCGTCGCAATCCTTCCAGAAACTGGGACGGAAATCGATGCCAACCATCGCAGTGCTTTGGCTCAGGTGGTGCGGG
The DNA here is from genome assembly GCA_964394615.1 of uncultured Bradymonadales bacterium. Classification (GTDB taxonomy): domain Bacteria; phylum Myxococcota_A; class Bradymonadia; order Bradymonadales; family Bradymonadaceae; genus JBFFMO01. The sequence continues at coordinate 55,668 of CAYMYJ010000022.1, read as the reverse complement.
ACCATTACCTGAAACACCCAGAAGCACTGGAGTTGCAGGCCAGTGGGTCGGTCGTGCCTCCGACGGTGAAAAACCACGATTAAGTTGCAACGGACGTTGCAGCACACCGTCGGATGGCCGGTCTTGCTGGTCGACTTTGGTTCGGGGGCTTCCAGTCCTCACCTGCGCCTTGGTTCGCCGGCTTCCTGCCCTGACTGCGCCTTGGTTCGCAGGCTTCCACCCTACGTTTCGATGTAGCCTCAAATCACAGCCTAGCGGGATCTCGGCGTATTAAAACATGACAGCATCAGAAGTGCCGAAGATCTGGCACATAACTTGAAATAGCTATATTACGAGACTGAAAGACCATTAAGGAGGTCCATCATGTGTGTTCGAGTAAATTGTTCAAAATGCGGAAAACCTACCTATGCCGGCTGCGGAATGCACATCGAATCAGTGCTTTCTAACGTGCCAAAAGACAAACGCTGCACCTGCAAAGCCCCAAAGAAATAGCTTATTCTGGATGAGACTTAGGTTTCAGAATTCGACACGGCTACGGCCGCAACGAAGTAGGCTAGCGCCCCTGCGGCGAGCAGGGACGCAAAGCCCAATTCCGTGGCGATCAAGATCGAGGTCGCGGAAGCCAAAACGCTCGCAAAACCATTGACGCCCCAGGCGACTGGGAGCAACGAGCTCCGATGCCCGTGCAACATGCGCATCCCAATGGGGAACGGCATGCCCAGCACAAAACCAATCGGGACCACAAATATCAGCGAGCCCCACACGGCGCCCCAGGTGCCCGAGGCCAAAGCGATCGGCACGACGGCATGAGAGGCCTGCCCAAGAACCAAGAGCGTCACACCGGCCCCCATAACGACCCTTCGCGCCCATTCAGTTGGCAGGCGTTGGGACACGGCCGAGCCCACACCCGAACAAATCAACAACCCGGCAACCACCACCCCAAACGTCACGGTTGGCGACCCCAAAAACACACCCAGCCGGTGCACCAGCCCGAGCTCGGCGTACATGTAGCCAAAACCAAGCGCTGCAAAATACACCGCGACATGAGACAACGAACGAACGTCTCCGCTCCAGATTTCGCGCCGAATCCACAAGGGAATCGAAATCGCAGCTGCAGAAAAAACCACCACCACGACCAGCAACACCAAGAGCGACACCTCGCCGACAGGCGCGTCCTCAAGGGCCAGACGTCCCTCGGAACCTGCTGAAAAGACGCGGGAAAAATCGTCACGATTCAGATCAAACCACGAGCCCCGAAACTGAAAGAACGGCCGGTCGTCGGTGGCCAACGGAAAGGTCCCCGGGCGAAACGCTTTGGCCAATAGGGGATTGGCCACACCATCGCCCCACAGGATTTCTCCGCCGTGTGCCTCGACCTTGGCCCGGATATTCAAAAGCACCTTGGGGTCGCGCGCAATCAGGACACCCGCTGTGAACTCCTTGCCTGGGGGCGCCGACGAACGAAGCCGCACAGCGACCATTCGCTCTTCTGGCGAAAGCCCTTTATTGCGCAGGGCCTCGGCCGCGTTGGCGATGACGCGTGGAATCTGGGACTCGGGCCGAGTCATGAAAACGACGCCACGGTCAGATAAGCGCTCCAGATATAACGTGAACGCTTCAACGGTCAGCGTGTAGGACTCCGCAAGGTTCATCGCCCCGCTGGCCGACGCTGAATTCGAGATCGTGTGTGCGCTTTCGATCACGTCCCAGGTCTGCTGCTTCTGTTGCCCCAGATACGCTCGCGCTTCGGCCGTGACCAACTCAACGCGAGGGTCGGCAAAAACATGGCCGGTCCATTCCGATTGAGATTCTTTGACCAGACCGGTTATCGCGGGGTTCAACTCGATGGCCGTGACTTTCGAGGCGCCGTGGGTCAGCGCGCATGCGACCTCCCAGCCTCCTCCCGAGCCCAGTACGACGACACTTGGCGCCTCCATCAGCGAAAAACCAAGGCAGGTAAAATCACGAATCGGTTGATACGATGAAATGGGACGGCTGATTCGCGGAAGTCGGGTAACGGCGACACCGGCATCGATCAAAATGGCGCGTTCCATGGGATGGGTAGAGACCACATCCACGCGGGATAAAGAGTTCCAGCGCGTCTCCAGATTACGGACAGGGTCCTGCAGAAGCTGCGCAATCTCCTCGCCCTCGTAGAGCTTGTCGCGCGTGATTCTCAGGCCTAAGAAGTGCGGCAGCACAAACATCGCGACCATAGCGACGGCAAGGACGACGAGACTTCGGCCTTTCCGGTCGATGAAAAAACCTCCAAGGGCCGCAAAGACGCCAGCCCCGAGCAATGCTCCTTCTCCACCGACAAATGAAAAAAGCACCAGCGTCGCCAGCGCCGCCAAACCGGCTCCCATGAGATCTGCAGCATAAAGGCGGCCTGCCTGAGCAGCGCCGTTGACCAGCAACATCCCCACAAAAAGACCGTTCAACAAAAACGGAACCATCATCGCGATGACAAAGACCGCCCCCCACACAAGCTGGATGGGTTCGGTCCCAATCCGAAACGGATCGAAGGGAACCGCGGCAAGCGTAAGGTAGCCACCAAGAACCGACGCCGAGAGCAAATGGGCGATATTGGACGCCCTTGCCTCAAATCCATCATTTCTGGTCAGCGTCGGGCGCAACACAAGCAGAACCCCAGAAAGCCCAAATCCGAGCACCGCCAACGAAACCACGAGGAATGCAAAATGGTACCAAAGCACGACTGAAAGCAGGCGCACGAGTGCCACCTGGTAGGCGACTCCGGCCATTGCCACGCAGGCAATCGCTGCGATTCGTGGGTACGCCAGGGGGCTTTCTTGGGAGTCACTTGTTTGAATAACGGACAAATTAAGTCGTCTCTGTAAGGCACTTAAACACTCTCACACGATCTTGACCAGCGATCTATGTTCTGGTCTAAACCATGTCCAGATTCAACAGACCTCAGGAGACCGCATATGAAGAACCGTTACCTTTCGTTATCTCTAGCCGCAATGATCGCTGGCGGATGCGGCACTACCGCAGACGACACGAACAATAATACCGGCACGAACAACAACACAAATAATACCTCGCCTGATTGCCTCGACACCGACGTCCAGGGCGCGTTTGACGGCAAAATCACGGGAGACATCACGTTTTGCGGAACGGTCCTCATCGAGGAGAACGTCTACAACTCAGACACCGCGACGGTGACCGTCCGTCCTGGAACCGTGTTCAAAGTCAGCGTCGATAAGTCATTCGAGCTGGGTTGGGCCGGTAAAGATGCCACCCTCAACGCCGTGGGTACCGAGGCAAACCCAATCATTTTTGAGGGTACGACCGATGAACCTGGGCACTGGGAAGGATTGCTTTTGAGCCCTGCCGTGGCCAGCAACACCATCCTGGACCACGTGATTGTGAGAAATGCTGGTGGAGGCGACGCGCCCGCGATCAACAACTTGAGCGAACGCGGAATCACCTTCAAAAATGTCACGGTCGAAGGTTCGGCCGGTATCGGTCTTGCGTCGGCATCGTTCAAAGCCGGCTCGGAAAACCTCAGCGTGACGGATTCCGCCGGCCCAGCGGTCTCGTTGACCAATGCGCTCGCCGTCACCAACTTCCCGCTCGGCGGAACGTTCGAAACCAACACCAAGAACTACGTCGCGGTCGATTTCGATGCCGTCGACACTGATGTGACCTGGCATCAGGCCGCCATCCCCTACTTGATCGCCGAAGGCCTCTACAACAACACAGACGTCACCATGACAGTCGATGCAGGCGTGCGCTTCAACGTCGGTGTCGACAAGGAAATCGTGTTGGGTTGGGCCGGAAAAGCCGCCACGTTGCAATTCAACGGCACCGAAGCAGACCCGATCGTGTTTCGTGGCTCGACCGAAGAACCCGGCCATTGGACGGGCATTCTTTTGGACGCGCCGGTCGCGACCACAAGCTCTCTTAAGTTCGTACAAATCATGGACGCTGGGGCGGCCGACGAAGTCGCGCTCCGTGTGAATTCGCCTGTCACACTCGACCACGTGACGTTGGCGAATAATCAGGCCGCTTCAATCTGGATCAATCATGACGGTCTGAGCGAAGCTTCGAATAATTTGGTCATCGAGGACACCGAGGGCCCATCAGCGAAGATCGAAGCGGGGGCGTTGTTTAGCTTGCCGCTTGGAGGTTCCTACGGAACAGGGACGGCATATGTCGAAATCACCAACGGCGCCTTTGCAGTGGGCGGCCAGATCTCGAAACTGAGCGTCCCCTATCGTCTCTCCGATAACCTCTACAACAACGACACCGCTTCGGTGCAGATCGAGTCAGGAACGCGCATTGAATTTGGTCCAGACAAATACTGGGACCTTGGATGGGCCGGCAAAGACATGACGATCGAGGCCGAGGGTGTGGAATTCGTAGGAGCCACGGCTGCCAGCGGTTTTTGGGCCGGACTCATCGTCAGCGGCGCCACGACCGGCTCCTCGTTCATTCGTAATTCAACGATCAGTGACTGCGCCGACTTCGGCATTCAAATCAACAAAGATACCGGCTTTGACTTCACAGGTAACACCGTGAATCAGACCGCAGGGTACTGTGTTGAAAAGCGCGTCGCGGACACGACCGACTACGCCGCAACCAACACGCTGAGCTGCACTCTGGGCGCGGTTAAACCAAACTGAGCGTTGCCAAGAATCAAAAAAGGCGCGCCCTACGGCGCGCCTTTTTTTATGCTTACTTCACTGAGTCACAACAATCAGGAATCAGGTCACGTACAATCTGCAGGGCAGTCGTGGCTTTATCGAGGAAGTCCGGGGTGTTGTGGACTTCGATCCGATTGGGGTGCAATCGCCACGCTTCGAAGATGTGCTCGTCGATGATCTGCGCTTCTTCGGGGGTCTCGTTCCGAAGTTCGTTTTGTTTGTTGTAGCCGTTCTTTCGGTCCGGCGTGTGAAGGTGCACAACCGCCGCATAATGCGATGTTTCTTCGGCCAACGACGTGCCGAACTGATCAAAAAACGTTTCCTTTGGACCATTCCAATACGCCAACCCGTCGACGGTCCCACGATCGCAAAGAATCGCCGCGACGTCGGTCTCGTGCGCAAGAATCACGTGTTCGATCTCACGCTGCCAATGGAAAATCACGCGCTGTGCGGCTTTGGCGATGTCTCCGTTTTTGCGCGGAAAGCCGTTTCCGAAAATGATCGACGCTGCTTCGGGCAACACCACGATGTGTTTACAGAAGGTCCGCGTCGCGAGCTCTAGAACTGCTGTTTTTCCGGCACCAGGGCCACCTGTAAGCGCAATCATCAGCGGAGGATGATCCTCGAGAGTACAATTGCAAAGCGCCGTGCCGCGTCTAATCGAATTCATATACTGCCTCCATGAATGGGCTTTTACGTGCCTAATCTGTGGCGATCCGTCAATCGAAGACGACACCTAAGGCCGAAGAAACCGGGCCTTTTTAGTGACGTTTTCGGCAATTCGTGCGAAATTTCGGTCACGAAGCTTGATGTCTGACTGGAGTGCCTGATGAAAAAAGTGTCTGTTTTGACGCTCTTGCTCGCGATCTTTGCGTTTTCCAATATCGCGTATGCTCAAACATTTCCGGCAGATAGCGCGTGGATACCGATTGTCCGAACGGTCAATAACGTCACCGCTCCGGTAGGCGACGTGGTTGGCGACAGCCAAAAGGAACGCGATATCGTGGGCGATGCGGTGCGGCCCGCCGTGTTCATGGCTGCCGACGCGACGTACCTCTACACACGCATCCGGCTAAACTCCACGCCCCTCAAAGGCAATGGTGGGATTGCGCCGTTTTCGTGGGGCGTCCTCTTTGACACCGACAATGATTTCTCGGATTACGAAGCCCTGAGCATGGTTTCGGGCATCAACAACCCTGACGACGTGTCGGTTCAAATCAACACCGTCCAAGGCACACTCGGCTCACCAAGCGATTCGTCCGAAATTGTCAATTCCCTTGGCACCTTCACGAGCCTAGGGCGTGTGGTTCAGGCGTGTGCACAGGCGAGCGCCCCCGCACCGGGCTGTTTTTCGACGAACGACGATTATTTCTTGGATTACGCAGTCACCTGGGCCGCCCTAGCCCAAGGCGGCGTGTTCCCGGGCGATGAGCTTCGAATCATCGTCGCCAGCGGCAACAACGACAATGCATTCGCTTCAGATCTAGGCGGAATCGGCACCACGATTGGTGCATTGATTTCCGACCCTTTTTGCATCGACAGTGACGACGACGGCGTCTCGAATTGTCTGGAAGACCTGAATGGCGACAAGGTCCTTGACGAAGACACCGACGGCGACGGTCTCCCCAATTATAATGACCCCGACGACGACGATGACGGCGTTGCGACACGACTCGAAGACACCAACGGCAACGGCAATTGGTTCGACGACGACACCGACGGCGACGGCATCCCGAACTTCCTGGATCGTGACGACACAGCCCTCTTTGTGATGATTCTGTCTCCCCAAGACGGCGCGATGGTCAACACTCCGACGTCGTCGATTTCTGGCGCTGCTGAACCCGGTGCGACCGTCAGCGTCCAGGTGGATGGCGGCACGGCTATTATGGTCGTGGCCGACCTCATCACCGGGGCATGGACGGCCAATCTGGGACAAACTCTGAATGATGGACCGCACTCGGTCATCGCCAACGCGACCTTCAGAACATTGACCTCTTCGACGTCTTCGAGCTTCATTCAAGACACGCTGTCGCCCTCGGTGGCCGTGATTTCGCCGGCAAATGGCTCGGTCATCACCGACTTGACGCCCACGATTTCAGGCAGTGCAGAAGTCGGTTCAACCGTGCGGATCTCGATCGACGGCGGTCCACCGATTCTGGTTTCGGTATCTGCCACGGGCCAATGGTCATACCCGGTCCCCGCTGCTTTGTCGGCCGCCACACACGCGGTCGTCGCGTCCGCAACCGATGCGGCTGGCAACACCTCGACGACAACCTCGACCTTCATCGTCAACATCGACGAGTGTTTGCTCGGCCTCGATAATTGCAGCGTCAACGCCACCTGCGCCAACACCAGCCTTGGTTTCGATTGCACCTGCAAAGCCGGTTACACGGGCGACGGAGCCACCTGCAACGACATCAATGAATGCACGCTTGGCACCGATGATTGCGATGCCTTGGTCACCTGCACCAACACACCGGGATCGTTCACGTGCGGCTCGTGTCCGGCGGGTTACGACGACGTGAACGGCAATGGAACGCAATGTCTCGACATCAACGAGTGCGCCATCAACACCGATAATTGCGACGCCGTGGTCACCTGCTCCAACACTCCAGGCGGGTTTACCTGTGGGTCTTGCCCGGCCGGATACACCGACGTCAACGGCAACGGAACAGTGTGCCTCGATATCAACGAATGCCTTCTTCTTCCCTGCGACACGCTGCTCACGTGCGTGAACCAACCCGGCACCTTTTCGTGCGGTCAATGCCCCGCTGGCTACCTCGATGTAAACGGCGACGGCACGCAATGCGATAATATCGACGAATGCGTTCTGGGCACCGATACATGCGACGATCTCGTGACTTGCATCGATAACGTCGGCTCTTTCACCTGCGGCGCATGCCCGGCCGGATACCTCGACACGAACGGCGACGGAACACGCTGCGACGACCTCAACGAGTGTGTGCTTGGCACGGATAATTGCGATATTTTGGTCACATGCACCAACAGCGCCGGCAGCTTCGACTGTGGCAGCTGCCCTGCGGGCTATCGCGACACCAACGGCGACGGAACCCTGTGCGAAGACCTTGATGAGTGTGCGTTGGGCACCGACAAATGTGACGATTTGGTCGTCTGCTCCAATCTTGCGGGAACCTTCACGTGCGGCTCATGCCCAGCCGGGTACTTCGACATCAACGGCGACGGAACACGTTGCACCGACATAAACGAATGCGACAACGGCATCGACAATTGCGACGCGGTGGTGGCCTGCAACAACACGCCAGGAAGCTTCGTTTGCGACGCCTGCCCTGCGGGTTATCTCGACGTGAACGGCGACGGAACGCTCTGCGACGACATCGATGAGTGTTTGGTCGGAACCGACAATTGTGATGATTTGGTCGTATGCGCCAACACCCCAGGGCTCTTCACCTGTTCGACTTGTCCGGCCGGTTACACCGACGTCAACGGCGACGGAACGCTGTGCCAGAACATCGACGAATGCGCCCTCGGAACCGATGCATGCGACGCCCTAGTGCTGTGCACCGACACTCCTGGGACCTATGGATGTTCCGCTTGCCCTGTCGGCTACACCGACGTCAACGGTGACGGAACCCTGTGCACCGATATCAACGAATGTATCGTAGGGACCGACACCTGTTCGGACGAGGTCCTATGCGTCAATAGCACTGGTTCGTTCTCGTGTACGCCCTGCCCCACCGGCTACACCGACGTCAACGGCGACGGAACGCGTTGCGACGACATCGACGAATGCCTATTGGGCTCGGATAATTGCGATGTCCTCCTCACCTGCACCAACGTCAGCGGCGGATTCATCTGCGGAATGTGCCCCGCGGGATACTCGGACGTGAATGGCGACGGAAGCCTTTGCGAAGACATCGATGAATGTTTGCTACCCGCCACTTGCGCGGCCGAGGTCACCTGCACCAACACGGTCGGCGCGTTTACGTGTTCGGCCTGCCCTGATGGGTACACCGACGTAAATGGCGACGGAACCGTGTGTCAGGACATCGACGAGTGCGCCTTGATGACCGACAACTGCAACGAACTTGTCGAATGCACGAATACACCCGGCTCCTTCACCTGCAGCGTCTGCCCACGTGGTTATGTCGACACGAACGGCGACGGGAGCGTCTGCACCAACATCAACGAATGCCTCGAAGAGGTCACGGAATGCGACGACAACGCCGAATGCATCGACACCCCTGGCTCCTTCACTTGCGAATGCAAACAAGGATTCGACGGTGACGGCCTGAACTGCACGCTGATTCCTGGCCCGACCATCCTGACGCCGCAAGAAGGCGACGTATTGGCCACCGCCACACCCAAGATTCAAGGCACGGGCGTTGCCAATTCGACGCTTCAGCTTTCAATCGACGACGGCGAGCCGGTCGACGTTGAGGTCGATGCGGACGGAAAATGGGAATACCAGCCAGAAGCCGATTTGACCGACGGTGAACACACCGTCTCGGTCTCCGATGGAATCAACGAAATCATCGTCGGTTTCTCAATCGACACGAGCGCCCCAGCGCTCACCGTCGACTCGCCCGCAGACCGCGAAATCCTAACGACACCCCCCACCTCGGTCAGCGGAACCTCTGAACCCGGCGCCGTGATCGTCGTCGTGATCGACGGCGAGGAGGTCGGAAAAACCACCACCGACGAAGCCGGCAACTGGAGTCTGAATATTTCTGGCATCGAGCCGGCGCCGCATACCCTCGAGGTGCGAGCCACCGACGAAGCCGGCAACACCAGCATCAGCAAGACGACCTTCACGGTAAGAAACGCCTTGGGCTTCGAGATCGGCGGTGGATGTTCGTCAGCCGACGGATCCGGCGGTCTGACAGTCCTATTCTTGGGACTCTTGGGACTCTTTTTCCGCCGCCGGCGTTAGGTCGTTGTCGGTTGTCAGTTATCGGTTATCAGTCGCTGTGACGCGGTATGCAGGCCGCACGGCCTACGTTGCCACCCTGCGACCGGTCCGTCAGGATCCAGCTTGGCTTTGCGACCTTGCGACCGGGTCCGCCAGGCTCTCCAGCCTCGCTTTGCGACCGGTCCGCCTGCGGATAAATCACCCAGCTCGCCGCAACCGCCCCACAATTATGGGCGGAAACTCCGAAAACTTCCCGCCCCACCCCAAAACGTTGTTCTGCGCGGCCTGCGGAGGAAATGCCGGTTCCTCCATCCCATCCAGCATAAAACCTGCGCTAAAAGCGTCCGCAAGCAGCGCGTGAAGCGGGCGATCCCAATAATAATGGGGCTCAGGTTCACCACGGATGCCGACTCCCTTGCCACTTTGAAGCGTCAAATAGCGCGGTATTTTCAACGAATACACAAGATGTTTGCCATCATCTGAGTCCACCTCGTCGACCACATGCGTCGTCCCCAACCGGTTAAAGCACGGATGGGAGGTCGCGAAAACGAAACGTCCACCAGGCCTGAGCAGATTCATCAATGGTTGCATGAGCGGCAGAATCGTAGGCATATCCATCAACGCCATATTGCACACAGCCGCGTCAAAAGAACCCGCCGCGCCAAGCGAGAGCAGAGCCTCTTCGTCTGTAGCATCGACCTGTTGGTAAGTGATTCGCTGTGTAACTTCCGGTGGGAGCAGCTCTGAATGTGCGCGGGCTCGACTCAAGAACGTCGAAGAGAAGTCGATGCCGAGCACCTCTGCCCCAAGTCCAGCCAACTCGCGCGAAAACTGCCCATTGCCGCAAGCCACATCCAAGACACGCTCGCCTTGCCTGATATCAAGCAGTCGCCTGACCGCAGGTGAAACCAAAGTCCGATGAAAGGAGTTGCCTTCTGCACCAATGTTCTCGTCCCAAAAACTGGCCTTACGATCCCAAATCGCTTGCGATGATTGACTGACTAACACGTCGTCATCGTTTTTCATCTCGGCTCCTGCCACGGGGTTCAATCACAGCCCAGGCGTCCCAATTGCCCGTGTTCCGCACCAAACTGCTCACTGCTCACTGCTCACTGCCGACTGCTCACCGCTCACTGCCGGCACCAGCCGTTCCGGGAAGCCTCGCTCCAGCGAGTCGATGGCCATCTGCCCAAGCTCGTTGAGGTCTTCCAGACACCCATGGGCGAACCACTGCCGCATGGTTGCCCGGACTACTCCCATCACCGCGCCGGCGGCGACGGCAGCCCAGAGCTCGTTGGGGCGTCCAGGCGCCGAACGACGGCCAAACGCGGCGGCGATTTCCAGCTCCCAATCCCGGTCGATCTCTGATTCTCGTGCGCGAAGTGCTCCGGAGGAGTTAATAAGCACCTGTTGAGCCAGAATCTTGTCTGAATTCGAGTTGTACTCGGTCGAAAAGACCTTGGTGGCGACGCGCAGAACTTCGAATGGGTTGTCCGCATCGCCATACATCTGAAGGAAGCCGCGAAAGGCTTCCAGGCGAGTGTCGCGGTTGGGGAAGACAAGGGACTCCTTGTCCTTAAAGTAGCGGAAAAACGTGCGTTTAGAGATTCCAGCTTCGGCGCAGATATCCTCGAGGGTGGTCTGATCGAAGCCCTTCTCACGAAAGAGGACGTGCGCCACATCGAGCGCGTTGGCTCGGGCCATGGCCTTTTTTTGCTCGCGCAGTCCAAGTTCCGAGGATTCCAAAATTCGCTCCTTTTGTAGTTCAAGGCTGGCAATCCTGCCGTCGAACTGGTAGATCCCCGCGACTCGGAAATGCCACTGGGTGGCACTTTCTTAGTTTCACCGGAAGGCAAACGCAAGCTAAGCCGTGGATCTCTTCATGAACGAAAGTGCAGTTTCGAATGTCGGCGCATCCTTTGATGCCCTTTGTTATTTGACCGTCGAGCCTTCTTTTGAGGCCGATGCACTTTCGATTGCGGCCCAGAATTTCCGCAATCCTGTCTTTGTGATCCAGTCCCCCACCACAGGCGCAATTGGCGTGGCATTTGAAGGCGTTAACCTTCAGCCCGTCGCCGGATCGGCTCAATACAAGATGTTGGGTTGGTTGCCTGCGCTCTATCCCGAGTGGCTGGGCGACCGCACGTTCAACGAAGTCCACGGAACACGATTCCCTTACGTGACTGGGGCCATGGCCAACGGCATCGCGACCACACGCATCGTGATCGAGATGTCCCGCAACGGCTTTTTAGGATTTTTTGGCGCCGCTGGGCTGAACGTCGATCAGATCGAAAAAGCCGTTCTGGAGCTTAAAGCCCAGCTCGGCGACGCCACCCCTTGGGGCTGCAACCTGATTCACTCGCCGAGTGAACCCACCGTTGAAGCGGCCACGGCTGACCTGTACATCCGCGAAGGCGTGAAACGTGTCGAAGCCGCAGCATTCATGAGCCTCACACCGTCGATCGTGCGCTACGCGATCACCGGCCTTGGTCTGGATGCCGCAGGAAATATCACGCGTAAGAATCAGGTCTTCGCCAAAATTTCGCGTGCTGAAGTCGCTCGCAAATTCCTTGAGCCCGCGCCCAGAAATATCGTCCAAAAACTTCTGGACGGCGGCCTGATCACCGCACAGGAAGCCGAGCTTTCTGCACATGTGGCGATCGCCGAAGACATCATCGTCGAGTCAGATTCCGGCGGCCACACAGATAACCGTCCGCTGACAGTGTTGTTCCCGATCATCATGCAGCTGCGCGACCAAATCGCGCAGGAACAAGGTTATCGCCGTGCCATCCGAATTGGTGCTGCTGGCGGAATTGGAGTTCCATCAGCTGCAGCCGCAGCCTTTGCAATGGGCGCGGCCTTTGTGCTCACAGGCACTGTGAATCAGGCGTGCATCGAGTCTGGCCTTGATGCCAGCGGCAAAGACATGTTGGCCAAGGCCGATATGGCTGATGTCATGATGGCACCAGCTGCTGACATGTTCGAAATGGGCGTGGACGTGCAGGTTCTGAAACGCGGAACGATGTTCGCGTCACGCGCACGCAAGCTTTACGATCTCTACCGCACCTATCCTTCGCTTGACGCGATCCCAGCGGATCAGCGTGAGCAAACCGAATCCAAGATTTTGCGCCAGACCTTTCGCGAAGCGTGGCAAGCCACCCGTGACTACTGGATTGCGCGCGACCCACACGAGGTTGAGCGCGCAGAATCTGACCCGAAACACCAGATGGCCCTCGTTTTCAGGGCATATCTGGGACAGTCCAGCCGTTGGGCCATCAACGGCATGAATGACCGCGCTTCAGATTTCCAGATCTGGTGCGGCCCCGCCATGGGCGCGTTTAATACGTGGACCCAGGGCACCTTCCTTGAACAGCCTGAGAACCGCACGGTGGTTCAGGTTGCAAGGAATTTGATGGAAGGCGCAGGTGTAGCAACCCGCGCCCAACAACTTAGAACATTTGGGGCTCCGGTCCCCACACAAGCATTTGAGTTCAAACCACGGCCGCTCACCTGAGCAGCCCTATTTCGCGACGAGTGTCATGGTAGATCGACAACTGAGCAAACGTCCCCCAATCGCAGTAGTTGGTGTTTCCGCCCTTTTCCCCGGCTCGAGCGATGCTCAGGGGTTCTGGCGAGACATCTTGTCGGCCAAGGACCTCCTGACGACCGTTCCGGAGAGCCATTGGTTGGTCGAGGATTTCTACGATCCCGACCCGACGGCTCCAGACAAGACCTATGCGAACCGCGGTGGATTCCTAAGCAAAGTCGACTTTGACGCGATCGGCTGGGGCATCCCACCAAGCATCATTCCAGCGACCGACACCTCGCAATTGCTCGCGTTGATCGTGGCAGAGCAGGTGCTTCGTGATGCTGCCGGCGACCAGTTTGCAACGATGGACCGCTCGCGGATCTCTTGCATTTTGGGTGTGACCTCGGCTCAAGAACTCCTTGCCACGATGGTTTCTCGCCTTCAGCGCCCAATCTGGGTGAAGTCGCTGCGTGAACACGGCGTGCCAGAAGACGACGTTCAGCAGATTTGTCAGCGAATTGGCGACCATTATCAGCCATGGCAGGAATCCAGCTTCCCGGGCCTTTTGGGCAACGTGGTTGCAGGACGAATCGCCAATAGGCTTGACCTTGGTGGCACCAACTGCGTGACCGACGCTGCTTGCGCCTCGACGTTCTCGGCGATGCAAATGGCCGTCCAAGAACTCTACCTCGGCGATTCGGACATGGTGATTGCGGGCGGTGTCGACACGCTCAACGACATCTTCATGTACATGTGTTTCAGCAAGACGCCCGCGCTCAGCCCAAGCGGCGATTGCCGGCCGTTTTCGGACCAGGCAGACGGAACCATGCTCGGCGAAGGCCTGGGCATGGTCGCTCTGAAGCGACTCGACGACGCAGAACGCGACGGAGACCGCATCTACGCTGTGCTTCGCGGCATTGGGGCAAGTTCTGACGGTCGCTCAAAGAGCGTCTACGCGCCGGTTTCCGAAGGTCAGGCCAAGGCGATCACTCGGGCCTACGAACACGCGGGATACACGCCCAAAAGCGTTGAATTGGTTGAAGCCCACGGCACCGGCACCAAAGCTGGCGATGTCGCTGAATTCAACGGTTTGAAGATGGTCTTCAAGACCGACGACGAACACAAACAATGGTGCGCCATTGGTTCGGTGAAATCACAAATTGGCCACACCAAGGCATCTGCAGGCGCGGCCGGCTTGTTCAAAGCCGTGATGGCATTGCACCACAAAGTCCTTCCGCCGACCGCCAAGGTCGACAAACTCAACGCCAAACTCGAAATCACCGAGTCAGCGTTCTACGTGAACACCCAGGCGCGCCCTTGGATCCGTGGCAGCGACCATCCACGCCGCGCCAGTGTTTCTGCGTTTGGATTTGGCGGTTCGAACTTCCACGTCACGCTCGAAGAATTTTCGGGCGCCAACCGCCAAAAACGTCAGCGCACGATGCCGGTTGAACTCATCACCTTGAGCGCAGCCGACGGCCCAGCCTTGGCGAAATCAGCTCTTGAGCTCAGCGCGCGCACCAAAACGTTGTCGAGCATCGAGCGGATTGCATGGGATTCTCAGCAGAGCTTTGACACTTCTGCTCCTGTTCGATTGGCACTTGTGGCCGCCGACAAAGCGGACCTGACCAAGAAGCTGGAGCGCGCCGCTGGCATGCTTCAGAAAAACCCAACCGCTGGTTTTGAAACGCCCGACGGAACCGTGGTCAGCTTTACAAAGACTGAAGGCGACGCAGCGTTCATGTTCCCCGGCCAAGGCAGCCAGTACGTGAACATGGGTGCGGACCTCGCCATGGCGTTCGACCGCGCTATTGCTCCATGGGACGCCTCGGCCGACATGGATTTTGGTGGAAAACACCTTCACGAAGTCGTGTTCCCGATTCCACGTTTTTCGGACGAAGAACGTGTTGCCGACGAGGACGCCCTTCGTGCCACAGAGTGGGCACAGCCCGGGATTGGCTGCACCAGCCTTTCCGCACTGCAGATGATGAACGCACTTGGCGTTAAGCCAGCGGCTTTTGCGGGACATAGCTTCGGCGAAGTCACCGCGTTGCATGCAGCCGGCGTTTTATCAGAACAAGACATGCTTCGCGTCGCACGTAAGCGCGGCGAGTTGATGGCTGCTGCAGCAGAGGTGCCCGGCGCCATGACGGCGGTGTCTGCGACGATCGACATCGTCGAGTCCGTTTTGAAAGACCTCAACGATCCAAATGTCGTTGTGGCAAATCATAACGCACCCGATCAAGTCGTGATTTCAGGCACCGTCGAAGGCGTCAAATCCGCAGAGACGCAGTTCACCGCGCGCGGTGTGACCTTCAAACCTCTGGCTGTTTCGACCGCGTTCCATTCGCCGGTGGTATCGGAGAGCGTCAAGCCGTTCAGCGCGTTCCTTGACGACATCGCCTTCAAGAAAGCCAACCTGCCGGTATGGTCAGGCGAATCTGCCGCTGCTTACGAGGCCGACGCGAAGGCCATGCGTGACCGATTGGGTCGCCAGATTGCGAACCCTGTCCGCTTCGTGCAGCTCGTCGAGAGCATGTATGCCGCCGGCATTCGCGTGTTCATCGAGGTGGGTCCTGGTTCGGTTTTGACCAAACTCGCTGGGCAAATTCTGGGTGACCGCCCACATGTTGCTGTCTCAACGGATCGACGCAGCAAAAACGGCGTCGAGTCATTCTTCCGCGCCCTGGCGTCGCTTTCGGCAGCCGGTGTCAAACTGAACCTCGACGCGATCTGGGAAGGTTACGGCGAGCCGGTCGACGTTGAAGCGATGCCCAAGCCGAAATTGGCGATTGGCATCGATGGTGCCAACTACGACAAAGCCTACCCACCAAAAGGTGGTGCAGCGGCGTTGCCCAAGCCTAACCCTCCACGCCCTGCCCTTGCGGCAGCGCCAACAATCGCTGCAGCGCCTGCAATCGCTGCAGCGCCTGCGCCCAAGCCTGCAAGTGTAAATGCCCCGGCTGCGCGTGCGCCGATGGCGGCACAAGCCCCGGCTCAACCTCAGGCCCCAATACAGGCTCGGCCCGCGCAGGCGATGCAACAGCCTATGCAGAGTCAGACATTTGCCCCTCAGGCGATGCAATCGGCGAATCACTCACCCGAGTGGCTCGCGACCTGGCAGGAAGCTCAAAAGCAGAATGCGATGGCGTTGATGGCTTTCCAGCATGCGATGTCGCAGTCGCAGTCGAGCTTCATGCAGACCATCCAGTCCAGCTTCGCTGCACTTGGTGGAACTCAGCCAAACGGCTTTGCGGCTCAGCCTCAGCAATTCGCGCAGGCTCCTCAGCAATTCGCGCAGGCTCCTCAGCAATTCGCGCAGGCTCCTCAGCAATTCGCGATTCCGCAGACGGCTTCCGTGATTCCGACTTCGGTGGGCTCACACGCCGCGGCTCCAATGGCGGCCGTAATTCCGTCGACGGGCGCGCCTGTGGGCGACGTGAACGCTGCCATGCTGCAGACAGTGGCCGAAAAGACCGGTTACCCGATGGAGATGCTCGACATCACGATGGACCTCGAAAACGACCTCGGCGTCGATTCGATCAAGCGCGTCGAAATCTTGGCCGCTGTGCAGGAACGCGTTCCTGGCCTTCCTGCCGTGGATGCGACGACCATGGCGTCGTTGCGGACCTTGGGCGAGATTGTCACGTACATGCAAAGCCTGATGGGCGGTGGCGGTACGCCGGCTGCGACTGCTACGCAGGCTTCCAGCCTGCCTGTGCCCCCTGCGATTGCGGCGCAAGCAGATGCGGGCAAGATGCCCGCGGGCAAGATGCCCGCGGACCAAGGCCCAGCGGTCGACCTCCACGCCTTGATGTTTGCTGCTGTCGCCGAAAAAACCGGCTACCCCGCAGAAATGCTTGAGTTGTCGATGGACCTTGAAGGCGACCTTGGCATCGATTCGATCAAACGAGTCGAAATCTTGGCCGCCGTTCAGGAACAAGCGCCAGGCATGCCTGACGTCGACACCAACAAAATGGCAGCGCTGAAGACCCTTGAGGAAATCGTCGTCTACATGCAAGGCCTGATGGGCTCGGTTGCTGTTGCTCCGGCACAGGTTTCAGCCCAGACGCCGGCCGGCCCAGCTGTCGACCTGCACGCATTGATGTTTGCAGCCGTCGCTGAAAAAACCGGCTACCCCGCAGAAATGCTGGAGTTGTCGATGGACCTTGAAGGCGACCTGGGGATTGATTCGATCAAACGAGTCGAAATCCTGGCTGCCGTGCAGGAACAAGCGCCGGGCATGCCCGACGTCGACACCAACAAGATGGCAGCGCTCAAAACTCTTGAGGAAATCGTCGTCTACATGCAGGGCCTCATGGGTTCTGTGGCACCTGCTCAGGCTTCCAGCCTGCCTGCGGGCAAGCCTGCGAACCAAGCTCCCGCCGTCGACCTTCACGCATTGATGTTCGAAGCTGTGTCCGAAAAGACCGGCTACCCAGCAGATATGCTTGAGCTCTCGATGGACCTCGAAGGCGACCTGGGGATTGATTCGATCAAACGCGTCGAAATCCTGGCTGCCGTGCAGGAACAAGCGCCGGGCATGCCCGACGTCGACACCAACCGCATGGCTTCGCTCAAGACGTTGGAAGAAATCGTCGTCTACATGCAGGGCCTCATGGGTTCTGCGGCACCTGCTCAGGCTTCCAGCCTGCCTGCAGGCAAGATGCCCGCGAACCAAGCTCCGGCCGTCGACCTCCACGCCTTGATGTTTGCTGCGGTCGCCGAAAAAACCGGCTACCCGGCAGACATGCTTGAATTGTCGATGGACCTTGAAGGCGACCTTGGCATCGATTCGATCAAACGAGTCGAAATCTTGGCCGCTGTGCAGGAACAAGCGCCGGGCATGCCCGACGTCGACACCAACAAGATGGCAGCGCTCAAGACGTTGGAAGAAATCGTCAACTACATGCAAGGCCTGATGGGTGGCGCACCAACTATTGCTGCGGTCTCTAGCCTGCAGGCGCCCACGGTTGCCATGGAAGCCAACGGTTCGACCAACCTTGGTCGATTCGCCCTCACTCTGGCCGAATCGCCAGCGGTTGGCCTTGCAGCACACGGTGTCTACGACGTCGACTTCACCGTCACCGGCGAATCGGCCATCGGAAACGCATTGGTCAGCGCACTCAAAGATCGCGGCGTCAAAGCGCACTACAACGACAAAGTCGCTGCAGGCAGCAAAGGCGTGATCTACCTGGGTGGCCTGTCGCAGGTCAGCAACGACGACGAAGCCATCGCCATCAACCGCGAAGGCTTCCGAGTCGCACGAACGATTGCCCCCACCTTGGCGAAAGACGGCGGCGTATTCATCACTGTCCAAGACACCGGCGGCGGATTTGGACTGACACCCATGCCTGCCAAACGCGCATGGCTTGGCGGTTTGTCCGGCCTTATCAAGACGGCAGACCAGGAATGGTCTGATGCCACGGTCAAGGCGATCGACATCGAACGCGGCACTCGCGCCGTGAACGAAATCGCGATCGCAATCGCCGACGAAATCACGCTCGGCGGCGCTGATATCGAAGTCGGACTGATGGCCAATGGCAAGCGTTTCTGCCCTAAATCGGTCGAAACAAATGTCGAAACAGGCAATGTCGTCATCGGAGAAAACGACGTGATTGTGGTCTCGGGCGGCGCACGTGGCGTCACCGCAAGCTGCGTCATCGAATGGGCTCGACGCTCCAAAGCGAAATTCGTTTTGCTCGGCCGTTCAGCACTCGAGACCGAACCTGCCAACTGCCACAACGCTCATACCGATGCAGCGCTTAAGCAGGTGATGCTCGTCGACGCCAAGGCTGCCGGAGAAAAAATCACTCCAGCCATCCTCAGCAGGCGAGTCTCCAAAATCCTGGCTGGGCGCGACATCCGAGCTACCCTTGCTGCAATCGACGGAGCTGGCGGAAAAGCCACCTACGTCGCAGCAAGCGTGACCGACGCCTCGGCGCTCGAAAACGCGCTCGCCGAAATCCGCGCAACATGGGGCCCCATCACAGGCATCGTGCACGGCGCGGGCGTTCTGGCCGACAAATATATTGCCGAACAGAGTGACGCAGACTTCGACTTCGTGTTCGACACCAAAATCGAAGGATTAAGAGCCCTTCTGACCGCGACAGACCTCGACCCGTTGAAGGTCCTGTGTGTGTTCTCTTCGGTTGCTGCCCGCTGTGGCAACAACGGTCAGGCGAACTACGCCATGGCCAACGAAGTCCTGAACAAGGTCGCGACCTCGATGGCTCAAGCCAAGCCTAACCTGCTGGTGAAATCACTGGGTTGGGGACCTTGGGAAGGCGGAATGGTCAGCCCTGAATTGAAGGCTCATTTCGACCGACTCGGTGTGCCGATGATTCCGCTCCACCTGGGCGCCATCATGTTTGCCGACGAGATGGAGAGCTCACAAAAAGACCAGGTCGAACTGGTCCTTGGCGGCGAGCCACGTGCTGCAGCTTTGATGTCGGACGACTTGGGAAAGCCGCTCGCCCTTGAGGTTCGCGTGAGTTCAAAGACTCATGCCTTCCTTGAGGGCCATTGCATCGCGGGAACTCCCGTGATTCCAGTCGCGTTGATCCTTGAATGGTTCAGCCGAGTCGCTTCGTCATATCGGCGCGACCTGCATTTGTCGGTGATTAAGGATCTGAAGGTCCTGAAAGGCATCCGGCTCAACCATTTCGACGCCGATGGCGATATGTTCGTCGTGACCTGTGCTCCGGTGAAAAACGGCAGCGACCTGACGCTTCAGCTCGAATTCCGAGCCGCTGACGGCACCCTGCATTACCGCGCTCAAGCCTCGATGACGCAGACCCAAAACGTCGATGCGAACTCGACTCCGGCAACAACGACGCTGCAGTCGTGGAAAGATAATCCCATCTACGGGGATGTGCTTTTCCACACGCATGATTTCCAGGTTTTGCTGGACGTCGACAGCGTTGGACCTGACGGAATCGAAGGCAACACCAAGGGTGTTCGCCAAGCTTCGTGGACCTGGGACCACTGGCAAACAGACGTAGCTGCCATGGATGGTGGGCTTCAGATGTTGCTGCTTTGGGCTCGCGAAGAGCTCGGTGGGTCGGCACTCCCGATGGCCATCGGTGAATTCCGATTATCGTCGAAACCACCGTCAGAAGGTCGTGTTCGCTGCCTTGCACATTGCACGGCATCCGGCACCTCTAAGGCGACAGCCGACGTGTTGTTCATCGACGAGGCCGGCGTACAGCTTGCCGAGATGAAACACGTCGAACTCATCATGCGCCCACGTTCATAATTCCAAATGCCACTTCGGTGGCGACTTCTGCGGCATTACTTAGATGGCCAATTTTCAACCCATCGCGATCGTCGGGCGTGCCTGTGTTCTACCCGGGGCTCTTAGCCCCGAGGAACTCTGGGATGCCGTTGTTTCTGGAACCGACCTTGTTTCTGCTGTCGACCCAGACCGCTGGCGAGCGCCGGCCGACATTCTGTGCCGCCCGGGGCAGGATACGACGGACAAGACTTGGTCGAATCGCGGGGGCTATGTCCGCGGTTTCGAAAAGGTCTGGAACCCCAACGGATTCGGCGTTCCTGCCGCATCGTTGGCCGGGCTTGACCCAAGCTTTTTGTGGGTCTTGCACACCGCGCGGCAGGCCTTGGCCGATGCTGGAGACCTTCAATCCGGCGCCGTAAATCGCTCGCGAGTCACGGCTGTGTTTGGAAACCTTGGTTTCCCGACCTCCGAAATGTCCCGTTTTGCGGAAGCCGCCTGGACCGGAGCCGAATCGCCCGATCCCCGCAATCGGTTTATGTCAGGCGGTTCTGCGGCACTCTTACGCGACGCCCTTGGTCTGGGCGACCAGACCTATTGTGTCGATTGCGCCTGCGCCAGCTCGCTCTACGCCATTAAATTGGCCTGCGACCAGCTTCATGAAGGGTCGGCCGACACCGTGCTGGCCGGTGCTGTAAATGGCGCCGATGACCTTTTTGTACACGTCGGTTTTACCGCCCTTCAGGCCCTCAGTAAAACCGGGCAAAGCCGACCATTCCATGCCGAGGCCGACGGCCTTGTGCCGGCGGAAGGCGCTGGTTTTGTGGCGTTGAAACGTCTGGAAGACGCCCAACGTGATGGCAACACAATCTACGGAATCATTCGTGGAGTCGGCCTTTCAAACGATGGCCGCGGACGCGGATTCTTGGCGCCTTTGGTCGACGGACAAGCTCGCGCGATCCAAAGCGCCTACACCATGTCTGGCATCAATCCGGCAGACGTTTCGCTGCTGGAATGCCACGCGACGGGTACGCCTATTGGCGACGCGACTGAGCTCAAAAGCACGGCTTCGGTTTTTGGTGCGCTGCCCAAGCCCTTGGCTATCGGCTCACTCAAATCCAATATGGGCCACCTGATCACGACCGCCGGGGTGGCCGGGCTTATCAAGATCACCGAGGCCATGCGCCACGCGACGCGGCCCCCAAGCCTTCACCACGACATCAAAAACCCGACGCTGGCCGAAACGCCCTTCCGCGTGCTGGGTCAAGCCGAAGCTTGGCCTGAAGCCCAAAAAATTGCGGGTTTAAGTGCGTTTGGATTTGGCGGAAATAATGGCCATTTGGTCGTGACCGCAGCCGACGTACCCGTGCCAGCCATCGCCGCAGCACCCATCAATTCAGAACCCCTAGCGGTCGTTGGAATCGGCACCATCGTCGGCAACGCCAACAACGCAGCTGAATTCGCCGAGTCCTTAGCTGGACGGCGGCCGTTTTCGATGCGGAACGAACAAATTTCAGTTCCGCTCAAAGGGCTTCGTTTCCCGCCATCGGATTTGAGCGAAACCATCGGTCAACAGGTGTTGGCGCTCGAAGCCACAAGAGAAGCCGTCGGAAATATTGATTTTTCTGGACCGCGAACCGCCGTATTTTTGGGCATGGAACCTGACATCAACGTCTGTCGTTACGGCCTGCGTTGGCGCACTCCCTTGGTCAACAAAGACGCCGTGGTGCCTAAGCTGACCTCGGCTGGTGTCGTCGGAACAATGCCCAATATCCCGGCCAATCGACTGAATTCACAATTCGATTTCGGCGGGGCGAGCGTCACGGTTTCGGCTGGTGAGCAATCGGGATTTTGCGCGTTGAAGCTGGCTCAGAATGCTTTGGCCGCGGGCGAAATCGACGTCGCCGTCGTTGCCGCTGTCGACCTGTGCAACGACCCCGTCCAGGCCCGCGCGACTGGACTTCCCATCGATCGACTCGGCGATGCAGCGGTGACCTTCATCGTTAAGCGCCTAAGCGACGCCAAGCTCGCCGGCGACGATATCCTCGCCACGCTGACTCCCGCGGCTCAATCTGGCGCTGGCGTCGATTTCACGGCCCTTCTGGGCGAAAACATGGCCGCGCATGACCTGCGTGACCTTGCCGCTCTGATTCTTTCGTCTCATGGCGATTTTATCGTCGGCGACACCTTTTCTTTCGCCGCACACGTACCCACGGTCGTGGCCCTTCAGGCTCGCATATCTGCGGGCCCAACGGTCATTTTCAACACCCATGGCACTCCGCTCGAAGTCCAAAACATGACACGTCAAAACCAACCATCAGCCTCGAACACCCAGGTCATGCGCGCAGCGCCTTCACTTCCTGGTGTTGGAACGGTTGAGCCGTCATTTCAGTCTCTGGTCGCCGCCAGCGGATTTCAGGCCCCAGCAGCACAGGCACAGGCTCAGCCCGTGATGCATGCGGCTCCGGCCCAAGTTCCATCAAGTTTTGCGCCTACCTTTGCCGCCACAAACGGCAACCCGACGCTCGCCGCGATGCAATCGACGCTGCAAGAAATCGGTCAGATGCAGCAGCAATTCCTGATGCAACAGTCCGCTGTTTTTGCCCAATTTGTGGCGGTGCAGCAGGCCGGCATGCAGATGCTCAGTAGCAGTCATCAGTTATCAGTTAGTCAGATTTCGGAAGTCGCAAGGCCAAGCCTAGCGAACCAATCGCCAATCGCTAATCACATTGCCAGACTGGAGCACGGCGGGCCAAACACAGTCGAAGCTCAAAAACCAGTGGTCATCTCGCCGACCAAACCCGTCACACCAACTGAAAGCGGAAAACTGACAACCGAAAACCGATTTAACGCACCAGTCTCAGGCGGGCAGGATGCCCGCGCACCAATCACAACGTCGGACCGCCAAAAACCGAAAACCGAAAACCGAAAACCGACGACCGACGACGGCGGAACGCCAGTCGGCCCCACCCTCGACTTTGACCAACTCAAAATCCACGCGTCGGGCCATATTTCGGAAATCTACGGCGAAATGTTCAAGGTTCAGGAAACCCATCCGCGCCAGGTGCGCATGCCTGAGCCCCCGCTGCTGCTAGCCGACAAGGTCACCGGCATCGACGCAGAACTTGGCACGATGGCTCAAAAAGGAACGCTTTGGAGCGAAACCCTGGTCACGCCTGACCGCTGGTATCTGTCCGATGGACACGTGCCCGCGGGCATTTTGATCGAGTCCGGCCAAGCCGACTTGATGCTGATTTCGTATCTGGGCGTCGACTTCCTAAATAAGGGCAAACGCATCTACCGCCTGCTCGGCTGCGAGCTCACGTAC
The DNA here is from genome assembly GCA_964394615.1 of uncultured Bradymonadales bacterium. Classification (GTDB taxonomy): domain Bacteria; phylum Myxococcota_A; class Bradymonadia; order Bradymonadales; family Bradymonadaceae; genus JBFFMO01. Next base: position 32,016 of record CAYMYJ010000022.1, on the reverse strand, counting down.
TATGGCGGCCTACCCAAAGTCGGCGATAACCTTGTCTACGATATCCATCTCGATGGCCATGCAGCCCAAGGCGACACTCGCCTGATGTTCTTCCACTCGGATTGCCGCGTGGATGGCAAAGTTCGGCTCTCGGTTCGTAAAGGCCAAGCCGGCTTTTTCACCGACGAAGAATTGGCCAATTCCGAAGGTTGTCTGTGGAAACCAGAAACTCAGGAGATCGTCGCAAACCCACGTCTGGACGCGCCCTTCGTCAATTGCACCAAAAATAGTTTCACAAAAGAAGACGTCCGCGCCTTTGCCGACGGCCGACCCTGGGATTGTTTTGGTCCCGGTTTCGAATGGGCACAAACCCATACCCGCACGCCCAAGATTCAGGGCGGACGCATGGTCTTTTTGGACGATATCGACGTGTTCGACACCAAGGGCGGACCTTGGAAACGCGGTTATCTGAAGTCGACCGTCAACGTCGATCCAGACCACTGGTTCTTTAATGGCCACTTCAAAAACGACCCCTGCATGCCAGGAACCCTCATGTTCGAGGGCTGCCTGCAAGCCATGGCGTTTTATATTTCGGGCCTTGGCTACACGATGGAACGCGACGGCTGGCGCTTTGAGCCCGCCGAAGGCGAACCCGTCCAACTGGTCTGTCGAGGCCAGGTCACGCCTCAATCGAAGGTTTTGACCTACGAGATTTTTGTCGAGGAAGTCATCGCTGGGCCCATCCCCATGATTTACGCCGACCTCCTTTGTGTCGTCGACGGCCTAAAAGCCTTCCACGCCCGACGCGTCTGCCTGAAACTTATTCCAGGTTGGCCGCTCGACGAAGGCACCGCCCTTTTGGACGGTTATGTCGAAACCAAAGAAGTCGCGCAAACCGGCGATTTTAAATTCGATTATCGTGCGATGTTGGCCTGCGCCAACGGCCGACCTTCACAGGCTTTTGGCCCGATTTATGCGCGATTTGATTCGCATATCCGTGTCGCTCGTTTGCCCAACCCGCCCTACCACTTTTTGTCGCGTGTCACGCGATTGGTCGGCGAAATTGGAACGATGCAAAAAGGCATGGAAGTCGACGTCGAATACGATATCCCACCGGAAGCATTTTATTTTGACGAAAATGGCTGCCGCACGATGCCCTTTGCTGTGCTGCTAGAAGCCGCGCTTCAGCCCTGTGGATGGCTTGCCAGCTACCTCGGCTGCGCGCTCACGGTCGACGAAGAATTATTCTTCCGTAACCTCGACGGCACCGGCACCCTTCACGTCGATCTGTTGCCCACCGACGGCACCTTGTTGACCAAAGTCAAAAGCACCGGAATCTCAAAAGCCGGCCCGATGATCATCGTGTCGTTCCTGGTCGAGTGCCTGATTGGCGACGTGCTGGTTTACGAGATGGACACCGTCTTTGGGTTCTTCCCAGGCGAAGCCCTTCAAAACCAGATTGGCCTCACAACCTCGGATGAACAGCGCGCGCTCTTGAACGCTCCGGGACAAACGATCGACCTTGTGACTCGTCCAGCTAAATACTGGCGCAAAGACTCCGCCAAATTGGCCGAGCCCATGCTGTTGATGCTCGACCGCGTCGTCTATTTTGACCCGACCGGTGGTGAAGCAAAACTGGGCACCCTGCGCGGCGAAAAAGACGTCGACCCCGACGAGTGGTTCTTCAAGGCTCATTTCTTCCAAGACCCTGTGCAACCGGGCTCCTTGGGCATCGAGGCCATGATTCAATTGCTGCAGTTCTACATGCTCGAAACTGGCATGGATAAAGGCATCAAAAACCCTCGATTCGAAACCTTGAGCCACGCTCACGCGATGACCTGGAAATACCGCGGTCAGGTCGTTCCAAAAAACAAAGTCATCTCGTCGACGATCGAAATCACCGAAACCGGAACCGACGAAGACGGCCCATTTGCGGTGTGTAAGGCCTCACTTTGGGTCGACGGAAAACGCATTTACGAGGCCTCAAACCTGGGCATGCGCATTGTCAGCGACGGCAAAGTCGGCGCGGAAATCACGACCACGATCGACCCCGAAATCGACGAGTGGGTTAAGGACCATTGCCCTACTTACACGGTTCCTTCATTGCCCATGATGTCGATTGTCGACCTTCTGGCTCAAGGCGCGTGCAAAGAACAAAATGTCACGGCCTTGAAGGATGTTCGCATTAAAGGTTGGGTCACGTTGGACGGACCTCGCACGCTGCGAACCGAACGCCGCGGCGACACCATCAGCCTGCTTGGAATCGATGGAGACGTCGAAACCGAGCTCGCCACTGCCCGAGTGCAAACCGGCACGTACGCTCGTCGTCCGGTGGCTCTGGAGCCCTTGGCTGATGGATTTGTCGACCATTGGGGAGTCGAGCCCAAAGACGCACAGCCCGTGCCTTTTGGTGACGCCCTGCCCTATGATGATGGCCGCCTTTTCCACGGACCCGCTTTCCAAGTCTTGCACTCGCTTGTGCAGACCGCCGCAGGCGCGAGCTCGTTGATCCATACGCGAAGCCCCCACGTCAAAGATGCGGCACGCATCGTGCCAATCGGCCGTTTGAACCCGCTCCTTTTGGACGGCGCCACGCACAGTATTCCGCATGACCAATTGCAAAATTGGGACTCGAAATACCCCGCGGATAAAGTTGCTTACCCAGCGTGGATCACCGACATCGAGTTCTTTGGTCAAACGCCTTCGAGCGGCGTCGTTCGCTGCGAAGTCCGCCCTGACGGATTTATGGGAACCGCCGATTATCCGGCATTTAAAATCCAGCTCATCGACGAAAACGGCGTCTGGTGTCAGCTGAAATTGGTCGAAGCCTGTTTCCCAAAAGGAAAGCTCGGCTCACTTGACCCCATCACTCGTCAGGATTTTCTGAAAAATCTGGAAGTCCCGGCGACTGGCGAAATCCCTAGTCTTTCGACCACCAAAGACGGCGTCACGACGTTGAACGAAGCCGACGTCAAGGCTACAGACTGGCTACCTGGAACGGTCGCCGCCCTTTACGGAACGACCGATATCGCCGAAATCGCGACCAAAGAACACATCGCTGCAACCCAGCATATCCACCCGGGCCTCTTGCCAGCAGCCCTGCCGCTGAATCGTTTTGATATTAAAACGACCGTCAAAGACGGAATCGCCACCGCAACCGGCGACGCCAATGGCGTGATCGACGTTACGCCAGTGAGGGAGTTCTGGACCAAATGGTTTGCCCGCGACCCATGGCCTGTTGAAGACCTCTATTACGGTTTGATCGAACGCTTTGTGAACCGCGTCATCATTACGGATCCGGCTGCTTTCGAAGCTCAACAAGGTAAGAGTCTGCTCTATCTGGGTAATCACCACGTTGGCGTAGAGTCTTTATTATTTTCGATCATCGCTTCGGCGCTGAACGGTGTCCCCACCGTGACGCTCGCAAAGGTCGAACACAGAGAGTCGTGGCTTGGTCGCTTGATCGACCTTTGTTTCCGCTACCCAGAAATCAAGGACCCCAAAGTCATCACGTTTTTTGACCGCGAAGACAAAGAATCCCTGCCCAATATTATTAAAGAATTGGCCGCAGAAATGATGGGCCCGGGCCGCTCACTCATGGTGCATGTCGAAGGCACGCGCTCACGTTCTTGCCGCCAACCGGTCGAAAAAATGAGCGGCGCATTTCTGGACATGGCCATGGGCGTCAACGCCCCTGTCGTGCCCATTCGATTCTACGGTGGCCTGCCCGTCGATCCTGTCGAGAAACGCCTAGAATTCCCCGTCGGCATGGGCAAACAAGACATCTACATCGGACGCCCAATCCTTCCCGAAGAATTGAAAGGCATGCCCTACGGCGAGCGAAAGAAAGTCGTCGTGGCTGCCATAAACGCGCTGGGACCGGCCAATGCGGTCGAAACCCCAAACGCCGCGGACCCAGAATTCGAAGCCCGCGTAAACGCCTACCTAAAATCCCACGACGTTTCCCACGAACACGCCACGCTCGCCTGTGTCTTGGCCGAGCAAAAGAACGGCACAGACGCTGTGAAACGCATCCTCAGCGCGTCATCCTCAAAAGACCTCTCCGACTCCGCACCAGAAAGCGCCTGGCTTCAGGAACTCGCTCAGCGACTCCTCGGACAGTAGTCGGGTTTCAGGTTGTCAGGTCTCGGGTTGTCAGGTCTCGGGCACGCAGGCGTCGCGACTGGTATGGCCTGCATGCGATTTGCGACCGGTACGCGGGGCTCCAGCCACGCACTGCGATTCTGCGACCGGTACGCGGGCGAGTTTAATTATCGCAATATCTAGGTTCCAACTTCTCACACAACAACGCGCCTGGAAGAAGGTCCGTCCCCACGGTCAGTGGCTGCGGACCAGACGTCACAGGAGGTTCGGTAAAGACCAAGCCCTGTGAAGTCACCGAAATAATCGGACCCAAAGGCGGGTCGACCGGCAGTGTTTTGTTTTCTAAATAGACCGCATCAGGCGCAACCAAACCGACTTTTCCATCATGAAAAATCAGCACGCCATCGGCACTTGACGCTGGAACGGTCAGGATATTTTCCACCGACATCTTACCCAGCACGGATTTCACCGCGACTATCGACGCAGAGTCGTCACCGACCACCAGCGCGTGAAGGTTTCCGCCGCAATCGAAGGCCTGCGAAAACGTCTGCGATTCTTCGCCGACCTCTACCTTGATACCATCCGTATCCGCACTAACTCGCGTACCATTGATATCCCGGTCCAGCGTGATTTCTGGGACGTCTAAGTAAGATTGAATGGTGACACCGCTTACGACATCGATGATTTCGATAGCCCCACAGTTGTCGGGCGGAATCCAACCTCGCGCAGGAAGCGATGCCGGCGGCAAGAGGCACCGATCGATAATCCGAGGATCGCAATACATCAATAAAATATCTCCATCCGCGTTTCTCCCCGGGCAATAGTGTGGCTTACGTGTCTTACAATGGACTTTGGAGGTACTTTGGCCACGCACGCCAATACGCTTCAGATACCAAATTTGTGCATCAAGATCGTGAATATCGTATCCGGCCATTCCCCAGTCATAATCGCGAACCACGACATGGTCAGAACCTACGTGCAGAACCTTTGTTAGGCTCCACAACGTGCGGTACGTCGCCTTCGGCTCAGGCGCAGTGGCTGCTGGTGTTGCCGGTGAGCCACTGCATGCCATCAACATCGCACCCGCGACGGCAAAAGCAATGGACCTGATGAATGTATTCGAAATCACGATACCAAATCCCAAATCACGCGGGTGATGACTAACGATAGTCATTTTCGCCGTAGAATTCCAATTATGGCCGTGCGTTTAAAAATGACATCAATTCAAACACTTACCAACCACAGTCAACATCCCTGGCGGTTGATATTCTACATCCACCATTCTTTGGATCAGTAGGTTACGCAACTTTTCATAAGCAATACCTTCGGAGCCAGCTATACTTTTTAGAATATCTCTGCCTCGAAAAGTTTTTCGCCAATCACCACTTTCCAAATCAATGTTAAGACTTGACTCCACACCACTCTTGATTGCGGCAATAGATTCCTGACTTAGGCCATCATCCAACAATTCTTTTAGGGCGTTATATTGTGAAATGAGATCGGTATGAACTTGAACCACAAAACCACCATCAAGGTCGCCTCGCTTTGGTTTTAACATGGGCAATTTTGACTTAATTAGACAGTTTATGCGGTGTTGTGCCACATGCTTCATTTTTGACGCTGCCTGTGATTTCAAGAAAACTTTGATTGTTGCCTCATTATATTTTTGATAGCCATTTAAACCATTCAAGACGTGCATAAGGATTTCATCATTGATGAGATAGTTTTCAATATGATAAACGTCCCAAGTCAATCTGCGATCATCTTTTTCCCGCAAATCCATATCGGAATCTTTGTCGACTATCGAAAAAACCTCAAACGGAATGATCTTCTCACGACGAATCCTCTCTAAAATAGAATGCACCCGATTCACTGAGACCGAACTTCCTGCGGAAACCAAATTTGCCTTTTCTGCCAAAAAAGGAAATAGTCGTGAAACGAAACCAACATCGAAATCGGAATTTTCCCCTTCGAAAATGACAACTCTTGCTCCCGGGCGATAAGCTGCAGCATTACCAACCAATTCGAGGATTAAGGCATCGACGGACTCACTATCTGCCACATCAACGGCTTGGTTTTCATCTTCCTCCAGACCCGCCTCCGACATGTGGAAAATCGAAAACCCTGACTGGGAAAGTGATTCACGGATTAGGGTGTCACTATGAGTGACCATCCAAATCTGATTTTTTAGAGCATGGCCAATATGTCGATGATAGAATTGAGGAAAACCCACCAAAAGCTTAGGATTAAGATGAAGTTCTGGTTCGTCCAACATTAATACTGAATGGCGAATCTCCGCATTCCGGAGTCTTAAATAACCATAGAGAATTTCTTTCTCGCCAGAACTCAGTTCATTGATATCATGTCGACTCCCATCACTTAACTCAATCGGAAACTCGACTTTCCCCGCAGCAGAAGGCATTACACCAACAAACTTCTTTGTCGGAAAGAACTGGCGAAAAAGTGACTTCATTGTTTCAGTGAGTCCGTCAACGTCAGGCGACATAGGACCACTAGCCTCCTTGGCTATCAGCTCCCGAACATATGACGCCGCAAGTTGAGATTTGATGTTTTGGTATTTACTAGCAACATTATAAAGCGCTGTGCCAGCTTGTTCCTGAGCAGGACCAAGACGTAGATTGTCGACAGATTCGCGCTGAAATGTTCTCTGCGGCCCATGATAGTCAAAAACCCCCAAATTTTCGGGATCATAAGTGGAACAAAGCAACTGGAGCACCAGATTTCCAGCAACTTTGGGAATTGAATGATAATGGAACTCAATTTTGCCAAAATGCTGACTATTGGAGAGCTCAAGGATCAATTCCTGGTAAAGAGCATCTATTTGCAATGCATGTTCGGCAAGTGCTCGACTGCCCGCAGCACTTGGCATTGTTGCCAAAGTCGCTGGCAATGTCGGGTCGTTGTTAGAGGTTCGAAGTAAAACCATATTACGTATGAGGGTCAATCCATTAGTGGTTAGAAAACTCCGTTCCTGTTCTGTTAATTGCACTTTCCACGTCAATACAATTGGTTTGGTTATATCGCGAAATAAACTATCGTATTTTGGATTCCTATGTTGGATTTGAAACTCACCAAAAAACTGTTGAAGTTCGTCGGCTTGATAGCTTCCATACGTCGATTTCAGAAGACGGATACCGTCGAAGATCGTTGATTTCCCACACCCGTTGGGTCCAGCAATTATAACAACCTCATCTAGGTCGCTCAGTTCGACATATTTGATTGCTCTGAAATTGCGAATTGCCAGCTGTGATATTAACATTCAGGACCCCATTATTGGAATTAATTAAAATATTCTACAAAACCCATTTAGTCAAAGTCTAACAACTAAAAGTACTGCAGTCCAAATCACCCTACCTCCAAAAGAATATTTCTAAGCCGCCGCTTTCCATTACGCGCTCATCGATATTTTAATTTTAGGGTTGATTATCTTTTATCGAAACTAAATTTGCCTGGTCCCACAAAAAGCAGACCTAAGAAGGCGAAGCCGACTTCCAGCGGATGCGAGATTTTCACGAAGTCATGGTCGTTGGCGATATGCATGATGGTGGCGACGAACATCGTAAACACCAACGTCACGAGTGCCGGCCGAGTCATCAGCCCGAGGACCAGCAACAACCCACCCAGAAGTTCGGAGACCGACGCCGCCAAACCAAAAGCTGTATGGCCAAATTCAATGCCGAACACGGCCATCGCCGAGCCGACTTTTTCCCATTTTTCAGCACCACCGGCGAGTTTGGGCCAACCGTGGAACATGAAGGAAATGCCAAGGCCTGCTCGCATGAGCAGAAGGCCGAGGTCACGATAGGTTTCGAGGAACTGAAGTTTTAATGCATTCATGGGCGTAAGATGCCACGAATTCCAGCGAGATTCGCATCGAAATCACGCCCTCGCCATGTCACGCTCATTGGACAGCAACTTGCGGAATCGTTAGGGTATCCAAAGGTAGTACCTCTTGCTACGGAGTCCGCATGACCACCGCCACATCGATTAAGATTGATGACGAGCTGAAGGCCCGCATCAAGGAACTGGCAACAGCCCGACGACGATCCTCCCATTGGATCATGTGCGAAGCCATCGCCCAATATGTCGAGCGTGAGGAAAAGCGCGAATCTCTGAAAAACGACGCGTTGGAAGCTTGGGACGACTACCAAGAAAACGGCCAGCACGTGACGTCTCAAGAAGCCGACTCCTGGATGGAGAAGCTTGAGAACGGAGAGGTGACAGAGGCGCCAGAGTGCCACAGTTAATCTGGACGCCACGAGCCCTCAGAGATGTTGAACGTGTTTACCACTTCCTTAAGTCAAAGAGCCCTGATGCAGCTAAACACGCAGTGGGCGCTATCCGCAAGGGCGTTCAAGCGTTGGAACTCCAACCACAAATTGGTCGCATGATCGAAGATTTAGAAGTTGAGTTCCGAGAGTGGATCATCGACTTCGGGCACGACGGGTACGTCGTGTGGTACCGACTCGACGCTGAACAGGTCACGATTCTCGCCGTGCGTCATCAGAAGGAAGCTGGGTACTGACACATCACTACGAAATCTGAGCCAAATCTTCCGACCTAGAAATTCATAGACAATTAACACGCCTTTCACACCAGCATGGACACAGCAGTATACCGTGGACTCATCACAAGCCGCTCCCCTTGGCTCAAAATGAAGACCCACATGAGAATACTCGCCGCTGTTCTAATGCTGCTCAGCACCGCTGGTTGCGCGACGCAAGAGCCTGCACAACGACCTCTCGCGCTTTCATCCAATAAACAAACGTACACGTGCTCCAGCCACGTCTGGCATCAGGAATGGTCTGAGACCAACGCCTGTATGTCTTGCGCGCAGGAGGTCCAAACCTGTGTGCGAAGCAAAGGGTTCGCATTTTGTCAGGATGATTGCAATGCCTGTCTGGGGGAGGAAATCTGCGCTGTTCCGTCCAATATCGATTTTGCCGTGGAGTCCAATGAAGCTGCCAAACGAAGGCCCGGACAGATTCGCGCACTGATTCGAGCCAACGTTGGGTTCGCACCCGACTCCTTTGCCGAACCCACGTCGAACGGACTCGTAATAATCGGTCTGCAAATCTTCGATGAAAACGGGCCACTTTGGTCCATGCCTCGGACCGAAGATTGCCGCAGATCGCAGATGACGGAAGACCTGATTTTCAGGCTATGCGATGGACGAATCGAGGCCTTTGATGTTGCCACGGGATTTCGGTTTCCCGACCTAATTGTGACTCAAAAAATCGAGTACTACACGACGTTCGACGTCGATCCGACACGGAAAACCTATCTGCTTGAACTCCAGGGCCATGCCCGGATCTACGACGCTGCGGGCAAACAATTTGCCTCGCATGAAAACGTCGATGCCATCGCGCGGGCTGGCGACACATGGTCCGAACAGGCGGTGCTGAAATCTGGTCAGATTGCATTTTTTCGTGATGGAGTACGAACCGGCTCCGAACAGGCACAATTCGAGGATGGTGGTAGTTTCTGGGTCAACGGCACTTTTATCAGCAAAAGCGGCGACCCAAAAACCACGATCTTTGATGCCATCTCACGCAAATGGTTCAAAGCCGCAGGACGCCCGCGATACCAAGATCGAATCGTCGTCGAGGTAAACGACGACGAAACCAAAGTTCGCCAAGTTTTTCCCCAACAAAAAGAATGGAAGGTCACAGGCGAATTGCCACCGATCGCCGACCGGTACAACGGCTGGCTTACCAATTCAAAACCCGGGAACTACCGAGTCATCGACGACGAGCTCATCGCTACTGCCTTCACCCCAGGAACGGTTATGGGTTCGGATTCCTTCATCTTTCCGGCCGTGCGGCCCGACGAAAATGAGTATCGATCAATGTCGACGCGGCACGGAAACATCATTTGGTCCGCATCGATTGAGAATGAAGATGCGATCTGGCTCGCGTCCGGCGACGGTTTGGTCAAACGATGGAGCTTCGCTACGGGCAAAGGTGTTCGCGCAGATATCCCCTTCGAATTCGCTGTGGGCGGCGGCCACGCCACGGCGGACGGCGGCTTAGTGTTGATGTCGCGTTCTTGGAATCCGGTGGAGTCCGAATTCGCGGCGGGGCACCGCATTATGATTTGGCATCCTGACCGAGAAGCCAAAATAGTTAGCTTTCCAAATACCGATATTCTGGATGCGGCTTTAGTCGACAAAAATACGATCATTGTTGTGGGCAGGAAGTCGACGTTTTGGTGGGATTTGGCAACGGAAAAGGTCGTCCACACCGAGCCTGGCACGGGGCATTTAAGCGAAAATGGCAGGTCGATCGGCTTTTTTGATTCTTCAACTTTAGTCGACAAAAAAACCGGTCCGGCCCGCTTCTTTCGCACCGACCGCCAAGGCATAACCACGAAGTTCGATTCCGTTCAGTCCTGCGCGTTTTCCCCAAATGGGGACAAATTTGCGTGTGCGATACCCCAGCACAAACCGTACGAATTTTTGCGACGCCTCGTCTCGATCGATGACGGAAAAGTGATTGAAGAGCTTTCCATGACCGGGCTCTGGGTGTTGGGACGGCTGTCGCCCGACGGTGACGCAGAACTGGAAGGACGGCCCTTGCCGGTCCTAATCTGGACATCTAGCGGTTCACACATGGTGGGGGGCGAAAGCGACTTCGCCCTTGGATTTTCGTATGGTGGACAGCTCATCAAGGTTAGCGGCGATTATGTAAGTCTCGAAGACTACTGACGAACCGACGACATGAAATCACGCTTCGTTGTCCTCACCTCGCTCGCCAGTTGCACGCCCTCGCCGCCGCCCCAAAAACCAACAATGTTCCGTCAAATAGCTGCGCGTAAACCGGGAAACTCATCGTGGTCCGGGGGATTACCTAAGTCTTCAAGACTGTAATGTCCCCATCTGCAACGTGGATAGACCGGACTAGAGCGCCAGCTGACATGTTCCATCGGTACAAAGCGTTGGCAGCGTCGGGTTATCCGCACCACAACAATCTTCGGAACTTTGGCACGCACTTCCGTTTGAAATGCAGCAAATCGTTTCCCCCTGCTGGTTTGCGTTACCGGTGCATGCTGCATTGTCGTCGCAGCATCCGCTGGGGCTATTTTGTGCGTTACACCCGGTTGCATTCGTTTCGATGCAAGCGTCTGCCTCGCATTTACCAGCGCTGCACGTTGCCATCGCGCCGCATGATTGCGACTCGATCGAGGTCCCCGTCCCCGAGACCACACACGTAGAAATCGAATTGCCCTCACATTTTGGGTAACCTGCACAGTCGTCCGTGTTGGTCGTGCCGCCCCCAATTCCGCACACGCTAGTGCCGTCCGGGTCCACAAATACGGCCGTAAGCGTGTCGCATGACATGCCTTCCATACATAAGAGATTAGTTTGGGTTACGCCTTTGGAGCAGATATCTGAACACGCGGCCGCGCCTTGTTCACTTGGAGCACCACACTTTGAAGCCACGGTTCCACAACGCGTCTGACATTCCGTGGTCGACACAAACACCTGATTATTCTCGCCGGTATTATTATTCTGAGTCGTTGAGGATTTACCAGAATCATCACTGCAGCTGGCGCCGACAATGGCCACCAAAATCATCATCAAGTATGTCTTCATATCTTGCTTCCTAAATTATGCGTGCGACATGTGAATGGGTCATTACTTTCCAGGTCCTTACTTGCGTGACACCATCGCTCCAACACCAAATCCGAGTCAATATCGGCGACCTTATAATGTCTGACAGGGAACCTACAGAAACCCACTTTTTGGGTAGAAACGACGAAATGCTCGCACTGCAGCAACTGTTGGCAGAACACGTGGCAGTCACTGTCGTGGGCCCGCCAGGCGTGGGAAAGTCCACCCTCGTCTCTCATGTCTTAGGCGAACGACGAAATGCTCGCACTGCAGCAACTGTTGGCAGAACACGTGGCAGTCACTGTCGTGGGCCCGCCAGGCGTGGGAAAGTCCACCCTCGTCTCTCATGTCTTAGGCGATACCCCGCACGCCTGGATCGACGTTCGAGGCTCGCTCGACGACATCGCCGACACGATCGAAGAGTTGGTCGGAGTCACGGTCAATTTGGACGAACCCTTGTCCTCCTCAATAAGGACCGTGGTATTTGATGCAGGCGAGCACGCGGTTGATACGGTTTGCGCTTGGACTTCGTGGTGGATTCGCAGTGGCGCAAAAGTGTTAATTACCTCACGACAACCGATTGGCTATGAACATGAAGTCGTGCTGAATCTGGGGCCATTATCTATCGACATTTCACGTGCGTTGTTCATGCAGATCGCCAAGGTGAATGATGCCAACGCTGAACTCGACGAACTGGTCGTGGCTCTAGACGGCCTACCCCTTGCGATTGAATTGGCGGCGAGTCGGACCTCCGTCATGACGGCTCAACAAATGGCGACGCGACTGGACCGTCGCTTTGATTGGTTACGCGATATTCAGCATCAGAAGCCGTCTCTTGAATCCGTGATTCAGGCCTCGTGGGACGCGTTAGACGAACGATCGAGAGACGTTCTGATATCGCTGACGGCATTCGCCGCGGAGTTTTCTCTCGATGCGGCAGAAGCGGTCGCTCCGGAAATGTCGGGCGAAAAAGCCGCTGTTAATATCTTGGAAACATTAGTAAGTCGAAGCCTGGTGCAGCGTATTGGCACTTCATTTCGATTGTTGGACTCGATTCGCACCTTTGCAAAACGCGCGGGTTCTGCAGCTGCAGAACGTGCTCAAAAAAAGCATGCGGCCCATTTCATCATGGCCAACCTGAGCAATCGCGCCATGTTTACTCAGATGCCCCTTAAGCCCGCCACATGTTCCACTGAATTGAGTGCCGTGCGCAGGCGATACTCACGGCCTAAATCGACCATATACCAGCGTGCAACTTTGTTATGGGCTATCGCGATGCAAACGGGCCGCATGTCCCGTTCGCGAGTGATTTCGGATATTAATTCCGTTCTGAAGTGGGTCGATGACGACGATCTCAAACGAGCCTTCTGGTTTGTTCGAGGAGGCTTCTTTCGTGATGCAGGTCACCTTTCCCAAGCTATCGAAGATCTGAATTCAGTGGTTTCGGGCCTGGAAGATTGGCCCGATCTTCTGGCGAGGTCCTACGGGGAGATGATCAATATCTATGGCGCACTACGAGACATAGAAAACGCCGAAAAGGCCGCAAAGCGGGCCATGGAGCTCTTTGAAAATGCGGAAGACCACCATAGCGTCGCACTCGTGCATCTTGTTCTTGGCCACGCAGCCATGCGAGTCGGTGATGTCGAACGTGCCGATTCCGAGACCACCAAAGCGTTAGTACATGCACGTTCTTTCGGTCTTCCCCTAACCGCTATCAGTGTCAATGTGGCAGGGATGAAACTCGCTATGGGAGCTGTCGAAAGAGCCATCGACTTGATCGATGAATGCATTTTAGACACAGACCAAATGAATGCCCGACTATTATGTATTTGTTTAACAAATCGTGGTGCGGCGCACCTTGTTTTGGGCGACCTAATCGCCGCCGAAGATGACCTTATGCAGGCGTTGGAGATTAATCGGAAAATTGGGCGCGTGCAGTCCGACCGAATCGCGTCAAATTCGCTAGCTTTGGTTTGGCTGGAGCGCGGCGACCAAGAGAAGGCTCGAACCTGGGCGTTTCGAGCACGTGGCGGTGACATTGAACACCCTAGTCTCGGAAGTGAACCACTAGGCGTATCCGCGCTGGCCGCCTTGCCGGACATCACTAAAGCGAATGAGTTCCTAGATCGAGCACGCTCGGCCATCGTTTCGCAAGACGACACACGGATCGTTGAGTTGGTTGAGAGCATTTTATTGGGTTCGCAACTCCCTGAGCTCCCAACGAATGCACATCGGTTGCCTGTTTTTTCGACCTTGGTGAAATTCAGGAAATTCACTCTTTCCCAACACGTTCTGACGGTGAACGGGGTGGCCTATGATCTTGCCCGCCGAGGCGCCATGCGTCGGGTACTGGTTCGACTCGCGACGGCATACGATGACGGCGTGCCCGCCGACGTCTATCAGCTTTTTGACGCAGGTTGGCCCGGCGAAGTGGCGGGCCCCGAACAGGCTGCGAACCGAGTTTATGCGACATTGTCGCGTTTGCGAACTCTGGGCCTATCCGACGTTATCCGTACATTAGACGACGGGTACACCTTATCGATCCCCCTGAATCGAGATGGGGAATCCACGGCAGGTGCCTAGCGAGGACGACCAAGTAAACCAAGACCGAGGGTCGCGCCCTCCAATTGGGTGGGGTCCAACGAAAATTTCCCCGCGACCTCAATCACGTCCGATTCGTCAGGCAAACGGTCGTAGTACTCGTCCTCGTCAGCTTCGGATATTTCGGCCCCGGCCAACTCCATCGACGTTATCATATCAGCACGTTCGAACTCGGAAACAGGCCCTACGTCGGCGTAAGTCACAAAATCCGCCTCGCTTAAATGGCGAAATAACTTACCGTTTTCGGCCAGCGCCCAAGAGGCATAAGAAGCCACGCGGTGATTGGCAAAAAAGCCCGCCCTGCCCTTTGCGCTCAACGCCTCCAAAACCCCATTTAAGTCCGGTTCGGTTTCGTCGTTGGGCTGCCAATTAACGACAAAAACCCATCCTTGTAGTGGCGGCGAAATAAACACTTCGCGATTCAGAAAAGTCGCGTGAATCCTCGCCATTCCTGATGCCCAGTTGCAGGGAACAAAATCCGTATTGGCGTAGCGAGAGTCCGACTCTGCAAGGATTTTCGCCACTTCTTCGGTGGTAAATCCCTGCACGACCAACCACGAAATCTTGTAGCCAAACGCGATGGGTGAATCGGGCGAAATTTCGATGGCTGGCAGACCAGAACGCCCGGAAAATTTCCGCCACACAAGCAGAGACAAGCCTAGGACAACTATGACAAAAATTAACGCTTCGATGGACATCGTTTGACTTCATCGAATGTCAGGGAAGTGCGCAAGCAAAAACGCGAGAGGACGCCCGCCTATCATCGATATTCGCCATAGGTTTTGCGGAGCGTCTTAATACGAAAAATAGAGGCCGGCTCGCACGCCAACCCGTGAGGTTGGGCCGGGGTCTACCAGAGCCGTCGTCTCACGATCTGAATGTTCCACCCACGTGTTCGCCGACAACGACCACGACTCCGCAATCGCCCAATCAAGGCCGACCTCCGCTCGCCCCATAAAGAACGCCTGATTCGCTTGAAGCGGTAGGGGAACGGCGAGCTCGCTGACCAGACTGCGGGTTGCCGTAATCGCTAGAACCTCGGTACGTAGGCGCCAATCAGGAGTCAACGGCACCCGAGCATAGGCCGCCACCTGCGCGCCAACATCCACGGCAAAGGCCGACCCATCCAAGCGTTGGAATGAACCGACCCCAATCCCAAAATCCGCATCGTCTGGAATGGACTCAAAAATCACTGACGGCATCGACCGATACTCGTTTTCACCCACATGATGGGCCGCAAACCAAAGATGCGGCGCGATCACAAACGGGCCTCCCTGATAGTCCACTCCCATAGTGCCGGAAGGGTCAGTTGTGGTGGTCCGTCGGACCTCGGCAATCGGAGACATCCCTGCAATTCCAAGCGTCGCGTCCAGCTTCCATGGAGCGTCCCAAAATCGGAGACCTTCCACATGACCAAAATCAAAAACGAGGTTCATCGCCTCTTCGGTAATCTCGGTTTGGCCGTGCTGCGTGAGCGGCACCCCGTAGAGGTCAACGGTGACCAAACCCAGTCCAATGCGTTCGTACCACGTCGTTCCGGGAGGAGCCGTCCCATCGACCAGTGCAATATCAAATCGCAATTCGTCGGCCGTTTCGTCGTTGGTGCCGATCACACGTCGCCAATGCATGTGCAGCGAACCGACCTCAGCCTGTCCGGTTTCGTCCCCGCCTGAAAGTATCGCCCCACCTCCCATCAGGCCCACGCTCATGCTGTTGGCATATGGCCTCCAAAAAGTCTGATAAAACGTCGCATCTTGTTGGTAGGAAAACGACTGACCGACACTCACAAACCACAGCGCAACCTCGGCCGACTCTTCGATATGCAGATCAGCCGTCCCACTTGATTCGGCAACGGACGCCGAATCGGTCACGGCCACCCCTCGTGCATTTACGTCGAGCCGAGCGCCCCAACGGTTCGCCCAAAGCGGCCCACAATAAAATGTGCACGGCTCACCGCCCCAATCTGTGAGTCGAAGACTAAGGACACCCGCCAACTCACCCGCACCAAAGCTCGGAACCGAGACCGTATTTTCTGACGGAAACGTCTCCGCCATTCCGGTCAAACCAAGGTCTACGTCCAGCTCCAGCCAATCATTGGCTCCCTCGCCCGCCGCCACGTCTTCCGCAATTTCGACATCATCGGGCGTGAAGGCAAATGCAGCCGTTGGCGCCATCAAACAAAATAGGCTCAGAATAATCAGTAATTTGTACACCTCCGACCTCCAGGCACACCAAGACGGCTGATAACCCCTGATATTCAAAGCAAGGCTGATGCCAGCGCTTCGTGTAGGCGCCAAAACCAGCAAATTAGGGCCGAGTTGGTGCTTGAACCTCACGTGTGCCCAGAGTCGTGCAAAACACCGATGTACAGAGGATGTTCAATTGATAGGCATTTCGCGTGCGAAGGCATCTTGTTCGCGTTGCGATTCGCTGCATTTCCGACGCCTAAATCGAAAATCAGAAATCAGCGGCCGGCTGACATGAAGTAAAAGTCGAGCATCGCAGTCAACGGCGCTGCATCTCCTTGCAACCGACTACGTAATGCCGCGCCTTCCCAACAATCAACGAGCAGGCTCGCCAAGCCAGCCGGGTCGGATTCGACAGGTATATCACCACGAGTCCGCGCATCTTCCAGACACAATGCAATACGTCCAGCAATCTCTGAGAAGCACCACTTTATTTTGAGCCGAAAAACCTCGCTCACACCAGACAGCTCTTGTCCCAGGCCACCCAAGAGGCAACCCATATAACCTTCTTCCCGATAGGACTCTTGTGTCAGCTCAAAGAAGTGACGCACGCGTTCGAGCGGTGGACGCTCCTCGTCACCAAGACACTGGTCAAGCCCTGCATGCACCTGCTGCATGTACTGGTCAATAACCGCGAGGGCAAAGTCCTCTTTGTCCTTGAAGTGATGATAAAACGAACCTTTCGGAATGGATGTGGCTGAGAGCAGCGCCTGCACTCCAAGGTCGTTATAACCTTGGCGCAAAAGCATGATGAGTCCTGCTTCGAGCAGGCGCTGTTTGGTTGGATGCGTCATAACTTCTGACTAGCCACTAACTGACCTTTCGGATCATGTGGTTGATGACATGGCTGTGCTCATGCTGGGGGCTGAACATAACGATCTCGGCATCAGCGTCAACCATGACGTTATGTCCAGGCGGCCAGTAAAAAAGGTCGTTGGCTTTTACCGTCTCTTTGACACCTTCTGCGTCGGTCGTTGTAATCTGACCACGCAAGACAAATCCCCAGTGTGGGCATTGGCAAAGATTACCCTCCAGCCCCTGAAATAGTGGCGTGGTGTCAACGCCCGCAGAGAGCGTAAAGCACTCGCCGCTGATCTTCCCATACCCTGTTACGTCCCCGAATTCTGTTTGTTGGCGGATCACAGCACCGGGAATTTCCATTCTGACTTTCACATTATCTTTCGCAATTCGCATTATGGCCTCCATAATTGCTCGATTAAAAACTAGACCGACCGGTCTAGTTTGCAGAGTACGCCATTTACCAAGGGAGTCAAATGCGGAGGGTTGTCGATCAAACCAAGGCCGACGACCGCCTTATCCGCCAACTGGGATCTACCGAAAACTTGCCGACGACCTCGAGCACGTCCGATTCATCGGGCCGACATCAGCCCATCGGAAGCTCGACAACCTCAAGCTGATCTGCCTCGCCCAGCAGCAGGCGACCAAGCCCAAACGCCATTCCGTCCACGCGTTTTTTGGCCTTGAGATTGGTCGTCGCCCCCGTGCTCAGGTCCGTGATCGTCACCTTCGTGCCGTAGACCGACGCGACCACGTCGCCCGAACAGGCCGTCGCGGCGTCACAGGCTTGTCCTTCGGAGACCGTCGCTCCTTGAGCGTCAACAAGCCTCCACTTCTCATTCGCTGAGACCAAAAGAAAGCGATCCGCCCCCACTCGCGACAAAGACCGAGGCCGCGAACAACTTGGCGTTGCGAGAAGCGTGTTCGTGCCAGACGCAGTATCAAGCTGGAGCACCGCGAGGTCGATGCGATCCACGTAGACGAGGAGGCGCGAATCCTCGATGAAGTCGACGACAATCGAGACTGCGGCGCCCAGAAAGAACCGATTCACCTGAAGCGTCGTCAGGTCTATGAGGGCGATATGTTCTTCGTCGAGACCACTCGCCGATATCGAGATGACCGCGACCAGCTGCGTGCCATTCGGCGACCAACGCAGGCGATTTGGATTGCCATTGCCTCCGGCGGAAGCAGCTGAGCCCGACACCGGAAAAGTCTGCAGCACGGCGCCAGTCTCCACCTCACGGACCTCGATCGCGCCTCCGTCCGACGCCGCAATACCAAGCGCGACGCGCGTGCCATCAGGCGAGATCGCGACAGCGGTGACAAACCCGAGCGCACTGCTCCAGAGCTCAGCCTTCCAGGTCGCAGCGTTGATACGCACGACCGCCCCAAGGTCGCCAGCAGCCACGATGACGCCATCGTGAGCGTCCATGCGTGGTGCGCTTGGCCAGGGAAGTTTGATGGATTTGGGTATCTTAACCATGCCGCTTCCTACAATCGTTCAGGAGCCGCGCACGACTCCGAGATTCGACCAACGCGGACGAGCCCGCATCACTAAAAGAAAGTTACATCTCAATAGGTCTGGATGGCAGGCGTAACCACTATCCCGCAAATGGCGCAGGTGCGGGCGTGAAGGGCCGCTGACCTGCCTCTTGAGCTTTGCCCACCAACTCACGGTATTTATTCGACACCGCTCCAAGTCGTTCGTCCCATTCCGGGTCAGGCACTTGGCCCACAATCGAATGATGAAAAGTGACCAAATTGTAGGCGAGCGCGAAGGGCTCGAACAAGGCGGCCTTGACGGCCCACGCGGCCACAAGGGCAAGAACAACGGCGATAATTTGGAAGGGCACGGTTTTTACAAAAACGAGCACCAGCCCGGCTGGAATCATGAATCCGATGAACAAAATAAAACCGACAACTTTGCTCAAAAGCCAGACCTTGGCAGCCGTAATTAGAATCGGTTTATACGACTGGGCGTACAAAATAATGCCGTGCCTCGCGCTATTCCAAATATTATCCTCCCCCCGATAAATCGCATACGACAGGATCGATTCGTCGACATAGCTCAAGGCTCGATTGAGTATTTCTGTGATCGCACGAATCGCGTCCCGGGCGCTCTCAGGCAAGGGAAGCCAGCTCGACAGACGCAAGACTTTGCGCTGTAACGCTCGCAGAGAGGCGTTCACCATCATGTCGACGCCGTACAAAATAGAGACATCTTTAAAATGTTTTTCAATCGTCTGTTTGCCGTACTCGTACTGAGTCATGCCGCCTGGCAGCTCGCCGTTTTTGATAAGCTCTGTCATCGCCGCGATATGCGCGCCTTTGACCATGTAGAGGATGTAACGCTGCGCATATTTAACGATGCCAGCGCCCGCACCAAACCCAATCAAAACACATACGGTCGACAGAATCCCGACGCCTAACTTGCCGAACAAAAACGCCAGTCCGCCCCAGATTCCAAACCAAATCAGGCTGGCCATAAAAAACGCACCGTAGACCAGCGAGTTCACCCCAATGAAGGGCATCGTGCGTGAAACGAGCGCAACAGCCTGTGACCAATGACTTTTTTCACCCATGAATGACCTCCAATTTCCGAATAGATTCGAGTTGTACGCACCGGCGCGCCCTGAATCAATGCCGGACCACGCCCGGCGTATCAATCGCAACCATTGTCGCTGACGAGCAGCAGAATGCGCAAGCCAACGACGCTAAATGCCTAACTCGACGCAGATTTCTTCGACAAATTCCGCTCGTTCGGCGTTAGTCAAAAAGGCTTTGGGCCCCTTTCGTATCCGCTCCAAGACCAATTCAGACGGCTTTAACGCAGCGCGAAGCGCCTTAATCTTCCATGTCGGCTTAGCTTCAACATGATCTCGGAACGCGGTAAAACCCTCCTCGAAGAATCGAATTCCGGCGCGCGCATCGAACCCGGCCGAATGCACCCAGGCCACGGCCTTTCGAATGGAATCACGTTCGAATTCCCCAATCTCGGCCGTTGTGCCAACAACCGAAGCGCCAACTCCGACCGCCCCCAATGGCAGTGCGAGCGCGGCTCCCATCCACTCAGGCCAATCATCCAACTTGTCTGCCACGGGCTCAATCCATGCCGCTGAGCCACGCATGATGCGCGCAGCGAAATCACTCGACAAAGCGTGGGCCATGGCAAAGGCGAGCAAGCCGGGGTCACCATCTTCTTTTAGCTTTGAAGAAAGCGAGACCAGCCCAAAAATCGAGCCTGATACCGCAGCAACGGACACCAGCTTGACTTCATTACGAACCCATTCTGGTCGGTTTTTCTCCAATTGTTGCAAGACCTCTTGAGCCGCTTCCATCAAAGTCGCGCCGCCAGCAAGGTCTCAAGCGCGACCTGGGCCTCAGAAAATTTCGCGATGCCCTCGGCCAGCTTCTCATGGGCCATCTTGTTATCTGCATGCATCGATTCAAAAACCGATTTCGACATGTCGATTTTCTTGATGTCCATCGCCTTCGCCAGACTCGGATCGAGCTTACGTGGCAGGGTTCCCGAGGTTTCCTGAAGCTCTTTCAAGAGGCTCGGAGCGATGGTCAGCAGATCACAACCGGCGAGCTCCGTGATTTCGCCCATGTTGCGGAAACTCGCGCCCATAACCTCGGTCTTGTACCCGAATTTTTTATAATAATTATAAATCTGGGTCACCGACACCACGCCTGGATCTTCGTCAGCAGGATAGGATTCCTTGCCCGTTTCCTTTTTATACCAATCCAGAATTCGACCCACAAAAGGTGAAATCAGCGTGGCGCCAGCCTCGGCGCACGCGATGGCCTGATGAAGTCCGAAAAGCAGCGTCAAATTGCAGTGAATGCCTTCTTTCTCAAGAACCTCGGCGGCCTTGATGCCTTCCCAAGTCGAAGCAATCTTGATCAGGATGCGGTCCTTGCCGATGCCTTTTGCGGCATAAAGCCCAATGATCTGATGGGCCTTGGCGATCGTGGCGTCCGTATCAAATGACAGGCGCGCGTCGACTTCGGTCGAAACCCGACCAGGAATGATTTCCAGAATGCGGCTTCCAAACTCGACCGCGAGCCGGTCGATGGCAATCTCGACGATTGCCTTGGCGTCAGCCCCGTTACCCGCTTCTTCGCGAGCCTGCGCGATCGCCGACGATACGACGTCGGCGTACTCAGACATGCCCGCTGCAGCCTGAATCAACGACGGGTTGGTGGTCGCATCACGAGGCGTAAAGGCTTCGATCGAATCGATATCGCCAGTGTCGGCCACAACCACGGTCATGGTCTTGAGTTGGTTCAAAAAGCTGCTCATGTCTTCTCCTTTCAAAAAAATCGTTCAGGTAATATCGCGAGAGATGACCTTGCTGCCAACCAGCAAGATCAAGAGTCCACCTAGGAATCCGCCAAGAGCCACCATGACCTGAACGCCTACACCGCCTTTGATCTGGTCAAAGAGAAGATGTCCAAAGGCGAGGCTCAGAATGCCAATCGCAAACGACGTAAATTGCATCGATGTGCGCACATCTTTGGACAAACCAGAAATCACGGTTCCCAAGCTTCCCACAAAAAACGAAGCGGCTAACGTCCCAAATAGGAAAGCCACCCACCACGCCGAAGAACCTCCCAATAAGGCCGAAAAAGGCGCCATAACCTCGAGGCCGCGAACCGCAAAGGTCGTGAAGCCCACAAAAACTAAATGCATCAGAAACGGGATCGC
This sequence comes from uncultured Bradymonadales bacterium, assembly GCA_964394615.1. Lineage (GTDB taxonomy): Bacteria > Myxococcota_A > Bradymonadia > Bradymonadales > Bradymonadaceae > JBFFMO01. Next base: position 9,944 of record CAYMYJ010000022.1, on the reverse strand, counting down.
CATCGCCCCCAACACTTTGCCTAGGAGGAGTTGATATCGGGATAAGGGCGCCAACATCAAAAAGGGCATCGTTCCATTAATCCGGTCGTTCAAAACCGAATACCCAGAAAATATCGCGACAAATAAGGGCATCGTGGTGAACATCACCGCACCAAAAGTCGAGCATGCGAGCGTTACGAAAGCGTTTAACGCCGATTCGCCACTGCAAATACCCATTTCGAACACTTGTTTGTCCAACATGCTCATCATCTGCGGATTATCCCGAGTGGAGTTCAGGAACCACATCAAGACGACAAATGCCGTGTTCCAGAGCAAATAATTAGCGACTAAAACAAGGATCATCGAAGGCTGACGACGGTGTTCCAGCGCCTCGGTTTTTGCGACCAGTACGATTCGTTTCATGCCACGCCCTTTTTCCACGCATCGAGAAGTCTCGACGAGTCTTGGTCTGGCTTGCCCTCACCCTTCAGTTCAGCCTTTATGCCGCCTTGAATCAGAAAAATTCGGTCGCAGAAATTCTCGGCGGCCTCAAGGTCATGGGTCACCAATACACACGCTAAACCATCATCGGCACGGGTTCGCAGCTCCTGGTACATGGTCCTGGCCGCCAATGGGTCCAAGTTCGCGGCGGGTTCGTCAAAGAGCAGGACTTCGGGCTCAAGCAATAACGCCCGGACCAACGACAGCTTTTGCTGCATACCGGTCGACCAACCGTCCACGCGTTTTCCCATGTGTTTGAGCAAATCGACTGACTCCAGATGAGCATTGGCCTTTTTTGCCACGTCTTCCTCGCTCAAACCAAAAAGACCGCCAAAATAATTCAGATTTTCCCAGCCGGTGAGCAAGGGATAGAGCCCCGGACGCGCCAGCACCAATCCGACCTTGCCCGCTGATTCCAACGCCAAGCGCTGTGCCGGCAAGCCACAAACTGTGACCGTACCCGATGTTGGACTCAGAAGACCCGCCATCATCATCAAAAGTGTGCTTTTTCCACCACCATTCGGACCGATCAACGCCACCAGTTCGCCAGCTTCGACTTCAAGGTCAACGCCTTTAAGCACGGTAGTTTGGCCGAATTTTCGACTCACGGATTTCAGCGATACTCGAGCACTCATAGAGCGCCTCCAAAACTAAGAACAGGCAACGGACGGTTCACTTTCTGCGCAATTTTGATATCTTGCGAGCGCATTTTCCACACGTAGAAAAACACCATGAAAAAACACTCGCATAAAGTACCCACTGGTCCTGTCCTCGTCGTCGTGCTCGACGGAGTCGGCATTGGACGCCACGATGAAGGCGACGCAGTGTTTCTGGCTCGCACCCCTACCATGGACTGGCTCGATACGGTCGCGCTCAAGACGACTTTGTTTGCGCACGGCACGCACGTGGGCATGCCCTCGGACAGCGACATGGGCAATTCCGAGGTCGGCCATAACGCGCTGGGAGCGGGTAAAATCTACGATCAGGGCGCCAAACGGGTCGATATTGCCATCCGAAGTGGCGCACTCTTCAACCCTGAAGACGAGTCCAGCAAGACCTGGAACGCGATGGTCGATCAGGTCGAAAGCCGTGATTCGACGATGCACCTGATCGGGCTTCTGTCTGACGGCAACGTCCACTCCCACATCGATCATGTCGAAGCCTTGTTGAACGACGCCGCCAAAAAGAACGTGAAGCGCGTCAGGCTGCACGTGCTGCTCGACGGCCGGGATGTCAGTGGGCAGAGCGCGCTCATCTACATCGATCGCATTGAAAAGCTGCTGAAGGCGCTTTCGACCGACGGGCGAGACTATCGGATCGCGTCGGGCGGCGGTCGAATGCTGGTGACGATGGATCGTTATGAGGCTGACTGGTCGATGGTGGAACTCGGATGGCACGTGCATGTGCTGGGTGACGGGCCCAAATGGGCTTCGGCCACGGCTGCCATCACTGCCGCACGTGAGGCAGACCCAGACCTGAACGACCAGTTTTTGCCGCCCTTTGTGATCGCCGAAAACGACAAACCCATCGGCAAGATCGAAGACGGCGACGCGGTGTTGCTCTTTAATTTCCGCGGCGACCGAGCCATCGAACTTTCGCACGCGTTTGATGCCGATGATTTCACGGCATTCGACCGGATTCGTCGCCCTGATGTGTTTTTCACCGGCATGATGCAATACGACGGTGACCTCGGTGTGCCTCATCATTTCCTAGTCGGCCCGTCCAAGATCTCCGGCACAATGGGAGAATTGCTCGCCAACCAAGGCGTGAAACAGCTCGCCGTGAGCGAGACTCAAAAATACGGTCATGTGACTTATTTTTGGAACGGAAACCGAACGGACCCATTTTCTGAGAGTCTGGAAAAATACATCGAAGTCCCATCCGACCGCGTGATCTTCGACACCCGGCCTTGGATGAAGGCTGCCGAGATCACCGACGCAACCATCGCGGCCCTTCAAGAAGACCCCGAAATTCGATTTGCACGAATCAATTACCCCAACGGCGATATGGTGGGGCATACGGGCAATCTGGACGCCGCCATCATCGCGGTTGAGGCCACGGACTTGAGTCTGGCGCGTCTTATCAAAGCGGTCGACAAGATGAATGGAGCGCTGATCATCACCGCGGACCATGGGAACGCCGACCAGATGTACGAGATCAATGCCAAGACCGGCGCGTTCAACCTCGATTCTCAGGGTCGAAAAATCCCCATGACCGCACACACGCTGAATATGGTGCCCTTATGGGTTTATGCGCCGACCATTCAGGGCTCGCTTGCACTTACCGACCTGCCTGTTCGCAGGCTGAGCGATATCGCGCCCACCGCTCTGATGTTGCTCGGATTTGAAGCGCCCAAGGAAATGGATCCGCCGTTGATTCGGTTCGTCGATTAGTCGGTGCAAAAAAAACCGGGAACCGTTTCGGCCTATTTGCGATTTCTGCGCTTGGTGCGCAGGCCCTATGTCCTGCATGCGATTCATGCGATTAATCAAACACCTGCGAGCCATAGGGCTCGCGGACCAAACACAGGCGAGCCATAGGGCTCGCGGACCAAACACCTGCGAGCCATAAGGCTCACGGACCAATCACAAGCGAGCCATAAGGCTCACGGCCCCATCACAACCCCTGAGACGCGATTACACCTTGGCTTCGCGCCACCAAGCCTCGTTACCCTGCCACCGAGACGGTTCGAACACTTGCCCCAGCCTGGGCATCACCAGCGGACGATCGTTTGCGATCTCAAAGACACGTTCTGGCGGTGTGTCCCAGGCGTGTACGGCCAAGTCGAAAGTGCCCCAATGAATGGGAAGAAAGAGGTCGCCACCTAGCATCTCGAATGCCTTCCAGGCGTTGTCTGGTCCCATGTGAATGGCGGCCCAAGAGGGATGAAATGCCCCGATTTCCAAGGCCACCACATCAAATCGTCCAAAACGGTTAGCAATTTCGGCGAATTGCGGAGTCAGTCCAGAGTCGGCCCCAAAATAGAAACGGTGATTTGGACCCTCGATTACGTACGAGGCCCATAGGGTCGAATCCCGGTCCAATACGCCCCGTCCAGAAAAGTGTTGCGTCGGCGTAGCTGTGAACTTGATTCCCGCGATTTCTGTCGACTCCCACCAATCAAGTTCGGTGAACTGTTCGAGCGGAATTCCCCATTTCTGAAAATGTTTTCCTACGCCCAAAGTAGTGACGATCGGAACACCTTTCGCGGCAAGATGCTCCACCGTGCGTCGGTCCAGATGGTCGTAATGATCGTGAGAAATAATCACGGCATCAATGGGCGGCAGCGCATCCAAATCGACTGGCACGGGCTGGAACCTTTTGGGGCCTGCAAAACCAATCGGGGAAACTCGCTTCACCCAAACAGGATCCGTCAAAATCCGCGCTCCATCGATTTCAATCAAGATCGTGGAATGTCCCAACCACGTCACACGCAGCCCAGAATCCACGGGAGCCTGCCACTGTGGCCTCGGGTCAAGCGATGGCAAACCCACGCGTGGAGAACGCGTCTTGCCCCCTTTCAGGAACTCCAGGGCCACCGGCAACATGTCGCCGGAATCGATCATCACGCTGGCGCCCGATGGGTTGCGGAACTTGCCGTCTTTCCATTGACTCGATGCTTGGATGCGCTCGGACCGTTGCCCCAGGGCTCTAATATTGTCTTTATGCATAGGTAACGAGGATGAGCCGAAACCGAACCGGGTTCGAAGATATTTTACGCGATATTCAATGCTTCAATCACGATTTCGTTGAGTTCATTGAGCGAAAACGGTTTCTGGAGAAAATAGGCGTCATCAAAAACGCCTTCCTCCGCGAGCACTTCTGCGGTGTATCCAGACATGAAAACGACAGTCATTTCGGGATGTTCCAATAACAACGCCTCCGACAGCTCCTTTCCATTCATCTTTGGCATAATAACGTCCGTCAGCAGCACATCGATATGACCGACTTCGGAAGCGATTCGAATCGCTTCTTCCGGCCCTAAGGCCGCGAGGACTTCGTGGCCCAGCCCCTCGAGCATCCGGCCTGCCACCTTCAACAACATCGGCTCGTCATCCACCAAGAGTATCGTGGAAAAAAGACGAGGACGGGACCGTTCCGCCATATCCAGATCTTCAACCACCGACGAATGAACATCCCGTGGAAGGTAGATCTCGAATCGTGTACCCACGCCCAATTCGCTCTCTACGCGAATTCCACCCTGATTTTGTTTCACAATCCCGTAGACTGTGGCCAAACCAAGCCCCGTCCCCATCCCAACGCCTTTCGTCGTAAAGAATGGCTCAAAGATATTTGAGACCACCTCGTCGGACATCCCATTGCCATCATCCGTGACCGATAAACAGATAAAGGGCCCCGCTGCACACTCTCCCAACTCGTAGGCGAGGTCCTCGTCAACGTCGACGTTAGCGGTGGCAATTTTAACGGAGCCGCGATCTTCAATGGCGTCGCGAGCGTTCACGCAGAGGTTGGCCAGAATTTGGTCCACTTGCGCCGGGTCGACAAAGACTTGGCCCAGGTCAGGATCCGCGACCCAGGAAAGAGAAACTCGTCCACCGATCAGCCGGCGTAACATGTTGACCATTCCCGCGATCGTGTCGTTGATGTTGACCACGCTGGGGGACATCGGTTGTTTTCGCGCAAACGCCAAGAGTTGCCGAGTCAACGTCGCAGAGCGCTCCGCCGCGAGTCGAATTTCGTTCAGGTCCTCCATCAACTCGCTGCCGTCGGGCGCGGTCTCCATCGCAAGCTCAGCATGGCCAAGAATCACCGAAACAATATTATTGAAGTCGTGTGCAACGCCACCGGCAAGCCGTCCAATCGACTCCATCTTCTGAGCGTGCAAGAGTTGCTCTTGCAACGCTTCGCGCTCCCTCTCGGCGCGCTTCATTTCGGTGATATCCTGCGCCGCTCCAAAGAGCCGAACCACCACACCGTCGACGGTTTGGGCTCGTCCTTCGGACCGAATCCAAACGTTCATTCCCGCCGCGGTATCCAGTTCGAGCTCAAGGGACCAAGGCTCACCCGTCGCAATGGCGTGTTCGACAGCCGCTTCGAGCCGGGTCTTCGAATCCTCAACGTAAAGCCCCCGCAATACCGTCCATTCCGTGGTGGCTTGCGGCATGTCGTGGATTCGATGCATTTCTTCGGTCCAGACACGCTGGCCACTACGAAGATCGAGTTCCCAGCCGCCCACTCCCGCGATCGCTCCCATCGATTGAAGCAGTAACTCTCGGTTACGCGCCGCGACGTCAGCATTCTTGCGTTCGATGGCCAGCGCAGCAAAGTCAGCCGCCTCGCTCAACCTGCGAAGGATACCTTCGTCTCGTCTTCTTGGTTGCGAAAAATACATCGCCAGAGTGCCGTAAAGTTGATCCCCCGGACCAAAGATGGGGATCGACCAGCAAGCTCCAATATTCGCCCGTCGGGCGATATCGCGGAAGTTCTTCCAATAAGGGTGAGTTTGAACATCCTCAACCACCACCGAACTACGAAGCGCGGCAGCACTTCCGCACGAGCCATTTCCCTCTAAAATCTCAAGGTGTTCTGCCGCCTCCAAATACTCATCTGGCATCGATGGTGCCGCAGCGTTTTCCAAAAAACGTCCGCTTGGATCGACAAGCATGAAACCGATTCTTGCCCGTGAGTCCTCTTCCTCAAGGACCTCAACCAACACGCCTAGGACTTCCTGAACGGGGGAGGACGACACCAAGGCTTCCAACACTTTGTTTCGATTGCGTTCCCGTACCTCAGACTCTTGGCGCTGAGAGACATCCATGCACAGCCCAACCAAACGCGTACCTTCAGCGTCCGAAATCACCTGTCCAAACGAGACCATGTGTCGAATCTGGCCATCCGGAAGGATGATTCGAAAATTGGACGTGCCATGCCCAAACTCGATCGACTGGAGCAATTCTTTGATCGCCTGGTCGCGATCTTCAGGATGGACGGCATTCATCCATGGGTCAGCAGGTCCAACATAGTGATCCGCCGCATAGGCAAAAAGCGCACACATCTGGGCATCCCACGTGTGAACCCGGTTTTTTAAATCCACTTCCCAGAGTCCGATGCCAGCAGATTCTGAAGCGAGTCTAAATCTGTCGCTTGCCCTCTCAAGATCGACTTCCATCCGGTGAAATCGTTCAGCCTGTTGTCGCTTGTCCGTTACGTCCCAAGTCGTCCCCAGGAGTCTCATCGGCTCCCCAGTTTCGCTTCGAATCAAAGAACCTCTGGCCTCGATCCAACGCGTCTCTCCGCTGGGTCGAACGATTCGGTGTGAGACGGCGTAACTCGTGGCCGTTCCCTCCAAACACTCCGTAATCGTGGTACGCACCGATTCCAAATCTTCGGGGTGCAGGAAGGATTCATATTGCTCAAGTCCACCGGAAAAATCTTCAAGCGCAATGCCGAAAATCTCGGCAACTCTTTCCGACCAGATCACAACTCCCGTCGCTATATCCCAATCCCAGGTGCCCATTCCAGATGCTGCCAACGTCAAGCCAAGACGCGCAGACTGATCCGCCAGGACCTGAACCAAGGCAGTACGGGAGGTCACGTCGATGCTCATCCCGACGACCTCAACCGTTATCCCCCCATGGACCACTGCCCTTCCGAACGCTTCGACAACACGACTACTTCCGTCAGGCCGAATGACTCGCACGACCGTATGAATGTCGGAGCCGGTGGCGATCGAGGCCTGCAACTGCGAGTCCAACAAAATTCGGTCATCAACGTGAACCGTGTTCAACCATGTTGCGAAGTGGGTTGTGAACGATACCAATTCATCGGATTGGCCCGATTTGTGTTGGACGTGGATTTCCGCTTTTCGAACGTCGAGCCGCCATAGGACCGTGCCGTCGGCTAATGCTCCGGTCGACGGGCCTGGATCATAGCCCCCTGCGTCGCTCTGGACGCCGATGCGAAGGCTTACAAAACGGAAATCTCCCGACCGCCGCGCGGTCAGCAAACCCTCGACGGGCCTGCAGTTGACGTCCAGGCAGGTCACAGGGATCGGTGTTCCATGCGCAAACGCAACCAGCTCGGAGGCCGAAGTCACGCAATCAGGTCTCAAGAAATCCTCAAGCCGGGTCAACGGCTTTTGGTAACCGAGTAGATCGCCAACCGAGTCTTCGATCAGAATATTTGGAAGTCTCATTTTGACAGACCAATGCACAGCGTCAGGAATATTCCAGCGTAATCCTGCGGGGTTCCATCTGTCCACCCCAGCAAAATTTGCCGCTAAAACTTCCCAGTTTTACGTTCATCGTCACGATTCAGGGCCGACTTGAGGCTGCGCCTCCAAATGACCGTATTTGTCGTGAATTCACGTCCCGGACCTTTTATCATCATACATGTTCGCATCGGCACGACGAAGGACATCCTTCAAAAGATCTCCAGCCTGACCGACCGCACCACCGATCGACAAACGCAGACCACGTGAAGAGGCGCCGTTGCTCACGTTTGAACGGATTCTGCGGATCACCTCCGTCAACAACTCCGCCCCCACACCGGGCAACAACACGACAAACTCGTCGCCACCAAAGCGTGCGACAATATCTTCGACTCGAACCGAGCTCTTCAAGATATTTCCAGCCGCGCGAATCAATTCGTCGCCAGCCAAATGCCCTTGTGCATCGTTGGTGCGTTTCAGCCCGTCGATGTCGGCAATCAGGATGCTCACGGGTCGATGCCGCCCCGCTTCGAGGCGTTCCAATTCCTCCTCAAAGAACGCGCGATTATGCAGTCCAGTGAGGGCGTCATGAAAGCTCATATGGCGCAACTTCTCCTCGTGAGCATGGCGCGAGGAGACATCGCGTATCAGGGCGATGGTTACGGGAATTTCTAGGGCGACGGGAGTTAGCGAAATCTCAAGCGGAATCTCGCGACCGCGTTTCGTCATGCCTATGAGCTCCTGCGTTCCTCGCATCACCCTTGGCCGAGGACTTTTGCCATAATGGGCGCGATGCGATTGATGAATCACACGCAACTCGGGCGGAATAAGGGCCTCAATCGGACAGCCCTCAAGCTCGCCTTTTTCGTATTCAAAAAGGCGAGCAGCAGCGGGATTGGCCTCGACGATGAGACCGCGGTCTCCGACGACGATCACGCCATCCACAGAGGTCTCCCAGAGTGCTTCCAGCCACTTCTTTCGATCAATATTCATATAATCCACGGCTTTCTTAGTATTTACCAGAAGCTAGTCACCTCAACGTCTGCGTCAATTAAAGGGCGCCTTCTAAACTTCGAATCTTTGGTCGATTTATCATCATCGAAACTCTCAACTGAGGAGAGCACATGAGTTTACCCATCAAAGAAACGTTCTCGTTGGCGACGATGCCATGGCCCACGCTGGACCCCTTCTTGTTCTGCGTTCACCATTTGGATCATTACCCAGAAGGAAACGCAGCCATGGGCCCTGTGACGAGCCTTGCGGGACGGCAAATCGGGAGCGATTTTTCGGGGAAAGATGGATGGAGCATGTATCACGGCTCGACCGTGCCCGGCTTTCCAGGCCATCCCCATCGTGGGTTCGAGACCATCACGGTCGCTCGAAACGGCTTCATTGACCACTCGGACTCACTTGGAGCGACGTCGCGGTTTGGCCATGGCGACGTTCAGTGGATGACCGCAGGGAAAGGCGTCGTACACGCGGAGATGTTTCCCCTGGTCAATCAGGACGGGAAAAACCCTACAGAGCTCTTCCAAATCTGGCTGAATCTGCCCTCAAAAAGCAAAATGGTGGCCCCACACTTCACGATGCTCTGGTCCGAGGAGATCCCGCGCCTAGAACATCAAGACGCCCACGGAAGGACCACCGTCGCCACCGTGATTGCGGGCGGTCTTGCGGACCTTGCGCCACTTTCACCACCGCCAGACTCGTGGGCCTCGGAGCCCGACGCTCATGTGGCCGTGTGGACGCTCGAAATGGACGCCAAAGCGGAATACTTGCTTCCAGCGACTCCCAAAGGAGCGAAGCGGACGCTGTATTTCTTTGAGGGCAACACACTCCAACTTGGCGGAACGACGCTAAAGCGCGGGCTTGGAGCGGTCTTGGACCCCGAGCAGGAGATCGTCATTCAAAATGGAGACAAAAGGGCAGAAATTCTGATTCTTCAAGGGCGTCCCATCGGTGAACCTGTGGCTCAACACGGCCCCTTCGTGATGAACACCGCCGCGGAAATTCGACAGGCGATGAGCGACTACCAGAATACCGGATTTGGGGGCTGGCCATGGCCAAGTGAATCCCCGGTGCATCCTCGCGAAAGAAGACGATTCGCGATTCACGCCGACGGTCGCGAAGAGGCGCCTTAACCGGCAATTTGGGACATTCTCGATGCATTGATGCGACAAACCCACTATGATTAACGGGTATGAGCAAACACATCGACGACTACATCAGACTCTGCCGCGACCTCGGGCGCGCTGAGTTCGCAAGGAAACAGGGAGCCGCGGTCCTTTTGGGA
>CAYMYJ010000021.1:50731-105118 GCA_964394615.1 uncultured Bradymonadales bacterium | reverse complement strand
ACTGCTCACTGCTCACTGCTCACTGCTCACTGCTCACTGCTCACTGCTCACTGCTAGCTGCTCACTGCTCACTGCTCACCGCCCGCCCGTCGGGCGCAGGGCTTTGACCATGTATTCGAGCATCCGAATATGGAACTCTTCTTCCTGATCGTCGGTGGTTGAGAGCCAGCGCTGATTCAGCGACGTAAACGCGCTGGATACCAGCATGGCGCGCCAGACGAGGTCGTTGGTCTCAAGCGCCAACTTGTTGGTCGGATGTGTAGGGTCGATCAGGACGACATTGCCGTTGGCCTGTGAGGGCAACCCGGTGCCCAGCTCTCTGAGTTCGATCCCACGCGCCGCCACATTCTCAGATTTGGTGCTGTCACCTCGGATTTCTTCGAGCAACCGAAAACACTCATCTTCAGCGCCTGTGGTTTTTGGCCGCGGAACCACGACCGGTTCGGGAACCCACCCGGTGGACCCCACAAGCTTTGCAGCTGCCTTCGCATGTTCCGAAGACCAGCCGACAAGACTCGTTCCCGCGTCACGTACTGCATCGATCGAATCGTCATGTAGGTCGCTGGCGCGCAACCACGTCAGCAAACACTTGCCGCATTCGGCTTTGATGAGGTCGTCAGCAAGGTGAGCGCCGTATTTGATTTCTTTGTAGAAGTCGTCGAGTTCGATGTCGCTGATGTCGACTACCGCCTCGAACTCTCCGAATGGCAGCACCAGCGTATGCGTGGCAACGTGTCGTCTTTGATGCAGAACGGTGATCTTGACCAGACTTCTTTCGAACCCGATTAGGTTAACGACCCCTGAAGTTGTTTTATTGGCGAAATTTCCGCCAGCGAGCGCATATGAACCGTCCGGCTTGGCCTGCCTGCTGATGTGCCGGCTTAACTGAATAGGTACAATTCCCGACGCTTCAAATCGTGCTTTTGCGCTTCTTTTTTGTTCGCGAAGCAAAGGACTCTCCGAAACGTCTTTCGAATTCGGAAGAGCTTCCGCAGGGAAGGATTTGGGGATAATGAGGACGGGTAGTCCTTCGCAAACTAACGCAGCATCCGCCCGTTCCCCTTGTCGCACAAATTGACACTGCGACCATTCACCCGCAGCTTTCATGGAATGTTTTACTCCAAAAAGATCGTGCAAAACCGGCATTCCTTGCGCGCCTAAATCACCGGCCAAAAGCAGTTGCACGTAAATGGCCGTGGCCAATCGGTTGAGTTCCGGGGTGGAGTTCTCTTGAATATATTTCAAAGCAAGTTGGGCGCATAACTCCGTGATTTCTGACTCCACCGTGGCCCGCGCGTCATCATGGAGCAGACTTCGAAAATCGGACGAAATCGTGAGTCGCTGGTCGTGACAAACTACAACGAAGGCCCCTCCTTTGGACTCAAACTCGGCTTCCTCGACCACTCTGCCTTCGTAAAAAAAACGAACTTCAATCTTGTTTGACAATGCCTGGCATAATCCCGCTAAATAATGGCCTGTGGATGTTTGTGTATCGGTGGTTATCGCAAACTGTTTGGGCTTCGGCAGCACAAAGGCCGTCTTTCGTTTGTTTTCAAACGCGATTTTCCCAGTGATTTTCCGGTGCCTGGAGGCCGCGTGGACGGGTTTTATTCCGGTTATTAAACGCAGGAGCTCCCCGGTGTTTTCATCGCCCACAACAACCACGTAATCTGGGTCGAGGTTCCAGTACTTAGCCTCGATTAGCAATCCGACCTCACGGGCATTGCACACGGCTAAGTGTTTTCCTGAGGTTAATAGTTGCCTTGCTGAGAGCAAAGGCTTGGCTTTGTCCAAAAAAGCGCCTGCAGACAGCATGTTGAACAGCCTTGTTGACTGATAAACGAGTTCAGCTTCACGGGGTAACGTTGAAAATATCGACAAATCAATCAAATCCGAAGGGTCAATTTCAACCGAATCAGAGGCGCGTTGCCCAAAATGAATCAGGAAATCTAGGAGCCTGTCTTGCGCGTAATGCACCGTCAGCCCGTGTAACTCTCGGTAGGAATTCGAGGAAAAAACCGCACTATTGGATCTGCTGGCGGCCAAAGCACTCAGGAAATCTAGGTACAGCGCTGCAAATGTTTTGGCCCGTTCGCCCGCGATATCGTCGTCTGCGATTCCCGTAAAATGTTCGTTCGGATTCACGTTTTGAACCAGAACTTGAACACCCGAAACACCGCTCACTTGGAGCAGAATATTCCCTTTGTGTGTGAAGACAATTTCGCTGGTCAGCGGAGCTTGTACATGCCCAATTTGAACCGATGTATCTTTGGATGATACGTAGGTGTTGGGCTCCACACGCTCAATTAATGAATTCTTGACCGGGTTTTGGCGCCAGCCGGCCTCGGCGGCGATTCTTCGTGCTGATGTGTGAACTTGGCCGCTGATGTCCGAGGAAGTCGCTTCCAGATAGTCTTCGATAATCGGTCGCGCCACTGAATCATGCACGGTCAGGTAATTCGTTTCTTCGCCGGTGAGCAAAACCGCGCGGTCTCCAAATTCAACGGAAAGTGGGGTGGCTGAGCGGTTCAAATGGTTTCCATTTGGCATCGCGTCGTTCAAGCTCACCAGCATTCTACCCGCCGAATCCATGCTGACGCCCGCAGGCGGTGTCCCTGCACACAACCACATTCGATGAGCGCATAGCTTGCTCGCTAAGCTGATATCCAACGGGGTGGGGACTGCATTAGAAATATTGCGCTCGTAGGCAAAATCTGTGAGCAGCTCCACAAAGAGTCTTGTCTTGATCACATCAAAACTTGGAGACAATAAGTTCAACGCTAGTCGCGATTCGAAGGCTTGTTTTGTGTTTTGAATCAGCTCGCGAATCACCAGATGATAGGCCTCATCCTTGATGATTTTGGTGCCCGACAGGTCGTAGTTCACGCGGTCGGTGCGCACCACAATATCCGCGGGGATAAGGCTGTCCTGCTCGATCGTTTCGGTCACCACGCCGTCGCGGACAAATGTGATTCGAAGTAGACCAGTGGTTAGGTTCAGCGCCCCATCAAGGCCGTTTGTATTAAAATCAAGCCGTTGATTACCTAGGATTCCAAAATCTCCCGAAGAGATTTGTAAGTCTGGTGAAGAGGCATCAGCCGCCAGCAAGTCGACCGGGACTTTCGAATATTTGGCGAGGTTCTTCAGAGAAACGAACTCGGGCAAGGTGGTTCCTTCGACCAACATGCGCGACAGCTTTAACGGAATCCGAACATAGACTTGGATCTCGTTTTCGGCGGAATCTTCCGGGTAAAGCTGGGTCGTGATTCTTTCGAGAAGGTTGCGGTTATGACCCGGGCCAAGGTCCGCCCCGAAGCTTCCAGAGCGCAGTAGGATTCTTTTGGGAGCCAGTGCCTCGGCCGAGATCAAGCCCAGGGCGATACGGCTGGTGACCGGATTATTCTGTTTTTTAAAGGGCGCCTGCCACAGGGTCGTGATGTCTTCTTCGGTCAGTTCGATGCCGTGCAAAACGATCATGACCTCGTCCGCGTCTATCTGAACCGACACGCGTGACGCCCCACCCAGATTGGCCGCCGCGACCATCTCTATGAGCCATCGATGAGGGTCAGGGAGCCTGTAATCACGTAGCTTTTCCCGCGCCTTTCGTGAGTCGAGCGTCAGTTCCCCTTTGTGAACGGCGTCTCCCGTTCGCCATTTTTCGATCGTCATTCGCCCGGTCTCAATGCCTTCGCCATGTAGTCGAGCATCCGAATATGGAACTCTTCTTCATGGTCGTCTGTGATGGCGAGCCACCGAAGATTCAGCGATGTAAATGCGCTCGAAACCAACATCGCGCGCCAAACTGGGTCGTCAGTCTCGAGCGCGAGCCGATTTGTCGGATGTGTCGGGTCGACGTGAATGACGTTGTCGTCGGCCTGTGACGGCAACCCGGTGCCCAACTCCTTGAGTTCCATGCCTCGCACGGACACGTTTGCAAAAACGTTAGAGCTGCCACGGATTTCTTCCAGAAAACGAAAACACGCGTGTTCCGGGCCAAGGGCCTTGGGCGTCGGCACGCTGACTTCAACGGGGGCCTTGGTTGCGGTGTGAATCGTCAGGTGGGTCGCGGCGCGCACGTGGTCCGAGGACCAGGAATTCAACGACATTCCGGCAGCGCGCACGGCGCGGATCGAATCGGGGTGGCAATTATCGGCCCTCAACCACGTCAAAAGACACTCCCCACAATTTTGCCTGATCAGTTCGTCTGCCAGCTTCTCGCCACTCCTTATCTCGGTCCAGTGCTCGTCCAAAACGATGCTGTCGATATTGACCACGCCTTCAAATTCACCAAAGGGCACGTTCAAAGTCCGGGTTCCGACGTGTCGCCCCTTATGCAGCAACGTGAGACGCACCCAACTTCGTTTTAGGCCGATAAGACCCACGACGCCTTGAATATCTTTGGTCGTAAACCGAAGTGAGGCCAAGCCCTGCTCGCCGCCGGGTACCGCGTTTTCGGCGAACGTTCTGTTCAGCTCGATCGGCTCGATCTTGGAGGCAAAGAACCGATTCTCGGCAATTCTCCGTTTTTGGCGGATTTCCGGCGTATCCGAAACATCTTTTGATTTCGGAAGCGCTGTTTCCGGGAAATTATCCGGCACGACCAGAATGGGGTCCCCGGCATCAACGGCGCTTTGGGAGGGGGGGAAGCCATGTCGCACAAAATAGATTTGTGGCCACAGCCGGGCAGCTGCCAAGGAGTGAAGGTTTCCCTGAACACCCGGAAAAACTTCAAGTTCCTGAGCCGATTTGTCTCCCGAGAATAATAATTGTGCAAAAAGAGGCGCGGCCAATTTTCCTAAAACAGGTGTCGAATTTTCCGAAACGTATTTGAGCGCCAATTCCACACAATGCCGCTTGATTTCCGCTTCCACGGCGGCGCGGCCTTCGTTTTGGATGGCTCCGCTGTAGCCCGACGAAATCGTGAGTCGAGAGTCGTAACAAATCACATCGAAGGCGCCTCCAGGTGAATCCAGTCGAGCGCTCTCGATCACGCGTCCGTCGTGCAGAAACTGGACCTCGATTTGTTTGACTGGACTGCTCGACAAACCAATCGTGTAACGACCACGTCCACTTTTAATATCTGCCTGAGCGGCGTATTTGCCTTCCTGTGGCAGAGTGAACGACGTTTTTGGCTTCGCGTGAAATTCCATCTTTCCGATGATCTCGCGATGCCGCGTGGCCGCCTGAATAGGCGTGGTGTCGGTGAGAGTCCGTAGGAGCGAAGATGTTACCGTATTGCCCACGACGACCGTCAAGTCTGGCGCCAGCTTCCAGAAGTCTGCTGTGATAAGGCGAGTGGCCTCCGCGGCGTCACAGAACGCCAATTTCAGACCGGAATTCATCAAATCGCGTGCGGAAACCAAGGGTTGAGCATTCTGCAAATATCCCATTTCGTTCGAGAATAAATTCAGCAGCTTTTTGGAACTCGAAACGAGCTCTGCCTCTCGCGCAAGGGTAGAAAACATCGGAATATCTGCGCAATCCGTGGGCGAGAGCACGACCGACTCCGCCGCCTTTTCTCCAAAAAGCCCTAGCGTGTCGGCAAGACGGCTGGACACATAGAATGTCGCAAGTCGATGCAGCTCATCGTAGGGTTCTGGCCTCAAAATCGCGCTGCTGTCTTGGTAGGTTGTCATCTGCTGCAGAAACGCTACGTACGTCTTTGCGAAGTCCTGCGCGAGCTGCGCGGCTTGTTCATCGTCCTCAATGCTCTCGAAATGTTCGGTTGGATTTATATTTTGGATCAAGATCCGCAGATGCGAAATACCGGACGCTCGCACCAACGCGTTACCTTGGTGGGTGAATGTGATCTGGCTGGCCCCCCGATCTTCCACATAGCCGATCTGAACGGAACGGTTTTTTGACGACACGTAGGTGTTTTCTGCGACCAGGTCTTTCAGCGGCGTTTTAATGGGGCTATTGCGCCATTTCAGAACCGCAGACACCCGTCGTTGGGACGCATGGATAGAATCCGAAATATCCTCGGAGGTAGCCTCCAGATATCTTTCGACAAGCGGTCGCGCGACGGTCTCGAATTCGGTCAAATAGTCCGAATCGCGACCCGTCAACAACACCGCCCGATCCCCAAAGGGCGTCGGAAACGACGTCGGTGAGCGATGCAGTATATTCCCTGAAGGCATCGCTTCGTTTAGGCTGACAATCCAACCATCGGCGGCCAGTCTGCGCCTTGCGGAAGGTGGCGCCGACCCCGCACAGGCCCACATCCGGTGATCGCGAAGCAGATGCGCCAACCTAAGGTCGCTCTCTGGAGTCTCCTCGTAGAAGGTTCGCTGATGCGTGAATTCGGTCAGCAACGTCACAAAAAGGCGAGCCTTGATGCCGTTAAAAGTGGCCGACAATGAATTGTTCTCAAGGCGACTCTCGAACGCGCGTCGCGTGAACCGAATCAAATCCGCAATCACCTGATCGTAAGCCTCGTCGCGGATGATTTTAGTGCCCGAAAGATCGTAATTAAGTCGTTGGGTATGCACGACGATATCTGCCGGAATCACGGCCTCCATTTCGACGGTCTCGGTCACGACACCATCACGAATGAACGTAATTTTCAGCAGGTCGACGCTCAGGCTCAACGCACCATCCAAGCCGCGATCATGAAACAGAGTGCGGTTGGCCCAGAGGCTATCAAAGCCCGGGTCCGTGATTTCCTTGCCTTGAATCGAAATCGGGGTTTTCGAAAATTTTGCCAGAGAGGTCAGGTAATCGAATTCGGGCAGACTGTGCTTGTCTACAAAGAGCCGCGACATCGTCAGTGGAATCCGAACGTAGATTTGAATTACATTTTCTGTCGGGTCTTCCGGGTAGAGTTGCGTGACAATTTTTTCGAGCAGACTTCGGTTCGCCGTGGGTCCGAGGTTCGCCTCAACGTTGCCGGAGCGAAGCAGAATACGGGTGGGCTGCAGCGACTCGGCCGAAATCAGTCCCAAGGCGATATGCTTCGCGATGGGATTGCTCGTCTTTTGAAAAGGGGCCTGCCACAAGGTCTCGATGTCATCCGCCGAGAATTCAATGCCATGAAGGGCAATCATAATTTCGTCGGAATCAAGCTGGATCGAAATTTTTGATGCGCCACCAATATTTCCAGCGGCCACGATCTCAAGCACCCATCGGTGGGGGTCGGTCAGGCGAAAGTCCCTGAGTTTCCTTCGGGCCTGTTGAGGGTCCAGCGTGAGCTCGCCCCTTTGAACGGTTTCTCCGGTTTTCCAGTTTTTGATGGTCATTGGCCGATCCTTGCCACGCGACGAGTCGTGACCTTTTTCATCCATATGTCGTCGGTTTCCGTGGGTATTCCTGTCCTGGCGAGCAAGAGCTTCGATAAAACATATGCCGCGAACTCGGGCTCAGACTGGGCGATTTCTAAAGCGTTATAAACCGCAGTGTTGGCGCAGTTCAGCGCCAGAAATTCGAATTGGAAGAATCTTTTCTCACGTGATTTTTTCCACTCCGAAGCGTGGATATCTCGTTCGTTTTTGGGGTTCCAGATCGCAGCTTCCGAACCGACCAAGGACCCTTGGTAGGCTAACGAGATGAATTTTATTTCGGCTATTTTGGGGTGCAACTCCATGAGCTCTCGCATCAAGCGGTCGGTCCGAGGAAGTTCGCCGAATTCGATCGCTCGGATCCAGGCTTCTTCGGGGCGAACCAATTGGAATCCAAATACCTTCGTTGCAACCGCGTGGACTTCTGGATTTCCGATGATCAGGATGGCGTCCAAGTCTTTTGCGACGTGAGAATCGGAGTGCAGGTAAGCTTTTCGGTCCTTCAGGTTTAGGCGCAGAGTGTTTGCGGAAACCCAGGTGCCTGTCGATGTCGGGAAGATCTTCTGGTCTGCAAGAGGCTTCTCGAGGTTTGGATAATTTCGTTTGATGGCGGGCAGCAACATCATGAGTTCCTCCCAGCGAGCAGACGGAGCATCGTGTGATGCCTCCTGGATTTCCGTAAGAAACTGCTTTGGAAGTAGCTCATCATGAACATGGTCGAGCATCTCGACCACGCGGTCCCAGTGCTCGGTTTCGCGTATGCGGTCGCGTGTGAGGGTGTGTTCCAGATATCTGGAATCAATCCGAAACGTCATGTGGCGCCAACGAGAATCTACCGTCTCCAGGAGCGTAAGGCCTCGGTTATAATACCCAATTTTGGCCTCTCGTTGGTCCACGAAACCCGCCACAATCGTCGTTTCTTCTTCATGGGTCGTGACACATACCGGGGCTTCGACCGCAAAGGGTTCACGGATATCAACCCCTTCGATAAGGATGGGAACCCTGGCAAATCGGCACCAGTACTTGATTACGTCCAATGCTCGTTTTTCCAAGTCGCGGAATTCCGACTCGTACATTTTTTTAACAACAGTGACGCATGTGCCCTCGCGCGGTTCGTCGAGCTCCATGACCTCCCAGGTGCGGTCAGCGCTGAATAAGGCCCTCCATTGTTCGCCGGAGCGGGCCGTGTCGACGACCACAAAGTCTGGTTTAATGGCAAAAACAGACGCAAACCCGATTCCAAAACGCCCAATTTTCGTGAAATCATCTTCTTTTCCGGACGCAAAGAGCCGGGTCAGCTTGTTTTGGATGATGTCCAACGACATGCCCTCGCCGAAATCGTCGACACGCATGACGGCGGTGCCGTTTTCGTAGGAAAACGAAATCACGATCTCCTGAGTCCCCGAATCGATGGCGTTTTGAACGAGTTCGCGGAAGAACGCCAACGGATCGGCGAACTGATTCACGACTTCATTGATGATTGCTTCCAGGGGATCCATGGCTCGCTCGTCGTTGGGTGAAGGCGCCGCTGCTGAACGGATTGCGATCTGCGCTTGCGGCAAAGTTCGGGTTTCTTCAGAGTAGGGTGCAATTGAATGATGCTGGGAGGCAAACATGAAACGATTAGGTGTGGGTGGAATTCTGGTGCTCTTGGCCGCTGGTTGCGGTGATGACTCGACGCCAAGCAATACGCAAAACACGAATAATGCCACCAACAGCGGATCGAATAACACGACGAATAACCAGACTAACGTGTCGACAAATAACGGAACGACTGCGACCAACAACGCTACGAATAACGCGACGAATAACGCGACGAACAACCAAACCGTGTGCGAACCGCTCGATGCCTGTCCGCCAGATATTTGTGGAATGGTCGCCGACGAATGCGGTGGGTTTCTTGATTGCGGAGTCTGCCCCTGTGTTGACGGCGTGCCCACCGAGGTCGCGTGCGGTGGCTGTGGCCTTGGGTTATCGGTCTGCGCTGCCAATGAAACTGGATTTGGAACCTGTGAGATGCCAATCCCAGGAATCACCGACCTGACCTGTGAGGACATCATTTTTGTCCGTGGCGGCGGTGCAGGCGACGGGTCAAAAGCCAGCCCGATGAACGATGTGCAGGCGGCCATCGCTGAGGCAGGGACACGTGATAAACATCTGGTCGTGATCGGCGGATCGTCGACCCTGTCGATGAATGGGCCCTTGGACCTTGTCGAGGGCATCCACGTGATCGGCGGATTCGACGACACCTTCGTGCCTAGCCCCGCGGAACAACCGATTTTGTTCAATACGATGGCGGCCTCTGCGAATGTCTTTGCAGGGCGCGCCGTTGACGTGGTCGGGACCACGCATCTGAAGAACGTGAAATTGACGACCGCGGACGCGACGACACCGGGCGCCAACACCTACGGTCTTTGGGCTGTTCGCGCCAATGGGCTCGTGTTGACCAACGTTACGCTCGCCCCTGGCCAGCCTGGCGCGGGAGTCGCTGGCATGCCCGGGGTTTCGAGCATTAACGGTCAAAACGGGTTTGCCGGTCGCGTGGGAAATTACCGAACCAACGAAGGCCAAGACTACCCACTTCAGACCAACACGGTGATTGGCGGCCTTGGATGCGGAGGTTCTCTCCGTGCCGGTGGCGAGGGCGGAAGAGGTGCTGGATATTCGTCCACTTCAAATCCAACAACGCTGCTCAGGGCGACCACTGGCGGCGTGGCCCCTGGCGTTCTCGGTGGTACTGCCGGTTCGAACTTCACGGCGCTAAATATAGGGACATCAGGAGGTCATGGTCTGCCAGGATTCTCCGGGACCATCATCGTCGAAGGCTCCGCTGGCGCCGGCGTGGGCACGATGGATCCGACCTTGTTTTTTGTTCGCGCTGCCAACGGCGGTGACGGCGAGCTTGGAGAGCATGGCTGGGGTGGTGCAGGAGGTGGAGGCGCCGGAGCGTTGAATATCAACACGGGCGGACCATCAGGCGGCAGCGGTGGCGGCGGCGGATGTGGTGGAATCGGTGGAACAGGTGGCACTCAGGGCGGCTCGAGCTTCGGTCTTGTGCTTCGAAGCTCAGCTGGGTTTTTGTACACCCATTTGGTGCTTGAGCCGGCGGCCGGTGCGAACGGTGGCGGTGGAGGCGAAGGCGGAACACCCGGCCTCGGCGGGATTGGCGGAAAGGGCGGTGATACCTTGGCATCCCCAAGTGCGACCAAGGCATCCACGTTGGTAGGAGGTGACGGAGGCAAAGGTGGCGATGGCGCACGCGGTGGTCACGGCGGAGGCGGCGCAGGAGGCCATTCAATCGCGGTTTGGTGCGATGGCACCTACAACTACAATCAAATGGTCATGACGCCTGGGGCGGCCGGAGCGGGTGGACCCTCGCTTGGCTTGGCCGGTGAAGCCGGCATGAGCCGCGAAGAATATGGCTGCACGCTCTAAGCCGCTGGGGTGAATTGACCTTAGAAGCGGCTACTCAAGTAGCCGCTTTTTTGTGTCTGCGTTAGGGCGTCGACTCACATGTCTGCAAAACTCAATAGATCTCGACATCTTAAAGACAGGGGCTATGTTGGCCCGTGAGTTGCAATATTGCCGTGAGCACTTGAGCCCATCGAAGTGGCCGCGAATCGAGGAGTCCGTAATGAAGACATTATTTTTAAGTTCTGTTCTGCTTCTGAGTGCCATGGGGTGCGGCGCGGACAGCGCCCAAGACGCCGATTCCTCGAACGTCGTCAATTTGCCCGCCGGTTTCGGAAAATCAGATAATTACATCAGCACCAACGCTGCTGAGTACACGCTGTCTGGTGAGGTCTCGGTCGCACTTCCCGCGGATTTCGACGCGCTTGATGATGTGGCTCAGAAATCAACGACCGACGAGATTGCCGACAATATCGTTGACGAAGTGTCGCGCAAATCACGCTCTCGCATCGACGAGATTCTGCGCACCGCCAACGTCGATATTACCGACGCCGAAAAGAAATATTTTATTTACGTAAAGCCCAGCTACCAGAACGCCGGCGCTGCTGACACCGTCGTCGACGGCGAAAATCTTGTTGTTTCGTACAACCTTCAACTCGTTGGCTCGGCTGACCTATTGAAATTCATTATTGAAGCCGAAGGCGCCGAGCACCTGAAGTTTTCGATCACGCGCGATAACGTCGAGTTGCCCGTTGATGTCTTGGTTTCACCGGTGCCCTCGACCGATGCGTTCCCCAAATACGACGAGATTTTTGAAGACGGCGTGTACGACATCACGGTTATTTTTGGCGGCGACTACAACGAAGAGCGCTACGATCTTGAGACCGCAAAATGGACCGTGCAATTCCTGCTCGACAGCGGCTGGCAGAACGACTCCGTGACCACGTTTGCGGACCTCAAAGCAGACTCGGCGCCATTTGTGATGCCGGTGAGCATCGAGGGCAAAGATGTGGAAGCTCGAGTTCATATCATTCACTCGCAGATGGACGATGACGCTGGAAAACCTCAGAGCCTTTTGCGTGAGTTGGTTGAAGGCGCGGTCAAACGCTCGGACGTCGTGATCTACAGCGGTCATGCGGGCGCCGGCGCGGGCATGATTTTGGATTATCAGCCCCGCTACGAACTCGACGATTCAGAATTCGACGAAATCGAGATGAAGGATGGCTATCAGGTTTGGGTTTTTGACGGGTGTAACAGCTACCGCACCTACGTCGAGGCCTTGCTCGAAAACCCCAATCGCAACTACCAGAACACCAATATTGTCACGACCGTGAACACCACGCCGTTTTCGGCCGGATACGAGATTATCAATCGTTTTGTGCACTGGTTGGTCCTGACGGACGGCGAGGGTGGCCATATTCCAGTCACCTGGAACACGCTCTTGCGTGGGGTCAACGACGACTTTCCCGAGGTTCATTATGGGGTGCATGGCATCGACGATAATCCCAAGCTCAATCCAAACGGTTCCGAGTCGTTATGCCAATCGTGCACCACGAATCAAGACTGCGGCGGCGGCGGAAATGTTTGTGTGAATTACGGCGACTCGCCAGCATGTTCGGTGGCTTGCACCACTGACGCTGCATGCGGGCAGGGGTATTCGTGCATCTCGCTCTACGACGACCCCGCTCTTTTTTACATGCCGTATCAGTGTGTTCGCAACTCGCAGACTTGCGGCTAATCTTCGTTGGATGCGATAATCCCGCATGACCGACGATATCCTCAACGAACTCAGGAAAGACGGGCGCCTCGAGAAAGAAGGCGAGTTCAGACTCGACCCCGAAAAGGCGCGCGAAAAATTGCGGAATTTCCGTCTTCCAGACCCCCATCGTTGGGTCTTGGAAATCGTGTCTGCTGCCAATTTGATGGGGGCGACAAAGGTCGAATTTCGAGTCGATACCGACGAAGTCGAAGCCACGTTTGATGGCATGGCTTTTGAGGCAGAAGACCTCGCAGACCTCTTCAACGCTGCATTTCGACACACTCGGACTGCACGCGATATCGCCGCGAAACAACTCGCCATTGGCTTCACCGCCGCCGAAGCACTCGGACCCTCGTCGTTCATTCTTGAGTCCGGCACGACAAAGCTGACCCTGGCGCCGGGTCAGCCACGGGTCGAAATCATCCCGGCACGTGAAACCACACGCATTTATTTCCGACAGGCCTTTCGTGCCGCACATTTGGTGGCATTTTTTAAGAACCTACGCGGGACGATTGCCGAAAAAACATATCTGAAAGACCTCGCGAAGTACTCAGAAACCGTGGTCATGCTCGACAAGACGCGGATTTCTTTCCCGTTTAATTTTGGTGGGCAACCGGCTCACGGAATCATGGAGGTTGGCAATACACGTGGTCATATAAGGATTCTTCCAGGGGAAAAGGCGTCACGCATTCACCTGACTCAATTCGGTGTGTTGGTGGTGACGGAGGTCAGCAAGGCGTCCCCAGGGGCCGATGCCATCTTGGATTGCCCCAATCTGCAACGAGACATGTCGAACGCGTCGTTTGTGAAAGATGAGGCGTTTAAGTCGACCATCAACGTGGCTCAGGAACTCTATTATGAAGGGGTGTACAACCTCTATAAGAGTATCCCGCCGCACGAGTGGTACCAACACGCGTCTCTCGAGTTGCTGGTCATTTATATCGTCGAAACGCTTGCCGCACAGCGGCACCGTGAACATGAAGAATCACCAATGCTGGTGAGGCTCGGACGATTGTTTGAGGAGTTTTCAATCTGGCCGATGGCTGACCGGCCTGACCCCGAAGTGGACGTCTTGGTGGGTCAGGCAGCAAGGACGTCGTTTGCCCGCATTCGCAAAGGCAAAAGGCTCTATATCTCGACGGAGCACCATCCCTTGGTGTCGATATCTGGCAAGTCTCCTGTGATCCTGGTGGCCAAGCGCCATATCTTGGATCTGACCGTGGCCGAGGTCGAGATGTACCTCGGCATGGAGGTCGAAGATATCACCGAGGAATTGCAGCGAGTGAGCCTGGTTGGACGCAATCGGTCGACCTGGTCCACCAAAGAATGGCCGACCAGCTTGAGTGCGACGCAATGCATTCGTACCCTCGACTCAAAACACGGTGCGTTTTCGATATGTGTTGGAGTGGCCCACGAAAAGGCCCCACCGCCGACCGCAAGTTGGGTCAAAGACGGCCGTTTACTTTCTCAGAAGCCCAGTCCTTTTGACGTTTTGATTGCAGGACCAGTTCCCGAAAATGCTGATTTTTCCGGACCCAATCTGACCGACCAAAACAAGAAATTGGCCTTTGATGCGATCCACGAAATCCATCGTCTATTCGTCGGCCTGTCCAAACACACGAATCTTGAGCCAGAGGCGCAGATTCGTCGGGCGGGCCGCACTTATTTTGCGGCGTTGGCGTCTCGAACCCTGCACGGAGATATCTTGACCGGGCTTGGTTTTGGAGACGCCAAAAGCGAATTCTGGAACAAATATGCCCTTTCGGACTCGCCGTTATCGCTCGGTGCTTTTAAGGCCATGGGGATGACGTTGGATTCGGTTGTAAAGGCCTTAGGCGATTTTGCCGATTTACGGATCTTTGAGCGTGTTGATGCCAAGGGTTCATACTCGTTTGCCGAACTGGTGACCGCCTCGAAAAAATCTCAGTTATTGGTCGTTAAAGAATCCGACCGCGACCAATTATTTTCGCATTTTTCTTCCGTGCCTCCCGACGGGACTTTTATCTGGACGGATTCTGCTATGGACCGCGCGCTCTACGCGGTGTTTGGCAGCGACGTTAAGGCTGGCCTAGATGACATCATGGCGCACTCGCAGGCAAAAGCGTTTTTGCAGAGGAACGTGCGACCTTTCGAAATCGAACAATCGGCTCGCTACACACTCATAGAGAAGTTCGAGGCCCTGGATTGTGAAGTCATGATGGCGTGGCGGCATCCGGGAAAGGGGACTCGCGCCCAATTTGTCGTGCGTTATTTTTACGAAGATCGAATTCTCGAAGAAGAATCTCTTAAGACTTTGCCCGGCGAGTTCCTGGTGTACGCACGTGGAGCGGCCATCGAGCCAAACTCCGAGTATTCGGCGGTTGACCGATCTAAAAAGCGCACCAAATTGCAGCTGGAACTCGTGCGGCGCGCCTACAACCTAGTCGTGGGGTGGTTGGACCTGCAATTGGAAATGCCCTTAAAAAGTCGAAATCCGAACACGGACGAGGTTCTTAACGATCTTGTGTTCTCCCAGCCTCGAAAATTGCGTGATTTGAAGTTCCTTCACACCGTGGCAGGCGATCGAGTCAGTCCACAAGAAGTGCGCAAATGGAAAGGCCCGCTCGCATTTACCGAAAGCACCGATGTCGTGACCGACTATATCCCTGCAGATGCCCCCGGTGTCCTGAGAGCGCTGCGACATGAATTGGAAGGCCTCTTTCCGAAAACCGAGCTTGTTGATTGTTCGGCAAAAGAAGGTTTGGTCGAGACCATCCGTCGAAATCGTGCGGCGTTCTATGGCAGACCGGCAGCAAACCTCGCACCCCCGGCCGATCGGCTGGCCGAGATTACGTTCTGTGCCGATGGCTTGACCGTTCATCTGTGGATGCTGCCCGACGAGCACAATATCGGTGTCGGGATGGGCCATAATCTTTATGTCGCTTCGCACTTGTTGCTCGACGTGATTTTCGAAGACCGGGTGCTCTGTGAGTATTCGGTTCAGGTGCCCCTTGGCCGTTTTGAAGGGGTGATTTATGGCCCATCGATTCAACCCGATGTGAACACGTTCGACCGATTGGCCAAAATTCCGACGAACTTGAATGTCCAGCTTTTGGCCCTCGCAGAAACCTGCTTCATGGAGTGGAGTTCCAGAGATGGCGGTGGCGATTTGGCGCTTTGGTACCTTGCCAAATGCGGCGATATCACCCAGCAAACATGGCCATTGGCGCACGATGCACTGCGCCAATGTGGTGCTTTCACGCTCTGCGATGGATCCACGGCTTCTTGGAATGATTTGGTCCAGAAGGGGGCCCAGATTTTGTGGACTCGCTCTCAGAGCGAGCTCAACGGAATGCCCGCCTCAGAAGTCGTTTTGGGCACCGGCGTGATCTCGACACCGATGACGCTCTTCCCGCGTTTGGCGTGGCGACACGTCAATACCGTAGAGGCCGAACCGGTTGCGACACCCAAGGCGGTTCAGGTCGACACAAGCCTCGTACGAGGCCAGGCCGGCGATGTGCTCAGGGAATGGATGCTTGCGATCGGTGGGGTCCACGGAAAAGCGTTTTCATCCCGGGTGGGTTCCATCGGATTACGACACCTTGGAGGCGCCAGGCTCTTCAGCCGTATCGGCGATGAAGTGGTGATGGACGTCGACCACGCACTTGGCCTAGCCCTCATCAATGGAAACGCCGACATGCTGCCCTTTGCCGCCTCATCGCTCTATTCGTTCTTGGGGGCCTCAGACGCATTCTTCGAGTTCAATACCGAACTTGGAATGCATCGAGACTTGGTGTCTCGACTCGTTCAGGACGCGTCAGCGGACTGAACTTCCAGCGCGGCCCGCATCAGGCGGTCTTCTTCATCTAAAGGCATTCCCACGGGCAAAAGCAGCGCCTTCAACAGCGTCATCGCTGCAAATCCGGGTTTTGATTCGGCCAAAACCTCTAAGTTTCGTAGAAATTTTTCGCGTGAATTTAGGTAAAAAACGCTGAAGGTTCCTGGGTGTGCGCCCTCGCGCTCCGGCAAGGAGTCCGCAAAAACATACTCTTCGTCTTCGCGAAGGTAGAACACCATCTCAAAATTTATGGGAGACGATTCGTAAACAAAATCACCCCAATAGATTTCTTTTACGCGAAAATTCAGTCGGCCTGCCAATGCCAAAATCGCGTTTCGAAAATGTGGTTTTAATTCGGTGCGGTCCTTCGGAATGGCGATCGTGTCATGCAGCAGCGATGCCTGAACGCCGCAGAACTCGAGGGCGGCGACCAGGCTCTCGCCGTCTCCACCCTGCACATAGTCCTTCGCAAATTGCGCCAAATGAGGCGCCTTCCCGAGCACAAAAACCGGCTTTGGCCGCAGATCCCTGATCGAAACCGGGCCTGTTTCGCCCACGAATATTTTCCGACTAAAGAACCTCGTTGCAATATCGCGTTGAGATTCTACGAGCGTTGCAAAAACATCGACCAGCTTCTCGTACTCGTCACTGACGCCGTGTCGAGCAAGCTCTTCCATTCGTGCAACTAATTTATTGGGAAGGTCATCTTCGTAAATGCGGTCAATCAGCGCTGTGACCTTATGGAAGTGTTTGTCTTCCAAAACCCGGTCGCGTGTCAGCGTGTGTTCTAAGTACCTTGAATCGATACGGAAGGTGAGGCCAGGCCAATCGGAATCTGTTCCTTCGACTAAGGTTAAACCTTGGTTATAGAACCCAAACTTAGCTTCGCCGCGCCCGACAAGCCCCGCGATGACTCGGGTTCCAGGTTCGTTGAATTCAAATTTGATATCGGCATCCACATCAAATTCAGTTCGGATATCTGTTCCTGAAACATAAATCGGCACCGCGACATGGGCGCACCATTTTGTGATGACCTCGGTACCCCGGGAAATAAAGTCTTGTGATTCTTGGGGAGTCATCCGTTTGAAAATTCGGATACGCGTGCCCTCAACGGGATCTGGCACGGAATAAAGTTCGAAGGTTCTGTCGGGTTTAAAAACCACTCGCCAACACTCGCCGCCCCTTGCTGTGTCTACTGCAATGGCGTCTGGTTGGATGGCGTAAACCGAGACAAATCCGATACCAAATTTGCCAATTTTTGTCAGGTCGTCGTCTTTTGTAGACGAAAATAGGCGAGTCAATCGGGTCTCGATGATCTCGCGGTTCATCCCTTCGCCAAAGTCGTTGACGTGAATGGTCAGCGTGCCTTGTTCTTCGTTGGGCTTAGGCTCTTCAAAACCGAAACTAATTTCGACTTCACCTGAACCAGCATCGATCGAATTTTGGATCAGCTCGCGAAAAAACGCATGAGGGTCAGAGAACTGCCCGATCAGATCGTCGAGGACCGCCCTGACGTCGTTGGCTTCTGACTTCAAGGGGTCGCCAGAATAGTTTCGGTGTCTGCGTGTTCTTTGAGCAACTGAATCTGTGCGTTGACGGGGGGATCGCTTCCCGGCGTCGACCGCACGTAATGGCCGTCTGCGCCCAACGTCCATGTATGAGTGTTATCGCGCAGGTAGAGCAAAAAACCTTCGTCCAGAACACGTTTGGCGAGTCGCGGGTCCTCGATGGGAACGCACTCTTCAATGCGTCTGTAGAGGTTACGGTTCATCCAATCGGCACTTGAAATGTAGATCTGTGGGTCGCCGTTCTTGAAATAAAACGCGCGGGAGTGCTCCAAGAAGCGTCCGACGATGCTGCGCACATGAATGGTCTCGGAGACGCCCGGAATTCCTGGGCGCAGGCAACACACGCCGCGCACGATCAATTCGATGGGCACGCCGGCTCGCGAGGCGCGGTAGAGGGCGCGAATGACCTCCGGTTCGGTCAAAGAGTTCATCTTGACCATGATTTTTGACGGCTTGCCCGCTTTCGCAAAGGAGGCTTCGTTGTCGATCATTTCGATCAACCACGTGTGCAGCACAAAGGGGGCCTGCTTGAGTTTCTTGAGCCGCAGCGCGCGTCCAAGGCCTGTAAGCTGGTTGAACATCCGATGCACATCAGAGCAGATATCTGCGTCTGCGGTGAAGATTCCAAAGTCGGTGTAAAGGCGAGAGGTTTTGGGATGGTAATTTCCCGTACCAAGGTGGGCGTATCGTCGCAGGCGTCCGCCTTCTCGCCGCACAACCAAACACATCTTTGCGTGAGTTTTGTAGCCAACGACCCCGTAAACGACGTGTGCGCCAGCGTTTTCAAGGCGATTTGCGAGGCGAATATTTCGCTCCTCGTCGAAGCGTGCGCGCAATTCGATGACGGCTGTGACCTCCTTGCCTGCGTGCGCCGCATCGATCAGCGCCTCGGGAAGCGCTGAGTCGACGTCGGTCCTATAGAGCGTCAATTTTATCGCCAGGACGTCGGGATCTGCCGCGGCTTGCTTGATGAAATCCACCACGGGCGTGAATGACTCGAAGGGATGGTGCAACAGGATGTCGCGGTTTCGAATCGCATCGAACATGTCGGTTCGTCGAAGCGTGTCCCCGGGCGTTCCTGGAATGAATGGCGGGAATTTCAGGTCTGGGCGATCGACCATGTCGGCAAGTGCCATTAAGCGATTCACGTTCACGGGACCGTTCACCTGATAGCAGTCTTCGGCCTTCAATTTGAACTGGTCACGCAAAAACGAGGTGATGTCGTCGGGACAATTATCGGCGACTTCCAGACGCACGGCGTCGCCGTAATGACGTTGAAAAAGCTCGTCCTCAAGCGCGCGACGCAAATCGTCGATTTCTTCCTCGTCCACAAAAAGGTCGCTGTTACGCGTGACGCGAAATTGGTGGCAACCTTTGACCTTCATTCCCGGGAACAAATCGGCCACATGCGCATGAATCACGGACGTTAGAAAAATGAAGTCGTACTCGCCGCGTGCAACACTTTTGGGGAATTGAATGATTCGTGGCAATGACCTTGGCGCCTGAACGATCGCGATTCCGGAGTCGCGTCCAAAAGCGTCGGTTCCTTCGAGCGAAACAATGAAATTAAGGCTCTTGTTCAGGATACGGGGGAACGGATGGCTCGGATCAAGCCCCAATGGCGACAAAACGGGCAACACCTGCTGATTAAAATACCGTTTGACCCAACGGCGCTGTTTTTCATTCCACCCAATGCGCCTGGCAAATCGAATACCTTCGGATTCCAAGGCCGGCATCACAACCTCGTTCCAGGCCTTGTATTGTTCCGACACAAAGGTGTGCGCGACCCCTGAGATCGTGGTCAACTGAGCGGCAGGTGAAACGCCGTCGGGCCCACCGGCTCGGGATTCGCCCAGAATTTGGTGCTTCAGGCGTGCGACCCGAACCTCAAAAAACTCATCCAGATTTGTGCTGGAAATGCACAAGAATTTCAGGCGTTCGAGCGTGGGCATGGCCGGGTCGAGTGCGAGTTCGAGCACGCGTCGGTTGAACTGCAGCCAGCTCAATTCTCGATTCAGGTAGAACTCGGGGCTTTTCAGGTCGATCTCGTCCGATCCACCGGCTTCAATGATGTCTATGGCCATGTCTTTACCGCGCAATATGAGCCTCAACTCTAGCCTTCATCGCAGGTCGTAGGCAACTTTCTTCCTGCCACGCCTCAGCCAAGCTTTGACCTCGGCACTTTTTCTTGGTCGCGCCTCGGGCACTTGCGTAGACGAGCGGAGTGCGTGCTTGAGCTGGTGCCAAAAATTTCGATGTTAGTGGCCATTCGGGGCCCCTCGATGTTGGGGTGTTTCGCACGCTCGAATGGCCGACGGTTCACCGTTAGTGGGGCCGACGATTTGGTTGGGCGACGAAGACTTAAGCAAGCTGGCGCCCCTCCCCCATCGATTCTGAGGCTGTTTGGGGAGGAGAGATTTACACTCCGTGGTGATTGCGATAGAACGCGAGCGAGTTCCACTTTCAGCCCCCACGAGGACATCATGGCGATCAAAATTGGCATCAATGGTTTCGGACGAATCGGTCGCTGCGTCGCACGCATTGCGGCTCAGAATCCAAACGTCGACCTTGTCGCGATCAACGACCTGACAAGCGCCGAGCAGCTTGCTTACCTCTTCAAATACGACTCGACGCACGGCAAATATCCAGGCGTGGTCAGCAACACCGAAAACTCGATCACGGTCGACGGTGACGAGATGCGCGTATTCTCTGAGCGCGATCCAGCAAATATCCCTTGGGGCGACCTTGGTGTGGACTATGTGCTTGAGTGCACAGGGCATTTCCGTACCAAAGAAGCCGCCTCGAAGCATATTCAAGCGGGAGCGAAATTTGTGCTCGTTTCGGCACCAGGCAAGGGTCTCGATATGACCTTCGTTCTGGGAGTCAATCAGGATCAATTCACACCTGATATGTCGGTGATCGACGTGGCCAGCTGCACCACCAATTGCTTGGCTCCAGTGGCGAAGGTTCTTCATGAGAACTTCGGCATTCAGCAAGGGCTCATGACGACGATTCACTCGTACACCAACGATCAGGGGCTGTTGGATGCACCGCACCCATCAGACTTCCGTCGTGCACGTGCTGCAGCAGTGAACATGGTCATCACCACGACTGGCGCAGCTGTTGCCGTGACCAAGGCGATGCCTGAGCTCAAGGGCAAACTCGACGGCATGTCGATGCGCGTTCCGACGCCCAACGTCTCTTGTGTTGACCTTGTCGCGACCTTCGACAAACCAGTCACCGTCGAATCGATCAATGCAGCCATGAAGCATGCCGCACACACGACGTTGAACGGCATCCTTGGTTACACCGAAGATCCAGTCGTTTCGACCGACATGATGAACGATCCGCATTCGTCGATTTTCGATGCGCAAGCCACCATGGTGATCGGAACTCATATGGCCAAGATTATTTCCTGGTACGACAACGAATGGGGCTACTCCAGCCGCATGATCGACGCTCTCCTTTTTGTCGACAACAAACGGAAATAACACATGGATACCACCGGCATTTCATTTATCGACCAGCTTGAGTTGGCCGAAAAGAAAGTCTTCATGCGGGTGGACTTCAATGTTCCACTCGACTCGAATGGCAAGATCACCGATGAGACCCGCATCAATGCGGCTCTGCCCACGATCAAATATGCTCTCGAGAAGGGTGCGCAGTTGATTCTTGCGAGTCATCTGGGGCGTCCCAAAGGAAAGGTCGACCTTAAATACAGCATGGAGCCGGTCGCAGTTCGACTGGCTGAATTGCTGAGTCTTGAGGTTGTTTTGCCCGAAGATCCCACCGATCGCGTCGTCAAGACGTTGCTGGATGGGATGAAACCTGGGCAGATCATCATGCTCGAAAATCTTCGTTTTAATCCGGGCGAAGAAAAGGGCGATCCAGAATTTGCGAAGTACCTGGCGTCATTGGCCGAGGTGTATGTGGACGATGCTTTTGGTGCTGTTCACCGAAAGCACGCGTCGGTCTACCAGATGGTTGAACACTTCCGTCGGGGCAAAAAAGGCGCGGGATTCCTGATCAAAAAGGAAATCGAAGCGCTCAGTGTTTTGATGAACAAACCTGCCCGACCTTTTGTCGCCGTGATGGGCGGAGCCAAAGTCTCCGATAAGATCGGTGTGCTGACTTCGCTCGTGGATCGAGTGGACGAAGTGCTGATCGGTGGGGCGATGGCGTACACGTTCTTGGCGGCTCAGGGGATCGACGTGGGGACCTCAAAGGTAGAGGTCGATCATATCGACACCGCGAAACAAATCCTTGAGCGGGCCGTGAAACTCGGTAAACGCATTCTGTTGCCCGTGGATCATATGACGGCTGCGCGCTTTGATGCCGACAAGCAGTCCGAAGTCTCGACGACGGCCTCGGGCGCGATATCCGCAGGGATGATGGGACTCGACATCGGGCCACGCACTCTGGACCTTTACCGGGGTGTCATCGAGACGGCTGGAACAGTGTTCTGGAACGGCCCTATGGGCGTGTTCGAGAACCCATTGTTCGAACGTGGAACACTGGGCGTGGCGCAGGCGATGGCCACCACCAGTGCATTCACGGTCGTGGGCGGTGGTGATTCAGCTGCGGCAGCAGAAAAAGCGGGAATCACCGACTCTGTGGACCACGTGTCCACTGGAGGTGGTGCAGCGCTGGAATTGATCGAAGGCAAGGCCCTTCCGGGTATTGAGGCCCTTCGACTGAATCATCCTTTCTGACATGACTCCTCTTGGAGTGATGCAAGAAAGACGTGGTGACTCACGGCAAACCGGAATACAATCAGTATGAACGTTTAGCCGTGGGGGCTTTTTGCCTGAATCTCAACCAATCCGAGTACTTCTCGTCGATGACGATGTGGAGACCCATTTTCTCGTCGAGGATATTCTCGCGCAGAACCTCTTTCGGTTTGAGCTGCGTTGCGTCAAGACGCTGCGGACTGCGCGTCGGCTCATGAAGGCCAGCGAAGTGGATGTGCTGCTGGTGGATCGCCGCCTTGCGGGCAACGATGGCCAGAATCTGCAGGCCGAGATCTCGGCCCGTTATCCATACCTGCCGATCGTCGTCATGACCGAAGGCCCCGTCGATGGCGAACTCACCGAAGCGTGGAAAAGTCTCGACAAGACGAGCCTTTCATTTGAGGTTCTCTCCGACCTCATTTCCTTTTTGTACCATCAGACCAGCGATCGTCGTAAACAGCGCGAAGCGTGGGCGTTTCTGGCGGCAAGCGTTGACGCGCTGATGGATTCTGTCGTTGTCGTCGACTCGAATCTTCAAAGTATTTTGGCCAATGACGAGTGGATTGCCAAACATGGTCTCGACGTCAATCTGGCTTCGTGGAAGGCGAGCCTCGCGGGGGAGGCCGAGGGGCGCGTCGTTCTGGACGGCTTGGATATGCTGATCGCAGGGGCCCGGTCGTTTTTTGAACATGAGATGTCGTTTAGCGACGGTCGTTGGGTTCACGTGTCGATGGCGGCTTTTTATCATGAAGGGCGTCGTTATGCGGCGATCACCGAAAGTGACATCACCGAAACGAGGTCGCTCAAGAGCCAGATCGAAGACGCAAAGTATCGAGACTTTGTGACCGGGTTGCCGAGTCGCTCAGCCCTCATGGATGTTTTAAAGGGCACGCTTGAGGTCGGAGTTCCCGCGATCGTGTTGCTCATCAACATCAACGACTTCAGGAGCATCAATCACGAATATGGGTACGAAGGGGGCGATGAAGCGTTGGCTTTGGTCGGTCAACGAATTCAGGGAGCCCTCAACTCAAGTGCCTTTGTCGCGCGGCTGGGGAACGACGAATTTGTGGTCGTCATACGAGGGGTCTTGGATCGCACGACGGCGGATCGATTTGCCGATGACATCATTTTGAGCATGGATGCCCCAATCGTGCTTGGCGGAGAGGAGGTTGCTGTTTCGATCAGGATCGGTATCTCGTCTCCCCGCATAGGAATGTCTGTGCCCGAAGCGCTGCGTTTGGCGGAACTTGCGATGATGGCCGCCAAGACCAACACGGGCAATCCGTGGAGACATTACGACTCGAGCATGCGGGTCCTGGCCGTCCGACGGGTCCACAAACACGATGAGCTTGCGCTGGCTTTATCCAGGCAAGAGCTTTTTCTGTCCTATGAACCGATCGTCGAACTCGCGAGTCAGAAGGTCGTTGCGGTCGAGGCCCATCTTGGATGGAACCATCCAACAGACGGCGTGCAGGACGCTGAAAACGTCACATCGTTGGCCGAAAAGTGTGGAATGACAGAGGAACTCGCGTTTTGGATGATCGAAGCTCTCGTTGCCGAAGAAGCCCGTGTTTTGGACTCGTTTCCGCATAGCGAGAGGACTTTCTTGCCCCTATCGGCAGGTCTTGTGACCTCGGGGGCCTTCGCCAAACTTGCCAAGCAGGGCCCCGCGATCGCATTGCAGTTGAGGGCGGACGTCTTTCTTCAACCCAACGCCGCGCTGAACGAACATATTGCGACGCTGAGCTCACTTGGAATTCCGATCTGGTTGGAGCGCTTTGCCTGTGGCGACACGTCGTTGTTCAACATGGCGTCGCTCCAGCTCGAAGGCGTGAAGTTGGATGCACGTTTTGGTCGCTCAAAACACCCGCAAGATCACGCTCGAATCTTGGAGAGCATCTTGGGGTTTTGTCAGCATCTGCAGTGGAATACCATCTTAATGGGCGTCGACGAAGGTGACCATCGGGTGTGGTTTTCCGACCAGGGTTGGACCTTGGGGCAAGGTCGCTTTTTTGGCCTCCCACGCCGTGTCGAAGATCTTGTGGTGCAGCACTTGATTGCCTGATCTTGACGAATCCCCCGGGACTGAGTACGGTCCCGGGTCTTGTTTGGCGCACACCCGCGCAACACCGGAGTAGACCCATGGCTCGCGTTACCGTTGAAGATTGTCTTGAAAAGGTCGAAAACCGATTTGCACTCGTGATGCTCGGAAGCCTTCGCGCTCGTGAATTGCGTCGCGGCGCTGAGCGTTTGTTCCCATCGAAGAACAAAGAAGCCGTTCACTCGCTTCGTGAAATCGCAGCCGGTTACGTCGCATTTGATGATGCATCGAAAGCCAAGCTTCGCAGCGTTCTTACGCTTGAAGGCGAGCGAATCACGAAAGGCCTGTAGTTGGTGCGCCGGGCTCCTGCCCGGCTTTGTACCTTCGGTTAAGCCTGACCGACACCTTGGAAGGGAAGCACTCCAAACGCGAGTGCTGAGTTCCCCTCCAAACCTCCCGTCTGCCATTTCTGCATCAGCACGTCGATCGACGAGCCGATTCCTCGTCCCGAGAGGTATCGCAATGCAGAGACCACCTCGTCAAACTTCTGGGCAAGCTCTCTGAAGATGCCGTCGAACGCCCCGCCAGGTTGTTTGAAGGCCATCATCGCGCTGAGGCTGCCATAAGCTGTGCGTCCCATGTTGTGATAGTAGGCAGTGCCCACGGAGCTTCGCTGTAATTTGGCTTCAAAGAACCCGCATGAGTACAGGCTGACGTCACCCAAACGGCGGTAGATTTCGATCCGTTTATCTCCATCGGCATTCATAGCTTCCTGAAGAATTTGGGCGGCAGGGCGGTCGAAGCCCAGATCTGGTGCCATTTCCGGAGTGAGCTTTCCAAAGCCATCGAGCATATGAACGAGGTAGGCTTCGGTCTCTTCTGATGTGGTCGTTCCGGTTTGTTTGAGTGCGTATCCGAGCTCTTCGCGGAAAAATTCCATCAAGCTGGTGAACTCGGCAATGGTGGGAGTTTCTGACATGTTCTACTCCTTGGGGGATTCGTTGACCCGAAGTGCATTCTACCAAGTCATCGGCACACCTCAAAAGAATCAGGCTTCCCAAGTCTGCTATTGACAAGGGGAAGTTCGAGGTTCAGAATATGGGCTCGTTCACTACCTGTGGACGGACCCCAATCAAAACAAACTTGTCTGTCTACATAGGCAAGTATCCGCGATATTTACTTAATCCCACCATTTTCTTAAATCCCTTCCGAACCCTAAGTGGTCATAGCAGGGAAAACCAACCTCCAGATCTCAATTTGGCGGTGGTAAGAACGGAGACTCAATGCATCTGAAAGAGCTCAAAGCTAAAAAAGTGGCCGAACTGGTCAAACTCGCCAAAGAAGCCGGCATCGAAGAAGCTTCGGGCATGCGCAAACAAGAACTGATGTTCTCGTTGCTGCAGGCTCATACCGAGAAAGACGAGGCAATCTACGGTGAAGGCGTGCTCGAATGCCTTCCTGACGGATTCGGCTTCCTTCGCGCCCCCGACTACAACTATCTGCCAGGCCCGGACGATATCTACGTCTCGCCGAGCCAGATTCGACGATTCAACCTGCGTACCGGTGATACGGTCAGCGGTCAGATTCGTCCTCCAAAAGATTCCGAGCGCTATTTCGCGTTGCTCAAAGTTGAAGACGTCAACTTCGAGTCGCCCGAGAAATTGCGTGACAAGGTGTTGTTCGACAACTTGACCCCTCTCTACCCAGAAGAGCGCCTCAAGCTTGAAGTCGAGCGCACTGGCTTCAGCATGCGTATCCTCGACCTGCTTTGCCCGGTCGGTAAGGGACAGCGCGCACTTATTGTTGCGCCTCCACGTACCGGTAAAACGGTTCTGCTTCAGGATATCGCCAACTCATTGGCCCATAACCACCCAGAAGTGGCCCTCATCGTTCTGCTCATCGACGAGCGTCCTGAGGAAGTCACCGACATGGAGCGTTCGGTCAAGGGCGAGGTCATCTCCTCGACCTTCGACGAGCCAGCAACTCGCCACGTACAGGTCGCAGAAATGGTGATCGAGAAGGCCAAGCGCCTTGTTGAGCATCAGCGCGACGTGGTCATCTTGCTCGACTCGATCACGCGTCTTGCTCGTGCCTACAACACCGTCGTGCCTCCATCGGGCAAAATTCTTTCCGGTGGTGTCGACTCGAATGCGCTGCATAAACCAAAACGATTCTTTGGTGCTGCACGTAATATCGAAGAAGGCGGAAGCCTCACGATCATCGCCACTGCGCTTATCGACACCGGTAGCCGCATGGACGAAGTCATCTTCGAAGAGTTCAAGGGAACCGGTAATGCCGAGCTCCACCTCGATCGTAAGCTCATGGAAAAGCGAATCTTCCCATGCCTCGACATCAACAAGTCGGGAACACGAAAAGAAGAACTGCTTATGCCTCCAGGCCAGCTCAACCGAGTGTGGATCCTTCGTTCGTTGCTTCACCCGCTCAACGTGGTGGACTCGATGGAGTTCATGCTCGACAAGCTTGGTCGCACCGAGACCAACGACGAGTTCCTTGCTTCGATGTCTGGCTGATACCGCCGACTCGACGACTTCAAAAGGCGACCTCCGGGTCGCCTTTTTTGTTGTTGGTCGGGTTTCAGGGTCGGGTTTCAGGAATCGCAGGCGTTGTGATGGGTTCAGGTCTGGTTGTGAGGTTGTGTAAGTAGTCCGCAAGACCCGATTGAGCGACAACCGGACTCAGACCATGGTTGATGCATTGCGACTCTTGAGTTGGACCGTCTGTAGATGCAATGCTTCAGGACCTCTGAACCCCCGAAAACTGAAAACGGCCTCAGGCTAAGCACATCATGACTCGAGCCCTACTTATTGTCGCCACTACGTGCCTCGTGGCCTGCCAAACTCCCAATCCACCTAAGTCTAGCCAGCCTTTGGCAGTACCAGATCCAGTGGCGGAACCGGTCACTGAACCAGCAACGCCGCCGTCGCGCGATGAGATCCAAAACCTGATCTGCGCGGCAATCGAAGGCCCATGCACTCTGACCGACCTGCAGCCTGCTGGTGACTCAGAAAACCGGTTACAGGTGGCGGAAATAGCGTTCCTGGAAAACGCTGACCCCAATGGAGGTTGGAAGAATCCAAATTACGAGGGGGCGGAACAGTGCAACGCATGGGCGTTATTCGTGGTGGACACGTCGCAGGCTGCGGCCCCTAAAGAAGTCGCGCGTTTTTGCAACGACGGCTACGGCGCCAGTGGAGTGGGAGAAGACGCGTGGGAGGTCAACCACGGTCGCTTGAGCATCAGCACCAACGGCGGCTCAAACTGGCGTTGGGCCTCGTCCAAAACCATGGACCTTGTAACCCTCACGATTACGCAAGAAGGCTCGAACAGCTTTTTTGGAACCAACCCCAATGCGTTGCATGACCAATCTCGTGACTACGAAAAATTGTCGGTTATGGATACCCGGTCTGCGTGGCCCTGTGGCACCCAGGAAGAAACCGTTGAGGAGTTTCGATCATTGAGTATTCCTCGCGTGGTTTTGCCGGCGGGTTTTTGTGATGGTGGTTGGAAAACCACCTCGCTCGGCGAGTGTTCAACCCAGCTTGATGCGACGGGCGATGCGGGTTTTGTGATTCACGGCGAAAAATCGACGGCTTCGGATACCACGATGAAGGTGGTGGCGAGCGGTAAGGCGATTTACGTCGAAGTGATGGACGATCAGCTTGTTGCGAGCGCGTCAGGCAACTGGATTCACGGCGATCATCTGGAGCTTTGGGTTTCGCCCGAAGGGCCTCCTACGATGCAGGTAGATTGTCTGGATTTGAAAGCCAAAGTCAAAAGCTGGCAATGGGGGATCGATGCACTGACGGGCACAATCCATGAGGCTCATGGCAAACCTGCCGTGAAACTCATGGCTGAATATGTGCCGATTGAAGGAGGCGTGAGGTTCAAGATTACCCTGCCTGCCGATGCCAACGCCGTCACGGTGATTTACAGCGACAGCGACGATGGCAAGACTCAGGAACGCCTTGTGGCGACCAGCGATTTCAAGTTCGCCAAGGTGCCCTCGATGGGAACCCTGGTGGACATCGACCCATCGCGTTTGGAATGCACGGTTGCCGGGGCACACTTGGTCAAGTCGTTGAAATCAGTGAGCGGTGAGCGGTGAGCGGTGAGCGGTGAGCGGTGAGCGGTGAGCGGTTGGGCGCGTTTTTTTTAGTCAAAAGAATTGAGCCATTCGGTCGCTGTCTCGTCGAAATTCTGAGTGTAAGCAACGCCAATGCGCGTAACCATGATGAGCTCGGCGATGGAGAGGACCACGTCTACCGCGTCGGAGATGATGAAGATTACCGAGGCCGTGGCATAGCCGCCGGCATCGTTCGCGCCCATTGTGTACCTGAATGCCACCCGACCAAGGGCGCTGGAAACTAGATACAACGCCCACCACACCACAACTGGCTGGGCATCGGTGGCCCCCCGGTGGCTCACCTGCCAGATCTCCTTCATGACCTGATAGGGCTTCCAAAGATTGGCAAAGGGAACGAAGAACCATCCCACGGACCAACCTGGGGTGAATTCCAATGATTCTCCCGACAACGCACGCAGGTTCGTGTTGCTCCGGTGTACCCACCAAAAAAACATGATGTTTGTGGCGAGGACGAGACCGAACTGAACCAACCCAGTGAGGCCCGAAATGATATCAGCCGGCAGCAAGTCGTCGACAACGACGTCCGCCGCAAAGGTGGAGTAGGCGTAGAACTCGTAGAACCCGATGAGAATGGCGAGTCCGGTGACGACGATCGTGAGCTTCAGAAGAACGGTTAAAGCATTCGTCAGGCTCGCATGGGGTTTAAGGTCCATCATCTTCTGTTCGGCGACGGCGCCCCTCCAACTTGTTTCGATAGCTGATGGTCGTTGTGATGGGGCCAACGTGTCAATTTAAAAGCCCTCCTGAGGTTAATCGCGGGTCTCAGTCACTTAGTGTCGTCGTCGCACTATCGCCGAACTTGTTTTCCAAAGGATGCTGTTTTGACGGCACCGAAATTTGGTATTTGGTGGAAAAGTGAGACTTAAGGGGGAGGTGCGTGGGCGGACTCTTGCTAAAATTCAGGGCGATTCTGAAGCAGTTTCGAGTGCCTGCAACCCGATAACCTAATGCACGCACAACGTCGAAAAGATCCAAAATGAGCGATGTCCCCGTTAAAATTCGCCAGA
Organism: uncultured Bradymonadales bacterium; assembly: GCA_964394615.1. Taxonomy (GTDB): domain Bacteria; phylum Myxococcota_A; class Bradymonadia; order Bradymonadales; family Bradymonadaceae; genus JBFFMO01. The sequence goes on along the minus strand of CAYMYJ010000021.1, from coordinate 75,343 downwards.
AATCGAGTACTCTGCCGACAGCGAAACGGAGAAGACATGCGCATCCCCATCCTCATCACCGCATTGGCAACTATGGCCCTGGCCTGCACCGATGCCGGCTCGCCGAGCGGCCAACAGGTGTTTGTTCACGAACTTGAGTCGTCGACGGCGGCCCCGGTCGTCGTCCAAGCGGTGTTGGAGGGCGAACCCCCGACAACGCTGGATTTGAGTATGGTGATAATTCAGGACGCCGCCGGGACCCGGTTGGCCAAAATAGGCGCGACGGTGGTCGAGAGCGGTGGGTGGATCGTCAAGGGCGGTGCACCCGGTGAGCCCGTGAATGTGGGCACGATCGAGGCACCGATGATGGAGGTTCCGGTATTTGTGACGCGTACTCGGTCATCGGGGTGCGCGGACCATGCGTCGACCCATATGATTCGAGTCAAAGCAGATGGTTCGGTCGTTGTTCAATGACGTCCGGTGTCTGGTGTCTGGTCGATGTCCGGTGTCCGGTGTCTGGTGTCTGGAAAAGCAGACGAACTTGGCTTGTGACATCCGATTATTGTGACTGAAATCGACTAATTGTGAGTCACAGTGTGGGCAGGAATCGCAAGGCGCGGCTGGAGCCACGCGTACCGGTCGCAGAATCGGATGCGGGACTGGAGCCACGCGTACCGGTCGCAGAGTCGCCCTCCCGAAACCTGATGACCTGAAACCCGGCCACCGACCTAGTCTTCGTCGGCCTGATGGGCCCGAGCTTTGTCGGTCAGGATGGGCGTCGCTGCTTTGAGCAGCAGCGTGTAGATCAAAATTCCCGCGGCCCAGATGCCCACCATCACCTTCCATTCCAAAAGGGTGGGGACGTACTCAACAAGTTCGTGAAGCGTGCTGGGGATGAATCCAGGGATGATGAGGCCCATGCCTTTCTCGATCCATACACCGATGAAGGTCATCACGCATGCCGTGTTCAGCCATGCCATATTGGTTTTTGCTTTGGGGGTCATGAGCATGATGGCGGCCGTCACGTTCAGGAAAATCGCCGTCCAAATCCAGGGCACCAGCGCGTGTTTCCCGTGCAAACCAAAATACAGGTATTGGGCCGACGTGACGTGGGCTCCACCGGTGTAGAACTGGGTAAACACCTCGGCGGCGAGCATGAAGAGGTTCAAGACCACGGTGACGCGCATGATTTTGAGCAAGGTCATCATCGGCCCATCGCCGAATTTCAGGCCGGTCATGCGTCGAATGATTTGAAGGCTTACGATCACAAATGCAGGCCCACTCACAAAGGCGGAAGCCAAGAAGCGTGGGGCCAAAATGGCCGTGTTCCAAAATGGTCGTCCACCCAAACCGCTGTATAGAAACGCGGTCACAGTGTGAATCGAAACAGCCCAGGCGATCGAGAGAAAAACGAAGGGCAAATACCATTTCGGATTAGGTTTCTTGCCGATGAACCGTGTGTAGAGCAGGTATCCGGCGACGTGTGCATTGATGATCAAATAGCCGTTCAAGACCAGCACGTCCCAAGTCAGCATCGAGATCGGCCAGTTGAAACGCCCAATCCCCGGAATCATATGCCAGACGCGGTCGGGCCGCCCCAGATCAGCCACCACAAACATGATGCACATCACCAGCGCCGCAACGGCCAGCAACTCACCTAGAATCACCACGTCGTGCATTTCGTGGTCATCAAAAAGATACGCAGGAATCACCATCATCACCGCGCCCGCGGCCAAGCCGACGAGGAACGTGAAATTCGAGATGTAGAGTCCCCAGGAGACCTGGTCGCTCATCCCGGTCAGCGCCATCCCATTATTGACCTGATGAGCCCAGGCGTTGGCCCCCACGAGCACCAATGCCGTCAGGAAGGTCATCCACGCATAAAAGAACTTCGAGCCGTCGGTGGCCGAGCGAAGCGCGTGCAACAGGAACTGCGGATAGGTTAAGGAATGTTGGGTGCGAGGCATGATTCTCACTTATCAAAAAAGTAGAAAAACCGAGGTCGTGTGCCCAGTTCTTCTTTGAGAACAAAAACGCGTTTTGTGGCCAGCACTTTGCGAATATCGGAATTAGGGTCCAGCAAGTTTCCAAAGACGCGCGCCCCTGTGGGACAGGCTTCGAGGCATGCCGGCTGTTTGCCTTCGCGTGTGCGATGCAAACAGAAATGGCATTTCTCGACCACGCCTTGCGGCCGAATTCGATTCGACAGGTAGGCCTGGACGGGATTGACTTCTTCGGCTGGAATTTCGGGTTTAGCCCAGTTGAATCGACGTGCGTGATAGGGGCATGCGGCCTCGCAATAACGGCAGCCGATGCACCAGTTGTAGTCGATGACGACGATGCCGTCTTTTTCTTTCCAGGTCGCTTGAACCGGGCATACATGCACGCAAGGCGGGTTATCGCATTGCTGGCATTGTACGGGCATGTAGTAGCGGTTGGGCTGGGGAACCGGGTGTTCGTAAGTCGAATCACCGTGCTCCAGATCGATGCTGCCTTGTTTCATCTCGAGCACGCGGATGTATGAGCCACCGGTCGCGCGGTCGTGGTTATTCTCGATATGGCAGGCTTCGGCGCATTTTCGACACCCAATACAGGTGCTCAAGTTGAGGGCGTAGCCGTACTGAACGCCATCCAAGGGCTTGATGTCACGGATTTCAACGTCGGCGCCGTATTCTTCTTTGGTCGACTTTTCGAGCCGCCGCAGGACGACGTCCATGTCGTTTGGTCCAAGCTCCTTGTAGTGTTTTTGCACAAAGGAATCGAAATCCATGCCGTCTTTCCACTCGGAAAGCGGCGCGAGCGCGCGCGCAAACGCTGCAGCCCCCAAGGTGGCTCCGAACGCCTTGACTGCATCGCGACGGGTGAGCCCCCCGACAGTGTCTGGGTTGGGCGCTTCACTCATGATGGGTTTCCTTTTCGGAAGTCAGGAATCGGTCCCGCGGCGCAAAAACAGGCGATGCGATGGGGAATGCAGGATTATGAACGTCGTGACAATGCATGCAAGAATTGCGGACTCGAGGGCCTTTGCTGAGGTCCCAATAACCGTTCATCCCGCCATGCGATCCGTCATTATAGTTGCGCATCTGCGGGCCATGACATTGCGCACAAAGCTGCATCGTGTCGGCAAAGGCGAGCGAGTCGCCGTTGGCCAAGCGCAGGGTGTCGCGGTCTTTGGGGTTATGGCAGCTCTGACAGTCGAGCGTTCCATGGTTGAACTTCATATCTTTGTGGAAATCTTTGAGTTCCTCGGCCTTTCGGGCAGGAACGTCGCCGCCGAGTTCCATCGAATGGCAGGTGGAGCAACGCACACCAACGACTTCGCCGCGAGCGTTTGTCATCGAGGTGTTCACCTCACCCAAACCAGACGGAAGCAGGATTTTAGTGCCAAAAAGTGGGGTCGGTGACTCCACGTCTTCGCCCACTTCAAACTCTTTATTGTTGCACGCGCTCGCCAAGGCACATGCCACAAGAAAGCAGAACGTTTTTATGAGTAGAGAGGGCATAATCATCCAATAAACCACAAGTCGATTACTCAAGAGCAATGGTCGTGCCGCAATTCCGACGCCATTTTGGCCGGTTGGCTAATTGGTTAAGATAGTGAGGAAAATCCTTCGCTTCGCCGGGCTCATCGATTCTGGTCCGTCCCAAAGATAGAAAAATAAACACGCATAAAGTGCGCCAATTTATGCCTGCCGCATTTTTTTCACCGTTCGCAATTTTGGCGTGTCACTGTGGCGGCGCAAGTAGGTCATAAAAACAAAGGGCTTAGGAGATTCGACACAGCCTATGCGCACTTGGAACGCCTCTTGTAATAGAGGAGGGCTTGCCACGCCCGGAGTCAAAAAATGCCAGTCAGTGCTCTAGTAGTTACTCTCGATGACGACCCCGTCGAACAAGCTGCGACCATTTCCCGTTTGTCCGCTCTCGCCCACCTCACGGTTGGTGCCAAGACCGGACGGGTACATGTGCCCGTGGTGTGTGAGTCGGAGAATCTGAGTGACGGTGAGAACCACGTGCGAGCTCTGATGCGGATGCCAGGTGTGGTTTTTGTGGATGTGGTGATGGTTGATTTTTCTGACCTCGACGAGGTCGACACCGACGCGGAACACCGCAAACCGAAACGATCCAAGCGCGAGCACGTGGACGTCGATTCGAATGAAGAATGGGCCACTGATTTGCTGGCAGAATCGTACAGGAGTGAGGCATGAAGGTTGATCGACGCACGTTTGCGAAATTAGGTGCGATGACCATCGCTGTTTCAGCCGCATCACGCTTGGCTTTCGGAAAAACTCCCGAGCGCTCACCAGATCGAATTGGGCCCGATGGCATCACGTGGAATAAGGCACCTTGTCGTTTTTGTGGAACGGGCTGCCACGTGCAGGTCGGCGTGAAGAACGGGCAAGTTGTCAGCATCGCCGGCGATGAAAAAGCTGAGGTTAATAAGGGACTGTGTTGTGTGAAGGGTTATCACGTTGGGTTGATCCTTTACGGAAAAGACCGACTGAAAACACCGATGCTCAAGCAGGGCGATAAGCACGTTCCCATCACGTGGGATAAGGCGATCGACATCATCGCCCAACGCATCATGAAGGACCCCGCGACGTTCGCATTTTATGGCAGCGGCCAGTGGACGATTCCAGAAGGTTATATCGCCCAGAAATTCATGAAGGGTGGCTTGGGTAATAACCATATCGACCCCAACGCCCGCCTTTGCATGGCGTCGGCGGTCACGGGATTTGTCAGCACCTATGGGGTGGATGAGCCTGCGGGAACCTTCACCGATATCGATAAAGCCAACGTCGTGATTTGCTGGGGAAATAACCCGGCAGAAATGCACCCAATTTTGTTCTCACGGCTCATCGACCGCCGCGCACGTGGCGAAAAAATTACGTTGATTGATATTGGGACTCGGCGAACACGCACCACCGACCACGCCCAGCATTACTTGGAATTTAAACCCCAGTCCGACCTCGCGATTGCCAATGGCATCGCTCATTTGCTGATCAAAAACGACACCTACGACAAGACCTTCGTCGAAAAATACTGCAATTTCCGAGGCGACACGGAGCCCGGGACCTTGAACGGCGAAGCCATCACGTTTGAGGCCTATAAAAAGGCCGTGGCCGAATACACGCCTGAATTTGTCGAGAAGATCTCGGGTGTCTCGGCGGCCGATATCCGCATGCTCGGTGACGTGTTTGGAGACCCTAAAAACAAGGTCACAAGCCTGTGGTGCATGGGGATGAATCAGCACACTCAAGGTACGGCGATCAATCGTCTTGTACACGGAGTGCACTTGTTGAGTGGGCATTTCGGAAAACCCGGCGACGCGCCGACGTCGTTGACGGGTCAACCTTCGGCCTGTGGAACGGTCCGAGAAGTCGGCACGCTGGCGCATGCACTGCCCGGTGGCCGCGTGGTTGCCAACGACGAACATCGAAAGGCCAGCGAAGAGTTATGGAAGGTGCCACCCGGCCGCATCAACGCCAAACCCGGTTACCATACCGTGTTGATGTGGGAGAAATTCTCGACGCCTAAAGACAAGGGTGGGGATATTTCGACGATGTGGGTTCAGGTCACGAATCCGGGCCAAACGCTGCCGAATTTGAACAAATTATTTGCTCCGTCCAGAAAGCTTGAAGACAAATTCCTGATTGTTTCGGACGTGTACCCGACCGCGACCACAAAGGATGCGGACCTGATTTTGCCCTCGGCCATGTGGGTCGAGAAAAACGGCATGGTCGGTAATTCCGAGCGCCGTACGCAGCAATGGTTCAAAATGGTGGAGCCGCCTGGGCAGGCCCGTGACGATACCTGGCAGACGCTGGCCGTGGCGCATCGTCTCTTTGAACTGGGTCATCCAGGAATGAAAGACAAGGACGGTAATTTCATCTTTGCGATGAAGGACGCCAAAGGCGCAGCCGTCGAGTCTTGGAAGTGGGAAAAATACTACGACGTGAATGTCGACGAGCAGCTTTTTGAGGAATACCGAGGGTTCACGACCTATAAACATAAGAACCTGGCGCCTTATGGTGAGTACGTGAAAGCCCGCGGCCTGAGATGGCCCGTGGTCGAACAGCCCGATGGTTCTTGGCGCGAAACCCAGTTTCGTTTTGCCGAACACGACGATCCTTTTGTCGAAAAAGGCAAAGGCATTCAGTTTTACCATTCGGTGACCAAAGACGATCGCGCCTTGATTTGGTTCAACCCCTATGTCGCACCGCCTGAGTCTCCCGACGCGGAATATCCGTTCTGGCTCTGCACGGGTCGAGTCCTGGAGCATTGGCATAGCGGAACGATGACCATGCGTGTTGGCCCGCTGCGCCGGGCGATGCCGCAGGCTTATGTCGAGATGCATCGTGAAGACGCCCGGAAATTGGGAGTCCAAGACGGCGAACGGGTGATCGTCGAGTCTCGCCGCGGAACGTGCGAGTTGCCTGTCTGGATCGATGGCCGTGGAAAACCTCCGAAAGGCTCGCTCTTTGTCCCGTTTTTCGACGAACGCATCATGATCAACAACGTGACGTTGGAGGCTCATGACCCCTATTCGAAACAACCTGACTACAAGAAATGTGCGGTCCGAATTCGAAGAAAATCGGCATGAATCAAATCGATCAGCATACACTCAGACGCGGATTGAGCGTCGCCATGATCGCCGTCGGTGGTCTGGCGTTTGTCGGATTTTTTGTCGGCACGCGTGGCGAATATGAGGGACAGGGTTATTCGTACTCAACGTCCGAAATCACAAACGGCGATGTCCCCACGATTCTGTCGTACAAAGACCGCATGAAATCCCCGCAGCAGCAGAATCCACAATTTGCCAGCAGCTTTGCCGATCTTGCCCACGCACCGGCGGAGGACGGCGATGCCACGGATCCGGTGCTTCGCGAAGAAGCTCGGTTAAAACGGCTTTCAGGCCGGGCCTACGAGGGCGCGCCTCCTACGATTCCGCATCCTATCGATCAAGATGGTGTGGTGGCATGTCTGGTTTGCCATGGGGCAGGGGCCGCGATTGGGGCTAAACGTGCGCCAAAAATCAGCCACGAAGCTTATGCGAACTGCACCCAATGCCATGTTGAGCGGGTTGCCCTTCGGCCTTTTGTTGAAAAAAATCCCGAGGCCATTCCACTGGATTCTTCGTTCCAGGGGGTTCACCGTTTAGGCAATGGTGACCGAGCCTGGAACAACGCCCCGCCTCAAATTCCGCATACGACTTTGATGCGTGAAAATTGCGCGAGCTGCCATGGTCAGTTTGGGCCTATCGGGCTGCGGACATCCCATCCAGAGCGGCAGAATTGTTCTCAATGCCATGGTGTCTCGGCTGATTTTGATCAACGTCCGTCGGGGATGGAGCAGCATGTCTTCTGACGATCAGGTTTCCAGGCGAGGGCTCTTTGATAAGATTCGCAAGCTGGCGAATGTTTCAGAAGCACCATTGCCTGCACCTGACCAAGATGATCAAGAGACGCCTGATTTTGTCCCCGCCCCATTTGATCTTGCGGGCATGCTTGAGCGGATCGAATCGGGTGGCGATAAACATGTCGGCGCCCCTGCGATTCCGATCCTGCGTCCCCCTGGGGCGATGCCAGAACGAGCGTTCTTGGAGACCTGCACGCGTTGCGGTGATTGCATCACAGCCTGCCCCCATGACGCGATCGTATTGGCCCCCAATCGTTTCCGAACTTCTGCTGGGACGCCGATGCTCAGCCCCTTAGATTCACCCTGTCGCATGTGCGTCGACACACCGTGTATTTCGGCATGTGCACCACAGGCGTTGCGTCTGACTCCGCCGAAGAGTCCGTTTCGCATGGGCGTCGCCCATATCAAGACCTCGGACTGTTTGGCTCATCAGGGGTCATTTTGTTCTGTCTGTGTCGAGCGTTGTCCGATCGAAGGTGCGATCACGGTGACGGCGGGAAAACCAAAAATCCAAGCGCGCTTATGTACCGGGTGCGGGATTTGCCATCATATGTGCCCCTCACCGTGGAACGCGATCCTGGTGATGCCTGAGCTGGAGCGAACATGAATACCGAACTTCCAGAATTGCAGGACTCTGTGATCGATGTTGAGACTTTTAATCAGTACATCAACGACCTGAGTCTGACCGAAATCCTTGACGTTCGCTTGAAGGGAAACGAGGCGATTCGCGCGCAGGATTCAAATACAGATCTCGTCCGTGGGGCGGTTTTGTTCGAGGGTAAAGACGTCTCGGGCATGCAGATCAAATATATCTATGAAGGCCTTGAGTGGTGGGACACCTTGATGTGGGTCGAGGCAGGCATTCGCCTGATTCGAATCGCCCACGACTGGGCGAGCTACGAACTCGAAGGCGATTGACGTTAGTATTTAGAAGCGTGAAAGACCGCTCTAGAGGTTGTCATGAGCACAGAAGATTTTTATCCGTGGTTTGTGGGTGCATACGGCGAAAACCACTCGCTGGTCGAGGAGTTGGTCGTTGAGGCCATGCGCGATCATTTCTTTTGGCGTCGCAACTTCCATCCGGAGTCGCAGCCTCCGATTCCGACTTCGGCGCAATACACCAAAGAATACACTGATTTTGTCGCCAGGCTGAAAGCCGAACTCTACCGTGTCACGGCGGATTTGAAGCAATCGGTGCCCTTTTACAGCCCCAGATATATCGGTCATATGTCGTCGGATTTGTTGATTCCGGGTCTGGTCGGCCGGATCGCGACCCTGCTCTATAACCCCAATAACGTCAGTGAAGATGTGGCTCCGGCGACGCTTGAAAAAGAGCTGATCGTGGGTGAGCAGCTCTGCAAGATGATGGGGTATCCGCTTAACGGCCCGATTCGAGCCTTTGGCCATATGACCTCGGGCGGCACGGTCGCCAACTACGAGGGCGTCCGCAACTTGATGGCGTCCAGGCTTTACCCTGTCGCCGTGGGCCAAGCGGCGCGCGATCTCAATGTGGCCTTCAAATGGAATGGCGAACTTATTAGGGACATGGAGCCGACGCGGCTGGCGAACCTTGGGGTGACGGCCAGTGTGGATTTGCGAAGCAGTTGTTTGAATCAGGCCGAAGAGCTTGGGGTGAAGGAATGGGTTCATGCCGTCGAGACCCGACGTTATGAGCATATGGGCCTGGCTGATTTTCTAAGAATGCATCCTGAGCTTGGTCGGCCGCGACTGTTGGTGCCTGTGAGCGGTCATTATTCGTGGGCTAAATCCATGAAGCTTCTTGGCCTCGGAACGGCGCAACTTGTGAGCCTTGAGGTCGATTCCTCCATGCGGATGCGCATCGATGCCTTGAGCGCCGCGTTGGAAGACGCACGTGCAGCCGGTGATTCAGTGATGGCGGTGATTCCGATCCTGGGAACGACCGAGTTTGGGGCCATCGACCCGGTCGATAAGGTCATGGAACTGCGGTCGCAATATCGCGAAAAGGGTTTTGAATTCGGGGTGCATTTGGATGCCGCATGGGGCGGTTATCTGCGATCTTTGTTCACGACCGAAGACGGCACGATGCGCACGCAAGACGTGGTTGCACGTGAGTTCAAGTATTTTCCAACCCCTCAGGTGCATGCTGCGTTTGCGGCCGTGGCCCTTACAGATTCGGCGACGGTGGATCCGCATAAACTGGCGTTTATCCCCTATCCTGCAGGGGCGTATGTCGCGCGAGACCGAAATATCGTGAATTTTGTGCAACAGGACGCTGCCTATGTTTTTGAGCCCACCGAAGACGACGATGCACGATTCAGAATGCTCGGTCAGTACATTCTAGAAGGCTCAAAACCAGGCGCGACCGTGGTTTCGGCCTACATCACGCACCGAACGATTCCATTGCACCATAATGGATTTGGCAAAATCATCGCGAACTCGATCCAAAGTTGCGAGATGTTTTTCGACATGGCCAACGAGTGGGCCGCTCGGAATTCGGAGTACGCGGTTTTATCGGTGCCGTTTGAACCCGACGCCAATATCGCCTGTTTTGCCTTGAATCCAGCTGGGAACACGAGCGTGGCCAAAGCGAATGAATTCGCACGAAAGGTGCTCGCAGGCATGAGTACAGTGAAAGGCCAGCCCGTTCAGAATCGGGAATTTATGGTCTCTTCGACCAAGTTATATCGGGCCCAACACGGGGCTAACGCCGACGATGCTTTGACGATGCTGGGACTGGATATCTCGACGTTTGGTGAGCCGGGTGGTGACCACCTTTTGGTTTTAAGACACACGTTGATGAATCCGTGGCTTCAATCTAAAACAGCGGACGGCAAGAACTACATTGAGTTGTATTTCGAGCATCTGGAAAAAACGGTTCGCGCTCTGCTTGCAAAGCGCGACTCTTGATGAGCACTGACGATGAAACGAATTCTGATATTTTTGGCTTTGGGCGCGTTCTCGGGCGCGTTGGGTTGTGATGCGGCCAAGGTGGAGCCAAGCGCCGAAACCCCGACGGCTGTGGAAAACAGCGCTAACACCGATGCGCCCAAGGTCGCGGATTCGGTGCCGTCGCAATCTGTTGATGTGGCTGCGATCCAAAAGATGATGAAAGGAAAGCTGACCGTCATGGGCGAGCAGGTCTTTTCGGCGAATTGCTCGAAATGCCATGCGTTCGAGGGCAACGCTGCACCTGATCTGGTTGGAGCAGGGGCTCGTCTTGATGAAGCGACGTTCAAGGACGTTGTGACAAATGGTCGAGGCGAGATGCCAGCCCATCCTATGCTCACCACCGTGCAGAAGAGAGCTCTCTGGCTCTTTGTGTCGACGGCAACGGCGGGGAGCACCGCGATCGCAAAGGAGCGTGAGGGCGGTGGATGCTCATGTGGTGGTGCCTGCGGCGGCAATGGTGCAGCTGTGGCAGACGGCAAGGGTTGCGGTGGCAGCTGCGGTCAAGGGGCTGGAGCCGCGCCTGGTGAAGGCAAGGGTTGTGGCGGCAGCTGCGGTCAAGGAGCTGGAGCCGCGCCTGGTGAAGGCCACGGTTGTGGTCAAGGAGCTGGAGCCGCGCCTGGTGAAGGCCACGGTTGTGGTCAGGGAGCTGGAGCCGCACCTGGTGAGGGATGTGGCGGAGGCTGCGGCCAACACGCCAACGAGTAGGTCGTTTTCGCAGGTATTGCGTTCGACCAAGTCATTCGCCGTTTCTTAAATTTTAACGACGTGAATCGCGCGCATGCGGCCAAGCAGCTTGGGCTCGGCGCGCATGCAGGCGTTTGTTCGGACGGTCAGAATACCTAGGCCTGCCCTTAGAAATTCGGGTGGTCAAAGTACTCTGAGTAGCTGTGCAGAGCGTTGACGATGCGTGGCACGCCTTCTGGGTCACTTGGATTGGCCTCGATGGCGGCCTTCCCGCCTAAGAGTTCGGCCAGCACGATGTGCAGGGCCGCATCGGCTTTGGGTTCAAGTTTGCAGTTTTGAAAGATCAGATCGATTTCGGTCTTGATCGTGGTGGCAAGTCCCTGAGCCTGCTCGGCGGTGATGGTCTTATCATTAAAGGCCTTGTACACCGGGATCACCGCACTGTGCATGCGTGACATGCCTGCTCGCAGGGGCTCGTCCGTGGCCCATTTTTTTCCGTCATTTAGCGTGAGTTTTTCGTTGCTCGCGCCGTGGCCTGCATGGTCTGCGTGTTCATCGTGTCCGTGCTCTGGCGCGCTGTCGGCGCTGGCCGGAGGAGTTGCTTCGTGGGCATGTTCAGCGCTGTCGCCGACGTGAGAGTCGTGCTCAGTGCCTGGGTGGCCATTAAAATGCCAGATGGCCATTCCGCCGATGACGAGGGCAATCGCCCCCGCCGCTGCGTAGATTTTCTTATTCATGATGGGTTCCTTCCGTTTGGATTCCGCGGGCAAAGATTTCAAAGGTCGCCGGAGCGGCGACCGCTATTCGTGAAGACTCTCCGGTCATCAGGGCTTGCATGACGAGGCCTTGTATTGTTCCCACAAAGAGGCTCGACACCACTGATGGGGCGAGGTTTTTTCTAATTTCTCCAACGGCCTGCCCGCGTTTGACCTGCGTTTCGATTACCACAGCATAGCGTCCAAGAAGGTGTCGCACGATCTTTTTTGCGGCGGTGTCGTCTTGGTTTTGTAACTCGCCGAAAAGCATTCTGGGTACACCAGGATGCTGAATCACAAAATCGATATGGGCCAGAAACATCGCTTCAAGCGCTGCCAGAGGCCCGTCGGCCTGGGCGCCGACGTCCTCGACGCGTCCAAGTAATCGCTCACTTACCCAATCCATGACGGCAGCCCACACAGCATCTTTGCTGGCAAAGTGGCGAAAAAGCGCTCCCTGACTCACGCCCATCTGCTGTGCGATTTGGGTTGTCGTGATTTCGCTCGGGTTTTGGGTCGCGGCAAGGCTGATTACTGCGTCAACTGTGGCGGCGCGGCGTTCTTCGGACTTCAGATAGGGTTGGTTTGTCATCTCAATCTCCTCTCGGATTTGTCTCGAGGCCAAGCGTATTTCGTCCACGACCCGAGTGCCACCGAACTTACCCAGAAAAGATTTCATTTGCAATTCAAAAGAAAGTGACTAAATACTTTCTTTAAGGAGTCGCGCACTGAGGAGTGGTTATGAACTTTCAACATCAGATTCGTACTTACAAAGATGTGCTGGCCCAGGGCTCGCGGCAAGAGATTCACCATCATGAACGCCTATTGGTTCAGCGAGTTGGTGACGGCGACGACGAGGCCTTTCGCGCGATCGCAGAGGCTCATTTCGATCGGATCTCTCGCGTGGCATTACGCATTGTGCGCAACGAGGAAGACGCTTCCGATGTTGCCCAAGAGGTCTTGTTATCGGCCCATCTACACTTGGGAGACTTCCGAGCGGATTCGCAGCTGGGCACGTGGCTGCATCGCGTGACGTGTAACTCCGCGTTGATGTTCTTGAGGCGTCGTCGACGTCACGAGATGATCGAATTTGAGCAATCGAACGAGGAATCCAAGCCCGAGCAAGTCTATCAACAGCGCGAAACGCTGGTGCGAGTTCAGGCTGCTTGGACCGAGTTGGCCCCGCACCACCGAGAAATTTTGGACCTGCGGGTTCGTGAGGATCTCTCGCTCAAGGAAATTGCAGACTCTTTAAAGCTAAGCGTCCCCGCTGCCAAAAGCCGTATTCATCGGGCCCGATTGGAACTGTTAGAATTCACAAACTACCACGGCATCCTCTAAAGGAGGCGATATGAAGACAGGTAAGTACAACGCAGGAATTGGTTTGTTGGTCATGACTGGTTTCATGGCTTATGGATTTTTACTGATCTATTTGCGGGACTTTCATCCCGACAAAGAAGCCTGGGTTGCAGCCTACGGCATCGGAAAACATTTTGAGACGCGGCTGGCGCATGTGCACGGCAACCTGTTTTCATTGCTGAATTTGGGGCTCGCCTTTGTGCTCGCTAAGCTCAGTGCTGCACCTGAACGTCCGCGTGTCGTGGCGGCGTGGTTGGGTTTGATTGGGCTGTTGATGCCGGTGGGAATTCTGGCTGAGGTCTATTTTGGAGCGCCGCCCTATCTGGTGCTCGTTGGAGCGATTTCGATGACCGCCTCGGTCGGTCTCACGGGATTCATGTCCCTGAAATATTGGGGGGCAAATTGAAACATTTACCAATCATTGCAGGTCTGCTTGCGATCGGTTTTGGCATCATGACCTTGGTTGAAGGAGGTCATACGCTTTTTGGCGGGCCTGAGGTCTACGCGGCGGCGGGCAAGGTCGTTCCGTGGGTGCTCTATTTCAATTTCGCTGCGGGCTTCGTGTACATAGCCACGGGTGCGCTCTCCATTGCGAAAAAATCCTATGCCAAACCTCTCGCGATTGGATTGGCTGTCGCAAATGCCGTGGTATTCGCCGCGTTGTTGATCCATGTTTTTGCGGGTGAGCCGTACGAGACTCGTACGGTCATGGCGATGACGCTTCGTACCGCGTTTTGGATGGTTCAGGCGTTCGTGCTGCGGCGAGCACTGTCCTGAATGGAAGTTCTCGGAATCGGCGTGCCATTGGACGCACCGAAAACAGCCCAAACTCCATCTAGCCGAGCGGTAGCTTCAAGAGCGTGTAGACGTGAATGAAGTGGGCCCCAGCGCCGCAGAGTACAAAGACATGCCAGATGTCGTGAAACCCAAACTTTTCTGGCCACGGGTTGGGCCATTTGGTGGCGTAAACAATGGCCCCAACCGTGTAAAACCCGCCTCCGACCATCAGCCAAGTGATTGATGCATTGGGCATGGCGCCCAGCAAACGCTCTCCGGGCAACAACACCATCCAACCCAGCCCCAGATAAATCGCGACGTTGAACCAACGCGGCATGTGGAACCACAAGAGCTTGCACATGATGCCCACGAATACTGTTACGCCCAACGCGATCAGCATTCCATCGCGCCACCAGCCGTGCAGAAAATGCACCACAGGTGGGACGTAGGTTCCCGCAATCAAGAGGTAAATCGCTGAGTGGTCCATGCGACGCAGCCAGAGGTTCCCTTTCACGCCCAGATCGAAAAAATGGTAGGTGGAAGAGGCCAAGAAAAGCATGGCCAGCGAGACGGCATAGATCGCGAATGACGCGGTTTTGAGTGCTGGACCAGGTGATTGCAGAACTAAAACAACGAGACCCACACAAGCGGCCAGAAAACCCACAAAATGGGTCAACGCGCTGGCTGGGTCTTTCCAGGTTGTGAATGTTGGTGATTTTGTCATGGCCGCACGTTGTCAGTATTTGAGCGGGGTTTCAACGACCAAGCGCGGATTCGACGGGCCGAGTCGCCTCGCCGAAATCACGGAAGCAATGCAACAAGCAGCGCTGCGAGAAGCGTCAAAAATATCATGAGAAACAGAAGTGCTGATCTCGATGTGCGCCAAAGACCCATGAAAATCGACGCGATGATTCCACACTTCGCAAGCGACATTCCCAAGAGACTGAGGTCGGTCGCTGCGTGACCGTCTGCCCACCACATCAAGAAAGTCATGATGAGCAAAAAGATCCAAGCGATGTCGATGGCTCGCGTATTTTGTGTCGTATTCATTGTGCCCCCGACATGTAGAGCAATGGAAAGAGCATGATCCAGATCAAGTCCACGAGGTGCCAATACGTCGCTGCCGCTTCGACGGTATCGCCGTCGGGAGGGTTTTCTCCCGGCCGCCGAAGGCCGTAGGCGACCACGGCGCAGATGCCGACTCCGATCACGACGTGCACCAGATGAAGGACAGTTAGGAACAAATAGAAGAACCAAAACTGATTGGTGGAAAGCGACACACCGTGTGAAAAAACGTCGACGTATTCCGATATTTTAATACCGGTGAACACGATTCCAGAAAGAGCCGTCGCGATGAGCCAAGGTACGGCGTCGCTGTTGGTTCGGGCGCGGTGTGCGCCACGCGCGATAAGCCAGGAACCCGTGAGCAGGATCGCGGTGTTGATCGCGCCTGAAGTCGGATGAAGCATGGCCTGAGATGTCGAGAAGACCTCGACTTCCTGCGCGTAGCTCCACGCGTAGCCCAAGAAAAAAAGCGAAAACGTGAAGAGCTCGACGCTGACGATGATCCAGACCACCGGGCCACCCGGTAGACGATTCAGCCACGCGGCCAGCGGGTCGTTTTCGGTTGAAGATTCAGGGATGGGTAATGAGTCGCTCATGGTCCGCCATAAATGCAAGCGTTGCGGCAGGTCTCCTGCACTGTGATGCTGCTTAATCCCGGAAGTCCCGGCGCCAAACAGTTCCAAATCCAGACGGCGAGGTTTTCGCTCGTTGGGTTTTCGAGTCCTTCGATGTCGTTCAAATAGTAGTGATCAAGTCGAGCAAAGGTGGGCCGGCAGATTGCATCGAGGTCGCCAAAGTCCATCGTCCATCCTGTTTTTGGATCGACGGGTAATTCTGCTTCGACTCGGACTTTGAACGAATGTCCGTGCAGGCGAGAACACTTATGTTCCGCGGGAAGCAGGGGCAATCGATGCGCCGCTTCGAATCCAAATTCACGCCAGATTTTCATGTTTTTTTCTCCTCATTTTGTGACGCGTCCATACACGTCCGTGAGAGTTGCGGTGAGGGCATCGGCGTGAGGCATCATCGCCCAATTCTGTTCACCGAGCATGGCAGGGAGGTAGTTGCGAGCAGTCTGATCGATGGCAAATCCGAAGACATGAACACCGGCACGGTCGGCTTCTCGGACGGCCTGTCGAACGTCGCGGATGCCATAATTGCCTTCGTAGCGATCGTAGTCGGTGGGTTTCCCGTCGCTGAGCAGTAAAACCATGCGTTTTCGGGCCGTGCGGCGGCAGACTTCGGCCGTGGCATGTCGAAGGGCTGGGCCAATGCGCGTGTAACCCTGAGGTTCGATCGAGCCCAAACGATTGCGAGCAGATGCCCAGGACTCAGACCAACTTTTGAGTTCAAAGACTCGGACTAGATTTCGGGTGTTGGAGCCGAAAGCCAAGATTTGAAGATCGTCACCGAGCACGCTCGTGACTTCGCCGAGCACCACGATGGCTTCCCGTGCAACGTCGAGAACCCGGTGGTTATCGACCCAAGAGTCCGCCGACAATGAAATATCGAGCAGGACCGTGGTGGCGAGGCTTCGCGCCACGCGGGCACGTCTTTCGTAAAGGCGTGTATTGCCGCCGTGCCCGGCCCGCTGCGCCGCCGTCTCTTGCACCAAGGCCTCTAGATCCACATCTTCGCCGTCGAATTGGCGTCGTTGGGGTCGAAGCTGTTGGCGATAGCTCTTAAGTCGACGTGTCAGATGCGCGATCTGCGCGCGCTTTTCGGCAGCGACCTTTGCGGCGTAGTCGTCGTGCAGAATCGGCAGGGTTGTTGGGTAGACCTGAACCCAGTTCTTTTTGTAGCGGCCTTTGCGGTCATCCCACTCGTCGTACAAAACGGCGTTTTCATGAGGGGAAACCGAATTGACGTCTGGAATCTCGAGAGCGAGGCGAATATCGGCTTTGTAGAG
This sequence comes from uncultured Bradymonadales bacterium, assembly GCA_964394615.1. GTDB lineage: Bacteria > Myxococcota_A > Bradymonadia > Bradymonadales > Bradymonadaceae > JBFFMO01. Next base: position 58,465 of record CAYMYJ010000021.1, on the reverse strand, counting down.
CGAGTCCGCCGGGGCGCCACCGCGATACATGGTGTTGAGGTCGAGTTCTTCCAGAGCCGTCAAATGGTCATCAAGCTCGTCGTCACCGTCAGTGGCACGTTGCTCGCCGCGATAATCATCGGCCGTCTCGACTTTTTCGAAGATATGCGACGGCATTTCCTGTTTCTTTTTTTCGTCGACAAAAACGACCTTCAATTCTTCGGGGTTTTTACCGACGACTTCCGTAGAAATTTGGGATTTATTCTGGTTTAGCGACCCAATGGCTTCGCCGGCACCAAGCTGATTGATTTCAAAAACTCGCCCCCACAAAATGCCATTCGACTTGGATTTTTTACCGAGCACGACTTTTTGGGCGCCTAAAGCTTCGCCGCGTAGAATCAGGCCGATCGCCTTGGCAGCCTCGTCATCTTCTTTTCGGTTTCGGCAGGCCGCGTCGGCGGCCACTTTCCAAAAGATCTCGAATTTGGGCCATTCCTTGAGAAGGTGATTTCTGCAGGCTTCGGCTAGACGGAGGTTTCCGTCGAAAGTTTGGATGTCGAAGTCTTCGGCCGACCGGTTAAGGAGCTCCGCCATCGTCGCGCCCATCAACGTGTGCACGGTCAGGGCGGCGAGGTTGACCTCGTAGGTCTCGGAGACGTGAAAAGATTCGGGGAGTAAAATGTCGTGATTTCTAAGGCCGCCGCTGCCCTTGGTGGTCACGAGGTTCAAGGAGAGGCCCGAAACGACTCGCGCTAGAATCGTGAGTCGGTCGAGGTGTGCTTTGGAAACGCATGCCCCGGGGGCCTCGGTCTTCGGACGCAACTTCCTAAAAATCCCGAGCAAGGCCGAAAAGAGGTCTTCCTCCCAGCCGAAGTCGAGCGAAGGTGCGTTGGGTTCAGAAGACGAGTGCGACGACATCTTGTAGCCCCCTTGCTAGTACCGGATCGTCGGTAAGGGGCTCCACGATGGCGACTTTGCACGCGGTGCGAGGGTCGAGCCCTGCGTTTATGAGTCGGGCCGCGTGCACAAGGAGTCGTGTCGAGGGAGCTTCAGCCAACCCCAGGCTGTCTGCCTCTCGGATTTTTCTGGCAAGTTTTACCAGCCGTTTCGAGGCCGACTCGTCGATCTTCGTTTCACCGCAGACGATTTTAATCTCGACGGCTTCCTCTGGATAATCGAGGCGAATGGTCACAAAACGCTGCCGGGTACTTGGTTTGACCTCTTTGAGGCTGTGTTGGTAACCGGGGTTGTACGAGGCGACCAGCATGAAGGTGTCGGGCGCTGTGATTTCTTCGTCATGTCGGTCGACGTAGAGCGTGCGGCGGTGGTCGGAAAGCGGATGCAGTACAACCACCACGTCGGCTCGGGCTTCGGCAAATTCATCGACGTAGAGCATGCCACCGAGTCGCATCGCTCGTGTCACCGGGCCGTCTTGCCAGACCGTTTGTCCGCCTTCGATCAAATAACGCCCAACCAAATCCACAGCCGAGGTGTCCTCGTTGGCTGCAACACTGATCAACGGCCGGTCTAACTTATGGGCCATGTATTCGACCAGGCGCGATTTCCCGCACCCGGTCGGGCCCTTCAGTAAAACCGGCAGTTTTTCGCGGTAGGCCATTTCAAAAATGGCGCATTCGTCGTGCTGTGGAATGTAGAAGGGCGTGCTCATGACTTACTCCGCGAGGGCGACTTCTTCTTCGTCTGAAACTTCCGAAGGGCTTTGCACTGTGAGTTTCAGGGCGTTCCCATGACGTGCGAAGTTCCAGATGAAGAGGGTGACGCCGATAGAGAAGAGGGTAGCAGCCAGGATCAATCCAAAGAAATGAACCTGAACGGCTTCTTGAACCAAGAGGAAATCCATTCCAACTTTGCGCTCAAGGTAGACCTGCGTGATGCCTGCGACAGCAAACGCGCCCGTCATGCAAATCATGCCGATATTCGAGAGCCAAAAAGCCCACTCGCCAACCCATGAATTATTGAAATTACGACCTGTAATTTCGGGCAGGGCGTAAGCGATCATGCCGAAAACCAACATGCCGTAGGCGCCCCAGAAAGCCATATGGCCGTGCATGGCGGTGACCAGCGTTCCGTGCGTCCAGATATTGACCTGAGGCAACGTGTGCGCAAAGCCAAGGAAACCGGCGCCAACAAACGACATGATGCCTGTGCCAATGGCCCAGTTCAGTGCCACTCGGTTATCCGGGCGTTTTCCGCCGCGACGAGCCATGGTCACGGTGTAGAGGGCCATGCCAAGGAAAGCGAGAGGTTCAAGGGCCGAGAATAGACCACCGACCATGAGCCAGTATTTTGGAGCGCCGATGAAGTAGTAGTGGTGACCGGTTCCGAGGATACCGCTGAGGAAGGTCAAGCCCACGATCACGTAGAGCCATTTTTCGATCAATTCGCGGTCGACGCCGGTAAGTTTGATGAGCAGGAAAGACAGGATGCCGCCCATGATGAGCTCCCAAACGCCTTCAACCCAAAGATGAACAACCCACCAACGGAAATACGAGTCCAAGACCTGCGAGTCGAACCAAATCATGCCTGGCAGGTAGAGAAGTGCCGCGGAAAGCAGGCCGACAAATAGAACCATTGAGGTTGTCGTGTAGCGTTTGGCTTTGATCAGCGTCATGCCGATATTAAAAATAAACGCGAGCACGTTCACCACGACCAGGTAATCCAACGGGCGAGGGATTTCGAGGAATTTTCGACCTTCCCAATAATTAAAATGGAAGCCGATGATGGCCGTCACACCCACTAGGACCAACGTGATGAGCTGAATCCAAGCAAGTTTAATGCTGTAGAGTTCCGAGTTTGTTTCGGTCGGAATGATGAAGTAGGCCGAGCCCATGAAGCCCGATAGGAGCCAAACCACGAGCAGATTCGTGTGCACGGCGCGGGCCGTATTAAACGGAATCACGGCGTGCAGCCCGTCGAGTCCCATATGGGCAAAGCCCATAATAAATCCGTAGGTAATCTGCAGGACGAGTAACAACATGCACGTGGCGAAAAAGGCCCACGCAACCTTATACGATTGGTATTTCATTGGGGACCTCCGATTATTTTAGGGTTGAAAGCCATTTGGCCAACGCTTGTTTGTCTGCATCCGAGAGCGGCATTTTCGGCATCTTGGTGCCGGGACGTACGACGTTCGGATCGTTCAACCATTTTGCGAACCACGCTTCATCGAAGCGTGCTCCGACGGTGTCGAGAGCCGGCCCTACGACCCCGCCTTGTCCGCCAATGGCGTGACATGCCTGGCAAAGCTGCCCAAAGATGGGCGGCGCAGCGGCGAGTTTGGCAGCTCCTCCTGGGACGTCGACCATGGATGCTGGAGCGAGGTCAGGTTTGGCTGGGAACCCGTTGGTGTCGACGTTTCCGACCCAAGCGAGGAACGCAATCACGTCCGTGATTTGGTCTTCGGTGAAATCGTATTTCACCATCTTGCGCTGGCCTGGATACATGGCCTCAGGGTCTTTGATGAAGGTGCGAATCCACGCTTCACCGCGTCTTTCGACGACCTTAGTGAGTTCCGGTGCGTAATACGCGCCTTCGCCCAACAACGTATGGCAACCCATGCAGTTGTTTTCTTCCCAGATTTCCTTGCCGCGGATCACATGCTCGTCGATTTTTTCGGCATGTGAGCGCTCTGGAACTTGCATCAGTGTATCGACTGTTAACCAGAGAAATACCCCCGAAAATCCGGCGGTAAAAATCAGGAAAAACCATTTTGCTTGCGACTTCGATAACATCAGAACCTCCATGTCGGAGTCGTTGAATGGTGTGTACTATCCGGGTTCGCGCGTAACAGAGCTGACATGGATCATGTTTTGAACAGATTCCCCTGCCCTATACAGCTGACAGTTTATCGGTGAGATAAACTGCGGACCAAGATGCGAATAATCGCAATTATCACGGCTCATTACTTTCCGCTATCTGATGTGCACCGACAGATGTTCTTCGTCGATAAGCGGCCTCGGCGACTAAGCGCGCGACCAGACTTTCGCTGGAGTTTGGTAGGGCACGAAGAACTCCGACGGCGTATTGCAGGCCCGCAGGTGTTCGGAGGACACCCACGTAGCTCGTCATGACTTCCTGAATGATCTCAAGGTCCGCTGCAGAACACGGAGTCCTGACAACGGGCTGCACTTCGTAGTTATTTGAATGTTGTTTGATGGTGTGACGCACGTCGGACGCGGCTTGCGGAGCCGTCACCGCGATTTCTAGCAGTGAGTTTGAAGCCAGACGATTCGCGCCATGCAACCCGGTACGGGCGACCTCGCCGACAGCCCAAAGACCATCAACACCTGTGCGTCCTGCGAGGTCCGTCGAAATTCCACCCATGTGGAAATGCGCGCAAGGCTTGATGGGCAATAACAGGTCTGAGCCATGCTCTTGAGCCAGCGCAAGAAAGCTCGGGAATTCGATCTCAAGGTTTTTGATGGGCTTTAGGTCCAAGAACGCACCGCGTCCTTGTTCGCGTGAATTAAAGACCGACCGTGCCACCACGTCGCGAGGTGCTAACTCGCCATCCGGGTGATCATTAAAAACAAAACGAACGCCGTCTTTGTCCACGACATGAGCGCCCGCTCCTCGTAGTGCCTCGGTGAGCAACATCGATGCCCCAGGGACATCCAGGCAAGTCGGGTGGAATTGTACGAATTCGAGGTCTGCCAACTGCGCGCCCACATCGGCCGCCATAGCGATGCCGTTTCCGGTTGAGTGCACTGGGACTGAAGTGTCGCGCCAGAGGCCACATGGACTGCCGGTCGCAAGGACAACCGCGCCCGCCGTGAGGGTCCTTGTCTGGTCACCTTGAGTGATCACGACCCCGAGAACGCGTTCTCCATTTGACATCAAACGACAAGCTTTCCAGCCTTCTAGGAGCTCAAAGTCCAGTTCACGAACTCGATCGATCATGGCCGTCATGATGGCCATTCCTGTCTTTGCTCCCTGGGCGCTGACCACTCGTGGATTTGAATGGGCCGCTTCGTGTTTTAGTTTCAGCTCGTTACCACTGTGGTCGAATCGAACTCCGTACTCCTCTAATTTACGAATGACAGCAGGACCCCGAGTCGTGATTTCCCACACCACGTCGGGATTCGAGAGCCCGGCTCCCGCGTTGATGGTATCGCGTGCGTGCAACTCGGGCTTGTCGTCGGGGCCAACGGCTGCAGCCACGCCACCCTGGGCGCGTTCACTGCTCGTTTGGACTCCAATTTTGTCGGTATGAATAATGGCCACCCGCAGGCCGTTTAGATGCACGGCCACCATCAATCCTGCAAAACCACCACCCACGACGATCACATCAAAATCAGACATGTTTTACTCTCAACATCGCGTCGATGGCGGACCTGGCCCGGCCAGCGACTTCGGGAGCGACCTGGACGTCGAATTGGTCCGATTGAAGACTCTTGAGGATTTTCTGCAGGGAAATGCGCCGCATATGCGGACACAGCGAACACGGCTGAATGAATTGAGTATCAGGGCACTCGGCCGCGACATTCGCGCTCATCGTGCACTCGGTAATCAGGGCCACTCGCTCAGGTTTCTTTTCGCGGATATAGGTCGCAAGCGCACTCGTTGAGCCGATGAAGTCGGCGGCATTTTGGACCTCTGAAGGGCACTCTGGATGCACCAATACGTGAATATCGGGATGCAACCATCGAAGCTCGTTCAGGGCTTGGACTTGAAACACATTGTGAACGTCACATTGACCGCCCCAAGTGTGAATTCTTTTTGTCGAGTGTTCCTGAACAAACGCCGCCAGATGCCGATCCGGAATGAAAATAATGTCCTCGGATGTGCACGAATTCACGACGTCGACCGCGTTCGAAGACGTGCAACAGATATCAGATTCGGCCTTCACCTCGGCTGATGTGTTCACGTAGGTCACGACCTGAGCGTCGGGGAATTTCGCACGCATCGACCGAACATTCTCGGCGTTAACGGACTCGGCGAGCGAGCACCCTGCATCGAGTGAAGGGATAAGAACCCGAGTGTTAGGACTGACTATTTTCACGGTTTCAGCCATGAAATAGACGCCGGCCATCAGAACGTTCGGCAGTTGTTTTTCGGCGGCGATATGCGCAAGGCGCAGAGAATCGCCGGTGTAATCAGCCACCCCCCAGAAGATCTCTACGGGTTGGTAGTTGTGGGCGAGAATGACGACGTTTTTCTCGCGTTTCAATCGTCGTATTTCACTGATGATTGGCTTGAAAATCGCCCATTCGGGTGGGGTCACAAAATGGCAAATTTTGTCCCAAACTTCTTCCAGAGGAAGTTCATTTGTGCCGTTGAAATCAGGCATGAGGTCACCTTTGGTGGATTCTATCCTGGTCTTCCATCCGCCCGACTCAAGATGAGGACGGGCGTGTATTTGAACAGATAGATGGCAAATGACGTGGCCCAAATGGCCGACCCCGCGATCACGAGTGATACGTAATGGGCTGGGGCGAAAATCGGGAGTATCCCGCGAACAACCACGGCAAGATTGAGCAGCACAAACGCCGTCACGACGGATGGTGTCGCGGTAATTTTCCTGCCCGTATGGCCTAACGAGACTCTCGCCATCATGCCGAGGCAAATGGTCGAAAGGCCACCAATGGTGAGGATATGGAGTCCTAGATTTGGCGTAATCGCTGGCACAAAATCGGAGAGGCCTCGTGTGATGAGCCCCAGTCCTAGCCAGATATGCCCGACATGAAGGATCGCAAGAATCGGGATTCGCATCGCAACAGGCGTTTGCCAATTTTTCATACGAACCAAAGTGGCAAGCCCCAAAACGATCATCCAGGCGCCCGAGATCCAGGGGATGCTGAAGCCTTGAACGAGCACGAGGCCAAGCGCCCCAATCATGAGAGCGCGCTCAAGCTTAGGGTTCGAAGATGTCAGTTTTCCTGTCGCGTTTGCGGTGAAAAACGGAATGACTCGTCCTCCAATCATCAGCACGAGGCCTACAACGACGTAGATGCCGGTCAGGAGCGCGTTCCTCGCTAATTCTGGATGCCCCAACATGGGCGCCAGATGGGAGATCAAATTAAGAAGAAAGAGAGCCGTCAGGATGAACGGAATCACGTAATTGCGGCGATTTTTGGTCTTAATGATGGGGCGTGCGACAAAGAAGGTCACAAATGGAATCAGGGCGAGGTCAACGAGTGCGCCTAACTGAGTGGCTTCACCCGCGATCATCACGACGCGTCCGGCCATCCATAAGACGACGAGGAAGGCGAGTTGTTTAGGTGTGACGGTTTTTTCTTGAGTCCAGTTTTCGACGGAGGTGAGCAAGAACCCCACAATCACAGCCACGAAGAACCCAAAGATCATTTCATGGGCATGCCAATTCGGACCCGACCACGCAGCGGCCCAACCGCTCGAGAATCGGGCTGACCAAACTGGAACCCATATCGTCGCAAATGCAGCGGCAGCCAGAAAAAATGGTCTAAAACCTTTTTGAAATAACGCAACGTTCATGTCGGCTCCTCCGAGGCAACCTAGTCTGTGATTGCTTCGAGATTTATGACATCGATCATGCCATCGTTGCTAATCGCCGTCGGCAAGAGTTGCCAACCATTCGTAGTCGACGACCGTAAAACCGTCGCTCAACGTTGTGACGGGCCCGACTTTATTCCAGCGGCTCATCAGTCGAATCGCGGTCTCGACGCGGACGTTGATTAAGTCCGCGATGTCTTTGCGTGACAGGTTGATGTCCAAATGAATGCCCATATCTCCGTTTTCGAGATGTGTTCGTTTTCC
>CAYMYJ010000021.1:30736-50631 GCA_964394615.1 uncultured Bradymonadales bacterium | reverse complement strand
CGCCATAATGTCTCACCCTTAACGAAGCTTCTGATCAGACAATAGTCGAGCACGGGCTCCAGAGCCTCCTTACTAATATGCTCGAAAAGGGACTGATCTTTGAGGGCATTCATTTTTTGTTGGCGGTCCATAAGAACTTCTTTTTAGTGAGTTAGGTGATCGAGATCACCATTGGGTAGAGTTCGATGAGCTAAGATCCCGAAAACTTTCGCGGAAGAGAACCGATGAAAAGCATCATCATGATTGGTGCGGGCCTCGCGAATCTCGGCGCTGCCTGGCAGCTTCAGAAATCTGGCCATGACGTCATCATTTTGGAGCGTCATTTTCCGGGCTGCGGGGCGAGTGGAACCGCTGCGGGGCTGCTTTCGCCATCGGCCGAGGCTCGATTTGGCGAGGCCAGATTGGTGGAGCTGGAGCTGCAGAGCATGGCGCTTTGGCCGGATTTTGTTGCCGAGGTCGAGCAAGACTCCGGCATGACCGTGGACTACCGACGGGAAGGTACCTTGTTGATGGCGCCTGAGCCCGACGATTTGGCGGCAATCGAACATCTTTTGGCCTACCGAGAATCGCTCGGACTGAGTGTTCAGCGGGTAAGTGGTCACGAAATTCGGGAGTTGGAGCCGGGTATTTCTCCTCGAATTTCTGCGGGTTTGTACATTGGTAGTGACCATCAAGTTGACGCGATGAAGTTGACCCAGGCGTTGACAAAAGCCTTCTTGAACCGCGGTGGTGAGATCCGGGTGGACACCACAGTTGTGGCGGTCAATGAGGCGTTGGGTCGGGTGACCGGCGTCATCATTGAGTCCGGCGTTGGCATCGGCGCTTCTTGTGTTGTGGCCGGTCCAGGGGCCTGGGCTGCAAAGATCGAGTTTCAGGGGGCGATCTCGCCGCAAATCCGGCCGGTAAGAGGGCAGATCATCACTCTTGGGCTGGGGAATCCCGAAATCTGCAAACACGTCATCCGCAGTCCGCGCGTTTATCTGGCTCCCAAGAGTTCTGGCCGATTGCTGATCGGTTCGACCATTGAAGACGTTGGTTTTGACGAGTATCTGACCGGCGGCGGAGTGCGAAACCTGCTGCATCACGCGCGCGAATTGCTGCCCGCGATCGACGACGCGCCGATTTTGGAAATGCGGACTGGATTTCGGCCGGTGTCGGTTCATAACGAGCCCTCAGTGAGTTCTTCTTCGGTCCAAGGATTGGTGTGGTCAGTCGGCCACGGTCGTCAGGGAGTCTTGCTTACCCCTTGGACCACCAGAACGTTGACGGCCGAGGTTCAAGCAGTGATGTCGGTTTAATCTGGGTTTCTTCGAGCCCTCATTTCCAAGACCATTTCTGCTTGGATATCTTTGGAGAGGTCCATTAGGGCTGGGAAGATCTCGCGTTCTTCGCCAGAAAGATGCGATTCGAGTGACACCGTGAGGCGGCGTACGCATTGGCGCAGGTCCTCACGGATGGTTTCAAGATGCTCTGGTTTTTCACTGAGCGTTCGACAATAGTCGATCAACTCCAAAACTGTATTTTCCTCGTGTAAATGTTCACGCTGCATCCGTGCAAGCGCGGCATCCATACGGTCGGAGGTTCCGGCCAATCGCGGGGTTAATGAGTGGTGTTCGTCCTCCATATGCAAGGGCATCGCCTCCGAGAAGTACTTCGCCGAATCACGCGCCGAGTTGCGAATGGCTTCTAAATCTGATGTGTCGGCTTCACCGATTTTCCAACAGATCTTTAGGTACTTTCGGATACGTGCATGGCACGCCAGGAGAAGTTGCATGGGTGATTCGTCAACCGGCCCAGAAATAAGCGTGATCATAGAGACTCCGACTTTTTGGCCCCGAAGGGCTTCACTCGTGGCCACATATGGGCAACAAAAAGTAGCGCAGATGCGGTGTAGAAGGCCCAGGCCAGGGTGCTCGACCCAAACGCTGCGACCACCCCCAGATTGATTGCCAGAACAGCACCCTGCGCCAGGCTTTCGGTGCCGTAGAATGGGACGTCATTTCCGGTAAATTTTGGAAGGATCCAAAAAGCGACGCCAAGGCAAAGCTGAACGGTCCACCCGAAACAGAGCAGGTGGAAATGAGACTCGCGCAGGGTCAGATAGGTATCGAAGGTGTGGACTCCGCTTTTGTGGATCAGCAAAGCTGCTCCGACGGTCCAGCCCACAAGCAGATGCACCAAAGCGATGCGAATCGTGATGACAGATAGGCGTGGCATCATTTCCCCTTTACGCGTGGCCAGATCCAGACCACCAGGATCATCCCGGCCGCCCACTGGAGAATCGCGGAAACCACCAACGAGCCGGGCCGCCAGGTGCTGGCGCTGAGCGGTTCGAAGATGGTTCGAGTCATCAGCCCAAGGTTCAACAGGGCGTAGCCGGTGTAAGCGAGCTTCTCGTTGCCCCGTGGTGTGGCCTTGGAGTGTTTGGGGAACATCCAACCTGCGACGCCAAAAATCAGATGAGAAATCCATCCGACGACAAAGAGGTGCAACCACGTAGGGGTGAGCCAGAGGTTGCCGTCTGCGAACAACGAGTCGACCAGCAGTAGCGCGCACGCAGCCACAAAATAAAGAAGGCCCGTCTTGATAAAAAGGCGAGTTATTGGGGGCATATTTTACCTCCGAATCTTGGAAAACGGGGGGATACCCAAACGAACGCGGCGACGCTGAGGACTGGAAGCGCGGCGCTGAGCGTGACGATCCAGGGGTCCAATGACGAGCGAAAGGCGTTGGGCCAAAGTCCTGTGGTCGGCCCAAGGCCGATCACCAAACACCAAGCCGAGACGGTGAAAGCATGAACCCATTTTTGCGCTCGAACGATTTTCGACGGCTCGACCCAGCCCGAGATTTCCTGAACGAGCACGACGCTCACCACGAGCAAGAAAAGTGTATGCAGATAAGGAATTCTGAGGTTCGAACGATCTGCCCAGCGCATGATTCCAGGCAGTGCTGCGTAGCCTTGGCTCAGGCTGACCGCAGCGGCCGGAAATAATACGACTCGCGCGGCGCGGTGACGCCATAGGATTCCAACATGGGTAAAGGCAGCGAGCCCAAAAACCATCGAGCAGAGCGCTCCAAATGCCCACCAGTACTTGGGTACAAAGTTTTGTGCGATGCTGAGCACCCACGTGCCACTGAGCCCAAAAGCCAACGCATAATTGGTGAGTTTCAGGCGTCGATCGAGCGGCGTCTTGTAACGCAGATGAAGGATTCCGAGGGTAGCGACAAAAAGCCAGCCAAGCGAAAATGTGGTCACAAAAGCGTGAACAGAACCGTCCGTCAAAAAGCGGTCGGTTTCTTTGGTCGCGACAAAAAAGCCGCGGAGCCAGGCGCCGATCGTGCTCAGCACCAGCACCCCTACCGCAAGGCTTAAAGTCTGTCGGGCTGCGCCCTTCAACACGTGACGCTCTTTGAAATAACCCCACGCAAAGGCGTACCAGGTGAACATCGCGAGCGTCGAAAAAATCACCGAAAGCGGAATGCGCTTTCCGGCGATAATCGACGGGTGATATCCGCTGAGCATAAAGGGGACAAAGCTCAAGACACCCAGGAAAATCCCGGCGATCAGGATGTTGTCAATTTGACTCATGCGAGCGCCGCGCGCCCTCATGTAGACGGTAATCACCGCCATGAGCGCAGGCGTCACCCACGAGAAAAACATCACGTGAGAATGCCCGTGCCGGATATTCACCCAAATCGCATCGGCTGGAAGCCCAACGCCAAGCGAGGCTGCACGCATCCAGACGCCAACGGCGCCGGCGAACATAAAGCTCGCAAGCGCCAGTGAAACGGCTCGTCGTATGCCGACCAAGTTGTTGGCGTCAGTTTCCAATCTTGCTCACTTTGCGATCGCGCCGTCGAAGAAGAACCGAGTGTTGAGCGATACGCTGTCATTGATGCCTGTTGCGGCGCCTTTGTAGGAGGTTGTCGTGCGCAAGTACTCCAGCGAGACTTCGAAGGGCTTCCATGGCCGAAGGGCGACCGCACCAAATGCATCCCATTGCTGGTATGCCGCGTTGGCGCCGTAGGTGTCTTCGTCACCAAACTCACCGCTGCCGGAGGCCACTGCCGAGACGGGGCCCACCGTGACTTTGACTTCGAGCCAGCCGCCGCATGCCCCCAACCCTTCGACGTCGGTCACAGCATCGTTTGTATCGACGGTGCGTTTGACCCCGGCCCGCGAGAAAAGACCGTTGATATTTTCACCGCAATAACCCTGGCCGGCCACTGCCACCGGGGCAAAATTGGCGAATACGTCGGCACTGCCCAGCCACGATGGGACAGAAATGTCGCCCGTAAGTGTCGTGTATTTTTCCGTGGCAAAATGCCCGGCCAATCCGAACTCAAGATTTGCGTTTTTCCAGAAAACACGCGCCTGACCGCCCGGAATTTGCGAGGAAGTTCCAGGCTCTGGTCCTTCGAATCGCGTGATCGCCGCAGCCGCATCGCCGCTATGCGAACGCACGGCCGAAAGCGCAAAACCAAAGCTCGAGTCTCCCGCGCTTTGTCCCCGCAACGTCAATTGCGGAAGGCGATTCCAAATCGCGCCACCGAATGAGTGCAAAACGACGCTCATATGGCCTGCCGAAGTTGGCGTTCGTGGGCTGACCACGCTCCAGTCTTGACCACCACGGAGTTCGAACGCCCCGTGTTTTAGGGCACCATAGGCGAGTCGGAGTCGAGGCGTGGATTGGATCACGGCACCGGGTCCGGCGTTTTCGTGGAAACCGAAAAAGTCGATTTCGGTCACGCCTGACGCCGTCGTGTTTTCATCAATTCGTTGGAAAAGCGAGAGCCCGATTTTGGTCTGCCGCGCGGTCAGAGTCAGTCCGCCGTCGCTGGGCAGTCCATCGCCATCGAGCGACCCAAGCGCCGCACCTGCTGGGACGTCAAACGTTGGAGTTGGCGTACCGGAATTAAAAACCATGTTTCCCGCGATCACCGCACCAATCTTAAGTGTGGGAGGGTCGGCAGGGGGCTCGGCCATCACTGCTGTTGGAATGATGGAGCACAAAAATGTCAGAAAATACCGCATGAAAAATCCTGAGTATTACGAATCGCCAGCAATCTTGTTGAGCGACGCGACGAGTGGTTCGATGGGTTGTTTAAGACCCTCGATTTTTGTGGTGACGACCCCATTGGGGTCGAGCAAAGTGATGAGATTGGTGTGCGAGAACTGACCTTCGGAGACTTCGCGGTATTGTACGTTAAGTACTGATGCCACCTCACGAATTGAGCCTTCGTCGCCGTGCAGAAAAGTCCATTTTTTGGAGTCGAGCTCGAATTTCTTTTCGAGCGCTTTCAGCGCATCAGGCGTGTCGACTTTGGGGTCGAAAGTAATCAGCACAAATTTGGTTTTTTCGGCCGCTTTGGGGCCGGCTGCTTTTTCGATTCGCTTCATGTCGGCGATGATGGTCGGACAAGCGGTGCGACATGATCCAAAGAACATCACAATCACGACGGGCGCGCCGCGGAATGAATCGAGTTTAATCTCGGCCTTGTCTTGAGTCGTCCACGTGCTGTCGAGTTGGTAAATGCTCAATTCGGGCAATTCACCACTTGGGATCACGGGGGCCACGATCGTTTTTGCCTCGGCCGGCGGTTGCGTGACAGGAATCGGTTTGGCTTCGTTTGCCTGGCATCCAGCTAAGAATGTGATGGCGATAAGTAGTTTAGTTCGCATGATTTATTCCGATTTGATGTCGTAGGCGCAACGGAATCCGAGATTATGCAGCGTGTACGAGGACTTCAGGCTTGAGCGAAAAGCAAAGCGCATGAATGTTGCGTATTCTCTGGTGTTTGCGGCGCTCAGCGCGGCTCCACCACAGAATTTAGATTCTTGTTTGTCACCTGATTGGCGATTGTCTGAACTGATGATCGAGGAATTGAAATCCTCGACCCATTCCCAGACAAGCCCGTACAGGTCGTGCAAGCCCCAGTAATTGGCGGGAGTCTGATTGATGTTGTCAATATGACCACTGCCGGGCTTGGAGTAAAAAGTGAGGACCTTCTGATTGAAAGCGAGGTCCCCAGTTGCGTTGACCCTCGTTTCGTCAGCTCGAGACACAAATTCCCATTCGTGTTCGGTGGGTAGGCGTCCGCCTTGGGCGTCACAAAACGCGCGAGCGGCGAACCAAGAAACATGCGTTACTGGCTGGTTTTCAATTCCCACGACACTGGAAGGCGACGGCCAGTTTTCCAGATACGAGGCGTCGGCAAAAAGTGCTTTTACGGCGCCTCTTTGCCATTTCGGATTCGCGTTTACGAACGCAAGAAACTTGGCGTTAGTGACGGGAAATGTATCCATTTCGAAGTCTTCAACGAGCTGTTCTTCCTTGTCCGCGCCCGGATAAAACGGGGCGTAGCTGTCGCCCTTAATTCGCACCCGTTCAGGCGCTGCCGCGAAGGCGACGCTGTTCAGGGTGAGTCCGATGATGATGAGCCAGTAACGCATGGTGTGGTCCTTCAGATGACCAAATTAGGGGTGACCTGAGTCTTCTTTCTTAGGCATCGCAGCGCGTGCGGCAGCGACATCCGAGGATTTGACCACGACTCCGTCTTTGTTCCCGAAGCTGTTACGCACGTAGGTGAGTACAGCCGCGATCTCATGGTCAGGAAGGTTGGTGAATGGCGGCATCACACCGTTGAAATCGACGCCGTTAACTTTGACGGGCCCAGTGAGTCCGTTGAGCACGATGTTGATTGCGCGGTTTGAGTCGGCCATCAGGAAGTCGGATTTTGCCAGGGGCGGGAAGACGCCTGCCATACCGGCACCGTCTTGCATGTGGCACGTTGAGCATGTTCCCTGGAACACGGCCTTTCCTCGCAGAATCGTGGCCTCAATCGAATCGTCCATAGCAGCAGCTTCCTTCTGCATGGCGTTGGCGGCGGGCGAACTGTCACCAAGGTAAATTTCGTCAATTTCTTTACCCGAATACACGACCTTGTCGGCATCGCCTTCGACCGTGAGCAGGCCGATTGCGCCCTTGTTGAAGGCGCGGAAGATCGAATGGTCGACCAGAATAAATGTGCCGGGAACGTCGACCTTGAATTCGACGGTGGTCGATCCGCCAGCAGGAATCAAAGTGGTTTGAACATTATGGTTTTTGACCGTGCCGCTCTCCATCCACACCGTGTCAAAAATCTCGCCGATCACGTGGAACGACGACACCAAGTTGGGTCCGCCGTTGCCGACAAACATTCGCACGGTCTCACCGACTTTCGCCTTGAGTGAGTTGTCGCCCGTCAACGCGCCGTCCTTGCCGTTGAACACAACGTAGGAGGGGTCTTCTTTGATCGCGCGCTGCATGTCGAAAGGCTGGTCCCCCGCGGCGCGATACTCTCCAGGTGTGTAGAACTCGGACTGAACCACGTAGAATTCGCGGTCGACCTTTGGAAGTCCTTCTTCAGGTTCAACGACGATCAAGCCGTACATACCGTTGGCGATATGCATGCCCACTGGAGCCGTCGCGCAGTGGTAGATGAACGTTCCAGGATTCAGCGCGCGGAACGAAAATTGTGTCTGGTGGCCTGGAGCCGTGAAGCTACTGGTAGCGCCGCCGCCGGGTCCTGTGACCGCATGAAGGTCGATGTTGTGTGGCATCGTGTTATCGGGACGATTCTTGAGATGAAACTCAACAAAGTCGCCGCGTCGAACGCGAATCATCGGGCCGGGAACCGCCCCCCCAAAGGTCCAGTAGGTGTAGTTAACGCCGGTTGCGATTTCCATGGTCTTCTCGACCACTTCGACCTCGACGATCACCTTTGCTGGGTGGTCACGAGTGATCGGCGGAGCGGCGTTAGGGGCGATACCCAACACTGCTTTTTCGACCGGCAGCGTCGCTGGGTCGATGTCTGCCAGTGCGACGGGCACACCACTTGCGGGTTGTGCCACGGCTGGCTCGGGTGCAGGCGCAGCTGCGGGTGGGGCCTTTTGACATCCCAATGAGCCGACAACGGTCAGGAGCAGTGGGATGGTGTACAACGATTTCATGTTTTCCTCTCAGTAAGGGGGGGACGCTCCACCTTGTAGCAACAAGTGGACCAGCTTTCGGTGGGAATTTAACCTATTGTTCTAATGAGTCTAATTAAGTTTTCGGATTCACGTTGCACGAATTAAGTAGTCATATTGACCACTTTCTTGTAGTCATATTGACCACGGCTCACGGAGAACGGGCATGGTGAAACGACTCAAAAACGCCGCGTTGGGTTTTGATATCGCGGCTCTTGAGGTTGCTCGAGACCTGACGCGCGAACTCTCACAACCCGAACGCCTGGCGCGTCTACTGGAACAGCTACAGCGTGCCGTGCCCTTTGACGCGGCTGCTATCCTTTTGTGCCAGGGCAAAGAACTCGCACCTGTCGCTGCACTCGGCTTGCCCCGAGAAATCATGGGCAGGAGGTTCATACCTGCGGAACATCCTCGTCTGGCCGCCATTCTTGGCACTAAAACCGGCGTGGTTTTCGATTCGGACGATCCAAGGCCAGACCCCTACGATGGCATGCTCTTCGAGGGGGATGATGAAACGACGTCGGTCCATTCATGCATGGGTTCTCGGTTAACGATCGGCGAAGAGATTTTCGGCGTGTTGACGGTGGACGCCGTCGGTCCCGATCGTTTTACCCCCGAGCTTGTCGAGCGGTTTTGGGTCTTTGCTGCTCTTGCTGCCGCTGCACTCCAAGTCGGTCGGCAAATCGAGAGTCTTCAAGAAAAGGTCCATCGCGGAGAGGAAATCGTCTCGCTTCTGAGTCACCGGAACCCTGTCGAACTCATCGGTGAAAGCCGCTTGATGAGGCGACTCGATGACGAAATGCAGATCGTGGCGAAGTCCGACCTCGCCGTTTTGGTCACCGGCGAGACTGGAACCGGAAAAGAATTGGTCGCTCATCGGCTTCACGATCGTTCGCTGCGCTGCGGCAAGCCGATGGTTCATGTGAACTGTGCCGCATTGCCGGAATCGATCGCAGAAAGTGAACTTTTTGGGCACGTGAAAGGCGCGTTTACAGGCGCGATTCAAGACCGAATGGGGAAATTCGAGTTGGCCGAGGGAGGGACACTCTTTCTGGATGAGATTGGCGAGCTGCCTCTTTTGATTCAGGCAAAATTGCTTCGCGCGATTCAATTTGGCGAGATTCAACGTGTGGGTAGCGATCGTTCCGAGCGCGTAGACGTTCGGTTGATCGCGGCAACCAATCGTGATTTGGAGGTCGAGGTCTCGGAAGGTCGATTCCGTGAAGATCTCTTTCACCGGATCAGCGTCTACCCGATCCAGGTGCCCGCGTTGCGTGATCGATTGGATGATATCGATCTGCTTTCAGGGTTTTTCCTTGAACGGCATCGCGGAAAATTGGGAACAAAACCACTTCGCCTCTCGCCGCACGCCCTTGAAGACCTGAAGTCCTACACCTGGCCAGGAAACGTTCGTGAGCTCGAACATGTCTTGATGAGGGCCGCTCTCCGGGCTCAAACGCGCGGTGACGGAACTTCAAAGTGGGTGATCCTAGAAAGCGCCGATTTGAGCCTCCCCACCGAGATAGGCTCCTCGTTTGGAACTGACCTGACCCTTGCGACGCGCGAGTTTCAGGCGAACCTGATCACGAGGGCGCTCGCGGCTTGCAACCAAAATTACTCCGAGGCTGCTCGGACTCTTGGGGTTGACCGTTCGAACCTCCACCGCCTCGCGAAACGCCTAGAACTGAGTTGACTCAACGAACCGACTCGCGAATTCCGCGCATCTGAGTTAGGTTTTGCGCGGCTTTTTCGAGGCACAGACCGTGTTTGGCAGACTGAATGAAATCCGAGGGCGGTACGACGAGTTGGAAAGCCAACTTGGAGACCCGCAGATCGCTGGCAATCCCACAGAATACCAGCGCATTGCCAAAGAGCATGGGCGTTTGCAGCAAATCGTGCAGACGTATAGCCGCTGGGAGTCCGTTGGGATTGAGATGGCCGAAAACCGCGAACTCATGGGAGATTCAGACCCAGACATGCGGGCCATGGCCAAAGAAGAGTTCACGCGCCTCGAAGTCGAGCACGAAGAATTGGGCGCCAAGATCAAGATGCTCTTGATTCCTCCGGACCCTTTGGACGCTAAGAACGTGTTTTTGGAAATCCGCGCTGGAACGGGCGGCGAAGAGGCAGCCCTATTCGCGGCCACGCTTTTCCGCATGTACCAGCGTTACGCGGACCGCGTGGGCTGGAAGATCGAGATCGCAAACACCAATGAAACCGATAAGGGCGGCTTCCGAGAAATCGTGTTGTTGATTTCGGGTGACCACGTCTACAGCCATCTTAAATACGAATCGGGAACCCATCGCGTTCAACGGGTGCCCGAGACCGAATCTCAGGGCCGAATCCACACCAGCGCGGCGACCGTGGCCGTCCTGCCCGAAGCCGAGGACGTCGAAGTTCATATCAACGACGGTGATTTGCGCATCGACACCTTCCGCGCGTCGGGAGCCGGTGGTCAGCACGTCAACCGGACCGATTCCGCGGTGCGAATCACGCATATTCCCACGGGCACTGTCGTGGAATGTCAGGACGAACGAAGCCAGCACAAAAATAAGGCCCGCGCTATGAAAGTGCTGCAGTCCCGAATCTTGGAACAGCAAAGACGCGAACATGACGCCGCGATCGCAAGCGATCGAAAGAGCCAGGTGGGCTCGGGCGACCGGTCCGAACGCATTCGAACCTATAATTTTCCGCAATCCAGAATAACCGACCACCGAATTGGGTTCACGACCCATCGCATGGAACAAGTCCTTGAAGGCGACCTCGACGAATTGATCGAGCCCCTTCGGACGGTCGACCAAATGGACAAGCTCAAAGAGCTTGAAAGCAACTAATACGAGGCTCCCTTGAGTTTTTTCGAACTCGAACTCGACCTGTCACACGAAGTGATTGGGGGACACGATCTTTACCGTCTGGGTTATGCCGGCGGGGAATGTGTCCTCTGCGTTGATTTCGCGCACGCCTACCAGCGAAAAGCTGCGTTTCTGGGCGAGGATCTTGAGTCAACACGCACGTTTTTCGACGCGGTTGCTCGTGATGCCGGTCTTGAATCCGATGCGGTGAACCTTCCTTTGCGTCGCTCGCCAGGCCCGGTGGACGTGCTCTTGGTCGGGGAGCTGCAAGATGATGATGGAAACACCTGGGTGACCGCGCGGGCTAAATTCACGCCGACGCTTGAGATCGAATTGCGCCTCAGCATTGAACGCAAGACCTGCATGCTTTCGCCGCGTTTAGGGTCGGTAGATTCGGTGTTTTCCGCCTGGCGAGGTCGGCTTTTTGAAGAGCCGATCCTTGAGGAAACCCCACCCGAAGTGCTGCCCTCGTGGGTGGCAGGCGCAAAGCCGCTGATTTCGGCCATCAAGGCGCTGCCGGAACGATTTACCAACCGCGTGATCTGGGTCGGATCGTCATTGGTCGGAGTCGCCGAGGATGCCGGGTTACTCTTTGCCCAGAACAAAGAGGGCGCGCTCGAAATCATTTTCGAAACCGGCCATATCAGTGCCATCGCTGGACACGGTGCCTCAGTCTACATCGTCCATGATGAGGATGGCGTTGGGTTCCTGTCCGTGATTCCCGACATTCACGCCCAGGAAATAGACGTCGAGGATCTCTACGAAGAGCCCAACGCGCTTCCTTCGGACGCGTTGGTGGTTTCAGCCGACGGTCGATTTGTCGCGATGGCCGTTCCCGGTCGCCAGGAGGCCCGCTTTGCAACGCTGATCTTGAGCACGGCCAATGACGTCGAATTGGACTGTGTCGAAGATGCCTGGCCGGTGTCCTGGGACGGCGCAGATCTGGTGCTTCGCGGCGTCGACGGTGGCGGCGCGTTGACGTGGAATCATGGGACCTCACCAGGCTCCGAGGAGCGTTGGGTTGGCCCTCATCAGCTGATTGTGGGAGACGGCGCCATCTTGTTGGGCGGGCAAGAATTCGAGTCCGACGGCGCATCACAAGCCCGACTTGCGGGGCGCGCCTATCAGTCGCTGGACGATGGATGGTGTGTTTTTAACTGGATGCGGCCTTATCTGGTTCATGTGCCCTCTCGTCAGGGCTGGCCGCTTCTGCCTGCGGACATGAGCGCGCAATTGGTGAATGTGAATTCCCAACGCACAGAGGTGCTCTTCACGATCGACGGCGTTTCGTTTGTCGCGAAAATCGTGTCCGAGGCGGCTGTATCCGAGGAATGCGTCGTCGACGGTTTCAAGGAAGACCGCTTTTTTCTGGGCGATGTGGATGCGGGAATCTCGCTGGCTACCCTTGGTCGCGTGGAAGGCCTGACTCCAGAAGACGTTCGAGTCCGACTCAACGAGTCTGCGCAGGGTTTTGTCGATCTTCGACTCTTGCAGGCTTCGGATGCCTGGAACAACGACCCGGCGCATGTCGGGGCTATTTCCGTGGATCACGCGGGTGTCTGGTCCCTGCTCACCAAACGCTTGGAGCAGGATGCCTGGCTCGTGGGATTTCAGCCTGCGCTTGAAGCCACGTTCTTGTCTCGGCTTGGCGACGACAAGTTCTTGGATTTTGCTGTTCATGGCGGCGTGATCCCTGGCGACCATATCAACCGAGTTCAAGAGGCCCTTGTTGGGGCACGAAGCGCTTGGCTGGACCCGCCTCAAACGGAGCTGCAACAACAAGTCGCGCTGGCCGTGGATGTGGCGTTGGAGGTATTGGGTGACGTCAGAAGCACTCCCATCCCGACGAATGTCTGGGAAGATGTTGAGGACCACATGACTCGTCTTCATCACCTTCTGGCGGCGGGTGTTCCCGATGTCGTCGGTTTGAATGAAACCATCGAACTGTTGCGGAGCATCGAAATCATGGCCACGAGGTAAAATGCGTACGCAAGAATTGAAAGATTGGTTGGTCGGCGAAGGCGCGACGTTTCGTGAGTGGCAGGGCCGCGAAGAGGTCGTTTCGTTTGGCGATCCCGAGGCAGAATTAGCCGCCGCTCAAAACAGTGCCGTGATCGCGGATCGCAATGAACGGGTCACGCTTTCGGCTGAAGGTGCCGATGTCGTAACGCTGATGCAGGGGCTGGTGACTGGCGACGTTCACACGCTGAAGGTCGAGGGCAGCGGATTTATCACGACTGCTGTGGACCTCAAGGGGCGGATGGTCGCTGACTTGCGCATGATCCACCTGCCCGACGTTCTTATCATTGATGCTGAAGCTGAACCCGGGCTCGCCTTGCTCTCACACGCGCGTCGTCATGTGATGATGGAAGATGCACGTTTCAAAGACCGAACGCCAACGACCGGTCGGGCCGCGGTCGTTGGGCCGGAATCGTCGACGATTCTTGTTCGCGCTGGAAGATGGCAGCGATCTCCGGATGAACTGCCGGACTACCACGCGATCACAGGCCGAATCGGACCTCACGAAGTGGTGCTCCAGAAAGTCCCCGATTTTGGTCAGCCTGCTTTTGAGATTTTTTGCGATGCGAACGCAGAAAAACACGTGATGCAGAGCCTACTCAAGGTCAATAACGACGCCAGGTTGGCGGGCTCCGAGGCGCTCGAGTCCTTGCGCGTTCAGACCGGATACCCACGATGGGGTGTCGAACTCGACGTGAAAGTCATCCCGTTAGAGGCCGACATGAATTACGGCGTTTCGTACACCAAGGGCTGTTATCTTGGGCAAGAAATTATTGCCCGTCTGGACACTCGCGGTGTTCCGGCCAAGATGCTGCGACACATCGTGTTTTCGGACAATTTCATTGCGCAAGTCGGTGAAGATGTCATGATCGCCGAAACCAAAGTTGGGACAATCAGATCCAGCGCATCTGGTATCGCGATGGCGTATCTTAAACGCAATCATAACGATCCTGGAGGCGTGGTGACGGTTGCAGGACACACAGGGCAAATACGCCGCCTTCCGCCGTGGCCTGCCGAATCCTAACGGCAAACGGAGAAAGCGTGGCTATTCAGACCAGCTCAAAGAACGAATTGGTGATTTTGTTGGTCGGGTGGGCGATTGCTCTGACGGCCTCGGGATGGCAACCCTACGACCGCATGACGTGGTGGCTCGAAGTCATTCCGGCCCTGCTGGTGCTGCCCGTGTTGGCGTTCACGTGGCGAAAATTTCCGCTCACCAAATTGCTCTATCGTTTGATATTTGTTCATGGATTGATCCTGATTTTGGGCGGCGCCTACACCTACGCGTTGGTGCCGCTTGGATTCTGGATGCAAGACTGGTTCGGGTTTACCCGCAATAATTACGACAAGATTGGGCATTTTGCCCAAGGTTTCATTCCTGCCATCGCGGTACGCGAAGTCCTCCTGCGCACATCGCCCCTGAAACGTGGAAAATGGCTCGCCTTTTTGGTGGTTTCGGTCTGTTTGGCCGTAAGCGCAATTTACGAGCTTATCGAATGGTGGGCGGCGGTGTTGATTGGGGAAGACGCAGATTCGTTCCTGGGCACGCAAGGTTATGCCTTTGACACCCAATCCGACATGTTTTTGGCGATGATCGGTGCAATCGCGGCGTTGGTGCTGCTTGGTCGCCTGCATTCTCGCCAGATGGGCGACGAATAGGCATCGGCATCCTGCCCGCCCTGAGTCGGTCCCCAGGCCCTTTTGCGTCGCGATTTTTGATGCGCCGAAATCCGTAAAATTGCTGTGTGTTTACGACACTTCTTCACACTTGCTCCACATTCTAGGGCTAAGCTCGGTCTACATGTCGCCGGACTACTCTTTTAGGAGAAATGATGAAGAAGTTAATGATTGTGGCTTTGCTTGTTGGTTGCAGTGGCTCCGATGATTCGACGGAGACCAACAACTCCAATAATTCGACGAACAACGCGACGAATAACCAAACGACGACCAATAATTCGACGAATAACGCGACCAATAATCAAACGACGACAAACAACGCGACGAATTCCAACACCAACAACGCTACGGGCGTGTTGGTTGCGGGGCAGGTGGTGATCAATGAAGTCGTCGCCGCTGGCGCCCCGGACTGGGTTGAGTTTTTTAACACAACGGATCAAGAGATCGATCTTGGTGGCGCGTATCTCACCGATGACTTGGCGACAGAGCCCACCAAAGCGCAGATTTCAGCAGGCACCAAGATCGCGGCAAACGGCTATCTGGTGCTGGATATCTCGGCTGAGACTCTAGGTTTCAAGATCGGCGGCGACGAGGAAATCACCTTGGTCGCGACCGATGGAACGACCGTGATTGACCGAGCGGATTGGGAGGAAGGCGAGTCGCCCGACACGAAGTCCTTCGGTCGAATTCCGAACGCCACTGGGCCCTTCAAGACGCTCGATACCCCGACCCCTGGGGCGGCAAACGAAGACAACGAGCCGTCGACTTGCGGCAATGGAGTCATCGACGGCAACGACGTGTGTGACGGCGTTGAATTGAACGGAGCCGATTGTGTTTCGCAGGGATTTGCCGATGGCACCTTGGCTTGCGATGCGACCTGTCTGGCCTACGACACAAGCGCTTGCAACGCGGGCGCGTCCAACGTCCTGATCAACGAAGTCACCTCGGCGGGAGACGATTTGATCGAGCTCTACAACTCCGGCAATGTCCCGAGCGACCTCTCGGGTTGGTACATCGGGGATTCGGGTTTTGACCCGGCTGATGTGGCCGGCACGGAAGACCATCGCTATGTATTCCCCGCCGCTACGACCCTTGATCCCGGAGCGTACTTGGTGCTGACGAAAGACGTTGAGCATACGTTCGGCATAGGCGCGGACGACTCACTCACTCTCTTTGATGACACAGGCGCGATTAGGGACACCGTCACGTGGCCGAGCGGCGATGCCGTGACTTCGTACTGCCGCAAACCTGATGGCGGCACATTTGAAGTCTGCGCCGTCGCCACCTTCGGTTCGGCCAACTAAACCGGTCTCTGGTCTCCGGTCTCAGGGGCTGTGATTGGTCCGCCAGGCTCCAGCCTGGCCTTGCGCCCCAAGCAAATTCTTCGCCTCCACCGATAACGACGCGTTCGTAGGTCGTGTCCGTGTCCGTGGCCAAATAACACGCCACGTCATTTCGACGTTCGTGTGACGAATCAAATCATGGGTTGAGAACCGCCTCCTCGGGCGCTAGAACCAGCGTCCGAGGTTTTCGATGCGTGTTGATTTGTCCATTTTGGTGGTGGTGCTTGGGTTGGTGTCGTGCAAATGCGGTCCGGATTCGGATCCACGCAGCGCGTGGATCGAAACCATGTTTGCCCAAGACCACCAAGACATTCTGCTTCGGGCGCCAGAGCTCACCGAACAGAAATTTCGTAAGATGGCTCAGACCCCGTTCAATTATTTTCGGGGCACGGGTGCGCTCTTCCTTCGAGACCTTTCCGACCCTGATATGACGCGCCCCAAGGGTTTTTCGTCCCAACGGATTTTGTTGGTGGGCGACCCTCATCCCGAAAATTTTGGGACCTATCGCGATGCGTCCGGCGCGTTTTCGTTGGAGTTCAACGATTTTGATGCGGCGTCGATGGGGCCACCCGAATACGACCTCTGGCGTCTCGCTGTGGGTTTTGAAGTCCTTGAGGCTCAGGCGCAGACCTCCTGTGGAGCAAGCGCGGCCATGGTTTCAGGCTATGCCGCCGGGCAGGGCGCCGCGACAACACCCGCTGACGTGATTTTTGCGGACCTCGTTCGCCGCGCCCAGCGCGATGGCGACGCCCGCGAAGAGCTCGATGATTATACCGTGATCGAAGGTGGAGTCCGGACCTTGGCATTGGGTGAGATCGAACCCGCCGAGGACGGGATTTCGGTCGATGAGCTTGTGGGGCTGACCATTGAGGAAGACCGCTTGGTCCGCACCCTGATGATGCGTTATCCCGAGTCGACCGTCGCTCATCGCAGCCCAGGCGCCGTCAAGGCGATCGCTCGGCGGCTCGGTGCGGGGGTGGCAAGCTTCCCCCTCTTGCGTTTCTACGTATTGACCGAGGGGCCAACGCTTGGCCTTGAAGATGACCTGCTGCTTGAGGTCAAAGAGACCGGAGCGGTCTTCATCATCCCCGGTGTGCCAGTCCTTCCTGATGAGCTCCATTCCACCAATGGCGAACGGGTTGTTAAGGCGCAACGCCAGATGCAATCGGCAAATGCGCTTGATCCGTGGCTTGGTTGGGCGTCCGAAGGAACCATGAGTTTTAGAATCCGCGAGCGCTCAAAATATCAGAAAGGATTTGATGTTCTGCGCCTCGAGGAAAAAATCGTCGAGGGCGATTGGACCTGCACAGACTTCAGCGTTTTTGCCCGGTCTGCGGGCCAATTGCTTGCCACTGCCCATCGTCGTGTGGGGGGTGAAGTCGAAGTGAATCAGGCCGCCCAACAAGAGGCCGTGGCCTTTGCGAAGACGTATTCGGCGACCCTCTTGAGTGATTATCAGCGGTTTCGAGCCCTTGTGGCGCGCGGCGCGTGGCAAAGGAACCTCCCATGACACGATTTTGCGGCCTTTGGGCTCTCTCGTTTTTCATCCCGTCCCTGGCGATGGCCCAGCCCCCAGCTGAACCTGAACCCCAATTGCCCAGCGCATGGCTTCAGGCCGAATCCTTTGGTGGCGGTTCGTACCGAGCATCGGGCGACGCAGACTTCAATGAATTTGAACTTGGGCGGGCCGAGGTCGGCGCGGGTTTTCGTGAGGTCGGGCTGGGTGGATTTGTCCTGAACCTCGAATTTATTCGTTCAGCCAGCGCGGAGAGCCTTTTTGGTGTCGATGGAAATTCCCTTATCGCGAGAGCCAAACATGCGTTTGCTTTTGCAGATCCGGACCTTGGGCCGGGCAAGCTTCGCGTGGCAGTGGGGCTGATTCACGACCCTTGGATCTCTACACTCGAGGCCGGTTATCGCATCCGCGCCATGCGGCCGACGGCCAGCGAATCCAGCGGGCTTTTTGACACAAGTGACCTCGGCGCGTCCCTTGATTACTCGCTTTGGGACGGATTGGGCGAAGTGACGGTGGCTTGGACCAACGGTGAGGGGCGCAATCAAAACGAGACCAACACCGGCAAAAACGCCACGATCGTGGCGTCCATTCGGCCCCTTCATACAAAGCTCCTTGGTTCCGACGCCATACTTGGCGCCCATTTTATCTGGCGAGATGGGTCTGTGGGGCAGGGATTCTTGCCGAATCATCGGTTGGGTGGAGCGCTCACGTGGACCCACCGACGTTTCGAGGTCGGCGCCGAAATCATCCTCGCTGATGGCTCGGCACGACGCGACGTGCCTTCTCAGCTCGCCTCGGCATGGGCAGACGTGGACATCGTGGACCAGTGGTTGGGCGTTTTTGCCGCGTTCGATTCCCATAACCTGAATACGGATCTGGACGAGGCTTCCAAGCTAGGGATTTCGGCTGGCATCTACACCGACTTGATCGCGCGAAAAGACGCGTTTTCGTGGCGAAACAGCGACGCCCCGCAAGCGGGTCTGCAACGCCTTCGCCTGGCCCTTCACGGCCGCACAGATTCCTATGAATCCCAAGCTGGGGCGCTCGAAGGTGTCCCAGGCCTCTCTGATATTTATCAAATCAATCTGACCGCTGAAGCGGCCGGCTTACTCTTTTAGGTCAAATTATGAAGAAGTTAATGATCATGGCGTTGCTCGTTGGATGCAGCGGAGCGGACGACTCAACCGAAACCACGAATAATTCGAATAACGCGACGAATAATACCGCCACGAATAATCAGACGACGGCCAATAATACAGCCACCAACAACCAGACCAACAACACGACGGGGACATTGGTTGCGGGGCAGGTCGTGATCAATGAAGTCGTCGCATCGGGCACGCCGGATTGGGTTGAACTCCTCAACACCACCGACCAAGAACTCGACCTCAGTGGCGCATATTTGAGCGACGACGTCGCAAACGAACCCACCAAGGCGCAGCTTCCAGCCGGAACCAAAATCGCTGCGAATGGGTATCTGGTGCTCGATATCTCGGACGAGACTCTAGGTTTCAAAATCGGTAGCGACGAAGAAATCGCATTGGTCGCGACCGATGGATCGACCCTGCTCGATCGCGCGGATTGGGCGGAAGGTGAGTCCCCGGAACTGAAGTCCTTTGGCCGAATTCCAAACGCTACCGGCCCATTTAAAACCCTTGATACGCCGACACCTGGCGCTGCCAATCAGGACAACGTCGAGGGGACATGCGGGAACGGCATCATCGATGGAAACGAGGTTTGTGACGGCGATAATTTGAATGGCAAGGATTGTGTGTCGCAGGGATTTGCCGACGGACCGCTCGTTTGCGCTGTCACCTGCGTCATCTTCAACACAGACGCCTGCATCGCCGGTGCGGCCAACGTCGTCATCAACGAAGTCACTTCGGCAGGTGATGACTCGATCGAACTCTATAACAGCGGCACTGCATCTGGAGATCTTTCGGGTTGGTATATCGGGGATTCCGGATTTGACCCGGCCAATGTGGCTGGAACCGAAATGCAACGCTACGTCTTCCCAGCCGCCACAACCTTGGCGGCAGGCGAGTATTTGGTGCTGACCAAAAACGTCGAACACTCATTTGGTGTGGGTGGGCAGGATTCTCTGACGCTCTTTGATGCAGCGGGCACGGTCAAGGACACAGTCATCTGGTCGAGCGGTGATGCGACCCCTTCGTACTGCCGTAAGCCTGATGGCGGCGCTTTTGAAGCCTGCGACGTCGCCACATTTGGCTCCGCCAACTAAACTGTGTTTGGTCCGCCAGGCTCCAGCCTGGCCTTGGGTCTCAGTTCTCGGGCGCTGTGCTTGGTCCGCCAGGCTCCAGCCTGGCCTTGGGTCTCAGTTCTCAGTCGGTGTGCTTGGTCCGCCAGGCTCCAGCCTGGCCTTGGGTCTCAGGTCTCAGAATCTCAGTTCTCAATCGGTGTACTTGGTCCGCCAGGCTCCAGCCTGGCCTTGGGTCTCAGTTCTCAGTCGGTGTGCT
>CAYMYJ010000021.1:0-30636 GCA_964394615.1 uncultured Bradymonadales bacterium | reverse complement strand
CAGTCGGTGTGCTTGGTCCGCCAGGCTCCAGCCTGGCCTTGGGTCTCAGGTCTCAAGCTCTGTGATTGGTCCGGCGGGCTGGCCTCGCGACTGCGGGCCGTGAGGTCCAACTCGACTGGTTTAACGTTCGGTATCGACCAAGAACGCGGGCGGCAGCTCGGACTCGATGCACAGTGGCTCCCCGGTGACCGGGTGTGGCAGCTCCAACTTCCATGCGTGTAGCAGCATTCTTTCAGCCTTTTGGCCTCGCCAGTGCCTTGGCCCACCGTAGAGCGAATCGCCAATAATCGGCACGCCAGACCCCGCAAGATGAGCCCGAATCTGGTGCATTCGTCCTGTATGGGGTTTGGCCTGAATCACCAAACCATCGTCGAGGCGCTGCCTGACCGTGAATTCGGTCAGCGCATGGTCGCCGCCTGCGGTGACGACCACACTTCGGTCACGTTTCCCCGACGAATCCTTGCCCAAATGATTCTCGACCGTCCACGTGTCGGGAACGTCTCCAGGGACCGTGACGGCAAGGTACGTCTTTTGCGCGAGCCGGTCGCTGAACGCGGAGCCTAGGCCCTTGTTCGCGTCGGGATGGATGCCAAAGATCAGCACTCCAGACGTCTCCACATCGAGTCGGTGATGCACGGCCACTTTTACAGATTTCAGGCCCTCGGCTCGTAGTATGCGTTCTACGCCAGCCAATGCGTGATCCCGAGCCGGGTCGCGGGTGGCATGGGTCGCAAGCCAAGTCGGTTTGTTGATCGCAAGCACGTATTCGTCGCGGTACAAAACGGCATCACTCAAGTCGACCAGGTCTTGAGTCGGGGCGGGCGCGGGCAAGTCCACCACAATTTCGATGCTGGCCAATACCGGCATCGACGCTTTGCGAGAAACCCGGCCGTTTATCGTCACCGCTCCAGCATCGATGAGCTGTTTTGCACCGCGTTTTGAAAGCTCTCGACCTTTCGCTGTGACGCCGGTGTGAACGGCGTGGTCCAGCCGCATGCCCGCCATTTCTTTGTCGATTTTGAAGCTGATTTTCATGTGCGATCTCACCTGTGTTCGCCGAAGCGCTTGACTCACGCGGGCTAAATCGCTCTTATGCGCTCAAAATCATGGAGAACAAAATGTATAAAATTTTTATCGTAATGGCGTTGGCGCTGGTCGCGTGTGGTGACACCCCCAAAAAATCCTCGTCGAAGCTCCCATCGAATAATGCGTCGGGCAACAACACGACGAATAATGATACCAGCGGCTCGCCTAACGTGATTGTGAATCCAAATAATTTCACCAATAACACGTCAAATAACGCCACCAATAACGTTGTGAACAATTCGACCAATAACGTGAACAACTCGACCAACAATAACCCCAATAATGTCGTCGATCCGGTCACGCAGAAATGCACCGGTTACTGCGAACTTATCATGGGGACTTGCGTGACCGATAACTGCTCGCTCACGGGCTCGGTCGAGACTGCCAGACAAGCCAACCTGGCAAAATGCATGGGGACCGATGCTGATTCATGCACCAGTCGCTATCGAAGCGATCTGTCGTTTCGAGATGCAGTCGATAACGCGCCGGTTGGAAACTGTTTCGATATGGATGTCGAAATAGGGCGTTGTGTGGGCTTTGGTTTCGAGGCCTGCAATTGTCCGCTGCCAGAATTGGACACGACCTGCACAGCAGACAATCAGTGTAACGCCGGCTATTTGAATGGTAGTTGCATTACCTCAGCGATGGGCGGCCCAGAAGGCGGGGTGTGTTTAGCAATGGGATGCATCATGGGCGCGGATGCGGCCATCGGGTCCGCGAGTAAAGGTGATGCAAACGGCTGTGGCCCAACGAACCTGTGTTACAAGGCTGATGCCACCCAGAACTACTGCATCAAGGGCTGCACCAGCAGTTCTCAGTGCCGTCCTGATTTCACCTGCCGGCTCGAACTCGAACTTCCTGACGGGACTTACGGGTACTGTGCGCCGCCGGCAGTAGTTCCTTAGACATGGCAAGAGAAGTTGCCATGGTTGATCCATTTACCACGAATTCGCCAGATACCTGACCTATTCACGGGCGCAAAGCACTGGCGCCCGTTGGCACGGCTGGTGCATTGTATGATGGCATAGAAGAAAAAGCAGGAGCCCGGTCATGAAGTTCAAGTTTATCAGTATTGCCCTACTCGCCCTCTCATTCGCGGGAGCTTGCGGCTCCGACGACATGGAATCACCAGATGGTGAGTTCGACGTCGCGTTTGCGGACGGCAAGGCTGATAGCATGATCAGCGAGTGTGATACCGAGACGCTTCTGTCGAAATTGAACAACGCCGAGACCTCCGTTGAAACTCTGAAGGATGCCGGGATTCATACCCGCGCAGCCAAGAATATCATCGCGCAGCGTGATGGCGCCGATGCGTTGCCGGGCACGAGCGACGATTATCGTTTCGGAAGCCTCGTTGAAGTCGATGACGTCTCGTACGTCGGCCCTGTTGCTATGAGCCAACTCCTCGAGATGGTCGCTGGAAGCACGTGCGAAGCCGTGGTCAGCGGCAACGCCGAGGTCATCTTTTCGCCTCAGCCCTACGACCAGAGCCATTTGGCCAAGGTCGCCGAGCTTATCGACACCGCGACCCACTCGCTCGACATCGCGATGTACAGCTACAGCGACGCCAAGATTGGTGCCGCCATTGGCCGCGCGAAGGCCCGTGGCATCGACGTACGATTCATCTTCGAGACCGCCAACGAAGACAAGAGCGACCCCGCAAACACCAAGTCATCACGGCTTGAGGACATGGGCGTCGACGTTCGTTACGTCAACAAAATCATGCACCATAAATTTGTCCTCATCGACGGACCGCGCGACCTGAACGTGTTCCAGAACCAAACCGACGCAGGTATTCTTGCCACCGGTTCTGGCAACTGGTCGAACAGCGCTGGCGTGAAATATGACGAAAACACCCTCTTCATGTACGGCAACGCCGAGTTGAATATGCGTTACCAGCGCGAGTTCAACCACCTTTGGGCCAACAGCCGCGACTTTTCGTGGAATACCGACCTTGAGTACTTCGAGAGCGACACCATTGACTCGGAAGATATCGTCAATGATTCGGCTGTGGATGCCGTTTTCACCTCGGCCAACTTCAAGGTTTATGAGTCCTCACGTTACGGCGCGACGTTCTCGTCACTTGCAGGCCGAAACACCGTGGCAGACCGCCTTGTGGACATGATTTCATCGGCACAAGACAGCATCTGGGTTGCCTCCGGCCACCTTCGCTCACGCCCCATCGCGGAAGCCATTTTGGCAGCTAAGGCAAATAATCCAAACCTCGACGTCCGCGTCTATTTGGACGGCCAAGAATTCATCGCCAAGTCGACCTCGGATCTTCAGGACTCGAAGCTTTCAACCTGCCTTGAAGCTGCCGGCACAAGCGTTGCGAAAAAGGACGACTGCCTCGATCGCGGGTTCTACTTCTCGTACGCGATGCAGGAAGCCGGCATCCCTCTTCAATTCAAGTACTACTCGTATCGTTGGCACTACACCTACGCCGCACAGATGCATCACAAGTACCTGATCATCGACGGCAAGACGCTCGCCATGGGCTCCTACAACCTGTCGGATAACGCCGAACACAACACGATGGAAAACGTGACCATCCTTGATGGTTCGGGCTACCAAAACATCATCAATGCCTACATCGATAACTTCAATTCGATGTGGAATACAGGCGAAGGCTTGTACGAGCCTCTGATGGATAAAATCGAAAATGGAACGGGCTCTGTCCCCATCGTATTCGACTCGATGTCCTTGTCCTGGGACGAGGTCAACGACCTGAAGTCCACCATCAACCGGGTCTGTTCCAACGTGAACGACGCGAACCATCGCAACTATCCGGAACGTAACTTCACCTGCGCACGAAGATGAACTAAAAGCCCGCGAAAGCGGGCTTTTTTGTGAGCAGTGGGCAGGGAGCAGTGAGCGGTTTCTGCTCCGGCTTGAGTGGAATGGCACGTGGTAGTTTTGTGGCGGTCGCGCGGGAAGTCGTCGCGCTAAAGACCGGCACTGATTTTTCGATCTAGGGAACGCCGCAGGTTGAAAAGGTCGGCGGCCACAGCATCGATGTCATTCAGCAGTTGTCCCTCGCATGCGTAGCCTAGTCGAATGGCCAATTCCCACTGATAGTACAGCTCCCGGGCCGATCCATATGCGCAACTGACGAATTGTCGGAGCTCCTTGGTCGAAGACCGCGATGTACCCTCAACGATGTTTGAAACGATCGAAACCGCGCTGCGCCGTATCTGACTACGCAAGGCGTAGGTTTCATGGTGTGGAAACTCTCGAGAATCCTCGTAGATAGCCAACACCACAGCGTCGGCTCGTTGGTAACACCGCAGGTTTTCATATCGTCGCATATATAGCCTCCTAGTGTTGTGTTATCGGTCATTCGTTTAGGAAGTTGCGAAACCTAATCTTCTGCCATCGATCGGATTGCACCCTCGCTCGTCGCGCGGCACAATATTTTGCGCCGCTGACGGCTCACTGCCGACCGCTCACTGCTCACCGCTCACTGCTGACCGAATATGAAAGACATCCTTGTTGCCAATCGTGGCGAAATCGCCATCCGAATCTTCCGTGCATGCACCGAACTCGGTATCCGTACCACTGCGATTTATTCGTGGGAGGATCGCCTGAGTATCCATCGCTACAAGGCGGATCGCGCGTATTTAGTGGGCGAGCAGGGCAAGCCTGTTGAGGCGTACCTCGATGGAGATAAGATCATCGAGTTGGCGAAACGCCATGGCATCGACGCGATTCATCCAGGTTACGGTTTCTTGTCGGAAAATGCCGATTTTGCCCAGAAATGCATCGATGCGGGCATCATCTGGATCGGTCCTCCGCCAGCGGTGATGCGGGCTCTGGGCGATAAGGTCAGTGCGCGAAAGGCGGCGCTTTTGGCCGGTGTTCCGGTGGTTCCTGGCACGCAGGACGCTGTTGACGACGTGGCGGACGTTTTCGCTTTCGGAAAGGCCAACGGGTACCCACTCCTGATCAAAGCGGCCCACGGCGGTGGTGGACGCGGTATGCGTGTCGTTCGCTCGGATGACGAGGTCGCCGAGGCGTTTAACGGCGCCCGCAGCGAATCTAAGTCTTCGTTCGGGTCGGACGAGGTCTTCATCGAACGCTTCATCGAACGACCACGGCATATCGAAGTGCAGATCGTGGCCGATCATCACGGCAACCGGGTGCATTTCTACGAGCGCGATTGTTCGATTCAACGCCGGCACCAAAAGGTCGTCGAGCTTGCGCCGGCGCCCAATCTCGCGTCCGAAGTCCGTGACGCGCTTTGCGCCTACAGCATCCAGTTGGCCAACGCGACGAACTACGCGAGCGTGGGCACGGTTGAGTTTTTGCTCGAAGAAATCGACGGCGAAACCAAGGTCTATTTCATCGAGGTCAACACTCGCATTCAGGTCGAGCATACCGTGACCGAGATGGTGACGGGTTACGACCTCATCAAGACCATGATTCGAATCGCCGAAGGCCATCGCCTGGACGATGTCGAAATCGGGATTCCGTCACAGGACGCGATTCAGCTCCACGGGCAGGCGCTGCAATGCCGCATCACCACTGAAGACCCAGAAAAAGGTTTTGCCCCTGATTTTGGTAAAATTATCACCTATCGATCGGCGGCTGGTTTTGGCATCCGGCTCGACGCGGGCATCGGCGGTTCTGGCGCTGAAGTACAGCCTTTCTACGATTCGATGTTGGTCAAAGTAAGTGCCTGGGGTCGCGACCTTGAAGACGCCGCCCAGCGCATGGGACGAAGCCTCGCCGAATTCCGAATTCGCGGTGTGAAAACCAATATTCCGTTCTTGATGAACGTCGTGAAACATCCGGGGTTCCTCAGCGGAAACACCAACACGCGTTTCATCGACGAATCCCCTGACCTCTTTGTTTATCCTCGTCGCCGAGACCGCGGAACCAAGGCCGTGCGCGCCCTTGCAGACATCACGATCAACGGTCCTCCAGGCGGAACGGGCCGCAATAAGCGCCCTGATCCCTTGTTGGTTCCTCTGCCCCCGAAAACCAGCCTCATAACGCCGCCCAAGTCTTCGGCGTTCCAGGCGTTCGAGGCAGGCGGTGCGACGGGATTGGGATCGTGGATGCGCGAACACCCGAAATTGCTGGTGACCGACACGACCTTTCGTGATGCGCACCAGTCCTTGCTGGCAACACGTGTGCGAACCCGCGACATCACTGCCGTGGCTCATCAGACCGCGCACCTGCTGCCCGAGATGTTTTCGTACGAAGTCTGGGGCGGAGCGACTTTTGACGTCTGTATGCGCTTCCTCAAGGAAGACCCGTGGCAGCGTCTGGATTTGATTCGCGAAAAGATGCCGGGTCAGCTGCTGCAGATGCTCCTGCGCGGTGCGAATGCCGTCGGATATACGAATTATCCCGATAATGTGGTGCGCTCGTTCATCGAAGAAGCCGCCAAAGGCGTCGATATCTTCCGCATTTTTGATGCGTTGAATTACGTGCCAAATATGGAACTCGCCATCGAAGAAGTCGCCAAACAGGGCAAAATTGCAGAGGCCTGTATCTGTTATACGGGCGACGTTCTGAGCCCGACCGAGCATAAATACACGCTCGATTATTATGTGAAGCTCGCCAAAGACCTCGAGGAGCGCGGCGCCCATATTCTGGCGATCAAGGACATGGCGGGTCTGCTTAAACCTTTGAGCGCAAAGGCCCTGATTTCGGCCCTTCGTGATTCGACCGATTTGCCGATTCATCTTCATACGCACGACACGTCGGGCAACGGCGTCGCGATGTACATGATGGCGGCCCAAGCCGGCGTCGACGTCGTTGATTGCGCTCTTTCCAGTATGGCGGGGCTCACCAGCCAACCGTCCCTAAATGCACTGGCTGCGGCCCTTGGGCCTGATCCTCGCAAACCAGACCTCGATGTCGAGTCCTTGCAGGATTTAGCCGATTATTGGGAACGCATTCGCGACATCTACTATCCGTTTGAATCCGGTATGAAGTCCGGAACCACCGATGTGTATTTTCACGAAATCCCCGGTGGCCAGTATTCGAACCTTCGCCCCCGCGCGATCCAGCTTGGGCTGGGCGACAAGTGGAACCTGATCAAGACGACCTACCATGAGGTGAACCTGGCGATGGGCAACATCGTCAAAGTCACGCCAACGTCCAAAGTCGTGGCCGATTTTGCGATGTTCTTGGTTCGAAACGACATGACGGTCGAGGACCTCTTTGAGCGTCATGAGGCCGGCGAGCAGTTCGATTTTCCTCAGTCGGTCGTCGACTTCTTTATGGGCTTGATTGGCCAGCCTTATGGCGGCTTTCCCGAAAGACTCCAGAAGATCGTGATTCGCGACAAGACGCCATTTACCGACCGCGCTGGTCGACATCTGGCGGATTACGTTTGGGAAACCCACGATGAAGTTCTGCAGACACTGCTCGAGCGAAAGCCCACGCGTCGCGAGCGAATCAGCCATGCTCTCTATCCGAAGGTGTTTTCGGACATGGCGACAGAGGTTCGCGATTTTGGCGAGTACGAGATGCTCGACACCGTGCATTACCTCTTCGGCATGGAAGTCGGCGAAGAAACCATGGTCGATATCGAGGACGGAAAAACCCTCGTTCTCAAACTGCTGGCCACCGGTGAGCTCTCTGACGACGGCTCACGCCGCGTGTATTTTGAGCTGAATGGGCAGCCACGAGAAGTCATCGTGATCGACCGCAGTGTCGAAACGACCGTAGACCGTCGCCCGAAAGCCGACCGCACGAACCCCAATCATGTGGGCGCATCGATGCAGGGCAAGGTCCTGCAAGTTATGGTGAAACCTGGCGATGCAGTCGAGAAGGGCGCGGTGTTGCTGACCACTGAGGCCATGAAAATGGAGACGTCGATTACGGCGCCAAGGGCAGGCATCGTCGATCGGGTGGATGTCGAAGTTGGGATTTCTGTCCTAACGGGTGACCTTGTGGTCACGCTGAAATAGCGAGTTTGCGGGGCGCTGGCTTTCTCCACCGACAGTTCTCACGAGGTGCGGCCTGTGAAGCTGGCTGGGCCCACTCCAATTCACGGGTGCGCGATGTCGATCGATGTTTCATGAGCTGGTATCATCGACTCGTTGACGTCCGCCCACTGTTTTGACAGGTCAGGTCGTGTTAACCCTAGAACCTGTTGCGTGGCCGAAATTATGCAGATTTCTTTAGAGACTTGAAAATGCGAAAACTAATGGTGGCTTCGTTGCTTGTAAGCGGATGCGTGTTTCAGGAAAGTCCTGAGATTGAAGCGCCCCAGGGTTCGACAAATAACAGTGTCATTGATCCGAACAATCTGCTTAATAACGCAACCAACAACTCACCGAACAACTCAACCAATAATTCGACAAATAATTTGTTGAATCCACTCGTACAGAAGTGCGCAGAATTCTGCGATACTGTCTTGGGCAGATGTGTCCTCGACAACTGCGAGCTCACGAATCCCGTAGAGTCGATTCGGGCCGCGGAGTATGAGAAATGCCTGGGGACTGGCCCCGAATCTTGCATCAAGAAGTATAAAAGTGATTTTGCGTTTCGAGATATTGTCGAAGCGTTTCCCGCGGGGGAATGTTTCGACACGAAGGTCGAGACGACCCGATGCGTCACGTTTGGTTTTCAGGCCTGCGATTGCCCATTGCCCGATCTCACCAGCGGGTGCGCGGCTCAAGAAGACTGTGACTCTGGTTATCTTGCGAGCTTTTGCCAGGTTGAAAACGCGGGTGGTGTCCCTTCCGGTGGACAATGCATCTTCTTAGGCTGTTTTATCGAACGCCCCGCGCTTAATTTTTCGAAAAGTGATCGAACGGGCTGCGGCACCGAAAATCTTTGTATTCGTGCCGACGACCAGACTTTTTGTGTTCAAGGATGCTCCGCGACTCAGCGCTGCAACCCCGGGTTTGAGTGCCGACTGGAGCTGGACGATGGCGCCAGCGGATATTGTGATTTCGTTTGCAACTCTGACATGGAGTGTCAGTCACAAGACCGGGCCGTTTGCTCCACGACACCCGCCGATGCCAGCGGTTTTTGTGTTCCGAAATGTGATTCTAACGCGGATTGTGGGCTAGGAACGTGTACAGCGAACGCGGAAGGCTCTACCTACTGCGTTGATTAGGGTTGATGTTGGAACGGCCGCTTTTGTGTGTTGAATGGATTGAGGTTTAAGTAATGCGAAATATAGTTATTTTTTTGGCGATGTTGGCGAGCGGATGTGTTTTTCAGGCAAGTCCCGAAATTCCGGCTGATAGGAATGATGTTTCGAATAATATTTCGAATAATATTTCGAATAATTCGACGAATAACGTGACGAATAATGTTTCGAATAATTCGACGAATAATGCGCCAAATAACACGACCAACAACACAACGACCGGCCCAAATAACACAGCCCTGCCTGATTGCTCGCCCCAACCGGAATTCTGTGAGGGGTATTTCCTGTGCGGAAGTGGAACGACCGACGATTTGGATCGCAACCCGTGCCATTACGATTGCGGCATGTGCCCTGCTGATGCCCAATGTTTTTCCGCAGTTGAGCTCTGCTCCTCCAAGGACGAGGTTGTGCCGTCTCCACGCCAGGATTTGCTCATCAAGGATTTGGCGAGTTCAAGAAAAGACATCGTTGTTTGGTGGAGTGATGATTCGCTGAGTCTCGTTCTTCCGGATGGGCTCCCGTCTCCCGTGACCTTCGCCGATGTGGAGCTAGCCCCTGATGTGCCCATCACGGCGATTTCGTCCAGCGCCACACGCTGGGTCGCCATTGGCCAGGCCGGAGCCTCAATGGTCACGCTGGCAGATCGCGGCGCGAAATTTACGACCCTCCAGGGAGTATCTGGAAGTGATTTCGGGACCTCACTTGACCTCGCGCTCACCGAAAAAGCGAGCCCACTCGGCCCGACAGAATATGGAATGGGCGTGGTCGGTGCACCGGGTGCGACGGACGCAAAAGTCATCGCCAGGTCATCTGCGGCGGATTGGCATGTGATTCAGTCTCTCGTGGAATCTTTACCAGACGCTAATCCTCCTTCGGCGTTTGGTGACCGCGTGGCCATCTCTCCACAAGGGCGGACAATTCTGGTGAATTCATCCAACGGAGTCGAAGCTTTTCACTTGGTTGATGCGGCCTGGGCGTACGACAAGCGCATTCCAAACCCGGGACAAGGGCTTTTCGGGGCACATATTGCGGTTGGAGAGGGCTTTGCAGTGGTTGCATCGGACCGTTTTTTGAATGTCGTCCGGATCGACAATCAAGATCGCGTGCGAGCCGATGCTGTCGAGGTCATCAAAACCGGCGATGACACTGAGATCTTGGATTTGGAAGTGATTTCTGGTTTGAACAACTCGACGGTCATTTTTGCGCTGGTTAAGTTGCAGGGAAACACCATCATTCAGATGTGGCAGCGGGGCTCGGACCGATGGTTTCTTTCGAACACCGTTTCGCCAGCGAATTTTGATTTCGACACGTTTGACGTGGTTGAGGGGGCTGTCTTCGACCAACCGACCGTTTCCCCAGGGTTTACGGTTTCTGGGACTCGTGACGATGTCTCGAAGACTCGGATTTTCCCACTTGTTGTCGGTGACTAGCGATAAGCACCCGAATGCACTTGATTTGGTTCGTCCCTGAGTTGGATGAAAAAGGTTGAATGATGCTAAGAATATTGATCGGTTTAGCGTTGTTGGTGGGGGGCTGTGTTTTTCAGGAAAGCCCTGAAATCCCGGCCAATCTGGGCGTCAACAACACCACTAATAATCTCACCAATAATCTTACGACGAATAACGCGTCGAATAACGCGTCGAATAACGCGTCGAATAACGCGACGAATAACACGACGAATAACGCGACGAACAACGCGACGAACAACACGACGAACAACACGACGAATTCGTCGGCATGCGTTCCGGCGCCGGACTTTTGCGAAGGCTATTTTCACTGCGGGCAGGGCGTTTTTGAGCCGGAAGTCGGTCCAATCTGCGATTATAATTGCGGAACGTGTTCGGGATCATCGGTCTGTAATTCGTCGACCGACCTTTGCACCATCGCATCGGAAATTCTTTTCAGCCCAGGTGCTCGATTTGCCCTGGAGTTTGCCCCGACACGCAAGGGAATGGCGGTGTTGTGGCAAAACTACCTTTACGGCGTTTTGAACCCTGACGGCACGTTTCGGGACCTTGATTTTGGCCTAGGCTCGGGTGCGGTTATCACTGCAATTTCGGCCAGTGCCACTTTGTGGGTCGCCCTCGGCCAGGACTCCAAAGCGTTAGTGGTGGTTGGGTCAAATGATGGGAGTGCGCCCCCTCAGGAATTGACCGGGTCCGTTGGTTCTGGATTTGGTCACGACATCGCGCTCGCTCAGATTGATGAATTCGGAAACGCCCCCGGGGGAATCGGGGTCGTCGGAGCCCCTGGAGCTGCCGACGCATTTATCATTTCCAAAACCGGTGGCACGGACTGGGCTATTGTTGGCGCGCTGGCCGAAGAAGCGGGTCTGAGCCCGACCGATTCTTTTGGCGAAAGCGTCGAGATTTCGCCGAATGGCAAGACGGTGTTGGTGGAGTCGTCTCGCGGCATCGAAGTGTTTGTCAAAAATCCCAACACTACGGGTTGGTCCCATGACCAAACGCTGCCTGTAGACTTACCCATGAGTGGGTTCAAGGTAGGTGACGCCTATGTCGTTGTGGCTTCGTCAAAAAAACTCAACTTCTATTCGATACGAACCGACAACAGAGTCGACTCCACAATGACGTCGGTGCTGGTGACCAACACGGGGAGTCTTGTGGATGTGGACATGATTTCTGCAGGGAATGGTCGGACCGTGGTTTTTGCCATGGTGGACCAGTCGAACGATCTCGTTGTGCACATGTGGCAGCCCGCGGCGCCCACGTGGATTCGAACCCACACGATTGTCGCGTCAGATTTGCCTTTCACTCAAATCTTGGATGTGGAGGCTGGAGTTTTCGATGGTCCAACCCCAGCGTCGTCGTTCCCTGTCTTTGTGGTGTCGGGATTCGACAACAACAGCCTCAAGTTGCAGCTGGTGCCGCTTTTCCCGGCCGACGCTTCCGCTCCCTAATTCGACCGTTCCAACGCGTAGCTCTGTCCCGCCAAACGAAGCTCGACGGAATCCAGCCCGATGCGCCCAAACGTGATGGTATGAGCTGCTTCAGGGAATAAACATACGGCGTTTTGGGACGGAATCTCGCACACCTTTTGCTGTGCATCGTCGATCGTTTTCAACGTCACGGCCGCCAAACAACCTGGCTGACATGGGTTGAAATACAACGTCGTATCCACGTCGATTCCGTTCAGTTTTCCGCTGACTTTCATGGAAAGACGGTCGGCACTCCCCACGTGAAACGTCAGAGTGCCTGCCGGTCCGGTGTACGTGCCACAATTCAGAGCCTCAATCGCGGTTTCGCAGCTGTCGATGCCTGCTGTTGGCGTGGCGTTCGTGCGCATGCTCAGAAACGTGCCAAAGGTTTCAGCCGTGGACGATCGATAGGGGTAGCAGCCAAGCTCGGTCGGCGTCGGTGCATAGGTCGTCGCTTCCCACCCCGAGGCTACATCATAGTCCGCAGCCGCAATCTGTCGGCATTCAGCCGGCTCGTCGTCACCGCACGCGGCGAGGGCACAAAACACGAACAAGACTCGCCGCATCATTCCCCCAGAATCATGTCGATCTCGTTGCCGTCCGTGGTGCCTCTCCAACCCGGAGACACGATCCAAGCTTTTTTCTTTCGCCCCAGATGGGTGGCCAATCGCAAGTGGTCTTGTTCCGAGTCTGGATCGAAGCTCCACTTGATGCCTGCTGGGCGATCGGGCACACCGAATTCGGCTCCGCCCCGCGCCATTTCGAGCAACATGTCCTGGTCGGGCAAGTTCAAATGGTACACAAAACTATCCTGCGGATGGGTGTGTACCGGCGGGCGATGAACCAAGATTTGCATCGGTCCAAATCGAGCGTGGACTCGGATCGCGGGATTATTAAATTGCGTCACGCCCACTTGTTTTGTGGCGCCCAAGACTGCCAGCGCAAGCGCTTTGGTTCGCGTCGCGATGCCGTGGCCTGGAACGACGCTATGAAGCGAAAAGCCGCTGACACAGCCGGGCTCCATCGCCAAGGCGGCGCAATATTCGGAGATCGGAACCATGCCTTCGTAGTCGTCTTCGAGCTCTAGAATCTCCCACATCTCGTCATTAATAGAATCCGAGTGCGCCATGAAGCCAATCATCGCTGTGGGCAAAATCGCACAATCCAACATGACCCAGAGTGGCATGCCCATGTCTTTGGGGCCGCCAAATGCGATCTGATTGTTGTTGTTGAGGATATAACAGAAGTCAGTGTTGGCTTCGTCTTCGACCAACAAGACCTCGATGTCTTCGCCCAAGTCGATGTCGAGATTCAGGTGCTCGACGTTATGGCCGAAGGTCAACACATACGGAATCAGTGCGTCTAGAAGATCCATAAACCCTATCCTTGCTTAGAATCGCGGGAACCATAACACCCTCCGGCGCATCTTTCATTCTCGAAGGCATCTTGGCATGTTAGAACGTGGCGGAATTCAGGTAGGAGCGATTGGATGAAGAAAGTGGCGCTGGGAATTGTATCGTTGGCCCTCTTGGCTGGCTGCGGACGGACCTTTGAGCCGTATTGGAGGATCTTGGATTTCCGCGTTTTGGCGGTCAAATCGAGCCGTCCCGAACTCCGTCCGGGGCAAACCGCTCAGATCGAGGCGCTGACCTACACTAACACCGACGACCCCATCACCTACAAATGGGAGTGGTGTCCGTTCAGAACGTCTGGCGGCAATGGTTTTGAATGCCCTCTGACGGCGGAGCAACTTTCACAGATTCTTTCTTCTCAAATTCAAGAGCGTGGCGGCGAGGCCACCACGATTCCGCCCTTCGATTTTGATCTGGGGACAAACTCAACCGCCGCGTTTACCTATCCTGCGCCACAACCCTTGCTCATCGCATATTGTGAGTCGATCCAGGCTTTCGCCGCAAATGCCCCCGCCGAAATCGCGGCCGCAGTGCCGGTTGTCGATTGTTCACGGGGCCTCGAAGTCTCGGTGCGTCTAATCGCAGAGTCCGGTGGCAAAGAAATCGTCGTCGGAAAACGCGTTAACTTGTGGCTTGGCTCCGAGGGTGCAAACCAAAACCCCGAGGTCGTCGATCTTCAGATCCGGCCAGGCAACGCGGAGTCCGCGACCTACCTTCGGGAGCAGGGCATCGATTGGGTTCAAGATCCCACACTTGAGCCAGGTCTGTGGTGGGTCAGCATTCCGCCCAACGGTTCGTTGGATATTTATGCCAAAGTTCCCTACGAAACACGATCGCTTGTGGACCCAGTCACGGTCGATATTTGGCAGCCTCCGGCGCCTCAAGGTGCGGACACCGAGTTCCTGCCGGCAGAACGTGAAGTCGTCGTCTACCGTTGGATGACGACCGCGGGCACCTACGACCCCAGTGAACGCATCTTCAAGGACACACTAAACACCTTGGAGCTCGCGTCAGTCTCGGAGTTCTCTTTGCCAAGGAAGAGCGACGGTGATTTTGACGACGATGGCATTCCTGATGGCCAAGACCCGTGTCCTGCGACTCCGGTAACCGGCGACCGTCCTG
This sequence comes from uncultured Bradymonadales bacterium, assembly GCA_964394615.1. Taxonomy (GTDB): domain Bacteria; phylum Myxococcota_A; class Bradymonadia; order Bradymonadales; family Bradymonadaceae; genus JBFFMO01. The sequence goes on along the minus strand of CAYMYJ010000021.1, from coordinate 15,962 downwards.
AAGACGATTGTCATGTGACGCTTTGGTCGATTGTTCGTGACGGTCGACTCGGGGCCGATTGGGCCCAACGAAGCCTCAATGTTGTGGGGGTTCGGAAATGAAAAAACTTATCTTTTTGGCATTATTGGGACTGGCCTCGGCGCCAACTATCGCACTCGCACAACAAGCGGACGGCGACGTTCGCGTGACCAAAGCGCCGGCGCTCACGAGTGAAGTGAAGGCGGAATACACGCAGGACGCGATCGACAACCGAGTCGAAGGCGATGTGAAATTGCGTCTAACCATCGATTCTGTCGGGGGTGTTTCAAAGGTTGAAGTCCTCGAAGGACTCGGTTTTGGACTCGATGAGGCGGCCGTCGAAGCCGCAAAACGGTTCACCTTCAGTCCCGCCGAAATCAACGGTGTTCCGTCCGCCGTCGTCTTGTCTTTTATCGTGAATTTCTCGCTGCCGATTCTTCCCTCAAGTTTCACAGGAAAGATTGTCGACAAAGAAACCGGCAAGGGCGTGAAAGCATCGGTGGCCATCCGATACACGGGAACAGATTTTGACCCTGTGCCTGAAGCTTCGATGAAAACGGCCGCGGACGGCAGCTTCGGATTCATGGATGTGCCTCCAGGCGTTTACGATGTCACGCTCAAGATCGCGGGCTACGACGATCTGACAACCCAAATCGAATTGTTGAATGGCGAGGAAAGCTCCGCCAATTATTCCGTCGTGGCATCCCCGGAAAACTTGAACGGAAAAATCCTGGAATCCGGCACACGAAAACAACTGGCGGCCGTGCGAGTGCAACTCATCGATCAGGCCAGCGGCGAACCGGTGTCGGAAACGTACACCGATTCCGAAGGGAAATTTGGATTCCGCGGCGCTGCCATCGGGAAATTTACCTTACGATTTGAGGCCGATGGATATTTTACTTCGACCACAGAAGTTGATGTAAAAACGGGTGAAAGAACGACGGGGACTTTCTACGTCGAAAAAGAATATTACGACGAATATTCGGTGACCACGAAGGCCAAGCGCGCCCGAACCGAAGTGTCGCGCCAGCGTCTGGAACTCGACGAAATTCGTCGAATCCCCGGCACCAACGGTGACGTGGTGCGCGTTGTTCAGAACTTGCCAGGTGTGGCTCGCGCCCCATTTGTCAGTGGTTTGATCATTGTGCGTGGTTCGGCGCCACAGGACACAAAAGTGTTCCTGCAGGGCGATAATATCCCGCTCGTTTATCACTTCTTTGGCGGTCCAGCGGTCATCAATTCCGAGATGATCGAGGCCATCGAATTTTATCCGGGTAATTTCAGCACTTATTACGGTCGCGCCACGGGTGGTGTGATCGACATCAAGACGCGCGCACCAAAATCCGACCGAATCCACGGCATGGTGGACATCGACTTTTTGGACGCGAGTATTTTGGTGGAAGGCCCCATCACCGATGATTTGAGCATCGCGATAAGCGGACGTCGGTCCTATTTTGATGTCTTTTTGCCTTTGATTCTGCCCGATGATGGCCCCGATGTTTTTGTGGCGCCGCGGTATTACGATTACCAGATGTGGGCGACCTACAAGGGGATTCCAGATCATAAACTAGAACTCTTCGTCTACGGTTCGGACGACGCCATCGAATTGATTTTTCCCAAGGGTGAACCTCAGGGAAATGCGGACGTTCAGGTGACTGGCATTGACCTGCGTAATAAGTTTATTCGTGGTCAGTTTCGTTGGGAATGGCGTCCGGACTTGCCGATCGAAAATACGATGATGTTGTCGTACGGCATCAATACGACGTCGTTCGAAGCCGCCGAGAATTTCTTCTTCGATGCCACCGCGAACATTTCGCAATTGCGCAATGACACGCGCGTGAAAATTTCGGACGGGCTGGCTTTGCGTTTCGGCACCGACATGAATATGGGGTACGCCGATTTCACGATCCGAACTCCCCGCTTCAATGACAGTTCTGACACCAATGACGGTGAAGGCGACGGACGTCCGAATTTCTCGAGGGACGGCATCGAATCGTCAGCGACTTCAGGGCAACTTCAGCCCGCAGTCTACGCCGAATTCGAGGCCAAACCTTGGAAGCCGCTGCTCTTGGTTCCTGGCGTTCGTGTCGACCATTACGGTTCGATCGGCGAGACCTCGGTGCAGCCTAGGTTCTCGTTTAGATGGGATATTGCGGACAAAATTGTGGGCAAAGGCGGCGTGGGTCTTTTCACTCAGCCCACCAGCCCTGGAAGCGAAGACCCCACATTTGGCAATCCAGACCTGACATTCGAAAAAACGATTCAGTACGCCATCGGCGCAGAATACCGCCCTTTGGAATACGTCGAATTGGACACCACGGCTTTCTACCGCGACCAATGGGATATCCTGAGTCCAACCAGCGAATTTGAGGTGACTCCCGACGGCGAAACGGATCCGCTGGTCTTCAAGAACGAAGACAAAGGCCGCGCTTACGGCCTTGAGGTCTTGATTCGTCATTACCCACAAAATCGGTTCTTTGGCTGGCTCGCCTACACCCTGAGTCGCTCGGAACGTCTTGACCTTAAAACTGGCGAATTTGTTCCTTACGAATACGACCAGACGCATATCATCACGTTGGTCGCTGGCTACAACTTGCCCTACGGGTTCGACGTCTCAGCACGCTTCCGTTTGACCACCGGCGCACCTGCGACTCCGGTCGTCGGAAGCGCCTACAACTCCGACACAGACGGGTACGAGCCCATCTATGGAGAGCGTGGTTCGGTGCGCGAAGCGACGTTCCATCAGCTCGATCTGCGAGTCGACAAAAAATTCGTGTTCGACACGTGGTTGCTTGGATTCTACTTGGACGTGCAGAACGTCTATAACCAGGAAAACCAAGAGGGCACGCGCTACAACTACGATTTCACAGATTCTGCGCCTGTTACGGGCCTGCCTGTCCTGCCGACACTGGGCATAAGCGCGCAGTTCTAGCCTTCCGGCTTGCTATTTGACCTTCTGTTTCGCTATCAAAGGGCGGTTTAAGGAGGTCCTTCATGAAAATCCTGTCTGCATTTTTGGTAGTCGCCACGCTTTCGACGTTCGCGTCGACGGCTTCGGCTCAAGATCCCCTCTCGTTGAAACTCGCGGTTGGCCTGAAGGGCGGACTTGCGGGCTCCGCTGGTAGCGGTGTTCCAGAAGACGAGGCGTGGAATATCGGTGGAGCTGAGCGAATTTACGATCCAAATGTGTTCCCTTCGTTTGGGCTTGGTGGCAGTGTCGGTTTGTCGTTCGAAGCACGACTGATCGATCTGATTGGTCTCGAGTCAGGCGTGTACGTCTCGTACGATAATGGAGACGGTTTTCAGGACATCAACGATTCCTCTGGAAACAAGATCACGACTGTAAATCAGGAACAACGCACCACTTCCATTCGCGTGCCCTTGCTCGCGAAATTCGTGGTGCCAGGTGCCGTAGTGAGGCCCGCATTTGGGCTTGGCGTCGAATTTGTGATGCAGCAGGAAACGACGTTTACCCAAGATCCACAGGTTTACTCAAACCCACATACGGCCGAGACCTCGAGCTACACGTTGGGCATGCTTACAGCCGGTCTGGAGTTCAATGTTGGCGTCGTGCGTATCCCGCTCGAGCTTCGTCTGGGATATAATTTGGGGTTTGGCTCCAAGACCAGCGACCGAGTACGCAGCGAAGGCAACAACTACGAAACTGCGAACATCATCTACAACGGTGCATATCAGGGCCATTTCGGGCTCTTCACCGGTATCGTGTACGACTACGAACTTTTTCTTTGAGTCGTCCATGATCAACCGTCCCCCGGAACCTTCTCCGGAAGTCATCGCAGCCATCGACCTTGGTTCGAACAGCTTCCATATGGTCATCGCTCGCATGATCGACGGCGAGCTCCAGATCATCGATCGCATCAAAGAGATGGTGCGGCTGGCAGATGGGCTGCAGAAAGACGGCACACTCGATGTCGCTTCGCAAGCGCGCGCGCTGCAGGCGTTGGACCGTTTTGCCGAACGACTTCGGGCGATGCCCGATGGCAGCGTTCGGGCAGTCGGCACCAACACGCTCCGCAAAGCCATCAACACGCGGACTTTTCTCAAGCAAGCTGAAGCGGTCCTTGGTCATCCAATCGAGGTTGTTGCCGGTGCCGAGGAAGCCCGCCTGATTTACCTTGGTGTTGCCAACTCGATTGGGCCAGGTGGCGGAAGACGGCTGGTGATGGACATCGGCGGTGGGTCGACTGAATTCATCATCGGTCAGGGATTCGATCCGCTGATCCGCGAAAGTAAGTACATGGGATGTGTTTCGTTTTCGAAACGCTACTTCCCCAACGGCGTCATCAATAAACGCGGTTTCGACAAAGCGATGATTGCGGCCCAACAGGAGTTGCGGCCTAGCGAAAAGAGCTACAAAGACCTCGGGTGGCAGACGGCTGTGGGTTCTTCCGGCACGGTGCGTGCCGTTCATGAGGTGATCACCGCCAATGGCATCGACAAGAATATTACCTACAAGGCGCTCAAGACGTTGAGGCAGATGCTGATCGACGCCGGCAAGATCGAGAAAATCACGTCATTGAAAGGCCTGCCCGATGGTCGTGCCGAAGTGCTCCCTGGTGGTCTGGCGATCATGTTGGGCGCGTTTCGTTCCCTCAAAATTCAAGAGATGACCGTCTCGGACGGAGCTTTGCGCGAAGGTCTTTTGTACGACCTGGTGGGGCGTTTTCGGCATGTCGATATTCGCGACCAGACGATCCGTGGGCTCGCCGCAAAAAATCAGGTTGACGCCGATCACGCCTACCGAGTCGAAGCGACTGCGGTGATGTTGCTTGAACAGGTCGCTCAGGACTGGGGGTTGGTGGCAGAACGGTGTGAAACCTACCTGCGCTGGGCCTGTCAGATTCACGAAATCGGGCTCTCGATCGCGCATAGTCGCTATCATAAACATGGCTCCTATTTGGTCGAAAACTCCGATATGGCGGGCTTTTCGCGCGACGACCAAAAGGTGCTTTGGGCCATGATTCGAAGCCATCGTCGCTCGTTTAAGGCCCATCGATTCGTGGACCTGCACCCGCCCTACAACGACGTCGCACCACGCCTGACAGCGTTGCTGAGGTTGGCGGTTCTCTTTAACCGAAGCCGCAGAGACGAAGCCGCGCCCGAAGTGACCATTAAGGTCCGTGACAGCACCGGCGTTCGGTTGAAGTTCCCGGATGGTTTCCTCTACGAATCGCCGCTGATGAGCGCGGATTTGGCCGAAGAAGCGAATTACGTGAAGCCGTTCTTCGACTTGCGTTACCGCTGAATCATCGACGTTTTGGCGCGCGGCCACGGCCTGCTAGGATGATCCGGTTGTCGCACCTCGCGTGTTGCGATGGGAACCTGACGGAGTCTGTATGAGAAGAATTTGGATTGCCGCTGTGTTTCTGTCGGGTTGCTCGCTCTTCGATACCTTGGATGTGGTTTACGAATCAAATGTTGATTTGGGCCACGTCTCGGACCTCTCCGATGCCTCGGCTCTCTCCGATGTGGACGTCGCGGACGTCTCAGACGACTTATCTCAAATGGACGCCGATATCGGCGATGTCGGCATGGATAGCGCGGATGATGCCGCGCCTGATATGCCACAAAATATCTGTGCTCCTGCATTCCCGTACACCAATATCCCGTCCGGTGGAGTCTGTGATCCCATCCCCCCGATAACCAAGCCTCCTGCATGCGACGTGGTGGAACAAAATGGGTGTCCGGAAGGCCAATATTGCACCGTGGTCTACACTGGAATGGGTCTCGTGGCCCGATGCACGTCCATTATTGAGGGGTGCATTGGACGTAGCGAGTCCTGCACGGTTCGCGAAGACGCCATCGTTCGTACGTTAGGCGCTTGTTACCCCGGTGGATTTTGCCCGCCATTGAAAAGTAATCAGGATTCCACTTCATGCACTGGATATTGTCGACTGGAGTCAGGATACGGCTGCAAGCCCGATCAGTTCTGTGTTTCAATCGCAGCCGAAATAAGTGACATGGGATTAGGGTATTGCAGCGCCCCTACCGCGGCGTGTTTTTGACGCGTGGAGACTTAGCGAACGTTGAGCGATGCTGCTAAGGTGAGCCGGCCGATACGGAGTTTGTGTATGAGAGGAATTTGGGCGGTGACGTTGCTTTTGTCGGGCTGCTCGCTCTTCGATTCGCTTGATGTCGAGTACGTGTCCGGCACGGAAGATTCTGGTGATGTGGGCACCCACGCCGATTTGAGTCTGGATTCTGAGATCGCAGTCGATATGGCCGTAGACGACCTGAGCCTCGACGTCGAGGCCGATGCACCCATCGATATGCAGGCGGATATTGCTGAAGATTTGGGAGGAGCATGCCTGAGCGAATTGCCTCGCACCGGGCTCCCAACAGGTATCACCTGCGAGATCATTCCGGTTGAGACCGGGTTTTCGAGCTGCGATGTCGTTGAGCAGACAGGTTGTCCGCTTGGAAATTATTGTGACTTGCTGCCAACCAACCAGTCCACGGTGGTGACCGTGTGTCGCAATGGCCTGAGCGTGACCACGAGCACGTGCGATTTTGTCGCATATGGCGACGCGTGTGCTCAGCGTGCAACGGTGGACGGTGAGGTGGAGTCGCAAGGCGCCTGTTATCCGGGCAGTATCTGTCGAGGAATAAAGCCTGGCGAGCTGACGTCTCCGTGCGCCAAGTATTGTGAATTGGAAAGTGCCAAGGGCTGCGATGCTGCTGAATATTGTGTGCCCATATCGGCGCCATATAATGTGTTTGGCATCGGCCGCTGCGCCACCGATTCCACGGATTGTCCCGATCAATAGTTCCGATTCGCCGTCGCATCAGGGAGTGTGAATGAAAGGAATTTGGGTGATGTCGCTCCTCTTATGCGGTTGTTCGACCTTCGATTCGCTGGACTCTGTCCACGCGTCCGAGAAGGCTGACGCAGGTGATGTCGGTACGAATTCCGATGTGAATCTTGATGCTCAGATTGGCGCCGACTTGGTTGCGCAAGACATGCGGGGCGATATGTTGCCGGACCTCACGATAGACGTGAGTGCCGATACTCCAATCGATATGGTCGCCGATACGTCCAATGACTCTGGTGGTATCGCGGAATGTCTCACCGAATTGCCCACTCCCGTGCTCACTTCCGGGCATGTCTGCTCGTACATCCCTCCACAGACTGGGAATGCGATCTGTGACCCTGTTGAACAAAACTGTATGCCGGGCAAGTTTTGTTTGGTGCGGTTATACTTGGGCACACTGGAGACTGCGTGTGTCGCGTTGCATCCGACGCATCCTGAGTGTGATTTTGTTCCGCATGACGACGTCTGCAGTACGCGCGCAAACACCACCTCGCCGCCGGAATCCTTAGGCACGTGTTATCCCGGAAGCGCCTGTCCTGCCATTGGGCCCACGCAACTTACCACTTCCTGTGCCAGGTTCTGTAAATTGGCGACGGCAGAAGGGTGTCGTGGATCGGAGTACTGCATACCTTTGGCTCCTGATTGGAATGAGCTTGGCATCGGCCGTTGTGAAATGGATGCTACAAATTGTTCCGTTCGATAGTTCGAGTGTGTTTAATTTCCGATTCGCCGTCGCATCAGGGAGTGTGAATGAAAGGGATTTGGGTGATGTCGCTGCTCCTATGCGGGTGTTCGACCTTCGATTCGCTGGACTCTGTCCACGCGTCCGGGAAGGCTGACGCAGGTGATGTCGGTACGAATTCCGATGTGAATCTTGATGCTCAGATTGGCGCCGACATGGCCGTTGATGACATGTTGGCAGACCTCGTCGTGGACATGTCCGAAGACGCCCCGTCCGACATGCTCGCCGACGCTTCCGATGATTCGGGAGACTCCGGAGAGGTCGGTGGATGTCTCAGCGAATTGCCGCGCACCGTCATCCCCACCGGGCATGTCTGTCAGCCCCCTCCTCCACCAGAGACAGGGGTTGCGAGCTGCGATGTCGTCGCACAAACCGGCTGCCCATCGGGCCAGTATTGTGACTTGCTTCCGTTCAGCCAAACGGAATTCAATACCGTGTGTCGAGACGGCCTGATCGTCACCGATAACACCTGTGAATTTGTCGTCTACGACGATCTCTGCACCAGCCGTGCGACCGTGAATGACCCGCCAGAGCTCCAGGGCACCTGTTATCCAGGCAGTGTCTGTCAGGGTGTGAAGCAAACGGAGTTGACGTCTCCTTGTTCCAGATTTTGCGAATTGAAATCCGCCAAAGGTTGCAAACCCGCTGAGTATTGTGTGCCCATCGCCACACAATATAGTGCGTTTGGCGTGGGTTGGTGCAAAACCGACTCTACTGCTTGCCCTTGAATTATTGGTGATAAGTAAGTGAACACTCACTTGGGGTTGACACAGTGCGTCAATATGGCTTCAATGCGTCGACTTACGACTTGCCTTGGGAGCGAAGATGGCTGTGGATAAATTAGTTTCGGTGAAAATCGACGACGGAATCGCCTATATTTGTGTGGATATACAGGGTGAGAGCGTGAATACGTTGTCCCCGGCCATGTCCGTACGAATGGGCGAGATTCTGACGGATTTGAAGGGACAAAAGAACCTTGAAGGCGCCGTTGTTTATAGCGGCAAAAAAGACTTCATCGTCGGTTTCGACATCAAGGAGCTTAAGCGATTCGCGAATGACCCGACTGGTCTTAAAGACCTGGTGAAACAGGGCCACGAATTGATGGCTCGATTTGATGATTTGGGCATCCCTTTTGTGGCCGCCATTCAGGGGAATTGTCTTGGCGGTGGCCTTGAGGTCGCCTTGGCCTGCACCGCGCGAGTCGCCTCGGAATCCCCGAAAACCAAGCTTGGCCTTCCAGAAGTCATGCTGGGTGTAATTCCCGGTGCCGGCGGCACTCAAAGGTTGCCGCAGGTTGTTGACCTCCAAGTCGCGCTCGACATGATTTTGACCGGCAAACAATTGAACGCCCGCAAAGCGCTTAAGGCGGGTTTGGTCGACGACGTCGTGCATCCGGCCATCCTGCTTAAGACCGCAGCCGAACTGGCCAAGAAGCTCCATGGCGAACGGAAGGCGGATTCAGGTTTACACTTGAAGGACGTTCTGGCGGACCCCACCGCTGGTGCCATGAAATTGATGGCCGCCACGCCGGCCCGTTCGATTATTTTTAATAAGGCTCGCGAAGCCGTGATGAAGCAGACCAAGGGCCAATATCCGGCCCCGTTGAAGGCGCTTGAGGTCATCGAAAAAGGCCTGGCTAAAGGTTTTGATGCAGGCATTAAGGCCGAATCCGAGGCCTTCATCGAATTGGTTCAGACCGATGTCGCTAAAAACCTGATTAATTTATTTTTCATGAAGACCGAGATCGACAAGGACCCCATTGTCGCCAAGACCGTTAAGCCCACCGAAGTCACAAAGCTTGGAGTACTTGGCGCCGGCCTGATGGGCGCGGGAATCGTCCAGGTCGCAGCCTTTAAAGGTTATAATGTCCGCCTCAAAGACCGCGACGCCAAGGGGCTGGGTTGGGGATTAAATTACTGCAACGAGCTTTACCAAAAACAGGTGAAACGACGCTCGATGTCGTCAGCAGAAGCCGACATCGCGATGGGTCGTATCAGCGGCACCACAACCTACGACGGCTTTGAACGCTGCGAGTTGGTGGTCGAGGCCGTCTTTGAAGATCTCGAATTAAAACGCCAAATTTTGGCGGATATCGAAGCTCTCGGGAATTCTGAGCTTATTTTTGCGAGCAACACCTCGACCATTCCGATCGGTGAAATCGCGAAAAACGCAAAACATCCTGAGAACGTGATCGGGATGCATTTTTTCTCTCCCGTTCATAAAATGCCGCTGCTCGAAATCATTAAGACCGACAAGACCAGCGACCGTGCCATCGCGACGACCCTCAAAGTCGGGCGGGACATGGGCAAAACCTGCATCGTGGTGTCTGACGGACCAGGCTTTTTTACCAGCCGGGTCATTGGAGCCTACATCAACGAAGCTGGCTGGATTCTGCAGGAAGGCTCAAGCGTCGAAGCCATCGACAAAACGATGGAAAAATTCGGATTTCCAATCGGCCCCTTGAAGCTCACGGACGAGGTCGGAATCGACGTCGGCGTGAAAGCGGCCAAGGTGCTTGGAGAGGCCTTCAAACACCGTTTAGACCAGCCTACATCGCTGTTGGTGGTCGCCGACGAAGGACGCAAGGGCCGCAAGAATGGCAAAGGTTTCTATCTTTATGGCGGCGAGAAAAAGGGCGTGGACCTTAGCGTCTACGACAAACTGCCGATGGGCCGCGATCGTAACGACCTGGATACTGACCTGATTCGCGACCGCATCTGGCTCGCGATGTTGAACGAATGTGCGTTTTGTCTGGAGGAAGGAATCGCCGCAAGTCCCCGAGACATCGATATCGGCGTGATTTTTGGACTCGGTTTCCCTCCCTTCCGTGGCGGTATTTGTCGTTACGCAGATGAGGTCGGGATTCCAAAAATAGTGGCGACATTAGACCGACTTTCTGAAACGTATGGAAAGCGCCTCGCGCCCGCACAAATCCTGGTCGACATGGCCAAAAATAACCGAAAATTCTACAAGGCTTGAGGTCAATCATGGCGACAAAAATTAAGAAAACTCCAAGTCTTGGCGGCGACGACCGCATTGCGATTGTGGCAGCGGCACGAACTCCCTTTGTTAAAGCTTGGAGTGAGTTCAAGGACTTCAACGAAGCCGACCTTGCGCGCCTGGCAGTCAACGAGCTGCTCAACCGCATCGATATCGACCCGCAAATCATCGACGAGTGCATCGTTGGATGTGTTTCGGCACCGATGAACGGGCCTAATATCGCGCGTGAAGTGGTGTTGCGCAGCCAATTGCCTCGCGAGATTCCGGCCTACACGGTGCAGATGTATTGCGCGTCCAGCGGGCTCGCGACCGTCAACGCTGTGGGCGATATCTTGTCGGGCGTGGCCGATACGGTCCTGGTGGCGGGTGTCGAATCGATGAGTTCGGCTCAGGCTCGATTCACGCTTAGCCTGACGCACGCACTCAACGACGCCTCGAAGGCGCGCAGTGTTCAGGCCAGGGTCAAGGCGTTTGCGGATGTGAAGCTCACCGACCTAATACCTGATGTCCCCAGCATCGCCGAACCCACCACGGGCAAGGCGATGGGGGATTCTGCCGAGGATATGGCCAAACATTTTGGCGTCTCTCGCGAACAACAAGATGAATGGTCGCTTATCACGCATCAGCGCGCGGCAAAGGCTCAGGCCGAAGGCCGATTCCCCGAAGTGATTACCGTGAATGCTGGCCCGAATTTCGAGACTGCCGTTGACCATGACACCTTGGTCCGTGGTGATACGACGCTCGAAAAAATGGCCAAATTGCGTCCCGTCTTTGATCGCAAACACGGGACTGTTACCGCCGCCAACGCCTCGCCGTTGACCGACGGTGCGTCTGCGTTGCTTTTGATGCGTGAAAGCAAGGCCAAGGCGTTGGGACTTAAGCCGATGGCTTTTATTAAATCGCACGCCATTGCCGGACTGGACCTGAACAAACACGAGATGTTGCTCGGCCCCACTTTCGCAACGCCCAAGGCGCTGAGCCGTGCGGGCCTGACGCTGAAAGATATGGGGTTGATCGAGATGCACGAGGCTTTTGCCGCGCAGGTCTTGGCCAACGCCAAAATCTGGGGCGATAAAAAGCTGTGTGCCGATGTCGGTTTGGAGACCATCGGTGAGGTCAACATGGAACAATTGAACGTCAACGGAGGTTCGATACCCATCGGGCATCCTTTCGGTGCCACCGGGGCGCGCTTGCTAATGCAGCTGGCGGGTGAGATGGAACGTCGAGACCTTCAATACGGACTGGCCACTGTCTGTGCAGCGGGCGGTCTTGGGTTTTCGATGATCCTTGAACGTTGATATTTTTGCGTATTTGAGCCAAGAAGATGAAACATTTTTTCAGCAGCGCTTTCGGGCGATTTAGATTGATCAGCCTTCTGGAAGGCCTCTCGTTTTTATTGCTCGTCGGTATGGCGATGCCGTTAAAATACGTGGCCGGCGAGCCGTTGATGGTTTCCATCATGGGCCGTGCCCACGGTGGGCTCTTTGTGGTCTTTATGATCGCATTGATCCACGCTGCCGTCGACGAAGGCTGGACCTGGCGCGCCTTGATCGCGTTTATGGCGTCGTTGGTGCCCTTTGGTGCCTTTGCCTTGGAATGGCATTTCCGAAAGGAAGAAGCCGAATTGAAAGCAGAGGTCGCGGTTGCTTAGTCGTTGGGTGGTTTTGTTTGGCTTGGGGCTCGTTTCTTGCGGGCATCCTTCCTCACAGACTCAAGATTCAACGACGATAGGCAAAGCAGACGGTCAGTTCCAATCGGAATGCCCACTCGCCCATAAGCGAACGATTGCCACGACGGACCTTGTCCTGAACGTGGTGAGCGGTCGGGCGACGGCAACGATCGGGCTCGATATTCCGGGGTGCAGCGGCGTCGAACTGGTCATCGAAGACCTGACGATCGACGCTGTCACGGATGCTTCGGGCAATCCTTTGGAATGGCAGCTTGCCGCGTTTTCGAACGCCGCGGGCAATTTCGACACGCTGATTATTCCAGCCGCGCTCGACACGGTCGTGGTTGATTACGCCTTCGAGAGCGATTTCGCCGATTCCACTGCACGTCCGGATGTGTATTCGACTTTGAGTTGGCCGCATAAATGCGGGCGAATCATGCCTTGCCATCCCGACCCCAACGACGGCCTAAAATTGACCGTCGAGGTCGAAGGCCTGCAGGATGGCGAGGTCGCCATCACGACTCCGGCTCTTTCAAACGAAGCTGCGAGCTACATGGCAGCGTTGGCCATCGGCCCCTATCAGGAAGAGCTGATTGGCACCTCTGCCAGCGGCATCGTCGTGCACGCTTGGTGGTTGCCTATCCTGGGTGAAGAACGTCAGGACGAGATTCTGGCGGCCATGGCGCCTGTGGTGCCAGCCATCGATTGGCTCGAAACGAATTTGGGCCCCTATGGTTTTGGAAAGAATATCGGTGCGGTCGAAGTCGATTGGGGACCAGGAACCGAACTTGGCGGCATGGAACACCACCCATTCTGGCATGTCGACGACGGGACGATGACCGACATCGAAACCCAGATTCACGAGCTGATTCACGGTTGGTACGGAAACGGAATTCGCATCGGTTGTTGGGAAGATTTTATTTTATCTGAAGGTGTTACGTCATACCTGACGGCTCGCGTGATGGGCCAAGTAATTGGTCCCGAAGCCGAAGCAGAACTTTGGAGCGTCTACGCTGAGGACCGCAGCGATTGGGAAAATACCGAGGCTTGGCGCGACGGTGAATGCACCTTGTTTACGGTCGAAGGGACCGAAATCTGGTCGTTGGCGCCCTACCGACGCGGGGCATTTTTCTTCAAAAAAATCGCCGACGAAATTGGAGCCGAAAAGCTCGACGCTGCCTTCGCGACTTTTTACCAAGAAAATCAGGGCCGCTCGGCTCGGTTTGCCGACCTTCTAGATCATATCGAAGCTCAGACTGGCTTTGATGCCCCGACCCTCGCGCACAATACCCTGCTTTGATTCGGTCCGTAGCCATCCTACTGGTCCGCAGGCCCTATGGCCTGCATTGTGATTCGGTCCGCAGGCATCCTGCTGGTCCGCGCGCATCCTGCTCGCATTGCGATTCGGTCCGCAGGCATCCTGCTGGTCCGCGCGCATCCTGCTCGCATTGCGATTCGGTCCGCAGGCCCTTATGCGGCAGCCTCATCCTGCCCGCATTGCGATTCCTCGCCTAGGTCCTGAACTTCTTGAAAAGTAAAAGAAGCCCCAAAATACCGGCCACGCCGCATATTGCTACCCCGTAGGGGATGACACTCGAGGTGCTCGGTTGTTCTATGGGCTGGTTGCGAACGCAAACCAACGCACCTTGCATGGATCGACACGTACCGATGTACTTTGCCCCCTTGGCGTCAGACCATTGGCATGCGTCGTCTAAAACCTGCTCATGGCAGGCGTCCCAAGGCGCGGGATGCGCGTGACCCTGATGGGCAAACACCTCGCCGCTCGTGGCAAGAAAAGCCCCAAACATGACCATCCATATGAGGTGTGTCGCTCGCATCAGCAGTCCTCGCTGCAGTTAGCTGCGGTCTCAGGTCCTTCACAAGTGCCGTCTCCGCAGCATTGTGACGTCTGACCCTCTGCGCAAGGCGCAGCTGCACCGCCGCCGTTATTAGGCGGCCCGCCTCCGGGCAATTCGGCCGTCGTTCCCACTGTTTCACCGTGGAAACACCCGATGAACATATTCTCGCCTGCGCTCGCCACATGGTAGTGGTAGCCGCGCTGGTCGTCTGAGTGGCCGCGGCAGCTGTCGAGGTCGCTGGGCTCCACGTCATCGTCGCCGACCATGGCGTATAGCGCGTAACCATCGAGTGCATATCCAATCAGGGGAGCGTGGCCGTCGTCCTGGGCCACTTCTTTCGGACAGCCTGTTGCAGCGTGGTAATGATAACCCGCAGCAGGGTTCACGTGGCCGCCACAATCATCAAACGCAGCGATGGTATGGGCGCCAAGGATTGCGTCGACGGGTGCTGGTGGATCGTAATGGCCGCCGCTGAGCGACACTCCAACCGAGGACATCCCAAGCTCGGATGCTGTGGTGCGTGGAACGGGCGTCACCGGGATCAGGAACTCGGTTTCAACACCACCGCCGACGTCTTCCAGCGAGCACTCGACGCAGTAGTTCTGGTACGCAGGATCCACGTCCGGACGCGCAGCTGCCTCGCACGCCTCTTGTGTCAGGGTCACGCGCACCACTCCGGTTTCTTCGTCGTAGAGCTGCCAGGTTGGGTCGTTGTAGAACTCTGCGAGTCCTGTGATGAACGCTCCATCGACATCGTAGACGTTGCCATCGTCCAGCCAAATTCCGACGTCTTCTGGACCGTCGTCGATAGTACGAGGACAGAAGGGGCCAATCTCGTGGTCCGATGGAACCCCGCTGATGACCACGCGATAGCATGTAGTGGCTTCGCCGTTGCTCAGTGTGCAGTCGACCTGCGTGATCGCGGTGGCCAATCCGGCTGCCTCAAAATAATCGACATTTAGACCCGTTGAACTCGTCGAATTATTTGTCGAATTATTTGTCGATCCGTTGGTCGAATTATTCGTTGAATTATTCGAATTCGAGGATGTGTTGGAATCGCTGCTGGAACACCCGCCAAGCGCGCCAACGAGGGTCAGTGATGCCAAAACGGGGGCGGCGCGTAAATATAAATTGTAGAGATGCATAGATGATTCCTTTTATGGAGAACTTTGATTTGATTGCAGAATGCAGCCTATTCGCCCTTACTGGTACGTGAACGATCTTGAGACCGCGACGCCGTTCAGGCAGGCGGGGTAATTCGGCGCCAACTCTTCGTCGGCATGATAGTGATAAATACCACCGGGGAAGTCCGCAGTTGCGCTGATATGACCGTGGCACTCGTCCAAATCGGTGGGCAGTGTGGACTCGTTATCTCGCGACGAATAGATGGGGTAGCCGTCTTTGGCGAAGCCATACAAACCAGTGGTGCTCTGTTCGTAGCGGGTGCATTCGACATCGGTGCTGCTGATGCCATTGGCAGCGAGGACCAGATTCATCACCTGTGGGACGAAGTGGTCATGAAGGTAACCGGCGGGGTCAGGGTGCGCGCCGCACGAACCGATGGAGGGAACGTTGATCGACGAGCCTCCGGTCGTAGGTCCGCCGGGTCCGCCGGGCCCCATCATCGGTCCGTCGACGGCCGAGGGCGGCTCGCCTGTTGCGGGGATGCCGTAGACTGACACCCCCAGGTTTTCTACGGACGCGATGGTCGTTGAGGTCGTGCTCGCCTTAGGCGTCAATGGGATATGAACCGTGATGATCAGGTCCGGGTCGGAGTCCATCGCCAAACAATTGGAGCCGTCGCCCGGAATGCCGCCCGTGTTGATATTGGTGTTGCCATC
>CAYMYJ010000020.1:109521-118883 GCA_964394615.1 uncultured Bradymonadales bacterium | reverse complement strand
TCGATGCGGCGCACCAGCCCACTGGAGGTCAACATCTCACGCAAAAGAACCAGAACCCTAGAGGGATGAATGCTTTTGTTCACGGGCGATTGTTTAATTGCTGATGGCGGCGGCGGTGATGGTGCTGCGACGATTTTGGATGGTTCCTTGCGTAGGCCACAATCGGGACATTTATCCGCCTCTTCCGGAATTTGGTTTCCACACTGTTTGCAGGTCATTAAGGCCATGACTTTTCTCCGATATCTACGGCGTGAGCTGGACCTGGCACACTTCGGGCATCATGCAGAATTCGAAGTGTGAGTCCCCTTGGGTTTGATGATGTCGTTTAGCTTCTGACAACAGTGAGTGTAGCGCCCGTCTCGGCACGCATCATGCCGGGGTCAAAAGAGTTCGCGAAATAGTCGTGTTCGGCCGTCGAGGACGCGGACTGTCGGGCGTGGGGATGATGCTCTCCCTAAAACGACCGGTTGCAGACCCCACCACCAAGTGCGAGACTGAAAAACGCCAGTTCCAATTAGAAGCAGCCTCATGTCCATCCACCTACGCCGAAAGCTAAGCTTTGCGACGATATCGATGTTGGTCGTCGCGATGATGCCCTCGGCCGGCCAAGCGCGCTCGCCGGTCCTCATCCCCGTGCCTCACAACGATGACCCCAATATCGTAAGACTCGTGGATCCCGACGAAGAAGGAAAAGAAGGAGCGCCCGCGGCCGCCAAAGTGATCGATTACCCCGATTGCCCGATACACAGTCGCACGCGACGTGACGCGGAAATCCTGGGGTTGGCGCTGACACAACCCACCCAGAACAACGATGTTTTTGTTCAGATATTTCGAGATTATCGCGGCAAAAGAACCGGCATCGTGAAAGTGCATCTTCCTTATGAAGCGAAAGTGCAAACGGGTGACGTCTACCTTATTTCTGGCGAATTTCTGCCCGGATTGCTGCGCACCAATAATTGCCAAGGTTGGATCAAGTTTCGAGGGAACCCAGATGCTCCACGTGAAGACCACAGAACAGAAAAACTCATCAAATCCTATACCCCAGTGGTATCGAAATGGCTGAAAGAAGGGGCCTGCCCAAACAACGGAGTGACCTACCGGCTCTTCATCAACGAATTGGGAAAAGTGAGCACGGACGAAGCCTGTTTGACTTCAAAAATCCCGAAGGATTTTCTGGCTGAACCTCCTATCGGCGGTCCGGCGGAATTGATCG
Source organism: uncultured Bradymonadales bacterium (assembly GCA_964394615.1). Classification (GTDB taxonomy): domain Bacteria; phylum Myxococcota_A; class Bradymonadia; order Bradymonadales; family Bradymonadaceae; genus JBFFMO01. Next base: position 117,670 of record CAYMYJ010000020.1, on the reverse strand, counting down.
TTCGCGTTGAAAGTGGGGCCGAGCCCGAGATGACGATCGGCCCAGGCAGGTTCTCGCGAGCTGGGTTCTGGCACGAGCTGACCAATCCCAAAATTTTTAAGAAGGACTCGAACGAGGAGTCGTTTCTTCGACTCAAGCTTGGTCAGGAGTCTCCGGCGAACAAGTCGGATGCCGTTCGTTTTCTGTGTGAGGGTTATGGTGTGGCGGAAGCGGAAGCATTTTTCAAGAAACGGGTTCCGAGGACGGATGAAGACGCGAACCTTGAGATGGTGCTTTGTGCGCTCAATCACGAGGACAGCGAGCTCGCGGGGCGATACGTCGATCATGTAGGCACCAAACGGGTGGTCTGGCTCCGTGACGTGATCAAGTATTCAGCAGATAAGAAGGCTCTCGCTGACACCGGATGGTCGGCCGACGATTACCTCCAGAAGCTTGCTGCCTCGGGGGTCGATTATGCATCCTGTGCGGTCTTGCTCGACTGGTTGGCAGACGCGTTGGTGGCCCGATCCGGCACAAAACCTGAGGACAATTTACTTGCAGCTCTGGCTCTTTATCGAGCCAACGTTGTCTCTCAGAACCCGGACCTGAATCGAATGAGACAGGCACGAAAACTCAGTCCTCTCACTCAAGCGGAAACCCTTCCGCAGTGGGTCCCCCGCGATGTCAAATTCGGGGTTCACTTGTACGGTCGTGAAACCCCGAAAGGCCCGGATTTAGAGGAGCTTCGGTTGCTGGTCGCGAAGATGGACGACGCGGGGGCCACTGAAGAGAGCGCGACACCAGATGCCGGCCAAAGCCAACCAGCAGGGCTTGCCGAGAAAATGCGCCATAAAAACGAAGCGGAAATTAAAGCTGAAGATACCGACGATCCTTTTCCGCTGACTCAGTATTATTTGGTGACGGCGGGATTGGTCATCGCCGCTTTTGGCGGTGGATTTCTTTTTGGCCGCCAGAAATAGATTAGGTATTAATTTCACCCATCGCAATTCTTACATCACGGCAGAGCAGGATAAAATGAGCGTCGATCCCGAAAGACTACGAAACGAACTCGCCCGCATCCGACAATTGATCGCCGAGGACCCACGAGTTCTGGCGAAATTTGACACCGATGGGAACGGCATCATCGACGGCGAGGAGTGGGCGGAGGTCCGGCGAGTGGTGATTCAGCGGATTGAACGCGAGGATCAAGAGGCGGAAATGGCGAGGATGTTTGCTGACGAGGAGGACACCTCGGAAGCGAGGCCGGAGCCTGTCGCGGAACGTGATTTCTCGGGCCTTGAGCTGGCTTTTGATCCTCGACAAGAACGCGAAGTCGCCAGCATTGCCGACGATTTGTTCCGGCGTGATCTTTCAAGAGAGTACGCCGACGGCGCACAGACGAACGGCACGTCGATGGCAGACCACCAGGAGCTGATTCTGGAACAGGTCGGCGGGCTCAAACAGCTTTTTGGCAACATGTTCAAACGGCAATATCGGGTGCTTGATGCGCATAAACGCGAGCTTGGGCGGATATCTCAGCGGCAAAACGAGATGCTGCAGAACATGATGGATTATTCTATTTTTACCGATCCTGATCTGAGTTTTGTGGTCGAAGACGACCTGTGTGATGAACGGCGCGAATTCGTTCGCACCACGGGGATGACCGAAAACTCGATGCAGATCAAAAATCCGCGGGGCCGATATATTGGCTACACGGAATGGAAGCTCAGCTTTTTGCGACGCAAATACGAGGTTCGCATGGGAAGCGAGACAACGTCGTATTATGTGCGGCGACGGCTGCTTAAACCGTGGACCTACGATGTGCTGGACGCCTTTGACGAACCGATTGGCACGATGGAGCGCGGTTGGGCTGGCCTTGGGTTTTTAGCAGGTGCAAATCTTTTTCATATCGATATCGAGGTCGATGTTTCGAATGACCTGATGTGGGGGTTCTTGGCCACTGCATTATTGGCCGACTTGGATAGTGAATCGCATAGCCGACGGTCAGGGCTGGATTTTCTGAACTCATAAAAATTGAATTACCCAATTACTCTGCTCGACCGTAATACTTCTTGATGAAGGACTGGAAGTTCAGGGTAAATATGTCGCGTATTATTCTTTTATTTTTGGGACTCGTGGCTTGCGGCGACGGGACAACCACGGCAACCACGGCGACCCCGACACCCGACCGTGAACAGCCCGACGCGGGGGTCGATCTCGTTGTCGCAAGCACACCGCAGATTCAGAATTTGCCGTCCCGAGTCGTGGCACCTCCTGGTGAGGTCTCGGTATTTGCCGTCATGGCATCGCCCCCAGACCCCGACGAGGTCTTGTCCTACAGCGTTTGGTCCACGACCTGCCCGTTCGAACCCGAAATGGACTCGGAGTACGGGTTTCTGAGCTGGGTATGCCCTGCTCAGGACCTCGAATGTGACGTCGAAATAGAGGTTCGAGACGAACACGGGGGCTTTGACCGAAATTCACTTTTCATTTCCTGTTTACGTGGCGCACCTTTCTTTTTGAGTACGCCGTCGGCGCAGGCGGAAGAAGATAACGAATACATCTATGACGCGAGCTGCGAAGACGTCGACGGCAACCCAGCGCAAATCATTAAAGGGGCTGACGACACCTGTGGGGGCCACATGCTGGGGAACACCTATGTGTGGACTCCTGGTGAGATGAAGGGCGGCGGGAAGTGTTTTTTGGAATTAATTTGCAGCAATGATGTCGGTAGCAGCGCACAGACAGAGTGGGTTTCGGTGGCAGAAACTAACCGTCCGCCGATTTTTTCTAACTTGCCGGCGATCCAATCCACGCGCTGGGGCAGACGGGGCGGTATCGAGTTGTTTGCTGACGACCCCGACTACCCGCCGGTCAATATTGGAATGAAGCTTTTGTCGACGACGTGTGATTTCCCGCTGACGCTCTTGAATGAGCGAGTCGTGTCTTATACTTGCGGAACCACGTTAGGAACCTGCAGCGCGCAATTCGAAGTCAGCGACGGACAGGCGGCAACGCAAGGGTCATTGACCATCGCCTGCACCAATTCGGCGCCCGAGATCCGGGCAGCCGCTGTGGCGCCGATTCAGGCCAGCGGCGAGCCATTAACGTGCACCTATGACTTTTATGATGGCGACGACGATGAAGACAAATCCACGATCGAATGGCTCGTCGACGGCGTGGTCGTGGGAACCAGAGCACACTTGGAGTTGTATGCCGAAGGGGACTTGGTTTCGTGCCGAGTCACCCCCGCGGACGCGGTGAGCGTAGGGACCTCGTTTGAATCGCCCCCAGTGGTCGTTCCGCCACGGCTGATCATCGCGGTAGGCGAAGAGCATGTTTGTGTCAGAACCAGAGCCGGTGGCGTCCGGTGTTGGGGGGATAATTCGTTCGGACGAGTCGGGGCGGCAGGCGCCGGTATTCTTGGGCCGACCACGCCGATCGGGCTTGGAAGCGGTGTGTCGTCATTGGCGGTAGGTGCCTCGGCGTCTTGTGCGATCCAGGGCGGTGATTTGAAGTGCTGGGGGGACGGCTCAACAGGCCTACTGGGGCCGAACGTTATGACGGAAAGCTCCACGCCAGTGGTCGTGATGACCGGCGTGGAAGCAATCGCAATGGGCGCACATCACGCCTGCGCGATTCAAAATGGTGGGCTTTTTTGTTGGGGCGAAAACACGTTTGGACAGCTGGGTATTGCGGCCTCTGGAATCGAGCCCACCCCAACGCGGGTGACGGGGCTCGAGACTGGGGTTGTGTCCCTGGCGCTGGGTGGGTCTCATAGTTGCGCGATTCAAAACGGAAAATTGAAATGTTTTGGAGATAATGCCCTGAGCCAACTTGGCCGAAATACCGTCGGTCCTTCCGCGAGCGCGCCTGGAATCGTGGTGGGTCTTCAAGCCCCGGTAGAGCGCGTGGTTGCGGGTGATTTCCACACCTGCGCCTTTAGCGTGGTACAGCTTCGATGTTGGGGTTGGGGGGCGAATGGCGCACTTGGGTTTCCCGCGTTGGGCGCCGTTCAGAGTCCATCAACAGCATTTGTCGGGGCAAACGTTGAGCCGGCCGCGGGTGGACAGAACACCTGCGTGATTTTCGGCGGTAAGGCGCAGTGTTGGGGTTCGGGGACGTCGGGCCAGCTGCTTGGAGGTGCGTCAGGGCCTAATCCCATACAAGTTTTGGATTCGTGGGTCACGGGCATCGGGGTTGGAAAAACCATGATCTGCGGTGAACGTGACGCCGAGCTCTATTGCTGGGGCGACGGATCGTCGGCACCCACACTAATTAATTATTAAACCCAATTTTTATTCGGCTCTTTTTTCGGGATTTTTTAGGAGATGCACGGCCAGGCCGGCCACGAAGGCGCTACCTAATATCAAAATCCCCCAGAGCAGCCAGGTCGCCCATTCCGGGGCTTCATCGGCGGGTTTGGTGGCATTGGGGCCGTCAAGTTCGGCGCGCGTTCCGACGTAGGCTGGTGAGGGCATCCAGTCGGGGCCAAAGCTGGCTTTTAATGTGGTCAATAATCGTTGCAGTGGAACCGTGGTGATTTCGCTCTTGGTGCTGCCGGCTACGACGTTAAAGGGCGCGTCTCCTTCGGCCAAAAAGAGCAGGACTTCCGGACGAAAGCCGAGGCGTAATTCTGGGACAGTCTGGGTGGTCGCTGAGCTCACCAATCGCCACTGACGGTCGCGTTGCCGTGTGCCCAGGTTTTGGATGGCCGAACGGCGTTGGACTTCGCCGTCGACCTTAAATCCAATCCACGGGCCAGCGCGATGTCTCCAGGTGGCCTTGTCAGAATCGCGGCTCTCGAGTGTCCATTCCGCGGCGCTGTTGGTGTCTAAAACGATATCAGCCTGTTCGACCGGATACCGGCCGAGGCTGGTGTAATTGATGACCGTGCGGTTTTCCTCCTGAACGGCTTCGCCCTTTAGAACCTTCCATTCCCACGTTGCGTCCGCTTTGGAAGACCTCGCCACGGCAGCAACACTGGTGAATTCGATAAAATCTGAGTCTTTGACCGGTCGGACGCGCAGGTATTTTTGGGCTCCGGGAAACTCCAGGGTATTTTTGAGGACGTGGCCGGTTTCGTTTTGCAGGTCGACAAGGCGGCCACGTTCTAAAATCGTGGTCCATCGCTCGAGATCTGGGCTGGTCTCGACCATGACGATCACATCCAGCGGGTCTGGTGCATCGACGGCCTGTTCTGGCCATTCCAGATGCAGGCCCAACACCGGTTCGCGCACGCGCGAGGCGTCCACCAGCACGCCTGCAGATGGGCCGACCCAGCTTGAGGTGTGCTCGGTCTGAACATAGCGAATCTGCCCCTCGGTCTGGGTTTCGCGGCTGACGATCCAGCGATTGCTGCCGCGATAATCAGGCGGCAATTTGAAAAATGGCAGGTCGATATGCCGTGGGCCGGCCGCCAGGGGTTCTTCCGGACCAATCACGGCTGTTGGAACTTCGAGGCCTGCCGAATTACGAACGGTGATGTCACGGAGATCGGGGCGCTGGATATGCTCGTAGAGTTCGGGCGTAAGCACGACTCGGTAGGCGCCTCCGTCATCGACGCTTAGGTTCAACGGCCATTGCCAGCCGAAGGAATCTGCGGCCCAGGCTGAGGTCGAAGTAAGCAAAAGAATGGACGCAATTAGCGTGGGCATGAAGCCTGCGGGCCGAACGAACCGAGTTGGTTTTTGAATCATGATTGGACCTCGTCGTTTTCGGGCGTGGGTACTTGTTTAGTTTTGCTGGGGGGCGCAGGGGCAAGGAAGCCCACAATCAAACACAAGACCCCGTATCCGAGGAAGGAGCCGATGCCCATCAGACCGCTTAAGTGCTCGCGGTCAACCAATCCGAGTTTCGCGAGGACGATGAAAATGAAGAACACGCCGACCTTCCACACACCCCGATTTCCGCGTTTTGAACCGATGATCCAATTCGCCATGCCGAAGAGGCTCCACACGATCGTGAGGCTCATCTGAGCGGCAGCGGAATCCCAGATATCGATTGACCATGGCGCGTCTGTGAAGTGGTGAACGCTTCGCAACGTAATGTCGCTGATCGTCACAAAGAACAAAAAGAGGATCGAAAGATAAGAGGAGCCTGAATTCTTGCTGACCAATTCCGACCGCAACCAGACCGCGAATAGACCTAAAATACCCAGTAGGCTGAGGTCTACCGGATTGATGATAGGCAACCAGGTCGCGCCTGCGTCCCCGTTTTGAACCAGCATGAAGATCCAGAGCAGGAAGACAAAAATCTGCGAAGTCAGGGTGGTGGCCGGACGCCATGAATCGAAGTTTTTCATCGGAAAACCGACGATTTTCGGCACAAAAAGCAACGAGGTGACCAAGGCGAGCGAAGGCAATACCGCGGCGGCGGCGACCCAGGCTTGAGCCAGGCCTTGGGTGTCTGCGGTCGAACTCAACCACGAAGAAATCGCGAAGACCCAACCAAATAGCCAGGCCGAATGGCCCAGACCGACATCAAGGCCGTCGCGGTCTCGCAGCGTGAAGAGGCCCAATCCACCAAGGATTCCGTAGGCGATCCATGCGTAAAACCCGTAATCGGCAAATACGTGTGCGGCCGCGTCCACCTTGAACATTCCGCATAGGAAGACGATCACAAACCCCAGAGCCATCGTCCAACGGAGCGCGGTGGCCGACATGAAGTGATGAACAAGGCCCAAGAGCGCAATCGTCAGTGCGGCCAGCGCAACGCTGGCGTCAATCTTGTAACCAAAGGGCACAAAGGCCTCGACCTCTGCTGCCAGAAGAGCCATCCACCAGATCAAACCCCACACGTAGAAAACCACCGCGGCGCCGTGTTTTTCGCGATGATATAGGAAAGCAGCCGCAAATCCGCTGAGCGAAATTAACAGGCGGCTCATGAAGGCAGGGTTCAAAATCGCTGGGGCGTCTGCCGGGTTGATAATGGTGGTGTCGAGCAGGCCTGCCAGCAAAAATAGGATGGGGCCAACGGCCTGCAGCCAGAAGTTTTTGTCGCGAAGACCGAGCCATCCCATCACGAGGCCTTCGATGGCGAAGATGCCTGCAGTGGTGCTGGCCGAGAACGCCAACGGTACAGCGAGCGTTGCGAAGGTGAGTGCAATCGCGGCGTGGTAGCGACCGAGTGTTTTAGCCTCGGTGAAGCGAATGAGGGCGCCCGCCAGCCCAGCGTTGACGACTGCAAGTCCAAGCGCTGCAAATGCCAGAGGCAGTTGTTCTTGGAAAAGCAGTGAAAGCGCGAGGTACGAAAAGAGCGGATTTCCAAAGACCAGAATGCCGTCGATCGCGCCCGGTGTTCCGCCCTTTGCCTTGCGTGCATTGAACACGGGAATGAGCAGATAGAGGACGTAATAGATCACGACAAAGGGCAGCGTGGTCCAGAGTTTGTCGTCAGAATATTGGAAGACGCCCCAGAAGAGTCCGATGCCAAAGGTGAAGAAAAACCCGAGCAAATTCAGCCAGCGCCAAGGCTTAAACCAGGCAACGGCCATCACGACGACGTTCAGGACGGCGTAGTACGAAAAGAGCGCAATATAGTTTCCGGACCCGCTGCTGATGAGGAGCGGCGAGGCAAAGCCGGCGAGGAGCGCGAGCACAACAAGTGCGCTCGAGTTTTGCAGGACCGCCAACGCACCGGCCGACGCAACCAAGACCAGGGCAATTGCAAGCGCGGGGGTGGGCGGCAAGAGGTCGTAAAACTTGAACGCCGAAAACACGGTCATCAACAGGATGCCGATGCCGCCCCCCTGAAGGGTTAGGCCGAAAGCGCGGCGTTTCGTTCGCTGCAACCAGCCAAACGCCAAGCCTGCGACTCCAACGGCGGCGATACCGGCGAGGCGGAACTCGATGGGGAAAGTAAACCACCCTGCATCGGCGCCGTATTGAATCAAGGCGGCAACGCCGATGAACACCACCAAGATGCCGATCACAGTGATGATATTGTCTTGGATTAAAGCCCAAGGTGAAGGTTTGGGAGGGCCGCTGGGCGCGCGACGAGGGGGTGCTTGTTGGCGAGGTGGTTCCTGCGCAATTTCGGGCTCGCCGGGCTCTTGTGAAAGGTCTCCCGGTTCTTGTGCGGCGACCGATGGAACGTCTCCCGGTTCTTGGGCGACCGATGGAACGTCTCCCGGTTCTTGGGCGGCCGATGGAACGTCTCCCGGTTCTTG
>CAYMYJ010000020.1:62608-109421 GCA_964394615.1 uncultured Bradymonadales bacterium | reverse complement strand
CCGATGGAACGTCTCCCGGTTCTTGGGCGGCCGATGGAACGTCTCCCGGTTCTTGGGCGGCCGATGAAAGGTCTCCCGGTTCTTGGGCGGCCGATGAAACGTCTCCCGGTTCTTGGGCGACCGATGGAAGGTCTCCCGGTTCTTGGGCGGCGACCGATGAAACGTCTCCCGGTTCTTGGGCGGCCGATGGAACGTCTCCCGGTTCTTGCAACGCGTTGAGCGGCACCGTTCTGCGAGGCGCGATAGCTGGAGGGGAGTCCAAAACCACAGGCCGCGTACGCTGGGGTTCGACCTGTTTCTGCCCCTGCACCATCAGCTGCAGCTCAACGACCTCCGCCTCAAGCTTGCGGACACGGCGATTCAGCGGCGGCAGCAAATAAGCGAGGTAGAGAAGGGCAATCGGTATCAGCAGCGCGAACGCGAAGGCAACGAGACCTAATATCACTAAAAACGGTTCCATATTCACTCCAGCCAACATTCAACATGAAATGAATCGCAAGAAGGGTACCAACCCCGCATTCGACCAAAAGGCCTGATTCTGCCGGGACCTGATGACGATGCTCAGCGCATGGGAATACAATCCATGTACACTGGGCATACATTGCGCGTCCATCTGTGCTGCCATATTAAACGTAAATGCCCGTCAGACCTGCGTCTTCAGGAACTTTCAGTCGAATGGTGCACCTTGATTTGTTATCACTCGATATGAAACGAGGAGATGCACATGAAGTTCGCGATATTATTGATTGCAGGTCTGTTGGTTGCCGGTTGTGGCGACGATGTCGGTAAAGGCAAAGGCAAGAAAACCAATATTGAGCCCGACGCTGATATCACTCAAGACGCGGGGTTCGACACCAACGAGTCGAACACAGACCTCGGCGAGCCCGATGCTGGCGACGCTGACGCCGAAAACGACACCGCCGAATCGCCCTGCAATTTGGTGGACTGCTTCGAAAACTCCTCGTGTGTCGTGGTCGAAGGTCTAGCGGTCTGTGAATGCAATGCGGGCTTTGTTTCGACAGGAAATGCCTGCGAACCGCCAAACGACGCGCCAATCATCACCAACCTACCTGCCCAAGAAGTCGGTAAACGCGGTGAAGCCGACACCTATACATTGACTGCCACTGACCCAAACGCAGGCGATACGCTCAGTTTTGGATTGGTGAGCACGACCTGCCCCTTTGATGTACAGGTGATTGCCGACAGCGGCGTGATGACCTGGCAATGCCCGGCTACGACGATCACGTGTCAGGCACTCTTGCAGGTGGAAGACGACGACGGCCTGCGCGACGAAAAGGCACTTTCCATCATGTGCGTTCGAAGTCTCCCGGTCTTCAACACGACGCCGTCGACCCAGGCCTCCGAGGGCCAGCTCTACTCCTATACGCCTCAATGCACCGACCCCGAGGGCGCTTTGGTGACGCTTAGTGTTGCTGCGGGCGACACCTGCGGCGGCCAAGTGTCGGGCGGAACCTACCGCTGGACACCCACCGAGACTCAGGGCGCCACGACATGTCAGCTGAAACTTGAGTGTTCGAACGGCGAGACGACCGAGAGTCAAAGCGCGACCGTGACAGTGAGCGAGACGAATCAGGCACCTACCTTGAGTGGACTTCCAGGTTCACAATCCACCCATTGGGGCCAAGCAAACACCTATCAAGCCAGCGCCGCAGACAATGATCTCCCGGCTCAGTCGCTGACGTTCAGCCGTGTTTCAACGACTTGTGGTTATGCCGTAAGCGTGAGCCCAGCTGGCCAGATTTCGTACCAATGCGGCTCGACGCTTGGTTCATGCAGCACCAGCGTCGCCGTCACCGACGGGTTCACAACGACTACCGGTTCTTTCACCTCGTCGTGCACCAACACGACGCCGGCCGTGAGTAATGTCGCGATTTCCCCGGCACAACCTACGAGCGTAGGCCAGACGCTTACCTGCACTTATGCGTTTTCGGATAACGATAACGACGCCAATCTGTCGACCATTGAGTGGTTGGTTGGCGGGGCTGTCGTCGGGACCGGCACGACTTTTTCGAACTACTCCGAAGCCGATCAAATCTACTGTCGTGTCACACCCAAAGATGGCGCATCGACCGGGTCCACCAAGAATTCATCGACCGTGACCGCGCCCATGCAAGTGTTGATCAGCGGCGGACGAGGCCACACCTGCGTACGCACAAGCACAGGTGGCGTGCGGTGTTGGGGCGAAAACGACGACGGGCGAGTGGGCTCGAACACCAGCACGTTGGGAAATGCGTACATTCCGCCAACAACGCCCTCCGGCTTGACCTCCGGTGTGACAGGTCTCGCCACTGGCTCCTTGGGCACATGCGTGGTGCAAAACGGCTCGGCGAAATGCTGGGGTTCGGGTGCATGGGGCCTGGTTGGGCCGAGCACGACGGTGGATACGATCACCCCAACCACGATCGTTTCAGGCGGAGTCACTCAGGTTGCCGTGGGTGATGTCCACGCATGTGCGATTCAAAATGGCGCACTCAAGTGTTGGGGCGCAAACCAACACGGACAGGTCGGAAACACGGTCGGAAACGACGTCTCCTTCGGAAAGAACCCGACGCCGACAACGGTATCAGGCCTTTCGTCGGGCGTGACCAAAGTCGTTGCCGGACAACTGCACACCTGTGCGATTCAAAACGGCGCGCTGAAATGCTTTGGAAACAACGTATTTGGACAGCTCGGCATGACGTCGAACGTCAACACACAATTGGCCAACCCAAGTGCGGCAACGGTTCCTGGTTTTTCTTCGGGGGTCACGGATGTCGTTGCCGGAGAATCGTTTACATGCGCCGTGAAAAATAATGTTCTCTATTGTTGGGGTTACGCCCAGGATGACCAACTGGGTTACGCATATTCCGGCCGCGATAACTACATGCCAACCGCAGTCACCAATTCGACAGGACCCTACACACAGTTGACGGCCGGAGGAGGAAACGTTTGTTTCCTTGATAACGGCGTCGCGAAGTGTTGGGGAGATAACTATTATGGGCAATTGGCCGTTGCGTCGCCGGGCCAAAGTCTCGCGCCTCAAGTGGTGCTGGGTGCGACCGTGACATCGATCTCGGTCGGTCTCGAACATATCTGCGCGGCCCGCGGTGACACGGTCTACTGCTGGGGCAACAACGACGAAGGGCAGAATGGTTCTCTGGTGAATTATGGTCTTAATCAGGCCAATCCCACACCAGCGATCGTGACTTACTGAGTCGCAAGGCGTCCCAATCGGACTCTGAATTATGGCGTGGACCAAGCCAACCCCATTCCAACGGCTGTGACTTACTGAGTCGCTGCTTGCCGCCGGAACCCTCATCGGTGATGCTTCGCAATCAACATGATTTGAGGTTCCATGGAAGCCGAAAGACCCCGTAAAGGTCCTGGACTGTCTATCTTTTTGGTGGGCGTTGTCCTTTTGCTCGAACAACTATCGCTCTCGCGTATTTTGTCTGCGACCGTGGGATACCACGCCGCGTTCGGCGTGATTGCGCTGGTGATGCTGGGTTTGGCAGCCTCAGGAAGCGTGGTGTTTCTGCATCGGCAGCGTAACCCGCCGCTGGGTTTTGAACACGCTTCGACGGCCCTGATTATCGGCGGCATCATCAGCTGCGTGGGCATGTTGGGATTCTCGTGGATCGGCCTGCTGGCTTCTGATTCGCAGAAATTAATTTATGTCATCGCGGCGGCGGCGTTGTTTTTTGGGCCGTTTTTCTTGTGCGGTTACGCGCTCTCGCACGTTTTTGCCGAGTTCCCAAAAGACGTGGGGCGACTTTATTGGTTGGACTTGACGGGTGCCGCCACAGGTTGTGCGATCGCCATTCCGCTGATGAACGTGTTTTCAAGCCCGCAACTTGTCGTTTTATGCGGCCTATTGAGCTGCCTCGCAGGCGTGGCCATGACTCGCCCGCTGCGCAAAGAACACGTGTTGGCGGCGAGTGCGGTGGCCGTGTTTTTTGCGGCGAACGCGATGCAGCCAGGCATAACCAAATTGCGATTTGCAAAGGGAATGCTGCAAGACGAGGTCATCTGGGAAGAGTGGAATCATGTCTCCCGGGTCAACGTCCTGAAACACGCGCCAGGCATCGACGACGCGGTCGCTGAGCTGGCAAAAGTCGACCCCAAAACCCCAGAAGGCATCAAGCTGATGAACCGATGGGGAGCAAGCTGGGGCCTAAGCCCTAAATTCGACGGTTTTGTCCCGCAGACTCGCTACCTGCAAATCGACTCCGGGGCGGGGACGCCGATTTTGGAACACGGTCCGCAAGACCTTGAAAAGCTGGATTTGTTGGAATGGGACGTGACCTCGGCCGCGCATCACCTGCGACGTGGGCGAATCAAGAATGCCTTTGTGGTCGGCGGTGGCGGCGGGCGAGACATCCTGACGGCGCTCTATTTTGGCGCAGAGAATGTAGAGGTTGCCGAGTTGAATCCGGGAGTCGTTAACGCGGTTCAAGAAGGACTAGCGGACTTCTCCGGGAGACCTTATTCAGCACCCAAGGTGCAAACGCATATCGGCGAAGCTCGGGCTCATCTGGCCAACGCCGACCAGAAATTCGACATCATTCAGCTTTCGATGATCGACACGTTTGCGGCATCCGCGGCGGGGTCGTTGGTGTTCTCGGAAAACGTTCTGTACACGGTCGAGGCGTTCCAGCTCTATTACGATTCGCTCACGCCTGACGGGCTTGTGACGGTCTCCCGGTTCTACGACCGCGAGAATTTTGGCGAGGTTGCACGGACGGCTTTGGTCGCCACGACGGCGCTTGCCGGTCGAGTCGACAAACCGCTCGACCATTTTGTGATTTTGTACTCCCCGGCACCTTACGGGGCGTTTTTGGCGACCTGCATTCTGAACCATGCGCCGTTCACAAAGGCCGAATTGGACCATCTGGCGGCATTATCCGAAGAGCGCGGCTTTTCGATGCTTTATCCCAAGCATCCAACCCTGAGTTCGCCGCTCGATTTTGACGTCGAGTCGTTTGCGCTGGGGATCGAAAAACCAGAAACAGATTTCGCGAACCTGACGCCGCCCACCGACGATAATCCGTTCTTTTTTAATGTCGCAAAACCGTTTTGGTCTTGGGTTGTGGCGTATCGGGAAGACAACTGGGTTCTTGGAAATCTGAGCACATTGATCTTGGTGCTGCTTATCGGAATCATCGCAGTATTGCAGCGAATCATGGTTTTTGGACCGCTGCGAAAAGCGGGGAAACTGGACCCGGAATTATGGAAAAACGCGTCACGCCCATTCATGTATTTTGGCGGCATTGGCGTTGGATTTATGTGCGTGGAATTGGCGTTATTGCAGCGATACGCGGTGTTTTTGGGGCATCCGGCTTACGGACTCTCGGTCGTATTATTCACGTTGCTACTCATGGGTGGAATCGGAAGCTGGCTCTCGGCTCGCCTGATAGGCCAAGGCAGCGTTCGTGGCGTGCTTGTGGCCGTGGTGGTGGGCATCTTGCTGACGGCGTTTCTGGTGCCTCTTGGGCTCGACAGCCTCAAGCATTCCGAACACACGTTGCGGATCATCGTGGCCGTTTTGATGATCGCTCCCTTGGGCGTTGTGATGGGCATGGCGTTTCCGTTCGGGGTTCGCGAGTTGGAACGCACCGGCCATAACGAGCTGATTCCGTGGGCCTGGGCGGTCAACGGTGTGTCGGGCGTGTTTGCGACGGCGTTTGGCATGCTGACGGCCATGACCTTCGGGTACACCGTGCTTCTGGTGGTCGGGGCATGCGCCTATGTGGTCACCATCTTTGCGGCGAGGCCGGCATCCGCACGCGAGTAAACGCCGAACTCTGAGAAAAAACCATGTAGGTGGTGATGTCATCTCCTGATAATCAGGAGGTCTTCAAAGTGGAGACTGAAGTGACACGAGCCTTAGTTGTATGGATCGCGCTGGTCGTTGGGTGTGGCGAAGACGCCATCAAAGCAAAGACCGAAATTAGCTCAACAAATGACGCGGGCTATGACACCAACGCGGTGGATGAGGGCACTCAGACCGATGTCGGCGACCCAACACCGGCTTGCGACGTCGCCTGTGGTGAAGGCGCAGTCTGCACGATCGTGCAGGATGTACCCTCGTGTATTTGCATGGAGGGCTATTTCCAAACAGACACGGCCTGCGAGTACCGCAATTCGATCCCGTTATTTTCGAACCTGCCCCATTTGGAATACGGGGTGCCTGGCGAAAGCGATACGTTTCAAATTCAAGCAGCCGACCCAGACCTCAATGATTCGATGGTTTTTTCCCTCGAGAGCACCACGTGTCCCTTTGATATTCAGGTGGATGCCGGCACCGGTTTGGCCGAATGGACATGCCCGGAAACGCCGATTCAATGCGAATCAATGATGAAGGTCGAAGATACGGTTGGGCGATACGACCAGCAACACCTGTGGACCTGGTGTGAGTTGAGCCTGCCCATTTTTGCGGGTTCACCGCCCACCCGGCTTTGGGAGGACGCAGAATATCGTTATCAGCCCAGCTGCAGCGACCCACAAGGACTCCCGGTCACATTAAGTGTTTCGGACACAGACACTTGTGGCGGTCAAATGGTGGGCGATTCCTACGTTTGGACACCGTCTGAAATCGAAGGAGGCATCGAGTGCATCATGGCCGTGGAGTGCACGAACGGAAACCTCACCGCCATCGAGTCGACGGCGTTGAAGCCCTTTGAATCCAACCGAACCACGTTGATGAGCCCGATTCCCGACCATAGTTCGCATTGGAGCGACTCTGTTTCGATTCAAGCCTCCGCGACAGACGACGATCTTCCACCCCAAGAACTCGTCTTTAGTTTGTACTCGACCAGATGCGCTTATCCTGTCGACGTCAGCCCTTCAGGCGAAATCACCTACGTGTGTGGCGCGAATTTGGGGAATTGCGAAATCATCGTTCAGGTCGATGATGGGCACGCCACCCTTCCTCCTCAACAAACGTTCATCGCCACCTGTACCAACACAGCGCCGGTCACCAGCAATGTCCAGATTTCGCCGGCCGCACCGACGACTCCCGGACAACTCCTGACGTGCACTTACACCTATACAGACGCCGAGAACGACCCTGACCTGTCCGTAATTGAGTGGATTACACCGACGGTTCTTGAACGGTCGCCCACGTTTTCAAACTACGTGGATCTCGACGAGGTGTATTGCCGAGTCGTTGGCAAAGACGGCGCGTCACGTGGGCTTGCGGCGTTAACGTCGATCACCTGTTGTGGGCCCTAAATACCCGGCCCAATTCAAAGTTCGCCGCAAACAAAACGAGCCATTTCAGGGTCACTGAATATGGCTCGGTAGGCGAGTGTTGAGTTGTCTTAGTTCTCGGTGAAGTAGACCGTCAATTTAGGGTGCTGCGAGGCATCTCCCCATTCTCTGGAACGGTAATCGGTTCGATAACCCGACGACGCCAGACGGAACGAAATTAGTTTATCGGTATTATACGCTTCAATGGTGGGGCCGACCAACTCGAGGGAGGCGTTGATTCCCCAATTATCGATGTAAGTGAGATCGTACCAAAGCCACCAAAAACCGATTGAATCGGCTTGATAAGCGGGTCGATTGCTGTACGTGAGTGAGGCTTCATCCCAGGTATCGTCCTCGACAAGATAGGTGTAAGTATTCCCGTCCCCGCCATAAGCGTAGCCGACAAAAGCCAGCATCTGCAACGAAACTCGCTCAATTGTGACGTTGGACGGAATCGCCGAAAGGTCGAATTTAATGAACGTGGTGTAGGTTGGATCGGTAGATGAAACAGCCCGCGGATCCACTTGCAGCGTCGTGTTCGAACCGTAATTATATTCCGTACGATCTGCTGAAACGAAGGCGTCGGCAACCGCAGGCAATTCGACTTTGGACACCACTTGGTAGGAGACCTCCAAGGTCATGTGTTTTGTCGCATCGATTGATTCTTTCGAGTAATACTTCGAACTGAAGCCCTGAGATGCCAGCACAAACGTGACCGTTTTATCGCCCACAAGCTGCGATTGCACCCTCTCGATCAAGCCGGGGGCGTCGAGGACTTCCAGCTCGACATCCGTCGTGGACCCGGTGACGTTCCACGATGCCAAACTCATTTCCGAGAATCTAGGTTTGCGGTTGTAGGTGATCCACGACTCGCTCCAACTATCATCGGGCGAGAAGTAGACACCCACGTCACCGGTGCCGCCGAAATCTGTGCTTTCCGAGGCGACTGCCTTGAGTTTTAGCCCGCGAATCAAGATACCTTCGGGCAAAGTGCTGAGGTCAAATTTCAGGTAGGTCTCGGTCGTGCCCTGATCAACGATCACTTCATCCGCGGCACCGAAATTAGCGGTGGGGTGATTCGACATGACATAGGCGTCCTCGATGACGGGCAGAATCGCCTTCGAGCACGCGACAGGGCCGATGCTGCCCCCCACGCATTGTCCGCAAAGGTCGATGTACGCTTCACCACCAAAATCACCCGCGCAGTCTTGAACACAATCATTGGCCGGGTCGGAGTCACAAACGCCGCACATATCCAAGACCGCTTCACCACCAAAATCGCCTGCACAATCCGCAGCACAATCATTGGCAGGGTTGGCATCACAGACGCCACAATCATCTTCGGCCGAGTCACCGCCATAAACCCCCGCGCAATCTTGAACACAATCATTGGCCGAGTCCGAGTCACATGTTCCACACATGTCCTCGGTCGCATCACCACCAAAATCACCTGCGCAATCTTGAACACAATCGTTTGTCGTGTCGTCGTCGCACACACCGCATGGGTCGCAAAGACCGCTGGTCGTGTTGTTGTTGGTTGTGGTTGTATTATTTGAGACTGCAACGACCGGGTCGTCGTCAGAAAGATTACACGCAGCCAAAGCCCCAAGAATTCCGATAATCGCAATTTTTCGCCACATCATTTTCGCTCCCAATCTGAGGTCAGAAGCGCGGGATAATATGAAAGCTTAAGATCGCGGTCAAACAAATCTGACGCCGCTCAGTGCAAAAAAGCCGCACAGCGCCTAGGCCTCCCGGCTTTCCCCATTAAAATCAAACCGTTTAGTCGTCCTAAAGCACGGAGCCAAAAGCGTGAATTTGATTCGGATTTATCTGTGCGATGTACAGTGCAAAACACCAGATACAAAAGAGCCGACTCACAAACAAAACGAGCCATATCAGGGTCACTGAATATGGCTCGATGGGTGAGTGCTTAGGTGGACTAATTCGCGGTGAAGTAGACCGTCAATTTTGGCTGCTGCGAAGCGTCCTGCCATTCCCTCGAGCGATACTCGGTTCGGTACCCCGAGGACGCCAGACGGAACGAAATCAATTTATCCGTGGTGTACGCTTCTTTGGTCGGCACGATCAACAGTTCTGAAGCGTTAATTCCCCATCGATCCACAGGCGTGTGGTCGTACCAAAGCCACCAATATCCAATCGGATCAACCTGATAGGTCGGCTGATTATTATAGGTCAGCGTCGTTTCGTCCCACGTATCGTCGTCCAAAAGGTAGGTGCTGCAATTACCGTTGCCGCCGTATGCGAAACCCTGAAAAGCCAACATTTGCAGTGAAACACGTTCGATTTCGATGTTCGCTGGCAGCGGTGAAAGGTCGAATTTAATGAACGAGGTAATCGGCGGGTCCACCGCTGTTCGAGATTGTGGATCCACTTGAAGCGTCGATTCTGCCCCGAAATTTGCGTCCCCCGCTGATTGATTCACGTAGGTGTCGGCAACCGATGGCAAATCAACTTTAGACAACACCTGATAGGCGACCTCCAAGGTCATATGATCGGCGGCATTCGGTGATTCTTTCGAATGATATTTCGAGCTGAATCCCTGTGATGCGAGCATCAAAGTCACCGTTTTATCGCCAAAGACTTGGGACTGCACGTTCTCGAGCAACTCCTGATCGTCGACAATTTCGAGCAACAAATCCGTCGCCGGCATCAACCCTTTGACGTTCCACGACGCAAGAATAAAGTCCGAGAACACTGGTTTGGTGTCGTAGGTAATTGTCGATTCGGACCAAGAGTCATCGGACGAGAAATAAATATTCACGTCGCCGTTGCCACCGAAATCTGTGCTTTCGTATGCAACGCCCCTCAGCGTGATGCCTCGAATCACGATGTCATTCGGCAGAGTGCTGAGGTCAAATTTCAGGTAAGTCTCGGTCGTGGAT
Organism: uncultured Bradymonadales bacterium; assembly: GCA_964394615.1. Lineage (GTDB taxonomy): Bacteria > Myxococcota_A > Bradymonadia > Bradymonadales > Bradymonadaceae > JBFFMO01. The sequence goes on along the minus strand of CAYMYJ010000020.1, from coordinate 99,264 downwards.
CGGTCGACGACGACGCTTTCCTCGGCACCATAATTGACGGTGGGTTGAGTCGATACGACATAGGCATCTTCAACGACCGTCAAGGTCGCGGTCGGGCAAGCCACAAGGCCAGTCGTCCCTTCAACACATCGGCCGCACAAATCCGTGACGGCTTCGCCGCCAAAATCGCCTGCACAATCCTGAACACAATCGTTGGCTGGATCGGTATCACAAACCCCGCACATGTCTTCAGTGGCAGTGCCCTCGAAAGTGCCGGCACAATCGGCGGTGCAATCGTTTGCGGGGTCGGCATCACAGACGCCGCAATTGTCCTCGTTGGAATCGCCTCCGTAGACACCAGCGCAATCCTGAACACAATCATTGGCGGCATCTGAATCGCACGTTCCGCACATGTCTTCGGCAGCGTCGCCGCCAAAATCGCCTGCGCAGTCCTGGACACAGTCGTTAGTGGCATCGTCGTCGCACACGCCACATTGGTCGCAGAGACCAGTATTGGTGCTGTTATTGGTGCTGTTATTTGTCGTCGTATTATTTGAAGACACGACTGGGTCGTCATCGGACACGTTGCACGCGGCCAACGATCCAAGAATCGCGAAGATCGCGATTTTTCGCAAAATCATTTTCACTCCAATCTATTGGTTTGGGGATGGGACAATACGAGAGGTTGTCCGAAGGGTCAAACCTTTCAGGGCGTATCTGCGAACGCCAGGAATACGCGCAAAGCCTCACGGTCTCCCGGAAGGCCCCATTGCGACAAAACCGTCCACGTGTTGCCGTTCAACTGCCAGGCAGGATCGGCTGCAACCACAGAACCCAGAGCCCGTAACTGCTGTGAATTCATCTGGGTCACGTGTGGCGCTTCGGAGTTTCCGAACACCAGATAGAGGAGTGTTGAAAGCAGCGTCAGCGCTTGAACTGGATGAGCACGTTGAATCTGCTGCATCAATTCATCGATCGCCTCAGGTGCATCTTCCGGACCGATACTCGCCAAAGCACGCGCCGACATCGAGTCGACGCCGTCATCGATGAAAGGACTTCCGTCCATGATTTCTTGGATGACATCAGGGGCGTGCAAGCCCGCAAGAAGCAGCTCGACCACGCGCGCGTCGAGGTCTGGATGAAAGGCTAACGCGTAGGCACCCGCCCATCGAACGGCCGCCGAGATATCGATCAGTGCGCGCTCAGCCGCGTCGCGCGAGGCCTGCGCCATCGACTCGGGGCCAAAAACTAACGTCAGGATAGCCGTCGCACGAACCATCGGATCGATATCATGGGTCAAGGCACCGACGGCTTCGGCGTGTGCCGGCAGGACTTCCGGAATCGCCGAAAATAAATGCAAAGCGGCGGCACGGACTTCGGGATCTGAATCCTGAAGCAGAGTCTCAAAGGTGGATGCACCTGCAACGACCGAGGTGCGAGCGGTCTCTACCCACTCGAGCTCAAGAGCCATCTGTTCTTGATACACACTGGTCGAAGCATCAATAAAATCGAGGTCCGCATGCTGGGCTTTGTAGGACGCCCCCATCGCAATATGAGCGATATAAGTGACCAACCAAGGCCGATCGACGAGTGGATCGGCGAGCAGCTTTATCAGCCACGGCACGGCGTGAACCGTAGCTTCGTAGATGGTTCCCTGATGCCAGAGGCTTCCGTAGAGCTCCCACTTCGCAGCAACCTGCGCATCGACATCGTTGCTTACCAACGCTCGAATGCACCCAGGCACATCCGTGGCCGGACCGTAAGCATGGCTCCATTTTCCCCAATCGATTTCTTCAATACCTGTCAGATGATCCATCATAATTCCGCGCATAGGGCGCGGTTATTCGACAGCTTGCATCCAAAATCCCGCGCTCGACCCGTAGTTATGGTCGTACATTCCGGTGTTCGTTTCCAGTGGCCACGGCGCTTCCACCAAATACTCGACCTGAGCGCCGGGTGGAATGGTGTCCCCATGCCGGAACGGACCGCCGCCAGGAACGTGCAATCGATGAGGTTCGCTGTCGTTATTTACGATGCGCAAGATCTGGCCGACGTAGAGCAACGGTGCGGTTCCCATCGAGTTCCACTTGCCTTGACCTGTGCCGTTCACAATCTGAAATTCAATGACCAGACCGGGCTCGGCGGGGTCGGTCTCGGGAGTCGACTCGGGCTGGGTCTCAGGGTCGGGCTGAGTCTCTGGCGCCGGGTCGGTTTCGGGTTCGACGTAGGGTTGAGTCGGCGGTCTAAGTGTCGACACGTTGGGTTTTGCCTCATCCTGCTGACCATCCAACGCCAGCGAGGATGACTCTGCATCGGTCTCGAGTGTGCCTTCACAGGCCACCGAACCAACCAAGAGAACCAACACCATTAAACGTATGAAAAACATGAGACCTCCATCGACCACGACTTAGATGTCTTCAAGTGTCGTGCCATGTAGGACAAACAAAATGCACTCTGTGGCTCTCAACCATCCGGGAGACGTCGATCTGCAATGAACAAGCGGTCAAGCCACGATTTTTGCGTATTTTGTAGGATTCGCGCCTCGCGCGAAGATCGAGGTTTCAATGCCACAAAGTGGGGCCATAAGGCCGGGACCGGCAGTCCTTTATTCACATGATTTGCCACAATTTGGAGTGGCTCCATTCTCACACGAGGTCTTGTAAGCAACGTCTGCGTCGCGCTTATTGCCGCGTTTGCACAGGATAAACGCATAGGTGTCCCAGGCGCCTCGTCCGTCTGTCGGACTCAGCTCTGTGGCGCGTTTCCCGGCGGCTTCGGCCTCGGAAGTGCACTGGCCATCATCATGGCAAAGCGTCCACGCAAGGTTATTGCAGGCGGAACCGATTCCGCCCTCACAGGCTTTGCGCAAGTAGTCCATGCGACGGCCAGGATCGTCGCGCATCGCTTGAGCGAGCTGTTCGCACGACTCTGCATTTCCCGATTCACAGGCATCCAAATTGACGTCTTCTGCGACCTCGCCCACGTAATCGTTAAAGCGCACTCGCTCTCGTTTATTCAGATTGCCCTCGTAGTCTTTCATGTACGCATCGACGTTTTCGCCGGAGGGGCGCGGTGTGATCATCGAGACAATCACGTCATTGCCGTCTGGCCCTTCAATTCGATTGGAGGAGGAGTTTGCGCCCATCGGGAAGTAGTCGCGGTATTGTGGGCAGCTTGAGGCGTCAAATCGCGTGGGCACGGTCAGGCCTGAGGCCACAATCCTGCACGGAAACTCGGAGCAATCGCTTCGCGTACCGTTTGGAAAAGCCTTCGGACATACTTTCTGCAACGAGGCCAACGCCTTGGCAAAACCTTCTGGAGTGTAGGCCTCATCGAGTCCTTCCGGGAATTTCATCGCAGACCCTTCTGGCGAGGCGCCTCCGCTTTTTTCCAAAAGGTCCTCTAAAAACGAGATGAGCTCTTCGTCCTGACTGGATTCTTTGCCCTCGTCTTGGAGCGCGCCTTTGGCAAAGGCGAGCATGGTCTCACAACGCGCAATATCGGCTTTGGCTGGGGCTTGGACGATCGTCGGTTCGACCGCATCGTGTGGCGCAAATGCAATCGACGGTTGTTCAGGCTCGGGCTCGACAACCTGCGGGGCATCTTTCGCAACAAAGAAACCAATCCCAATGCCGATGATGATCCCGATGCCCGTTGATGTGCCGATTACTTTTGCGTTCATTTTATGCCCAAAACCTAGAGCCGCACCTTCACTTCGCCGGTGTTCAGATGCAGAGATTCTCCGTCATTCAACAACACTTCCAGCTGCCCAACGTCGTCAATCCCTTGCGAAATTCCCTGACGACCGGTTCCGTCACAGACTTCGACCGGGAGACCTTCGGACTGGTCCCAACGCTGAATCGCGGAATGCAAACCGGGCCAACCCTCGGCCACATACGTGTCACACCAATGAACGATCGAATCGCGTAATGGATGTACGATTGCCATGCGATCGAAAGGTCTGCCGGTCTCGATTTGGGCACTTGTAATGGCGCCGCGCAGGTCTTCCGGTACTTCGTTTTCCACGATGTTGATGTTCAAACCAACGCCCACGACGATGGCATCGACACGACTCCCGGACGTGACGGCTTCGGTCAAAATTCCGCCCAATTTGCGGCGACCGACAAAAATATCGTTGGGCCATTTCAACCAGACATTCAGACCGGTCGTGGCCTTGAGCGCCTCGCAGACGCCGATTCCTGCAGCAAGCGTCAACCCCGAAGCGCGAGTCGCCTCGATCGTGGGGCGCAACAAAACCGAAAGGTAAATATTGCGAGCCGCCGGAGAAAACCAAACCCGACGCTCCCCTCCTATTTCGCGACGCCCACGACCGGAAGTCTGAGATTCGGCCGTCCAACACGAGCCATGTGGCTCATCTCTGGCCGCCGCCAGGGCGAGGTCATTGGTGGAACCGACCTCGTTAAAAGCCCTGATCATCCCATCTCCACGCGCATCGAGATGTCCGCGGCGATCACCGAATGGGTCAGCGCCCCAGATGAAATGAAATTCAAACCGACGTCGCGAAGTTCCGGGAGACGTTCGATCGTCACGTTTCCAGACGCCTCGATGATGACGCGATCCCCCGAATATTCGCGGATCCGCGCCACTGCCTTTCGCATGTCCGCTGTGCTCATATTATCGAGCATGATGATTTCAGCCCCCGCTGCTAACGCAGCTTCGAGTTGATCAAAATTCTCGACCTCGACTTCGACCCGCAAGGTATGAGGCGCGCTGCCCTTGACCATCGCCATCGCCTGCTTCACCCCTCCAGCGGCGGCAATATGATTATCCTTGAGCATCACGCCGCCCGAAAGACTGAATCGATGGTTGGCTCCGCCGCCCATCGCCACCGAATATTTGTCGAGCTCTCTAAAGCCGGGCAAGGTCTTCCGGGTGTCGCAAATGCGCGCGTCGCTTGGATTCAACGCCTTCACGTAAGATTGCGTCAGCGTGGCAATGCCCGACATACGCTGCAGGAAATTCAACGCAACCCGCTCAGCTTTGAGCATGTTGCAGGCGTCGCCCTCGGCATGCGCAAAAACCGTCCCATTCGGAACGAAGTCGCCATCCTTGACGTCAAATTTCCAAGAAAGCTCGGGATCGACTCGCTCAAAAACCGCTTTGAAGACCGGGAGACCTGCAACCACAAGGTCGGATTTTGCGCGCAGGTTGGCTTTGGCGACCTTGCCATCAAAAAAGATATTGGAGGTGACATCAAAGGTCAGATCATCCTCGTCCAGGGCGAGGTCGATCAATCGGCGAATATGCGGGCTAACAAATAGTTTCATTCTAAAATCCCATGGCCTGAGCTAAATGCGTCGCACAAAGTGCGGTGTCGTCGCCAAGTCGAGTGCGTTCCGCCGCGCATTCACTGCAAACGGATTCCTCACTGTAAGCGGTGGCGGCAATTTCGGACGCGGCTAATTCTTGGAGTTTTTCGGTGGGTGTCTTGGCTCGAAATTGTGCAGGATCCCAATCGGTCCCCTTCAATTTAAGCGCACCACCCCGACCAATTTTTCGTTTTTCGCGATTGCTCGTCATAACAACCTCCTGTGCGATGCGGATAATAGGTGCTCAGGCGGGTTCCGCAAAGAGAGCGATCAAATCAGCAAGTCTCTCGCGCGCAGCCTCTTGATCGGTGCGTTGCGCTAGGAGCAACCCCTGATTGAGGATCCAAGGAAAATCTGGATGCCGGAAGCCCACTGAAATGGCCGTTTCGGCCGAAAACAGGGACCCATCAAAGCCACTCATGTCACGCCAAGCCAACGCGCAAACAGCCAATGCTGCGTCCACAAGTGGAAGGCGCGACTCAAGACCAGCCTTGGGATAGATCGCTCGAATTTCCTCAAGAATCGCCCGAGCATCGCCAAAACGATGGGCGCCCAGCGCAATCAAACCAAGGTTGAACTGGGCCACATGTGCGAAGCGATGCCCAATCAATTGAAACCATGCAAAAGCCTGGGAGGCGTATTCGTGCGCCGACTCCCAATCCGCTTGGGCGCGCGCGATTTCGGCCCGGGAGTTCAAGATGTCCGCACAAAGAGCCGACGACGCAACACGCCGAGCGAGCAGCCATGCCTTGTCGAGAACAACCGCTGCCTCGTCGAATTTGTTTTCGGCAATCAACGAAATCCCAACCAACGCCAGACCCTCCGCGACTCGCCCCTCGTTTTCGGCAATTTCGAAGTACCTAATCGCCTCGTAGTAGGCGTCATAAGCCGCGGGGTACTCCTGGCGACGATGACTCCACCACCCCAACATCAAATGGTCTTGGCCTGCATGGTTCCAGTCCTCAACCTCGGCGTGGGCAAGCGACGCTTCTTCCATCATCTCTTGAGCCGGCCCAAGGTCGCCCGCATTCCAGGCAACCATGGCGAGCACACGCAGGGCGTTCGCCGCGATATTCGGCAGGTTGTGTGTTTCTGCTTCCTTCAACAAATTTTGAGCCCTAGACGCCATGTTGGGCTCGTTGAGGGTCATGGCGATCCTCAATGAAACGTACTCCTGAGAAAGCCGACCGTGGGGATTCTCATCGAATGACAACAAATAAGCGTGCTTGTCGACCAAACGCGACATGACATCGGATTCGCCAAGATGAAAACCGAGCGCGCAACGACGCAGCGGCGCCAACGCGAGCGCCGGTTCGCCAGCCAATGCACAAAGATCCGCGAATAAAAGCACCTCGGACGAGGTCACCCCCGTCGCGTTTGCCGATTCGCGCGTCTCGGCGACCGCAGCCAGCGCGAGCTCCTTCACGTCGCTTTGCTCAACGATCATGTTCCGAAGGCAAATGACCTCGTCAAAAGACGAAAACTGCCAATGGACCGAGGGCGTCAACACACCCGCTTGCTGCAGGTAGGCCTGAACGGGACCAACGTCGAACCCCTTTTTGGACAACACGGCGGACATCACGTCAGGACTGGGTATTCGCCCCAACAACGCCCCAAGAATCGTCACCTCCCGAAGGTTCGGTACGGGCGACTGCTCGAAGAGTTCAGCCCAATCCCGCGTACACTCGATGACCTCACGCGGCTCCGACAAGGTTACCACTCGGTTTCCTAGCATTCGCGTCAGCCGTTGAACGCTGGCTGGCGCCTCTTCATACGTCGAGCCGCAAAGATGCAACGCGATCAGAACAGGAATATGAGGAAATCGAGCAATGGAGAGCAGAAGCCGAAGATCCAGATGCCCCAGGCCCAAGTTGTCGATCGTCAATAGAATCGGCCGTTCGCGTGATTTGCGAACAATTCCCTGCGCTGCGACCTCGGCCACCTCGATTCCCAAGTGTTCATGGGAATGACGTAAGACCGACGAACGAATCAAATCCGCCTGATGGTCGGGAACATCGACGCCCTGTTGGGTCAGGTACTCGGTAAGTTCTTCGTGAGTTGGGGCCTCAAGGTCAAAAACCTTTTCGAGGATTTGAGCAATCGACTCGCCGTGACGACCATCGGTTCCCAGAACATCGACTCGGAAAAACTCCTCGTATGGAGCTTCTCGCACGCCAATTCTGAACGCAGTTTCACTTCCCGAGAATGCGACGACATGCAGTCCCATTCCGGATAAAACCTGTTCCCCCAGAGATTTCACGAGTGGCCCAACCCGTGAAAACATTTCAACCCCGATAACTTCAAGAACTCAATGGCAGACAAAAGCACGCGCGATGCAAGTCCGCGAGTACTATACACGGACCGTACGATAAATCAGTAGTCATTGCGATATCGGCGAACTTTCCGTATCAGTGAAGGCTCATTTTTTAAGCCCGAATTCGGCACAGGAAGATACGTTGAAAATTGCGGTAATTTCCGACCTACATTTAGGCCCGGGGCTGATGAATCGGTGCTCACCCGACGCACGAAAAATCACGCGATGGCTCGATTTGATTGAGGCGACCCACGATCGGGTCATCATTGCCGGAGATCTTTTTGATTTGAGTCGGCCACGAAGATTTAGCGGGTGGGAAGAGCATCTCGACGCCATTCATTTTCAATGGGGCGAGCTTTCGCGACGTCTTGAAGCGATGGAGGCGGTTTACGGAAATCATGACCGCGAGCGTGCGTTGATGGGCGTCCCAGAACAGATCATCATTCCCACCGAATCCAAGCCCATCATTATCCTTCACGGTCATCAATTCGACCCGCTTATCAAACAAATACCTGGCCTGGAAAAGTCAGCAAATTTCGCCGCAGGCTGGTTTGTTCGACTGGGCTTATCCCCGCTGGCCGAGGCGATGGGCACGGCGGTCGCCCTGAACGAAAGGGTAGAATCGCAGTTTCGGCGCGTTGATGCCGACGACCGGGACCTTTCGCGCCAGGGCGCGCATCGGAAGCTTCGGGAGGGTTTTTCGATGGTCATCTTGGGGCATAGCCACCGATTACGGCATATCGCTTTGCCAGAAGGCGACTTCGTAAACAGCGGTTCTTGGGTGTGCGGACATGCCGATTGGGCCTCGATCGACACCGACACCAAGCAAGTACGGCTCTTTCGCGATGGCGCGCATATCCCAGCGTAACTCACCGCGTTCTCCACGTAGTCAGTTGACACCACGAGATCCTCAACGCTACGTTTCAAGCGGCCTAAACCGATACAGAGGTTCCTTTGAACGACGTCGCCCAAATTTTCGAAGTGGGTCCACGAGATGGACTTCAGAACGAGTCGATCATTCTGCCCATTTCTCAAAAAGTCGAGTTGATCGAACGACTTGTGGCCGCAGGCTCCACGAACGTCGAAATCGGCTCCTTTGTTCACCCGAAATGGGTGCCACAGATGGCCGATACCGAAGCCGTCGCTCGCACCATCAAGAGAGTCGACGGGGTCAAATATTGGGGCCTCGTCCCCAATGTTAAGGGGCTTGAGCGCGCCATCGACTCGGGCATGCGCCACGTGGCCGTTTTTATGTCGTCAAGCGAGACGCATAACCAGAAAAACGTCAATTGCACGATCGAACAAAGCTTCGAAAATATCCGCGCCACCATGAACATCGCCCTGAAAGAAGGCCTGCAAGTCCGGGCCTACATCTCGGCCGTGTTTGGCTGCCCGTTCGAAGGCGAGGTCGATTTTGACCGCGTTTTGAGCATCGGCGACACGCTCTTGGATATGGGCGCGTGCCAGATTTCATTGGGCGACACGACTGGCATGGGCCAGCCCCTTCAGGTACGCGACGGCTCCAGACGTGCCGTCACACGTTGGGGCACCGATCAGGTTGCGCTTCACCTCCACGACACCCGCGGCCTCGGCCAGACCAATGCCTTCGCGGGTTTCCTGGAAGGCATTCGTAATTTTGACTCGTCAGTGGGCGGCCTTGGCGGCTGCCCCTACGCCCCTGGTGCACCAGGAAACCTGAGCACCGAGAACTTGCTCGGACTGATGGATTCGATGGACGTCCAAACTGGGGTGAAGATGCAGGGGATTCGTGAGACCTCCGCCTGGCTTGAGGCCGCAGTCGGCTTCACGTTGAAGCACTGATATGGCCGTCATCCAAGATTTCCTAGAGCTCGCCGATATCCAAGACGCAGCCGACAAATCCGCCACACTTGAGGCCTATGTCGACCTGCTTTTGCAATTTAACGCGTCGATGAACCTGATTGGGCCGATGGGCCGTGAACTCATCATCGACGAGCTGATTTTGGACTCGCTGGTCCCGGCATTTATCTGGCCCGCGGGCAAGACAGCGGTGGACGTGGGTTCAGGGGCCGGCTTGCCCGGCATTCCGCTGGCTGTGGCATTTCCAGACGTCCAATTCTGTCTGGTGGAACCGCGGAAAAAGCGGGCGCAATTCTTAAAAATCGCGGCCCATCGTTTGGGACTCAATAATATCGAAGTTTTTGAAAAACGAATCGAGGACATGCCCATTCGGTCGTTTGATATCGCGACGTCTAAAGCTGTTTTCCAACCCGTCGAATTCCTAGATATGATGGGCCCGTGGGTGAATAACGGCGGCGCGTTGATCTCGATGTGTGCCGCAGATGCAGAGCCCGAACTCGAGGCATTCGCCCAAAAAATGGCATTAAAAAAGCGCGCTGAAATTTCTGATTCCTCTGAAAAAACCCAGAAAAAATCAGATATTCAACGCGCCGTTTATGTCTGGGAAAAACCCTGAATTAAATCTTAGCGGCCGGCTTTTGCACCTGCATGAGCCTCGTCGACCATGATTCTTTGTTCCACGGGATCCTGCCATCTCTTCTGGATTTCAGGACTCAATGACTGAAGCGGATCGAAGTAAAGGAAGCTCTTGCCCGGCTTAACCGACGGTGCGGTATAGACCGAAATACCAGTCTCCCGGTTGTAGTATTCGTAGGAGTGAGCCACTCGTTTTCCGCCGCCACCCGGCGCATCGACCACGAAAGTTGGGGTGTTAAATCCAGCCAAGGTTCCGCGGACGTGTTTCTCGATGTCGAGGTTCGTCTGAACGCTCGTGCGAAGGTCCTCAACGCCCTGCACCAAATCGTGCTGATACACGTAATAAGGATGCACATTGACCTCGCCAAGTCGGCGTACAAGCAGCTCCATCGTCTCTTTGGTGTCGTTGACGCCAGCCATCAAAACCGACTGATTTCGAGTCGTGATTCCGCGCTCGTACAGGACGTTCATGGCGTCGCGTGTGATGCCGGTGATCTCGTTTGGCGTGTTGAAATGGGTGTGCAGGCACACATGTTTGTGCAACTTGCGGCCCAAATCGTTGACGGCGGTCAATGAATCCAACCAATCTGTATCGGTGAGGATCTTCATCGGCATGACTGCCGGACCCTTCGTCGCAAAACGAATGCGACGAATATTGGGCATATTCAAAAGGCGCTCGCCCAAAGCCCGAAGATGTTTGGCTGCCAAATTGTACGTGTCCCCACCCGAAATCACGATATCTTCGAGTTCCGGACGAGATTCGATGTATTGGAAAGCCTGCTCCCAACGTGCGGGGCTGACCTTGAGGTCGACCTTTTCGACCGTGTCTGTATCGACGCCAATGGCGTAGCTGCGTGTGCAGAAACGGCAGTAGACAGGACAGGTGTTCAACGGAAGAAAAAGCGCCTTATCAGGATAACGATGAGTCAATCCTGGCACCGGTGCGTCTTCCTGCTCGTGAAGCGAATCAAGCGTAAGCATCGGGTGATTTTGCGTCAGGCGCGAAGCCAACGGGATGAACTGCGTGCGGATCGGGTCGTTCCAAGGATCTTCCCAGTCGATGAGGCTCAACAGGTACGGCGTGACGCGCACGGCCATTGGAGCCAAGCGGAAGCCCTTCTGAGCGTCTTCGATGAAGTCGTCCGGAGCAATGCCGGGCAACATCTCCATCAGTTTCTTTTCCTGATAGAGGGTATTCTTGACCTGCCATTTATGGTCAAGAAACGTCTCAGTATCGACATCAAAAAGATGCCGCCAGAACTCGCCTTCCTTGAGGATACGATGCTTCAAAGTCGACGGGTCAACCGCCGGTTTGGTATGGCGCTCCTCGGGAGGCGCTGCATGGGATTTTTGGGTTTCGGGGAGGTCGATTTCTTCAGCGCTGCTCATAATTCTCCATTCGCGACACGTCGTGCGCGGGCCAACTGATTCGTCGACAAGAAGAATTGCTAAGTTGACCAGCCACACACCAAAATCACACCGCGGCTCGTCACGAATCGTCTGTTACCAGACGGTCGTCTCGCGGGTCAGAAATTGGCGCGGCGGGCCGTAACCGCAGACCGAGTCCACACTCCCAAAGCTTGGGAGCCCGGCACCGGTTTTGTCGCATATTTAGCGTGGAGTGTCAATTGCACCGGGGGTATAAGTGGAGCCTGAATCAGGGCTACAACCACCTTTCTTGGCGGGTATTTAGGGATGAAACGGTATCCAAAACCCGAAATTCTGGAGCGAATTCCACTCGATCGTGATGCCGTGATTGAGGCCTCGGCGGGCACCGGAAAGACCTTCACTCTTGAGCACTTGATCGTCGAGATCCTCTTGAATGGCCGGGACGGAGGCGGGCGAGTCCCGATCGAAAAGATCTTGATCGTGACGTACACCGAACGTGCAACCATCGAGTTGCGCGAGCGCGTCCGGGCATTGCTGGAACGCATCCTCAGCCACGTCGATGCGCCTGCTGATGGCCCCGTCTGGGAGCTCGATGAGGGCGACCAGAAATGGATTGAGAGGCAGCTCTTTGCCTTCGAAAAGGCGCCCATTCACACGATCCACGGGTTTTGCCGACGCGTGCTGAGCGAAAATGCATTTCATATGCGCAAGCTTTTCGATCAGACCCACGTCGATGCTCAAGTTATCTTCGACCGCGCGTTCAAACGGGCGTTGCGGGAACAGCTTGCCCGAGAGCCACATCTGCAGCCTTATCTGGTGGCATGGCTTCAGTTCGACGATGTCGACAAGCTGTCTTCAGACCTTTCGCAAATCCTGCGGACAACAGCCATCGTTCGGCCCAAATGGAATGAAAACGAATTCAAAGCTGCGGCCAAGATGATCGCGAGCGTGCCCATCGACTGGGACGCCTGGATCGACGGCTATAATGCCCACGTGATGGCTTCCCCCGAAGAAGCCGACCGCCGCGCGGGCCGTATCATGCGCGCGATCAACGCTTGCCGGCGTTTTCAGACCTTTGGTGACCTCTCGGAATTATTGGTCGAATTGAACCCCGACATCGAAGATTTCCAACGCGAAGCCGAAGAGTATTCACACGAATTCGGTGCATTTGTGCGGACACTTGCCAGTGTGCGGGTCGCAACATTGCAGACGTTCATGGAGCCCGTGCGCGAGGTCCTCGACCAAGAAAAGGCACGGGGCTTTTTCGACTTCGACGACATGCTGCGCCTGGTTTGGGAACGGCTGGCAGACACGCGCGATCCCAATGCCCGACACCTCGTGGGCATGTTGCGGGATCAATACCGCTTCGCGCTCGTCGACGAGTTTCAGGACACCGACGAAGTTCAGTGGAATATCTTCCGACGGGTTTTTTTCGAGAGCCCCGTTAACCGGCTTTACGTGATTGGTGACCCCAAACAGGCCATCTACTCGTTTCGTGGCGCCGACGTTATCACCTACATCAGTGCCCGTTCTGCCATCGAGCAGGCAGGCATCGAGACCATCAACCTTACGCAGAACTTCCGGTCCACACCTGAACTGATCGAAGCGTACAATAAAATCTTCGACCAAAAACAAGAACATCCGTTCTTTCAGGGTAAAATTACTTATGACCATCCCGTAACCGCAGGCCAACGCGAGCGAAAAGCGTTAGATGGCGATGGGAATCCCATCATCCCCATCCAACTGGTGCGCATTCATGCCGACAGAAGAAAAGTTCTTGCCTATCAAATCCGGGACACCTACGGGCCCTATATCGCCTCGGAAATCCGGAAGATTCTAGGGGCCCCATGGTGCGTCGTGGAAGCCGACGGAACCTCACGCCCCATCGAGGCCCGGGACATCTTCATTCTGACCCGTACCCGCAACGAAGAACGTCAGATCGGAGAGTACTTGCGGAGGGAGCGCATCCCATTTTCGTTTTATAAGCTTGAGGGGCTCTATCAAACGCCGGAAGCCTACGAAGTCCTAGACTTGCTGCGGGCGATCGACGAACCCCATGTCGAGGAACACCGTTTTCGAGCCTGGGGTACCGCGTTCTTTGGCATCGAATTGCGAGACCTCGCCGCTTGCCGCGATTTACCTGAAACGGACGCGCTCGTAGACCGACTCATTCGCTGGCACGAGATCGCGCAAGCGCGCGACTTTGAGCGGCTCTTCACGGATATTTTAGACTCAAGCGGCATCATTCGCCGGGAGATCTTTTTCAAAGATTCAGAGCGGGAACTCACGAACTACCTGCACATCATCGAGCAGCTGGTTGAGGAGACGCACGCGTCGAATCTGGACATGCGCGAACTCGTTCAACGCTTGCAGAAATGGGTCACCAAGAGCGATGCCCCCGAAGGCGAAGACAAGAATATCCAGCGACTCGAAAGCGAAAAGGCGGCCGTGCAGGTCATGACCATGCACAAGAGCAAAGGCCTTGAGGCCGACGTTGTCTTTCTATTTGGCGGACTGTGGAACGGCTGGATGGACTTCGTGGACATGCATATCCACGACAAACGTATCAAACATATCGGTCCGCCCATGCATCCGATGGCCATCGACGCAGCACGTCAGGAAACCCGCGACGAGAACTCCCGGTTGCTTTACGTCGCCGTCACGCGGGCAAGGGCAAGGGTCTACTTGCCCTACTTCGACAAGCGCGACTGCAACGAGCTTTCGGGCACTTACTCGGTGTTGAACACACGTCTGCAGCAGATGCGCGGGAATCTTGAGGCAGGGCTTTTTGAGGTCCGGGAGATCTCTCCCGACACCAGCGAAGCCCCGTCCACAGGCGGGCGTTCGGTGGGTGTCCATTACGAAATTGCGGAGACATCAGGCGCCACAACAGAGGTCTCCCGGTCGTACCAATCGCTGCGCGGAACGCCTTTAGTCGTGAGCTCATACTCCAGGATGAAACAGGCCAAAGGCGGATATCGGACGGCCGTTGATATGGAGGAATTCAAGACCGAGAAATCCGAACAGCCCGACGCCTGGAGGCTTGAAGTAGAACTCCCGGGTGGAACAGGTCCGGGAGTCTTTATGCACGCCCTGCTCGAGGACTCCCGGTTCTCTTCGGCGGCCGAGATCACGTTCGAAGAATGGTGCAGCCTTCCCGAGATCGACCAGATTTTTGATGACAACCATCGGAAATTTGCCATCGATACTCTGTATAAACCGCACGCGCTCTATCTTGTTTATCAGACGCTCACTACGCCAATGGCCTTGCCATCAACGCTTTCCCGCGTCGCCGACTTAACGCGCGAACGCAGAGAGGTTGAGTTCGTCTTTCCGATCCCCGAAACCTCCCATCCGTCGCTCAAAGAAGGTCTCCCGGACGGCACCTTCTCCATCGAACGCGGGTGGATAAAGGGCTTTATCGATTTGCTTTTTGAGATCGACGGCAAGGTCTATTTTGCCGACTGGAAGACCGACACGCTTCCGTCCTACGACACCTCCACACTTGAGGCCCACGTGGCGCTGAATTACGACCTGCAAGCGAGGCTCTATTCGCTCGCCGTTGCGCGGCTCTATGGGCTTCGCGACCGGGAGTCGTTTGAGCAGCGCTTCGGCGGTTACGTGTACTTCTTTTTGCGCGGGATTCACGGCGATGGACAGGGCGTTTTCGCGCGCTGTCCGACCTACGATGACGTGTGCTCGTTCGAGGAAGATCTGCAGACAACCCGATTCTAAATCATCGAGATAATGACGCTTTGATGCGGATATGGTTGGTCGCCCGAACCATGTCTGAAGTGATAATCACCGAGCGAAATGGCCGCATATAGGCCGCGAGGTCCTCGTTTCCGGCTTCGGCGAGCAAGTTCGAGAGACTGGTCGTATCAAGGTAAAGCCCGGAGCGATCGACTTCCTCAAAGAGGACCGGGAGACCTTTTTCGATCAGCGTCCCATCCAGGGGCCGCGCCGACCTTTCATACGCAATGGCATGGTCAAACGCTGCCGTAGAGTCGACAAACACGACATGATCGCGCCCAAGAATCAGCGCCCACGCCAATGCACCATCCTCCAACCACGCATACTGAATCGTGTCCCCCGAGGGTTGGCGATTTAGCTTTCCTTTCGACGCCTGAGTCCACGCATCCAAGACCCGCTCCATCCGCTGTCGATCCGCGATCGGAATCAGCACCGCCTCTCGGGTCGCCCTGAGTGTCAAAATATCAAACGCCAGAGTCGGATTATCCAGACGCAGGACTTCCGGTTCGAAGCCGTAAATCGCCGCGATGGCATGACCGTTCAAATTCGTCATGATATCGCCCACAAGATCGACGTTGAGCGCGGCATCCATATTCTGGATCCAGCCATCCAACTCGATGCGCGACGCGGGCGGCAGAAGACTTCGCAACAAATCGTAGAATTTACGAGGTTGAACCGACAGTCGCGCGACCCCAAGGACTCCCGGATCTACAAGCCCACCAACGATCGGCGGCGTGCCCTTCGCTCCCACCAACTCACGAACAAACGTAGGCTCCCTGGGGTCCGCTCGAGACATCAGATCCAGTTCCAAAAAACCAGATTCCGGCGCAAAGCTCGCCGTAAAACCCACGGGCCCCATTTGGTTGCGAAGGCGTTGAAAAACAGAAGCAGCCTGGCCTACGCCATAGGTTTCGGGCATCCACATCGACGGTTGAATCGCGCCCGCCACATTTGAATTTCCGAACTCAGAAGCAAATTTTCGCGCCCAAGTGAGGTTCTCGTAACGATTTTCCCGCGGCATGACCATCAGTTTCTGAAACGCCTCCAGCCGGTCGATCTTCTGATTCTGCCCGGGCTGAAGACGGTTCGCCGGCATGAAAAGAGCGTCCGTGTCGCGAATCGCGATCGACATCACGTCGTCGCCCTGCGGCAGTTTTAGCCGGGTTACGCTCCAGCCATGCTCATCGACAACGTTAACCTCAAACGTTCCCGCAACCCGTCGCGCATCGATCCATTGGGCCAAAGTCTCCGGGGCAACCAGGTGGGCGTGGACGATCCAATAGCCTTTATCTTCAAACGCGGTGGCGTTTCCCACGATATCGACGCCAAGCAGCGCCCAGCTCTTTTCATCAAGCGGATCCAAGCCGAGAACACGTTGCCACTCCTGCCGCACCATCGGGAATCGAGTATGGTCCGGAAGACGTTCAACGATGGCACGGGAGACCTCGAGAAGACTTATCAATCGACTCGTTTGGACCACGCTGCTCGCGGTGGCAGGCACCCAACGCGTGGAACTCAAGGCGGTGACCTTAGATGGCGCATCGGTCTGGCACCCTTTGGGCTGGCACCCAAAAAGGAGCACCACCAATACGATGAGCCACCTACGCATTGGACCAACCCCGCTGAACCATATGCATCAAGATGCGGTCGGCACTTCCGCTGACGCATTCGACTCCGAGCTCTTCGGTAAGTGCGCGGATATGTTCCGGAAGACTTTCCTCACCAATCAAATAAACCGCGCTAAGGCGATGGCACAACGCGTTGATTAGGGGTTCATAAAACGCAGCTCGACGGCTCGTTCCGACAAAAACAAAAGGAAGTATCGGAAATTGGTCGATGAGATCGAGAGCCAACATCATCTCGACCACGTTCACGTGTTCTGTCGTCAACTGACGTAACCGAAAGTCAAAGTCGCGCAGCTGAAGGTACCCTTCCGGATACTTTGCATAGTGAATCGCGGCCTCAAGATGTTTGCTCAAATGGCGTGGAGCATTGCTCAAATAGAAGATTGGATTGGGGCGAGTCACACCTTGTTGGACACGCTGAAGAAAACGGTCAACGCCGTCGAGGGGCGGCCGCAGGCGCTGAACTTCGCCCAAAACAACCTCGCCCAAACACTGTGAGAATCGATGGATGGGGTGGTTCAGGACCAGGCCATCCACATCGACCAACACCCCGACATGAGCTTCCGGGTGCGGCACCAGACATCTCCCGGTCACGCGCTCGGCACGGACGGTGGCCTCTTCCCCGAGATCGATCTCGGTTTGAAAATCCGCGTCCCCCAGAGCGGGTTGAGCCGACAGCGTCGCGTCGAAAAAACCTTCCTCGTCTGTGCTTGTGAGCACTTCATAGGCCCCACGCTTGACCAAAACGGGGGTGGCCGGCTGCGATGCGATCAAAAATCGATACCAACATGAAACCAGAATATCGAACGACTCGTCTTCGGGACCTGGCATCGCCACATTTGATCGCTCCGCGACGCGTCCACGAATACGAACCCACTCCTGAGTTCCGATGCCAAGTTGGGGCTTTAGAGCGACTCGGCTCCATTCGGCGAGATGATGACGCAGTGCGAAGTCAAAACTTCCCACCAGATCCTCCGCAAGTCCGATGGCATTAATGCCATCAATGACCCGAATTCGCTCAATGGCAGCCCGTACTCGCTCGATGTAAACCTGCCGACGTCGAGCGTTTATCTGCGATTCATCCAAAAACATCATATGCACATCGTGTTTGCTGGCTTTGCTGGCCTAAAAAGCTCGCCTTCAGTATACTGTAAGCGTCCGAAGACCCAACGCGCAAAAGTGGTGTGATGTTGAAGAGCACGCTCATCGAGCTACCTCCCGAACTCCTCAGTCTTGAGGAGGAATCAATCGAAGTGATTGAGGCCTCGTCGCTTGAGGAACTTGCGCAAAAATCCAAGATCCAAGACGAGCGCGTCATCAAACGGCTGCTCCTACCTGGGAACAGCTTTGGTCCTTACCGGATCCTAGGGTTTATTGCTGCCGGCGGGATGGGAGAAGTCTATAGCGCCGAACGCATCATGCCAGACGGCAAACGCCTGGGGCCCGTGGCTCTGAAGGTGATCGCTCCCGAGTACTTGGACGATTGGGCCATCACGGAACGCTTCAAACGCGAAGCACAAATCTCTCGTGCCATTCGCTCGACCCACGTGACGCGAGTCTACGAGTTTGGTGAAACCGAAGATAAACACGCGTTCCTCGCGATGGAAATGCTCCACGGCGAAGAACTGTTTGACCGCATGTATTCACGGAGATTCGCGACACGTGAAGTCGCCGAAATCATCTTGCAGGTTCTTGCGGGTCTTCGCGCAGTTCATGAAAGCGGATTTGTTCATCGCGATATCAAACCCGAAAACATCTATTTTCACCGAAAAGATACCGGAGAAGAGGTCGTTAAAATACTCGACTTCGGAATTGCGAAAGCCAGTGGGCATCAGTCCGATCCGTATTTGAGTGTCGTTGGGAAGATTTATGGAACACCTGAATACATCGCGCCAGAACAGGGGCTAAATCCCGACGTCGACGCCCGCGCGGACCTCTACTCCACCGGCGTGATCATGTACGAGTTGCTCGCCGGTAAGTTGCCGTTCGAGGGAGAAAGCGCTTACGCCATCATCCTCGCGCATCAAAACCAGAAGCCTCCGGCATTGCCCACCGAAATCGATCGCATCATGAAGCGCATCGTTGGGAAATCACTGGCAAAACGGGCCGATGATCGCTACCAGAGCGCTGCAGAGTTTTCGAAGGATATTCGGCGTTGGTTGAATCATAACGATACGATCGATACCGAAGACTTGGTGGCCGAGAAAACTCGCCACGAAACACCCGCGCCCTCACTCCACACGCCCCCTCTTGGCAATCAGCAAATCAAAGACCTTTCGGCGGACAGCGATGCCCCGCCGGTTCAAATCTTTTCTAAGAACAAGAAACTGGCCACCGAAGACGAGCCGGCGCTTAACCTCGCCGCGACCGAGCACGTCATCCCCGTCGCCGACCCGCGCGATGAACACGCACACGGCTCCAAGGCTGCCGTCATCTTCACCGCTCTGGTCGCAATCGCGATTCTGGCGACGGCGATGTGGGTTTTTCTGAGATAAGTGCTGCACGCCGCACCGTAGGCAGACGCCACCAAGGCACCCAGGGACACTCGTGATGCTCGTGGTGGTAGCCAAAATGGTAACAGGTCAGAAACGACACGAAGGTGCCATAAGCGTTTGAGCGCGCGTTGTGACGATTCGTGTGCACGCCGCAATGCGGCAGGTAAGTCCCAAAATAGAAAAGCTGGAAGGTCGACAATAATGCTGGGACGACCCAAAACAAGATCAGATTGCCGACGGGCAAACCGACTACGTGTTGCAACAGATTGAACACCAGCGCCATGCCCAGAATCTGCCAGACGGTGACGTAACCCAACAAAAAATGAACGTACCAAGCCCAAAATCCCGACGCCTTTCCGTCGTGAAAGTCAGGATCCTGGCCAGGGTCGCCGGGATGAGCATGGTGGCGCATATGGGACGCCCGCAACTTGCGGTACGAAAACAAGGCGTATAAGCCAACGGAAATCGCACCAATTGCAGCGTTAAGACGAGGCGCCCGAGGCGTAACCGTCCCATGCATGGCGTCGTGGGCCGTGATGAAGAGCCCCGTGTAGAGAAAGGTCTGAAGCGGAATTCCCAGAAGAATCAGTGGCACAGAAATCGGCATGACAAGAAGGCCCACCAAACTCAGCGTCCACAACGATAAAACGGTGAGCGCGATGGCGAGCCCCTTTGCGTCCCACCATGTAATTTCGAATTTCTGACTCACAGGCTTTAGATTCGCATGGATGGAAAAAAGAGCAATTCGCAACTTTTTTTGCGAATGACCGATAACGTGAACCGTGGGCAAACAAAACGTCTGTTCAGTACTTGTTCAGTAGACGAATGTTCAGTATATAACACTGAACATAGATGCGGGAAATTGCATGTTGTCACATCTGGTCATTCGTAACTTCGCCATCATTGGCAAACTTGAAATCCCTTTTCATCGCGGCCTCACAGTGCTTAGCGGTGAAACCGGCGCCGGCAAATCGATCGTCATTGACGCTCTGAATCTGCTGCTCGCCGGGCGCGCGACAACCGACGTGATTCGCACCGACGAAGACCATGCCGTCGTCGAGGGTATTTTTGAACTCGGTGATGATGGCGGGCGAGTCGCAGGTTTGCTGGATGAACTCGGGATCGAATCCGGGGAAAGTCAGTTGCTGATTCGGCGTATTGTCAGCCGCAGCGGTCGCAACAAGGTGTTCGTCAACGGATGCCTGACGACGTTGACCACTCTGGCAGCCGTAACTCGCGGCCTCGTGGACATCAGCGGCCAACACGAACACATCAGCCTGATGAACACAGACCGTCATCTTGAAGTGCTGGACGAATACGCCGTTCTTGGCGACCTGCGGGCTGTCATGCGTGAGCGCTTCGACAAGGTCAGAACGCTGCGCGCTGAGCTCGCGACCTTAAGAGACAACGTACGCGAGCGCATAAACAGAATTGATTTCTTGCGCTACCAGCTCCAGGAAATCGATTCCGCGAAGCTCAAGGTCGGAGAAGACGACGAGCTTGAACGTGAACTGCATGTGTTGAAATACGCGGAAAAAATCGTCGACAACACGTTGCGCGCCGAATCGTTTCTTTATGGCGGCGAATCTTCCGCAAGCTCTCGACTTGGTGAGACCGTTACAGCCCTGACCAAAGTCATCGATTACGACGAGTCATTGCAACCGCTCATCGACCAGTTGAACGAGGTCATCTGCGTGGTCGACGACGTCGCACATTCACTCACCGTTTATAACGAAAACGTCGAATCCAATCCGCGCCGCCTCGATTCCATTCAGGCCAGACTGGAAACCTTGAAAGTATTGCGCCGAAAGTTCGGCGTGGATGTCGCCTCGATTCTACAAGAAGCGGACACGATGCGAGCAGAGTTGCATCGCCTCGAGAATGCAGAAGAACGGGGGAGTGAGATCGAAGCCGAACTAAAGAA
Source organism: uncultured Bradymonadales bacterium (assembly GCA_964394615.1). Taxonomy (GTDB): domain Bacteria; phylum Myxococcota_A; class Bradymonadia; order Bradymonadales; family Bradymonadaceae; genus JBFFMO01. The sequence goes on along the minus strand of CAYMYJ010000020.1, from coordinate 77,980 downwards.
GGCCGAAGAGTCCGCGTTCGAGACGGCAATAAAGCTCAGTTCGGAGCGACGACAGGCCGCGCTGCTGCTTTCTCGCTCAGTTCAAAAGGAGCTCGCAGAGTTAAACATGGCCAATGCGAGACTGGATGTATCGTTTGAACCCCCAGAGATCCCGACCAACGTGGATTCGGCGACCCTCAGCGAACGCGGGTTGGACGCCATCGAGTTTCTGTTGGCGGCCAACGCAGGAGAAGCCCCGAAACCCATCCAACGCGTGGCCAGCGGTGGTGAGTTGTCACGAATCATGTTGGCAATCAAAGGCGTATTGGCCGAGCGAGACTCGATTTCCACGTACGTGTTCGACGAGGTCGACACTGGAATCGGTGGTTCAACGGCTGACATGGTCGGTGCCAAAATCGCCGAGACTGCTGCCGAGCATCAGGTGATTTGCATCACCCACCTTGCGCAAATTGCAAGCCGTGGCCAACACCACTATTTGGTCGAAAAGGTCGAGAAAGACGGAAAAACTGAGGCCATTATTCGGCCGCTCAGTGCCGAGGAACGCATCGAAGAAATCGCGAGAATGCTAGGTGGAGCGCGCGTCACCTCAAAGACTCGAGACGCGGCAGAAGAGTTACTTCAAAACTAACTACTCGCCAGGGCTCCAATTCAAGTTTGCGAGCACTGCGGCGCCATCAAATTCATTCCACATCTTTTCGAGGCTGCCGGGTTTCAGGGCCCGAAGGTCGATGATTTGCTCGCGACCGTGATCGTAAGATCCATACAAGAAACTCCCATTGGAAAAGACCCGAACATCCGTGGGTCCGTCAGCACGGCCGGTTCGCTTAAGTGCTGAGAATAGTTCAAATGGGTTGATTAGTTTCATTTTGCCTCCACCCGCGTCATCGACACGTCGTTCCATAAATTTACCACTTAATGAAACAGCAACGTGCGTGCCAAAAGCCTACACCACCGCACATGCGCGTACTCGTTGGTCGAGCGGGCAAGAAACAAAAAATGGCCTCAGATATTTGAGACCATTTCACGGATAACCCCTCAGAGAATCTATTTCACTGCATCTGCTTTCTTAGCGACAACAGCATCACCAAATCGCTCCGCATTTACGAGCCAAGCAGCGGCGTTCTTGACATAACGACCAGTGCCGGCCGTGTCCCATTTGTTGTAGAGCCGCGTGAAACCGCCATCAAAAATCGCGCGGCGGCCATTATGGTCATAGAAGGCAGTGACCAGGTTGCCCGCTGATCCGTAGATGAGTGGCTGAAGTGCGTCGTTGGGTTGAATCGTCGCGATCGTGATGCCTTCGTAGATCTGCTCGATCCCGGTCGACAAAAGCAGATTAGGCACGATTCCAGTCTTCTCTTCCTTCTTCTCCTTCATACCGACAACTTGGTCACCATAAGTATCTCCCAACATTGTGGCGTCCAGAAGAGCCGTGCCGAGCCGGTTGGCATCGGCATAATAGGGCTGATTATCTCCCCAGATGTAGACCCCGTGTCCCTCGTCAAAGAAGCGTTTGATGATCTTGATGTGTTCATCAGTCAACCGTGACGTTGCATCCGAGATCAGCCAGAGCTGACAAGACTTCTTGAGCCCTTCGCGGAGTTCATCGGGAGTCGGAACGTTGCCATTCCAGCGATAGACACCAAACCCCTTTTGCTTGAGAGCGTCTCGCGCCTGCTCGAAGGGAAAAGCATAGAGCTGGATCACGGCGACCGTTTGACCTTCGAACGCGCCATCGACGGCGAGGTCATACTGAGTTCCGTTGGCGTTGCCGAAGCCGTCGCGCTGGGGCGCCCTTTCTACCGTGCGCACCTGTTTTTCGCCGTTATCGTCCAGATACGATTCCTGCACTTGTGCTTTCGGCGCACTTTGTCCGGCAGCGCGGTTGTATTGAGCTGATGCCGTGGACGACACCAGCAGGAAAGTCATGGTCAAGAGAAGTGAGAGGCGTTTCATCAGAGGCTCCAAAGTGTGTGGATATCTGACTTCAACGGGGAAACGTGGATGTGGATCTGAGAAACAAAAAAAACGGACGTGTTAACGTCCGTTTTCTCGAGAAGCACTCTGCATCGGTTGGGGAACCTTGGGCTTCCGACTATTGATATAGCAGCCTCCGTGCCAACAATACGGCTCGCACACAAGCGATTGAATTGACACGTGTTTTATGAATGCTGTTTTTTTTGTTCCCCAGAGCTGGGCGAGCTCTCGGACATCAATGTCGTACCGACCCTCAGGTCTTCACGATCTTTGGCCCAGATTCACCAACCGTGCGTTCGTACACGCCCTCGTCGGTCTTTTCATAGATCGCGAAACCTTTCTTGGAGAGATTGGCGTCCCCCAACAACTCACGTTCGGAGGAAATGGCGTTTACCGCCGAGATCACTCGATGAACGTTGGAACGGCAACGAGGGCAGCGCTCCAAAACGACCTCATTGGTCCGCGGCATGAACTCAAAACCGTCCTTGCAGAATTCACATGCTTTTTCGTCGTCATCCGCCTGATATACGTAGATCGGCATGAGTTAATCCTCCCGTCCCGCGGCCCAGACTTCTGGCGTGAAATAGGGGCGCGCCATCGCCACGGCCCGTTCGGCATCGAGGGCGATGCCGCCGTGAGTGTGTTTCACCAACGCCAAAATTAGGTACGTGCCGTAGTAAAGCCAGGACGCGGTCTGAGCATCAAGCGGCCCAGTCAGGTAACCGCGCTCTGCCCAGTACTCAAGGGTGGACCGCACAGTCGCCAGCGCCCGCTCCTGATGCGGCAGGTAAGCTTCCCGAACATCGTCCTGGTCAAGCTCCGAGAGCACAAGAAAGATCATCTTGGCGAGGTCTTGGTGTTTATCCAGGTAGTAGGCGTAAAAGCGAAAACACTCTCGCAGTGCGGCGTGGGGCTCGTCTCTGTTCGCGGCCAGCGTTTCTTCAAGGCCCATCACCAAACGACCGGAAGTCATTGAGATGGCCTCGGTGAACAGCTTCCGTTTACTTCCAAAGTAGCGATAAATCAGCGCTTCTGTGATTCCAGCTTCCTCGGAAATCCGCTTCGTGGTCGCGCCATGATAGGTCGACTCAGCGAACACACGAATGGCACTTCTCAGAATTTGCTTCCTCCGTTCTTCGGCGGAAAGGCGCTTTGTCGACACAGGAACCCCGGAAAAGACTAAGTAAGCGGTTACTCACTTTCACGGAGCCTTGTCAAGCGATACAGAGCCTCAGGCTTCTCCAGCCTTGCCCATCAGCATGAAAACCGTCTCGCTAATTCCAAGGCGTTCAAGCGCCTGACTCCACACGTTTTTCAGATCGGCAGAAAATACGAGTTCAGCATCGAAATCGAGAAGCAGCCAAGATCCATCAGCGATCTCCCCCTCCAACTGCCCAGGACCCCAGCCCGCAAAACCCATATAAGGTCGAAACGTGCCCTTCTCTGCCCCGAGCGCCATATGTTTTATGGTCTCAGCCGAGGTCACCACCTTCCAGCCAGGAAGGAATTCGATATCATCCTCGGATGACGGACTGAACTGGCTTTGCTGATCTTCAATAACCCATAATTGTTCGACACGAACCGGACCTCCGAAAAACACTGTTTCTTCGTAGCAGGCCTTCGAAATCTGGTCTTGATCGACATCGACCATCTCCAGAAGGGTCCCAAGGTCCACCTCGATGGGTCGGTTCACGATGAAACCCATGGCGCCTTCGACGTCATGTTGAACCATGACAATGACGGTTCGCTCAAACACGCTGCCGTCTAAACGAGGGGAAGCGATCAGGAAACCGGGGGATAATGTGTCATTGGAGATCATGTGCTTGTCGCGCTGGGTTAGCTCAGTGTAGCGAATGATCGCTCAGACGAAAACGACGACTGACGAGATGCAGTCGGAATTGGGCGAACTCACCATGTACACTGCAGTGCCGCTTGAATAAACTGGGCATACTTTCAGCAAAGATAGGGAGTTCAACTTGCGTACAATGATCATCGGACTGGTCCTTATGCTGGCAGCGGCATGTGATTTGGGGACCGACGAAACGCTCGCTCACGCCCGGCAGTCGTTTTCGACAAAAGTGGTGAAATCGGGCGAGGCTGAGGGTCCACCTGACGTCCCCGACGAAAAGGTCTTCCATCTCATTCAATACGAGTCACAAGTCGGGCCGTTGGCCGCGTATGTCACGTCCGATCCAGGCGACGGGAAAAAACACCCTGCGATCGTGTGGATCACAGGAGGAGACACCAACTCGATCGGCGACGTGTGGTCGCCTCAAGACAGATCAAACGACCAATCCGCGCGCGCGTTTCGTGACGCTGGAATGGTGATGATGTTTCCATCCCAACGCGGCGGAAACGAAAACCCAGGACAACGCGAAGGCTTCTACGGCGAGGCCGACGACATACTCGCTGCGACCAATTATTTGGCGGCATTGCCTTACGTTGATGCAAATCAGATTTACCTGGGCGGACACAGTTCAGGAGGAACCATGGCGATGATTGTTGGAGAGTACTCCGACAGATATCGCGCTGTTTTTGCCCTAGGACCCGCTGCGAGCATGTCGCTTTACGGGGGAGATTTAGTTTATTGCGACCCTGAGGATAGGCAAGAGATGCGCCTGCGTTCCCCGATTCACTGGCTAAACAGCGTGAAGACTCCCATGTACGTGTTTGAAGGGGCTGACCAAGTGTCGGTGGATTTGTTTTGGTTTATGCAACTCATCAACTCAAACGATAACCTCAAGTTTTTCAAAGTTCCGGGCCACGACCATTTCACCGTCATCGCGCCGCTCACCGAACTTCTGGCCGCTCAGATCATGAGCGGATCCATCAACATAACCTCAGAATCGCTCCAGGGACTTCGGTAGGAAAACGACCGGAAGACCTTTCACTCTGGCCCGGTAAGACAACGACCGGAAGACCTCCAATCGCTCTAGCCTATGCCGTCAGAATTAAACTCAGAACTCGCCATCTACACCCGAGCCATGCCGGGTCAAGTGCACACCGATGTGCACCGATGGGACGAAAAGTCTTGGTTAACACGGTGGCAAGAGCCGATGACCAAAGCAGTCGCGCAATTCTGGTTCATGGCGGCGACGGCGCCCGAACGCCTTGTCGATACGAGCCGACTCAAAAGCACCGCCAAGTTTTTGAAGCACGCGAAACGACCGGAAGACCTCGCTTACGACGTCGCGATTAGACGACTCAAGAACTGGCAGAGTGCATTCAACAAGCACTACGACAAAGATCGGTTCTTCACCCAAATCCCGCTCGTCGGCCTTCTGCGGTATTTCTTCGACCTTTCCACCAGTTTTGCGATTGTCCGGGAGTCCTACGACGAGAAATTTTGGCCAGCGGCAGTCCAGTTTTTGGGCAAGCCAGACTCTGCAGGTGACCGGGAGTCTTTGCGGAACTGGCTTGCGGCCCGGCCGCCGAATCGAAGTGAGCGCCTGCTTCGAGTGAACCTAGTGGCGGTCGTTGGGACCTCTGCGGATGCGTTGGCGATCTTGCTCGACGACTACGAGTCCAAGAGGACTCCCGGTCGTTCATCGTTCGCACTTGCGGAGGCATTGGACAGGGCGGATTGGTTGAAATGGGCGAAGGCCGTCGCTCCGGAGCTCGACGCCGTGTGGATGGAGCAGGTCTTCCGGAAGCTTGGAAATGACGCAGGCCCCTATCTGACCACTCGTATTTTGGCCACCAAACGACGCCTGGATTTCGAACCGATCATCGAGGCGTTGGCAAGCCTTGAAGACTCACGAACGGTCGGCCCGCTATTGGCGCTCTATGGTCGTCCCGAGACGTCTCGCGCTGCGGAAAATATTCTCAAACAAAATGACCAGTGGGTGGCTGACGGCCTTGAGGCCGCCAAGGAAATCCGTGGAAAGATCGGACGTGCCGCCGCGACCTTCGAGGCACAGAGCAAGAACCGGCAGACCTCAAAAAGAAATCTTCCCAGCCTACCGGCAGCTGAATATCCATTATGGCTGCGCAAACTGGCGACAACGGAAAAACCCGCAGGCTTGCCGCAATACGCAAGCCTGAAAAGACTCCCGGAACTGCAAACCGCCGGGCATATGGCATCCTTCAACAAAGACGTCATCTATGGTTTCCTTCAGGGGCTCAAGCAACTCGACACGGACGGTTTTCCCGACTGGGCACTGCGAGCACAAGACTTCTTCGAGTTCGAGAGCCTTCGTGAATTCATCTGGACCCTATTCCACGAGTTTTCAAGGCACGGAATCAAGCCGGAGCACTTCTGGATCATCGATTCTGTGGGGGTTTTCGGCGACGAAGAACTCCTATTTCGCGTGATGCCTTACGCCGAGGATTGGGCACTTGCCGGAAAATACCAGGCTGCCGAACGGCTCCTTCAGGCCATCGCGGCACACCAGAGTGAAACCTCGATGACCATGCTGAGTCGGCACGCTGCTTCCTCACGCGCGAAGTTCGTCCGAGCCACTGCTGGTCAATTGCTCGCCCGAATCTCAGCACGGCGTGGATTAAGTCCGGAAGACCTCGAAGATCGCTCGATTGACGATGCCGGGCTCACTGACGGCCAGCATTTTGACTACGGGACACGTTACTTCACGCTGGGACTGGGACCAAACTTCAAGGTTGTTGCCATCGATGAGGCGGGCCAAACGACTCCCGGTCTTCCCCGAGCACGGAAATCCGACGACCCGGAATTGGTGATTCGAGCCAAAGCCGACTTTGCATTGACCAAACAGCGAGTCAATCAGGTGGTGCGCACCCAGAAAACGCGTCTAGAAAATGCCATGATCCATGGTCGGCGATGGCGTCCAGATGCGTGGCAACGAACCTTCGTTTCACATCCGATCATGCGATTTCTGGCCACCCGCGTTGTCTGGGCCGCCTTCGATGTGCACGGAAAGGTGCGATTCACCTTTCGCGTAACCGATGAACTGACCTTGGCGTCGATCCATGACACCGATGTCACGGTGCCTGACGACCTCCAGATTGGGCTAGTACATCCTTTGGAAATCCCGCCCGAGAGTCGCATGGAGTGGCAGGAAAGACTGATTGATTACGAGATCATTCCTCCCTTTGAACAGATGGGCCGACAGGTCTTTTCGCGACCTCGGGAAGCCATGGTCACATTTCAAAACCACGCAATCGAAAGTGGCTGGCTGCGTGGGCACTTTGCGGCTCGGGGCTGGGAGGTTCACGTACGCGACGGCATGATCACGGACTACTCCAAGTCGTTTCCAAACGCAGGACTCAAGGCGACGCTTAAGCTCCACCCAGGCATTCTCTTTTCGGGTGGACCCAAACGAAACCAGCTGATTCGAAATCTCCACTTCGAGACATCCGATATTCACTCCGCCGACGTTGTGACGGTTAGTGAGGTCCTCCTCGACGCTCATTCCATCGTCGATAGGAACCTGGCCTAACGCATCATGGTTGTCGAAAAGCCTTGCTTGTCGGTAACCTCACAGACGCTTTGACTCGGAAAGACTGATGAATCGTTTGATGTTGCTTGTACTGATTCTTGCGCTGAGTGGCTGCGCCATCTCGAAAACCCGCTACGAATCAACTTCGGCGTGGATCGATCCGGCGCGGGGACTCGTGCTGATTGAGGTCGCCCATCCGGAGGTCTTCACGGGTTGCGACACGATGTCCGGGGACCGCCAATGCCGTGAAACTCGGGGATATTCGGACTACCGGACCGTCGTCGTGAACGTCGATGAAAGTCGAATTTCGGGCGAAGGCTTAACGCTTGGACCAACTGCGCCGGTTCTCCTGGGTTATCCCACGCTCGCCCCACGTGAGTTCACCGGACGCGTGAATGTGGTCGAAGTCATCGCTGAACTTCCCGTGAGTTATATCCCCTACGCCCCGCTAAGTGGTGGGGGTTGGGTCTATTATGAACCCGGACGCAAACGCATCGCGACTGTCACAAACTCTGTGCGTTTTGCTGCAGCCAATTTCGACCGTTTGGTTGCAATTGGCGGTGATGAGGCCTTTGTGCGTATCGTGGATGTTTCAGAGGGCGCGATCCGAGTCGCCAAACAGCCGCGAGGACTGCCGGAGTCGATCTTTTCGTTCAAGGCCCTCAAGCTTGAAGTTCCCGCAGAAAACCTAGACAAGCTCAGTGTTTCCCCATCGGGAGAACTCATTGCCTACGGAACGGCCGATCCCAAAAACATCGTCGTTCTGGATGATTCTGGAGCGGTTAAGAGTCAGTTGAGCTTCGACTACAAAGTGGACTTCGCGTTCATCAGCAACGACTTTCTGATGACCGTGGAACGTGATTCTGACGAGCCTCGGGTTGAACTCGTGACAGTCCTTGACGAGCGCACGCCGCTGCCTTCGACGCAAATCGACCTCGCCAAACGCGTACTCATGGTTGGGACTCCGATCGTGGCTTTTGAACAACCAGACGGAATCATTTTTATCAGCGAAACCGGAGGAATGGCCGAGTTTCCAACTCCCGTTGGCTCGGTGAGCATCGACGGGACGCTTATTTATTTGATGTACGATGACCCGGTTGCTGGCGAACGCGTGTTGATCGAATTTGACATGGAAACCGGCGAAGAACAGGAAGTCGGGCGCTTCGAGGGTTACGCAACGCTGCTCGGTCGCGTCGATGAAACGTTGGTCGTCTATTCACCGAACCCGCTTCTGCCTGGAACCGTGCTCTACCTGATCGATTCGGAAATCACGGAAATGCACATCTCTACGCGACAAAAAGAAGGTCTGCCAACGACCGTATTCGGGCCCATCAGCGGTGCAACCAAATGAAACGACTCCTGGGAATTCTCGCACTCACGGGCTTGAACGCTTGTGCGGGAGCCAGCGACTATCACGCTCTTTCGTCGTACGTCGTGGCAAACACCGACACGGTCTACGTGTCCGTTGGAAAACAGAACCGTGAACTCACGAGTTGCGAGAACACAAAAACGCCGGGTTGTATCCTCGTGGGAACGAAAGTCGTCTACACCGACTCCCGGTTGGTCGTGATCGATGCCAACACGGGCGCCCAGTACGATTTGGTGTTGGCGGCCCGGCCCGGTGAGTTCGCGACCGTGGGCGCCGAAACCCTCGAGCCGACGACGCTGGCCAGCCGAGCGCCGTGGGCCGACCTCGAAAAACGTCCGGACGTGCATGTGATTGGCCCCTCTGGCCAAGCCGCCTATTTTTGGTACGCCGACGAAGGGACTACGCCGCCGGCGCAGATCCTCGAGACACCAAAGAACACCAAGGTGAGTGTTGGTGAACTCCCAAGCACCATTTACGTCGCCGCGAACGATGTCACGGTAACGATGGTCTCGCCGTCGCCACTCAAGGTTGCGCAGTTCAGGTGGAAAGGGCCGGTGGACACGCAACTTGAAGACGTGTCCATTGCGACTGTGCAAGGTGAACATGGGTTTGAATTCGTGAGCCTTTCACCGCAAGGAGGTCACGCGTTGCTGCGCACGCTTGACGTCGAAAGACGGGATGCCGTCGGAAACGTCACGTATGGTTCATCCAAAACCAAATACGTTGTCGTTTCGTTGCCGTCGGGCAAACGGGTCGCGGACTTGGCTTTTGAGCGCGGTCCCAAATGTGAATGGGTGGGTGAAGACCATATCGCTGTCAACGAATCCACATCACAGGTTTCACAGACTTGGATTCATAACGTCGCCAACGCGCAGAGAATACTCGCAGACGAATTCGTCGATTTTTCGGGACGAACCTCGCTCGCCGGATCGGATGTGCTGGTGACAAAGTCCCGCGTCCTCACGCCCGAGGGTAAGGTTACTCGAATCGACACAAGTGCGGGATTTATCGTCGAAAAACGTCGTGGATGGGGAATGAACTTGGAGGGTGAACTCGTCACGTACGACTTTGACCGGAAGACCTCACGAAGCCTTGGCCGAATCGGTCTTTCAACCACGCTGATCGGCAAGAACAGCGCGGGATTGATCGCATTTGACCACCGGACTCCCGCCAAGATTTGGACGATTAATCCCGACCATGGTGCCCGTCGAGATATGGTCATTTCGACCACCACCGCAAATGGACTCGAAGAGGTCAGTGGGCACTAGAGCTTGATGCAGATATTTTTAATTTCTGTATAGAAATTCAACGACCACATACCGCCCTCGCGGCCCAGCCCGCTCAGTTTCACGCCGCCAAAGGGCGTTCGCAAGTCGCGAAGAAACCAAGAGTTCACCCACACAATTCCTGCGTCGATCTGCTGCGCTACGCGATGCGCCCGGGAGACGTCGGTCGTCCACACGGCCGCCGCCAACCCGTATTGCGAGTCGTTCGCCATGGCGATGACTTCTTCCTCGGTATCAAAGGGTTGGATATGGCAGACCGGCCCAAAAACTTCTTCTCGAATGCAGCGAGCTGATTCGGGCAAACCTGTCCAAATAGTGGGTTCAATCCAGAACCCATCCTCGTAACCTTGAACGACCGGGAGACCTCCACCACTAATGATTTCGGCACCTTCCGAGCGTGCGAGCGCATAATACGAGAGCACTTTTTCCCGATGCTGCGCAGAAATCAGGGGACCCATGGTGGTCTGATCAGAAAAGGGATCCCCGTGTTTCATCGCCTTTGCCTCTTTGGCGAGCGCTTCGACGAACCGGTCAAAAATCGAGCGATGCACGTAGACACGCTCCGAGCACAGACACACCTGACCGCAATTGGCAAAAACCGACCGAGTCGTGCCCTGAACAGCCTTATCAAAATCAGCGTCGGCAAAAATGATCGCCGGATTCTTACCGCCCAATTCGAACGACAATTTCTTCAAATGATCCGAACACGTTCGATGAATCGCCTGTCCGGTTGCGCTTTCTCCGGTGAAGGTGATCGCGCTCACGTCAGGGTGTTGAGTGATGGCTTCGCCCGCCGATCCTGGGCCAAAGCCATGCACCAGGTTGTAAACCCCTTTGGGAATGCCAACCTCAGCCATGACCTCCGCCAACAGAGTCGCAGTACCGGGAGTCTCTTCCGAGGGTTTAACCACGACGGTATTCCCCGCGGCCAGCGCGGGCGCGACTTTCCAGGTCAGCAACAGAAGGGGCAAATTCCAAGGACAAATCACGCCCACAACCCCCAACGGTCGGCGCTGAACGTAATTGACCGCCCCACGTCCATCGGCCGTGTCCTGCATGAAAGCTTCGCTTCCGAAGCTCCGTGCCTGATTTGCGAAAATTCTGAAATTTGCGGCGCCACGCGGGATATCTACCGAGGATGCCCAGCTCTTGGGTTTCCCGGTGTCTTCAATTTCTGCGGCCAGAAACTCGTCAAAACGCTCCATGATCCGGTCGGCGACGCGACTCAAAAGGTCGCAACGTGCCTCGATCGGCATCGTTCCCCATGGACCTTTAAGCGCCCGGCGTGCCGCCGCGACCGCAAGATCGACGTCTTCCCTGTCAGCCTCCACAACCTCGGCCACGACTTGGCCAGTTGCCGGGTTGATGTCTTCGAAACGGCTAGCCCCGTCGACAAAAACGCCGTCGATAAAGAGACGATAGGTTTTCATGATTAGTCCAAAAGGCTCATCTGACCGGCATCGACTGGCGGTTCTTCATCACGCGCGGCCTTCCGGGGTTTCTTGAACTTGTTCCAACCACCCACGGGTTTGAGATCGCCGATTCGACTGACACGAAAGATGCGTTCGTCGCGGCGCAAATGGCAGTAGGCGTGCAGGTAGGTCTCGGCTTCGAGGCTGATGGGCGTGATTCGCCGATGGGTCAACTCGCCACGGTTGCGACTGTAATAGTCGAGTTCAAGGTCCTGGGCCGTCGCAATCGCGAATCTGAGCAGGTCTGTATGACTCGCGCGGGGATCGATATTTTCGACGTCCAAGACTTCTTCGGTTTTCCATTCCGAGTCGATCGCCGAGCCAATCCACAGAAGGATTTCATAGGCCTCGATCTCGATTTCCATGACTTCTTTGGGCCCAAGCGTTCCAAGTGTGCGCTTGAGCACAGCTTCAAGTGGACGTTCAGGTGCGCACGACCCGCCTGACTCTCTCAAGTTCTCGAGAATCAAACACGCGAGCGCAACCACCCCTCGCTCCGAAGGTGTTCGAATGATGACTTCCGCACTGGAATCACCAAACTCAAGCTCTTCTCGTTCGCGAGGGGCTGCTCGTTGAAGACGCTCCGCGATTCGACCTCGAATCGTGGGAATATTGACCGGTTCGTTCCTAGACACGTGATTCCTTTATAGCCCTTTGGCGCCGTCAAGCTCTTCGATATCAATGCCTTTCATTTCAGCGCCCTTAAACGAGGCGCCAATGACTGAAACGCCCGAAAAATCGGATTCGCTAAGATCGGCTTTGTCGAATTTCGCCTGATCCAATGCGGCTCCACTGAAGTCAGATTCGGAAGCGTTGGCTTTCGAGAAATTCGTTTTCTCCGCGTTCGAACCCGAGAAATCGGCGCCCATCAAAAGGCTACCGTCGAATCGAGCTTCCGCGAGATCCGCGCCCGAAAGATCCGTGTCTTCAAGTTGTGCCTTTTTCAGACTTGCCTTGAAAAGTGCGGCTCCGGAGAGATCGGCCTGAACCAAAATCGCACCATCCAAGTTCGCTTCCGACAGGTCGGCGCCCGACAGGCGTACTTCGTAGAGATTGGCGTTTTTGAAATTCGCCTCAGCGGCATCACAACCCGAGAGGTCGGCGCCCATGAAATCCGCCATTTTCGCCGATGCATTGGTCAGCGTAGCGCCGGAAAGGTCGGCGCCAACAAGGATCGCGTTATCGAGCTTTGCGCCCGCCAACATCGCACCCGCCAGTATGGCCCCCGAGAGATCTGCCTTCGAAAGGTCGGCCCCGCTGAGGTCCACGCCCGCAAGATTGGAGTCACGAAGTACGATTCCAGCGAGTTTGGCATCCGCCAAATCAGATCCCGAAAAATCGGTTTCTTCGAAGGTCACACCACGTCGAACGGCATCTTCCAGATCTTCAACGGTCTCGATCGAGTGAAACTCACTCTCTGCCGCTTCTTCGATTTTCTTGGCCTTTTTCGCGCTTTTTTCGACCTTCTTGCCCTCGGCGGCCTTCTTCGCCTCTTTGGCCTTCTTCTTCATCAACTTGGCGTCTTCTTCTTGTTTTTTCTTGCCCATGGAGTCATTCCTCATCGGTGAAGTCAAAAGTCATATTATCGGTTTTGTGTTCGTTGGCATCGGGATCAACGAGTCCCGCAAGCCGAATGGAATCTAAGAGCGCTTCGGCTCGTTCGGCCTCAACCCCACTTGGACGCCGCGCTTCATATTTGAGCATGTCGCGATCCATCTGAATGACCTCGAACTCGTGTTCTATTTCACGCACACGAGCTTCGAGCGAAGCCAGCCGCTCTCCGGCTTGGCGCGCAAGGTCTCCCATTCCTTTGACCTGCGCGAGTTCTACGCGTTTGGCCCAGGTGGGAATGTCCTTTTTCAACTCTTCGAGTTCGGCCTTAAGCTTCTTCTCGTGCTGAATCAGCATCGTCATCTTGGCGTGAACGACAGGATCGACCATGGAAACCTCATCAATTTTCATCAACGCGACTCAACATATCCGCTGGGATCGTTGCTGTCACCGTCGGCATCGTGCGAGCTTTTCTATCGCCTAGTTTCATCGGCATGTTACACTCGCTTCCCCCCTTCACAAGGTGGTCATGAAAACCATTAAGCCAGCCGAACTCTCATCCTCTGATACAATCCGACAATTGTCGAAATGCCTGCAAAATGGCGGTCTTGTTTGCGTGCCCTGTCGTGGGACGTACCGCATACTTGCCGACCTTTCGAACGAAGATGCCGTGATCAATCTGATGCAATCGAAGCGCAAGACGTCGAAGTCTCCGTCGCTCGTTTTCATCAAGAATATGGCCTCGCTTGCCGATGTCGTCGAAAGCGTCGACCCACTCGTCGGAAAAATTGCTGCCGAGTTCTGGCCGGGACCACTCACGATTCTATTTTATCCGAGCGATTCGATTCCCAAGAAAGTCGCGAAACAGCTCACCAAAGCCAATGGACATATCGGCGTGCGGATGCCCGACGATGATCTGGTCCAAAAATTATTGGAAGCGTTCGGCGGCCCGTTATTGGTATCCAGCGCCAACAAGGAAAAGCGCCACGGCGAATCATCGCCCGCTCAAGTCCGGAAGACCTTCGTGAGCCAAGTCGACTTTTTTGTCGATGACGGCGATCTTGTGCCCCATTCAGCCTCAACGATCATCGGGGTTCATGACGGCGCTGTCGAAATCAAACGCGAGGGAGCGATCACCACAGAACAGCTCAGCCGGTACACATGATCCAACCCCACGACGATTTGGCGGCGACTGCGCAGCGGCTCTTCAATGAGATCGTGGTGTCCAGAGCGGTTGCGTCACTGTCGATCGAAGAGCGCGATCGACTTCTGGGAGACCTCGACCTGATTCGCCGCACAATCTCGTCGTCCCATATCCCAAAAGTCGCCATCGTCGGTGATCCGCAGATTCCGATCCGAGGAATGTGGCAAGAGTTGGGAGGTCATCCGCACGATGTCGAAGTCCACGAAGAGGTGGGACGAGGTCGCTGGCAGCCGTGGACATTCGACGGCGGAACTCTTGATGTCGCAGACCTCAGGCACTGCAACACCAAAGCTCTCAAGTTTGATCGACCGGACGTGACCTTGGCGTTATTGCCGTCGAATCGATCGGATGTGGGGCAATGGATTCAAGATATTCTTGCGATTCAAAACACGGTTCAAGACATTTGGGACACCACCCCCCCTGTGGTTGTGGCGATCTATCGACGGGAAGATCAGCGAGAAGTTGGGGATTTTGTCACCATGCAGGCCGTTAAAAAGGGGTTGGTGGATGGCGGCCTTCCCAGAGACTTTGTGTCCGTGATTCAGCTTTCAAGGCAAGGCAAACTCGTCAGGGCACTGCTTGATGGTCTGCCGGAAGAGCTGCAATTCGCGGTCGCCCGGCTCTCGCCGGAAACCGGCGCAAAACATCAGATGGCGGATTCCATGATTCGCGTGGCCGCTTCGGTAAATGCGACGATCGCAACGATACCGCTGCCCTTCGCCTCAAGCATACCGATTACAAGCGTCCAGGTGATGATGATCGGCGGCATTGCCTGGTTGAGTGGCCGCGGCCTAACTCCGCGATCCGCGGCAGAGTTCGGAGGGGCAATCGGTCTGAATGTTGGGGCGAGCTTTGCGCTACGGGAAGTGGCCCGAGCGTTGATCAACACTGTTCCTGTCGCTGGAACATTGATTTCGTCGTCCATTGCCGCGGGTGCAACTCGGTCATTGGGCGTGGCCGCCCGACGTTATTTCATCGACCGGCAGTCCGCTGATCTGATGGACTGACCGGGAGACCTGCGCGACCTGTGCATGACCGGCACACGACCGGGAGACCTGTGCATGACCGGGAGACCTGTGCATGACCGGAAGACCTGTGC
>CAYMYJ010000020.1:49335-62508 GCA_964394615.1 uncultured Bradymonadales bacterium | reverse complement strand
GACCTGTGCATGACCGGGAGACCTGTGCATGACCGGAAGACCTGTGCATGACCGGAAGACCTGTGCATGACCGGGAGACCTGTGCATGACCGGGAGACCTGCGCATGACCGGGAGACCTTCAGGCCGTCAGTGTGACTCGGCCGCAGGTTTGGGCGTCGGAATCCACCCACGTCATGGCTACAGTCGGTCCGACTGAATTGACATACATCAACGCCTGGTCCGGGAGACGTGGCAACCACTCAAACGTCAAAGACCGCGCTCGCGCGACCGCTTCTTTAATCTCAGGCGGCAATCCTTGAATTCCAGGCTTCAAATTTCCGATCGGAGTGCCAAGGTCTTCCGGTCGTCCACCAAGCACGCGTGACACGCCCGTGGCTGTCGCAATCCAACGCCCGTTTGAAAACGCTTCGACCACCACGTGATCCGAGAACCGGGAGACCTTTGCGGTCACCTTTCCGCTCGCATCCAGGCTGCCCATAATCACACTGATGAAGGTAGGTCGCGCTACCTCAACGGCTTCGAAAACGAAGTCCGGGAGACCTTCACTCAATGCTTCAATCGGTAATTCCACCTGTGCGACATGAGTCGGTTCAGATGGAATCATCGAGGCGAGCAGCCGCGTGTGATGCTCGGGGAAGAGGTCCGAGAATCGCGCGCTTACTTGTTCCGCGATGACCGGGAGACCTTCTTGCATCGCCTCAAGGCGTCGCGTTCCTTCGGCAACACGTTCGTTGATCTCATCCAAATGTAGGCATTCGGCATGGTCGAGTTCGATCTGTGAAATCGGATTTTCGGAAATCCACTCGCTCCCAAAGAACTCCCGGACCATTCGGCTTGCGAGCTCAGGCATGCCTTCGAAACAACCGTGGGATTCAAGTACACGGCGTGAAATCATCCCAAAGAACCCGCCTCCAGGAATGCCCATGAGCGCGGCAGAAAGAAACGCGGGCAAACGCACTACGGCATGGACTCCCAGTGCACCCTCTTCATCAAGTCGTCGGCGTACCACCTCGGCCTCGGCCAACATCTTTGCGTCACCGAGCGCTCCTTTCCCATAAATCCCCTCGAGTGAAGACACTCGCTGAGACCCACCAGCCCACGTAAAAAACGCCGAGAGTGAACGGGGCCCAAGAAAGCCATGTTCTTTGAGCGAATCGAGCATCCAACCGTGGTTGCGGCCCATCGTATCAAGGGTCTCTTGATACCCACGGGCGTGATAGGGCTTGCCGGAAGCCCAATCGAGGGTTCCATCAAAACCAATCATCGGTGCACGGCTGGCGGCCGCGCCTTCGCGGGGGCACATCCATTTTCCGAAGGCGACCGAATTGATGAAGATCAAATTCCCAGCCGGTTGACCCAACGCGGTAAGAATCTCGGAAGGCATATCAGAGACGGCCCCCTTGGGTTGGCCCTTTAGATCGCGTTCCGGAGCGAGGATGCAGTTCGAAAATACGGTCTTAAACTCGACTCCACGTCGCTTTGCGAATTCTTCAAGCGCATTGGCGTGTTCGACACGCGCACGGTGAATCGGAGAGACCGGGAGACCTGCATCATCAAACTCAAGCAAATGGGGTGGCTCCCAATAGACGCCAACACCGGTTTTCAAAGCGCCGGACTCGATTGCGGCGATGGCCGTATGAAGGCCCATACCGTCGCTGACTCCAGCGATGAACCAAGGTTGCCCTGCGGCTTCGTGCGTACGCGCAAAGCTCTTGGTTTGTGCGATCACACCAGGGCTAAGTGATGCCGCAAGTCTTTCCAGACGGGTAAGTGCTGAGTCTGTCATATTTCCTCCGATATCGTGGGTGTACCAATATGATGTGCCATCTTCAAGAATTAAGGTTGGCCGTCCAACCAATTAGGAATCCACAAAAAAACCGCCCGGTCGGTTTTGTTTATAAGAGATTCTGATACACTCGCTTTCTTGCGAGGTGGAACGTGGATCGAAGGACATTTCTAAAGGCGTTGGGCGGAACAGGGGCGACACTTGTCGGCGCGATTGGCATGCGAATTGGCGGATTCTGGTGGGACCAGACCCCATCCACAAAGATGAAGTTACTCAGCAGCCACGAAATCCTGATCGTACAAACGATGGCAGAGGCCCTGTTTCCGGGAGATCTGGGTATGCCTGCGGGCAATTCGGTAGGACTCCCGGACTTCTTCGACCATTATCTGATGACCATCTCTGAAACCACCGCGAACCTGCTGCGCCTCTTGCTTCACGCCATAGATGACATGGCCATTTTTGCCGACATGGGGGTCACGCGGTTCCACCTTCGACCCCTCGAAGAACGCATCGAGATTTTGAGAGCATGGGACGAATCGTGGCTGGGGCCCCGGCGTGGCGCCTTCACCTCGCTCAAGTTGATCTTTGGAATGGGATATTGTGAACGACCGGAAGTCATCCAAGCGGCTGGCCTCGACTACACATGCACAGGCAAATCATGAAGCTGGATTTTAGTGCCCAAGAATACGTGGGTGGCCAGATTCAATCCGCGGCAACGTGGACGAAAGGTCCGATTGATCTGAAATGCGATGTCGTGATCGTAGGTGCGGGACCTGGCGGGCTCACGTCGGCTGCCAAGCTCGCCGAGGCTGGGCTGGACGTGATCGTGGTTGAGGGTGGTTCCTATTGGAAACCCAGGTCGTTCACCCGCAAACAATCGTGGGCGCTGGAGCACATCTATCAAGATGCTGGTGCGCGGGTGATGCAGGGCAACGCCTTTGTCCCGCTGGCGAGTGGTCGTGGAGTTGGCGGGGGCACTCTGGTCAACTCCGGCATCTCCTTTCGGACGCCGGACTATGTTCTCGACGAATGGATGAGCGAATGGGGACTGGAGTTCTGGGCCGATCGTGATCGGCTCTACACCGAGGTCGAGGAAGCGATCGGGCCCGAACCCACTCGGATGGACGTCGCGGGCGGAAACACGCATGTAGCGATTCGAGGTTTTTCGAAAATGCCTGGCGTTCATCACACCTACATGCCCAGAAACACCCCTGGATGTGTCGGCTGCGGAACTTGCCAGACAGGATGTCCATCATCGGGCAAGGCTTCCTCCGATGTGACTTGGCTGCCCCGCGCGCTTAGGAAAGGCGCCCGCCTTTTTACGAACACCCTGGTCGACACCATCGTCACCACAAACAAGCGTGCCGTCGGTGTCATCGGTCGAATGCTGGATCCCGAGACCAAGAAAGTGATTGCGACGGTCAACATCAAAGCTGATCGAGTCGTCTTAGCCGCAGGCGCGGTCAACACCCCAATGCTCTTGCAACGCAACGAATTGGCGAACTCAAGCGGTTGGGTTGGAAAAAATCTGCACGTCCAACCTGGTTGCGGCGCCGTGGCGCGCATGGAAGACGAGGTCAAGATTTGGTCGGGAGCAAGCCAGGGTTATTACGCACGACATCCCAAAGAACGGGAAATTCTGGCCGAAACTTTCAGCGCTCCGCTCGAGGCTTTTTTTGCTCAGGCCGGAACTGTCGGGCATGATTCAGCGAGCTTCATGAGAGATTTCAAGCACTTGTCTGCATGCGGATTCCTGATTCGCGACGGATCTGGCGGTACGATTTCGGCAGGAAAAACCGGCCCTCCCTCCATCCATTACGACGTCTCGCCGGATGATCAACGCAAGTTCATGCTGGGTGTGGAATTCGTGACCGAGATGTTCTTCTTGGCTGGATCACAGGCGGTGAGGCCGCTGATTTCACACGCAAAGTTCTTCACCAGCTGGAATGAAGCGCGACAATTCATCCGAAGCGTCCACGATATCGCGGAATTCATGCTTTATGCGAGTCATCCGATGGGATCGTGCAGAATGGGCAACGACCCCAAAACAAGCGTTGTCCGACCGGATGGAAGAACGCATGATATTGAAAATCTTTACATTTCTGACTCAAGCCTGCATCCAACATCGCTTGGTGTTAATCCTCAGATGACGATCATGGCTCACAGTATTGCAATTGCTGCACATATCGGTCGCTAAGCACGTTGGCGTTGGCGAGTATTTTGACTACACTCGAAACGTTGCCACAATCGTAGCGCGACCAGGCCCTTCTACCCCTCGGACACATGCAAACGATTCGACGTTTCCTGATAATTTTCGCAGTTCAATTTTTGCTTCTGTCGTTTGCTTTGCCTTCTTGGGCAAGTGAAGACCCGTTGCGCCTTGCGTTCATTAACGCATCGCAGAAGGGCGGCGACGATGCGTATGAAACGTTGCTCGAGTTTCTCGATGCCAGCGACGACATCAAGGTCAAAGATTCCGACAAAATTTGGGACGCCGCCGAAGAAGAAGGCGTGTCTCGAAAAGACTTCCGGAACAGCAAGCGACGAGATTCGTCGGCACGTGAGTTCCGACGCGTCATGAAGTCCCTGAACATCGAGGCGATCATGATCCTCGATGTGTTTTCAAAGGGGAAGAAGCTTCAATTGGTCGTGATTGGGCCCAGCGGCAAGACCATTGCTGACGTTCGCGAGAATATTAAACGCGGCAAAGTCAGCAAGGCCGAATCAAAAACGATCCTCAAGGAGGCCTTTGCCGAACTCGTTCCACAGGTTCGGGAATTTCGCGACGCCGGTGGATGGGATGCTGTTGACGACGAACCCCGCAAAGATGATCCGGTCGAAGAGCCCGCTGACGAAGATCCGGACGAGGAAGACCCAGACGAAGACAGCTCGTCGCTCAAGGACAGTGCAGTGGCCTCCAATAACGGCGATTTTGGGCTTGAGCCAGGGTTTACGTTTCGATTTGGAGCGCTTGTGGGATCGCGTTCATTCACGATGGAATCGGAAGGCGGATTCAAACTCGATCATAAGAGCCCTTTTGTGGGCGTGACCGGCCGACTTGATGCGACGTTCGCGGTGTTTGGAGACGGTTCATCGGCTATCGGCGCATCGGTGTTTGGCGGTTACGCTCCCTTCACCACGCTCTTTGACGGCACAGACGAGTTTGCCAGCGATTACGGACGCCTTGGCGGAGAGCTCGTGTTCAAGAAGGCCTTTTCCGAACAAGTGTTGCTCGATGTTTTTGGCGGGGCCGAAGTCTGGAGCATCACGATCGACAAAAACCCGTACTACACCGGCAATCGGTATCTTTCGGCACGCGTTGGTGGCTTCCTTAGCTACACGGCCGGACCTCTCGTCATTGGCGCTGGTGCTGGGGTTCTGCCAACATTCGACATCAATAACTCAGGTGGTGTTGCGTTTGGGTCGTCGGACCTCGCCTTTGGAATTGAAGGACAGGCGGCCATGTCGTTCCAGGTCACCGACGCAATCGACGCACGGATTGGCTACACGTTCACAACGATTTCCCCCGACTATCCTGAACCTAAGGTCATTGGGACGCCTGATGCTCCCGACCCGATCTCGTCGACGGACACAATTCATAGCGGAATGATCACACTGGGCTACCGTCTCTGAATCTTCCCGGAGTCACGATCATCCCAGAACAGGAGGTGTTCAGTGACTCGCTCAATCGAAATCAAAGTATTGGATGGGGTAGACCAAATCGCGCAAAGCGCTTGGGATACGCTTGTGGGCGACGGGAGCCCCTTTCTTGAATGGGCGTTTTTGAGCGCGTTGGAACGCACAGGTTGTGTCGGTGGAGACACAGGCTGGATTCCACAGATCATCACGGCGTGGGAATCAGACGTGCTTATCGGAGCCGTTCCCTTCTACTTAAAGCTGCACTCTCAAGGTGAATTCATCTTTGATTGGGGGTGGGCTGAGGCGGCCGAAAGGGCGGGGATTCGCTATTACCCCAAAGGCCTGGTTGCCGTGCCCTTTACGCCGGTGACTGGAGCGCGACTTCTCATCCATCCTAGTCAGGCCGACCCAAAGGCGTTGAAAGAAGTATTGGTGGAAGCGACTCTGACGATCGCCAAAGAACTGAGTCTTTCGTCGGTTCATTTTAATTTCACCAATGAAAACGACACCTTACCCCTGGGCGAAAAAGATCTCCCGGTCCGAAAAAGCGTCCAGTACCACTGGTACAACGAGGACTTCCGGACCTTCGATGACTTCCTTGCGGTCTTCCGGTCCAAGCGACGGGCAAATATTCGCAGGGAGCGCCGCATACTGGCCGATCGGGGAGTAACGACGCGAGTCATCACCGGCTCTGCGATCACACACTCGGACATGAAGCGGGCCTTTCGCTACTACTCCCGGACCGTAGACAAATTCTATTATGGGCGGCGTTACCTGAACGACGCGTTTTTCGAAGAGCTCCAGAGCACTTTTGCAGATCGCATCCACCTGCTGGTGGCCGAACAGGACGGGACTGCCTACGCGGGAGCCTTTAACCTGCTGAAAGGCGATCGGCTTTACGGGCGCTATTGGGGCTGCCGGCGCGAAGAAGAATTCACGCATTTTGAAGTGTGCATGTACGCCCCCATCGAGTGGTGCATTCAGAACCAAATCCGCGTTTTTGAACCGGGCGCGGGTGGCGAACACAAATTTGAGCGCGGATTTCGGGCAACGACCATGCTCAGCGCCCACTGGATCGCCAACCCTGGCTTACGTGACGCGATCGCGGACTTTGTGACCCGCGAGGCCGAACACGTGGATCAACAGGTAGAATGGATGGATGCGCGTGGTCCGTTTAAGCGCGGTGATTGAAGGTTTGCTTTGTTTATGACACTTTCGCCCCCCGTTATTTCGCAGGGTGAAAACGCATGGTGGTCATTGGTGAAGGGGACGTCACACTTGAAGACGTCGAAGAAATCGCGACTCAATATTCGCCAGTAAAATTGGCCAAATCTGCGGAGGCCAGAGTCCGCCGTGCGGCCGAGTACGTGCGCGAAAGTGCGCTCTCGGGCGTGGCGGTGTACGGGGTCACAACTGGCTTTGGAGCCAACCGAAATCAGGCGATCAAGCCGGCGGATACCGAAATTCTGCAAGAACGCCTACTCATGAGCCACGCATGTGGCGTGGGTGAGCCGCTACCGGAAGACGTCACTCGGGCGATGATGGCGCTGCGAATCGCAGCCCTCGTTCAGGGCAATTCTGGCATTCGTTGGGAGACGCTTGGGCTGCTCTGCGAAATGCTCAATCATCATATCCATCCCGTGATTCCCAGATTCGGAAGCGTCGGTGCGAGCGGGGATTTATGCCCCCTTGCCCACATGTGCCTTCCCCTGATTGGGCTAGGCGAGGTGGTTTACAAGAACCGGAAGATGCCAGCGGCAGAGGCGATGGCCGAGGCTGGCCTCGCCACCACACGCCTCACCTACAAAGAAGGGCTCGCCCTGCTCAACGGCACCCAGGCGATGACGGCGTTGGGCGTGATCGTCACGCGGCGATTCCGCAGGCTTCTGGACGCCGCGGACCTTGTCGGTGCGATGAGCCTTGATGCGGTAGGCGGGCGCCTTGAGGCCCTCGATGCGCGAGTCCACAAGCTGCGACGACGTCAGGGACAGATGCTCAGCGCCGAACACGTGCGACGACATCTGGAAGGCAGCCAGCTTGCTGGAGCGGTGCCAGGACAAGTCGAAGGCAAGACAGAGTTTGTTCAGGACTCGTATTGCCTGCGGTGCATGCCGCAGGTCCACGGAGCGTCACGTGATGTGTTGACGCATGTGGAATCGGTTCTGGACATCGAGGCCAATGCGGTCACCGATAATCCGCTGGTTTTTGTGCCTGAGGGTGATCAGCCCGGGGCCATTCTATCCGGCGGCAATTTCCACGGGCAACCGGTTGCGCTCGCCCTCGATTACCTGAAGCTCGCCATCGCCGAAATAGGGAGTGTCTCGGAACGACGTAGTGCAAAGCTTACGGACAAACATTTCTCTGAAGGACTCCCGCCCTTTCTGGTCGCAGAACCAGGCCTCAACAGCGGCATGATGATTCCACAATATGTGGCGGCCGCGCTGGTCTCCGAGAACAAACATCGGGCTCACGCAGCCTGTGTGGATTCGATTCCAACCAGTGCAAATATGGAAGATCACGTATCGATGGGCACCCATGCCGGCGTGCATGCCCTCGAGATGATCGTCCACTCCGAGCGAATCGTCGCCATCGAGTATCTGATCGCGTCTCAGGCGCTCGACCTGCGCGAAAACATGGCCGGAAAAAACACCTCGGCAGCTCGTAACCTGCTCAGGACTCGCGTTCCGACCTTGGACCACGACCGTGTGCTCTACGTTGACATCGAAGCGGCGCATCAGGTGCTTATCAGCTCAGATTTCCACGCCATTGCGAGCGCGACATGAATGGCGCTGAGTTTGTTCAGGCGGTGAAACCACTCGTCGATTTCGATTGGCTAGAAGAAGCCGTGGCGTTCTTGGACGAGCATATGGAGCAAGATGGGGGGCATGACTTCGCCCACCTGCTCCGCGTCTTACGAAACGCTTCGACCATCGCCAAAAACGAAGGCATCGAGGACTGGGAAGTCCTTTCGATGGCGGTTCTGTTTCACGATTCGGTGAACTTGCCCAAGAACCACCCCGAGCGCCATTTGGCGTCCACTTTATCGGCAGAACTGGGCTCACAGTTTTCGCAGACACGACTGGACAAGGATCGCCTGGAGGTCTTCCAAGACGCAATCGTCGCCCACTCGCACTCCGCCGGCATCACACCCCAATATCTGATTTCGGAAGCACTCGCGGACGCGGATCGCCTGGAGTCGGTCGGCGCCTTTGGCATTGCGCGGACGTTCTATGTAAGTGGAGTGATGGGCCGCAGCATCGTCAACATGGCCGACCCGTTTGCCAGTGACCGTGAACTTGATGACCTGAATTATGCGGTCGACCATTTCTACCGCAAGCTCCTAACTCTACGCGACAAGATGTACACGAAGACCGGAAGACGTATGGCAGAGCAACGCCACGTGTTTCTGGAGACTTTCCTGACTCAGCTTTCGTCCGAACTTACCGGGTCGAGCGACGTCATAAACTCTTGATATTCGAGGTTCTTCGGTTCAAGCCCGATGGCCTGTTGCATCAATCGCGACGCCTCTGAGCGATGCGCCAAAAATCCGTTCTCAAGGCGGGCAAGGCGATAGTGAATCGCCGATTTTTCCGGAACGATCTCGAGCGCACGACGCAGGGTTGAAATGGCACCCCAGAAGTTGTTCTGCCGCTCAAAGAAATCCGCCTGGTCCATAATTCGCTCAACATCTGCGGCCAGGAACTCCAACCGTGGAGCGGCCGGGGTCACAACATCAGCAACGCTTGCAGAGTGCGGCGACTTAATATCGATGTAGTTCTTCTGAATCAAAGACGCGATGCACTCATTAAAATCGATCGGAAGGCCTGAACACATCGCGCGGAGTCGTTGCACGGAGGTTGGCTCGACCAACATCGATACGATAAACGCCTCAGCTGCAGCCAAAGAATCGTTGGGATCCAAATCACGAAGTCGTGTCAGAACGTCTTTGGGTTCAAGCTCCAGCCCGATGACCGGATTCTTGATCCAGAGTTCCAGGCGCCTCAGAGATTCGGGAGAAAGGTAAACTCCAAAACCCATTTCTGCCTGACCGCCCGTCAACGTCTGAGACACAACACGCGCGTCCAACTCGATCGAGAGCTTTCGCGGTGCCAGCGTGAGGTGGATTCGAACCGCGGAGTGAAGCGGCAAAATATTGCCCGAAGGAATGAACATGCCGCCGGCGATGATATTTCGGCGATACTCACGTCCAAGTCGGTCAGCGGAATGAAAGACGATATTGACCTCGACGGCCAACACGTCAGTTTCGCTGTCTTCGCCCAAAGTAATAACCATCGACGCCCCCGCAGCATCAATCGGCTGGAGCAAACGTGGGGCGGTGGGCGAGCGCTTAAAGCCGTCGTCTGAGGTGCCCTTGATGTCTTGGGGATCGTGAGTCGGCTCGAAATCAATCGGAACCATGTCGCTCATCGCTTTCACAAATTCTGCGATGGTCGCAAATCGGGCCGATCGCCGTAGGCTCAATGCTTTTTGAATAACTTCGTTAAGGCCCGGCGGGCAGTCACTCCGGAAATTTGACAACGCCTGTGGTGGATTCTGTCGACGCACCTCAGGCAGGGCATCGGACCAGGAGTCCACTCGCCAGGGCAAACAACCCGTGAGCATCTCGTAAATCACACAGGCGAGTGAAAACTGATCCGCGCGAGGATCGACATCGACGCCGATGGCCTGTTCTGGAGCCATATAGGCCGGTGTGCCGTAGATGAAATCACTCTCAACGGTGCGCGTCACGACGTTCGCTGTCCCAAAATCCAAGAATTTCCAAGCTTCGTTTCGATTTGGGCGATCGATCATCATCACGTTACCTGGCTTCAGGTCGCAATGAACAATTCCGAGTTCGTGCACAGCCCCAAACGCGCTCGCAGCCGCCATCGCAAATCGCAGGGTCTTCTGCAGATCGACGGGGCCCCCTTCAAGGTGCTGGGCAAGCGAGGACCCGGCCAAGTGTTCCATGACAAAATAATATCCGAACTTCGGGCACTCCCCGAAATCGGTCACAAAAACGATGTTTTCATTCCCGATCAAGCTCGTCGCGCGTGCTTCTTCTCGAAACCGAATTCGCCATTCAGGGTCGGCGGAGATCCGCGGATGCAGAATCTTCATCGCAAAATTTTGGCCTAACTGAACGTGCTGAACCTTAAACACCCAGCCAAATCCACCCTCACCAATTTCTTCCATGACGAGGTAACGACCGTCCACCACAGAACCCGCTCGGGGCAAACGTGGAGCCGCATCCATCGTATGGTCGAGTTCGGTGTCCTCGTCGCCAAGATGACTGTCTCGTTCTTTCACACTTCATCCCGCTGATCGTTAAGTTCATCTTAGAGTGTTTCTTCAGCCGCGGCGACCTTCACCCACGAAGGAGTTCGCCCACGGGTGTCATAGGATCAAAGTGTTCCGCCATCGCCTTAAAAACCGCCATGATCGGAACCGCTAGAAACAAACCGATGGGGCCCCAAATCCATCCCCAAAAGATGCACGCAAGCAACACCGCAAGGCTGTTAAGCTTGAGGTGACGGCCCAGGACAATAGGTGTCACGATATTGCCCTCTGTTCCCGTCAAAAGCGTGTACGCCAGCAGCACCCAAAGGACCTGCTTCCAATCACCAAACTGCATGTATGCAGCCAATGCGGGGAAAATTGCCCCCACCAGCGGGCCCACATAGGGCACAAAATTGAAAATCGCGGCGAGCGCGGCCAGCAAAAACGCGTACTTCAGACCAAAACCGTAGTAGGCAATTCCGACAGCAATACCGAGCACCAGATTGGTTAACACCCGATTAAACAAGTACCTCTGCACGTCTTCATTCACATTGCGCATGATCTCAAGCGCGATCCTACGACGGCGGAGGCTCGTCCCAACGATGTTGATGGCCTTCGTGCGAAGCACCGGTCCTTCGTAGAGCAAGAAAAACAGAACGAAGAGACACATCATCAACTGGCCGGTGAACTCCAATAACGACGTGATGCTGCCAAAGATATAATTGGAAAATGACGCCCAAACGTCAGCGCTGCCCTGTTGAAACAAGGATTCTAGGCGGGCCTCCTCCAAAACCGCACTGGAGGAGGCAACCTCGTGAGCTCGCATGGGCTCCAGATATCTACCGACGTAATCCTGCAATGCCAGGATTTTGGTTCGGGCTGCCGACATGCTGTCTGCAATTGAGTCTTGGTACTTCGGAATCTCTCCCACAAATTCCGTGGTCTGTTCGAAAATGAAGACCCCTAGGAAAACCAAAAGAGCCAGGGCGATCATCACCACAACCAGCGACGCTGCGCCGCGTGGAAAATGATAGCGAGTGCCAGGAATTCGAATCCGGCTCAGCGCAGCCACGAACGGATTAAGGACATAGGAAAGGAACACCGCCATCACGGTCGGGATCAGAATCGACCGCATGTAGTAACAAACCACGAAGACCAAGACGGTCGAAATCATGATCGCGGCGACGCGCGGGGGGCCGGGCAACTGGTCTTCGACTCCCGGCTCTAAATTTGAAATGCTGGTTTTCATACTTCAGACACTCTGCACCGGTGCGCAAATGTGTCCAGAAAACAGGCGTCAATCGTCGACCAGGACAAGACCATGAACTGACGGTCTACCGCCCTCAAGGCCCCGCGAACGCTCTCGACGAAATCCGTCATGAAACCTCGCGATCACATCACTTCGATAATGATCTTGATGGGTGGGGTCGAAGGCAAAACCGCGGATGGTAATCTCGAAGGTCTCGTCTCGCTCGTCGGTCGCCCTAAGAAAGACTTCCGGTCGATGCCGTGGAGACGCAAGTGGCGTTAAAATCGCCACGTTTCGCGCGATCTCGAGCGCCCGATTAGGCTCAACCGAGGGAGGAATCTTCATGGTGATTTCGCAAGCCGAATCACCGCCGTCGCCACTGACCGTGGCCACGGGCGAAGTCATGAATATTTCGTTCGGGATTTCATGCAATGCACCGTCGACGGCACGCACCCGAACACCACGAAACCCAAAGGATGCGATCTCTCCGATCACGCCTGAAATCCGAATATTATCACCGACGCTGAGGCGCCCCTCTGCGGCGAGGGTGATGCCGGCGGCCACGCTGCGCAGCCATCCGACGGAGCTGAGCCCCACCAGAAAGACAAAGAGCCCCAAAACCACGAGCCAATAGTCCGGCAGATCGGACGCGTAGGTGAACATCGCGCCCACAATGACCGCACTCCAAATCGACACATGAAGGAGCGGAATCCATCGACGCACACGCGACGATGCACGCAAGCCCGCCGCGCGACGCAAGAGGATGCTGACGATGCTCGCCCCCAGAACCAACATGGCGATTGTGTAGGCCGAACTCACACCAGTCGCATTAATGATTTCATTTTCCATTCGTGCAGAATACCCCGACCAGCGCTGCAAGCCAATCATTCATGATTCGCGAGGACCGGGAGACATGATCGGCGGGATCAGAAAACATGACCGGGAGACATGATCGGATCGATGACCAACATGATGGGCTCGATGACCGGGAGACATGAGCGGCAGGAGCAGACGTAATCGGCAGAACTATAACGGGGAGACGTACGCAGGGGACGCGGAAGACATGGGCCATGACCGGCATGGGGACATGACCGGGAGACATCACCCGGGACCTGCCAGACATCACCGGAACCGGGAGACGTGACATGGGGACATGACCGGGACATGGGGACATGACCGGGAGACATCACCCAGGACCTGCCAGACATCACCGGAACC
>CAYMYJ010000020.1:33643-49235 GCA_964394615.1 uncultured Bradymonadales bacterium | reverse complement strand
GGAAGACATCGCCCAAAAACATAACCGGGAGACGTGATCGACGTGATCGGAACCGGGAGACGTGATCGGAACCGGGAGACGTGATCGGAACCGGGGAGACGTGATCGGAACCGGGAGACATGATCGAGACCAGGACCGGGACGTGACCGGGATGGTAGACATGACCGGAAGACATCGCCCAAAAACATGACCGGGAGACATGATCGGAACCGGGAGACATGATCGGAACCGGGAGACGTGATCGGGACCGGGAGACGTGATCGGGACCAGGACCGGGAGACGTGACCGCGAGACGTGATCGGGACCGGGAGACATCGCCCAAAAACATGACCGGGAGACATGTAGACATCACCACGGGTTATCGAGCGTTCAAGACTCGATGATGCCGGCCTGGCGAAATATCTTTTGAATTTGAGCAACGATCCGACTGTGGGCACGCGAAACCCACGACTTGGTGTGTTCAAAATGAAGACCGACTTCCTCGGTCGTCTGGTTCAGATAGTAGAGTCTGTAGAGAACTTCGCGATCCACGTCGCTCAATTGCTCCACGGCGGCCTTCAAGTGAACCACCATTTCAGATTGAATCAACCGGCTCTCTTGAGTGGCCGGTGAAAACACGTACTGAAAATTGGTAGACAGGCCCGAAACGATGATCACGTTGGTGATGTGATCGGCCAACATCTTCGTAGCAGAAGCTGCTGTGACCGCGCGAGGCGTGACCCCTTGGAAGCTGAGCTCCTGCTCGTTTGCCACGTGATCGGCGTGATTGGCTGCGGCTCTCATACGCTCCTGATATCGTCTCGAAGTGGCGCTTCCTTTCCGACATGAATCGATGATCGCCCCTCTGATTCTCCAATAGGCGAACGTCGAAAACTCAGCACGGGTTGTGGGCTCGAAACGAGACCTTGCTTGGACCAAACCAAGAAACCCAGCTGCCAACATGTCTTCTTTGTCACCCGACAAACGCAGTTCTCTACGAACATCTCCGACCACGGACTGAACAAATGGTGTGCAGCGCGCAACGAACACGTCATCGCTAAGACCAAGGACTTCTTCGTCGGAAATCCGCAATAATGGTCGCTCTGTGCGAGGCATTGCTTCCCCCCCGACAAGTGGACTTAAATACTCAAACTCGACTAATTACGATCAGCCTAGCGGCCCAGAACTTTGGTGGCAACCCAAACCTAAGGTTCAAGAAATCGTTTGAGCCGTTCGATAATCATGTCCGAGGCGATGGCATTGGAGCCTCCCTCAGGAACAATAAGGTCTGCCCAGCGTTTCGAGGGCTCCACGAATTCCAAATGCATCGGTCGGACCGTTTCGTAATATTGGTGGCGTATCGATTCAAAGTCTCGACCGCGATCACGCATGTCGCGACGGATCCTGCGCAGGATTCGAATGTCAGCATCCGTATCCACGTAGATCTTTATGTCGAACATTTCGCGCAAATTCTTGAGGGCGAAGACCAAGATCCCCTCGACCACAATCACCGGAACCGGTTGAATCGAAATCGTTTCTTCCTGGCGCTGATGACGCGAAAAATCGTATTGCGGCGCCTCGATCGATTCGCCCGCCTTGAGGCTCCGCAAATGCTCGACCAGATAATCGCTGTCCAGACTGTCTGGATGATCAAAATTGATCCCGGACCGCTCTTCCGCCTCGATATCCCGCAAATCGCGATAATACCAATCATGCTGAATCAGGCAGCTGCGCTCGCCCACACCTTGCTGGATGGTCTCGGCCAACGTGGTTTTCCCGGAGCCGGTGCCGCCTGCTACGCCGACGATGATCGGTGGTTGAGCTCTCATTGATTTTCCGTAGGTTGCATCATGCGGGGAACTGCTGTTGTCACTCACGTGTCACTGCAGCGCGAATCTGGTCGGCTTCTACAACGGAGTGTTCGAATCCCGCCAGTGAAAGGTTCACAAGACCGCTCGCAAGTTGTGTGTTGTCCATCGACGTGTACTTGTCCTGAGTATGTTTGAAGCCGATTTTCCCCAATAATGCCAACGCTCCATCCGATACAACCGCTCCAACGCGCTCCATCGGCCGTGGCACATCTCTCCCATCACCCGAAATGAAAGACGGGCGTGCGATCAGATATTTCAGATCACTTTGGGAAAGCTTGGACTCCACTTTCCATCGCGCCTGTATATAGCTCGACGACGATTCCGGTCCGACTCCGAGAGACGACAAATAGACGAACGACGGCTTGGACTGGCACGTTTCGCAAGCATCGATCAGAAGCGCCGTCAGTCCGTAATCGACCATATCGTAGGTCTCCCGGTTCTTGTCAGAAGCCTCTTTTGCTCGCGCACGGGTGGTGCCGATTAGGCCAAAGACCAAGTCTGGAGGCCGCTGCGAAAATTCTTTTTGGATACCATCCGAGGTCCAAGGAGCAAGGCTAACCAGGGCGCCCATCTGTGGAAATTTCGTTTCCCAGGTCTGCCTGGATGCTGAATCGGGACGAATATGTGCAACGGTCTCCACACCAGCCTCGACCAATAATCGAACAACCTCTCGCCCCGTATAACCGGTCGCGCCGGCAACAAATGCTCTCATCGTACGCTCCTAGAATTTGAGATCTTCGGCTCGAATCATCTCGCCATTCTGGACATAGGCCAGTGTGCGCTCAATCACATTCCGAAGTTCGCGAACATTTCCTGGCCATGAATGCTCGACCAGAAGGCGCCCGGCTTCCCCCGAAAGTCCCGGCGAATCCTCGGCCAGATTTTTCAAAAAATGTTGCGCCAAGACAAGGATATCTTCGCGACGCTCTCGCAAGGGTCGGATAAGGATCGGGACCACCGCTAAGCGGTAGTAGAGGTCTTCGCGGAAAGTCCCATTGGCAACCATCGCCTCAAGGTTGCGATGTGTCGCGGCGATCACCCTGACGTCAACCTTGAGCGGACGAGTTTCACCGAGGGGGAAGACCTCACCGTTTTCGAGAAATCGAAGCAATTTGGGTTGGAGATCGAGCGGCAGATCGCCGACTTCATCTAAGAAGAGAGTCCCACCGTCGGCGGCACGAAGGACTCCCGGATGGTTCGAAGTCGCCCCGGTGAAGGCGCCTTTTCGATAACCGAAAAGCTGTCCTTCAAAAAGCTCTCGAGGGATGGCAGCACAATTAAACGTGATGAACGCTCGATTTGACCGGGGTGATGACTTGTACACCGCGTGAGCCACCATTTCTTTGCCAACACCTGATTCCCCCAGCAGCAACACGTTGGCGCGAGATTTTGCGACGCGGACGACGTCTCTGAGGAGATCCCGGCTTGCTGTGGACGCGGCAATGAAACCGGGAAGGTTGGGGACATGATCTGTGACGGATGAACTTGCCGGATTGGTGAGGCCCCGCAACATCACAACTTCAAGTGCCATGCTCGCCATTTGAACCATCATTTGAAGGACCGTGCGCTCGTCTGGCATCAAGGTTCCGCTGACCCCAACCCGATATCGCCGCCCGGCACCGTCACCGAACTCCAAGAACTCTGTGGGTTCAAGATCCGACGAGTGCCGGATCGGGATAGGTTTCCCCTGCTGTGGCAACTCATCAAGCCAAACAACGGAGTGTCCCGCGAACAGATTCCGCCACTGAAGAAGCAGATCTACCAATTCATCAAGCACCTGACTCGGGCTGATGCCACGGGTCGAAAGACGATTGGTGGCTTGTGCGATCACCGACAAACCACCGCTTTCGACGAGGGCCGTTGATTCGTGCTCAAGCATTCTCTGTTTGAGTAGTTCTATCGCATCAAGTCGATACGGCGCGGGCACCGCAATTCCGGCTTCTTCCATCAATTTTGAGGACTCCCGGAGGCGTTCCTCGGCGTCGGATTCGTCCAACAAAACCGCGCAAATCGCTCGTAAACGGCTGGCCAACAACCGTTGAGCCCGATCACCGACCCGCATAAATGCGGTCTCGGCTGCATCCGCGTGCTGGAATGCTTCGGTCACCCGTCCTTCCAACGCGGCATGAAGAGCCTTAAAGAGTCGTAGTGCCGTTGAGCACCAAAACATAGGCATGCGTTCCAGGGCACGTTCTGCGCGACGCAGCAGCAATCGAGCGGAATCCAGATCGCCTGACAAAACCGCGCTGTAATAGGCCAGCGAGAGAGAATACGGCTCGTAAATTGGCATGGTACCGATCTCTTGCTCGGTATCCGCAGCACGCCGAAAAGCCGCCGTGGCCTTCCTCGGCTCGCGACTTGAAATCGCAGCGATCCCCTCGGCAAACGCTCCCACCACGCGCGAGAGCGGCGCACGATATCCTCCTTCATACGCTCCGTATCGCTCCTCAATCTGGCGAGGTTCGACCATTTCGTCACGTAGGTAGGCGACCCGAACATCGGTATATGCGAGCTCAATGGGCGCCCATTTGCAGCGTCTGGCCTCGTTTAACCCCAGTTCGATCAACTCGGCGGCTTTGTCGAATTCGCATTTTCGACAGGCCATCTCCGCCTCGGCGCTCAGAAGCAAGACCGACGGCCATCCGGGCTCCACGCGGTTAACCAGCGCAGATTTCTGCGCCCTCTGCACATATTCCTCAATCTCATCCAAGGGTTCCGCCCCTGTGAGCATCATCCAAGCCAGGTACCCAGAACCGCGCATCTCGGCGACCGGGAGACCTTCACGACGTGCCGCAACCACCAACTCTTGGAAAAACCGAATCGAATCGACGATGCACCCGCTCAGATGCGCCGAGATCGACCCGACTTCCCACGCGGCCCATTTCACCACAACCGAGGTCGACAACCGGAAGTCATCCTGGCTCTTTCGGCGCAATTGTTCATGCAGACCAGCATCACCCAAATGAAATGCCGCCCACATTTCGGCGACCCGAAGCAACGCACGAAACTCCGGAAACTCGCCGACCATCACCCGTTCCGCATGCGCGACGTGTGCATTCACTCGACCTGGGCTGAACAGCCGGCCATCGGGCGATGCGTGCAATAGGGCGGCGACGGTATGGAGCGGGGCAACCAGAGAGGCTGGCCAATTTGCGAGCTCGGGATGCTGAAACGCGGGCGCAACAAGCGCCCAAGCCCCCTGTAAATCGTTCTTCCACAGAACTTTTAGCATCGCCTGGGCGATTTGAGCCGAGAGCCAAACCGACGAATCGGATTGGGGACTGCTAAGAGTCGCTAAGATTTGGGACTCCGCGGCTTCCCAACGCGCACCAAAAATCTCGTCGTAGAACTCCAACGAGACTTCCGGACCTTCCGCGGAAGCCATCCGTTGTCGAGCCACGATGACCGGCGCAGAAAGGTCTCCCGGTTCTTGCTTCGCCCCGAATTCACGCAGTCGTACAAGCAGCCGGCGCTGCGGACGGCGTGACTCCTTCTCGTCAATCGGCAGTTCCCACCGGTAGACGGTTAAAGGCGTTACACCGATCTCTTCTGCAAAACCTTCGCGCGATAGCTCCCCCCGCAATGCTCTGACTTCTTCCGGACTCATTTGGACGACAACGTAGAAACCAGGGGAAAAGAGACCACAAACTCCGCACCCGAATCGGGCTCGGACTTGACCGTAATTCGACCGGAATGCGCCTCAACAATCGCAAGAACCATCGCCAAACCCAAACCAGTGCCACTGCCATCACTACGACGAGTGAAAAAACGGTCAAAGACGCGATCAAGGTCTTCCGGTTGAATGCCCGCACCATCGTCTTTTATTCGAATAAAGATCTCATCATCTGCACGCCACATCTCGACGAGGACCGACGACTTCGCGAATGATTGAGCATTTGAGACCAGGTTTCTAAACGCCGTCTCAAGATGTTCTGGAGATCCGTTCACAAATGCCGGAACGACCTCACAGGTGATCACGACTCCCGGATATCGCTCGTCGGATGAAAGGGTCGAACTCAAATTCTCGAGCAGCTTGCGTACATCAACGTCTTCACGCTCAGCGCGCGGAAGACCCGACTCCGCATGTGCCAAATCCAAGAAACGCGCCACGACTGTTTCCAACCTCGCCGAACTGTCTCTCAAGATCCGGGAGACCCGCGCAGCCCGTTGCGCGTCCAACTCCCGATCCTCCATGCTTTCGGCAATCGCCCGAATTGCAGCCAGTGGATTTTTGACCTCATGCGCCATATCCGCCATGAACCCTTCGGTCGCGATATTGCGCCGTTCCAACGCAGCAAGCAGTTGATTAAACGCCTGTCCTACCTCGGCGATTTCGCTCTGCCCTTCAATCTCAATGGGTGCCGTCGATACCGGCGGAGCCGTTCGGGCCAACACCTGATCCCGAAGTCGGCTGAGTGGCCGTCCCACCCGCAGGCCAAGCCAGATCCCAAAAACGCCGCCAAAGAGCAGCACCACCAACATGAGACGAAGCACGGCATAGCGTTCGCCGTACAACGTCCCAAGCGACCGCGCACTGCCTGCCACGGCGTAGACATAGCGAGGCTCGGAACTCCCAAAATCGATTCGCTGCACGTACTCGCATAGAAGCAGTTGATCGTTCATCGCGAACCGACACGAACCCGCCCTCTGTTTCTCTGCCGCATCCAGCACGACCTTTCTTCCAGCGACCGGGGGCTGCTCTGCATCCCACATCGCAAGGGTCGGAACTTCTTGCGGGAAGAACATCACGCGTTCTCGGATGCTGGGTCCGGAAGACCCATCGAAGGTCCGGGAGTCCTCATGATCAAGAACATGAATCCGCACGTCGAACGATTCCGCGGCGCGCAGAAAATCCTCGTCTGGGCTGGATTTCCGTACATGATCGCCCACCACATCGGTCGCTGACTTGAGCGACTGACGAAGTTGAACCCCTACCGCGTCGTCAAATGGACTTGTGAGCCAAACAAAAATCACAGGCAGAGAGACGATCGCGATCACAACGGCAACAAGCCGAAACCGCAGTGACTGCAGATACTTCAATCCCTACCTCTTCCAACGATAGCCCGCACCAATCACGGTCTCGATGCGATCAAAAGACGCATCAATGGTCTCGAACTTCCGTCGTAATCTGCGCACATAGGTGTCGACAATACGGTCGGCGACGATCGAATCATCGCCTCGCGCCAGCTCCATCAACCGATCGCGAGACAACACGATGCCAGGCCGCCGCACGAACGCCTCTACCAGACGAAATTCCGTCACGGTCAACGATAGAGATTGTTCGTTAAGCTGCACATCCATCGTTTCGGCGTCGATTCGAATTGGCCCCAACTCCAAGAGGTCCACCTGCCGCGGGCCATCGGATTTCTTGATTTCTTGGCGCCGCAGCAGGGCTTTGACCCGCGCCATCAACACGCGCGTACTGAACGGTTTTGCAACAAAATCGTCGGCGCCAAGCTCCAAACCCAACGCCTCGTCGATATCATTATCGCGCGACGTTAGAAGGATGATCGGCAGGTCATCGCCGCTTTCTCGCAGGCGTCGACACACCGAAAAACCATCCAGCTTTGGCATGTTCACGTCAGAGATCATCACATCGGGGCGAGTGTTCGCAATGCACACCAAGGCCTGTTGCCCGTCACATGCGCTCGTCACCTCGAAACCTTCATCTTCACAGGCCATGACAAGTACATCGAGAACAGATTGATCGTCGTCCACCACTAGAATTCGGGTCATTTGCGCTACTCCTTGATTCCAACAGCGTAAAGGTATCCTTCTTCAGTGCCAACAACCACCACGCCGGACTCTGACACCGCGGGCGTCGCAAGAATTGGAAAAGCATTTTCGGGCTCGTGCAAACATTGATCTCGCCACACCCTGTCTTGAGAGCCCAGGTCGGTGTGGTTGGCCAGAGAATACTCCCAAACGGCGTCGCCACTTACCACGTCATGAGCATGCAAAGCCCCATCCATGCGCCCCACCAGCACGACGTCCCCTACGACGACCGGCGAGGACCATTGACGAAAAAAACAAGGACCACTTGGGGCACTCCACTTGACTTCGCCCGACGTCACCGACGCCGCCACCAGACGATCGGAATAGGCTTCCGCCCAAAAAGCCAAATCACCCGACACCGCCACTGAGGCTCGAATATTGGCCCAGCCTCCCGTAAATCCCTGCGGATTGGAGGCGTACCAGGTCTCGGCTCCGGTCTCTTGGGACAACGCCAGAAGGGCTGGATTTGGGTAGGTGGTGTCGCGGACAAAACCCAGTAGAACCGAGTCTCCCACCAACGTAGGAGCTCCGTAAATACCGCGTCCCTGGGAGCCAAAACGCCATCGCACCTGCCCGGCAGTATCGAGGGCCACCACCAATCCAGTCTGGGAAGCCGCGAAGATCAACTCACCATTGGACGAAAACCCACCACGGATCGCCGAGTCCATCTGGTAGTTCCACCGCTCTTTGCCGGTCTCGAGGTCAAGCATGTGGATCGCGCCTGTCGAATCGCCAACCACCACCGCCGCCCCCAAAATCAGAGGGTTTGTGTAGGCCTTTCCTTTGGCCTGAAATTTCCAAATTTGAGCGCCATTTTTCGAATCGATTCCGTACACCGAACCGTCGTCAACGGTGGCCACGACGCGACACCTGGAAAAAGCCACTCCATTGGCGTCGATTTTGGTCGGGAAGAACCAACGCTGTGCCCCCGAAGCCAGTTCAATCGCGTAAACACCGTCTTTTTTGTCGGCCTTATTCCAATCCGTTCCGCTCGAACCCACATAAACATGGTGGCCAGTGATGACCGGATTGTTCAGCCATGATTGAACGCCCACATAGGCTGTCCAAAGGTGTTCAGGACGGCGACGCAAATCTCCCGTACGGCTTCCACGCCGAGTGGCGTCTTTTTGAAACATCGGCCAGTCATCTTTCTCGTCGCAAGTCGCCGAATTTCCGGCAATCAGCGGCCTGGGTTTAACGTCGTTATGGGAACAACCGACCAAGATAGCCTGAAAACCAACCCATCCGAAAAGCACGATGAACAGCCGCCAAGCCGAAGGCTGCAAAGACCTGAAAGAAGAATTTCGCAACATTTTTCCGTTTTGTCCGAAAACCAGGATGTAAGCCAATGCTGCACACGCGTTCGTCGATGGATCCCAGGACATGGCCGACGTTTGGAGCTGCTTGTCGTGACGTCCGAAGGTATGGAATGCAGACCACTTCCAAAGGATGCCGACGACGCACATGATGCCGCGGGAAGGGCCATCCGAGAAGCCTATAATCAGCGCGATCTCAATCGCCAACCGATCGAAATCCGATCCAACGACGCGGCGCTGTCGCTTCACCTTCGCGGCGTAGATTGCATCGCGAGGCATCAAAGATATTGGGTAAAACTAGAGACGGCACGTCCCTGTCGTTCCCGCTTCGATTGTGAAACCGCCGACGAACGTCGGCACCGGATCGCCAAGCACGAGTCTCAATGCCCGCTTGCGGGCTAGAGATCGACCGCCTGTTGGGGCGGCTCGGGGAGGTGTGGATTATCGTCCAGATCGTAAATATCGGCCAAAAAGTTAGCACGACCGTTATCGTCGACACGAACGGTGTAGTACTCAACAAAAACAGGCACTTGATGCTTCAGGAATATTGGCAAATATTCGCCGGATTTCTTGATTGCATCGGTATCCACCACACCCTTCTGACCGTCTCGCTCCAACAGCCACGTCGCAAACTCAATGGGATCTTCGAGCCGCATGCAGCCGTGCGAATAGGCCCGAATATCATTTCTGAAAAGGGCTCGAGCGTTGGTGTCATGCAAGTAGACATCATGCAGATTTGGGAAAATGATTTTGACGTAACCCAAGGCGTTATGCGCCCCTGGAGTCATTCGCACATATTCCCATGATTTTCCCGCGTACATCACTTCGTAATTATTTTCGGCGTACCAACTTGGGACTTTTTCGGGAATCGTGGTGCTCACATCGACTTCACCCGTCTCGGGATTGAAATAGGGCATTTCGGCGAGTCGTTCGGGAGACAACGCCGTTTGACCGTTCTCCTCGGGTGGAGCGATGACTGGTGGCTGTTCCCCAAGCGGTTGAGGCACGACCAGAGGCGGCGTGTCGACGGGCGGAGCCGCGAGGAATGACGGCGGTTTCACCGCAGCTTTAGCTCTGATTTTTGCGTATTTTGCTTCGACCGACTTCTTCACGTCAGGAAGAATTTCGTTCTTCCGCACCCGCGGAGTCACGTTCCAAAACGGGTTGAAAATCATGCGATCGATGTAGGCCGAAATCGGGATTGGGGTCCGATTCGCTTTGGCACACTCGTCGGTTTCCGGATCACACACGTTGTCGTTATTACCCACCACCACGCGGTGGCGAATCTCGCGTTTTCCGTCGCGCCAGCCCTCGGCATGAAAGTCGGCAACGTTGATAAAGACATAAGCTTTATCGTCTTCCGGACGCATATTGGTGTCGCGCCACCGCTGAATATTGATACGGATCTGCTCCAATCGTCTTTCGGCCGGAACATTGATCGACTTCCAAAACACGGTATGAGGTGTGCCGGTAATCTGCATTTGATGGGTGGTCTGGTAGTCCTTCACCGCGTCGGTCAACGCGGCATCGTAGGTGTCCGAGAACTTCTTCGGGTCGCCCTTAAGATAACCCTCAATCGCGAGACGTTCCTTGAGTTTCCGCACCGAAGAGCCCTTTGAACCGGACTTCATTTTTTTGTCGACCTCGACCTTTTCCCAGCCGCCTGCCGCAACGATTTCTTGATACCGTTTATGCTCCTCCACCAGACCCGCATATTGGGGCTGCTGTGGCATCAACGCCGCCAACACGTCCGCGGGCTTTTCGGACTTCGCCAATCGATCGATTGCGCTTGAAAGTTCTCTGCGGGCATAAACCGGCTGAGAGTACATGGCGTCAGCATTTGCGGACGCGCGGCGCCAAAGACTTCCCGCAACGTAATGAGCGGTTTGCTCCACATTTCGTGATTTGCGAATCTCAGGGTCGTTAAAATAGTCGTCCTCACGAGGATGAACAAACGACTTTCGAGCGCGGAAATAGCGCATTTCATAGGCGTAGCGCATGAACGCATGCGCCAGAAGTTCTTCGAGTTCCGCGCTCGACGCGGCCATGGACTGACCAAGCTTTCCAAGTTCCCCCATCGCGTCCCGCAGCCCAGCACCTGAGTCGGATTCCAAGAGATGATCCGTCACCACTTCATAGCTCGATTCGTCGAGGGTGAAGGTCGATGGCTTTTGTGCGGCAACCCAGGCGCTCATTTCAGCAGTAGCTTCTGCGCCAGGATTGAGGTCATTGGTCTGCAGCTCCGCCGCCTTGGACTCCAAGGTGTCCAGCGCCTTCTGGATATCGGCCAAACGGTAGGGGCGAGGATCCAAAACCGACGCCTCGAGGTCCTGCATCGTCTCCCAAACAGCCTTGCCTTGAGGGCTTAGCTGGCCGTGCTGAACAAATATCGGCTTGTACTCGTTCGCGGCATAATAGGTATTCGCCAACGACATAAGCGGAGGCAAATCTCGCTGTGAAGCAGCTTCTTCGCGCTTCTGCGCAGCCTCAAGGCGTTTCTGCAACTCTTTTCTGATTGGCGCGCCCTCACTGCGTTCAGCAAGTTTCGCAGCCACGGTGGCCTGCCACTTCTCGACAAAAGAACGCGAAGCGGACTCACCGATGGGTTCTTCTCCGCATGCGGTCCAACCTGTGGCCAGAATCAGCAGAGTCGTAATCAGAATTTTATGATGTTTTCTTTGCATGCGTCCTCAGCGGCGAGGGCGTAGTTACTCGCAACGCCCTCAAACGGTCAAGAACGTAACCTACGAGAACGGCGTCTGCATTCCGCAATTATCAGGGAACTACTCGGACTCTTTCTGGCGTGACTGCTCAAGCCTGGACGCGGCTACCCGATGAATACGAGCGGGGACCGTCGCGTCGGCGAGCAGTGCGCGCAAACGGCGTGTGGCAGATTCCGCCTCGTTCAGTTCGAATTCGCAGATCGCCAGATAGTAGATCGCATCATTTCGAGCGCTCACGTCATCGTGGGCTTGCGTGAACTCTTTAAACGCTTCCTCGAAAAGCCCCATATCCATGTAAGTCAGGCCGAGCTCAATATTCGTGTTGTCGACGTCTGCCGGACCAGACTTCAGGACCATCGAATATTCCTTAGCGAATCGTCCCGAAAGCGACTTCTCACCAAAGGCACTGTTATCCTCGAAGTCTTCGTTCTTCAATTCTTGGATATGTGCCTGTCTAGCCATGATTCCGGGGTTATGGGGGTCCCGGTCCACAAATTCTTCAAGGACTTCTTCAGCTTCGGACAGAAGGCCTTGCTCGATGAGTCGGTCGACCTCGACGAGGTTTGAAGATTTCTCGACACGTTTTGGCACGCTTGCAGCGGGCGTCTCACCAAAGAGCTCTTCGAACATCTTGTCCGCGTCGTCTCCCGTAAAATCGAACGAGAACGATCCCTCAGACGCTTCGGAGAACAACTCCAATTCACTTTCATCAAATTTGATGTCGTCGACGTCGAGCATCATCTCTTCGGCGTCGCCGATGGGAAGCTCCGAGTCCATGTCGCCAAGCGACAACTCATCATCAAATCCCAAATCATCCAGACCGAGAATTTCTCCACTGTCTTCAACCGCCGACTCGCCCGAAAGGTCGACGTCATCATCAGGAGGCAGGAACTCGACGATTGGCTCGACGACCACGAGGTCCGCGTCGGAAAACGTCTCACTGAGTTCGACGATGCCTTCGCTGATCTCTTCGATGGCGCCAAGGCTCAACGCATCCATGGGTCCCGCCGAAAGCTCAATTCCGTATCGTTGAGCGTATCTTTGAACGGTGGCTTCGTCTGCAAACTCTCGGGCGCGACGCAGGTATTCGACCGCGCGAGCTGGCGATTTTGCCGACAGTCGCGTCAACTCGAAAAGTTCGAACCCGGCCTTCATGCGGTCACCCATCAGCGAACGAAGCTGATGCATCTGCTCATGAACCGCGAGGCTGTTCGGCTCCAGGGCAACTGCGCGACCGATCACTTCTTCAGCTCGGTCAAAGAGCCGATATTTCAAGAAAACATCGGATTCGGCGAGCATCTGGGTAATCGTCGAGGTGCCTCGGCCATCTTGGGTCGGAGCAACTTCGGCAATGACCTCGATTTCCGGGAGTTCAACGTCGGAGACATCACGGGCGACCGTCTGTTGGCCGAGCGTGGTCGCAGGGTTCTCGTCAAAGCGGTTGAGCACTGAAGAATCAAGGTCTCCAAGTTCCTCGGCAAAATCCATGAAGTCGTCACCTGCCCCCTCATTCGTTGGGCTGGTATCGATTTCGAGTTCGTCATCGTCGTCGTCCAAGAACTCAACGCCCTTGAGCACATCAGTGGACTGTGCCGGCTTGGACAGGTTCCCGGTGTCCGAAACGCCGGGGCTTGAGTCTTGACGCTCACGCTGTCCAACGACCGATCGCGCCTCCGCATGATTGGGGTCAATCGCCAGAATTTTGCGATAGGTCGCCAGAGCCCCCGTATCATCACCACCACGGCGCTGCGCCTTGGCAAGTTCGAGGTACACCAAGGTCGCTTTTTGCTTTTCGCCCAGCCGATCAAAACAAAGTCCCAAATAATTGAGAACTTCGCCGTCAGATGGGGTCTCTTTGAACAGAAACTGGAGGTGTTTCAGAGCGTGTTTGTTGTCTTCGCGGTCGAGGTAAAGTCGAATGATTTCTTTTCGAAGCGCCACATCCGTGGACTCCAAAAATACGGCTCGCTCTGCGACCTGAAGAAACTCGTCAAGGCGGCCTTCTTCACGGAGGTTCCCCGCACAGGTACGGAAAATCCGAAGGGCCTCCACTCGCATGCCGTCTTTTTCATAACGCTCAGCGAGTTGAATCTGCAGGCTCACGTCTTCGGCGTCGATCGAGACCATCCGCTCCAGAACGTCGCGCTGCGAAACCGCATCGCCGAGTTCTCGAAAGAGCTTCTGCGCCATATGAAACGCGCGCAACGAGTCTTTAAGTCGGCCATGACGCCAATACGACTCGCCAAGATCACGATGAAGTCGAGGATCGTCAGGTGCGATGCGCAACGCCTGCTTATAGACGGCCACCGCTTTGTCGTAGATGTCGTCTTTTGCGTAATGGTAGGCGACGTGCTGATATTCGGTCAGCGCCTCGTCAAATTTATCGATTTTCACGAGAAGATCGGCGACCTTCAGGCGTGTGCGCACGTCCCCAGCATCCTCTTCCAAGATCTGCTGGTAGTCCCTTACGGCCTTATCCCAGCTTCCTTTTCGGATGTGTTTTTGCGCTGAATCGAGCAGCTTTTCGCGTTTGTTTGACAAACGTGGCCTCGGCTCACCAGATTACTTGTTTACGCGTTCGACGAATGAACCGTTGCGAGTGTCCACACGAATCAACTCACCTTCTTTAAGGTAGAGCGGAACGGTGATCACGGCGCCGGTTTCAAGGGTGGCGGGCTTTGTCCCACCTTGAGCAGTATCCCCTTTGTAGCCCGGGTCAGTCTGTGTGACCACGAGCTCAACAAAAGTAGGCGGCTCGACGTTGATAGGCTTGTTGTTGTGAAAAAGAATTTCCACTTCAAGATTATCTTTGAGCCAATCGCTGACCGAATCCACGGCATCTGCCATTAATCGGATTTGCTCGTAGGATGTCGTGTCCATGAACACAAACATGTCCCCATCCTTGTAGAGGTACTGCATGGTGCGCGCCTCAAGGTTGGGGGTCTCGACCTTATCGCCCGACCGGAAGTTCTGCTCCAGTACGCGGCCCGTCACGAGACTCTTCATCTTGGTCTTCACGAACGCCACGCCTTTTCCAGGCTTGACGT
Organism: uncultured Bradymonadales bacterium; assembly: GCA_964394615.1. Lineage (GTDB taxonomy): Bacteria > Myxococcota_A > Bradymonadia > Bradymonadales > Bradymonadaceae > JBFFMO01. Next base: position 34,524 of record CAYMYJ010000020.1, on the reverse strand, counting down.
GCTGACACTCGACGATCACGTACGGTTCTTTGTCGATTTCGATCTTAAGGTTCTTTTTAAAATCTGAGGTGTTGTACATCACTGAGCTCCTGTCGCATTCTGGCGACTACTGCATCTCACGTTCAACGAACGGAGCAATCAATCTCAACATGGTTTGCCCACGGCCTACGTCTGCATCCTTATGCAAAGCGAGGATGAGCAAGTACTCGTCTGCAACGACTCGCGCAAGCGTAGTGATGTTCCCGGTGGTGATGCTCACCTCGTTAACCTCGCCTACGTCGTAGACTTGCAGACGCCTAAATTTATCGAGCAAATTGCTCAATTCAATCGCAATTGCGCTCATCTGAGGCAATTCTTGGTCTTTAAAGACGCTGTCAATGGAGATGCCGTCGAATCCAATCAACATGCACCCCACAGCGCCTTCGATGTTGTTGACGACGCGCGCCAACTTCTGCTTGAACATTGATCCTCCCGGGGGAGCCTAGGTTCCATGCGTTTGGGAAAGCCCTTTCTTTTCGTACATCCTTGGCGCTCGGTCAAGTGTGGACGTACTTCCAACGAATCATCGTGGCATCGATTCCGACTCCATTGTATGACGATTCTCATGTCGAATAATTGCCCAAACTGCAATGCAGGCGTCGAAAACGACGCGGCATTTTGCCCCGCATGTGGGCTTACGCTCGCGCCACTCATGGCCGCTGTGCGAGTCGAGACAACGCGACCCGAGATTCAACTCGTTGATGCGAAGATGCGTGCGGCGGTCGCCTCAGCCCTCCAGAAAAAACGTCTCCCGGACCCAAACGAAGGTCTCCCGGACCCAAACGAAGGTCTCCCGGACCCAAACGAAGGTCTCCCGGACCCAAACGAAGGTCTCCCGGACC
>CAYMYJ010000020.1:0-33543 GCA_964394615.1 uncultured Bradymonadales bacterium | reverse complement strand
TCCCGGACCAAAACAGAGGTCTCCCGGACCAAAACAGAGGTCTCCCGGACCAAAACAGAGGTCTCCCGGACCAAAAAAAACCGGCCACACAACTGCTGGAATCCAGCGAAGTCTTCGCGCTGCCGGTGCCAAGAGAGGCACCGGAGATTCCACTGGACGCACCCGTTCTGCGAATTGGTTACGATTCAGAAAACGATCTCGTGATCCCACGCCCAATGGTGTCTGGGTGGCATGCCCGCATTGCCCTCGTGGATCGGAAGTACGTCCTGGAAGACCTCAATTCAACGAACGGCACGACCGTCAATGGACATTCCGTCAAGCGAGTCTGGATATCTCCCGGTGATCAAATTGGGTTAGGTTCTTACGACTTTGTCCTCAATCAAGACATCACCCGGAGACTTCTCCCGGACGCTGACTCTCGTCCCACCAAGGGACTTGAGTTGCCAAAAGGGTTCCTCAAACCGTTCGTCATTGGTCGAGATGCGGACAACGACATCGTGCTCGACTCGCCCCAAATATCTAGAAAGCACGCACGCTTGACGTGGATCGGGCACGCATGGCGAGCCGAGGATCTCGATAGCGCCAACGGACTGGCGGTCAACGATCGCGCGAACAAGGTAACTGATGCAGTTGTGACCTGGGACGACGTGCTTTTCATGGGATCCTACCGTTTCCCGGTCGCACGACTCCGGGACTTCCTCGACCCGAATCACGCTCAGAGCGCCTCAGGGGTTATGTCGATCCCCCCCGAAAAAGACATCGTCACCATCGGACGAGGCCCTGATAATGATGTGGTCATCGATGCGCCTCAGATCTCGCGGCACCACGCTCGGTTGGTCCGAGGCAAAGAAGTCGTCTGGGTCGAAGACTTGGACAGCGCCAACGGCACCTTCATTGACGGGCATCGTATTCGCCGGCAAAAACTCGCCGAGGGGCAAACCCTGAGTTTTGGCTCCTACGCAGTCCGGTTGGACCTGGCGAGCGGCTCCATTGAACGCTCATATCGTGGCGATGTGCTGCTTCAGGCCGAGCATCTGCGGGTTGATCTTGGAGCCGGAAAACTCTCGAAGCGAATTCTCGACGGCATCTCCTTCACGGTTTATCCCACGGAAATCATGGGCCTTCTTGGGCCCTCGGGTTCGGGAAAAACCACCCTACTCATGTCGTTGATCGGCTATCTCAAACCGAGCAACGGCAGAACCCTGGTCAACGGTGACGACCTCACGTTGCACTACGACCGCTACCGGGGAGCCATCGGATATGTGCCACAGGACGACATCATTCACCGCGAATTGACGGTCTATGAGGCGCTTTATTACACGGCGAAACTGCGATTGCCTCCAGATACCTCGGACGAGGAAATCGAGGAGCGCATCATGCAGGTCCTTACCGATCTTGAGATCGACCAGACTCGAAACCTGCAAATTGGCTCTCCAGAACGAAAGGGGATCTCGGGTGGACAGCGAAAACGCGTGAACCTCGCCCTGGAACTCCTCACCGAACCAAGCCTCCTCTGTTTGGATGAGCCGACCAGTGGCCTTGCCAGTGAAGATGCCCTGAACGTTGTGCGACTGCTTCGAAAACTGGCCGATGGCGGGCGAACCATTCTGTTGACGATCCACCAGCCTTCGGGGGCGGCCTATCGACTGCTCGACAACGTTTTGTATTTGGCTGATGGCGAAGAAGTTTACTACGGCCCCGCCTATCCCGACAGCATTCTGTATTTCCACCCGGAATTTAAGGCGAACACGCCGGAGGCCGAGGCTGTGTTGGCCGATCCTGGCTCATGCATGCGCCCGATCATGGATGCCAAAAGGGCCGGCGAGCCGATGGAAACATTCGCAGCGCGCTTTCGACAGAGCCGTTACTTTGCGGAGTATGTCGAAGATCGCAGAAAAAACCGAACGGGCGTCAACGTCACCGGAACTGGCGTTCGCAGGCCTCCGCGCTTTTCGATTCGCCAGTGGATGACCCTTTGTCGACGCTATCTCGCGATCAAACTCAAAGACAGAATTGGAATGGTTGTGCTGCTGGTTCAGGCGCCGGTCATCGCTGTCTTGATCGACATGGTCTTTGTCTCCCGGTCCGAGGGTGTTCTTAATCGAATGCTCTACACGCCGTACGCGTTATTCTTACTGGTGATCGCAGCTATTTGGTTTGGTTGCTCGAATGCCGCGCGGGAAATTGTGGCCGAACAGGCAATCTACCGACGGGAACGCATGGTCAATCTCTCGATTGGCACCTATGTACTGAGCAAATTCGCCGTCTTGGGGGCGCTATGCCTGCTGCAGTGCGTGGTGCTTCTCTCGATGTCTTACGTGGTTCTCGACTTCCACGGTCATCCGCTCTACCACCTCGCGATTTTGTGGAGTTGCGCGATGTGTGGCGTGGGAATGGGACTCTTGCTCTCGGCCGTGACACGCACGACGGAAGCGGCGATGGCGCTTGTCCCCCTGCTGTTGATTCCACAGGTAATTTTGGGCGGCGCGATCATGCCCAATACCGAAATGAATCGACCGACATGGTTTCTGTCGCAAGTCACCGTGAGCCGCTGGGCCTTCGAAGGAGCCCTCCAGGTCGAACACCTCTCAGACGCGTACGAGATCGCACCACGAGACCTTCCCAAAGCGATCGCTCCGGGACTTCCCGCACCACCTCCGCCGCCCAATCCAATTGATCGTTTTTACGGAAAATCAGAGACCTTCTTACTTGTCGATCTCGCCGTAACGTCTGTCTTCGCGGCGCTTCTGCTGGTGCTTGTTGGGCTTACGCTTCGAGTCCGAGAACGCTAAGCCTCATCCAGGTTAGAATCCGCCGCGATCCGAAGATCGACGTTCGTCTTTACGGCGACGACGCTCTGCTTCAATCGACTTATTCCTCTTTGCGATGCTGGGTTTTTCGTAATGCCGGCGTCGCTTCAATTCGCGATTAAGACCCTCACGGCCAATCGACCGCTTGAGTTGGTTCAATGCTCGACCGATGTTGTTATCGATGACGGGGACTTCGAGAGGTCCAAGTTCATCGGCGTTATCATGACGCGAGTTCCGTTTATCAAATGCCAAAATTCTGCTCCGTATGGGAGAACACAAGTACACTTAGGAAAGATAATACCACAATCTTGAGTGCACAGTCCTACACCGGAGTATTTCTTGGTGGAACGAGGGTGTGCGCGGCCACGCCACTTTTTCTACCCAACTGAACAACTCGACCGTAGGTAGAACAGTGCGGACGATACGCGATGGAATTTAAAAACAATCCAGACAAGGTCGTGCTTTTCAAAAGCGCGGACCGGGAGACCTTCACTTGGGTCTACCGAACCTATGTCGACGAGGTGGCAAAGATGTTGACCGGTGGCTTCACCTTCAACAGTAAAGGGGATCGGGTGCGATTTGCGGGTTATCGCAGGCCTTACCAACTTCAAGAAGCGATCCAGGAGACCTTCCTGAAGGCATTTGGTGAGTCGGCGAGGCGCAATTACGACGGCACGCGTCCATACGCTCCGTACCTGATGCAGATTGCGAAAAACGTGGTCATCGATGGTTTTCGAAAGGAGAGCCTCGATCGCTCACTCTTCGTGACGATCGGACATTTGGTCTACGAAAATGAGACCGAAGATGAAGCCATTGGACGCCTCGGGCAACAACATGCGGAAAGTCCGGAAGACCTTGCAGCCAAGAACCAAATCCATGTTTTAGTTCGCGTCTTTGTTGAGGCCTTGGGTCCGGAAGACCAGCAGATTGTAAATGAGCATCTGGCTGGAGACGCCTCACAGTCGGAAATTGCCGAAATAATGGGCGTCGACCGTAACGAGATTCGGCGACGGATTAAGGTCATTCGTGAGGGGTTGCTGAAACACCTGAAGGCACACCGTGTGATTGATTCGCTGGACGCGAAACTCGTGCTGGAAATACTGCTTGTGAGTTTACGATGAGTCGAAACACTCTCGAACAGCTCTTCATTGAGCCAAACGACTCCCGGACTTGCGGCGAAGATTCGACCCACTTTGACAAGTTGGCGCAAGCGTCACGCGCTCTGGAAGGAACCGACTTTTCGACCTTCGAGAAATATGCTGCGGAAGCCTCCATCTTCGCCCTGCTCGATGCCCAAGAAGTGGCTGCGCAAGAACCGGGAGACATGGCTGCGCAAGAACCGGGAGACCTCGAGCATGTGCTCCAAGCCCCCGCTGCCAACTCGAATCGAGGCCGGGTATTCGCGGCTTTGGCGGCCGTCGTGCTGGCTCTGCTGAGTCTCCCATTCCTTGCCAACGATGACCGGGAGACCTCTGAATGGCAGGCAAGATCGGCTCAAACACTGCCGATGCGCGATTTGCCGCGGGTTCAAATCTACTGTGTTCGACAGGACGTTGATTCCGTTGATTTTGTTGGACAGCACGAAAGCCCATTTGGCGCGGTGACATGCGACTCGAATGACGATCTCAAGATCGCCTACGAGAATCCCGATGCATCTCTAAAATTCGCGTACTTTGTTGGTGTGGGCGAAACGGGGGAAACACGTTGGTACGGACCGACTCCCGTGGATCCAACGCCGTTCTCCGTAGGCGTCACCGTCAAACCGACCCCAATTGGAGAGACCCGACGACTCGTCGTGAACCACCCTCCTGGGCGATACAAAGTATACGGGTTATTCAGTCCGAACCGCATTTCGTTCAGCGAATTCGAGGCGGTGGTGGAGCGAATGAAAATCAGCGATGATAGGTCGAGTGTGAGTCCGGCAGTCCTCGTTCGAGCGGAGTTCGAGGTGAAAAAATGAAGACGTTTATTGTTTTGTTGCTCATGAGCATCGGTTTCAGCGCCAACGCGCAGGACTCCCGGTACGCGCTCATCGTAGCCAATAACGCCAGCGTTGATGAAGGGGTCGCCCCACTTCGTTTTGCCGATGACGACGGCGCGCGTTTCTTCGAAATCTTTTCCAGCTACGCCGATCAAACCGTACTGCTGACGACCTTGGACAGCGAGTCCCAGCAACTCTTCCCCGTCGCCGCGCAAGCCTCGATACCGCCCTCTCGCGAAAACCTGCTCGCCAGCGTCAACACGTTGAAGTCGAAGATCGAGGAAGATCGGCGAAACGGAAGACGCTCAGAAGTCTTTGTCGTGTTCACCGGCCATGGAAACCGCGACGAAAACGGCGAGGGGTATCTTTCGCTTTCCGACGATCGGCTGCGAAGGAGCGACCTGCTCCGCAACGTGATCGCTCCGATGAACGCAGATTTCACCCATGTCATCATCGACGCCTGCAACGCATATTTCATGGTGCGGACACGCGGCGGCGAATGGAAAGACGACCGAACCGGCGTGAACCTGAACGATGAATTCAACGACTATTTGGCGGGCGGTCAATCTTCGCCAAATCTGCCGACGGTTGGAGTGATTCTGTCGACCGCTGGCGCCCAGGAAGTCCACGAATGGAGTGTTTATGGAGGGGGCGTGTTCTCGCACCAACTTCGAAGCGCGTTGCTCGGTGCGGCTGACGCCGATGGAGACGGAATCGTAACGTACCCAGAAATTGAAGCCTATTTGGTGGCCGCCAATGCCTCAGTCACCAACCCTCGTGCACGCATTCATGTGCATGTTCGTGGACCAGCACAAGATGCCTCAAAGAAGGTTATCGATCTGGCTAAGGTCTCCGAGACAACCACTCTTGAAGTGGCCGGCGGCCAGGGCCCAATGTGGATCGAAGACAGTCGAGGCCTGCGCTATGCGGATTTGAACCTGGCAGCCGATGGAGCAGCCCAGATACGTCTGCTGCGAGGAACGACAAAGAATGGTGCCTACTGGGTTCGCACCGCGACAGATGAAGTGATGATTCCAACAGGCACTCTCATTGCTCTGGCGGCATTGGAAAAGACGCCAAATACAGATGGATCTCGTGGAGCTGTGAACGAGTCGTTTCGCCAGGAGTTGTTCAAAACACCCTTTGGACCCGGTTTTATGACCGGCTTTTTGGCCGCCAGAAATGAAACATCTGAGACCACGGCCGTCATGCCTGAGGCCGTATGGAAACCTCAATTCACGATCGACTACCAGATGAACCAGGCCATCTTGGATGTAGGATCGGTTCAGCACACGTTGGCCGCCTCGGCAAACCTGACCCATGTCAACGGCATCGCGCTGGGTGGTTTTATCGAATACGGATTCGGGGTGGATGAAACAACGACGCTCCATCGAATTGCCTCCGGAGTCCAACTTGGATGGGGGACAAACGTTGGCCCGACCGATCTCAGACTGCATCTGCGAGCGGGACCGGAAGTCCTTCTGCTCAACGGGGATCAACTAGAGGCTGACCCCGTTGCCCTGAGAACAGACGCTGCGTTATTGGTCGTTTGGAGAGACTATTCGTGGTCGCCATTCGTGACCGGAGGAGTCGCTCTGGACGTCGTAACTCGAGCCGGAGTGGACAAGAACGCGGAGCAATTATGGTTCAGTCCCCACGCGGGTATTGGTGTGCGCTTCTAGTGCTCGCCGGTGGCTGTCAAGCAACGCCACAAACCACCCCTTCCAACACACTCCCATCTCACATGTTCGTGGTCCGGGAGACCTCTGTTTGTCCAACGCCGGCTGCCGCATTATCGCGAGAATGTGGCAATTCTGTTGAGGACGACGACCTGGGTTATCGGCTGCATCGAGGCGAACGAATCGAAGTTTCGGGATTTGTCTCTGATGGTCTGGTGGGCAGTCCACGATATTTGGTCAACGGGAAGACTCCCGGATATGTTCGAGTGGACGATCTTGCGGTCGCTCCAGAGCTCAGTCATCTCAAGCAACCAGGTCTGAGTCCGGCGGCAATTCGAGTCGATCTGCGCAAGACACCAATTTTGTTGGTCTCGCAACAACGCGATGGCGATAAATATCCAGTCGATCCGACACAAATCCAGATGGGGACAGAGTCAGCACTTCTACCGGACTGTCTTGAGAACGCGGAGGGAGTTTACTACGAGGACATCCACTCCTGTCTGGCCGAACGCGATTGTGAATTTCTGAATTACATCTGCGAGAAAGACTACTGCGACTCCATCACCATCGAGATCGTGGACTCCCAGATCTCCGCGATCGCGGACCGCTATGGCGTGTTTCGGGTCAAAGGTTGCGATCGATACGTCGAGTGATCGCAAACCTAGAACGCGATGGTGGGCAGACTGAACGTGACAGCAGTATCGGTGCGTCGAGCATTGGCCAACGAACCCACGAATAAAAAGAGGTCCCACCAAGTGTGCAGAAACACGGCGTCGCGCAGGTTGTAGTTTGCGGATTGGGCCAGCCAACCGGAGTACATTCCAAACCCCATTCGCACCAAGAAGGAGTAGCTAAAATCAGCGTGAGACGCCGCAAACAGCGATGACTGCGCTACATTAGCAACAAGAGGGTGCCAGCCAGCCACACGATCCAAACCGTGAAGAATGTAGCCTCGGAAAAAAGCCTCTTCGCCAACACCAGCGCCATAAGACGCTCCTAACGCGAACGCCCCGTCATGCCACCGGAACGCCTCAAAAGGACCTGAAGAATAAGAGGTGTTTTCGTCGTCAACGAGCGCAGAACCGATCCCAAGCGCGCCGATTAACACCCACGGAATCAGAACCCGAAAGTGCGTTAGCGCCCGGAAGTCTGCCGGGGCCAGCAGGATGGAAGAAACCGAATTGAGGTCTTCCGGACTTCCAAGCTCATCGATTATTCGGTGTCGATAGGTCTCATAACTGCTCAAAAATGCAGCATCCAACCAAAGCTGCGCCCCTAACAAAAACGCCTGAGACTCAATTTTTGTGAGACTAAACTCGCCGGATCGATCATGGGCGTTGATTGCGGCTCCTGCTGCCACCAATCCAGCAACGGCGGCGGTCGTGTATGGCCACCCGCTTTCGCCATCCCAATATTGACCAAGGCCCGGGAGAAACAGGGAGGCCAAGGGAAGGAAGACAAGCGAACAACGGATATCGTCCAACGTCCCACAACGGCTTTCTACGACATCCTTAGGCTGAATCACTGACGTGGAAACAGGGGGCGGAGGAGGTGGAGGAGGCGGCAGTGCTTGCGCTGCTACCGATGCAGTACACAGTAGAACTGTGAAGACTTGACGAAGGCTGCGCATATTTGTCTTGTGGGCTCTGGAGACAATGACAGGTTAGTATCGCACCATCATGCCATCCAGCCAAAACATCGGCTACAAAGTCATTGCGCGACCAATCCAATGCTTCCTGACGCGAGCTACCGATGAGTATTTTCGACAAGATATCTGGCCGATTCGGCGACATTCTGGATGAGGTTCGAATTCCAGAGGAGCTTCATCGGGCGCACGAAGAAGCACTGGCCAAGATTTCGTCGGGAAACCCTGAAAATGCGGTCGAACTTCTGCTGGTCATGGCAACCCGATACCCTGAAACCCAACGAACGTACGTGCTTCTTGCTCGTGCATACCGAAATCTCAAACGCTGGAAACTCTCGGCCGATGCGTTGGAACACGCACTCACCATCCGCGAGTCAGCGATGCTCCATCTTCAGGCCGGCGAAGCCTATGAATCACTGAGACAATGGAAAAACGCCGAAAAACACCTGCTTCAAGCCATCGCCATTCCAGACGGAAAGGACGTTGAATTTGAGACCTCCTGCGCGCTTGCACGTGTCTACACGGCCATTTCAAGACCGGACAAAGCTGAGCGTGAACTCCATAGAGCTGCGCGTCTTCAACCTGAGAACTTGGAAGTTGGCCATCGTTTGGTGCGAATCATCCTGGAACGCGATGTGACAGATGCCTCAGCATTGCTGCGAAAGCTCGACAAGAACCTGACAGATCCGAAGTCTCAGTTGTTGATGGGATTAATTCTTGAGCGTCAAGGGCGGCTCGACGAAGCATGCACCCGGCTGGGTTCATCCCTGGAGCATGTGACCGACGCAGAAGCATTATTGGCGCAGGCCCGAATTCGACTTCAACAAGGACTCCCGGACCTTGCTGCACAATCAATTCAAGGTCTCCCGGACATCACCGACACCGTTCTCAAAACCGAAGAGTGGCGTGTCAAAGGCGAGTGCGCCAGCCTTCTGGGAAATTGGAACGAGGCTCGTGACGCGTACCTCAATCTGCTGGGCACCCTTCCGGAAGATGCTCACGCATTGGTCGGACTGGGGTTCGCCGAACTGGAGCTCGGGCATTCGGATGTCGCGAGTGGCTTCCTGCTGCAAGCAATGCCCCATCTTGCCACCCGAGGTCGAGCACTGCTTGGCATCGGACGGCTGCATGCGGAACGTGACGACGTTTCGGGAGCTCGACATTTCCTTGAAGAATCGCTGCGAGCCGACACCTCTGCCTCAGACCGTGCTCAAGCACATCTGGAACTCGCCCGAGTATTGAGCAAATCCGGCGATCGATCCGAAGTTCTTCGACATTTGCATGAGGCGAGAAAAAACCCACGAATTCGCCAGACCGCTGAGGCAATACACCTTGAAACCCTTCAAGACTTGAAGCCCCGGCTGGAGTTCCCCGAAGACCCATACAACCCGATGTCCCTGGAGGGGTTCGCCCAAAAAGTGGTGGGTTGGGTCACCGGTGACCCCCGTCTGATCGATTTTGTCTCCACAGCTCAATCTCTGGTCCAGCGGCTTGAATCCCCACTCTCATTAGCGATCGTTGGAGAATTCAATGCCGGAAAGTCCACTCTATTAAACGCACTACTTGAAGAGGACCTTCTGCCAGTTGGCGTTCTTCCGACCACGGCGCACACGGGAATCGTTCGGTTCGGACCACGGCGGGCGGCTCGACTACATTTCTTATCCGCACCGCCTCAGGAGGTCGGATTCGCCGAAGCTTCTAAGACTATGAAAGACAATGCTGCGGAGATTGAGAAAGTCGAATTCATGTTTCCCCATCCGGTTCTGCGCACCCTCGAGTTTTGGGATACGCCGGGCTTCAATGCTCTGGAAGAAAGGCATGAAACCGTCGCGGCACGAGCCCTCGAGGACGCCGAGGCGATTCTCTGGGTTATGGACGCAAATCAAGTCTTGTCGGCAAGCGAGTTCGACCGCATCGACAGTGTTCGAAACGGAAAGGAGCGGCTGATTGTGGTCCTGAACAAAACTGACCGCCTTGGAAACGATCGAGCCGCCAGACTTGAAGAATTGATTGAATATGTCGAGGAACATATTGGCGACCACATCGCGGGCATTTTCGGAATCTCGGCGCAAGAAGCTGTGATGGCGCGACCCAGCGTCAACCCACACTTCGAGAAGTTCCGGGAGTTCATCGACGTCAATGTCATCGAACGCGCCGGACGGCTGAAGGTCCTCGAAGTCCTGAGGCAACTTGGAGTCATTTTTGATGGCGTCGCGAAATTTGGCACTCGCCGCGCCCAATCCATGACTGATTTGGGCGACCGAGTCGCACAAACCGTCACCTGGGTGGAGACCGATGCCCGCGCCAAAGTCGCTGCTCTTGTGGAAAACCAACGGCGAAACCTGGAAGACAAGTCCTCATACTTGCTGCTGTCCATAGAGCATGAAATCTCAGAATCGTTACGGCCGGCTGGTCAGATTCTCTCTCGTCCATCTTTGGCGCCCGAAGACGCCGAATTCATCGGACGGCTGCTACAGGCAAGGTTTTCGGACGTGATCGATGAATCCTTTGCCGAAATAGCCAGCGTTTTGAATGATCTCGAAGGTTCGCTAGCGCGACGACTGGAAGACGTCGCTCAACGAATGCCCTTAGTAGACGCCCGCTCTCAACACCGTAGTATCGAAGCTCTTTTCGACGAGTTAAGGACGTCGCGCCACCTGCTACATGAGAAATTTGCGGGGCGTTTAAAAGCGTCTGCCGGAAGCCGAATCGAGCTGGTCGGCAATGACATTCTACTTTCGCTCGATGGCGACAAAGCACTTTGGCGACCAAAGTTGCGCCGACTTCTCCCGGACACATCACGTCTGGCAGCGACTGAACTCTCCGCTTGGTTCGATGAGTGGTTTCTTCGAATCGAGGGGTTCCTTGACCGCGTTTCCAGTGAACTTGCATTGCTCAAAATCGAAACGGATTATCGTTATGATACGGCAGAAGTGACGTCCTGGCTTCGCGACATCTGAGCGTGAGGCCAGCTCAGCCTTCCCGAGGGGATCGTTCCATCGTATACAACCACGTGGCATTTACTGAGGTTTGTATGTCCCGTCTTGGTCTTGATCCGGAAGTCATCGCACGCGCACGAGAAGCCGCGGCACAAATTGCCGAACAAATGGACGGCTTTGTCGCGAAACGAAGCACCGTTGCAATCGAACGTACTGTTCTGCGCCTCATGGGGGTCGATGGCGTCGACGAAGATGATATTCCCCTGCCAAATCGCTTCGTGGATGCTGTGCGGGATGCCGGTCTGCTGGAAGGTGGCGTCGCCCGCGTCATCGCACGGGCGGTCATCGCCACAGGTCGGGATCCACAGATGATTGCCGAGGCAGTCGCCGAAGGAGAGCTGCAACTCAAAGAACTCCCGGACGTCGATGAAGCCTCGATTCGTGAGGTCGGACAAGATCTCGCAGAAGAAGCTGCTGAGAAAATCGCCCATAACGCGGACTTCCGGTCACAACGAATTGCCAATTGTGCGCCCAGGCCGCAACCGCTCCACTACGTCATCGTCGCCACGGGCAATATCTATGAAGATGCCGTGCAGGCCGTTACCGCAGCTCGACAAGGTGCCGATATCATCGCGGTCATCAGGTCTACCGGTCAAAGCCTTTTGGACTTTGTACCGCACGGTCCGACCACAGAAGGCTTCGGGGGCACCTACGCTACCCAGGCAAACTTTCGCATCGTACGCGAAGCTTTGGACGAAGTTGGAGAAGACTTGGGCCGATACATCCACCTCTGTAATTATTGCAGCGGTCTGTGCATGCCTGAGATCGCGGCGATGGGCGCCATCGAGCGTCTGGATGTGATGCTCAACGACGCACTGTATGGGATTCTGTTTCGGGACATTAATCCACGCAGAACCTTCGTCGACCAATACTTCAGTCGGCTTATCAATGCGGCGGCCGGCGTCGTCATCAATACCGGCGAGGACAATTATCTGACAACTGCAGATGCTGTGGAGGCCGCACATACTGTACTCGCAAGCCAATTCATCAATGAACAGTTTGCGCTGCGCAGCGGGCTGCGAGCCGAACAGATGGGGCTTGGCCATGCGATGGAGATAAATCCAGGTCTGGAGGACGGGTTCCTTCTCGAGCTTGCGCAGGCCGAAATGGCCCGGGAGATCTTTCCATTGGCTCCCCTGAAATACATGCCGCCCACGAAGTATATGACCGGAAACGTCTTCAAGGGCCACATCCAGGACGCGCTTTTCAACTTGGTTGGCGCGTGGACGAAGCAGGGAATCCAACTTCTCGGAATGATGACCGAGGCGATGCACACCCCACATATGAGTGATCGATATCTGGCTCTAGAAAACGCGCAATATGTCATGAATACAGCGCGAAATCTGGGTGATGAGATCATGTATCGGCCGGGCGGACGAATCCAAACTCGCGCTCAAGACGTGGTGAATGACGCAACGCTGTTATTGGAGCGGGTCAGCCAAGAAGGGTTGTTTTCGGTGCTAGAAGCCGGTGTTTTCGCGGATGTCTTTCGGCCCGCGAACGGTGGCAAGGGAGCTGACGGCGTTTTTGAAAAAGGGCCGAACTACTACAACCCTCTTGAAGATGAGTTGCGACAACGGGTCAAACTGCTTCCAAGGGACTGACCGCACCAAAACGTTCGCGGAGCTTGTGGCTCTGAACTTTGCCGCTGGCCGTTCGCGGCAGTTCATCGACACGGAACACGAGTCTTGGAACTTTATAGCCAGCGATCTGACTCGACGCCCAACGTCGAATTTCCTCACCGTTTATAGGAAAATCCGTGACTACGGCGGCTGCTACGATTTGCCCCCACTCCGGGTCAACCACTCCGAAAACGGCAGCTTCGCGGACTCCGGGAAATTGAGACAACACAGCTTCCACCTGTGCTGGATAAACGTTTTCGCCACCTGAGATGATCAGGTCATCTCGACGGGTCATGACGGTCAAATACCCCGACGAGTCAAGCGATCCGTAGTCTCCGGTATCAAACCAACCGTCACGAAATCTGCGAGCATTCTCGCTGGGCCGATCGAGGTATCCTTTCATCAACATCGGGCCGCAAACATGGATCGTACCAACCACACCTGGCGGGACGATTTCGAACATGTCGTCGCGAATGGAAATTTGAGCACCAAGAACCGGGAGACCTGCGGATCCAACTTTCGTCATCGCCGACTCGAAGGGCATCGTCGTCACTTGTGACGCGGTTTCCGTCATTCCATAGGTTTGAAGAACTGCGATTCCGTGGGTCAGACACCAAGAAATATCCTGACGATTCACGGGACCGCCACCGACAAGAATGGAACGTAGACCGGATCCTTCGACGGCCTCCTGAAATTGAGGTGTCGCAATCAAACGATTCAGCATCGTCGGCACCACCGAGATTAAGGTGACGCCGTTTGTCAGCGCGCGACAGACACGAGCCACATCAAACCCGTCTTGCAACATCGTCGCCGTCCCGTAAATCAACCCACGGTAGAGAATCGAAAGGCCGCCAATATGGTAGAGAGGTACCACCGACAACCACACATCATCACGATGCAGTCCCAAGTTGATTGCGGATGCCACAGCGCTGGCCTGAATATTCGCCCAAGTCAGGGGTACGGGTTTGGGGACGCCGGTGGTGCCGCTCGTGTACATGACAACGGCCAGGGTGTCCGGGAGAAGCTCAACCGACTCACAATCGAGACTAAGAGTCAGTTCACCCACTTGAACAAATGGTTTTTCAGCGAGTTCGATTTCGCGATGTTCTACCCCCGAATCCACAATCAGTAGTTCCGCACCTGCATCGTGTATCAGCCACGATATCTCTGAGTCGGACAACCGCCGGTTAATGGGAATGAGAGTGGCCCCTAACCACGCCAGAGAAAGCGCCGTCAAGGCAAACTGAAGTCCGTCATCGATGAGGACAGCCACTCTGGCGCCCTGACTAATACCTAACGAACGCAGGGCGGCGGCCGTTCGGCTCACGCGCGTGCCGATATTGGCCCAAGTCAAGACAGTCTCTGGAGTCATCAAAGCGACTCCATCCGGTCGGGCTACCATCTGTCTTTCCAGCCAATTCATACTCAACTCACTTGAAAGGCATACGTGAAACCCTCAACCTTCGCTGCTTTGTTCCGAAAAGTCGGTCATCGACACGCCGATTCCTGAGCCTCCAAGTACGATCCGAGCATTTCGTACGACCCAAACACCAAGATCGTCTTCAATCCACTTCCCTGTGTTTAGGCCCGCGGTTTCGCTCGTCCCGATGGCCGCGACAATGTGCGCAACCGCTGTCCGACCGATCGCTGATTCGATCGCGGACGAAAAGACCACGCGAATTCCTGCTTTTGATATCCGGGAGACCTCCTCACGCAACTCAGCCACCGACCCTAAAACACTCGGTTTGAGAACCATGACGTCAACGGCAGCCATATCGATCAATTGCGTACGCATCGACGCTGAGTTTGCGCCCTCGTCCGCTGCGACCGAAACACCGAGCTTTCGTAACTCAACCAAACCCGAAACATCTCCAACGGATAATGGTTGTTCGAGATAGTCGATATTCGTTTTCTGAGTTGCCTCCACAAAGTATTGGGCCTGTTTCAGGCTCCAACTCCCGTTCGCATCAAGCCGTAACGTCAATTGTGGGAAGGACCGGGAGGCCTCGATCACTCGCTCCACATCGTTCTGGAGTGTGTCCGCTCCGACCTTCAACTTCGCCGTTCTGAATCCCGCCTCAACTGCTCGCGCAAGATGCGTGATGGTTTCCTGCAATGACATCGAACCCAATGTCTCATGACATTTCACGCTGCCGGACACGCCCCCCAAGAATTCCCAAAGGGGTTGTGCTGCGCTTTTCGCTGCGCGGTCGAGCATTGCTGTGTCTACACCGAAGCGGGCACTCGGCGTCGTGGGCATTACGCCAGTCTCAACCCAACGGTCGAGCTGTGTGATGCACTCGGCTTCGGATTCACTCCCCCACCCCTCAAGTGGAGCGGCCTCACCCCATCCCTCGAAGCCAGCCTCCACATAGCGGACAATGAAGACACGCCGTTCTCGCCAAACTCTGGCGGCTGTGTGTAATGGAAAACTCAACGATAAGGTCTTCCGGACGTACGCACGTTGGTTCAAAGATCGGCCCGAGTGAGTTCATCTGTGATGATGCTGTCCACGCCTTCTCGGGTCAGCCATGCGACCCGCTCAGGGTCGTTCACCGTCCAGACATTGACTTCCAAGTTCCGCTCGTGCGCCCAATCGATCAACCAAGGCGATACCAGGGACCAATTGGGATGTAACGCTGAGAGACCTGTCAGAGTCAGCAGGCGCGTGGGCCACCCTGTGCGCAGCATCAGCGGTTCATCCCGGTCATACAAAAACCCTAGTCGAACACCCGGCATAATTCGTGACATCCTCGCCAACTCAACAGGATTGAACGAGGAGACGATGAAATCATGCTGATGGTTGGCAAGAATGTCGGCTGTCGGACGGGTCGGCGAACGTAATTCAAGACCTGCGGACTTAATCTCAACATTGACGGTGAAGTCCCGAACCGGAAGTACTTTGAGGACCTCTACCAGGGACGAAACCCCCATCCGATGCGGATCTACGTCAAAACGCTCGGCATTTAGGGGAATAAGAGTGGACAAATCCTCTGCCGTCATTTCGCGAATGGCCTTCGCCACCCCATAAAGACGAAGCAAATTGATGTCGTGAAAAACAACAGGAGTTCCACAAAGTGCCAACTGAACGTCAAGTTCAATCCCATCCATGCCGGATGAGACGGCCTGTTCAAAAGCAGGAATCGTATTTTCAAGGGCACGACGATTCATGCCGCGATGTGCCATCAGTCGCATATCGGACTCATAGTGGGAGCAACGGAACCAGTTTCTTTCCGCGGTCAACATACCGCCCCCGCTCGTCCCACTCCAGAACATATGGCTTCTGCTCTTCAACGTCTTCCGGACGAATTAAGCCGTGATCTAGCAGGCGCTGAAACATCTCATCCATACGATTGGACCACCACCCACCCTCGGGTGTCTTGCGCCGTTGAATCACTCGTGCACCGTAGAGAGGATTCGGTTTGAGCATCGCCAAGAAAACTGCCTCCAACGGAGAAAGATCGCGGGCGTTCTTTTGAAAGTAGTATTGAGCAGCTGGGCCAATCCCATAAATGTCTGGACCAAATTCGATGCAATTCAAGTAGAGCTCAAGCACACGATCTTTAGATATCTGGTCGGTGATGCGCCACGAAATCAGAGCCTCCTGGAGCTTCCTCGAAAGGGTCTTGTCTCGTGTCAGGAACAGGTTCTTCACGAGTTGCTGAGTAACCGTGGAACCTCCATAAACAAAGCGCCCTTTCTCAAGATTGAGCCTAAGAGCCTTCTTTATCAGGCCCAGACTGATGCCATCGCCTGTGTAAAATAGGATTTCTTCGCTCAGATATGCCGCGCCGCCCACCCAAGGGGGCATCGCTTCCAGCGGCACATAGGTCGGCAATCCTGGCCCCACTGATACCTCGACCTCTTCACTGCTCACGCCCTCAATAACCCGTTTGACGAACGGACGATTCAGCCAAAACACGTCGCTAAGTATCGGACCAGTGAAGCCGTCTGCCCCCGCGAAACGATGAGGACCGGTTGGGGCTGACGCCCGAACTTCGACAAACTCCGGACGCATCGACTTCGGTACGTTCATGTCGGTTGGCACACATAAATCTTCAAATCCATCAAACTCAAGCCGCAACGCGCGCGGCCGCCATACCGGCAAGAAGAACTCAACGCTGGGCGCCCACTTCCCTTCAAATTCTATGTTCCGATAGGGGCCAAGCATTCCCGCAGGAAGACTTCTAAATGCCCGCTGACACTCAATCTCCGACATTTCCGCCCGGACAAATACTGTGGAGTCCATCGACATATCCTCCAAGTATCCACGATATTCGACGTCGATCGCTCCCCAATCCAAATGTCCGCTCACAACTTCCAGATGATCCAGCTTGGGGTTTAGCCGAAAAGAGGCCTTGGTAGAGAACTCTATTCCCGTCAACGGTTCGTCAGAAAGACCAACAAGATCCACCACGCCTTGTGTCCAATGAACAGACAGCTCACCGTCGCCATATTCATAGATGGGCGAAAGATACCCCTTCAAGGGGGCCTGAAAAAGCAAGTTCGCCGAGAACACACCGCCAACTCGCCCACTTGTTCCGCGGCTCGGTAGCTCTGAACGTCCCTTAGGCATCCCAGGAATAGTGTCAAGATCGACGTCCTTGAAGTCGATTGAGAGGTAACGCGGAAGTAGGTCTCCCGGTAGTAGATCGGCCTCAATTCCGAACGTGCCACCCGCCGTCGCCCCTGCGGCACCAAGATGACCGGCTTTCACGACGCCACTCAGGCTCTGCACCAACGTCAATCGCGTCCACTCGTCATCATTGTCCTCGATCTGCAGATCTACACGCAAATCGTTGAAAGTGAACTCTGCATCACCCAACAGTCTTTGGATTCGATTGAGTTGTTGAGACCACGGTTTCGACGTTTTTGTAGACGTCTCCGTGGGCGTTTTTGTGCGTGACGCGACTTCTACCGGACGTAGGAGCCCTGGACGGAGAAGCCGAATGATATCGCCTCGTTTGGAGGGAGCCACGACAAGCTTGGCTCCCTTGGATACGACTGCCGGGCGCCCGCGACGGTAAAATAAATTCAACGTTGGAGCTTCGAGACTTAACGCCGGAACATCGTCGTCTCCAATTCTGACCGACAGAAGATCAACACTAACGTTGGCCTCCTTTTTTACCACATCGGCCACGACATCGACGTGCGCAACCCTGAGGGCACCGAGTTCTGGGTCTTCCCATGAAATCAAAGGGCGGTCGGTCTCCGGACTCGTCAGGCTGGCGGTTATTGCACCCGTCTTTGTTGTCCAGATCGCGTCCAAGACCGCGTCCGTTGGGCGCAGCCATCGACTCATGACCGGATCGAGAGCTTTCAGATGCAGGTCTCCATGCATCTTCACTTCGCTCCAACCCAATGACAGGGTTGACTCAGCAGTACTTGCGACCGCGAGTTGAACATCGCCACGACTTAAACTTATTGATGACTCCCGGACCAACACGTCTGGAGGAGACTCGATAAATCGACCGAGCGACTCCCTCAAAGCTGTCGTCGAGTTGCTGTGCCCATCCGAAGAAGCGCCGGACGGATTTTGCGAGCCCTTCAACTGCGTCAAATCAACGTGCAGGTGGGCTCCCTCGAGCTCGACACTCTCGATACTAATGGTCTGCTCAAAGACACTGACCAGTGAGACCGATACGACCAGGCTCTTCGCATTCACGGAAAGGCCCCGGGAAGGCATCTCCAAATCCATGTTTGTTATTTGAAAACTTCGTCCAAATCGGGATGAAAACGAGTCCCATTTAGCATCAACTCCCATCGATGCAAGACGCGCTTGTAACTCCGCCTCAACCGCCTCCTCAACCAAACTTGGGACGATCAGGGCGATGATGAGGCCTACCCCAATGAGAACAACTGCGGCGATTCCGAGGGTCTTTAGTTTCACTACCGATACCAAGCGCTGTACGACACACACCTACAATGTACATCGGGATCGAAATCGATCAACAATTGAGCTGTGAGCGTGCAGGAAATCGGCAGTTCGCGTAGCGTTCTGCCGAATTCATCGCGGAGTACACATGCGCCTTGCCCTTTTTGTTTTGCTCGCTGCCCTGGGGTGCGCAGCACCAATAAACCGAACAGTTGAGACCAGTCAGACCCCGCAACCTCCGGTCGCGAAGGTGATCCCACATGAGCTTCAAACACACCAAGAAACTCGGATCGACCCGTACTTCTGGCTGCGGGAGCGTGGGAATCCGGACGTCCTGGCATACCTCGAGGCTGAAAATACCTACGCCGATGTCATGATGAACTCGACGTCTAAGCTGCAAAACGAACTGTACGAGGAAATGGTCGCACGAACCAAAGAGGACGATTCAAGCGCGCCGTACCTGCAGGGTGGGTATTTGCACTACTCCGAGACCCAAAAGGGCAAGAACTACGAGATCCATCACCGAATGTTGCCGGACGGTACCCAAGACCGCGTGGTGCTCGACGAAAACATCGAAGCAGCAGATTCCCCCTATTTCGCAGCAGGTGTCGTCGAGTTCAGCCCAAACGACGAATGGCTCGCCTACTCCGCAGATCGACTTGGGAACGAACGTTATGTAATGAAATTCCGAAATTTGAACACCGGAAAGGACCTACCAGAGGAAGTCCGGGAGACCTACTACTCCGCTGCCTGGTCAAAAGACTCGACCAACATCTTTTACACCCGTGTGGACGAGGCCAACCGACCGTTTCAGGTCTGGAGACACAGGATGGGAGTTACGGAAGACCAACTGGTATTCGAAGAAAAAGACGAAGCTTTTCACTTGAGCGTTCAATCCAGCCGTTCTGGTGAATTCATATTCATACAACTGCAAAGCGCGGTCACCACCGAGTATTGGGCGATCGATGCCAATCAACCAACCCATCCCCCCTTGAACGTAAGGCCGCGAGCTCAGGGCGTAGAATATTACGTTGACCACAGCGGACCGTATTTTTACATCCTCACAAACGAAAATGCTCAGAACTTCAGCCTGCTCAGGGCAAAAGTGACCCAAATTTCGGAGCCTGGCGCATGGGAGACGGTCGTCGCACACGACCCTGAGCTGACCCTTTCCAACATCACTGGCTTCGAGAAATTCGTCGTCGTTGAACAACGGCGGAACGGAATCACCTCGCTTCAGGTCAAGTGGCATGAGGGACGTGAGAGCTCAATTCCGTTTTCCGAACCGTCGTACACGGCAGGTCTCCGGGACAACTTTGTCTACGATACATCAGTGGTTCGCTATCGATATTCGTCATTAGTGACGCCCAGATCTACTTACGATTTCGACGTCACCACAAATCAGACGACGCTCGTAAAACAAGACATCATCCGCAACTACGCGCCCGAGAAATATACGACTGAACGAGTTTTTGCTCGAGCCGACGATGGCACAAACATCCCAATCTCGCTCGTCTACCGCAAAGGGGCGCGTGATTCAGGACCGGCACCGGTTTATATGACTGGCTACGGCGCCTACGGCATCAGCTACGATCCGTATTTCAGCTCGTCGAGAATCTCTCTGCTTGATCGCGGTGTCGTTTTCGCCATCGCACATGTTCGTGGCGGCGGAGACATGGGACGAAATTGGTACGAAACTGGGAAGCTCCTCCAAAAACGAAACACCTTCACAGATTTCATCGCCTGCGCAGAGTTCCTAGAGAAGTCAGACGTTACGAACAAGGATCTACTGGCAATTGAAGGATCGAGTGCAGGAGGGATGTTAATCGGTGCGGTGGTCAATATGCGACCTGACCTTTTCCAGGCAGCCGTCGCCGGTGTCCCGTTTGTGGATGTCTTGAACACCATGTCGGATTCCACACTCCCGCTAACTGTCATTGAATGGGAAGAGTGGGGCAACCCCGCGGATCGCACATATTTTGATTACATGCTCTCGTACTCCCCCTACGACAACGTCAAAGCGCAAGACTACCCAGCCATGTTGATCACAGCTGGCCTCAACGACCCACGAGTTCAATACTGGGAACCGGCAAAATGGGTGGCTAAGCTGAGGACCCTCAACACCGGTTCAAGCCCCCTATTATTCAAAACTAATATGGGGGCGGGACATGGCGGGGCATCCGGAAGATATGACTACTTGCAGGAAACCGCCTTCGAGTACGCTTTCGTTTTGGGTCAGCTGCAAGTTCAATCGGCCAAGTGATCGAATGACCGCCGCCCTCCGACTAAGGTCTGCCGGTCTCTCCGGTTCGGGTCTGCCTGTCTCTCCGGCTCGAGGTTCGAGGTCTGCCGGTCTCTCCGGTTCGCTTTTCAGGTCTACCGGTCTCCCCGGTTCGCTTTCCGGTCTCACCGAGACAATTCTCTCGCCTTGATTTCAAGCGCCAGCGACGTCCCACCCACGACCGCAATCGGCATGCTCAGGAAATTTACGACCGGGATCCACATCAACAGACTTGTTCCCAACCCAAAACCCAGAGCCAGATGACGACTGCTCCAAATCCCACGCCACTTGTCTCTCCAGCCATACCTCTCACGTTCAAGTGTCCAGTCCGTATAGTCGAGAGCGATGAAGAAAGAAGCCACCAACGCCCCCAAAACACTCGCGATGACGCTTCCCACGCCAGGAATCACGTTGAGTAGGAAGATGGGGGTCATAAGCACGACCAGAATCCCTAAATTGGCGGCCGCCTGAAAGGCTCCGCGGGCGACTCCGGAAACAACGACGTTCAAGGAGTCATCCGAACCACGCGGGTTTCCGATGATGATTTCCTCGATTCTCATTGCTAGACGATCGTTTGCCGGGCTTGCGACGACCGCCGATATCATAAGCGTAAAAAAATACGTGATGAGAAGCACTACCGGAACCATTAGGATCCTCGTGGCCCACCAAAACACGACGAGCCAGTCTTCCGGTTTCGCCCACAGGTAAACCAAGAGGGCGTTGCCCTGGAAAACAAGTGCCGTAGCCACAACCACGAACACTGCGAAACTCAACGCCGCAGGAATTGCAGCAAGAGGCCAAAGACCCCGGTTTTTCATCAGAAACCGTGCCGACCGTAACGGAATGCTGAGTCCACTGACGAACTGTCGCATCGCTGACTCGTCGCGGTCCGGGAGTCCTGCCGATAATGGGTGCTTCGGGAGTTCGGCCGCTAACGGGCGCATCTCATTTTGATTTTCCATGCGGGTCAACGTGTGCACCAATTTCGTCATCGCAAGGAAAACCATTCAAGCAGTTGTTTTTTAAAACAATTCTTTCTCCAAGAATCTATTTCGCAACATTTCCTAGGTATTGACCGATAACCCATCATGAAAGGTTGATCCAAAGGAGACCATAATGACTCGGCCCAAGAGACATCTGCCAGGACAAGTCGTTTTTGCCACTCGGCGTTGCACCCAGCGCAAGTTCTTACTCGGGAACGACACATCTGAACTCGTCGGATACATGTTTGGTCGAGCCCTGCTGAGTAGTGGCTGTGTGGTCCATACTGCCATCGCGATGAGTAATCACGTTCACTATGTCTACACCGACACTCATGGTGAACGATCGAAATTCATGCAGCAATTCCACTCCAATCTGGCGCGAAAACGCAATCGGCAACTCGATCGTAGTGAGAACTTCTGGGACTCAAGAGAGCCAGGAGACTGTGCTCTGTTGGACGTCGAGACCGTGCTGGAGAAGACGCTCTACACGGCGCTGAATGCCGTGGCTGCTGGCCTTGTCGACCGCGTAGATGATTGGTCTGGTTTCATGATTCTACCAAAACACTGGGGGCAAAAAATGCGATTTGTTCGCCCCGATAACTGCGGAAAGACGATGCCCGAGTTCGTGGAGTTCACGCCAGCCCCACCACCAGGCTTCGCTCATCTAGGCATCGACCGTGCTCGACGTTTAATTGAGCAGAAGATCGCTGAACTCGAGGCCAAATATCGCCAAAAACGCACTGGACCAGTCGTAGGTAGCAAGTACGGAAATGACTGTAATCAAACCCCTGCCAATTCTTACACCCAAACGAAAGGTAATAAGATGAACATGAACCCTCGATTTTCATGCAACAACAAACGCCGGGCCGCACGTGCCCTCGAATACCAACGTCTATTTGAAATCGCCCATTCCGCGTGTTTGGCCGCGCTGCGAAATGGAGAATCTGCTGTGGTCTTTCCTCCAGGAACCCTTCGAATGAAGCGAGTCATGGGTGTAAAGACTGGAGCAGTACGCATTGGCGATCCGCATTTGCTAGCGCTAGTTCTGCCCAGATTGGCAGCAAACGACAACACTCGCTCGAAAGGCATTTCGCAAGATGAACGAGACGGAAAATCATAGCGTGACGTCAAATTTTGCTGAGGAACTCTGCAATATGAACGCCGTCAGCTAGGCCATGATGAACAGATATCGACAACGGCATGGACTTCCTACCTGCCGGACATTCACTGAGCTTTCCCCAAGCAATTCGCGGTGTGGAGTCTGGCTGACTTCCAAGCGGTCGTGGATGATGGATCGATGTGAAGTCCAGCCAGGGCAGACATGTGACAAACACGAGATCGCCCCGCTCATCATTTGAAAGATCTAAGGTCCGCTGCTTGGAAGCCATTTTAGACGATTTTGTCACACGAGAAGCAAAGGTCACCAAATCATCACTCCACTCGGCGCATGCGAAATTGAAGAGATCATCTTGCCCTTTAACGGTGAATGATGGGCTGCATGAATCGTGTTCCACGATTACGTCACCTTCGATTCGCAACCGGAGAGCTGGGACTGAATTCACTGCTTTCATGACCTGGAACAAACACGACGCGAACACGCCGACATTTCGTTCTCTGCCCGCATCTAGGGCATCGGTGACGTCGACCAGCGCACAAATATCAATCCAAGGCCATCCGAATTTGCTGTAGAATTCAAAGTGACTGGCTCGATTAAGATCTGATGTCGAAACGGTTTTTGGCGTTTTCATTGTCAATCCAGTGACAGGAGTTCTACCGGTCGTGAAGTGGGTGAGCGACGGTGAAAGAGGTTTCTTAATTACCAAGTCTATCGGTCATTTCGGGTCTACCGGTCGCGACAACGACCGTCTAGGTGAAGGTCTACCGGTCATGACCAGTTCGGCCCTCATGGTATGGCCGTTTCAACGACAAAGTGCTAGAAGAACGCATCTGTATTGATGAGAGGACCACGATGAAAGTGACGCGCGAATTTATTGAACGAATGCCAAAGACCGACCTTCACGTCCACCTAGACGGAAGTCTTCGACTTAAGACCATCTTGGACCTAGCAAAGGAACAAGGCGTTCAGCTTCCCAACAACGCCTCGACCGAAGCCGAGCTCGCCTCGGCTATCCGCATGGGCGCCATTTGCGAAGATTTGAAAGATTACCTCAAGGCGTTTGACGTCACGCTCAGTGTGCTCCAGACGGAAGAGGCACTCTACCGCGCAGCATTTGAACTCGGCGAAGATGCCGCGCGAGAAAACGTTAAGTACATGGAAGTTCGATACTCCCCATTGCTTCACACGCAAAAAGGTTTGAGTTTCCCAGTTATCGTTGAGGCAGTAGCCGAGGGACTTCGCGCCGCCAAACGTGAATATGGCTTGATGAGCGGGCAGATCATCTGCGGCATTCGACACATCACGCCCGAATCGTCTCTGCGACTCGCCGAGTTGTGCGTTGCATTCAAACATCGGGGAGTTGTTGGGTTCGACCTCGCTGGTGCCGAGGCAGATAATCCTCCCAAAGACCATCAGGCTGCCTTCGACTTGATTCGAAACAACAACGTCAACCTCACCATTCATGCGGGCGAAGCCTACGGACCCGAAAGCGTTCATCAGGCGATTCACGTCTGTGGCTCACATCGAATTGGACACGGAACACGACTTCGCGAAGACGGTGATTTGCTCAATTTTGTAAACGATCACCGAATCCCGCTTGAAATCTGCCTTACCAGCAATGTGCAGACACGAGCTTGCGACAGCTTCGACACCCATCCACTCCCCTTCTACATGTCGTACGGAATCCGTTGCAGCATCAACACGGACAACCGTTTGGTGACCGACACGACGGTGACTGAAGAGTACTGGCGAGCGGTCGAGCACTTCAATCTCGGAGTGGGCGATCTGCGACGACTCATGATCGACGGCTTTAAATCCAGCTTCATGCCTTACCGCAAAAAGCGCACAGTCATGGCGATGGCCGTGGAAACTTTCGACGATCTCGTCGCGGAGTTCGCCAAGGACCAAGGCGAACCCATGACTGAACATGCGCCCCACGTCGCGCAGGAAATTCAGTTCCATTCGCGATTCGCAAGTCATCTGCAGGAGCAACTCGAAGAGAGTTCCACAGCAGCAGAAGTCGCTGAGATCGCTGAAATCGCGCCGCCCAAGAAACGAACCAAGGACGCAAAAAAATGAACACGGAATTTCAGGCGCTCATCCTTGCCGCAGGCAAGGGCACCCGTATGAAATCCGACCGAGCCAAGGTGCTGCACGAGGTCGCAGGACTGCCAATGATCGGTCATGTGATTGATTCGGCGCTCAACGCGGGAGCCTCTCGTGCGGTCGTGATCCTTGGTCACCAGAAGGAGACCGTTGAGACTTGGCTACAGCTGCGCTACGGCGACAAAGTTGTCGTCGTCGATCAGACGGAACAACTCGGTACCGGTCACGCCGTATGGAGCGCCACTCCCGCTCTCGAGAATGGACCAGCACGAACACTGATTCTGTCTGGTGACGTTCCAAATTTGCGACCCCAAACTCTGAAATTATTTATCGAAATTTCGGGTGTTCACAAATTTTCAATGATCACGGCCAAGCTCGACGACCCGTCAAGTTATGGGCGCGTGGTGCGAAACGAAGATGGCTTCGTTGAGAAAATCGTTGAATTTAAGGACGCGAGCGAGCTTGAGCGAGAAATTCCGGAGATCAACGCGGGTTGTTATCTGGCTGAATCTTCGTTCCTGAACGCTGAACTCGCACGCCTATGTTCGTCACCACCCACCAATGCTGCCGGTGAGTATTACCTGACTGATTTGATCGCCGTGGCTGCACAGAAGGGTGACGTATTTGGGTGGCCT
This sequence comes from uncultured Bradymonadales bacterium, assembly GCA_964394615.1. Taxonomy (GTDB): domain Bacteria; phylum Myxococcota_A; class Bradymonadia; order Bradymonadales; family Bradymonadaceae; genus JBFFMO01. Next base: position 7,810 of record CAYMYJ010000020.1, on the reverse strand, counting down.
ATTCCAAACGTGTCGGAGATTCAGGGTGTTAATACCCGCGTTGATCTCGCCGAAGCCGAAAGTTTTGCACGTGAGCAAATCAACCACGCCTGGATGTTGGAAGGAGTCACGTTCATCGACCCCAACAATACATTCATCGACGCCGGTGTACGTCTGTCTTCGGACGTCATTTTACATCCGGGAGTCATCATTCGTGGCTCATCTCAAGTGGGACCGGAAACCGTCATCGAATCCGGCTCCGTTCTGCAAGATGCTGAACTCGGGGCGCACGTTCATATCAAGCCCTATTGCGTCATCACGAGCAGCACCGTGGGCGACGGCAGTGCAATCGGACCGTTTGCGCACCTTCGCCCTGAATCAACGTTGGGCAAGAATTGTCGTGTGGGAAATTTTGTCGAAACCAAGAAGACTTCGTTTGGAGACGGCGCCAAAGCCAGTCACCTGACCTATCTTGGGGATGCGACGGTTGGTGCTAAAGCCAATGTGGGAGCAGGGACAATCACCTGCAACTACGACGGCAAGAACAAAAACCAGACGACGATCGGTGCAGGCGCATTCGTCGGCTCAAACACCGCACTTGTGGCCCCTGTCACGATCGGTGAGGGCGCCTACGTCGGTGCGGGAAGCGTAATTACAAACGACGTGCCCGATGGAGCGTTGGGCGTGGCGCGTGGCCGGCAACAGAACATCGAAAACTGGGCACGACGCCGACGCGGGGGCGATTAGCTCAGAGCTCCAAGCCCTTTCGAACCCAGTTCATCAACTCCCGGACTTTCTCGCGCGTGGGAACAAATTCGGCTCCAGCGGCGCGATACAGGCCTGCTGTGTCCGCCTGCGGCCCGAGTGTCAGCGCTTCGCGATACAGCTTTAGAGCATTGCCTGGATCGCGATCCGCGTTCATGGCGACCTGAAGTGCCCCGAGCTGAGCAAAGCCGTACTCGATGTAATAGAAGGGCACGACGAAGAAATGAAGAATCGAGTGCCAACCCTTCATTCGTAATTCCGGGTCGATTCCAGTCCAGTCAATTCCAGTCGAGAACCTATTCTCCTGAGCCAGCCATTCCGCGTGCCGTTCAGCGCGCGTATGATTGGGCTTTGTATACAAAGCCTGCTGAAATGCATCGCCGCGGGCAACGGAGACCAAGAGGCCCGGAATTCTGCGCAAATGCTGATGGATCGCACGCTTGCGATCGTCCTTGCCGTAGAATTCATCCAACGTGTCGTAGTGCAACAACTCCATTGACATGCTTGCGACTTCGTTGAATTCCATCGGAACTGAAGTACCAGCCATGGGGCGATTATGGGCCGAAAGCAGGAAATGAAACGCGTGACCTGCCTCGTGCAGCATCGTCACCAAATCGTTGTGCATCCCGCTGGAGTTCATGAAGATGAAAGGCCGCTGTGACATCGGGAGCGTCATCATGAAGCCACCCTGTGACTTGCCAGGACGACTCTCGAGGTCTTGATGGGCACGAATGTCATGAAAATGCCCGCCAAGCTCAGGATCGAGTCGCCGCATCATGCGTTCAACGCCATCCTGCAGCTGCTCTGCCGTCTGAAACGGTCGGAGAGGCTCTCCGCCAGTCGGGTCTGCCATCGTGTCCCATGGCCGCCATGAATCCAAATTCAGCTGACCACGAAGCATTTCGTTGACCTCGTTGGCAACGGGCACGACCTCTTCGGCGATCAACTCGTGATACGCGAAACATGCATCGGGAGAGTAATCCCGCATCTTCGCGGCAAAAATATAGTCGCGGTAATTCTCGAATCCGCAATTATGAGCAACTTCGGCACGCACCTCAAACAACTTCTCCCAGATGTCATCAAGTGCGTCCGCGTCTTTCTGTGTGGTCTGGGCCAGCGCAGTCCAAGCCTCCGATCGGGTCTCCCGGTCAGGACTGACGAGGAACTGCATCATGCCGGAACGTGTATGGGAGCCACCGCGGAATTCAGTGAGCCAAGACCCCGAAATTTTGTTGTAGTCATTTTCGAGCTCGCTCTCACGGGTGTGGAGCGGGATATTTTTCTCCCGAAACAACTCAACGCCTCGTTTAACCTGGCGCACATAGGGTTGATATGGCGTCTTCTCGATCGACTCAAGGGCCTTGGATGCAAGCAACCGCTTCCCGAGAAAGTCGTCCCATTGGCTGAGTATCGGAAGAACATTGGCAACGAGGTGCATCCAGTGTTCCTGCGCGACCTCGTCCTTTGTGTCCACCTGAGTCGCCAACTGAGCAAGACGAACATGCTCACCAATCCACGCCTCGAATTCATTCCACGCTTTCAGGAAACTATCGAGGCCCTCCTTCGTGTCGATCGGCATGGCGGCCAACGACTCGTAAAGTGGCTTCAAGGTATCCAAGTCACCGGCTGAACGATCGGACGGTGTAAAAACATGGGGTATAGGCAGCGGCAATGTCATGAGGTCTCCCGGTCAGTTCTAGACCGAGAAAACATCGCACGTGAATCCCGCAAACTCAACCGCGACGACGTCGGAGTCGAAGACCAAACGCTCCCACCAAAAGGGCAAGAAACGACAGTGGGGACGCCCCGGCGGAGGAGCAACCTTCATAGGTATTTGTAACTCGACCGCTGTAGGTGACGGAAATCTTGATATCTTGTTCACCAAGCGATGCTTGGAGCACATGAGTCATCTCTTCTGAATCCTCAAGGGGCATCGCGATTTGACCGACTTCACCCGCCAAAATGTCCGAGCATGATTCACAGTTCGGCGTGAAGACTTCCGGACAATTATTGGTTACCTCCAGAATGGCTCCGCCAGTGCACTCATTCCCAACAACGTCGAGCAAAAGACAATCTGACTCCGGGAGTACTTCGATGACCGCACTGTCAATCTCGGTGTCTTCGAAGCAGCCGGCGAAAGCGTCCATGGACGCCATCGTTATCGCGATCAAAGTTACTCCACTTATCCATCGGATCATGTCATTCTCCTATCATATTGGCGTATCAGCCATCCAAATACCGACGCGCATTTTCTATGATCAAGTACTTAGCAATCCTCGTGCCGGCCTGCCTCCTTTTGGCCTGTGACGTCGTCTCTTTATCTTCGTCTGCTGTGGTTCCACAGACCCAAATCCATGACCGGAAGACCTCGCCAGAGGACACGAAGTCACCAGAGGACACGAAGTTACCAGAGGACCGGAAGACCTCAAAAAATGTTTTGTTGCGTTCGGTGTTTCAAGAGGACAAAGGGCTGACAACGGTTTTCCTGCATGGCTATGGCTCCAACGAGGAAGATATGGGCGGGCTGGCCCGCCGAGCAGCCTTGAAGGGAACACTTGTTGGGTATCGCGCGCCGATCGTGATGACCACCGGTCGCTACGCCTGGTTTCCTGTCTCGTTCTCAAACGAAGGGTCGAAGTACGACGATAAAAAGGTCGCCCTTGCCGCCGAGCAGGTCATCAAGGAACTGGAACACGAAAACACTCCTGTGCAGCTCATGGGCTTTTCTCAAGGCGGGATGCTTAGCCTATATATTGGTCTGCTTCGCCCCGACCTCGTCTCAAGAGTGGTCGTGTTAAGCGGTGCAGGTCCACTGCCTCCAAAGACAGACTCCAAGTCGTTCCCCAAGGTCTTCATGGCGCACGGATCGGCTGATCAGGTGATCTTGGTCGACCGCGCCCACGCCGTTCGAGACGAATTGATCCAACGCGGAATCACTCCAACTTATGTCGAAATCGAAGGATTGCCCCACGCGGTAGATGACGAAATCCTCGAGCGACTCAGAGAATGGGAACAGAACTAGAGGATCTTTGCACCAAACAGAAACACGCGGAGATTGAAACATGATGTTGTGCCAAACAAGATCATGATTCTACCCTCTCAACCACTGACATCACCTTGTCCACTAGACGATGTGGTTGGTCCGGCGTAAGGAATGGACATGACAAAAACACCTCGTATTTACTTGTCGTCGCCACATATGGGTTCGCAGGAACAGGAATTCGTGCGCGAGGCGTTCGAAACCAATTGGCTTTCCCCCCTTGGCCCCAATGTTGACGCGTTTGAAGCAGAGTTTGCCGACCGAGTCGGCAGCCAATACGCAGCCGCACTTAGCTCCGGTACGGCAGCCTTGCATCTGGCCTTGCTCATCGCCGGTGTCGAACCCGGAGACGAAGTCGTTGTTTCGAGTTTGACCTTCGTGGCCAGTGTAAATCCGATTCGTTATATCGGTGCCACGCCGGTTTTTATCGACAGCGAGAAGGATTCTTGGAATCTCGATCCAGAACTCCTCGACGGTTTTCTCAAACAAAGAGCAAAGGTCAATCGGCTGCCCAAAGCGGTCATGGTGGTTCATCTGTACGGGCAAACGGCGAACATGGATCCCATCATGGAGACATGCCGTGCCCATGGAGTCATGGTCATCGAGGACGCGGCCGAAGCTCTTGGAGCAGACTACCGAGGAAGGTCTCCCGGTTCTTTCGGTCATATGGGGATTTTTTCGTTCAACGGCAACAAAATCATCACCACCAGTGGTGGAGGTATGCTCGTCAGCGACGACGAGCACGCGATTGCTCGCGCACGAAAGCTGGCCACTCAAGCCCGAGATCCGGCGCCGCATTACCAACACACCGAAATTGGATACAACTACCGATTGTCCAATGTCCTTGCGGGAATTGGCCGCGGACAGCTTCAGGTTCTCGAAGAACGAGTCCTGCAGCGACGCGCAAATTTCGATTTTTATGTTGAGAGTCTGGCAGACTTACCTGGAGTGACGTTTCAACCTGAGGCCGAGTGGGGACGACACACGCGTTGGCTTACCTGTTTGACGGTCAACCCGGCAGCCGGTGGTTCGGACCGGGAGACCATTCGCACCCACCTCGAATCACTCAATATCGAGGCGAGGCCTGTTTGGAAGCCCATGCATCTTCAACCACTCTACTCTGGGTACGAGGTTGTGGGCGGAGAAGTCGCCGACGAACTTTTTGAGTTTGGACTTTGCCTGCCTTCCGGCTCAAACCTCACGGACGAGGAAAAACACCGCGTTGTTGCGGCCGTTCGGTCTTGTTTCTGATGTGGGCCCTGCCGACCACCGTCTTCGTCCTCTTAATCGCCCTCGCCGCTACCTTCTGGGCGATGTCTTCCGGTCTTTCGATCCTTCCGGTCTTTCTTTGCGTCGCTGCAACTGGATATGGAATCGAACAATTGCTGAGGTTGTGGACCCCGACGTTCAAAGCACGAATCAGTGAGCGAAAACGTGCGATTCTTGGACGAGTTCTATTCTTTCTGACTCTCGTCTTGATGACCTCGGCAGTGATGTGGCCAGTGCCATTTGAACTCCCAGTCTCCCAAGATCACGCCAACCACTTTCTGAATACGGAAGTTTTTTGGGAGCTCTTAAAGTCGGGCCACATCTTTGGCTGGACTGACCGCATCGCGACCGGGAGACCTTTCGGCGACAGCTATGGCACGCTTGTTTATCTACTCCCGACGATTCCAAAAATCCTGACTTTTGGCCTGTTGCCTACCGGCGCGTGTTACGCGTTGTCGATCTGGTTCGTTTGGTTCACGGGGGCGTGGGCGGTGGCCACTGTGACACAAAAAGTGATGCCCGAAAGCCGCTTTGCGGCACTGCTAGCAAGCGCTGCCTTTCTACTTGATGTCGGCACCGATCGGGAAGGCGGATGGGTCTACAGCATGTTTCACGCGGTATGGCCTCAGTGGTTTGCCTCCGTGCTTTTTCTGCTCGCCCTTTGGGCGCTGGTAAGCCTCTGGGAAAACCCCACGTCGCGACGATTAGCGACCGCCTCCATCGTCGTTGGAGTGGCGGTTTGGATGCATCCCATGAACGCTCTGAACTTCATGCTTTTCGCGCCCGTGCTGGCTCTGATTCTTGCGGGACAGGAGCGCAAAGGCAGCCTGGTTTGGGTAGTTTTGGCTCATGTTCTGGGCGCAATCATCGCAGCGGGCTGGATGATTCACATGATCGTGGGTCGCGCCAACGTTGGAGAATACAGGGCCTCTGGAACCCCGTTGCTCGAATTGGCCACGCATTGGTGGTCGGGCGTCATTTTCGAAAACTCGGCGGCACTGTTCGGCGGCTTGGCATTTGTGGGCCTTCTGGCTCTGATGCGCCAGCGACGAGCGATGGGAATCGTTGTGTTGGCTGCGGCCGTTTGGTTCACAGTGCTTCAATCCATGGACCTGCTGACGGGGTTTGAACTCGGTCGATGGGAAGGTCTCCCGGACCTGATGTGGAGACGTTTTGTGCTCACCGCGAAGCCATTTTGGTTCGTGATGACTGGGGTTGGTGCTGCCGTTGTTGCGAACGGGTTGCGCAGCGTGACTCCCGGTTCGAAATCGCCGACCCTGGTGTGGCTGGCTGCAGCCCCGATGCTTAGTGGCTTGCTCTTAACTGCAGACGTCCTCGCACCAACTCCCGCAGCACGCCCCCTTCACGAGGCGCAAGCGGGTCTAGGCAAGACCATCGAAGCGCTGACTGTTGCCCTTAAATCCGAGGCAAAAACGTCTACCGGTCGTGTCGCCTTCTGGCGTGATCGAGGAGAAGACTCTGAGCTTCCACTCATCGCCATTGCCAAAGCCGACCTGGATTATGTCGCCACGGTAGTGCCACCGACGCAGTCTTTTCTTTACTCCAATGCAGGCAAAGACCTCCCGACACTTCGAGCGCTCGGCGTTCGATGGATTATCTCGCATAGCCCAGCATCGATCGATGGCTCCAAAGAAATCATGCGGGCACCTCCCTATGTGCTCTACCGGCTGGAGGGGGACATCGCAGAGTATCCCATCCGCATTGAAGGACCGGGAGAAGTCGAAGTCCAGTCATGGAGCCCGATGACACGCGTGCTCGTCCTGAAAGGCGTCAACGAAAAATCCCAACTTGAAATTCTCCACGGCCCCCATTCCAAATGGAAAGCAATCATGCCCGACGGCAGTGAACGCCCCTTTGTGCTCGCGAGACACGGCGGTTGGAAGTTCTCCCGGATATCGAATCTTCAGAACGGTGTCATTCGACTCGAGTTTCATGACTCAAGGTTAGAAATCCTGTGCTTCTGGTTTGCCGTTGCCACATTGATTGCCCTTTTTGTCTTCGTTCTCCTCCGAAGTCGAGGTCTCCCGGTCACGCCAACCCTTCGCGTCATCGATGGAATCATCGTCGTGCTGACCGTTGTGGTGTTCGCCGGCAGTGCGGTCTTCCTCTACGTCACAGGCCAACGTGCGTTGAACACCTACTGGTCAAAAGACGAACCTGAGGGAACGAAGGTTCTCAAAGTCCTGCACCATGTGCAGCCCGATTCGATGTCGTGGACCCCTGAGCCATACTGCGTTCGGCCGTTCTCACGAAATCCACGCGTGGGCTGTTTGGAGTCCGACCTGAAACCACGCTTGGACTGGGACGGCGCAACGAATTCGTCGTGCATGAGATTTGGTGTTCCTGACCGCGGAGAGACTGTTTTGTCGGTGGAGGTTCCACCAGGAACGTTGACCCTCAAGGGCCTGGCGACGCTCGATCGAACAGTAACCATGGAGATTTCTTCGAAAGGAAAGACCCAAAAAATTGATTCCGGCCGCCCGTTTCGAATGCCGGCTTCCCAGAAAGTGACCCTCAAGGCGAAAAATACAGGTGGAACCGCAAGCATTTGTCTGGAGTGGGTGGCGGTCGGGCAACCTTGAGCGGCCCGCATGGCCACCAACAAGACATACGCAGGTCAACGCAAGTTGAGTTCCCGACCAGCATCTGATAATTAGCCGGCACGCGCTCGTAGCTCAGTTGGATAGAGCAACGGCCTTCTAAGCCGTGGGTCGCAGGTTCGAGTCCTGCCGGGCG